>CAVVMA010000018.1:0-371543 GCA_963749215.1 uncultured delta proteobacterium | reverse complement strand
CATCTTGATCGCGATATGAATCGCCTCTTCGCCGGGGACTTCGCCGGCGAGGAGTTTGATCGCGTGCTCGACCTGTTCCAGCGGCAGCGTGTGGGTGTGCATTTTGTCGAGTGGATAGCGGCCTGACTCGAATCAGCCGGATTGCCGGAGCGTAGGCGCGAAAGTCCACGCCCATCGCGCCCTGCACGCGCATTTCCTTGCCGACGATCTTGTCGCTCAGAAAATTCTCGACCGGACGCGGGCCCTTGGTGCCGGCCAGCACGACCGTGCCGCCGCGCCGGACGATATCGATCGCCTGCGTCACGGCGCTGGTCGCGTAAGCGGTGACGTCCACGGCCACGTCCGCCATCCGGCCGTGCGTGATTTCCCTCACGATCGCGACCGGGTCGTGCTGCTCGACATCGATCGTGTGGGTAGCGCCGAACTCGCGCGCGAGGGCCAGTTTTCTGGCGTCGCGCTTGAGGCCCGTCACGATAATCTGGGACGCGCCCGCCTCCCGCGCCGCGATCGCGCTGGCGAGACCGCGCTGGCCGGGGCCGAGAATCACGATCGTATCGCCGATCGTCGTGCCGGGGAGTTGCACCGCCCATCGGATTCCCGCACCGAGCGGATTGAACATCACCGCGATCTCGGCCGGCACTTTGGGCGACACCTTGTGCATCATGGTCTGCGGATCGAGGTACATGTGCTGCGCATAGCCGCCCCAGAGCGCCGGCGCGATTTCGCAGGGCGTATAGCCATAGGCCGACATGCGGCCCTTGCCGATACAGATCCGGTATGCGCCGGCGCGGCAATTCTCGCAGAACCCGCACGGGAGCAGCACTTCGACCGCGACCCGGTCGCCCTCTTTGACGCCCCATCGCCGGACAGCGACGGGGCCTATTTTATCGATGAAACCGAGCGGCTCGTGGCCGGGAATCACCGGGTAGTGCATCCCCGCGAACGCGCCCTGGTACTGCTCGTAGTCGCTGCCGCAGATTCCGCACGCCTCGACCTTGAGCAGCGCGTCGTCGTCGCGAATCTCCGGCAGTGGAAATTCGCGCAGCTCCAGTTTGCGCGCGCCGGTCTGCACTACGGCGAGGCTTTTGGCGCCCATCACTCCCTCGCCGCCTCCGGCAATACGATTCGATAGATCACGCTGCCGTACGCGGCGAGCGTACCGCCGGCCGATTCGATCTCGACGCGGTTGAAGAATATCTCGCGCTTGCGGCCGACCATTCTGGAGCGCGCTATCAGGTCCTGATCGCTCACGGCGTTGACGAACTCCACGTCGATACCGACCGTCGACACGCGCATCCCGCATGCGGCTTCACCAGCGACCACGCGGACAGCGCACCGCAAGTGTCGATCAGTGCGGCGATCGCGCCCTCGTGAATCGCGCCGCCCTCGCCGGCGTTGGTTGCGCGATGCGCCAGCCGAAGCCGCGCGCGTCCGTCCTTCATCTGCTCGGCGATCAATCCGACGCCCGCGATGAACGGCGAGGCCGTCAGCGCGCCCGCCAGCGCCTCGATGCCCTCGACCGCATCGCCCGATCGATCGATCGCGGCCAGTCGCGCACGGATCGATTCCCGGCGCCGCGCGATAGACGACCGTCGCGGTGCCGAGCGGCTTGCCATCGGGATTGGCCGCCTCCGAGCGCACGTAGCATAGCTCCTTGCCACGGCGCATCACGCGGCTCTCAGCGACGATTGCTTCGCCTACGGCCGAGGCCAGATAACCCACGTTCAGCGAAAGCATCCCCGCCGCGGATGGCTCCTGCCCTTCAACGCCGGCGCACGCTGCGATTCGCGCCGCGATCGCAAGCGCGGAGGCGACCACGCCACCGTGCACCTGCTTGCCGGGATTGCTGTTCTCCTCCTTGTATGGCAACTCGATGCGGGCGCAATCCGGCTCGATTTTGTCGACCCTGACGCCCAGCCATCGCGCGTACGCTTCCTGCGCGATCACTTCCGCCCTCGTTCGTGTCTCAGCCATCTTCTGTATGCCTGCTCTTCGCGTAGCAAGCCATGACGATTTTGTAAAATCGGCAAATCGGCTCGCAGGCTTTTGAAATCAAGTGGCAAGGCTAACCTCTGACGCGCCCGTGCGCTATTCTGCATACTCGAGGCTAACGGAGGCTGACGATGGTGGTCGAAGCGATGCGACTCAAGGGGCAGGTAGCGCTCGTGACCGGCGCCGCGCAGGGCATCGGCCGCGCGATCGCGAACCGGCTCGCGGCCGAAGGCGCGCGCGTCGCGATCGGCGATATCCAGGCCGAGAGCGCCTCCAGGACCGCTGACGAAATCCGGCGGGCCGGATTCGAGGCGCGTGCGT
This sequence comes from uncultured delta proteobacterium, assembly GCA_963749215.1. Classification (GTDB taxonomy): domain Bacteria; phylum Desulfobacterota; class Binatia; order Binatales; family Binataceae; genus CAVVMA01. The sequence continues at coordinate 369,230 of CAVVMA010000018.1, read as the reverse complement.
ACCGGCTCAACGTCACCAGCCTCGACGAGGTAGCCGCCGCCGTGGACGCGATCGAGCGTGAGCTTGGCCCGGTGGAGATCCTCGTGAACAACGCCGGATGGGATATCGTCGAGCCGTTTGCCGACAGCACTCCCGAGACCTGGGAGAAAGTCATCGCGATCAATTTTCGCGGCGTGCTCAACTGCTGCAAGGCGATTGCGCCTCGGATGCAAGCGCGGGGGCATGGCAAGATCGTCTCGATCTCCTCCGACGCGGGGCGCGTAGGCTCGACCGGCGAGGCCGTCTACGCCGGATGCAAGGCTGCGATCGTCGGCTTCTCCAAGACTCTGGCTCGCGAGCTTGCCCGCAGCCGAGTCAACGTCAATGTCGTATGTCCGGGACCGACCGAGACCGCGCTGCTGGAGAGCGCGATGGCGGGCCGGGGCGATATGCTCCAGGCGATGACCCGCGCGATCCCGTTTCGGCGCCTGGGCCGTCCTGAAGATATCGCAGGTGCGGTCGCGTTCTTCGCCTCGGCGGACGCGGACTACGTCACGGGTCAGGTGCTGAGCGTCAGCGGCGGCCTGACGATGGCGGGGTAACCCGTGGTTGACGCTTGCTCACCGCTGATGCTATCCGAACGAGCGTTAGGTTGATTGCAGAATGACGCCAGGTGAGAGTGACTTGTGAGTAATCCCCAGCCAAGCGTGCAGCCCCGCTTCAAGGGGCCCGAAGAGTTGCCCGCGGAGTACAAGGACCTGCTGATCCGGATGCTCTCGATTCAGTCGCGAATCGAATCCGAGTACATGCTCGCCCCCGAGCGCACGCTGATGAAGCCGCTCGCGCTCGCACCGACGCCCGAGGACAAAGCCGAGTACGCGGCGTTCTGGTCGGACGAAGTCCGCCACGCGAGCTACTGGATGAAGCTGCTCGAAGGACTCGGTGTGAAGGTCGACGCCCAGTTCATGTCCACGCCGATGCCGATCTACATCTTCGAGATGCGCGATCGCGCCGAAGACTGGATCGAGTACGGGCTGTTCAGCTTCTTCGCCGACCGCCAGGGCGCCTACATGGGCTATGAGTGGGTCGGATGCAGCTACGAGCCGCTGGCCAAGATCGCCGACCGCGTCTACCGCGAAGAACTCGGCCACGCCGCATTCGGCTACAGCCTGATTCGACGCGCGCTCCAGCGCGAGCCCGAGCAGAGCCGCGCGCGGCTGGAGAAGCACATCGCGAAATGGTATCCCGCCGGCCTCGACATGTTCGGCCAATCGGGTTCGAGGCGCCAGCACGACTACCTGCGATGGGGGCTCAGGCGGCGCACCAACGAGGAGATGCGCGATGCGTTCATCGCGGAAGTCAACGGACTGCTGACCTGGCTCCAGATTCCGATCCCCGATTCCACGGCCGGCCGCCGCTACAGCTAGCCGGCGCCGATAGATCGTCGCCCAGCTACGGAGACTTCCTTGAGAAAGACCGCCAGCGCTGCCCGCGCCCGAGTTTCCCGGCGAACCAGGCCCACCCGCGAGATGCTCAGCCCTGCCGAGCGGTACGACGCGAACATCGAACACATTTTGCGCGCGGCGGCGTTTGTGTTCGCCGAAAAGAGCTTCGGCCTCGCGTCGATTCGCGATATCGCCGCGCGCGCTGAAATCTCTTTTCCGCGCATCTACTATTACCTCCGCAACAAGGAAGAGCTGCTCTATCTGATTGCCCAGCGCACCTTCAACGAGCTCGTGCAGCGCGCCAACGCGCGCCTGGCAGGCGTGGAAGACCCCGAACAGCGCATGCGGCTCTTTATCGAGAGTCATCTCGGCTACCACATGGACAATCTGGCCGAAATGAAGGTGCTGGTGCGCGAGACCGATACCCTGGCCGGCCGTCAGGCGGCGGATATCGCGCGTATCAAGCGCGACTACTCGCGCCTGTGCCGCAGGATCCTCGAGCAGGTCGCCGCCAAACGCGGCGTGACGCTCGACCGCGGCCAGAGCGCGATCATGACTTCGCTGCTGTTCGGCGCGATGAACTGGTTTCACACCTGGTACGATCCCGTACGGGACGGCGACCGGCGCGAACGTATCATGGAGGAAGTCTTCCGCATGGCCGTCGGGTCGCTCAGCTCGCGCTGAGCGGCGCCGCGCCCGACCAGCGAGGAGACGCGATGCTCGAAGGCTGCGTCCCATACCCGCCCGAAGCCGCCGCGCGTTATGTGCGCGAGGGATACTGGCGGCGCGAGACTATCGCGGACGCGATCGGCGCCGCGGCCGCCGCTTGCGAGCGCGATCGCCCCGGCCACGCCGCCGTATGCGATTCCGCCCGGCGGCTCAGCTACGGCGCTCTGATGCGCGAGGCGGCCGGTTTCGCGGTGGTCCTTGCGCGTCACGGTCTTCAGCGCGGCGACCGAATCGTCGTCGTGCTTCCCAATTGCACCGAGTTCGCCAGCCTGTTCGTCGCGTGCGCCCGGATCGGCGCGATACCGGTGATGGCGTTGCCGGCGCTGCGGCGCACCGAGCTCGAATACCTCGCCTCTCATTCAGGTGCGCGGGCGATAGCGATCGCGCCGGAGTATCGCGGCTTCGACTATGCCGCGCTGGGGCGCGAATTGCGCGACGCAGTCCCGCGCCTGGAAACGATCTTCTCGACGGCGGCCGCCCGTGGATGTATCGAGCTGCCGAAACTTCCGGCTGAAGCCCCGGCGCAAGCTCCGCGAGCATCGAACGCCGACCCGTTCGACGTCGCACTACTCCTGCTCTCCGGCGGTACCACCGGCCTGCCGAAGCTGATTCCCCGCACCCATGCCGATTATCTGTACAATGCGCGCGAAGCTGCGAAGGTGTGCGGCCTTGGACCCGATTCCCGGATTCTGCTGGCCCTTCCGGCCGAGCATAACTTTCCGCTCGCGTGCCCCGGCCTGCTCGGGGCTCTGCTCACCGGCGCGACCGCGATCTTCGCGCAATCGACGCGAGCGGCCGATCTCGCCGCCGCGATCGGGCGCGAACGCGTCACCCATCTGCCGTGCGTGCCGACGCTTGCTATCGCGCTGTTGGATCACCCCGAGTCGCAACGATCCACGCTCGCGTCATTGAAAGTCATCACGGTCGGCGGCGCGAAGCTCAGCGAACACACGGCGCGGGCGCTCAAGCGCACGCTTCCCGGCGTCTGCGTGCAGCAGGTGCTCGGGATGGCGGAGGGACTGCTGTGCTACACGCGGCTTGACGACCCGGACTCGATCGCGCTCGGAACCCAGGGGCGGCCGCTCTCTGCCGCTGATGAAATCAGGATCGTCGATGAGTCGCTGAACGACGTGCCCGACGGCGCGGTTGGCGAGTTATGGTGTCGAGGACCATATACGATTCGCGGCTACTATCGCGAGCCGGAGCGCAACCGCGACGCGTTCACTCCCGACGGCTTCTACCGCAGCGGCGACCTCGTGCGCCGCGCGCCCGGCGGAAATCTGCCCAGCGGAAATCTGATAGTCGAGGGCAGAATCAAGGACCTCATCAATCGCGGCGGCGAGAAAATAAGCGCGGAGGAGATCGAGGGCCACCTGCTGGCACATCCTGCGGTTCTCAACGCGGCGATAGTCGCGATGCCCGACGACCTGATGGGTGAAAAGGCGTGCGCATACGTGGTGATCGGGCCGGGGCGGAGCCTCGACCTCGCCGCGATCCGCGACTTCATGGCCGCGCGCGGCCTGGCTCGGTTCAAGTGGCCGGAGCGAATCGAGATCATCGCCGAGATGCCACTGACGAATGTGGGAAAAATCAGAAAGGCCGAGCTGCGCCGCGATATCGAGGCCAAGCTAAAGGTCGAGCGCGAAGCCGACGCTGCGGCTCGTCCCAACCGCTCGGAATGACGCCAAAATGGATCCAGGAGGATCAATCCATGGATGTGAAGCATGGAATTGACCAGCTCAACGCGCTGTTCGAGCGGCTCGAGCGCAAGCGCGCCACGCTGAAGTACCATCCGACGATCGACAAGATCGAGCACGGCCAGCTCGCGATGCCGCAGTTGCGCCATTGGGCCACCCAGCTCTTCATCGGCAACAAGGCCCACAACGCGAACATCCTGGGACTGATCTACGCGAAGTGCGACGACTTCGCGGCCCGCAAGTCGATCGTCGAAAATCTGAACGAAGAAGAACTGGGCCGCCAATCAGGCGTATTACGCTCCCATCCGGAGTTGTATCTCGAATTCGGCGAGGCCCTGGGAATCCCGCGCGATCAGATGCTGCATGCGCGGATGTCGCCCGAAGCGACCGCGATGGTGCACTGGATGTACCGGCTGGCCGACTCAAAACCCTGGTACACCACGCTCGCGGGCATCAGCCTGGGATCGGAGCTGCACAACCCCGACGCCTACGTCCGCGTGATCGACGGGCTCAAGCGCAACTACAAACTTTCCGACGACGCCGTGCGCTTCTTCTCGGTCCATGTCGAGGTGGACAAGGAGCACGGCGATTCGAGCGCCGGATCGATCTTCCGCGCGATTCCCGAAAGCGCCGCCGCCGAGGCGCTGTGGGCCGTCGAGACCCATATCGCGTTCATGATGCGCCTGTGGGCGGACATCGACCCGCCGCAGCCGTAGCGTTTCCTACGGCACCTCCAGCGAGCCGTCGGGGCGGATGCGGGATTGCGGAGCCCAGGCGACCTCCCATGGATATCCGTCAGGGTCGGCAAAGTAGCCGGAGACTCCGCCCCAGCTCGCCTTGATCGCGCGTTTCAAGATCTTGCCTCCGGCTGCGGCGGCCGCATCGAGCGCCGGTTGCACCTGCTCGGGCGTCTCGACGTTGATCGCCAGCGTCACGCCGCCGAAAGCGCTGCGGGCGACGGGCGGAAGATTGGCGTCCTCTGCGAGCAACTCGTACGGATAGAGCGCAAGCACTCCGCCCGCGGTCTTGAAGAAGCTGATCTGCTCGCTCGACGTCGCCGCAAGCTCCCATCCCAGGCGTTGGTAGAACGCGGTCGATCGCTTCAGATCGCTCACGCCCAGAGTTGCGATACTGATTCGCGCCGGGATTGGCATAACTCCTCCTCAGTTTGCGGTCGCGATGTCGGTCCATCCGACCCAGACCTTTATGATTCCAGTCGTCGCGTCACGGGCTTGCGACTCGCCGGCGGGCTCGAATCCGGCGGCGCGCAGCAGGTCCGGCGCCGAAACCGGCTTGCCGGTTTGACGTACGAGAAACGGTCCCGGCGTGTAGCAACTCAAGATCAGTCGTCCGCCGGGTTTAAGGAATCGCGCGGCGAGCCGGCGAATCATGTCGGCGATCCGATTTTCCGGGACCGCGTCGGCTAGCGCGGTGACGTAATCGAATCGCATCGGCGGTTCGAACTCCATCACGTTACCCGTCCAGATTCGATCGGCCCATCGCGGCAGACGCCGGCGCGCCGTCTCAGCGATTCGCTCCGAAAGGTCCAGACCATACGGTTCGATTCGGTAGCCCTTCCCCGCGACCCATGCGATCAGGGTCTCCATCAGGAGTCCGTTGGCGCATCCGACATCGAGCCAGGTTCCGTCGCGGTCGAAGGCGCTCGCGATCGGGCGGCGGCGGGCCTCCCAATGCGCCATGTCTTTCGCGCCGCACCCGGAACCGCCGAAGACATCGCCGCGCGCGTCGGCGGCGAGGTACGAATCCTCGAGCAGCGCGCGAACGCGGTCGTAATATTGGCGGTCCGAATCGGACGCCATCGGACACCGTCGGCGCCGCTCAGGGGCGGCGCAAGTCTTGGAGAATCTCCTTCAATACGCCGTGGTCGTGCTCGTTGCGGACCGGGAGGTCGAACGCGATTCGGTTGACGCCGGCGAATCGTTTTTTCATCACCGCTGCGATATCCTGGTAAGTTCCGACCGCTGCGAAGGCGTGGACCATCTCCTCGTTCACCAGCTTCGCCATTTCCGGCCATCGTTGCTGTACCGAGAGCTTGTGCAATTGATCGGCCTGTTCGGTCCATCCGCCCAACTCGAAGCTCGACCGATACGATCGCGTCGAGCCGTAGAACGCGATCGTCGATTTGGTGGTCTCGATCGCGCGGCTGAGCGCGTCTTTGTCCGGTGCGGTGCAGATGAACCCGCCGCCCGCGATTTGGAAGTCGCTCCATTCCGATTCCGGACGGCCCGACTTCGCAAAGCCTTTCCTGAGATTAGGAAACGCGATCCGGTCGAGGTAGAGGCGGGTCACGATTCCGTGGAGGCGTACGCCGTCGCAGACCTCGCCCGCCACCTGGAGCATCCGCTCTTGCACGGCCGCGATCAGCACGGGGATGCGCGGATTCGCCTGCGGCGGCGACGAGAAGTTGGGCGTCATCAGGCTGAGATTGTAATGCGCGCTGCGGAAGTCGATCGGCTCCCTGCTCTGCCATGCATTCCAGCACGCACGCATCGCGCCGACGTAATCCTTCATCCGCTGCGCCGGCTTCGACCACGGCATCGCGAAACGCCGCGTGATGTGTCCCTTGACCTGCGAGCCGAGCCCGAGCAGAAAACGCCCGCCGCTCATGCGCTGCAAGTCCCAGGCGGTGTACGCGGTCGCGACGGGGCTTTTGGTGAACGCGAGTGCGATTCCGGTGCCGAGCTCGATCTTCGCCGGCTCCTGCGCCGCGATCGCCAGCGCGAGATACGGATCGTGCTGGGTCTCGACGGCGATCAGCGTGTCGTAGCCCAGCGCCTCGGCGTCGCGAACCTGCTCGCGCAGCGTCGACCAGGTCGGCTCGCCGCGCTTGCCGCTCTGCTGCATGTCGGGCGAATAGGGAACTCCAAAGTGAAGGCCGCGCTCGATCTTGAGTGTCATGGAGCGCTTATCGCCGGGGACGAGCCGGTGTGTCAAGGCGGGGCGACGCTTCAGGCGGGGTGCGGCACGCCAATTGCGCATACCGAGACGCGATGAGCCGCAATACGAACGTCCTTCGAAAATCATCGATGCTTCCAACATCTCCGGGCAAGCCGCGTACTGCACGCAGCCGTTCACATGCATCGACTACGACTGCGGCACTATCAATGGCGATGCTGATGTTGCTCTCGAAGCCGGGGCGTGCCCTCGCGACGTGGTCGATTGTCGCAGTCGATCCCGATACCCACGAAGTAGGCGTCGCGGTCGCATCGTGCGTCAGTGGAGTATCGATTACGCCGATTCTGGTGCCCGGCAAGGGCGCGTTTATCGCACAAGCGATGTCTAATCTTAAGTCGAAGGATGTGGCCGCAAAGCTCATAGCGGATGGCGCCAGCGCCGATGAAGTTCTCTCTCGCGTTGTCGATCCCGCCTTTGATCCCGAAGGGCGGTTGATCAACTTCAGACTCTTCGGTTCGAATTCACGCCAGTACGCTGTCGCAACTCTGAGCGGCGATCGGCGGACCGCGAGCTTCACAGGCAGATCGGTAAAGTCCTGGTGCGGCAGCGCGCACGACGATGCGGTTTCGGTGCAGGGGAACATACTGCGCAGCGGCGACACAGTGGCGGCGGCACTGAAGGCATTCGAGACGCGGCCGGCCGGGTGTGTTCCTACCTTGGCGGATAGACTGATGTCCGCGCTGCTCGCAGGTGCGGCGGCGGGCGGCGACCGGAGATGCACCAGAGAGTGGGTAGCCCATTCAGCCTATCTGGCCGTGGCGCAACCGGGCGACAGCCCGGGAAAGCCGTCGCTCTCCCTTGGCGACGATCGGCAAAACCGGCCCGGCTCGCTGATTTCCTTTCTCAAACAAATGGCCGTTCCGGATCGCGGAGACGGTGGACCAAGCCCTGTTCTGATGCTGCGCGACAAGTACATCGCATGGGCGGCGCAGCATCGAGACGGCGCTCCCGCGTGCCTCACGGAACTCAACGCGCCATGGCTGAGCGGTGCGCGCTAGCTCACGCATCCCGTTGCGCTCGTCCGTCGTAACCAGGTCGATCTTTTCCTCGTCCAAGACCTGGCGGCGTCGGAGGCGGTCGGCTAATCGATCGTGATTCCCGGCGCGGGGAAGTTGCGGCATAGCTCGGTGACTTCACCCGCGATGCGCTTGAGGCGCGCCTCGTCGTCAACGTGCGAGACCGCCTCGTCCATCCATTTGGCGACCTGCCGCATCTCACCCTCCGCCATCCCGCGCGAGGTGACGGCCGGCGTCCCGAGACGGATACCGCTGGGGCTGAAGGGCTTGCGCGGATCGTAAGGCACGGTGTTGAAATTCACGACGATTCCGGCGGCGTCGAGCGCCTTGGCGGCCTTCTTGCCGATCACCTTGCGGTTGGTCAGGTCGATGAGCACCAAATGATTGTCGGTCCCGCCGGAAACGAGCTGGAAGCCGCGATTCGTCAACTCGGCCGCGAGCGCCTTGGCGTTGCGCACCACCTGATGGGCGTAATCCCTGAACGCGGGGGTCGCGGCTTCCTTGAGCGCCACGCCGATCGCGGCCGTGGTGTGATTGTGCGGGCCGCCCTGAAGCCCGGGGAAGACCGCGCGATCGATCTGATCGGCCAGCTCCTTGCGGCACAGGATCATCGCGCCGCGCGGACCACGTAGCGTCTTGTGCGTGGTCGTCATGATCACGTCGGCATAAGGCGCGGGATCGGGATGCACGCCGCCGACGATCAGACCTGCGATGTGCGAGATGTCGGCGAACAGGTATGCGCCGACCTCTTTGGCGATCGCGCCGAAAATCTTGAAGTCGAGCTGGCGCGGATAAGCCGTGGTGCCCGCGATTATTATCCGCGGCCGCTCGATTCGGGCCCGGTCGCGCAGCGCGTCGTAGTCGATTCGATGGCTCTCGCGATCGACTTCGTAAGGCACTGCGGTCCACAGACTGCCCGAGAGCGTCACGCCCCATCCGTGGCTTAGATGGCCGCCATGCGGCAGCGCCAGGCCCATCAATTTCTCTGCCGGCTTGGCCAGCGCGTAGTATACGGCGAGATTTGCCGGCGAGCCCGAGTACGGCTGAACGTTGGCGTGTTCGGCGTGGAACAGCGCCTTGGCGCGCTCGACGACCAGGGTTTCCACCTGATCGACGAAGCGCTGGCCCTCGTAGTATCGGCGGCCGGGGTAGCCTTCGGAATATTTGTTGGCGAGAACCGATCCGGTGGCTTCGAGCACCGCCTTCGAGACGTAGTTCTCCGACGGTATCAGGCGAATCGATTCGAACTCGTAGCGCTCTTCGTGCTTGATGAGATCGTAAATTTCGGGATCGGTCCGCTTAAGCTCGTCCACGTCCACCCTCCTGCGGCCTTCGGCGAGCAATCGCTCTGATGCTGAACGAAGCGTAGCGCCGGGGACGAATCGAAGCAAAACCGCGCGCCGCTGATGCGAATACTGCTAACGTGAATGCGGCTACTGAAGGTCGGGAGGCGTGACACGCGCGATCCAGGCCCGATAGTCTCCATCGAAGCCGACCGCGCGCTGGCGCTCGCGCACTTTCGCGATCACGGCGGCGACTTGCGCCGTCGCGAGTGGCTCGCGACGTCCCAGAGCGCCAGCGATGGTCTCGCCCTGATTGTGCGCTTCGCGGCGCGGTCCTTCGGCGAGCGGCAGCGCTGATTCGCCGTTCAGCCCCAGATACGCCTCCGCCAGCCGCTCGCCGATCTCGGTTCCGCTCTCGAGCGAGTCCTTGATATTGCCCTTGCCGGTAAGGACATTGCCGGCCGCGAAGATGGGCGGTGGGCCCGCGATCAGCAGACCGATCTTCTGATCGGCGTAAGTATAAACCTCGCCGCGCTGGGGAATACCGGGAATCGGTTCGGGGATGCTGCCGATGGAGCTGACCGTCAAGGCGGCGCGGACTGTCTCCGCCGTATCGGGGAGCGTCCGGACCTGCCCGTCTGCCACCTCCGTATGGCTGAAGATCACGCCGGCCATCGTGGCTCTTTCGCCGGAGCCCTCGACGACGATCCCGGTCGGCACGCGCAGCTCCTGAAACTCGAAGAGAAACTTACGCGTCGCCTTTTCCAGGATTTTGGCGCGCGCCATACGAAGCGCCTCGGCGCGCTTGGGATTGGCGTCGGGGGGAATGTCCGAGAGCGGCATATCGAGCACTCTGCGCCGGTAAAACAGCTTGCAGGGCATCACGCCGAGGTCGGCCCATTTGAGCCCGCGCGCCGCGAGCGTCGGCTCGATTCCCTCGCGCTCCAGCCGCAGCATGTCTTCCGCGATCCCGCGCGCGCGCAACGCCTTGAGCGTGGTCTCGATTTGCAGCACCTTGACCACGTCGATCGAAGCCAAACCGCCGCCGACGACAATCGCGCCCCCCGGCAATTCGTAGCGAGGTCCGCCGTAGGCGCTTTCGAGATGGTGATTGAACCAATAGACCAGCGCGTTTTGATAGATCAGGCCGCGACCGACGAATTGGTCGGCGCCTTCGACCGGGAAGGGCCGATCGCGCCAGGCGCCGTGCGCGAGCACAATCGCGCTGAAGCCCCAGGCCCGCTGCAGGTCGTCGAACTGGAGGTCGCGGCCCATCCGGGTCATCGGCACGTAGGCGACGTTCGGATGCGATAGGCGCTGGTTTATCTCTCCGTATTCATCCTTGCGCTGCTTGACGTGCCATCGCGGCAGTCCGTCTTCGATCTTGCCGTAAGGCCGCTTGTTCTGCTCGAAGACCACGGCGATCGCCCCGCGATTCGCAAGGACACTGGCGATTTCGGCGCCGGCGGTTGCCCCGCCTACCACTGCGACCACGTATCGCGGTCTCGATGTGTCGATCTCGGCCATGCGAGAGTAAGTGCTTAGCGGTTCGCCGCGGATTAGACAATCCTTTTCTTTCACTCAACTTGCACCCAACTTGCGCATAGCCGACACGCATGTTTTGTTGTTGCCACGATGCCTCGCGCTCCCTCAGCACGGCGGCCACGATTCGCGTGGCTAGCGATCGTTCTCGCGGCTGCGCTTTCGGGATGCTACTACGCGGGATTTTTTGTCTACAACGCGAGCGGAGGTGGGACCGACGCGGCGCTCGGCGAAGAGCATAATATAGCATTCCCGGCGCAGGACGCGTTCGTGCTCACGCAAGACGCGCTGCGCGGCGCCGGAGTTCTGTTCGAGGTCAAGCCGCAGGAATCCCTCGTAACGCTCTGGCAGAAAGCGGACAACACACCCGGATTTTTTGCCGGTCTTGCCGGCGTGCAGCCCAGATATCGCTACGAGATCCAGGTCGTGGCAGCGGGCCGCGCGCAAAGCAAGATCGTGGTCAACGTGCGGGCGGAAGACGTGCCCGACAAGGACTTGCCGCTCTACAAGGCAAGCACGCGGATCAACCTGTTCAACCGGATCGATCAGGTCGCCGCGCTCGCGCCGCCGCCGTCGACGCTGCCGCGTACCGGCGGGGTCAACTTCGCGCTATTGCCCAACGAAGATCTGCCGGGCCTCGCCAAACGGGTGACGGGAAACGCCGACAATTGGAAGCAGATCGCAAAAGACAACGGGATATCCTCGCCCGCCGATCTGACCCCGCTTCAGACTATCTGGGTAAACAACAGCCTTCTGGACAACGCGCCGAAGCAGTCCAAACCTTCGGAGTCGTCGGACAAATGAGATCGCCCGAGCCTAGTCGGCCGGCGATGCGGCGGTGTCGCCCTCGTACTCGGGGCAAAGCCCTGACGGGCTCACCGCGGCTACCACGGTCAAGAACTGCTCAAAGGTCATCTGCAGGTTCAGGAATCCGCCCTGGCAGAATACCCAGCCGTAGTAATCGAGAATCTCATCGGGAATCATCACGGGCAGCCGTGGCAGCGTTGAAACGACGGGAAACTGGCGAGGGCCGCCGAGTTGGACGCTCCTCAACGCTTCGGATGCATCATGGTTAAGCGGCTCGACCGCGTCGCGTTCCCAGAGTGATACAACCTTGGCCTTGGAACTTCTCGGCATGCTCGACCTCCGATCCTACCGCCCCTCACCCACCGGTCACCATCGCTATATTAGAGCGGGCCGGAGTTCGGTCAAGGGTAGCAGGGGAGCAACTTCTCGAATTAGAGCGCATTTTTCGCCGCCACGAAAGCGTCCATCGACAATAACTAGTTGAAAACATTATGATTTCTTCGTTTCAGGCACTCGTGCTCGGGATCGTCCAAGGACTCACGGAATTCCTTCCGGTTTCGAGCTCGGCCCATCTGGCTATCATTCCCTGGATGCTTCTGTGGCCCGATCCGGGACTCGCATTCGATGTCGCGTTGCATCTTGGAACGCTGGTCGCGCTTCTGGCCTACTACTGGCGCGATTGGCAGGCCATGGCACTTTCACTCTTCGTGGGAGCAAGTGAACAGCGGCGCCAGCTCTGGCTTCTCGTAATCTCGTCGGTTCCCGGTGCGATTGCCGGTCTCGCTTTGGAGCATCAGGCCGAGACCATCTTCCGCTCACCGCTACTGATCGCGGCGACGTTGGCTGCGCTCGGTGTGGTATTGTGGCTGGTGGATCGAGAGCGGCCGCAGGAGCGAACGATAAGCGAAATGACGGTCGCCGACGCGCTGCTGATTGGGCTTAGTCAGGCGTTCGCGATAGTGCCCGGAGTATCACGCTCGGGCGCGACGATCACGATCGGCCGGCTGCTTGGGATCCGGCGCGAGGATGCCGCCAACTTCTCCTTTCTGATGGCTACGCCGATAATCGCAGGCGCCGGTCTGGTCGAGATGCCCAAGATCGTTCATGAAGGACTCAATCAACCGGTGCTGCTCGGCTTCTTCGGCGCGACGGTATTCGGACTGCTCGCGATCGCAAGCCTGCTACGTTTCGTCCGCAGCCGCAGCTACGCGGTTTTCGGCTGGTATCGGCTGGCATTCGCGGTGCTGGTCGCGCTGATATATTTCTCGCGCGGCACGCTGTGAAATCCCAACCGCTCAGGGCCGCCGATCACTTTTCCGGTACGCCTGACGACGCGGCTGCCCGCCGGCGAAGCTTCGCGATCGGGCTCGCGCTATGCGTCTTCAACGTGATCACGGGCGCGGCGCTGCCGGTTATCACGCGCTACGGCGCGCTGAACCTGGAACCTCTGCTCTTCTGCGCAGCGGCTGTTTCCATCGCCGCTATCTGTCTGATCTTCACGCTCCATCATCGCGGCGAGCTCGCCTATCTGATCGACCCCGAGTACCTGCCGCGCCTGTTTTCGATCTCGATCGCCGGCACCGTCTTGACCAGCCTGGCGTTGATCTACGGGCTTCAGCGAATCAACGCGGTCGCGGGCGCGCTGCTGTTGCAGAGCGAGCCCGTCTACTCGCTGCTGCTCGCGACGCTGATAATCGGCGAGCGCCCCTCGATTCGTCAGCTCGGTGCGACCGCGACGATTATCGCGGGGATCGTCCTGGTGCTCGCGGGCGGCGGCTTTTCTCCGGCCTACGCGGCATTCCTGGTCGCCCTTACGCCGCTGTTCTGGCAGGGCTCGCACGTCGTGTCGCTCAAGGTGATGCCGCCGCTGAGTCCGATCTGCTTGGCGGGTGCACGGTATATCTATGCTGCGTTCGTGCTGTGCGGAATTTTGATCGCGATTCACCCGCACGCGGTCGTCGAGCTGGCCGATCCGGGGGCGCTGGCCGTGGTGATTTCAACCGGGGTGCTGGTGTACTTCCTGGGCACCTCGACGTGGTACGCCGCGATCAGCCGTCTTTCGCTGGCCTGGACCACGGCGCTGGTGGTGCCGGGTATCCCGCTGCTGTCGATCGTCTTCGCCGTGATGTTCCTGGGCGAACATGCCACCCGGCGCGAGGTGCTCGGAATCGTGATCGCGGCGGGAGGCGTCGTGGCGCTGGTCGCCGGCGCCGACCCCCATCGCAAGGCCCCTGCGCTCGAAGCCGCCGAAGCGATTCACGTACCGTTAGGCTGACGCGCGCGGCCCCGGTTGACTAAGGGGTCAGGGCTGGTCTTTAGTGACGCTGAGTGCGAACCGAAGGGAACGCAATTTTTCTCCGCAAAGTACAGCGAGGAATTCCTCATGGCACGACTCGTCAGACACGATAAAAACGGCCCCTATGAAGTTCCGGCGGGCACCGAGCTTCCGGCTTACATCTGCGGCTGCGGACTCTCGAAGAACAAGCCGTTCTGCGACGGCACGCACCGTAAGACCCGCGACGAAACTCCGGCAGAGCTCTACAGCTACGACGACAATGGCCGCGTGAACTTGATCAAGCAGTACTAGCCGAACTGTCGCAATCTTCTAACCGTTCGATCTCGCAAGCCGCGCTCCCAGCACGAGGCATCGGCCGGCGATTGTTCGCGAGCGCCGCGGCTCCCCGGTTCGCGATCCCGATTCTGCTCGGCGTCGGCGCGGCGCTCTATATCGTCAATCTCGGGGGATATCCGCTCTATACCAAGGGCGAACCGCGCGAGGCGGTGACGATTTTCGACATCGTGCACGGCGGTGGATGGATTCTACCGATGCGCGCCGGGGTCGAGATTCCCTCCAAGCCGCTGATGATGCACTGGCTCGCCGCGCTGCTGTCGATCGCGGTCGGGCAGGTCAACGAATGGACCGTGCGGCTGCCCTCGGCCACGCTCGCGATCGCTGCGATGCTGGTCTGCTACCTTTACGTACGCCGCCTGTTCGACGATCGCAGCGCGTTCCTGTCGGCGCTGATGCTTGGCACGGCGGCGCAGTATCTTCAGGCCGGAACCGGGGCGCGGGTCGACGCGACTCTGACGTTTTTCATGACGGTCGCGTTCTTCGAGTTCATCTCGATCGCAGAGGGATTGTCGCGCCGCTGGCTCGTCATGTACCTGGCCGTCGCCGCGGCGGTGCTTACCAAAGGGCCGGTCGGTGCGTTGTTGCCCGCCGCGAGCGCTCTGCTGTGGATCGCGATCGAACGCCGGTGGGAGGTGATCGGCAGGCTCCATCTCCTGCCCGGTGCGGCGATTGTCGCGCTGCTCGGCGGCGGATGGTATCTGGCGGCCGGATACGTCGGCGGCGTTGATTTCGTTCGCAAGCAAATTATCGCCGAAAATCTCATCCGCTTCGCCGGCGGTCCGCAGTTCAGCGAGGGTCACGCGCATCCCTTCTACTATGTCGAAGCGGCCCTGCTCGCGGGCTTCATGCCATGGTCGCTGTTGCTGCCCGCGCCCGCGATCCGTTTCGCGCGCGCGCCGCGCCCGCTCGGCCCGCGCCTCCGTTATCTTGTCGTCTGGTTCCTCACGGTACTGGTTTTCTACAATCTGGCGCGGAGCAAGCGAGGCGTTTATCTGTTGGCGCTTTATCCGGCGCTGACCTCGATGATCGCCGTGTCGCTCGGCGATGCGTTTTCAAACAATCAGAACCGTTCCCGATGGGCTCAGGCCCTCGCCTCGATCGCGGGCTTGACTCTGGCCGCGGCCGGATGCGCGGGTATCGCCGCGATGCTGATGCTCAAAACCGATCGGGCCGCGTGCGCCGACTTGCTCGCACGCTTCGACATAACCGCATCCGGTTTCATTCCGGCGCTCGGGCACGCTGTCGCCGCCGGCTGGATCGCCGCGATCGTCTGGTCACTCGCGCTCGTGGGTCTGGGCGTCTTCCTGATCGCCGCGCGACCTGCGCTCGAGGCCGCCGCCGTCGCGATGGCTGCGGGCGTCGCATGTATCACGCTGGTGGCGAACCTGTTCGTACAGCCCGCGATCGCCAATGCTACAGCGCTGAAGACATTTACCGCAGATGCGATGCAGATCGTCGGCGACAGCCCGGTCGCGTACCTCGGAGGGCTGAATTACGACGTCGCCTTCTACAGCCGCCGGAGCATCCCGATCGCCCAGCTCGGCGATCGCAATCAGCCGGACTACCTGCTCTGCGGGAGCGACACGTTCGAGCGGATGACCCCCGAACAGAGCAAGGGACTCAGCCTCGTTCTCGCCAGCGGTCCAAGCGAGCTCAACGACACCGGCGGCATGATGCTGTTGAAACGGCACTGACGTGGTTCGCTCGACCAGGACGCGTGGGCGCATTTCCCGCGGCTCACACAAATAAATTCTTGCTAATGGGCCTTTCGCTCGAACAGATTTCTCTTTCGCTTTGTGCACTGCCGCAACGACCCGGCTCTGCCTTGGGACGCACTGGCGTGTTCCCACCTGCTGCATTTCACAAGAATCGGTAATTTGCCGCCGGTTTCCGAAATACAAAAGCTTTAGCATCGAGCGTAAACTCGTTTTATGAGGCAAAGGGCCCGCTCCCATCTTGTCGTTACACTTCTGGTGCTGTCCCTGAGCCCGATAACGCCGGTCGCGATCGCGCTGGCGTCAGGGAGCACGACCTCCGCGACGATTCTTCTCTACCATCGGTTCGGCCCAGTGGTTGCTGATAGCATGACGGTCACCACCGCGGTGTTCGCATCGCAGCTCAAGTACCTTCATGACAATGGCTACAGTATCGTGCCGCTTCGCGATGTTGTGAATTTTGCCGCGGGTCACGGCGAGTTGCCGCCGCGCGCGGTGGCGATCACCGCCGACGACGGCCATCGCACCGTGTTCAGCGATATGAAGCCGTTGATCGAGCGCTATCGAATCCCCGTGACGCTGTTCATCTATCCATCGGCGATTTCGAATGCCTCGTATTCTATGACCTGGGAGCAACTCGCCGAGCTCAAGGCGACCGGATTGTTCTCGGTGGAGTCGCACACCTACTGGCATCCTAATTTTCACATCGAGAAGCGCCGACTGTCCGCTGGGGATTATGGAAAATTCGTAGATAGCCAGCTCAGCAAATCGCGACAGGTGCTGGAACGCCGGCTCGGCGGGCATGTGACGATGTTGGCCTGGCCGTTCGGCATCTGCGACGATGAGCTGATTGCCGCCGCTGCAAAATCCGGATACGTGGCCGCGTTCACCATCGACCGGCACAGGGTCTCGCGTGGCGACAATCTCATGGCGCTTCCCCGCTTCATCGTCACTAACGGTGACGTCGGACAAACATTCGAGCATCTGCTCCCCGCTCAGACGCCGGCAATAAATCGGTGATAGTTGATGTCGAGACATACTACTTTAGCGCTGTCGTTGTTTCTCCTCACATCTTTGTTCACGCCTCTGCCGGCAATGGCCTATACCGGGACCGTCATTGATGGCGCGACCAAAAGGCCGGTCGAAGACGCGATCGTGACGCTCGAGGACGTCGTCGTGCGGACCGATCACGACGGCAAGTTCGAGATCGGCGGCCGCGGCGAGGCGATCGGCTTACGAGCTTACGGCTACCAGCGCGAAGCGATCGCGGTTGGTGAGTTGAAAGATCGCTCCGCAGCGATTGAGCTCACCCCGATGATGCCGAAGGCGCTCTATGTTTCGTTCTATGGCATCGGCAGCACGAAGTTGCGCGAGGCGGTGCTCGGCCTCATCGACAAAACCGAACTTAATGCCGTGGTGATCGACGTTAAGGGCGATCGCGGGATGATCGCATTCAAGACGTCGATTGCGCTCGCCGAGCAGGTTCGTTCGAACCAACTGACGACGATACGCGATGCGAAAGCGCTGGTTGACCGGCTCCATCACGACAATATTTACGCCATCGCACGAATCGTCGTTTTCAAGGACGATCTGCTCGCGAGCGCGCGACCCGATTTGGCGGTGAAGCGTGCGGGCGGCGCAATCTTCAGAGATCGCGAGCGGCTCGCGTGGGCCGATCCGTTCAACACCGAAGTGTGGGACTATAACATCTCGATCGCGCTCGAGGCGGCGCGCCTGGGCTTTGACGAAATCCAGTTCGACTATGTGCGTTTTCCCGACGCGCCGGGGCTGAAGTTCTCGAAGCCAATCGACATGAAAAGTCGCCTCGCGGCGATCGCCGGGTTCCTGACCGAAGCGCGGCGGCGCCTCACTCCCTACAATGTGTTTCTCGCCGCCGACATCTTTGGATACGTGGCGTGGAACCGCAACGACACCCATATCGGGCAGCGGCTCGAGGAGCTGGCGCCCATCGTCGACTACATCTCGCCGATGCTGTACCCATCGGGCTTCCAGTTCGGGATTCCCGGCTATCGCAATCCGGTCGCGCATCCGTATGAAATCGTTTTCCTCTCGCTGCAGAGTGCGCGCGAGCGCGGAATCCCCTCGATTCGCTTTCGCCCGTGGCTGCAAGCGTTTCGCGATTACGCCTTCGACCGCCGCGAGTACACCGGTACCGAGAAAAGAGCGCAAATCTCGGCGGCCGAAAAGTTCGGCTCCGACGGCTGGATGCTATGGAACCCTCGCAACCAGTACACTGCCGACGGGTTGAAGGTCGAGGACGCGGCCCGCAAGCACGACGTGCCGTAAGTGATACAATGGTGGCCATGAGAAGGCCGCCGGCGTCTTTTGCGCACCGTCTAATCGCGGCATTCGCATTCCAGTTGCTCGCCGTGATCTCGGCGCTTTCCGCGTCGGCTGATCCCCGATTCCCAGTGCGCCTGTGCAAAGCGGATCTCCAGCAAATCGACGCCATCGTCCAGTCTGAAATCGAGGCGGGCAGAATCCACGGCGCCGTCGTCGAGATCGGGCAAGGCAAGCAAGTCGTTTATCGCCGCGCGTTTGGATACCGAGAGCTCACGCCCCAGCGCGTCGCGATGACTCCCGACACGATTTTCGACCTTGCGTCGCTGACCAAACCTGTCGCAACTGCGGTCGCCATAATGCAGCTTCGCGAGCGCGGCAGGATCGACCTCGACGTACCGGTCGCAACTTACTGGCCCGCCTTCGCTCGCAACGGCAAGGAACGCATCACGATTCGCCAATTGATGACGCACTATTCCGGCCTCGCGCCGGATTTGGACCTGCGCCGCAAGTGGAACGGCTACTCGATCGCAATGAAGATGATCGAAGATGCGAGGCCGATTCATCCTCCGGGCACGCACTACGAATACAGCGACATCAATTTCGAGGCACTGGGCGAGGTGGTTCGGCGCGTCGCGAAGCTTCCGCTCGACGAGTACTGCCGCATCAACATTTTCACGCCGCTGGGAATGGCTGACACCGGTTTCAGACCCGGCGCGCGAGAACTCGATCGCATTGCGCCAACCGAATACGTCGAGCGGCAAATTGCGCATTGGCGAGGTCCACGATCCGACTGCCGCGCGAATGGGAGGCATCGCGGGTCATGCCGGACTGTTCTCCACCGCCAACGACCTGGCGATCTTCGCCAGGATGCTGCTCGAGGACGGACGCGCGGGCCCGGGAACGATTCTCTCTCCGCGTTCGATCGATGAAATGACGATTCCCCAATCGCCGGTCGACGCGATCGATGCGGGCCAACTGCGCGGGCTGGGGTGGGATCTCGGCGCGCCGCTCTGTGCGAATCGCGAACAGCTCTTGCCGGTCGGCTCGTACGGCCATTTCGGGTTCACCGGGACGATGCTGTGGATCGATCCTGTATCGTCCACCTACGCGATTATCTTGACCAACCGGACGTACCCCAATGGCGCAGGTGATGCGGGCCCGTTGCGACGCGAAATTCTCACGCTCGTTTCAGATCGCCTCGGTGTCCTGTCCGAGGATCGTGTCGCCGAATGTCGCCCTTCTTTGAACTCCTTCTGCGCGTTGGCCAAGCGTGGCTCCGCTCACACAGTGGTCCTGAGTGGCGCCGACGTATTGGTAGCCGACGGATTCGCGCAACTCAGAGGAATGCGCGTCGGATTGATCACGAATCAGACCGGCGTCACGGACGCCGGCACTCGCGATATCGAGGCGTTTTCAGATGCGCGCGGACTCACGCTGGGCGCGATCTTCAGTCCCGAGCACGGCCTGCACGGCGACGTCGATGAGAGCGTCGCGTCGGGCATCGAGCCCGTTACGGGTTTCCATTTCTTCAGCCTGTACGGAAAGACGCGGCGGCCGAGCGCCATGATGCTCGACGGCCTCGATGCGATGGTGTTCGATGTTCAGGATTCAGGTGCGCGCTTCTACACCTACGTCACAACGATGGCCTATGCGATGGAAGGAGCGGCGCGGCGCGGCATCGACTTTTATGTCCTGGATCGTCCCAATCCGATTTCGTGCGCCATCGTTCAAGGCCCGATCATGGACGCCGATTTGAAATCGTTCACCGGATATTTTTCCGTCCCGACGCGCCACGGCATGACGGTCGGCGAGCTTGCCGAGATGTTCAATCGCGAAAATCACATCGGGGCGCGCCTGCACGTGATCAAGATGCAGGGCTACACGCGTTCCGAATGGTTCGATCAAACCGGGCTGCGATGGACGCCGCCCTCGCCAAACCTGCGAACGCTTACTGAAGCGGCGCTGTATCCCGGCGTTGCGATGATTGAAGGCGCCAATGTGAGCGTCGGCCGCGGCACTGACACGCCATTCGAATTGGTCGGCGCACCGTGGATCGATTCTGCCGCGCTGCTCTCTTACCTGGACAAGCGGAAGATTCCTGGCGTTCGCTTTCAGTCAGCCGACTTCACGCCGGACGCCGACACCTATGCGGGCCGGAGCTGCCACGGGGTGCAAATCTCTCTCGACGACCGCCTGGCGCTCGATTCGCCGGCGCTCGGAATCGAGCTGATCGCTGCATTGCATCACCTATATGTGGATAATTTCAAAATCGATGCGACGCTCTCAATGGTTGGTTCGCGTCGAGTCCTCGAGGGAATCAAGTCGGGCGCAGATCCCAAGCAGATCGTCGCGCAATGGCAACCGGCGCTGGAGAATTTCCGCATCCTGCGCGCCCGCTATCTTCTTTACTAGTCTTCGCCCTCCTTCGCTTCGAGCGCTACCAAATGGATATTGTAGAGCAATGCGGCGGTCCCGTCATTTCCTGGCAATGCTGAGACTCCGCTGCCTCTCAGTGCATCCGCGCGCGGCGGTTATCCGCGATAGCGCGCGCGAGGCGCGGTAGAACGTCGGCTGAGCCGCCGCGCAGGCTGACATCGCAAATTCGCGTGAGCTCCGACTCGTAGAGATTCACCTCGATCATCGCGCCGCCGCGCTGTTTCACTTCGATCGCGAAGCCCGCGGCCGGATAGACCGTCGCCGAGGTCCCCGCGACGATCACCAGATCGGCGCGTGAAGCCTGCGCAGCGCACATGTTCAGCACATCGGGCGGAATTGGCTCGCCGAACGAGACCGTGTCGCTCTTCAGCAGCCCGGCGCATCGCGGACAACTCGGCGGCAGCGGGTCGAGGCTGACCTCCTCCGGGCGAAAACGCGAGCCGCATTCGAGGCATCGAATCAGCTTCCAGTTGCCGTGAATCTCGGCCAGTGCCTTCTGACCAGCCTGGCGATGGAGGTCGTCGATATTCTGGGTGATCACGAAACGCAGCACGCCCAGCGTTTCGAGCTCCACGAGCGCGAGATGTCCGGCGTTGGGCTTCGCCTTCTGCAGCGGCGCGAAGAGCTCGTCGTTGCGGCGGCTGAGCCGTTGCTGCCAGGCCTTTTTTGGATCGGACAGAAAAATCTGAAAGCCGTTCATCGGCGGCTCGCCGTACTTGGTCCATAGCCCGCCCGGGCCGCGAAACGGCGGGATGCCACTCTCGACCGACATCCCGGCGCCGGTGAGCGCAATCGGGTAGTCGGACTCGAGAATGAGCTGGGCCGCCGCCTCGACCTCACTATCGCTTGCGCGCTGCGATTCGTCCGCCATATCGCTGAACTCCGCTGCCAACTTCGCTGTCAGGCCGCTGCGTTCGGATGTACGATTTCCATAGTGCCGGACGTGATCGTAATCAAGGTTCGCAGCCCTGGCGAGCTGGCCGAGGCGTACGCGATCCGCCGCCGGGTCTTCATCGAAGAGCAAGCCGTGCCGGAAGAGATCGAGATGGACGAGGACGACGCGTGCGCGTTCCACGCGCTCGCGCTGGAAGATGGCCGCGCGATCGGATGTGGCCGCATGGTCGCGCACGGCGACGAAGTGAAGATCGGACGGATGGCGGTTTTACCCGATCGCCGGCGGCACGGGATCGGCCGAGCCATCCTGAATTTCCTGGTCCGGTCGGCGCGCGAGCGCGGCTACCGCAAAGCGATCCTGAACGCGCAGTTGCCTGCGGAGGGCTTCTACCTCAAGTACGGTTTCGCGCCGGTCGGTGAGGTATTCGAGGAAGCCGGCATCGCGCACCGCCGGATGGAGCGCGAGCTTTAGGTCCCGGCTCGCCGTCCGATTTGCCCGCTCTCGATATGACGACCGGAAAAACGAGTCATCTCATCTCGCCATCAACTCGACCAGCATTTCCGATACCGCTGCCTCACGTTCGCGCCTGAGGCCCATTTTGAATCCCGCGTCGAGGTCGCAAAGCGTCTGGTGCGCGCGGCACAGGCGCTCGAGTCCAAACCGCCGGGCGCCCTCGACTGCGCGCGCCGCCAGGCCGCTGGTCGGACTGAACCCCATCGCAGAGGCGATCTCGCCCGCGCCGCGGCCACTTTCGATTAGCGATGCCGCGAGCGTCATCCGCCGGACCGCCGGGATGACTTCGACCGCGAGAACCTCGAACACGTCGCGCCCGAGCGCAATCGCGCGATCGAACAGCGCAAGCGTCGGAGCGATTTGGCCGCGCGCGAGGCTCTCCGCGAGCTCGAACAGCTCGGGCGTCCGCATCGCGCCGGCCTCCATCAAGTCTGCGGCCTGCAGCCGGCGGCCCTTATCGAAGTGGAGGGCGGCCTTGGCGAGCGCGTTGGCCATCGCGGCCAGGTCGGCTGAATAACGCGAGACCAGCGCGTCGGCGGCATCCGGACCTAGCTTCAATTCGAGCTTGTGGGCGAAAGCCTGCGCATACTGCGCGAGCTGGTTGTCGAAAGGCCGCATGCAGTTTACGACTGTTCCGGCGCGCTCCACGGAGCGGCGAATTTTGGCCGGCACCGAATCGCGCTCGTAGGCGAGAACTAGTTCCGCCGCCAGGCTCTTGCGATCGATCGCCTCAGCCAGGCCTGCCTCGCCGCTCTTTGAGCCCGAACGCGATTCCGATTCAGGGTCGCTTTCGTCGTCCTGGCCGCGGCGCGCGCGCGGTATCCGGCACACCACGGCTTTTTTGGGCGCGAAGAGATCGGGCGCCTGAAGCTCGGCGAGCGCGGCATCGATACCGCCGGACGCGCCGGCCTGGAGCGTGCGCAACTGGCATCCGTCGCGCGCGAGTCGCGCCCGGACTGCATCGAGGACGTACTCGCGCAGGAAGGCCTGCGGCCCGGCAATCGCGACGACCTTGGGCAGCGGCCTGCCCTGTTCGAGGATTCGCAGGAATGAAAGCGCCGTCTCTACCCCCATCGCAGCAGCACCGCCGCTGGAAATTCCGGCGGCACATCAGCCGGGGCAGCCGGGCGCACCGCTCAGAATCCCTCTGTCATGTTGGCGTAGAGGTTGCGCGCGAGGCTGCTCAGGCCCGCGTCCTGCGCGGACTCGCGCTGAGTTGCGGCGAGTTGCATGTCGGGCAGCCGGTTGATATCGCGCTGGCGCAGGTTCTGCTGGAGAAACTGCGGCGAGGTCGTCACGACGGCCTGAGGGACGACGGCGTAGAACTCGCTCCCGCCCAGACGCTGCGCGCGCCAGACGATTTTGCTGGTGCGGTTGTCCCGCAAGTCCGCGCTCACCGAGACCAGCATTTGATACTGAGTCGGCTCGTCGACCGCGTTGAACGTGGTCGGATGCTCCTCGTCGCTGTGGATCGAACCGCTCAGGCTCAGGTCCGCGTGTGCGGGATCGTCAACCACCCTGAGCAGCTTGTGGTTTGCGATCTCGTCCTTGAGATAGCGGTCGAACTGGTCGTTGAGTCCTGTGATTCGCGAACGATTGGAGAACTTATCGACGTAGATGGTCTCCGCGCCCGAGGGCAAGCCGTTCCCGGCCGCGGCGAAGCGATAGCCGCATCCGCCGGCCAAAGCGGCTGCCATCGCGAGCGCGCAGAGCCTACCCGGATTTCGCCGCGCCGCGCTCTTCACCTTTACTCTTGACCCCGAGCCGCTCGGCGAGCCGGTCGAGCACGCCGTTGACGAAGCGGCCCGAATCGCGATCGCCAAAGCGCTTGGCCAGCTCGATCGCCTCGTCCATCGTGACCCGCGCCGGAATCGCCGGTTGCTGCAGGAGCTCGTACAGCGCGATTCTCAGGATATTGTGGTCGACGCGCGAGAGCCGCTGGATCGACCAGTTCTCGATCGCGTCCGCCAGATGCTTGTCGAGCGTGACGCGCTCGCGGCAAACGCCCTCGACCAGCTCGATCGCGAATGCACGCGCGCGCTCGTCGACGGGGAAGTTGGCGGACAGCGCCGCCGGATGCTCGCGCGCGGGATCGCCGCTCAGATCGATCTGGTAGAGCGCCTGCAGCGCCAGCTCCCGGCCCAGGTGTCGGAGTCCCATAAGCGCCGTTCAGGTGATCAGCTTCAGCTCGGAGAACAGATGGCCGAGCTTTTCTTTCTTGGTGCGAAGGTAGTCGATATTGCCGCGATGCGGCGTGACTTCGAGCGGCACGCGCGTGACGCGCACGCCGTAGCCGCGCAGGCTGTCGAGCTTGGCCGGATTGTTGGTCAGCAGATTGACCTCGCCGACGCCGAGATCGCGCAGGATCTGCGCACCGATCCCGTAGTCGCGGAGGTCCTCCTTGAAGCCGAGCTCCAGGTTGGCCTCGACCGTATCCAGACCGCCGTCCTGAAGCGCGTAGGCCCTCATCTTGTTGCCGAGCCCGATCCCGCGCCCCTCCTGATGCAGGTAGATGATCACGCCGGTACCGGCCGCCAGAATCCGGTCGATCGATTCATTCAACTGCTCGCCGCAATCGCAGCGGCTCGACCCGAAGACGTCGCCGGTGAGGCACTCCGAATGGAGCCGCACCAGCGCGGGACGGCCGCCGCCGACCTCGCCCTTGACCAGCGCCAGATGCTCGCGGCCGTCGACGATATTCCGGAACACGATCGCGCGCATCTCGCCCGCCGAGGTCGGGAACTTCGCGTCGGCGACGCGCTGCACGAGCAATTCGTTCGACAGCCGATACGACACCAGGTCCCTGATGAAGCAGATCGGAAGGGAATGCTCGGCGGCGAAATCGCGCAGTTCGGGCATCCGCGCCGACTCGCCGTCTTCGCGCAGAATCGTGCAGAGCGCGGCCGCCGGACGCATCCCGGCGCCGCGCACGATATCGATCGCGCCCTCTGCGCGCCCCAGTCGCATCAGCACGCCGCCCGGCAGCGCCATCAGCGGCAATACGTGGCCGGGCATCACGATGTCGCCCGGGCCGGAGTTCTCCGAAGCAACCGCCTGGATCACTCGCGCGCGGTCCGCGGCCGAGATGCCGGTGGTGACGCCTTCGCGCGCATCGACCAGCGCGCCGGCCTGCTCCGTGACTTCCGTTCCCTGCGTGAACGGCACCAGCGGAATCCCGAGCTGTCTCATCCGTTTGTCGGGAATCGCGATCGAGACGATCCCGCGGGCG
This sequence comes from uncultured delta proteobacterium, assembly GCA_963749215.1. Classification (GTDB taxonomy): domain Bacteria; phylum Desulfobacterota; class Binatia; order Binatales; family Binataceae; genus CAVVMA01. The sequence goes on along the minus strand of CAVVMA010000018.1, from coordinate 344,032 downwards.
TGAATCGCCATGAAATTCACGTGCTCGGGCGTAATTTTTTCAGCCGCCATCACGAGGTCGCCCTCGGCGTCCTCGCTATCCTCCAGCGCCATCAGGACCATCTTGCCGGCCCTGATTCGGTTGAAGACATCTTCTACGGTGGTCTCGGACATTCTGTCGTACTTCCGGGCGAATTCTATCACCACCGGGAAATGCTGAGAAGCGCACTCGCCGCGGCCACGTGCTTCACCGCCGGCGCGGTTTCATTCTCCGGCGAGTCCTGTACTGAATATCGGCTTCGAGCAGCCAGTCGTCGCCGACGCGGCGCGCCGACAGATTCTCAAGGCGCAACGCGTCGCGGACCCGGCCAACCCGAAGACCCTCGATAGCCGGCAGGCCCGCACCGAGGACCTTCGGTGCGATGAACAGCGCGATCCGGTCGACGATTCCGGCGCGCAGCGCGGCGCCGGCCAGATGAGCGCCGCCCTCGATCATGACCCTCGACCACCCGCGACGACCGAACTCGCGCATCAATCCGTCCAGCGAAATCTCGTCGATCCCATCGTCAACAGATTGCGCTGCGATCACCTCGGTTCGCGCGCCCGCGTAGCGCCTGAGCGCCCGTGCGAGATTAGCTTCGGTGGTGACCAGAATTGTCGCCGCAGCCGAGCGGAGGTGAAACACTTTCGCTCGCGGCGGGACCCTGAGCCTGCCGTCTACGATCACGCGTGTCGGATCGGGCCTGCCTCCGAACCGGCACGTCAGGCGCGGATTGTCCGCGATCACAGTGCCGGCGCCGACCATCACCGCGTCGGCTTCGGCGCGCCATCGATGGACCAGCTCGCGCGCTGGCGCTCCGCTGATCCATCGTGAGTCCCCGCCGGGCGCGGCGATCCTGCCGTCGAGCGAGGCCGCCAGCTTGAGCGTCACGAACGGGCGCCCGCGCGTCACGCGCGTGATGAATCCTTCGTTGAGGCGGAGGCATTCAGCTTCCAGCGTGCCGACGATAACGCGAATTCCCGCCCGGCGCAGCATCGCGATCCCGCGCCCGCGCACCTGTGGGTATGGATCGACACAACCAATCACGGCGCGGCTGATTCCCGCGTCGATCAGCGCGCGGGCGCACGGCGGCGTTTTCCCCTGATGCGCACACGGCTCGAACGATATATACGCGGTCGCGCCGCGCGCGCGGCCGCCTGCCCGGGCGAGCGCGATCGTCTCCGCATGAGGCCGCCCGCCGGCGGCCGTCGCGCCTTTGCCGACGATATGTCCGTCGCGGACGATGACGCATCCGACCGCCGGATTCGGTGAGGTAGTACCGAGCGCCTCGCGCGCGAAGTCGAGCGCAAGCCGCATGAAGCGATGATCGGATTCGGGATTCAAGCGGATCGACTTCGCTCGGAGCGATCCCGACTGCCGGCGCTCATTTCTCTTTGGTACGCGCGTCGCGATTCGGACCGTCTCCCGATGGCGCCGGGTCGTTGCGGCGCGGATTGCGAGCGACGGCGGCGCCCGAGCTGCGTGCCTTGATCAGCCCTTCGAGCTCGTGCATGAACTCGTCGATATCCTTGAACGAATGATAGACCGAGGCAAAACGGACGTACGCGACCTGATCGATCGCGTGCAGCTCGTTCACCACGGCCGCGCCGATGAATTCGCTCGACACTTCGCGCTCGCCGCGCTCCAGAACCGCGGCGCCGACGCGATCGGCGACCTGCTCGATGGTCTCCATCGAGACCGGCCGCTTCTCGCAGGCCTTCTTGAGCCCGGCGACGATCTTCGACCGATCGTAGGGCTCGCGCCGGCCGTCTTTTTTCACCACCATCGGCGCGATCTCATCGACGCGCTCGTAAGTGGTAAAGCGGCGCTTGCAGGAGCTGCACATCCGGCGGCGGCGGATTTCGGTACCGTCGCCCGAGGTGCGCGAATCTACCACGCGGTTCCCGCGATGGCGGCAGAACGGGCAGCGCATGGCTTTTTTACCGCCCGTCAGGCGCTCGGGCGCAGACGGGCCGGCCGGAGGCCGCGCATGGCGCGCGCGGCGGGGGGCGGTCAGCTCTTGTGATGCTCGATATAATTGACAACGTCCTTGACGGTGCGAATCTTCTCGGCGTCTTCGTCCGAGATTTCCATCCCGTACTCTTCCTCCAGGGCCATCACCAACTCGACGATATCGAGCGAGTCGGCGCCGAGGTCCTCGATAAACGAGGCTCCGGGAGTGACCTGGTCGACTGCTACGCCGAGCTGCTCGCTGATTATTTCGCGAACTTTGGTTTCGATTTCTTCAGCCATCGTGGTTTCAACCCTCCTCGCAACCCGTCAATCTCGCGCCGCCCGGAAGTCCGGCCGGATCGCGCCATCGACGCCGGGTTACCCTCTCATCAAGCCCGCACGCGGACGCCAGCGGTGCTCGTGATTCACAGCGCAGCATAAGGAGTTGAGCGGGTGCAGGCAAGCTCGTGCGTACCAGCCTGCTCACTCCGCGACCGCCGAGGTCGCCACGTTCTGGAACAGGTCGTAGTTCCAGATGTGCTCGAGATTCTCGCTGACGTGCATCGTGACTTCGAGGTAAACGCCGACGATCTCGTTGGCGGGATCGACCCAAAACGAACAGCCACCAGCTCCCGGGCGGAGCGCGCAGCTAAGCGGCTTTGAGCGCGTCGGAGACGGCTTTGAGGGATTTTAGGTCCTCGCATGCGAGGACCTTGATATCGCGGTTGATCCGGCGCATCAGGCCGGCCAGGATGCGGCCGCATCCGAATTCGATCGCGAGGTCCACGCCGAGGCCGCCCAGCGTCGCCATCGATTCTTCCCATCTGACCGGCGCCGTGATCTGTTCGAGCAGCAACGGCACGACGCGCGCAGGGTCGCGATTCAGATCGGCGGTGACGTTGGCGATCACGCCGAAACCAAGCGGCCCGATCGCGAGCGGTTCGAGCACCTTGGCCATCCCGTCTCGCACCGGCTGCATCAGCGGGCAATGAAACGGCGCGCTGACCTTGAGCTCGACCGCCATCGACGCGCCACGCTCTCTGGCAAGCTCGAGCGCGCGCCGCACCGCCGCGGTATGGCCGGCGACCACGATCTGCCCGGGACCGTTCAGATTCGCCGGAACCACCAGCTCCGAATCCGCCGCCGCGCGATCGCAAACCTCTTTCACCGCCGCGAGGTCGAGCCCGATCAGCGCCGCCATCGTGCCCTGCCCTTGCGGAACCGCCGACTGCATCAGGCGGCCGCGCTCGCGGACCGCCCGGATCGCGTCGGGGTAGGAAAGCGCCCCAGCCGCGACCAGCGCGCTGTATTCGCCCAAGCTGTGTCCGGCGGCGGCTTCGGGCCGGACCGCGATTTCGGTCTCGAAGGCTCGTAACGCCGCGACCGCCGCCGCCAGCATCGCGGGCTGCGTGTTGGCGGTGAGGCGCAGTTCTTCCTCGGGCCCGTCGAAGCACAAGCGCGACAGCGCAAAGCCGGCCGCGTCGTCGGCTTCTTCAAAGGCGGCGCGCGCGGCGGGAAAGTTGTCGGCGAGCTCGCGGCCCATCCCGACGCGCTGCGCGCCCTGGCCGGGGAAGAGGAACGCGAGTTTCATGATACGAGTGGCGCTCGCGTGAATGGTTCCGACGCGCGTCAGTGCTTGGCGGGGTTGGCTGGATCGGTCGCGGGCGGGTCGCCCTGCGCGGCCGGCTGCGGCGCGGACGACGGCTGAGCCGCCTCCGCCTCGTGACGAATATTTTCGCTACGAACACTTTGATGATCGGGCTGATGATCGTGCGCGGCGTCGGCGGCGGGCTTGGATCCGTTGGGCGAGGGCGCCAGAGAGCCGCTTGTGCCGATCGATCCGGTGCCGCGACGTGGCAGCACGGGTGTTTCGCCCGGATGGGCCTCGACGCGCGCGAGATCGAGCGCCCCGGTAGGCTGTTTCTTACCGGGCTCCTCGCCCTCCTTGGGATGGCGACGGACCCGCTCGCGCACCCGATGGAGCAACGCGCGGAGACCTTTGCCGACCGGCTTGGCGGGCTGGCCCGCCTCGACCGGAATCTTGCGCAGCATCTCGACGATCTCGGCGTTGAGCTGGCGGACCAGCGATTCATCGGCCGCGGATCGGATTGCGCTACGAATCGCGCGCGCGTTCGAGGAGCCGTGCGCGATGATCGCCACGCCGTTGACACCCAGCAGCGGCGCGCCTCCGTACTCCGACGGATCGAACCGCTCGCGCATCGCGCGCAGCCGCTTGCGCACCAGGATGTAAGCGAGCCGGCCGCGAAATCCCGAGTCGAACACCTCGCGCACGTTTCCCAGCAGGAAGGACGCGAACCCTTCCATGGTCTTGAGCGCGACGTTGCCCGTAAAACCGTCGGTCACCACCACGTCGACGCCGCCGCGATTGATGTCGCGGCCTTCGACGTAACCGATGTAGTTGAGATCGGGCGCCATCGCGCGCAGCGTGGCGGCGGCGGCGCGGGTCAGGTCGCTGCCCTTGGAGTCCTCCTCCCCGTTGGAGAGAATTCCGACCCGCGGGCGCGCGATCTTGCCCACGCAGCGGGTGTAAGCGGCGCCCATCACGGCGAACTCGACCAGGTTGAAGGGCTTGACCTCGAGGTTCGCGCCGGCGTCGATCAGCAAGGCGCCGTCGGCGCCGTTCGGCACCATCGAGGCGATCGCCGGCCGATCGACGCCGGGCAGATTGCCGAGGATCACCATCGCCGCGGTCATCATCGCGCCCGAGTTGCCCGCGCTCAGGAAGCCGTCGACCTCGCCGCGCTTGAGCAGCTCGTAGCCGACGTGAATCGAGGAGTTCGGTTTGCTCAGCACGGACTCGATCGGCGAGTCCGACATCTCGACGGTTTCCGAAGCGTGAACGATACTGATCGGCAGCTTGGCGCCGCCGCTTCCGGCCAGCTCCGTTTCGAGCATGCCCTGATTGCCGACCAGCACGACCTCGATCCCGAAGTCGCGCGCGGCGGCCACCGCGCCCTCAACGTTGGCCTTGGGAGCGAGATCGCCGCCCATCGCATCGAGTGCGATCTTCACGGGAGTCGCGCGCCCTATTCCTCGCCCTTGGCGAGCTGCTTGCCGCGGTACACGCCGCAATGGCGGCACACATGATGGGGCAGCGTGGGTTCCCCGCAACTCGCGCATCGACTGGTGTTTACCGCTCGCAGCGCATCGTGAGAGCGGCGCATGTTCTTCTTGGAGTGAGAGCTTCGGCGTTTTGGTGCTTGCATCTGATTTTTCCCGGATGGCGGAGCGTCAGGCCCGCCGGACTTTGAACGAGTTCAGAACCGCGAGGCCAAGATTGGGCTCGACAATAGCGCATCCGCAGGCGACGAGATTGAGATTGGCGCCGCATCGCGGACAGAGCCCGCGGCAATCCTCGCCGCAGAGCGGCCGGGTCGGCAGCGCGAGCAGCAGTTGCTCGCGGACCGGCGCCGAAAGATCGATCTCCTCGCCTCCATAATGCGAGTACTCGACATCTTCGGCCTGCTGCTCGCCGTCGGCTGAATCGTCGAGCACCTTCGGCGCCAGCACGTAGCGAAAGGAGCGCGTACTGGAGGCGACGAACTCCTCGGCGCATCGCGCGCACACCGCGGTAGTGCGCGCGCTCAAGTCGCCTTCGAGGAAAACCTCGGTACCGGCGCGGTAGTGCGACATCGTAACTGAAATCGGTCCCTGCACCGTGTAATCCCTGATCGGCCCTGCGCCCAGCACGCGGTTGATTTCGTCTTCCTGTTCGAAGAAGGCGATCTCGCGGGCCTCGGCGCTTATTTCATCCACCCGGAGCTTCATGACACCAGCCAGAGGACTTGCGGATTGATGGAATTATTACATGCCCGCATCGGCGTTAAAATACGCCGAGATACCCCAAATCTCTGGACTCACTAGGAAAAAGCTCGCGCCGGCTGGGCCGCCTTGGCGGGCGCAACGCCGATTTGAGGACAGTCGACGGCTATCGCACATTGCTCGCAACGCGGGCGGCGCGCGATGCAGACGTTACGGCCGTGCAGGATGAGCCGCATCGAGAACGGCGTCCATTCCTTCGGCGCGATCAGCTTCTGCAGGTCGATTTCGATCTTGGCGGGATCGACATTGCGGGTGAGTCCCATCCGGCGCGAGAGCCGGCGCACGTGCGTATCTACGACCATCCCGGGCTGGCCGAAGACATGACCGAGGATCACGTTGGCGGTCTTGCGTCCGACGCCGGGAATCGTGACCAGGTCTTCCATCCGGTTCGGGATTTCACCGCCGAACCGATCGAGGATCGCGCGCGCGGCGCCTTTGAGCGAGCGCGCCTTGGCGCGAAAGAAGCCGGTCGCGACGATCATCTCCTGGAGCCGCCGGTCGGAAATCGCGGCCATCGCGGGAATGTCGGGAACCTCGCGGAACAGCGCAGGCGTGACCTGGTTGACGCGTTGATCGGTGCACTGCGCTGACAGGATGGTCGCGACCATGCACTGCCAGGGCGTCTCAAAGTCGAGGCTGATACGCGCCTGCGGATAGAGCTTGGCTAATTGCGCCGCGATCCGGCCCGCACGCGCGATACGATCCGCGAGCGGCTCGCCGGCCTGACGCGACTTCGCTCCGCTTGGGCGCGCTTTCACGCCGCCTGGGCGCGCGCGAGCGCGGTCCTGAATCCGCCGAGCTCGGCTTCCCGCCGCGTCGCATCCCAGCGGAGCTCCGAGCCCATCAGATCGGCGACGCGGGCTGCGGCGGAGGCGGCTTCGAGCGGATAGCTCCACGAAAGCGCCGTGCGCCGCACGATAAAATCGGCGACGGTGCGCGCAAGCTCGTTGCGCACCGCGTGAATCACTTCCGCGCCGACGACCGGACATCCGGGCGAGAGCGGCTCCGCAAGCTCGGGCCGGTCCGCGATCAAATCGGCGACCAGCACCGCGCGCGTTCCGTAGCGCCCAAGCAAGCTCTCGCGCACCTGGGGCGAGACTGACGCGAGCGCGCGTCCGTCGGTACCGAACGGACGCGCGCCGATCAGCGGCGTGTCGCGCGTCGGACAGGTCCCCTTCGGCCGCGACAACCGCGCCATCACGCGATCGACCACGTGCTCGGCGATCTCGCGATGGGTAGTCAGCTTGCCGCCGGCCACCGAGAGCAATCCGCCGGCCGACTCCAGAATGGTTTCTTCGCGCGGCACCGAAGAAGGCGCTTTCGTACCGCCGGGATAGACCAGCGCGCGCAGCCCGGCGAAGCTCGAAACCACGTCGCCGGCCTTAAGCCTCAGACCCGGAATGCTTTCGCGCAGCACGCCGAGCAGGTACTCGACATCGGAACGATCGGCGGATACGCGCTCGCGATCGCCGTCGAAATCGGTGTCGGTCGTGCCGACCATGACGTAACCATCGCGCGGAATCACGAACACGATTCGGCTCGCATCGTCGCTGAGGACGAGCGATTCGCGCACCGGGAGGGATTCGTGACGGAAAATGAGATGGACTCCCTTGGTGAGCCGCACGCTGGGCGCTGCCGCGGGATCGTCGAGGCGCCGCACGTCGTCGACCCACGGTCCGGCCGCATTCACGAAAACCGCAGCGCGCAGCTCAAACGCGGCGCCGGTAGGGACCTCGCGCATCGCCGCGGTGGCAAGCTTGCCGCCGCTTCGATGCAACCCCTCGACCGCGACGTAATTTGCCACCGCGGCGCCGTGCGCCGCAGCGTCGAGCGCATTCTCCAGCGTCAGGCGCGCGTCGTCCGCCCATGCGTCGTAGTAGAGCGAGCCGCCGCGAAGGCCGTCGGGGCTGAGCGCCGGCTCGAGTGCGCGGACGCCGGCGGCGTCGAGCCGGCGATGGCGCTCGTGGGGCGGCGTTTGCGCAAAGAGGTCGTAGAGCATCATGCCGATCGCGACCACGAAGGGACTGAAACCACGGCCGCGGTAAAGCGGGAAGAGGAACCGAATCGGACGCACCAGATGGGGCGCCGTCAGGCGATGAAGGCGTTCGCGCTCGCGCAGCGCGCTGTAGACCAGGCGCAACTGGCCCTGCGGCAGGTAGCGGAAACCGCCGTGGATCAGCTTGCTCGATCGCGACGAAGTGCCGCCCGCGAAGTCGCCCTTGTCGAACAGCGCGACTTTGAGCCCGCGCATCGCGGCGTCGCGCGCGACGGCGGCGCCGTTGATACCGCCGCCGATCACCGCGAGGTCGAAGCTTTCGCGCCGCAGCCGCTCGACTTGAACTTCCCGATTCACTTTGGGCGATTCACGTTGGGCGATTCTCGTCAGCGGGCAGCGCTTACTCCTCCCGCTCTTCCTGGAAAGAGTAGCGTTCCTCGGTCCACGGGTCGGCGTGATTGTGGTAGCCGCGCACTTCCCAGAAGCCGCGGCGATCTTGGGCGGCGAATTCGATCGAGCGCACCCACTTTGCGCTTTTCCATCCGTAGAGCCTGGGCACGATCAGCCGCAGCGGAAAGCCGTGGTCGGGAGCGAGGTCGCGGCCGTCGTGGCGATGGGCCAGAATCACGTCGTCATCGTCGAACTCGGCCAGCGGCAGATTGGTCGTGTAGCCGCCGTCACAATGTACGATTGCGAAACGCGCCGACGGCTTCAGCCGGACCAGCTTCATCAGGTCGCGCACCTTGACGCCTTCCCACGCGTTGTCCAGGCGCGACCAGGTGGTCACACAATGAAAGTCCGATAGTTGCCGGCTCTGCGGCAGCGCGCGGAACTGCTCGTAGCTGAAAAGCAGCGGCTCCTCGACCTCGCCGAAAACCCGGAAATCCCACTTGCGCGGGTCGAATCGCGGCGTGGGGCCATAGCTCAGGACCGGGAACTTGTCGGTCAGCGATTGGCCGGGCGGCGTGCGCGCGTCGAGGTCGGCCGCTTGGCCCGGTGTCACGATCTTTCGCATGGCCGCATCCACTATTAGCGAAGCGCGATCGGCGGGGAAAGCCCGCCACGCCTGAACCTAACCCCTGGCCCCTTCCCGACGCGGGAAGGGGAACCCGTATCGCACGTGGCGGGCTCCCCTCTCCGTTTCGGAGAGGGGCCGGGGAGAGGTATCCGTCTACTTCATCGCGTCTATTCCGGTTTGGTCCGGGCGCGCGCGATCACGGATTCGATGAAAGCGGCCTTGGCAGGCATGTACTGCTGATAGGTTTCGATTCGTCGCACGATCTCGCACTTCAGGCGCGCGTATTCGGCGGCAACTGCGGGGTGCGACCGCAGGTAGTCGCGAAAGAGCAACTGCGGCTCATCGCGAAAGCCTGCCGCCGGGATGACATGAATGTTGTAACTCTCCGGCAGGCCGCGTCTGAGAAAGAATCGACGGCCGGGCAGAAATGGAATTTGAATGTAGCCCAGTTCGGCCAGAGTGCTCAGGTGCGATTCAATGTCTTCGAGCGCTCGCACGCCGCCCAGAATGTCGACCACCGGTTTTCCAGCGAGGCCCGGAACCGCCGTGCTCCCGACGTGCTCGAACCACAGAAACAAATCGCCGGTCGCGGCGATGATTCTGCCTTTCTCCGCCTCGTACATCGCGGGCCATCGCGGGTCGTACTCGACGATTACGACTTCGGGGCCGCGCGCGAGCACTCCCTCGGTCCTTCGCCAGGGCTCGTTTCCACTCATGTTCGGCTTCTGATGTCCCACTTCATGCGTGGGTTATCGTGGCGGTCATCTCGCCGGTCGAGGCGCCGCCGCCGACATCGCGCGTCAGTACGCGCCCACGGCGCAGGACCTGAGCGACCCTCCCTGATTCGCGTGCCGTCGCGCGGATACCCGATGTACTCGACCGACAGGATCGCCGCGACCGTCAATAGTTCACCAGGCCGATGAAGAGATCGGAAACGTTGGTCCCGGTCGCGCCGGTCACAAGCAAGTCGCCAAGAGCCTTGAACACGCGATACGAATCGTTGCGCTTGAGCGCCGGTTCGGCATCGACGCCCGCGGCGGCCGCGCGCACACAGGAATCGGGAGCGGCGAACGCTCCAGCGGCATCGGTCGGCCCGTCGATTCCGTCGCTACCGGCGAACAGCGCCGCGATTCTCCGATCGCCGCCAATTCGAGCGAGCTCGAGCGCCAACGCGAGCGCACATTGCTGCGCCCGTCCGCCCTTGCCGCCGCCCGCTACCGTCACGACCGGCTCGCCGCCCGCCAGCACGCAGAGCCGCTTCTCGCGCATCGCGCAAAGATGTGCGGCCAGCGTACGGCCGAGGTCGTTGGCCTCGCCGCGAAGCTCGCGCCATCGGTCGACAGAATAGCCAAGCTCAGCCGCCGCGCGCGCGGCGCCATCCAACGCCGTCGCGTTGTCGCCGACTAGCACGTTGATCACTCGACCGAGCGCGGCGTCGCCGGGTTTGAGGGTTTCCTCGATTTGCCGGGCGTTGCCCAGCTCCAGATGCTTCCGCACCGGTTCGGGTGTGCGGCCCCACACGCCCGGATAACGCTTGAGCACGCCGATCGCCTCGCCGTAGGTCGATGGATCCGCGGTGGTAAGTCCGGAACCGATCGTCGCGAGATCGTTGCCGGGCACATCGGAGATGATCAGGCTCAACATCCGTGCGCCGGGATCGATCGCGCGGAGCAGATTGCCGCCCTTGATGGACGAGAGATGCTTGCGCACCAGGTTGAATTCACGAATCGAAGCGCCCGCGCGCAACAGTGCCGCGGTCACCGCGATTTTGTCGTCGAGCGAGATCGAAGGCACGGGCATCGCGAGCATCGCGGAGGCGCCGCCACTGATCGCAGCGATGAGAAGATCGCCGGGTCGCAACCGCCGGGCGAGATCGAGCGCGGCCTGCGCGGCCCGGACTGAAGACGAATCGGGAATCGGATGGGACGCCTCCAGGACCTCGAGCCGCGATAGCGCGCGCGCCGCCGAAGTCGCCACGCTTTTGGGAACCACTGCGAGACCACCTTGCAGCTTCGCGCCGAGCCGGCGCTCGATCGCGGTCGCCATCGCCGACGCAGCCTTGCCGGCCGCCAGCAGATAGATCGCCCCGGCCTCGGCGATTGTCGCAGGTATCCGCTCGGCGCCGGGTATCGCACCGTCGAGCGCGCGCTCGACGAGGCGCTCCGGCGCGACCGCATCGATCGCGGCGCTGAAGATACGCTCGAGGTCGCCGCGGACGGAATCGGGAAGGCTCATCAAGGTTCTTATAGGAGACTGCTATGGTGCCGCTCGGACGACCGGCCTTGCGCGGTCGCCAGTCAGCCGGAGCGGCGCAAGGTTTTGATCTTTCCGCCGGCTTGCGCGACCAGAACCAGGTCCACCATCTGAACGAACAGTCCGGTGCCGACCACGCCGGGAATCTCGCGCAACTCGCGATCGAGGCGCCCCGGATTCGCTATCGCCTTGACGGCGCAGTCCGCGATCAGATTGCCGTTGTCGGTGAAGAACTCCCGTCCGGTGTCATCGACGCGAATCTCGGGCTTGAGGCCGAGCGCCGCGATACGCCGGAGACTGAACGGCGCTGCGAACGGGAGCACTTCCACGGGCAGCTTGCCACGCGCTCCGAGCTTGCTCACGATCTTCTCGGCGCCGACCAGGATGATTCGCCGCCGCGAGGCCGCCGCGACCACTTTTTCGCGCACCAACGCCCCACCCCATCCCTTGATCAGGTTGAGGCGCGAATCGACCTCGTCGGCGCCGTCGAAGGTCGTGTCGACTCGTCCGCAGTCGGCGAGCGTAATCACCTCGATTCCCACCTCGCTGGCGAGGTTCTCGCTCACCGTCGAAGTCGGCACGCCGCGAACCTGTATGCCGCGCGCACCGAGCGCCCGGATAAACGCCATCGCCGCGTGCCCAGTTCCAAGCCCGATCGTCTGGCCCGGCTTGACGTAGCGCAGCGCGTAAACGCCCAGCGCCTGGAGATCTTCGGGAGAAGTCGGTGCGATCGCCACAATCTCTCCTCTTATGCCTTGCCGTTGCGCAGCAGGTTCATGAACTCCTGGCGCGTTTCATGGTTGGTTCGGAACACGCCGAGCATCGCCGACGTCGTGACCCACGAATTCTGTTTCTCCACCCCGCGCATCCGCATGCACAGATGCTCGGCCTCCAGCACCACGGCGACGCCGAGCGGATCGAGCTCTTCCATGATCGTCTGCGCGATCTGGGTGGTAAGGCGCTCCTGCACCTGGAGGCGCCGCGCGTAGATCTCGACCATCCGCGCCAGCTTCGAGAGGCCGATTATGCGCCGCTTGGGAAGGTACGCGACGTGCGCCTTGCCCATGAAGGGGAGCATGTGATGCTCGCAGAGCGCGTAGAAGTCGAGATCCTTGCAGAGGATCATCTCCGAGTAGTCTTCCTCGAAGAATGCCCCGTTGATCGCCGCCTTGGGATCCTCGCGGTAGCCGCGAGTCAGGTATTCAAGCGACCTCGCAACTCGCTCCGGAGTGCGCTTGAGCCCCTCGCGCTCGGGATCTTCACCGATATACCGCAGCAGGACGCGGACCGCATCCTCGGCGGCAGTCCGGTTGGAACTGGTGTGGTTGGAACTCGAGTTCTGATTGGATGCCCGGTTGGATATCCGGTTGGAACTGGTGGTCCGGCTGGATGCCATGGTTGTGCTCCTCGCGCAGGATTCACCCGGCGGCGCCCGAACGCCATCGGCTGAATTCCAGCGCAAGCTCGATTGCGAGCGACGGCCCTCCGCCGCTCATCACGTTGAAGCCTGCGACCTCACCCGCCAGCGCGCGCATCAGCTTCAGATTCTCCGCGATCGAGAACCGGCGCGCATCGTCTTCGCTCATCCCGGCATAGCGATCCAGATGAGGCGTGGCGGCGCTCAAGTCCTTGACGCGGTCCTTCAAGTAGGTCGCCATCGATTCGCGCTTCACCGGCAACACGCCGAGCATCACCTTGACGCCGTACTCGGCTGCGCGCTTGAGGAACGTTCGCGCGGTGGCCGGGTCGAACACGGGCTGCGTGATAACGAACTTCGCGCCGGCCTCGGCCTTGCGGCGCAGCAGCTCGAACTCGCGCTCGATATTTTTCCGGTTCGGATTTGCGACCGCGCCCGCGAGCAGCGCCGGCGGGGTTTTGAGCAACTGCTTGCCTTCACCGGTGTCGCCGCGGTTGAGCTCGCCGATAACGCGCAGCAGTCCAAACGCGTCGAGGTCGCTGACGGCGCGCGCGGATTCACCTTCGGCAAGCTTGTCCCCGCTCAGCGCGACGACCGCGTCCACTTGAAGCGCGGCGGCGCCGAGCAAATCGGACTTGAGCGCAAACAGATTACGATCGCGGCAGGAGAAGTTCAGGACCACCGGAATATCAAGGCGCGCCTTGATCATCCCGGCGAACACCAGACCCGACATCTTGACCTTGGCGAGCGCGTTGTCGGTCAGGTTGATCGCGTCGACGCGATCTTTGAGAACGGCGAGCTTCTTCAGCAACGGTTCGGGATTGATGCCGCGCGGTGGCGCGACCTCGAGCCACAACAACGGTGTGGCGCCGGAACGGCGAGCGAGCAGGCTCAAGGGAGTTGAAACCGCGTCAGGCCTCGTGGCGCTCGTTGGCCTTGACCTTCTGGTACTTGCGGTAATCGTAGCCGGTCGCCATCGCCATCAGCAGCTCTTCCATCCCGCCCTCCCGCTCGCGGCGCAGGATACGCAGGCGATCGAAGAAGTCGCGGAAATCCTTGTTGACGCGGGCGGCGCCGTCCACGGGCGTCAGGAAGAAATCGTGCAAGCGGGTGACGGTGAAGCGCAGGGAGGAGTACCGGAGCTCGTTGGGAAAAGCGTCCCACTCGGCGAGCGAGAGCGTCCGCAGCGCTTCGTAGCCGGTCAGCAGATGGCGAAAGCGATCGAGCGAATATCGTCCGCCGACGAAGCATAGCGCGTTCACCGCAGTCGCGATGTCGAAGATGAACTTGCCACGGCAGGCCGCCTCGAAATCCAGCACCGACATCAGGCGCTCACCGCGAAAAAGCAGGTTGTCGGCGAACAGGTCCCCGTGAATCACTCCCTTGGGCAGCTTGTTCTCGAGGTAATGGCTCAAGTATTCGACTTCGTCGTCGAGCGTGCGGCTCACGCGCCGGAAATAATTGGGCAGCCGGCTGCGCACGTTGAGATAGAGGTCCGCGATTCGCTCGAAGCTGAAGCGATTGTCGATTCCCTTCTTGTAGCCCTTGCCGATTACATGCAGTTGCGCGAGCACGCGGCCGGCGGTCTCGAGCTGGGTCGAACGCAGCCGCTCGGGGCTGACGATCCTGCCCTCCTGGTACTTGTATACCGAGATGCACTTGGCGCCGAGGTCGCGATAGAAGCGGCCTTTGCGATCCTGCAACGGGTTGGGGCACGGGAATCCGTGCTTGCGCAGAAAGCTGAGCAGGTCGATCTCGCGCCGCAACTCGTTCTCGCTCTTGACCTCGTCGACCCGGGCCAGAAATTTTCCCTTGGCGGTCTCGAGCAGATAGTTGGTATTGACCGAGCCCTCGCGAATTCCGAGCGCGCGGATCACTCGCCCGAAGCCATAGTCTTCGGCCAGCTCCTGCAGGAACTGCTTATTCAACTCGGTGTATACAGCCATCGACGGGAGGCGGAACTCCGACCCGCCGCAAGTCTAGAGCGTGTCGGCAAGGGCGTCAACTAGGATCGCCCTAAGTCCTTGCGCCACAAGGCCTTTCTGACGCCGCGGCTTTGCGCAATAATCGCGCTTAAGCTTGAATTCAGCTTTGGCGAGGACCCACGATGGCGGCAAAGAAGAACGTATCGCCCACTACGGCGCGCGATCGGGCTAAAGACGGCGGCTTCGAAGGGCGCAAGGCGCCGGCCTTCGAGCTGCCCGATTCGGCCGGCGCGACGGTCAGGCTCAAGGACCTGATCGGGCGCGGCAACCTGGTGCTCTACTTCTATCCCAGAGACATGACCCCCGGATGCACGCGCGAGGCGTGCGGCTTTCAGGCCGATCTCCGCAAAATCGGCTCGGCCGGCGCGCAGGTGGTTGGCGTGTCGGCGGACTCAGCGGAATCGCATCAGAAGTTCGCCGCGAAGTACCGGCTTCAGTTCCCGCTCCTCAGCGACGCCGACAATCGGGTCGCGAAGCTGTACGGAGTTTACAAGAAGAAGTCGCTCTACGGGCGGGAGTTCATGGGAATCGAGCGAACCACTTTTGTGATCGACAGGTCGGGCGTGATTCGCAAAGTCTTCCCGCGAGTCAAAGTGGACGGCCATCCGGAGGCGGTGCTGGAGGCGCTCCGGACACTGGACTGAGCGGACGGCGCGCCTGCGAGCTCGCCCTGGAATTTCAGCTCAGCAGCGTATTGCGCAGAAACGCGGCGACGGTCGGCTCGGCACGCTTGCCAAGCTGATGAGGTCCCTGCGGGAAGTAGAACGCTTGAACTTTGGCGCCGCGATCCTTGAGCGCCTGCGCCAGCCGTTGCGCCTGATCGACCGGCATGCTGCGGTCTCGCTCGCCGTGCAGAATCAACACGCTGCACGCCAACCGGGGCGGCAGATGGTCGATTACGCTGCGCTCCTTGAGCACGCGGCGGCTCGGCCACACCTGGCGCAGAATCGAAAGCTTGGTGGTCCATCGGGCTTCGGGCCACAGGCTCAACATGTCGTAGGCGCCGGATTGCAGAACCACCGCCCGTGGCCGCGAATCGATGTCCATCAGGAGTCCGGCCGCGACCGCGCCGTCACTGAGCCCCCACACCGCCAGGCGCTTCGGATCGACATCCTTGCGCGCGGTGAGCAGATCGAGCGCGCGTTGCGCCGCCGCGACCGCCTGCTGGCCGACGAAACGGCTTGGACCGGACGAGCGCCCGTATCCGGGAATACTCACGCAGGCGATATGCATCCCCATCGCGGTCAGGCTCCGGTTCGCCTCGACGCATCGCCGCGCATCGCCGCCGCCGCCGTCCAGGATCAGCAACGCTGGCCGCGGTCCGAGGGCATCGCTGCGAGCGAGGTAGCCGTCGATCTGATATTGGCTCTTGCCGACGGTTATCTGAAAGCTGAACTGATCGAGGTTGGCGCGCTTGGGCGGCGTTGCAAGCGAGGCGGCACGGCATCCGCCGAGCGCGCCGGCGATCGCCAGCGACAGCATAAGCACGACCGTACGGGATGTAGCCCGCCAAAGCGGGCCGGGGTCGGATGTCATAGGCGCCGCCATCCTATCACGGACGGGGCGGCCTTGCTAACGTCGACTCGTTGATGTGCCGCGCGGCCCGACCCAATCATTGAATCGTCCGGTGGATTCGCAAATACTCTTTCGCCTGCGGGCGTCTAAAGAAGGCCCCTCGCGCTGATGAAACAGGATGCTACAGCTTCCATCGATTTCGCCAAGAACGGCGGCGTGGTGCCGGTGGTCACGCAGGACTACGCGAGCCGCCGCGTTCTGATGGTCGCGTACATGAATCGCGAGGCGTTCGAGGAAACCGTCGCGACCGGCCGCGCCTGCTACTACTCGCGCTCGCGCGGGCGTTTGTGGCGCAAGGGCGAGGAGTCGGGCAACTTCCAGGCCGTGCGCGAAATCCGAATCGATTGCGACGACGATACGATCCTTCTGCTGGTCGATCAGAAGGGCGACGGCGCCGCGTGCCATCTCGGCTACGAGAGCGATTACTTCCGGATACTCAAGGACGGCGAATGGAAGACCGTCGAGCCGCGCAAGGTCGATCCCGCGAAGTACGGCCCCGGCTACGGCCATCACGAGAAAGCGAAGACCGGCCACTGACCTGCGCGGATTTTGGGGGCCATCCGTATCTGTACGCGGCTCTGAGTATTTATGGCGAAGAACGAAAAATCTCTGAGGTTCGGAATACCCAAGGGCAGTCTCGAGGCGCAGACCCTCGAGCTGCTTCGCAAGGCTGGATGGCGTATCACAGTGGACGCGCGTTCGTATGTCCCGAGCGTCGATGACCCGAGCCTGAACCTGCGCATACTGCGGCCACAGGAGATGCCCCGATACATCGCCGACGGCTCGCTGGACGCGGGAATCACCGGCCGCGACTGGGTGGCCGAGAACGGCGTCGACCTGGTCGAGGTGGAGACCTTCGTCTACGCCAAGGTGTCGCTCGCGCCCTCGCGATGGGTGCTGGTGGTGGCGGAGCGTTCGCCGGTGAAGCGGCTTGAAGACCTCGACGGCAAGCGTGTCGCCACCGAGATGGTGAACTTCACGCGCGAACTCTTCGCCCGGCGCAAAGTCAACGTGGAAATTGAATTCTCATGGGGCGCCACCGAGGCCAAGGTCGCCGACGGACTGATCGACGCCGCAGTCGACGTTACCGAAACCGGCAGCTCGCTGCGCGCCAACGGCCTCAGGATCGTCGAGGAGCTGCTCACCTCTTCGCCCGTGCTGGTTGCGAACCAGCAGAGCTGGGCCGATCCGTGGAAGCAGGCCAAGACCAGACAGATCGCGATGCTGGTTCGCGGCGCGCTCGACGCGGAAAGCCGGGTGGGAATCAAGTTGAACGTCGCGAAGGAAAATCTGGAGCGCGTGATCAAGCTGCTGACGTCGATCACCGCGCCAACCGTGTCGCCGCTCTATCCGTCGGCCGCATTAGCGGGCAAGGAATGGGTCGCGGTCGAGACCGTGATTAGCGAGCAGACCATTCGCGAGCTGTTTCCCAAGCTGCTCGAAGCCGGCGCAGTCGGAATCGTCGAGTACCCACTGAACAAGATCATCTGACGAGGGCCGTTTCAAAGCTCCGCGCAGAACGAGAAACGAAGGGAGAACGCGATGAGCGAGCAGAATCCGGGCCGGGAACAAAATCTGGCCGCTCTTTTCGACGGACTCTCGCGGCGCGAGCGGATGGCTCTGCTCTCGAAGCTCGAATATGCGGGCGCGTCGCTCTACCGCGGGTTCGCCGCCGAAGAAAAGAACCTCAAGGCGCGCGAAGCCTTGCTGAAGGCCGCCGAGCGCGAGGAAGCCAACGGCGGCATCCTGCGCCTGATGACTACGGCGAAGGATCGATGTGAAAAGTGCGCCACCGCGCTGGCGTCCACCGCCGAGGGCTATGCCTGTTCATTTCAATGCACCTTCTGCGACCACTGCGCGACCGCGCTCAACCTCGTCTGCCCAAACTGCGGCGGCGCGCTGGAAAAATTCGCCCGCGCCTGACCGCGAGCGTCACGACGTTCCCCCCTTCCCGTCTTTCGGGAAGGGGGTCAGGGGGTTAGGTGACGGCGCGCGCGAGGCTCCTTCGCGGCTCCAGGTCCAGGCCCCTCAGCGCGAGGCCGCGCGCTACTGAGGTGAACTCGTCGCCGGTGCGGATTTTGTCTTCGCCGAAGCGGGTCTGAAATATTCGACGCACCGCGGGGACGAACGACGACCCGCCGGTCAGGAACACGCGATCGACGCGCGCCGCCGCCATCGCGGTTTTCGCCATCAGCCGCTCGACGCATTCCGCGATCGCCTTCAGCTCGGGAGCGATCCAGCGCTCGAACTCCGCGCGCGTCACGAGCTTTTCGATCGCGACCGGACCGTCGGCGAACTTGAACACGCTCTGCTCGGCGGATGACAGCTCGGCCTTGGCGCGCTCGACGGCCCTGAACAGCCGGTAGCCAAGATCGTTGCTCACGATATGGATCAGCGCCTCGATTTTGTCCGGCTCCAGCGCCGTTCGCCTCAGCTCTTCGAGCCGGTTCATCGTCGCGCGCGCCTTCATGAACGATAACTGGTGCCATCGCTCGAAGCTGAAGTAGATCGGATTCGGCATCGGCAGCACGCGTCCGTAGGGGCTTCGATACTTCGAGCCGCGGCCCAGCGCCGGCGCCACCAGATGGCGCAGCAGCTCGCGATCGAAGGCGTCGCCGGCGATCGCGACGCCGTCGTTGCCGAGAATCTGGTACGCCACGCGGCCGCGCGCCGATCGGTCCGGCGATATTCGCAGCAGCGAAAAGTCGCTCGTGCCGCCGCCGAAGTCCCCGATCAGCACGACTTCCTCGCGCTCGACGCGCTGGCCGTAGTAGTAGGCCGCCGCCACCGGCTCGTACTCGAAAGTCACCTGCTCGAACCCGGCTCGCTTCAACCCGACTTCGAGCCGCGCCACCGCCAGACGCTCGTCCGCGTCCGAGACCGCGGACGAAAAATGAACCGGGCGGCCGACCACCGCGCTCCTGCCCAGCGTGCCGAGGAAGGTTTCGGCCTCGGCTCGCAGCGGAACCAGGATCAACGCGACGAGATCTTCCAGCCGGTAGATTCGCTTGAAGATCTCGGTCGATTGAAAGCCGCGGTCGGCAAGGAAGCTCTTGAGCGACTGGATCAACCGCCCGGCCCCGCCCGCAGCCAGGTACTCGCGAATCGCGCCCGGCCCGGCGAAAGCGTGCGCGCCACCGCCGGCTTCGGCCAGCTCCTGATTGAAGAACAGGATCGAGCGGAAGGTGTCGGTCGATACGGCGCCGTCAGCGAACTGCGCCATCACCGGCTCGTCACCCGCGCCCGCCACGCACAGCGCGCTGTTGGTGGTGCCGAAATCAATCCCGACAACCGGCAAGCTTCGATCTCCCTCGAAAATCTGGTTCGCCTACAGTCAGTTCGGGTCGCGAGCCGCACACGATTATCGCTCGCGCGCCGCTTGTCAACGTTGACGGTTCTGAATACAGATCGGGACGGTAGAGGAGGACGACTCGGGGTCCGATCGGGGGCGCCCGATCTCACTCCGATCAGAGGAGAGAACTGCGCGATGACGACACCTGCGGTGCGGACCGAGACCGAAGCCGGCGTGCGCTCGATCGTGCTCTGCCGCGCCGCCGAGTACAACACGATCACGCCGCAGTTGCGCGACGAACTCGACGCCGCGATCGAGGAAGCCGACGCCGACCCGACCGTCCGCGTAATCCTGCTGCGCGCCGAAGGCCCCGCGTTCTGCGCCGGCTACGAACTGCACGGGTCGACGCGCGCGCAAGCCCAAGAGCATCAGGACAAGGGGCACGCCGCCCGCGCGCGAGTGTGGGACTCGGCCGCCGACTTCCAGATGATCTCGCGCTACGTGAAAACCTACTTGAAGCTCTGGTACGCCAGTAAGCCGACGATCGCGGCGGTCAACGGATGGTGTATCGCAGGCGGCACCGACATGGTGCTCTGCGCGGATATCATAATCGCGGGCGAGTCGGCTTCGTTCGGCTATCCGCCTTCGCGCGTGTGGGGCACGCCGACCACCGCGATGTGGGTTTACCGGCTCGGCTTCGAGCGCGCCAAGCGCTACCTGCTGACCGGCGACGAAATCACGGCGCCCGAGGCCGCGCGAATCGGGCTGATCCTGGAGGCCGTTCCCGACGCCGACCTGCACTCGCATGCGATGGGGCTCGCGAGCCGGATGGCGCGGGTTCCGCTCAACCAGCTTCAGATGCTCAAGCTGATGTGCAATCAGCCCGCCGAGCAGATGGGGCTTCAACCGTCGCGGATGCTGGGCTCGCTGTTCGACGGGATCGCGCGTCACACGCAGGAGGGGCTGGACTTCGTAGCGCGCGCGCAGGAAGCCGGCTTTCGCCAGGCGGTGCGCGAACGCGACGAGCCTTTCGGCGACTACGGCGCAGGCCCTCGCGCCAAAGGCCGCCGCACCAGGTCGTGAGCAGGCCGCAGGCGCGCCGGCGCTGGACGGAGAATCAGGAACCATCATGATCACTACACGCGACATCACTTTTCCCGCCGCCGACGGCCATCCGATGCGGGCCGCGATCGCCACTCACGACGAGGACGACCTCGCCCGTCCGGGCGTGATCGTGATTCACGAGATTTTCGGGCTCAACGATGACATCCGCAGACTGACGGGGCGGCTTGCGGATCTCGGCTACGTCGCGCTCGCGCCCGATCTATACGACGGTCCCGGGATGCGCGCGATTTGCATCGCGCGGACGCTGCTTGCGATGCGCAGCGGGCGCGGCCGGGCGTTCGAGGACCTCGACGCGGCGCGGGCGTTCCTGCAAAAGCAGCCCAAGGTCGACGCCTCCAAGATCGGCGTGATCGGGTTCTGCCTGGGCGGAGGATTCGCTCTGCTCTATGCGGTGCGCGCGCCGCTCGGCGCCGCCGCGGTCTTCTATGGCGACGTGCCGAAAACCTCAGATGCGCTGCGCGGCGCTTGTCCGGTGGTCGCCGGCTACGGCGGGCTCGATCGAATCTACGCGTCGCAGGGCGAGCGGCTCGACCAACTGCTCGGCGAGATCGGCGTCGATCACGACGTGAAGCTCTACGCGGATGCCGGCCACAGCTTCATGAGCCAGAACGAGGGCGTGATGGCGACGATCGGATCGTGGGGGCCGATGAAGGTCGGATACAATCGCGACGCGGCCGAGGACAGTTGGAAGCGGGTCGAAGCGTTCTTCGCACGCCACCTGGGCGCGTGACTTAGTTCCCGCTGCTGGAAAGTTCGTTGGCCTCGCTCAGGTACTCGATTCCCGGAATCCCCCGTTTGGTTTCGTCGTCGAACAGAACCGACACGACCCCGTAGACCCCGACGATAATCCAGAAAGCGCCCGTACCGACCGGCGGCCAAATCGCGGTGACCGCCATCATCAGGAGCGTAGTCACCAGATCCTGCGCGAACTGCAATTCCGGCATCCGTCAACTCCGCGGCGCTCCGTTCCGTCACGATTCTAGCATCGCGCGATACGGGCGTCAGCGCCGCGCGGCAAACGGCGCTCAATTTTTTACGTGACGGACGGGGCGGGAAGAGATAGCTGAGGGGCTACCGGGTAAAGAGAGTCCCAAAACGCCGATAGCCCCTGCGCGTTTGAGCACATGGCGATCTGGGTAGGGGAGAATAACCAGGCCGCCGGCTCTGTCGCGCGATCAGATTATTTAGCCCGCCTGGGAGACGGATCAACCCCCCACAGCTTTGCGCCCTACCCTTCGCGACTCGCTACGTCGCAGAGTTTGATTTTCGCTGGAACGCGCGCAAAATTGACGTACACGAGGGCATTATGGGGCCGAACGTAGAACTGGCGAATTGGATCGCTACTGCTGCCACGTGCCTGACAGCGACTCTGATGATGATTTTCAGCGTGCCTATGATCCAGGGAAACGTGAAACCCAATCGAATCTATGGGTTTCGTACGGCCAAAACGCTGGCTGATCCGAAAGTGTGGTATCCGGCGAACCGGGTCATGGGCAAGGACCTGTTCATCGCCGGCGCAATAGTGCTGGTCGCGGCACTAATGTTGATCGCGATCGGATCACGGTTCGCAAATTTGCCGGTGGCGCTATTGGACGTGGCGGTTCTGGGGCTCGCACTCGCCGTTTCCACGGCGCATGGCTTTTGGACATTGAGCAAAATGTAAATGAACGAACTGAAGATTCTGAACATGATCGCGAAGAATGTGAAGCGGTATTCGGAAATGATCATGCTCATTCAAGAAAGCTGACCATGCGCTTTGGTCTGCTCTGTTCGGCGCAAGCCGACAACGACGAGCTTGGCCCGGAAACCGGGCAGGGATTTCGCGACTATCTCGATTTCAACGTCGAAGCGGAGGCGCTCGGTTACCATTCGAGCTTTTCGGTCGAGCACCATTTCACCGGCTGGAATCAGGTCTCGGCCACGCTCACGCTGCTCACTTGTCTCGCGATGAGAACGACCACATTGCGGCTCGGCACCGCGGTGATGGTGTTGCCCTGGCACAACCCGGTCTTGCTGGCCGAGCAGGCGGCGACGCTCGATCTGATTTCCGGCGGCCGGCTCGATTTCGGCATCGGCAAAGGCTACCGGCACAACGAATTCAAGGGCTTCGGCATTCCGCAGGAGGAGGCGGAGGCGCGTTTCGAAGAGGCGATCGAGGTCATCATGCGCTCCTGGACCTCGCGCACGCGCTTCTCCCATCACGGCCGTTACTGGCAATTCGAGGATATCGTGGTCGAGCCGCCGACCGCGCAGCGCCCGCATCCGCCGTTGTGGGTCGCAGCCGCGAGCCCGCCGTCGATCCGCCGCGCCGCCGCGCGCGGATTCAATCTCATTCTCGATCAATACGCCGGGCCCGACGCGATCGGCGAACGTATCGCGCTCTACCGCTCCGAACGCGAAGCCAAGGGCTACACATTCGATCCGATGCAGGTGACGGTGGCGCGCCAGCTCTACGTCGCGAAAGATGAGGCCGACAAGCAAGCCGCGCTGGCCCGGCTAGCCGAATACACCCAGCGCACGGTCGCGGTGTCGCGCGCGCCTGACGGCAAGGCGGGTTCGCATGTCCTCGCTTACGCCAACACCGCCGGCGCGACTGAGGCCAATGCGCTTTTCGGAACGCCGGATGAAATCTGCGGCATGCTCGCGGCCTTGAACAAGGCCGGCGCGGAATATGTGCTGCTGACGATTTTCGGCGGCAAGCAGCAGTTGCGGCGCTTCGCGCGCGAAATCATGCCGGAATTTTCAAGCCCGCGATCACCAGCGCCGCAACTCGCGCCGGCGCTGAAATGAGGGAGGCCGTTTGGTCTAGTGAGTTCGTTGAAATCGGAGAGTCAGAACGGAAATCCCGGGGTGAAGCATGACCCTCTTTGATGAGATTCGCGCCGCGTGCCAAGGCGTAGCTGAACGTTCCAAGAGCGTGCACGTCGTTTATGACCGCATCCCTGGCTACGCGCTGTCATTGCCGGTTGCTGAGCCGGCGCCGAAGCTCGACCCAGCGCACCACTACCTCGGACATGGAGAGAGCACCGCCGCTTTCGTCATTACCCTCAACACAATCAACTTTGGCTCCGGGTGGTTCCCACACCTGCGCAAGCGCCCAGGCCTATCTGGATACTTCACCATTGCCACGCATCTCACCGAGCGCTTCCATGCGCGTGGACCGATTCATGCGGAGCAACTTGCATCGCTGTCGGCCGCCAACTGCGCCGAAATGTTCGGCCAAGAGATGCTGACAGAACCGGTCGCCGAAGTAATGGGACTCTTCGCCCGCGCGCTGAATGATCTGGGGCGGCTGCTGTTAACGCGTTATGGCCGGAGCTTCGATGCCTTGGTCGAAACCGCGCAAGGCTCAGCTCAGCAGCTCGTCGGCCTGCTCCGCGAGATGCCGTTCTTCGACGACGTGGAGGCGTATGAAGGGCTGCGTGTTCCGTTTTACAAACGCGCCCAACTTACAGCCGCTGACTTGGCCCTGGCCTTCGGCGGCGAAGGCGTCGGACGGTTCAGTGACTTGCGTAATCTTACGATTTTCGCCGACAATCTGGTCCCGCATGTGCTGCGGCTAGACGGCGTCCTTGGCTACGACCGCGTGCTGGCCGAGCGGATAGATCACGAAGACCTGATCCCCGCGGGCTCGAGGGAGGAAGTCGAGATTCGGGCCTGTGCGCTTTATGCGGTCGAGCTAATCGTCGCGCAGCTCCGTAACGCTGGTCGTTCCGAGGATACCGCGATGTCCATCGACTACCTGCTGTGGAATCGCGGTCAGCGGCCGGAGTACAAGCGCGCCAAGCCCCGGCACCGGACTCGAACGGTATACTATTGACCAGCTGGGCTGCGGGCTCGCAGGTCACCACACCGCTTTGCCCGGCCTAACTTTCCCGGGGTCTCCTGTGAAGTCCCCACACCGCCGGCACGAATGGGCCGGGAATCCCCCCCCCATTCACGCGCGACCGATCGGTGCTTCGCGCCCTACCCTTTCGCGACTCCCGGCTCGAGCTCGACGCCGAGCGGCACCAGAATGCGCACGACCATGTTGTAGAAGGCGACGTTCTGGACCAACTCCAGGATGCGCCGGTCGTCGAGAAAGCTGCGCAGCGCGTCGAACGTCGCGTCGCTTACCTTGACGCCGTTGGTCGCCTCGACCGCGTAGCGCATCACCGCGCGCTCCTGATCGTCGAAGGCCTTGGCGCTCTCGAAGTCAGCCAAGCGTTCCAGTTTTTCGCGCCCCACTCCCGCGCGTAGCGCGATGTTCCAGTGATGCACGAACTCGTACTCGGCGTTGGTTAGCCGTCCTACGCTCAGAATCGCGAGCTCGCGGAGCTTCGGATCCAGCTCGGTGCGGTTGCGCAGATGGCCGCCGAGCGCGACGAAGCGCTTGAGCAGGTTCGGCGTATGCGCGAGCGTGCGGAAAATGTTGCCCACCGGCTGGCCGCGATCCTCGACAAGCTTATCGAAGGTTTCGCGGTCCTTTTCGGGAAGGTCTTCACGGTTGAGATATCGTACTCGCGCCATTTAGGAACCCTCACCCGGCGGGCGCTGCGCCCGCCCGGCCTCTCCCTGGTCAGGGAGAGGCGTAGGAGAAGACGAACTGAGGTCTCTACGCGAACAGCATTTCAGACATCGAGCCGCCCGGCGGTATCATCGGCATCACGGCCTCTTCCTTCGGGATCACGACGTCGATCAGCACCGGCCCGGGCGTCGCGAAGGCCTCTTTCATCGTGGCCGCCAGTTCGCCGGACTTGTCCACTCTGAAACCCTTGGCGCCGTATGCGTCGGCGAGCTTCACGAAGTCCGGCACCGACATCGCGGAGTACGAGTAGCGCTCCTCGTAGAACTTCTCCTGCCACTGCCGGACCATCCCGAGGAAGTGGTTGTTCAGGATGATCACTTTTATGTCCACATTGTAGGCGACCGCGGTGCCGAGCTCCTGGATATTCATCTGGAACGAGCCGTCGCCTGAGACCACCACGACGCGCCGGTCGGGCGCTGCGAACTTTGCGCCGATTCCGGCCGGCAGCCCGTAGCCCATCGTGCCCAGCCCGCCCGAGGTCAGCAACGAGCGCGGTCGCTCGAACGGAAACAGCTGCGCGACCCACATCTGATGCTGCCCGACGTCGGTCGCGATGATGCAGTCGCCTTTGGTGAGACCGTGCAGTTCCTCCAGCACGTGCTGCGGCGATACCGAATCGCCTTTGCCCGCGCGATTGTTCTCGTAGAGCGGCTTCTCCTTCCGCCACTGGAGGATCTGCTGATGCCACTTCGCCCACAGCGCGCGGCGCTGGCCGATACTCTCGCGGCCCTTCACGACCTTGAGCATGTCGGCGAGCACGAGCTTGATATCGCCGACGATCGGGACGCCGACGTGGACGTTCTTGGAGATCGACGAGGGATCGATATCGATATGGATGATGGTCTCGGCCTTGGGCGCGAAATCTGCGAGCCGCCCGGTGACGCGATCGTCAAAGCGGGCGCCGACCGCGATCAGGCAGTCCGTGTTGGTGACCGCGGTGTTGGTGCCATACGAACCGTGCATCCCGAGCATCCCGAGGCAGAGCGGGTCCGACGCCGGAAACGATCCCAGCCCCATCAGTGTTTCGCAAAGCGGGATTCCCAGGCCGCGCGCGAGTTGGGTCAGCTCGGCCGCTGCGCCGGACCATTGCACGCCGCCGCCGACGTAGAATAGCGGCCGCTCGCTCTTTTCGATCGCTTCGATCGCGCGCTCAATCTGGCGCGGATTACCCTTGATGTTTGGCTTGTAGCCCCGGATATCGACCTTGTCGGGATATTTGAAAACGCACTCGGCCTGCTGCACGTCCTTGGGCAGATCGATCAGCACCGGGCCCGGCCGGCCGGAATTCGCGATATAGAACGCCTCTTTGATGATTCGCGCGAGGTCCTTGACGTCCTTCACCAGATAGTTGTGTTTCGTGCAGGGGCGAGTGATCCCAACCACGTCGGCTTCCTGAAAGGCGTCGTTGCCGATCATCGAAGTCGGAACCTGGCCGGTAATGACGACGATCGGGGTCGAGTCCGCGTAGGCGTCGGCGATTCCGGTTACGCAGTTGGTCGCGCCCGGCCCCGACGTGACCATCACGACCCCGGCCTTGCCGCTCACGCGCGCGTATCCTTCAGCCATGTGAGTCGCGCCCTGTTCGTGCCGTACCAGGACGTGCTTGATCTTCGAGTCCATCAGCGCGTCGTAGGTCGGCAGGATCGCACCGCCGGGATAGCCGAAGATAACGTCGGCTCCCTCGGCGATCAGGCTCTCGATAGTTATTTGGGCGCCGGTGAGCTTTTTCATCAGTATTCGCGCAGAGTTAGCGAAAAATCGTTCAGGAATGCAAGATTACATTGTGCGTCATCGACGGCACAACCTCTCTGCGGTGATGCCCCGCGTCAATACGAATCCTTCGGAGCGAAGGGACCGCCTCCGGGCTGAACGTCGCCCACCACGAACGTGCGCGTCTGCATCGAGTACATCCCCTTCACGGTGACGACCTCGCCCGGCTTGACCGCCACGAGCGCATCGCCACCCGAGCCCTGAACCTGGAAATTGGGGCGAGACTGGTTGACCGATTGCCAGATATCGCTCCAGACCCACTTGCCACCCGGATCGTCCACCCATGCATCCTGCAGGACGAAACTGTAGGTCTGGTCCTTGACTCCGATGTCAATCGACTGCCGCTTGTTGACGGTCTGATCGGGCGCGGGCTTCTGGAGCACCAGCGTGGTGTTGAGCGGAAGCGTAGGCCCCCCGAATTGAGCAAACGCCGGGACCGCGACCAGCACGACCGCGACGACTGCCGCCGCATAGAGTTTCGCCGATGTCATTTTGTTTCACTCCCGCCGACTCTCATTCGAACCATAAGGAGCTAGAACCGCAACATGAATCGCACGTCACCGAAGCGGACTTCGCTGCCGCTCGGAACCATCACCGATCCCCGCACCGCCTGATTGTTGACGTAACAGCCGTTGGTCGAGTTCAGGTCGGTAAGCTGAAAGCTGCCGTCGCGCCGGAGCAACCGGGCATGAGCGCGCGATACGCTCGCATGAGGGATAACCACGTCGTTGTCCTCTCCGCGCCCGAGCAGGATTTCGTCCTTGAGCAGGCTGTACTCGGAGGGCACCGGATCGATCGGATCGATAGTCACCAGCCGCGCCCCTCGCGTCTGTCCCGCTGCGCCAACTCCCGATCCCGCCGGATTGGGACGAGGCTGCACGCCGGCGGCCGGCGTGTACGATGAGGGGCGGGCCGGCGCGCTGGGGCGCGCGACGGCCGGAGCCCTCGTGGCGGCCTGACTCTGAGCCTCGAGGATCGCTTTCAGATCCTCATGGGACATCCCGAACCTCATCCGCGACAGCGCGAGCAACCCGGCCAGCGCCAGCAGCGGCACGGCGCCGTTCCACCATGAAAACGAGAGCTGGCGCATCCCGGTGCCTTCGGCATTCGTGCCGGCGGCCCCGCTGTCCTCGGGGACATTGATCGCTGCGCCGCCGACGCCACGCACCTGATAGGAAGTCTTTCCGGTGTAGGTCTGGCCGCCGTAATTCACCGTGAGCTCGACTTCGCGGTCGGTGCCGTCCTCGATCGGGCGCGGCGTGCGATAGGTCAGTGAGTACTCGGTGGCTATCGAGTGTCCGATCTCGCGCACCAGTTCGGAGAAACGCCCTTCTTCGGTGACAATGTTGTACGAGCGGCCGTGGGTAGCGTCCACGATCTGCGCGTACTGGGGCGCGATGAACGGCGGCGGCACGACTGCGTACAGTGTGATGCCCTGCTTCTTGAGCAGATCGGCGACCGAGTCGCCGGTCTGATCGGTCACGTCGTTCATGCCCGGATGATGATCCCGGTAGGCGGCGTCGCCCTCGGGATCCGGACCGTCGCCCTTAACATGGCAGGGCGCGTCGGTGATCAGGATCAGGATCGCCTCGGAGTTTGGTCGAAACGGAAAGGTCGCCGCGTAGGCGAGTCCGTCGAGCTGGTCTTCCGGGATGTCGCCGCCGCCGCCCGCATGCAGACCGCCGACCCATCCGGTGAACTCGCTGACGTTCGACGTCATTTTCTGCTGATAAGGACAGTTGCAATCGGGATATTTGGACACGACGTAGTCCTCGAACGTGACGAGTCCGAGGCGGTAGTCGCGATTGTTGGCGGCGAGGTCCTGCGCGAACGCGATCACGTTCTGCTTGACCGCGTCGATATAGGGCTGCATCGATTCGGTTATGTCCAGCACGAACACGATGTCGACCGGGCGGCCCTGGCCGGCGCCGCGGAAGTCGATAATCTTGGCCGGTTTGCCGTCTTCGAGCACCTGGAGGTCGTCGGCCCGAAGGTTCCCGACCGGCGCGCCGCCTTGGTCGATCAATCCGAAGTCGAGCTGTACGCCGCCGTCGGAGTCGAAGTGCTCGAGGCTGGGATTCCCGACCGAGAGCTGGCCGGCGGCGTTCGCATCCCGTCCGGCGAAGACCAATGCAAGGGCGAACGCGACCAAGCCGAACAGGAGAGCCGCAGCTCGCAGTCTGATCGTGCTCATCGGCAATAACAATTCTCCGGAGCCGGGCGCTGCGGAGTCAATACGGCCGCGGACGGCCGCCGCGGGTAACCTCACTTGCGCAGGCATCGTACTTTAGGTTATCCCAAACGCTGCTCTACCCAAAACCTCTGGCCAAAATCTCTGGACGCGTATTCACGAGTGAAAAGGCTACCTGGATCAAGGGCGGCGCTTGCCCTGCTGGCGCCGGTGGCATTGATGCTGGCGCTGCTGGTAATTCCGGGCGGATGCGGCAGCGGAAGCAGCAGCACGCCGACTCCCACGCCGACCCAGGGAACCGTCGTGGTGGGCTTCGTCGACAGTCCCTTCAGCGGCTTTCAGCAAATTCTGTTCAACGTGGTCGCGGTCCGAATCAACCCCAACGGCGACCTCACGATCGCCGAGGACGATCCGAACTGGAAAAGGATAAGCGTTGCGCCGGGACTCGGTGCGCAGGGCGAATTGCAGATCGATCTCAACCTCCTCCAGAATCAGGCCCAATTGTTCGGGCGCAGGGGCGTGGCCGCCCAGGAGTACAGGCAAGCCGAGCTGGAACTCGACCAAAACACTCCCGGCATCCTGACTCCCAATTGTCCGCAAGCACCCACCTTGGCTGAAGGATGCATGCGCTACCCGTTTCAACTGGAGTCGCTCAACCCCCTTCGCACGAACATCGCTTTGCAGATCGGACACGGTGGCGTCGCACCGCTGGTCCTTGATATCAATCCTGGCGCTGTAAAGCCGCCGGCTCGTACCGGAGGATTTTACACCATCAATCCCAGCATCACGGTGTCGATCGCCTCGCAATACCTCGGTGAGGTGAGCGGCAAGGTCTCCGGCGTTCCGATTCAGGGCGCCGCGATCAAAGCCGAACTACATGGAACCGGCGATCCGATCGCGTCGGCGCCGGTCAAGAACGACGGGACTTACGTTCTCGAGTTGCCTGCTCAAGACGTTGGGAGCAGCTACGACATCTTTGCCCGCGGCGACGGAGTTCTGTTCTCGGCCGCCTCGGGCGTCATGGTGATGCGTGGCGCTCAAATCACCCAGGACTTCAGCGTAGCCACCGCGCAGACTGCCTTCATCGCCGGCGTCATCAAGGACGCGCAGACCGGCTTGGGGATTTCCGGAGCGACGATCAACCTGCTGGCGCCTCCGGCCGGCCAAAGCTTCGACTGCCAGAGCACTCCGTCCAAATGCGTCATAGTTGCCAAGGGCACCACCGACGACGTGGGCAATTACCCGCTGTCGGGAAACATCAGCCACCCGGCATTCTTCAACGAGGTCCCGCTCGGCACTTACACGCTTCAGGTTACGGCCGCCGGTTACGACAATGTGGTCGCCACCGTGCCGGTCAACACCGAGAGCACCGAAGCGGTATGCGGCCCGCCCGGAACGACCACCTACGACTGCAGCTTCAATTTGAACAGTACCACCATCAGCGGCAACGTGTCGGTCGCTCCTGGACCGGCCCCTGGAGCCGACGTGCAGGTACTCGTGATGGCTGAAG
The DNA here is from genome assembly GCA_963749215.1 of uncultured delta proteobacterium. GTDB lineage: Bacteria > Desulfobacterota > Binatia > Binatales > Binataceae > CAVVMA01. The sequence continues at coordinate 313,519 of CAVVMA010000018.1, read as the reverse complement.
ACAGCGGGACGAATAATCTCGAGAACGTCACGATGACGACCATTCCAGGGGGTGCGACCAGCGCGCCATTCACGTTGAACGTGCCGACCTCGGTCGCCGGCTTCGACCTGTTCAGCTCGGCGGTGGATTTCTACAATGGCCGGCCGAGCCCGTTCCCAGGCCATCAGATAGAGGTGCTCAGCAACGTTCCTGGTGGCGCGACCAATCAGAATTTCCCGGCGTTGGACTGTATGGGCCACGGTAGCCTGACCGGCGAGGTCGCGGTAACGCCCGACAGCGGCACCACGGTCGTCTTGTCGAAAGGCAACGTGCAACTGATGGAGACCGGAGTTGGCGCGAGCATGTCTTCGAACGCCGGGCAGTTCTCGTTCTGCGCCCCACCGGATACGTATACGCTACAGCGCTACGAAGACGGCGCGCCGGCGAGCGCGCCTACTGCGGTGACGGTCGCGGCGCCGGCGGCGACCTCCAGCCCATGTCCCGGCATCTGCGGTTTCGCCAGCGGCCAGTGCGCGGGCATATGCAACAACACGCCGATCGACAACCCGCTGTAGAAGCAGTCGTGTCGAGGCGCTTGATCAATCTGGCCCGGCGCCTGCGTGCCGGCGCGATAACAGGCCTGTTATCCGCGGCAATCGCGGCCTGCGGTATCGGCGGCACCGTGGGCGGCGGCAATCTCGAGAGCGAAATCAGCTTCAGGGTTCAGGGAACGCCCAATACTCCGTTCGCCGCGCTGGTCACCGACATGACGGCGTCGTGGACGGTCAACCTCGTCACCCCTGTCGCTATCGTGATACTCAACGTCAACGCGCCGGTCAGAATCTACGCGACCAAGCTCAAAGGTGATTCGTCGATACTGACCGTCCAGTCCGTGTCCGGGGGTCAGGATAATCTGACCCTTGCTTCCACCGACGCGCCGTTCGGCACCGTCGTGATCCAGACCGGCCAGCTCGGCGAGATCGCACCGCCGGCGGACCCCGACACCCGATTCTTCGTCAAGGGCTCTGCGGGCGAGACGTTCAACGGGCTTATCCAGGACCTCAATATCGGCTTCGCGCTGGACGACTATGTGCGGACGCTGTTTCTATTCGAGAATGCCACCGGAAAGGTTGACGGATATTTCAACCTGACGAGCGACGACAAGGGACCCTTGCTGGTGGATCTGGCGATCGGTGGTACGGTGGTCGCGAGCGGCAGCGGCGACCCGACGGTGCAAATCAAGGCACCCTGACTGTCAATTCGAGACTGACTCATCGGCTCCAGCTCCGCAGGTGTGTAAAGAGGCCCTGACACGAGTGTCAGTTTTTGTTGCGTGCGGGCTTCCGCCGTATTAATTACCTGTAGCAGGGGCGTCATTGGTTGGGCGCGCCGAAAAACGACCGGCGCACGGATGGGAGAAGATGGAACTCTCACAGCTCAAAGCTCGACTGACGGATTATCTGGGCTCGACGGTGAACCACCTGAGCTTGCTGGCCAGCGGATGGGAAACAAGCGTCTTTGAGTTCGCGCTCGATCGCTCGGTGCCGCGCTTTCGGCTTCCGGGCGGGACGCCGCTTGTGCTGCGCTTCTACGATGGCGGCAACGCCGAGGACAAAGGCACCCGCGAGTACCGCTCGATGCGCCAGCTCGCGGCTGCGGGCTATCGGGTGGCGAAGCCCTATCTCTACGAGCGCGAGCGGGCCGCGCTTAGCGTGCCGTTCCTGATCATGGAGCGGCTCAGCGGCGGTCCGCTGTTCGCGATAAGTACGTTCCCGAGGGCGTTCAAGACCTTTTCGCTCGGCTTCTGGTCTTTCGTCCGCACCCAGGCGGGACTCCATCGGCTCGATCCCCGGACGGTCGCGCCCGAGGGAGTGCCACAGGCTTTCGGAACCAAGGATTCTCCGCCGTCGGCGCCGCTGCTCGATCGCGTGCTCGACACGGTAAACGAGCGAATCGATCGCGGTCCCCTGCCCTTCCTGCGCGAGGCGATGCATTGGGCCCGAAGCCAGGCGTCGTCGTTTCGCTCCGCGCGTCCCTCGCTGGTGCATATGGACTACCATCCCCAAAACGTGCTGGTTACGGGGTTTCGTGTTTCGGGCGTTATCGACTGGGTGAACGCCGACCTTGGCGATCGCCATCTCGACGCCGCAACGACCGCGGTGATCCTGTCGACGTCTTCGATGGAGAAGCCGCGCTGGATGCGCGACAACGCGGCCGGTAATTCGCTGCGCAAGACCTTCTCGATGCTGTACTTTCCGCTCTATCATGCGATGGCGCCGATGGAGCTCGACCGGTACCGCTATTGTCAGGGCGTCGCCGCGCTGACCAGGCTCTCGATGCTGGGGATGATGCGCGTGCGCGGACCCGAATCGGTGGGATTCCGCACCGAGGCGATCGAGCAGGTGACGCCTTCGGTGCTGCGCCTGCTCTCGCGCTACCTGTCGAACAAGACCGGTGTCCCGGTGACTCCGGCCTTCCCGTCCTGACCGGCCTCGCCTTCTCTGCCGGCTTGATGATACGGCTGCGGGCGTGCGATGCTCCCTGCCGCCGGCATACGCTTGAAGTCAAAGGAGTACTTTTTGTAATGGCCGAGGAAATCCTCAAAGTCGAACGCCATGGCAACTACGTCACGCTGATCCTGAACCGCGCCGAGAAACGCAACGCGCTCAACCAGCCATTGATCGAGGCGCTCGACAAGGCGCTGCGATCGATCGAGACCGACAAGGAAATCCGCGCCGTCGTGCTGCGTGGCGAGGGCGCGCACTTTTGCGCCGGAATCGACCTGGCGGAAGTCGAGCGCGTCGAAGGCGGCCACAATCCGACCACCCTGGAGTCGGCCTTCGGGCGCCTGGAAAAACTGCCCGTCCCGACTATCGCGGCGATTCAGGGTGCGGCGCTGGCCGGTGGGCTGGAGCTGGCGCTCCATTGCGACCTTCGAATCTCCGCCGAGGACGCGCGCCTGGGTATGACGCTTGGGCGCGTCGGCCTGATGGTCCCCTACGACTTCACGCGCAAGCTAATCGAGATAATCGGCTCCGCGAACACCGCCTACATCCTCTATACCGCCGACCCGATCGACGGCCGCCGCGCGCTCGCGATGGGGATGGTGCACGAGGTCGTCCCAGCGGCGAAGGTGAACGAAGCCGCGAGCGCGCTCGCCGAAAAGATCGCCGGCAACGCGCCGCTGTCGCTGCGCGCGATGAAGGCAACGGTCCGCCGATGCATGAGTGAGACTTTCGAGGCCTATCATGACGACCTGCTCAGGCTGGCGGGCGAAGTGCGCCGCAGCGACGACGCCAAAGAAGGCGTCCGCGCCTTCCTGGAGAAGCGCAAGCCGGTGTGGCGCGCCCAGTAGCGTGCCGGGACACCGCCAGAGGTCACGCGCTCTGCACGATGTCCATCAGGGCGGCCGTGACCTCGTCTTCCTGGCCGGCGAAAAAGTGATCGGCGCCGGGAATGATCTTGAGCCGGATCAGCCCCAGCAGCGCGTTGCGAAGCACCTCGAGCTGCGCCGGCGGACAATAGCGATCTTCTTCTCCCGCGATCACCACCAGGCGTTTCTTCAGGCTCGCGAGCGAGGCGATGCCGTCGGATAGTATCGGCGGAGCCACCGCGATCACCGTGGTCACTTCGGGCGATCGCGCAGCGGCGTTTACCGCCGCGATCGCGCCGAATGAGTAGCCGGCAAGAATGACCTTGCCGCGCTGCATCCCGTGCAAGCCGGCAATGTACTTCACCGCCGCCTCGGCGTCGCGCGCTTCGCCGCGTCCCGCGTCATACTCACCTTCGCTGTTACCGACGCCGCGGAAGTTGAAGCGCAGCGTGGCGCAATCGATCGACCACATCGCCTTCAGAATCGCCTCGACCACCACGTCGAGCATCGAGCCGCCATAAAGGGGATGAGGATGACAGACCACCGCGGCGCGATCCTCGCCGGCGTTCCCCGGCCGGTAAAGCAGGCCCTCGAGCTTCAGCCCGTCCGACCTGAAGATTACGGCCTGTTCGTTCATGGCCCGCCCAATACGCTCCTGACCGCGCGGGACAAGTCTCGGCGCTGCCCGATCCCAAGGCACTGGCGTATAAAATATTACAAGTGGTAGAGGAAAGACAGCGGTCCGATCAGGTTGGGTATCCGCCCCTCTTCGCCGCCGACCGGACGATCGCGCGGCTGGCCCGATGGCTCCGGCTGATCGGCGCCGACGTGATTTGCGATCCCGCGCTGAACGGCCCCGCGATGCTTCGGGTCGCCCACGAGCAGGGCCGGATCATGCTGACCCGCGACAAGCGGCTCAAAACCGCGTCGGGGGTGATGTTGGTCGAGAGCGATCACGTTCGCGAGCAATTGCGCCAGGTGCTCGCGCGCTTCCCCTTCGATACGCATCGGTACGCCTTTACGCGCTGCTCCCGGTGCAACCGCCCGCTGACAATCGTGGCGCGCGAGCTGGTGTTGCACCGCGTGCCGCCGTTCGTCTACGCGGGCGCCGATCGTTTTGCCGAATGCGAGGGGTGCGGAAGGGTCTATTGGAACGCGACCCACACCGAGCGCGCGATGCGCGAGATCGAATCGCTGACCAGCGGCCGATGATCGTCGGAGATGTTCCGGCGGTTGCCTGCGCAGCTATGGGGACGTATAAAGCTATCCAAGTCGTCCGCAGAAAAATGCGCATGAACACGAGGACCGGCAAGTGAGAATCAGGGCCGCGGCTATTTTGGTCCTGCTCGGTACGGCGACCAACGCCGGTGCGGTCTCGCTGACGCTCGGCGGGTTTGCCGCGTCGCCGGTCGAAAGCGCGCAGGCGCTCTACGCCAGCAATCCCAGCGGACATCCGGTGCTGATAACCGCGATCGGGAGCAAGGCTCCCGGCGGCGCCACCTTCACCGAAATCGGCGTGCCCAGCATGGCGCCCGACGGAAGGGTGTTCTTCGGCGCCGAGTTCCTGGCGACGAACGGGGATCAAGGATGGGACATCTTTGCGGCCGATCCCGAAGCTCCGCCCACCCGGCGAGTCGGGCGCGTATTGGGGCCGAGTTCTTCCGCGGGAACCTGCGTGCCGCATTTTCGCACCGATCCTTATCCGGTAGCCGGCGCCGACGGCGAAATAGCATTCATCGCGGCCGACGCCGCAGGCCACGACCGGCTGTTCCTCTACTCTGGCGGCACACTCTCATGCCTGGCGGCGGTCGGATCGGAGACCAACAGGGGCCACACGATTTCGGTCCTCAGCTACGGGACCGTTCAGATGGGCGAGCAAGGCGTGGTGGTTTTCACCGGCTATCTGAAGGCTGACAAGGCGCCGGGCTCATCGGCAGAATCGCAGGCGGTGTTCATTGCCTCGCGACAGACGGGCGTAATCGAGCTCGCGGTCGAAGGCGAACTCGGACCGAATCGCACGCGCTACCGGCGGCCGTTCGGCCTGCCGGCGGCGCTCGCCTCGCCCGAGGGCACCCTGATCGCTTTCACCGCCAAGACCGATTCGGGCGGCGCGCTGTTCCTTTATCATGGCGGAGTGATGGCGCGGATTCTGCCGACCGGAACGCTCACCGCGGCCGGCCCGGTCACCTACCTCTCGGCGGGAAGGCCGGGCCTGATGAGCGACGAAACCACCGCAGTGCTCGCCGGATGCGCGATGGTGCCCGCGATCTTCCGGCTGGCTCGTGGTCGGCTCGACCTGCGGATCGAGCGCGGGCAGTTGACGCCGCTGGGCACCGAGCTCGATTCAATGGGCGATCCGGTGCTGACGCAATCGGGCGCGATGATGGTCGGGGCGACCGATTCGGAGCAGCGCGAGAAGCTTTACGTGCTCGACCTCGACGACGCATTTTTCGAGGTTGGCAGCACGGCGATGCTCTACAAGATCGCCATGACTTCCGGCGATGAGATCGGTTCCGGCGATCAAGCCGGACATTCGATCTTCACCGGCACTCTGACCGCCAACCAGCGTGGCGACTTCGCATACCTGGGCGGCAAATGAGCCTCTAAGCGTCGGGCGCCGAGCATTTCCAATCACCGCGCCGGCTTCGGCGCAGCCCTCGCAACTCGCGGCGGAAAGCGGGAAAGGACCGAGCAATATAATGGCAGGTGCAGAGAAATTTACCCGGATGAGCCCCGAACTTTACGCGTACCTGGTCGCCCACGGACACAATGACGATCCCGTCTTGAAGGAACTCGCCGCCGAGACGGAAAAACTGGGACCGATCAGCAGGATGCAGATTTCCGACGAGCAGGGCACCTTCATGGGTATCCTGGCGCGCGCGATCGGCGCCAAATCCTGTGTCGAGGTTGGCACCTTTACCGGCTACAGCTCGATCTGCGTCGCGCGCGCGCTGCCGGCCGACGGACGTTTGCTCTGCTGCGACATCAGCGACGAATGGCCCAAGATCGCGCGCCGTTACTGGGAGAAGGCGGGCGTCGCCGATCGGATCACTCTCAAGATCGGTCCTGCGCTCGACACGCTCAGAGCCCTGCCCGCGTCCGCCGGCTTCGACTTCGCGTTTATCGACGCGGACAAGACCAGCTATCGCGCCTACTACGAGGAAATCCTCAAGCGGATGCGGCCGAGCGGCTTGATCCTGTTCGACAACGTGCTCTGGAGCGGCTCGGTGATCGACGCCTCCAACACCAGCGAAGATACCAAAGCGATCCGCGAGCTCAACGATTTCCTCGCCGCCGACAAGCGCGCCGAAGTCGTGATGCTCACGATTGCCGACGGCCTGACGATCGTGCGCAAGAAGTAAAGTCCCTCTTCACCTCTCCCCGACCAGGGAGAGGTCGGCGAGCGTTGCGCTCGCCGGGTGAGGGTATTCTGCGGTCTTTCTCCCCGCTCGCGCCGCAAGCTAGACTTCCAGCGATGGACCCGCGCTACGATCCGAAGCAGATCGAGCCCAAATGGCAGGCCGAATGGGAGCGCAGCGATCTCTATCGCACGCGCGAAGATCGCAGCCATCCCAAGTTCTACCTGCTCGAGATGTTCCCCTACCCTTCCGGCAACGGCCTCTCGGTCGGCCATCTGCGCAACTATGTGCCCTGCAACGTCATCGGCCGCTACAAGCGGATGACCGGGCACAACGTGCTCCATGCGATGGGCTGGGACGCGTTTGGATTGCCGGCCGAGAATGAAGCGCTGCTCAAAGGGAAGCATCCCAAGGAAACCGTTCCGCTCTATGCCGCCAACTTCAAGCGTCAGTTGAAGTTGTCGGGATGCGCCTATGATTGGTCTCGCGAGATCAATTCGTCGTCGCCGGAATATTACCGCTGGACGCAATGGTTCTTCCTGCTGTTCTACAAGCGCGGGCTGGCCTACCGCGCGATGGGCTCGCAATGGTGGTGCGACCAGTGCCGCACGATCCTGGCCAACGAACAGGTGATCAACGGATGCTGCTGGCGGCATCCCGACACGCAGGTGACAAAAAAGGACCTCGAGCAATGGTACCTGCGGATCACGGAATATGCCGATCGCCTGCTCGAAGATCTCGACCAGATAGACTGGCCCGAGCCGATCAAGCTGATGCAGCGCAACTGGATCGGACGCTCGGAGGGCGCCGAGCTGAGCTTTCCGGTCGCAGACCATCCGGGCAAACAGGTCCGCTTCTTCACCACCCGTCCCGATACCGTCTTCGGCGTGTCGTTCATGGTGCTCGCACCGGAGCATCCGCTGGTCGCGGAGATCACGGCCACCTCGCAACGCCGGGCGGTAGAGGAATACGTCTTAAAGGCGCGGCTCCAGAACGAAATCGAGCGGCTGTCCACGGTCAAGGAGAAGACCGGCGTTTTCACCGGCGCATACGCACGCAACGTGTTCACCAATCAGGACATCCCGATCTGGATCGCCGACTACGTTCTGATGGGCTATGGCACCGGCGCGATCATGGCCGCGCCGGGTGAAGACCAACGCGACTTCGAGTTCGCCTGTAAATATGGCCTGGAAATTCCGCGCGTGACGGGCCCCGCCGATGGCAGTCCGCCGCCGGATTATAGAGCGTTCACCGAGCCGGGGGTGTCGATTAATTCTGGGTTCGTCACCGGGATGCCGACGGACCTAGCGATTGAGGCGGTCTGCAAGTATGCGCAGGAGCACGACATCGGCCGGCCGACGATCAGCTACCGGATCCGCGACTGGCTGATCTCGCGCCAGCGCTACTGGGGCGCTCCGATTCCGATCGTCTACTGCAAGCGAGAGTGCGGAATCGTTGCGGTGCCCGACGAGCAATTGCCCGTGATGCTCCCCGACATGAAAGACTATCAGCCCTCCGGCACCGGACGCTCGCCGCTCGCCAATGTCGCCGAGTTCGTGAACACCACCTGCCCGCGATGCGGCGGACCCGCCGAGCGCGAGACCGACACGCTCGACGGCTTTGCCTGCTCGTCGTGGTATTACCTGCGGTTCGCGTCGCCGCACTACGATCAGGCGCCGTTCGACTGGCAGGCCGTCGACTACTGGCTGCCGGTCGATCTGTACGCCGGCGGCGCCGAGCACGCCGTGATGCATCTGCTGTACGCGCGGATGTGGACCAAGGTGATGTACGACGCCGAGATGGTGAAGTTCAAAGAGCCCTTCCGGGTGCTGCGCAACCAGGGAGTGATTTGGGCGGCCGACGGACGCCGGATGTCCAAGAGCAAGGGCAACGTCGTCACGCCCGATGCGATGGTCGAGAAATACGGCGCCGACGCGCTGAGGCTCTGGGAACTTTACATGGGCCCTTTCGACGAGGACACCACCTGGAACGAGGACGGCGTCGCCGGGACGGTAAAATATCTAAGACGCGTATGGTCGGTGGTGCGCACATACGTGGAGGCCGGAGCCCCCGACGGCACGCCGGATGCCCACACGGTGCGCGAGGTTCACAAGACCATCCGATTCGTGACCGACCATGTCGATCGGCTCAGATTCAACACCGCGCTGGCCGCCCTGATGAGCCAACTCAATCTAATCGCGCGGCTCAAGCCGGAAGAGCTCAGCCGCTTCGCGATCGAGAGTTACGTCCTGATGCTCGCCCCGATGGCGCCGTATGTCGCGGAGGAGATCTGGCGCGCGCTGGGCCATAACGAATCGATCCACCTCGAATCGTGGCCGAAGTACGATCCGGAACTGGCCAAGGACGAGACGGTGACAGTGGTCGTGCAGGTCAATGGCAAGGTCCGCGACCGCCTGCAAGTCGGAGCCGGCACTGCCGAAGAGGAAGTCCGCGCACTCGCGCTGAACAGCGAAGCAGTAGTGCGCCACCTCGCCGGCAAGCCGCCCAAAAAAGTGATTTACGTCCCCGACAAGCTGGTCAGCATCGTGGCGTAATCCCGGAAGTTCCCGACGGCTTCCGCCTCAGGACAACTCTCGATCTTTGTCTTCAGCTTCTGTAGCGCCGGCCTCCGCGCCGGTGCCTTCGATTTTCAGGAAAAGAGCCGGCACGGAGGCCGGCGCTACGAAGAGAAGATAGAAGAGAGAGCACGCGGGTGAGGGTATGCGCTTCTCCTCCGCTACCCCCTCGCCAACTCGCGCAGCATGTACGGGAGGATGCCGCCGTGGCGGATGTACTCGACTTCCTCGGGCGTCTCGACGCGCGCGGTCACCTCGAACTCACGGGTCTTGCCGGCGTCCTCGACGCGTACCTTGAGGCGCTGGCCGACCTTCACGCCCGCTGCCAGCGGGCCGATCGAGTAGACCTCGTGCCCCGTCAGCCCCAGCGTCTCGCGATTCTGTCCCCTTGCGAATTCCAGCGGCAGCACGCCCATCCCGACCAGATTGCTGCGATGGATTCGCTCGAAGCTCTCCGCGATCGCTGCGCGCACGCCGAGCAGCAGCGGACCCTTGGCTGCCCAATCGCGCGACGAGCCCGTGCCGTATTCCCTGCCGGCGATCACGATCAGCGGCACGCCTTCTTTGCGATAGCGCTCGCTCGCCTCGAAGATCGTGGTCTTCTGACCGTCCGGAAGATGGATCGTGAACCCGCCCTCGACTCCCGGCACGAGCTGGTTCCTGAGCCTGACGTTGGCGAAGGTCCCGCGCACCATCACCTCGTGATTGCCGCGCCGCGCGCCATATGAGTTGAAATCGCGCGGCTGCACGCCGTGTGCGATCAGGTACTGCCCTGCGGGTGTTTCGGGCGCGATCGATCCGGCGGGCGAGATGTGATCGGTAGTCACGCTGTCGCCGAGCAGGGCGAGGACGCGCGCGCCTTTGATGTCGGCGATGGGGGGAACCGCGAGCGTCACGCCGTCCATGAACGGCGGCGCTTTGACGTAGGAGGAATTCGCGTCCCACTTGAACAGGTCGCTTTCGGGAATCCGGAGCGCGCGCCATCGCTCGTCGCCCTCGAATACCTGTCCATACTCGGAGCGGAACATTTCGGCGCTGACCGACTCGCCGATCGCCACGTCGATTTCCATCAGGGTCGGCCAAATCTCGCGCAGATACACCGGCTTGCCGTGCTTGTCGGTGCCCAGCGAGTCGTGCTCGAAATCGATATCCATCGTGCCCGCGATCGCGTACGCGACCACCAGCGGCGGCGAGGCGAGATAATTGAATCGCACCAGCGGATTGATCCGCCCCTCGAAATTGCGATTGCCGCTCAACACCGCGCAAGCGACCAGATTGCCCTGCTTCACCCCCGCCGCGATTCCCTCCGCGATCGGGCCGCTGTTGCCGATACAGGTGGTGCATCCATAGCCGACCAGATTGAACCGCAGTTCCTCCAGAGGCTCCATCAACTTCGCGTGCTTGAGGTACTGCGTGACGACTTTGGAGCCGGGGGCGAGGCTGGTCTTGACCCACGGCTTGACCGTCAATCCGCGCGCGACGGCTTTCTTTGCGAGCAGGCCGGCCCCGAGCATCACGCTTGGATTCGAGGTGTTGGTGCAGCTCGTGATCGCCGCGATGATCACCGAGCCGTGGCCGACCGCGAAGTGTGCGCCCTCCGCGTCGGTGACTTCGACACTGTGCCCCAGCGCGCCGAGATCCGGGCGCTGGATCCGATCTTCCGGCGCGACCTCCGGATTTCCGCCCTCGCCTACCCATCGCGCGACCACCGCCGGATCGATTCCGCTGTGACCGTTGACTTCCTTGGCCAGCTCGCGGCGAAACTCGCTCCTGGCAACTCGGAGCGGCACACGATCCTGCGGACGGCGCGGTCCGGCGAGACTCGGCTCCACGGTTTTGAGGTCGAGCTCGAGCGTGTCGGTGAAGGCCGGTTCGGGCGACTTGTCGCTGCGAAACAGTCCCTGCGCCTTGCAGTAGGCCTCGACCAGATCGACGCGCTCCTCGGAGCGACCGGAGATACGCAGGTAGCTCAGCGTCTGGTCGTCGACGGGGAAGAACCCGATCGTCGCGCCGTATTCGGGCGACATGTTGGCGAGCGTCGCGCGATCGGCAACGCCGAGCGATTCGATCCCTGAACCGAAATATTCCACGAACTTGTTGACCACCCCCTTCTGCCGCAGCATCTGAGTCACGGTCAGCACCAGGTCGGTCGCCGTCGCGCCGGGGTGCAGCTCGCCGGTCAGCCGGAAACCGATCACCTCGGGAATCAGCATCGGGATCGATCGGCCGAGCATCGCGGCTTCCGCCTCGATTCCTCCCACCCCCCATCCAACCACGCCCAGCCCGTTGATCATGGTGGTATGCGAATCAGTGCCGACGACCGTGTCCGGGTAGGCGTCGCCGCCGGGCGTCGTGAAGACCACCGGCGCCAGGTACTCGAGGTTCACCTGATGGACGATCCCGGTGTCGGGAGGCACCACCCGGAAATTGTTGAACGCGCGCTGGCCCCAGCGCAGGAAGAGGTAACGCTCATGATTGCGCTCGAACTCGATCGCACTGTTCTTCGCGAACGCGCCCGCATTGCCGGACACGTCGACCTGCACCGAATGGTCGATCACGAGGTCGACCGCCTGAATCGGATTGATCCGGGCGGGATTCCCGCCCAGCCGCTTGATCCCGTCGCGCATCGCAGCCAGGTCCGCGACTACCGGCACACCGGTCAGGTCCTGCAGCAGCACGCGCGCCGGAACGAACGCGAATTCGCCGTGTGCGTCCTTGTTCCATCGCGCGAGCGCCTCGACCTGCGCCGCAGTGACGATCGCGCCGTCCTCGCGCCGCAGCACGCTCTCCAGCAGCACGCGAATCGAATATGGAAGCTCGGCCGGCGAAAAGCCGTGCTTCTCCAGCGCCTCGAGCTTGTAAATTGTGTAGTCCTTGCCGCCGACGCTGAGCGTCGCGCGCGCGCCGAAACTGTTCTTGCTCATGGCTTCGCTACTCCGGATGTTGACGATCGCCTGCGTTTGCCGGCGCGCGAGTGGACCAGCGCCGCCGCCGGTATCGGATGTATCGACTTAAAGATACCGCCTCCGTGCCGCGAGGCAAACGCTGGTTTAAGCGAGGCGAACGCCGGCCGGCAGGTTTTGAGCTTCGGGAAAAGCGCGCGGTCTGGAAGAGAATTTGCCGGGCGGACAGCTGGAGGGTTCCGACCGCGTGGCGCGGCGGTGTTTGCCATCCGCCCGGCTCGCGCTGGCGACAAAACAAAAAGTAGTAGAACTCTACAGATGAGTCAAGTCCGCTTTCTGGCCGGGCGGACTCAGCTCGCCGGCGCGGTCTCGACGGCTGCGGACTCCTCCTCCGGATCGAGCAGCGCGCCGAGCGCGTCCAGATGGCGGCGGACTTCGGCCGCCAGCTCCGGGTTCATCCCCTTGACCGCCCCCAGCTCTTCCACGCTCGCATCGCGGATGCGCCTTAGGCTCCCGAAATGGCGCAGCAGCGCACGCCGCCGCACCGGACCGATTCCCTCCACGTCGTCGAGTACCGAGCGCAGCCGCGCGCGGCGGCGCAGCTCGCGGTTGTAGGTGATCGCGAAGCGATGGGCCTCGTCGCGGATGCGCACCAGCAGGAACAGCGCCGTCGAGTTGCGCGGCAGCACGACCGGATCCTTCCGATTGGGAAGGAAGACCCGCTCGTCGGACTTCACGACCGCGGATTGGCGGCCGTCGTTGAGCACGTGCTGCTTGGCAAGTCCGATCGCGTCAATCTGATCGGCCAGGTTGAACTCCTTCAGCACCGTCAGCGCAACGTTGAGCTGGCCTTTGCCGCCGTCGATCACCCACAGATCCGGGTGTTCGTTCTCCCGCACCGCGCGCTCGAGGCGGCGCTTCAACACCTCATAGAGGCTCGCGAAGTCGTCCTGGCCCTGGAAGCTGCGGATTCGATAGCGGCGATAAAGGTTCTTCTGCGGCTCGCCCTCGTCGAACGTCACCCGCGACCCGACCACCATCGAGCCCTGCAGATTCGAGATGTCGTAGCATTCGATGCGTTTGGGAGTGTTGCGCAGATGAAGCTTGGTGCGGAGGTCTTCGAGCATCCGTTCGCGGATTTTCTCGTTGTCGCGGCGCGCCGCGAAGCTCTGCCGCGCGTTTTCCATCGCGAGTTCCAGCAGGCTCCGCTTCTCGCCGCGCTGCGGAACAAAGATTTCGACCTTCTTGCCGCGCCGCTCGGAGAGCAGCTCGGCGCGCACTTCGGTGTCCTCCAGCTCGACCGGCAAGATGACTTCGTCGGGCAAAAACCGGCCGCCGGAATAGAACTGCGTCAGCAGGTCGGCCAGCACGTCCTGGTCGGCGAACTCGAGGTCCCGAAAGCTCCAGCCTTGAGTGGTCGTCAGTTTGCCGCCCCGCACCAGCAGCACGATGGTTTCGATCGAGCCGCCCTCGCGGTAGAGCCCGAACACATCCTGGTCGATTCCCCAATGGTGCAGCACGGTCTGGCGCTCGACGGTCTTCTCCAGCGCGCGCACCCGATCGCGCATCCGGGCGGCATCCTCGAATTCGAGCCGGTCGGCGTGCGATTTCATCTGCTCGCGAAGCTCTCTGAGCAGCTCGAGGTTCTTCCCCTCCAACAGCATCCGGGCGGCGCGCAGATGGCGCTCGTACTCGCCGCGATCGACCGGCAGGCAGCACGGTCCCAGACAACGCTTGATCTGATACTCGATACAGGGCCGGGCGCGGTTGCGGAACACGGCGTCCGAGCAGGTGCGCAGCGGAAAGATCTTGCGGATTACGTCGATCGTCTCGCGCAGCCCGTCCGCCGAGCCGAACGGACCCAAATAGGTCCCGCCGTCCTTGACGATCTTGCGCGTCACGGTGATGCGCGGCCAGGGATGGTTGGTGATCTTGGCGCTCAGGTAGGATTTGTCGTCTTTGAGACGGATGTTGTAGCGGGGATGGTACTGCTTGATCAGGTTGTTTTCGAGAATCAGCGCTTCCTTTTCGCTGGTGGTGACCAGCGTGTCGAAATCGCACACTTTCCGCATCAGGAAACGGACCTGAAAACGCCCGTCACCCTCGTCGCCGGGGCGGAAGTACGCCCGCACGCGCGATCGCAGCGACTTGGCCTTGCCGACGTAGAGCACCTTGCCGGCGCGATCTTTGAGCAGGTATACGCCGGGCTTGGGCGCGACCGTATCGAGCTTGCGGCAGATTTCGTCGTCGGCCGCGGCCGCCTCGGCAGGAGGCGCCGGAGCGTCCGTGAGCTGCGGATACTCCACCAGCGTGTCGAAGGAGCGCTTTGCCATCCGGCCGAATTATATCATCATCGGGCGATGGTTCCCGCCGGGAGCCGGAGGGGTTTATGCCGCTCGATCCGCAATTCAAGATGATGGTCGAACAGATGGCCGCCGCCGGGATAACGCCGCTGCGAGACGAAACCGCCGCGCAGGCCCGCCGCCGATTCGAGATGATGTCGCTCGCGGCCAGAAACCCCGAGCCGGTCGGCAGGACCGAAGACCGTCGAATACCCGGACCGGCCGATGAGATTCCGGTACGGATTTACGCGCCCGAAGGCGCCGGACCGTTTCCCGGTCTGGTCTACTTTCACGGCGGCGGTTGGGTGCTCGGCGGATTCGAAAGCCACGACGACTTCTGCCGTATCCTGACCAACCGCGTGCGATGCATGACGGTGTCGGTTGACTACCGGCTGGCGCCCGAAAACAAGTTTCCCGCCGCCGCCGAAGACGCCTACGCGGCGACCCGATGGGTCGCCGAAAATGCGTCGGCCATTGGCCTCGACGCCGGGCGAATCGCGATCGGCGGCGACAGCGCCGGCGGCAATCTCACCGCAGTGGCCGCCCTGATGGCGCGCGATCGCGGCGGCCCCAGGCTGGTCCTTCAAGTGCTCATCTGCCCGGTCATCGACGCCGCGATGGATACTGCGTCCTACCGGACCAACGCCGACGGTTATTTTCTGACGCGCGCCGACATGATCTGGTTCTGGCAGCAATACCTATCGAGTGACGCGGACCGGTCGAATCCTCACGCCTCACCGCTTCGGGCGAGCGACCCGCGCGGACTGCCTCCGGCCCTGATCGTCACCGCCGAGTTCGATCCGCTCAGAGACGAGGGCGAAGCCTACGGCGTGCGCCTGCGCCAGGCCGGCGTGCCGGTGACCTGCACACGCTACGACGGCGCGATCCATGACTTCGCGTTGTTCTCGAACGTCACGGAGACCGGCAAGCGCGGCGTCGAGCAGATAACCGCCGCGCTCCAGACCGCGCTCGGAACGACCGCCGCCTCCTGACCTCGTCAGCGTCGAGCGGCGGATGGTCCAACGCAAGATAAGGCAGCAGGGCTATGCTCGGCTGGTCGCTGGAAGCATTTCGCGCCGAAACTTCTGGCATACGTCGATAAAGTCGCTCGCGTTGAAAGTCAGGAACACGTCGATCCGCGTCCCGGTGTCAGCCAGCATCTCCCGGATCACTCGATCGCTCAGGCTGAGAGCGCGATAGCGACGCGCCCCTTTCGCGGGCTCCGCGAAGCACCCGTCGATCGCGCCGTCCCTGAAAGGTCCATCGTCCAGCAGGTCCAGCCGCTGATTGGCCCTTAGATTTCTCCACTCGGTATACATGCGCTCGACACGTCGCGGAGATCGCACCATCCTGGTCGAGACGGTCTCGTACAGCGCAGGCCAGGGAACGATCAGCCGGTTCAGGGTATTCTCGAAAAGGTCCGCAAACCACTGCCGCGCGATCGCGTGGAAGCCGTCGCGCTCGTGATATAAGGCAATTAGGAAGCATGCGTCTGCGCATACGCGTCTCATCCCTCTTCCTCGTCGTCAAGACCGGCGGCTGCGGCACCATACCCCTCCCAAGGCGCGCGTTTGCGTTTACCCAGCACGAATCGTCCTACATAGCCGCCCTTGTTCGTCCGCCCGACGAGGTACACTCTTGCTGCCGGACCGAGAAGCGGCGACAGTTCTTTCTTGATTTGGTCCGGGCTCTTATTGCACTCGAAGGTGGCGACACTGTCGCCGCACTCCCTCGCGGTCAGACCGTCAAGCCACTCGTAAAGAGCTTCGTAGTTTCCGCGCAGACCTAACTCGAATGAAAGCCAATATCTGCTCATCTTCTGGTACCGCCCTCTATTCATTCTGCGCTCCGAGGCCGCAAAAGGCATAGCCCATCCGGCTCAATCGGCCCCCACCCTTCATCGCTTGTCCATGAAGGCGACCGCGACGGCGTCGAGCGGCTCGACGATTCGCGCGATGCGCCCGCCCTGGATCGCGGGCTTCGGCTCGGTTGCCTGCAACCCGTTGCGGCGCGCTACTGCGACCGCCGCGGATGCGTCGTCGCACATGAACGCGAGCCCCCAGCATCGCGGTTCCGACCCCGACGGTCCAACCACCTCGAACACGCTTTCCTCCAGCTTGAAGAACGCCTGGCGCATCCCGCGCCCGGCCTCGCGAATGCGCTTGCAGGGAACTCCGACGCGCTCGAACGCGACGATCGCCTCGTCGAGTTGCGGGACCATCACGACCAGATGCTCCAGGTAGGCGACGGTGTTGGCATTGGGTGGGGTTGTGCGCGGGCCGGCTTTGGGCGACTTCGGAATCGCGCCGGTGAACACCCCGTCGAGTAGCTCGTGAGCCCGCGAGCGCTCTGCGAATATCTCGGCGTCCGAATCGGCCACGCCCCAGAGCCATCCGAAGATGCCGCCGCCGCGCGCGGCCACCGCCGCCATCTGAACCGCCATCGGATTCGCCCGGTCGAGCTCGCCCTGCGAGGCGCAGAGCTCGACGGTCACCGCGCCCGACTCAAAGCGCGCGCTGCGGATTCCTCCGGTCCTGTTTGCGGCGCCGTCGAGCGAGAAACCCGCCTTGCGCCAGTTGTCACAGGATTGGTCGAAGTCGGTGACCGCGATCAGGACGCGTTCGAGAGAAATAATTCGCAACTGTGGTTCTCCGCCGCTTGGATCCCTCGCTCCCGAACAATGGCGCTCGGGCTCGTGGCTTTTGTTTTCGCTGATAGATAGCGCGCCCTCACCCGCGCCGCTTCGCGGCTCGCCCTCTCCCGGAGGGAGAGGGAACAGAAGTCGCTGCTGCGACCATATTGCGCGCTTGCCACTGTTAATCCCTCTCCCTCCGGGAGAGGGCGAGCGGAGCGGCGTTTGCTCTTTTCCTGCAAACGCCGTGACGCGCGGGTGAGGGCGTCGCAAGCACCAAAGGTCACACGCTCTACGCCTCGAGAGAACGGCCCGCCTCTACTCCGGCCGATCGGGCACCAGCTTCAGGCGGCCTTGCTTGCGCGAGGCGCCTGCGGCCGCGCCGGTGGCTGCGCCTGCTCCGCGACGGCCGCGGGTCCGGCTTGGATTCTCGCTGCCGATTCCGACCACCTTGTGGCCTCTGTGGCGGCCTTCCGCCTGCTCGCTGGCGCTCGAATGGGCGCTGCCCGGCGGCTTTGCCGGGGCAGCCGGCTTCGGCTTATCGAGTCCGAACGCCATCCGCTCCAGCCGCTTGATCTGATCGCGCAACTTAGCGGCGCGTTCGTATTCGAGTTTCACCGCCGCTTCCATCATCTCGCGCCGCAGCGCCGTGATCCGATCGGGAAGTTCGTGCGGCGGAATTAGCTCCGGCCTTTCGGCGCCCTCTTCGATCTCCGGCACGACCGCCCATTCCGGCGAGTACATCTCGACCAGCGAGGCGTCGATTCCCTTGACGATCGTTGTGGGCGTGATGCCGTTGGCCTCGTTGTAGGCAAGCTGCTTGGCGCGGCGGCGATAGGTCTCGTCGATCGCGATTCGCATCGAGTTGGTCATCGCGTCGGCGTACATGATTACCTTGCCGTTCAGATTGCGCGCGGCGCGCCCGATGGTCTGGATAAGCGAGCGGGCCGAGCGCAAGTATCCCTCCTTGTCGGCGTCGAGGATCGCGACCAGCGAGACTTCGGGCAAGTCCAGCCCCTCGCGGAGCAGGTTGATCCCCACCAGCACGTCGAACTCGCCCTTGCGCAGGCTGCGGATTATCTCGACGCGCTCGATAGTCTCGATATCGGAGTGCAGGTAGCGCACCCGCACGGCCAGATCGTGATAGTAGTCGGTCAGGTCTTCGGCCATCTTCTTGGTCAGGCAGGTTACCAGCGTGCGCTCCCTGGCCTCGGCCCGTTTGCGGATTTCCTCCAGCAAATCGTCGACCTGGGTGCCGGCCTTGCGAACTTCAATCTCGGGATCGATAAGTCCGGTGGGACGGATTAGCTGTTCCACCACCAGCCCGTCCGACTTCTTGAGCTCGTAGTCGCCGGGGGTCGCCGAGACGTACATCGCCTGATTGACCAGCCCCTCCCATTCCTCGAAGTTAAGCGGCCGGTTGTCGAGCGCGGAGGGAAGCCGGAAGCCGAACTCGACCAGGGTCTCCTTGCGCGATCGGTCGCCGCGGTACATCCCGCCGAGCTGCGGAATCGTGACGTGGCTCTCGTCGACGAACACCAGGTAGTTGCTCGCGAAGTAATCCAGCAGGGTCGGCGGCGCCTGTCCCGGCGCGCGGCCCGTCAGATGGCGCGAATAGTTCTCGATTCCCGGGCAGAATCCCATCTCGGCGAGCAGCTCCAGGTCGTAGAGCGTGCGCTGCTCCAGGCGCTGGGCTTCCAGCAGGCGATCGTGCGCGCGGAAGAATTCGAGCCGCTCCTTGAGCTCCGCACGGATATTGCGGACCGCGACTTCCATCCGGTCGGAAGTCGTCACGTAATGCGAGGCCGGATAGATAGCGACGCTCTGGAGCTTGCGAATCACCTTGCCGCGCAGCGGATCGATCTCGTACAGCGCCTCGATCTGATCGCCGAAAAACTCGATCCGCACCGCCCGGCTCTCTTCATAGGCCGGGAACACCTCGACCGTGTCGCCGCGCACGCGGAAGGTCCCGCGATGGAAGTCGTAGTCGTTGCGCATGTAATGGATATCCACAAGCTTGCGCAGCATCCGATCGCGCTCGACGGTCTGGCCCTCCTCGACAAACACCAGCATCTCGAAGTAGACCTCCGGCTCGCCGAGTCCGTAGATGCACGAGACCGAGGCGACGATCAGGACGTCGTTGCGCTCGAGCAGGGCCTTGGTCGCCGAATGACGCAGCTTGTCGATCTCGTCGTTGATGCTGGCGTCCTTCTCGATATACGTGTCGGTGGAAGGAACGTAGGCTTCGGGCTGGTAGTAGTCGTAATACGAAACGAAGTAGCGGACGGCGTTTTCCGGAAACAGGCTCTTGAATTCGTTGTATAGCTGCGCGGCCAGGGTTTTGTTGGGCGCGATCACGAGCGCGGGCCGATTCAGCTTCGCGATCACGTTGGCCATCGTGAAGGTCTTGCCTGAGCCGGTGACCCCGAGCAGCACCTGATGCTTGACGCCTTCCACGATGTTGCGGTTGAGCGCCTCGATCGCGGCGGGTTGATCGCCCTGAGGACGGTAGCCCGAAACCAGGCGGAAAGTGCCTTCCTTGCCACGTGCCAGCGAGAGCATGGATGCATATTAGCAAGATTGAACCGCAAGTCTTGAACGTTGGTTCGGACCGGTTTAGGCTGCGTTCCAGGGTCGGGGGAGACCGGGAGACACGGGCCTGCGGGCGTTTCTGTGTCCTTCCCCGGGGAACAGAGCTTTTTGGCCCCCCTTTAAGATTGCAGGGTTTTGTGGAATAAAGTGCGAACGCCTCGCTTTAAGCGAGGCGCCGGGGGTCTGGGGAGGAATCGCTAAGGGTCGGGTCCGGAACTTTCGCGGGAGGAGGATTTCATGAGGCACAGGACTGGATTGTCTTCAGCAGCAGCGTTCGCCGGCCTGATCTACTGTCTGGCGATGGTCGCGGGCTGCTCGCAGATGGGGCAACCGAGGGAATGGGGTCAGTGCGCAGGGCTGGGAGCGGTGGCGGGCGCCGCTGCCGGCGCCGCCTCGGGCATCGTGATCGCCGACAACACGCACGGAAAAGGCGAGAGCAATAACGGCAAGGCTATCTTCGGAGGCTCGGGTGCCGCTATCGGCGCGATTCTCGGAGCTGTGACGGGCCATTTCATCTGCGATCCGATAAAACCGCCACCGCCGCCGGCGCCGGAAGTCGCACAGGCTCCGCCGCCACCGCCGCCGCCACCGCCGCCTCCACCACCGGCCAGGGAAAAGCTGGTGCTTAGAGGTGTCCACTTCGACTTCAACAAGTCGGTCATCCGTCCCGAGGACGAGCCCGTACTCGACGAAGCCGCCGAGACCCTCAAGTCGCATGCTAACGTGACGATCGATGTCAACGGATACTGCGACTGGATCGGGAGCGACGAGTACAACCAGAAGCTCTCGGAACGCCGCGCAGCCGCGGTCGCCAGCTACCTGGAAGGCAAGGGCATCCCGGCCAGCCGGTTGATCGCGAAAGGATTCGGCAAGACCAACTTCGTGGCCACCAACGATACCGACGAGGGACGCGCGCAGAACCGGCGCGTGGAGCTGGTGCCGCAGGAATGAGCTGAAGAGTCCTGGCCGGCGAGGTTGCAGGACAGCAACAACGGCGGAAAATTGCCTCTTGGGTCGCGCGCGGAGGTATGCAATAAGTTAAAATATGCGCCCAAAAGCTACAATTATCTCAGCGCTCGCTTCCGCCACGTTGCTGTCCGCCGCAACCGCCGCCTGGTGCGGTTCGCCAGCGCTCGACGGGGCCTCGCAGGCGGACGTTCCTCAGGCCAGTGCTCCGCAGCAGGCCGCGGCTCCTAAGGCCGCGGCCGCCGCCGCCACGCCGGGCGTGGCCAGAAGGGCAGTTCATCGCGTGGCGGCGGAGCTCAAGAAGCTGTCTCCGCGAATGTTCGGAGACCGGCTCTTCGCAAAAGCGGAGAAGGAGTTTCCCGCCTTCTGCAACGATTGGGGGACGAAGCTGAAGGACCGCGAGCGCAACAATATCGCGCACCTCGATTGGAAGGACAGCAACGGACTCCAGACCTCGACCTACGTAGGCTACGGCAGTATCCAGAGCTGCACGTGCAAGCAGTCGTCCAAGGGAATCCCTGTGGGCAAGCTATACTACCAGGAGTTCGAGTATCGGCTGGAAGGCAAGACGCTCGATGAAGCGCGCCACGCGACACCCAAGCCGAACAGCATTACCAACACGACCGAGATTTTCCGCTGGGACAAAAAACAGGACAAGTGGATCTACTGAACCGAATTGGATGATGCGACCTACGGCGCCGGCAGATACCGGCCTCCGGCGCCCGCCCCCCAGGCTTGCGATTTCTGACCGAGGGCCGCGGTGGCTCGCGAGTCGCTCAAAGCCGCCAAGCGCGTTGCAGCGCTACCTCGGCGGTCCTCCCGGTCCGGGTTCCGGCCTGAACCCTCGACCGTGACCGTCGTCGCCTCCGCACGGGCCGCCGCGACCGCCGAAAGCCCATGGCGGAGGATATCCACCGAATTGGCCGTAAGGCATCCGTTGTCCCCATCCGGCCGGGCCCATCGGTCCCATTTCGTGGCGCCTGCGATGATGCCCCGCGACCAGAATCGCCAACGCCAACAACACCAGCGCGGCGATTAAACCGCCCCGCCACCATCGATTCTCCCGGATAATTTCGGCTTCGATACGGTCCAGGCGCCTTTCGAGCCGCTCCTGACCTGAGTCGCCGTGGCTTGCGCCACCCTGAGTTCCCGATCCTTCTTCAGGCACGACCAATTACCTCCTGGCGTGTTCGATATGTAAGACGCTCGGCGCGGGCGCAGGGTTGCAGAAATCTCGCTCGGGCGGGGCTGGGCCGGCGGGACGCCGGCCCTACTTCGGATCGCACCGACCTCAGGACCGGTTCCCTTCCGAAGCAGGACCGGCGTCGCGCCGGTCGGTTTCGCTGCCTGTCCTGGGACCTCCGGTCAGGAAGAGCGATCGGAGGACAGCAATTCAGGCAGGCGGGAGGTGAACTGCTCGCGCGAGAGAGTCTGATCGAACCCGACCTCGCGCGCCGAGCGCAGCGCCTTCAGATCGACGTGCGAGGCGAAGCCAAGCAGGCGCGCGCCGGGTGCGGCCGCGCGCAGCCGCGACACCGATTCGTGAGTGGCAAGGGATGCGTCCGACAAGTCGGCGAAGACTATCGCGAACGAGCCCTCCGCGCATTGTCCGAGCGCCGAATCCAGCGTCGACGCATAGGAGACCTCGGCGCCGGTCGCGCGCGCGACCGCGTCGATCTTGGCGCGAAAGAACAGGTCGCGGACCAACCCGAGCGCCTTCAAAGCTTGCCCCGATTCCCAGGCGGCTGGCCGAATCGCTCCGGAGAACAGCACGCGATCCCGCCTGGCGGCTTGCGCCCGCCGTCGAGGCCCAGTCGCCACGCGACCGCCGCTCCGATAATCCCGCCGCCGATTATGACCGCTTTCACCGCGCGCCGCTTTCGCCTCGGTCTCAAGCTTAGCGGCGGACGACACGCGGCGGAACCCTGCGGATCAGCTCACGCCCCTCTTTGTGCGCGGCGGCAGCTTCCACTCTTGAGCTGCCCACTCCCGATCGATCTGCGAGAATTCCCACTGATGTCCTTCGCGATCCTGTGCCCGGTAGAAGCGCCCGCCCCAAAAACCCTCTTCCAGCTCCGAGACGATCGACGCACCAGCGGCCTTCGCCCGCTCGAAGTGGCGATCGACGTCGTCGACGTAGACCTTCACCGATTGGGTTGTCTTGCCGGCGCTCTTGGGGCTGCAGGCGGAGCCGCCGCCGGTCGTGAGAGTGATAAGACCGTCGCCCACTTCCATCCACGCGAGCACGAATCCGGCCCCGGTGAGACGCGCGTCGGAGCGCTCGCGGAAGCCGAATGCACGGCTCAGCCATTCGACCGCGCCCGGCACGTCTTCGTAGACGAGCGAGGGAACGACCGGCGGTGTCTTCCAAAGGTCCTTGGCCATAGAGCGCGCTCCCTTTTTGGCGCGAGCGAACGGAGACCTACACCCGCGCGCCTTCGATCACGCATACCCGCGCCGGAGTCGGGACGATCCGGGTCAGTTTGAATCCTGCCGCGTCGTAGAGCGAGCGGAATTCAGCTTCCGACCGCTGCCGGCCGCCGGTGCAGACCAGCATGTTGACGTTGTTCGCGGCGGCGCCGCGCGCGAGGTCCGATTGATCGATTCGCGGCGGGTAGACGCCCTCGACAATCAGCAGCTTGCTGTTCGGGTTCATCGCACGATGACAGTTCTTCAGAATCGCGACGGCGCGTTCGTCGTTCCAGTCGTGGATCACGTGCTTGAGCAGATAAGCGTCAACGCCGGACGGGACCGATTTGAAGAAGTCTCCGCCGACCGCTTCGCATCGTGATTCCAAACCCGCCGCCGCGATCCGCTTTTTTGCGCTCTCCGCCGCCTGCGGCCGATCGAACACGATTCCGCGCAGATTCGGGCTCGCCTTCAGGATCCCGATCAGGATAGCGCCGTTGCCGCCGCCTACGTCTACGAGCGCGCCGAAGGCCGAGAAGTCATACGACGCGGCGACCGCGGCCGCGGTCAGCGGCGCGAAGGTTGACATCGCTTCGTCGAAAGCCGCGGCCATTTCGGGATTCTGAGCCATAGCGGTGAAGGCGTCGGCGGTGGGCGAGATGCGGCGAAACGCGGGCTCGCCGGTGCGGACGCAATATTCCAGTTCCTTCCACGATTCCTGAATTCCCTCACCGGCGAACAGCATGACCGAAGCCCGCATCGAGCCGGGCACTCCGGTGCGGAGATACTCGCCAAGCGGCGTCAGCGCGAAGTTGCCGCCCTCACGCTCCTCGAACACACCCGCGCTGGTCATCAGGCGCATCACGCGATTAAGGGCCGGCGCGTCCGTGCCGGTGGCTTTGGCGAGTTCCCCGAATGGCCGCGGCCCGTCCTTCAACAGGTCGGCAACGTTCAGTTTCGTGACCAGAGCGAGCGCGCGAGAAAAATAGTGGCCGACCGCCATCTGATAGAGCGCCAATGACGGCGGCAGCGCGGAAGGCTGAGCGATTTTTTCCTCGGTTGCCATCGATATTTCTCCGCTTCAGATTCCCCCCTCACTAAATAACGCGCGAGGCGGCGAAAAGTTATCGCGCCGAGTCCAATGCCGACACTTATCCTGCTTCCGGGTCGCGATCCACCAGGTGTTGCCCACCGAGTCGATCAGCGCCGCTCTGCGATCGCCACAGGGCTTGTCTGCCGGTTCCTCGAGCGATTTCGCTCCCTCCGTGAGCGCCGCGCGTCGGTGTCGTCGACTTACAGGTGGATCTCGCAACGCATCGGTGAGAATTGAGGACTGGTGATCGGATTTTGGTCGATTTGCCTTTAGGCGGCTAATGGCGCTATGGTCGCGCCCAAACTCTCTCAAAAGGCGGGGAATGTCGATCCCTTGGCGGCTATCCCGTCTTGGACAGGAGGCTATGGCCACCACCGATCGCAGGTTCGTGATCTTTTTGGGTGTGACACGGTCAACCTCGCGAGCCGCAAGGCTCATGAAGATCACCTTCACCCTCCTCCTGCTAATCGCCGTGGTCGGTGGGCGCCCCACCGATGCCCGCGGCGCGACCGTCAGCCAATTTTTTGTAACCAATCACAGCAACGTCGTGACCGGCTATGCGGCGGGTGCGAACGGCAATGTACCGCCCGTCGAGTTGATCGACGGCTCCAACACCGGGCTCGATCAGCCCTACGGAATCGCGGTCGACCAAAACGACAACCTCTACGTGGCCAATGCCAGCGCGAACAGCGTCACCATCTATGGGGCGGAAACCAATGGCAACGTCTCGCCGATTGTTACCATCGTGGGCCCCAGCACCGGGCTGTCTTCGCCGCTGGGCATCGCGGTCGACTGTCTCGGCTTCATCTACGTCGCCAATAGCAAGAATGACAGCGTCACGGTCTATGCGCCGGATAGCCACGGCGACGCAGTGCCGGTGATCACCATCGCGGGCGCCAGCACGGGTCTGAAGTCTCCCTTCGGTATCGCGCTGGATACGGCGCTGAACATCTACGTGGCCAACAACGGGAACAACAGCGTGACGATCTATGGGCGCGGGGTCAACGGCAATGTATCGCCGATCGCCACCATCATCGGCAACAAAACCAAACTCCACAAACCCACTGGGATCGCCCTGGCGCCCGGCGACGATATCGATGTGGCGAACAACGGGAACAACAGCGTGACGGTCTACCAGCCACTGAGGGCGGGCACCGGCAAGCTGAACGAATCCCCGAGCGCGATCATCGCCGGGCCCAAGACCAAGCTCAGCAATCCTTTCGGCATCGCGGTGGATTGTCGCAGCGGGCAGATCTTCGTCGCGAACCACGGCAACAACAGCGCCACCGTCTATCCATCCGGCGCCGGCGGCAACGTAAAGCCGCTGGTCATGGTGGCCGGGGCGAAGACCAAGCTCAAGGGGCCGCAGGGTATCGCGCTCGAGATTTGCTGCGCGACAGCCACACCAACCCCGACGCCCGCCATCTCGACCCCGACGCCTACGCCGACCCCGACACCTACTCAGAGCCCAACCCTGACCCCGACGCCTACGCCGACCCCGCCGTTTGCGATCCAGACGCCGACTCCGCCCGCCGCCGCCACGCCGACCCCGGCCGTCACTTCGACTCCCGCCACGACTCCGACCGCCGCCACTCCGACCGGCACGCCGACCGCCTCTCCGACTGCAAGTCCGACTGTGATCGCCAGTCCAACTCCCACGCCGACGGCGACTTCGACCGCCACTGTAGCGCGACCCCAACCGCGACGCCATCGCCGGCTCCGCTGTTCAGCACTTGCACGTCGCCCGTGTTGGTCTCCTCACGCGGCGCGGCGCCCGGCTATCGGAGTTCCGGCAACAAGCTCTTTGTCGCGGCAGGTACAGGTGGCAGCCTTTCCTCGATCCAAGGCATCCTCTCTACAACGGTGCGACCTGGGGCTCGCCCTACAACATCACCAGCGACCCTTACATCGAGCAACGTGACTCCATCGTCCGACTACGATTCGATGGGAAACGTCCATATCGTCTGGAAAACAAGACCAGCATTGCACTTTCGATCGATTACGTGACATTCAACGGCAGCGGCCCCCGGAACCATTCAGAACCTCGGTGGCGAATCCCCGGGATCGTGCCGCTCGCTCCGCAGGTGGCGGTTGACGGACCCAACGGCGGACCCACCAACGTTTATGTCGTCTCCGCCGCGGGAGCGGGTGGGATAAATCTGAACGTTTCGACGAATGGTGGCGTTAGCTTCGGCGCTTCGTCACTGATTACCAGCAGCTTCTCGGGATCGCCTTGTATAGTTGCTTCCGGCTCCAACCTCGCCGTTGGGTGGAGCAGCATCGGCGTCAACGACGGCAACCTTCCCGGAGGAGTGGGCGTGTACTCGTCGAACGGCGCTGAAAGCTGGTCGGGTCCTTTCACCCTCCATATGGGTACGAGCGCCGACGGCTTCGCCATTGTGAACGGGTTCTTCCTGGGCTTGCTCGATCCAACCGTAGTTGATGTGGGAGCGAATGAAGTTGGTTCCAGCTCGAGCATGCTGGCCTTCGCCGACTTTGGCGACGCGAGCGGCAGCGGCGGGTTTACCACCGAGACCGTTGGGAGCAACTTTTCCGCTGACAGCGGCTACTCGCGCAGTGACGGCACGGTCGAGATCGCCGCCATCAACGCGTCGGACAACTCGACTCACCTGCTGCAGGGGACGCTGCCGACCGTGAGTGGATTCTCAGATCTCAAGGCCGGCACGGACAGCGCCCAACAGGTATCGATTTCGGGTGACGACAACAACGCGTTTATCGTCCAGACCATCACCGCCGTTCCCGGACCGATCGAAGTAATCAGCTGCCATTGAAGCAGGCGGCCCAAGGGGTAGGCACGGAGCTTTTGCGGGCTCCAGTACGGCGAGCGCAGAAGCTGCGCATAGCGCGGAGCGGCGCCGGAGCTGGGAGAGCAGAGCCATTCGCGGGTAGTGTCTTAATTTGAATCTGGCGTGAGGTCCTTTACCATAAGAACCTCGTCGTAGTAATGGCCCTCCTGCTTTAGAGCGTTCTTTTCGATTCCATATTCCAAGAAGCCCAGACCGGCATAGAGCCGCCGCGCTGGTTCGTTGTCGCTAACAACGCTCAGTTGGATCAGTTCGAGCCCCCGCCGTCGGGCAACTTCGACGATGATCTCCACCAGTCGCCGCCCGACGCCGGTCCTTCTGGAGCCAGGCCGAACGTACATGCCCCGGAGCAGGCCCTTATGAGCCTCCTTTGGGCTTTTTCCGATCAACAATCCAGCGATACCGATGAGGTCCGAGCCATGGAAGGCACCAAACACTTCAGAACCCCCAAGCCTGTCTGAGAACCAACTCAAGGGTTGGGCATTTTCAGCTTCAAACGTGCTGCCGAATGCTTCTGGATTGCATCGAAGCGCGTCCAATCGAATGGCTCGATATAAGACGGCATCGGCCGGCGCCAAAAGGCTTATATGAATGTGAGCGGCACCCACAGGATCAGGGATCAACGTCTTGGTTTTCATGGTTCCCCTTGGCCCGTCATGCCGCTATGCCCTCCTCGGATTCCGCAGCTTCAATCAACTCGCCGACCGACCATAGCCGATTCGTGATGCCAGCAGCCATCGCCGGGGTCTCGCGCAGCGTCCGATGGATTCGGACGAAATTGTACCATGCGAAATGCAGCGCAACCGCCGCTCGCAGGTTTTCGACCTTGTACGCGCGAAACAGGATCAAGTTAGCTGAAGTAGAGAAACTCTGCGCGCGCTGACCTTGAAGACCGGATTCGGCGCTACGTCTGCGCAATCCGGGATGTTTCGGCTGTCGCGGTCGCGAGCATCGCGCCGTGCGGCGAGAGGCCGCCGAGCGACAGGCCCTGAAACGCCGGCTCCGATGCGGCCATCTCGGTGAAAACGTGCTCGGCTGCGCCGATGCGCACTACGCCGTCGATCGCATGTCCCAGCCGGGCGATCGCTTCGGTTCCTGCCAGCGCTTCGCCGACCGGATCGAACGCCCGATGGATTCGCTGCACGCGCCCCTGGAAATTCGTGAAGCTCCCGTCGAGCTCCGGGTAGGCGGCAATCGGCAGCACCTGGTTGGCCATCTGAGCGGTCTCGTTCGCGTCGGTATCGAGCACGATCAGATAGTCGAGAGCGCCGAACCGGCGGCCGAACTCCTCCTCGCCGAGTGCCCGCGCCAAATCCGCCCGCAACGCGATCAGCACCTTCAGCTCGCCCGACGCGACCGCGGCCGCGAGCCGCTCGATACCGTCGGGCGCGAGTCCCAGCGCCTGCAGACCTCGCGTGTTCGGATTCTTGTTGCCGCGAATCAGCAGCTTGTCGTCGCCGCTCGCGCCGGGCGGTGACCAATTGAATCCGCCGAGATGTTTCGATCCGATCGTCGCCGCGATCAGGCGCTTGAGCGCGAACGCTTCCTCGTTGGTCGCATCCGCGCCGACGATCCCGCCGATCGACGCCGCGCCGCTGAGGTTCACGGTCTCGGTGATAGTCTCGGCCGCGCGCCGGATTGCTGCGGCCCATCCCTGGGGCACCATCCGATCGCCCGATTGCACCAGCGGCGCGGCCAGCCGGCTCTCGCTCTGGAGCGCGGGAAACCCGTGCCGCCCCTCGTCGCACATCCAGTAGCTGTTCACCGCCGGATTGTAGCGCGGCTTGAAACGGTAGATGCGTCCGCGATGGTGATCGATATCGATCGAGCATCCGCGCTCGCAGCCGCCGCAGATCGAGGGCGTACGATCCAGGTACCAGACCCGCATCCGGAAACGGAAAGCCGCTTCGGTCAATGCGCCGACCGGGCAGATATCGACGATATTGCCGGCGTACTTGTTGTCGACTTTCGCGCCCGGATAGGTATCGATCACGTTGTGATCGCCGCGCCCGAAAATCGCCAGCTCGGAAGTGTGCGTGATCTCGTCGAAGAACCGGGTGCAGCGGGCGCACAGGATGCATCGCTCCTGGTCGAGCTTCACGCCGGAGCCGATATCGATCGCCTTGCCTTTGCGGTTCTTCTCGCCCAGCGGGAAGCGCGACGGCCGATCGTCGTAATCCATGTAATAGTCCTGGAGCTTGCACTCGCCGGCCTGATCGCAGATCGGACAATCGATCGGATGGTTGATCAGCAGGAATTCGAGCACCGAGGCCTGCGCCTGCTTCACCCGGGCGTTGGCGGTATGCACCACCATTCCTTCGGCCACTTTGGTGTTGCACGCGATCTGGAGCTTCGGCATCTTCTCGACTTCGATCAGGCACATCCGGCAGTTGCCGGGAACCGAAAGCCCCGGATGGTAGCAGTAGTGGGGAATCTCGATACCGGCCCGCTCGGCCGCGTCGATCAGGTTGATCCCGTCGGGCGCGTCGAGCTGCTTGCCGTCGATAGTTAGCTTAGGCATTGGGACGATTGCCTTCGCCAATCAGCGTAGTGGCTCTTTGCTCCGAATCGCGGACCGGGCAGCGGCCGAGCCGGATGTGCTCGATAAACTCGTCCTTGAACTTCGGCACGAAGCCCTTGACCGGCATCGAGAGGCTGTCGGCGAGCACGCAGATCGTGTTGCCTTCCATGTTGGTGGCAGCGGAGATCAGCGTGTCCAGATCTTCCATCCGGCCGCGGCCGGCCTCGATCTCGGTGAGCAGCTTCTCGATCCATCCGGTGCCTTCGCGGCACGGCGTGCACTGGCCGCACGATTCATGATGGAAGAAATGGGCGGCGGTCCGCAGCGCGTCGACCATGCAGGTCCCGTCGTGCATCACCATCACGCCCGCCGTGCCCATCAGAGAACCCGCGGCGCGCACCGAGTCGAAATCCATGTTGACCTTGACGGCCTCTTCGGCAGTGAAGGGCGGGAACGATATTCCGCCCGGAATCACGGCCTTGAGTTTGCGGCCGTCGCTGATTCCACCGCCAACCTCATAAATCAGGTCCTTGAGCGGAAAGCCCATCGGCAGCTCGTAGATTCCCGGCTTGTTGATATGACCGGACAGGCAGAAAATTTTCGGTCCCGGACTTTTCTCAGGACCGATCGAGCGAAACCAGTCGGCGCCGCGCGCGATGATATGCGGCACGTTGTGCATCGTCTCGACATTGTTGACGACCGTGGGGCATCCGAATGCTCCATGAATGGCGGGGAACGGCGGCCGATTGCGCGGATAGCCGCGCTTGCCCTCCAGCGATTCGAGCAGCCCGCTCTCCTCGCCGCATACGTAGGCGCCGGCGCCGCGATGGGTGTAAATCTCCACGGCGAATCCCGAGCCCATCACGTCGGGACCGACGTAGCCGCCGGCGCGCGCTTCGGCAATCGCGGCGTCCAGGATGCGCTTCTGCGCGTTGAACTCGCCGCGTATGTACACGTAGGCAACGTGGGAGCCCACCGCGCGGCAGGTGATCAGGATTCCCTCGATTATGCCGTGCGGATCGTTTTCCAGCTCGTAGCGATTGCAGAACGTGCCGGGCTCGGATTCGTCCGCGTTGCAGCACATGTAGACGGGTTTCTTCGAGTCCTTCGGGATAAAGCTCCACTTCACGCCGGTCGGGAACGCGGCCCCTCCCCTGCCGCGCAGATTCGACGCTTTAACTTCGTTGACGATCTGCTCCGGCGTCATCTCGGTGAGCGCCTTGCGCAACGCCTTGTAACCCCCGTGCGCCTCGTACACTTCGAGACGGCGCAGGTCGGGAATGTCCAACCAGCGGGTTAGGATTCTCTCCATCGAGGATGCGGTGACTAGCGGGCGCCGGTCGCGGCCTGATGTTTTTCCCGCAGCGCGCCGAGCTTCTGCTTCTGGCCCTGGATTTTGCGTTGCAATGCCATCAGGGCGTCGAGCACGCCTTCGGGGCGCGGCGGGCATCCAGGAACATACACATCCACCGGGACGATCCGATCGATTCCCGGCAGCGTAGCGTAATTGTCGTAGAAGCCGCCGGTCGACGCGCACGCGCCGAAGGCCATCACCCATTTCGGCTCCGCCATCTGATCATAGACGCGCTTGAGAATGGGCCCCTGACGAATCGACACCGTGCCGACCACCATCAGCAGGTCAGCCTGACGCGGCGTGAAACGCGGCAGCAGCGCGCCGAACCGGTCGATATCGTAGGGAGTCGCGGCCAGCGCCATGTATTCCATCGCGCAGCACGCGGTCGCGAACGGATAGGGAAAGATCGAGAATTTCCGCGCCCAGCCGATCGCCTTGTCCAAACGGGTAAGGAAAGCGGTATCGCCGAGCAGGATTTCCTCGCCCTTACTCAGTGCACTGACATGTTTCGCGTCGGCCATGATTATCCGAGTCGAAGTTAGCAAGCGATACGCGCGCCGGTCAATCTGAGGTCGAAATAAAGCGACCGCCTGGAGCCCTATTTGATCCGCAGCACTGCGGCGCCCTTGAGCTCGTCGTGCTTGAGCATGTTCAGCGCCACATTCGCCTCGCCGAGGCCGAACGCCGCGGTATGGGTGCGAATCGGAATCTCCCCGGCGACTTTCATGAACTCCTCGCCGTCGACTCGCGTGTTCGCGGTCACGCTACGGAGTTCCTTCTCGTAGAAAAGATGGCGCTCGTAGTCGAGCTGC
Organism: uncultured delta proteobacterium; assembly: GCA_963749215.1. Lineage (GTDB taxonomy): Bacteria > Desulfobacterota > Binatia > Binatales > Binataceae > CAVVMA01. The sequence goes on along the minus strand of CAVVMA010000018.1, from coordinate 281,783 downwards.
GGAATCGGGCTGAGGTAGATTCCGGCGATCGCGAGAATTCCGCCCCGATCGAGAGCTTCGAGCGCAGGCAGCACGAGGTCGCCGGCCGGCGCGAACAAAATCGCCGCATCGAGGAGCCTAGGAGGCCGTTCGCGCGCCTCGCCGATCCAATCGGCGCCGAGGCTCTGGGCGAGCTCGCGATGCTTGTCGCCGCGGCTCATCACCAGCACGCGGCATCCCCAATGACGCAGCACCTGGATCGCGATATGGGCTGAGCCGCCGAAACCATACAGTCCCACGGTCGAGCCGGGCTGGACTGAGGCGCGCTTGATCGCGCGGTAGCCGATGATCCCCGCGCAGAGCAGCGGCGCGGCTTCTTCGTCACCAAGCGAGGCGGGAATCGGATAGACAAAGTCCTCGCGGGCAATCGCAGCTTCGGCGTAGCCGCCGTCATGGTCGTAGCCGGTGAAGCGCGCATTCGGGCAGAGATTCTCGCGCTCGCGCCGACAATAGAGGCATGCGCCGCAGGTCTCGCGCAGCCACGCGATTCCGACCCGATTGCCGGCCCGAAAGCGCTTGCATCCGTCGCCGCATCGCTCGACCACGCCGACAATTTCATGACCGGGAATCACTCGCGGCAACCGCGGCGGCAGGTCGCCCTCCGCGACATGCAGGTCGGTCCGGCATACGCCGCAGGTGAGAACCCGGATCAGAATCTCGCCCGCGCGCGGCTCCGGTACCGGAACTTCGATCGCGCTCAGCGGGTTGGTTTCGATCGGCGCCGGGGTATGTACGGCCATCGCTTTCATAGTCATAGGGAAAGGTCTCCTGCTTCGAGAATCCGCGCGACGCGATACAGGAAGCGATTCCCGAGTACGCCGTCGACGACGCGATGGTCGTACGAGAGCGCGAGGTACATCATGGTGCGGATCGCGATCGCATCCTCGCCGTCCGCCTCGACTACAACCGGGCGTTTTTTCAGTTCGCCCATCCTGAGAATTCCGACCTGCGGCTGATTGATAATCGCAAACCCATAGGCGTTGCCTTCGCGGCCGGGATTGGAAAGGGTAAAACTTCCCCCGGCAAGATCGTCCGCGGTGATGCGCTTATCCGCGACCTTCCGCCGCAGATTCTCGATCTCGCGGGCCAGGCCGACCACCGACATTCCCTCCGCCGACTTGACTACCGGGACGAGCAGCCCCTCCTCCGTGTCGACCGCGATTCCAAGATTGATCGCCCTGCGGATCACGAGCGCGTCGCCAGCCACCGACGCGTTCATCCGCGGAAATTCCTTGAGCGCGCGCACCGTCGCTGCGGCGACCAGCGGCAAAATCGTGAGCGCGAACCCCTCGCTCGCCTGGAACGCCACCTTGTGCACTTCGCGCAGGCGCGCTACGCGCGTCATGTCCACCTCCGCCAGCGTGCCGACGTGCGGAGCATGCGTCTTGGAAAAGACCATGTGCTCCGCGATCACCTTGCGACGGCGCGAAAACGGCTCGACTACGTTGCCTTCGCGTGGCTCGTAGATCGGCGGCTTGAAGGGCGCAGCCGCGGGTCGGATCGGCGCCGAGCCGGCCGCGGCCTTGGTAGCCGCGCCATCGCGCGGCGATGGCGCCGAAGGCGCGACGGCACCCTGCTGAACCGACTCAAGGTAGCGCTCCACGTCGCGGCGGGTGACACGGCCGTCGATTCCGGTGCCGTCAACACGGGCGAGATCGATCCCGAGTTCGGAGGCCATCTTGAGGACTACCGGCGAGTAGCGGCGCACCGCCTCCGGCGCACGCGCGGGCTCTGCGCCGGGACGCGCAGCCGTCGCCGTCGGCGGCGGCTGCGCATCACTGCGATCCGCTGGGCGGTCCGGCGGCGACGCACTCACACGACGCTGCGATGGCGGCGGCGCCGGCGTTGGTGGCGGCGCCGCTGATTCGGCCGGAGCGGTCGAAGCGGCAGCGCCCGCCACCGACTCGATCACCGCCAGCCGCGCGCCCACCGCGACCGTCTCGCCCTCGCCTATCAAGATCCTGGCGATCACTCCCGCGCCCGGCGAAGGAATTTCGGTATCGACCTTGTCGGTCGAAATTTCCGCGAGCGGCTGGTCTTCCCTGACGCGGTCGCCTTCTTTCACGAGCCACTTGGCGACGGTGCCCTCGACCACGCTCTCGCCCATCTGAGGCATCACCACGTCGAGCGCCATCTCAGTAAGCCGCCAGGCTGCGGGCCGCTTCGACGATCTTGTTGGTGTTGGGCAGGATGAATTCCTCCAGCGGCGGGCTGAACGCGTTATGCGTATCCGCCGCCGCAAGCCGGCGAATCGGGCCGTCCAGAAAGCCGAAAGCGTGCTCTGCGATTATCGCCGCGACTTCGCCGCCGATCCCGCCGGTCAGCCGGTCCTCGTGCACGATCAGCACTTTTCCGGTCTTGCGCGCAGTGGCAAGAATCGCCTCGCGATCGAGCGGCAGCAGCGTGCGCAGGTCGAGCACTTCAACCCGGAGCGAGTCTTCCTTCTCGACGATTCGCGCCGCGTCGAGCGCCTGATGAAGCGTGCCGCCGTAAGTGATTATCGAAAGGTCGCGCCCCTCGCGCCTGACTTCGGCCACGCCGATCGGGGCGGTGAACTCACCCTCGGGCAGGTCCTCCTTGATACTGCGGTAAAGCCGCTTGTGCTCGAGGAAGATAACCGGATCGTCGTCGCGGATCGCGCTCTTGAGCAGCCCCTTGGCGTCGTAGGCAGTGGCCGGCGCGACGACCTTCAATCCCGGCACGCGCGCAAACCAGGCCTCGGTGTTCTGCGAATGGAAAATCGCGCCGTGGACGCCGGCACCCGACGGTGCGCGAATCACGATCGGACACGACGCTCGTCCGCCGTGCCGGTAGCGCAGCGTCGCGGCGCTGTTGACGATCTGATCGAAGGCGCACGAAATGAAATCGCCGAACTGCATCTCGAGCACCGGCCGCATCCCCATCACGGCCGCGCCGATGCCGGCGCCGACGATCAGGGTCTCCGAGATCGGCGTATCGATCACGCGGTCTTCGCCGAAGGCTTCGAGCAAGCCTTCGGTAACCTTGAACGCGCCGCCGAGCTCTGCCACGTCTTCGCCGATCATCAGAACATTCTCGTCGCGCCGCATCTCTTCGTGCAGCGCCTGATTGATCGCCTTGATATAGGTCTCTTCCATCGCCGCTACGCAAACGCCGAGCATTTGTCGGCGAGGGCGCTCTGGAAGCCCTCTCCCGCGAGCCGGGAGAGGGTTGGGGTGAGGGTCCGACGGGAAAAAATCAAAACCTTCTTACGGACCCTCACCCTGGCCCTCTCCCAGACCATGGGAGAGGGAACAGAATCGCGCCGCATCTCTTCGTGCAGCGCCTGATTGATCGCCTTGATATAGGTTTCTTCCATCAGCGTTGGTTTTCTGCGGCTTTAGCTCCTGGCTGCCGCGCGGCCGACTGGGGTTGCATACAGATCTTCAAGTGCTTCTTTAGGTTCGGGAAACGGGCTCTGCTCGGCGAAGTCCACCGCCTGCTGCACGACCCGCTGCACGCGCTCGTCGATCTGCTCGCGCAGCCGCGGCAGCTCGCGGCCTTTCTTTTCCAGGTAGAACTCGAAACGCGGAATCGGGTCGCGGCTCTCCCACTGCAGCAATTCCTCCTTCTCGCGATAGAGCGCCGGATCGTGCTCGCTGTGCCCGCGATAGCGGTAGGTCTTACATTCGATCAGCGACGGACCGCCGCTCTCGCGCACCCGCTCGATCACGCGTTCGCTGGTTTCCAGCACCTCGAGCAGATCGTTGCCCGAGCAGACATGCCCCTTGAATCCGTACGCGAGTGGCCCGGTCGGCAACGTCCTCGATCGCCATCTGTTTTTCCACCGGCGTCGAGTAGGCGTAGCGGTTGTTTTCGCAGACGAAGATCACCGGCAGCTTGCGCACGCCGGCGAAGTTCATCGCCTCGTGCACGTCGCCGCGCGAGGCCGCGCCCTCGCCAAAGAATGCGACCGCGACGCGCTTTTCCTTTTTGATCTGGAACTTGAGCGCCGCGCCGACCGCGACCGGCAGCGACGAGCCGAGCATCGAGGTCGAGCCGAATATTCCGCGCTCCAGGTCGCCGGCGTGCAGGAAGGAGTCCTTGCCGCGCGACAACCCGGTCTCCTTGCCCATCAGTTGGGCCATCAGGCGGCCCGGATCGACGCCGCGAATCAGGAAAACGCCGAGGTCGCGATGGAGCGGCGCGACGAAATCGCCGTCGCGGAGCGGCGCGCAGATTCCCGTGACGATCGCTTCCTGTCCGGCGCCCGAGTAGACCCCGCCCAGGATTTTGTTCTGGCGATGGAGCCGCGAGACGCGCTCTTCGAACGAGCGGATCAGCTTGAGCCAGTAATAAAGTTGCAGCTCGTATTCAACGCGCGAGCCGTTGGCGCGCGATGTCGTCTGGAAGGTTCGTTGCCGCCGTCGGAGTCAGGCATCACCAGGAGCGTCTCCCACGCGTCTCCGGAAGGAGAAGTGGCAGGTCTTGCATTCAGACTACCCGATCGTGCGAAACGGGCAAATGTCGCGGGACGCAACCGCAGTGCCAGACGCGCCCGATCCGCGCAGCATTATTTCGCGCCGGATTCCCTGAGAATGCGGTCGAGCAAGACCGGATCGTCCGGAAAAAGTCCCGACTTCGGCAGGCGCCTGGTCAGCGTCATCCAGTTGCGGTTGTGCGCGAAGACCTGGCGGAACAGTGGAAGCGACTCCTCGACGCTGCCCGTCACCGCCATCAAAATGGCCCGCCAGTACTGATTCTCCACGTCGTCGGGCGCCGCGCGTCCGGCCGCCGCGAGCTCGGCGAGCGCAGCAGCAAAGTCACCCCGCGACACGGCCGCGCTGGCGGCGCTGCGATGAAGCATCGCGCGCCCCAGGCCGACGAGCCGGCGCAACTCCACCAGCGGCTCGGGGCTGTCATCGACTCTGAGATCGAAGGGTTTGTCCCACTTGTTGGCGCCGGGTTTTCCGCTCGCCACGACCAGCGCCGCCGATTGTCGCCCGCGGATATCGCCGCCGGCCGCTTCGGCCGCATCGAGCGCCGCCAGCATCCGCGCCGCAAGATCGCCGGCCGTTGCGACGAACGCATCCGCCATCGCAGGCCAGACATTTCCGTTGAGCAGCATGTTTCCCTGCACCGAAAAGTTGTCGCCGACAATATGCCCCGCCGACTCGACCGTGTTCGCACCGGTATGTGCCGCGACGCGCCCCGCCGAATCGATCATCGCGACCTGACGCGTTTCGCGCGCCGCATCGGCTGCGAGCAACTGCGCGAGAGCCTCGGCCGCGCTCTTTCCCTCGCGCATCAGATCGAGCCCGCGGCTCCCGTAGCTCGGCTCGCCCATCGCCTGGGTGGCGACCGCGCCGACATGGGCCTCGACCCACGGGACGACCGATCCGACGGCAAAGTAATGCGACTGCACGGCGACGCCCAGCTCTGCGGTTTCGGGATCGCGCGCGACGATTGAGTAGGTATGGATGAGCGCGGAAAAATCCATGTTCGGAAGCATCCTACACGATGTGCTGAAGCCAGCTCCGGAAGTCGGCAATGACTTCGGCTGCGATTTATTTCGTTGAGCATCTCATGACGGCCACCCGCGTAGTATTTCTCGGTAACGTTCCTGACGCCGCCGCCCGGTAGCGCTCGGCCACCGGCTTCAGCCATTCGAGATCGTGATTGAGGGGATCGCGATCGCCGGCGAAGATGTAAATCGGCAGGTCCGGCCGGATGCGCCGAAGCTGTGGCGGGATCGACAAGCCGCGGCGCCGCAGCCGCCATCGACTGGACGGCGCGCGCGTTCACGCCGAAACCGCATCGCGGATCCGCGACGTACGCGTCTACGACCGCCGGGTCGCGGCTCAGCCAGTCGAACGCCGTCCTGGGATTCTCGATACCGCGGTTGAATGACGAGAGGTCGACTTCTCGCGACGGATCGAACGTCAGCTTGTCGACCGCCACCGATCCCGAGAGCGCGACGCCTGCGATAAGCCGGCTGTGATCGAGGATATATTGCTGGGCCGCAAACGAGCCCATGCTGTGGCCGAGCAGTACGATTGGAAGTCCATCGTCGCGCCTGGCGGCAAGCTCGCTGAGCGTGACCATGTCGGCGACCAGCGCGTTCCATCCGCCCTCGCCGAAGTCGCCGAGAGACTCGGGTTTTCGCGCAGTGCGGCCGTGTCCGCGATGGTCGTTGGCGTAGACATGGAAGCCCGCGTTCGAGAGCGCGCTCGCGAAATGCTCGTAGCGCAGCGCATGCTCGCCCATCCCGTGCGCGATCTGGACGATGCCACGCGGTCGGCGCCGTCGTGGCCCATCGGTAGCAGGCGATTTCGAGCCCGTCGATCGTACTGGCGAAGGAAAAGTCCTCGCGGTTCATCTGTTCCTACATAAGCGACCCGACCGGGCGGCACAACCGCGCGCCTCGATCGCCGAACTCGCGGTCTTGATAACCGATCGGATACACTTCATCGAATGAGCACCAAGAGCGAAATCGTACGCCTCGAGGAATCGCAGATCGGACCGGCCGCGGCGATACTCGGGCGGGCGTTCCAGAACGATCCGCTGATGCTCTATACGATCCCGGACGCGGCCGAGCGCGCGCGGATGCTCCCGGAATTCTACGCTCGGATGCTCCGCTTCGGCGTTCTCGCCGGCGAGGTCTATACGACCGCCGGCGCGATGGAGGCCGTAGCGCTATGGCTGCCGCCGGGCGTTCAATGGACGCGCGAGCGGGTGCAGGCGGCGGGCCTCCATGAGCTTTCGAGCGTGATCGGCGCGGACGCGATCGCAAGATTTCGCGAAGTGGTCGGGCACGAGGCCGTCGCGCGCGAGCGCGACATGACCGAACCGTACTGGTATCTGCTTCTGCTCGGCGTGGAACCGGCGCTCCAGAGACGCGGATTGGGCGGCGAGCTGATCAGGCCGACGATCCAGCGGGCGCATCGCGAGGGCGTCGCCGTGCTACGTGGAAACCGAGCAGCCGCGCAACGTCGCATTCTATCGCCGCCAGGGCTTCGAGCTGATCGTCGACGGACAAGCCGCAGGTACCACCGGCGTCCGCTTCTGGACCTTTCATCAAGGAGCGAAGCGATGAAACGCCTTCCGGCAGTCGTCGGGCCGGGCAAAGACCGAGCGCGCGAGCGTAGACCATAATTATAGTCTATGTTAGCTTAATTGAGTGCGGGCTTGGACCGTCGAGCTGGAGGAATCGGTGATCGACGATCTGCGCGCGCTGGGCAAGCCGGGACGTTCCGTGTTGAGAGAAGCCGCCGCCCGCCTGGCGAATGACCCGCTCGAAGAGGCTCGGAACATGAAGACCTTGCGGCCCAACCCAGTAGCGCCGCGCGAGTTGAGACTCCTCGGTCGATACCGGGTGCTTTTCACCATCGACAGGACCGCAAGGGCCGTCACGATTGTGCTGATCGGCGAGAAGCGAGGAAATTCCCTTTACGTTCAGGGCAAGAGGTTTACTGCCCATGAAAGTCGTTCCACTGAGTGAAGCCAAGTCCAAGCTGAGCCGCTATGGCAATCTGTGCCATGACGAGCCGGTGGTAGTCACCGTCAATGGCAGGCCGTCGTTTCAATTGGTTCCTCTCGAAGAGGACGACGACCTGATCGAACAGCTCATCGACCAAAACCCGGGGTTCCGCGACCTGCTGGCGAAGCGACTCCGTGGGAGAACTGTCTCCGTCGCGACTGCGGCACAGCGGCTGGCTCGGGGCGGGCGACGTTCGGACGACTCCCGCGTCGCGCCGCCTGAAATCGCGCTCGGCCAATCCGCGCACGCCAGCTAAGATCGAGTAGGACTAGGACGCCCGATGCAAGAAGTGCTTTCCCGATCGGTAGAGATCGGCCGCGAGGGCCAAGAGGGCGAAGCGCGCGAAGAAGTAGACCGGCCGCGATCGCGGATCACGGGGCCGAGAGCCTTCGGGCTTCCGGCCCCATCTGCTCAGCCAGCTAGCCAGACAACCCCCAACTCGATCCCAAAGACAACAAGGATCAGGCCGATGAAAACAAGCTCGCCCATAAAAACGTCGTTGACGAAGGTCTTCAACCGCAGCGGAAAGAGCCCGGAGAAGACCCAAACCACGAACGTGTAACCGACAGTTTTGCCAGCCTGCTCTGATATTTCGATCGGATGCACCAGGACTGCAAGGAGCAGTCCGAGAAATATCACAAGTCCACCCCACAACGCATAACTCAGTACGGCCTTGAAGCGGGGGAATCTTTGTGGAAAAACCTTTCGAGATATGGCCCAAGCGATAAGCGTTGACCAAAAGACCCAACCGGCTTCCGGGATTCTACGTGGATTTGTTAGCCAATCCGGTAACACACAGCGCCTCCGCTCTATCGCCCCGCCTACTGGAGTGGCAACTCCACGAACGCCTCCCAGCGGAACTGGTCGCAAGCACATTCAACGATGCTGCAACGCCCATGCCCGAATTGGAGTCTGTCCGCGTGTTCGCTGCAACGATGCCCGCACGTACACACGTCATCCACGATTATGATTCCAGCTTCTCTCAGAACGCGCGGAAACGGGCTTTCTCTTACGTGTTCCATTTCTGCGACCTCCTCCAATAGAGTGCGCTCCTTGAACAGGGTTGACAAATTAGAAACTCTAGAAGATGCGGATCGGCGTGAAGCAGGACTTCGAACTAGAATTTCCGAACTAGAATTTCCGAACAGAGCGCCTCCCGGTGCGGGGACCCGGCCGCTCGCAATCGATGCGAAACACGGATGTGGGCCGTGTTTACGGCGGGGGTCAGCGAACCCGAGCCCTGTTCCCCCGGGATCGGGGCCGCTCTTTATTTCAGGCATTGGGAAAGGCAGGATGATCCGCAACGGGGTGATACCATGACGCAGGAAGAACGATCCGTGGACAATTTCGAAGACCTTGTTCACGAGCTTTCTGAAATATTCAAGCCGTTGATCGAAAAACGCGAACGAGTCAATGAAATTTGCTCCCACATCGAAGGGCTGCTTCGGGCCCCCCGGCAGCCCGGTGACCAGCTCCACCGTGTTTCAAAATTGGGGGAGATGACCAACGACCAAGCTCTGAAATTCACCAAAACCAGAACCCCTACAGCCGCAACTCAGGTACAGTTCGGCCGCATCTTCAAGGTTGTCAAACCGTTGCAATCTATTCTTACTCATGTGCGCCGTATCGAACGTGCTTGCAAGAAGTGCGCTGCCGCAAAGGCATAAATCTCTGCCACGCCGCCGCGCTCGCGCTCGCGGGCTGGTACCTGATGGTCCCTCCTGCCTCTAGCGACCCGCTTGGAGGAGTCGATCTTGATGCTCCACTGGCGAAATGGAGCATCACCAGTCCCCACGATACAGCAGTAGATTGCAGTACGATGCAGATAAACATGATCAAGATCGCCAAGAGTAAATTTGCGGCCAATCCATCACGGGCCAACAAAATCTATGGAGACGCAATCGTCAGTTCTCAATGCATGGCGACCGACGATCCACGCCTCAAGGAGAAATAAGTCTGCGTCGACCTCGTGCTTGGCAAGCTCTGCTTTTGACCCGTCAGGACGGGATATGCTAGGAATATCCCACGATGGGAGACACTCTGCGTCAAGCTATAGTCGGGAAATGGGGAAGAAATCTCGCGATCCGCTTGCCGGGCGAGACCGTGAGGGCCGCCGCGCTTAGCGCCGGCGAGCGCGTCGAGATTGAGACTCACGACGGGGGGATCGTGATCCGGCGTAGCGTTCCCCATTTTACTTTGGACGAGCTGTTCGCGGGCAAGAGCCCTAAGCAGTGGCGGGCGGCCTATGCCGGGGCCTTCAATTGGGGACCGGACGTGGGCCGTGAGATCGTCGAAGAATGACTCGGCGAGCCTACGCACCCGGCGCCGGCGATCTGATCTGGACCGATTTTGAGCCCACCAGAGGCAGGGAGCAGGCAGGCCGGCGGCCGGCTCTGGTGGTTTCTTCTGCCAGGTTTACCGAGAACACCGGGCTGGCAATCGTCTGCCCTATCACGTCACGCGTGCGGCCATTTCCGACCAGCGTCGTTCTGCCGCCGGGCTTGCCGATCGCCGGCGAAATCCTGACCAGCCACCTCCGCAGTATCGACGCGATAGCCCGCCGCGTCCGTTACGCGGGCGCTGCCGTGCCGACTGAGGTTGCGCAGCTCGTCCGCGCCAAGCTGAACGCTTTCATTACGATCTGACAAGTCGAGATCGCTCAGCCATTCGGTGACGACGTTGCTTGCCATCCTCGCTTGCCAAGCACAAGGCCGACGGTTCGGAAACCGTTCACCCGCTCCAGAAATGCGGATTCAACTCTGAGACAGGGCGCGGGAAAGGCTGATAGCGCCTTGGTTGCCTCACCATACCCGATGACCTATAACCGCGATCAGTCATGACGCTGGAGCAACTTGTCTCGCCCGGGGACGCCGAGTCGTCGCCGATTCGCGATACGCATTCGCGAGATTCTCGATCGCGCGCTCTTGGGCGGCAGACTGTCCGAGGCCGATGCGATCGCGCTGATCGAATGTTCCGACGGCGAGTTGCCCGCGATTCTCCGCACGGCGGCCGCGATGCGCGATCTTTCCAAGGGCCGCGACGTTACCTACTCGCGCAAGGTCTTCCTGCCGATCACGAATCTGTGCCGCGATCGATGCAGCTACTGCACGTTCCGCAAGGATCCCGGCGATCCGGGCGCGTGGACCATGATGCCCGACGAGATCGCCGAGTGGTCGCGCCAGGGGCGCAAGCTCGGCTGCAAGGAAGCGTTGATGTGCCTCGGCGACAAGCCTGAGGTCGCGTTTCGCGAATATCGCGAAACCCTCAAATCGCTCGGCGTGCGGACCACGATCGAACACGTCGGGCGGGCGTGCGAGCTGGCGCTCGAAGAAGGATTGCTGCCCCATACCAACGCCGGCTTGATGACCCGCGACGAGATGCGCGCGCTCAGGCCGCTCAACGCCAGCATGGGTCTGATGCTCGAAAATATCTCGCCGCGCCTGCGTGAGCGCGGCGGGGTCCATCAGGCGGCGCCCGACAAAGATCCCGCGCTGCGGATGCGGATGATCGACGAGGCCGGCGAGCTGAAAATCCCCTTCACCACCGGAATCCTGCTCGGGATCGGCGAGACGCCGGCCGAGCGCGCGCAGAGTATCGTTGCGATTCGCGACCTGCACGAGCGTCACGGCCATATCCAGGAAGTGATCATCCAGAATTTCCGCGCCAAGCCCGGGATCGCGATGGCCGGCGCGCCCGAGCCCGACGAGACCGAGATGGCGCGCGCGATCGCGACCGCCCGGCTGGTCCTGGGTGGCCGGATGAACGTGCAGGCGCCGCCGAATCTGTCGCCGAATTCTATCGAGCTGTTCCTGAGCGCCGGGATCAATGACTGGGGCGGTATTTCCCCGCTCAGCAAGGACTACGTCAATCCGGAAGCGCCGTGGCCGCATATCGCGATGCTCGCCGAGCGATGCGCCCGCGCGGGTTTCCGGCTCGACGAACGTCTGGCAATCTATCCCGAATATATAAATGATGAATGGGTGGACCCGCGGCTCACGCCGGGACTGCATCGACTTGCGATCGAGATTGGCACCGGCACTGGAGGTAACGCGTGAACCTCGCTGAACTTCGCGGCTATGTGAACGAGATCGAGGCGACGCCGCTCAACGTCCTGATGCGCCCGGCGTCGGCGAGCGTGCGCGCCGCGCTCGAAAAGAGCCTCCGGCGCGGTGAGCTGACCGCCGAAGAGGGCCTCGCGCTGTACACCGCCGAGGGCGACGACCTGCGCGCCGTCATCAAGTGCGCGGACCTCGCGCGCGCCGAAGATGTCGGCGACGAAGTAACCTACGTCGTCAATCGCAATATCAACTTCACCAATATCTGTTTCGTCGGATGCCAGTTCTGCGGCTTCAAGCGCCAGAAGTGGGAATCCGACGCCTACGACCATGGCGACGACGTCATCCTGGCAAAGGTCGCGGACGCGCAGGCCCGGGGCGCAACCGAAATCTGCATGCAGGGCGGGATCAATCCCGACATGCCGCCGTTCAAGTATCGCGACCTGCTGCGCGCGATTAAGAGCGAATTCCCCGAGATCCACGTCCACGCCTTCTCGCCGATGGAGATCATGTACGGCGCGCGGCGCGTGCAGATGGAATATCGCGAGTATATCGCGATGCTCCGTGACAACGGACTTGGATCGATTCCCGGCACCGCGGCGGAAATTCTCGACGACAGCGTCCGCGAAATCTTAAGCCACAAAAAGGTCGATGTGGCCGCGTGGGTGGATATCATCACGACCGCGCATTCGCTCGGCGTGCCGACCACCTCGACGATCATGTATGGCCATCTCGAAAGTCCGCGCCACGTGGTCAACCATCTGAGCCTGCTCCGCGATATTCAGAAGCAGACCCGCTGGCATCACCGAATTCGTGCCGCTGCGCTTTATCCACGAGAACACCGTGCTCTATCGCAAGGGACTGGTGACGCCATCGGAGACCGGACTGCCGGATCTCAGGATGTATGCGTTCTCGCGGCTGTTCCTGCGCGGCTGGATCGACAATCTCCAGACTTCGTGGGTGAAGCTCGGCGTCGATCTCGCGGCGATCACGCTGAAGACCGGATGCAACGACTTCTCGGGCACGCTGATGGAGGAGAGCATCACGGCGCAGGCCGGCGGCACCGCCGGAGAGTTCGTGCCCGTAGATGTGATCGAGGAAAAAGCGCGTGAGATTGGACGCGTCGCGGTCGAGCGCACAACGACCTACAGGAAGCTCTACGGAAGAAAGGCGCCCAATGGAGCGCGGCCCATCGAACACCAGCACGATCATCACGCTGGCGGGGGGAGTGGGTGCGGCTAAATTCCTGCGCGGCCTGGTCCGCCGGGTCGATCCCGGCCGCCTGACCGTCATCGTCAATACCGGCGACGACGAACACTTCTACGGGCTCCATGTATCACCCGATATCGACACCGTTATCTACACGCTCGCCCAAGTGGTCTCCCGCGCGCACGGATGGGGCCTCGACCAGGAGAGCTTCAACGCGCTCGGTGCGCTCGAGCGCTTCTACGGCCCCGGATGGTTCGCGCTCGGCGATCGGGACCTCGCCACCCATCTGTTCCGCACCGAGCAATTGAGCCGCGGCGTCGCGCTGAGCCGAATCACGCGCGAGATCGCCGGGCGCTTCGGAGTGCGGGCGAGAATCCTTCCGATGAGCGACGACCGCGTGCGCACTTTCGTGAAGCTGCGCGGCCGCCCGGCGATTCCTTTCCAGGAATATTTCGTGCGCGGCCGCGCGCGCGGACGCGTCGAGCGAATCGAGCTCCGCGGCATCGCTCGCGCTCATCCGCTGCCCGCGGCGATCGCGGCGATCAGGGCCTGTGCCGCGGCGATCCTGGCGCCGTCGAATCCCTTCGTCTCGATCGGCCCGATACTCGCGCTGCGCAGGATGCGCGCGGCGCTCAGGTCGGTGCGCGCGCGCGTCGCCGCGATCAGCCCGATCGTCGGCGGCAAAACTATCAAGGGACCCGCCGACAAGATGATGCGCGGGCTCGGCCATGAGGTCTCGCCGCTCGGCGTCGCTAAACTATATCGCGACATCGCGAGCGTCTTCGTGCTCGACAGGGTCGATTGGCGCTACGTTGCCCAGATCGAAAAGCTTGGCATGAGGGCCGTGGCCGCCGATACTATTATGAGTACTCCGGCGCGCGCGGCCCGGCTCGCGGACGTGGTTCTGCGCGCCCTTGAGGTGTAGGCTTAAGCTTCTTGTGGCTACCCTGACCCTGACCCCGATTGAGGGGATGCCTCTGGTCAAGCAGGGCGACGATCTCGCCGGGCTTCTGACGCGAGCGCTGGAAAAGGGCGGGCTTACCCTGGCTCACGGCGATATCGTTGTGATCTGCCAGAAGGTAATCTCGAAGTCCGAGGGCCGGCTGGTTGATCTCAGGGAGGTCGAGCCTTCGGAGCTGGCGATCAACTTCGCCCGGCGATGGGACAAGGATCCGCGTGCGGTCGAAATCGTGCTCAGGCAGACCAGCCGGATCGTGCGGATGGATCGCGCGGTGCTTATCGTCGAAACCGGGCCCGGATGGGTCTGCGCCAATGCGGGAGTGGACGAGTCGAACAGCATGAAGCGACGACTGCGCGATTCTGCTGCCGGTCGATCCCGACGCCTCGGCGGCGCGAATCCGCGCCGAGTTGAAGCGATTGACCGGCGTCGAGGTCGCGGTGCTCGTTACCGATACCTTCGGGCGTCCGTGGCGCGACGGCCTCACCGAAATTTGCCTCGGAATCGCCGGCATGAACCCGATGCTCGATCTGCGCGGCACCACCGATTTGGCCGGCCGCGAACTCCATCATACGGTCGTCGCGATCGCCGACGAGATCGCGTCGGCGGCGGGCTTGCTGATGGGCAAGGCCGAGGCGGTCCCGGCCGTGCTCGTGCGCGGCTACAAATACGATCCGTCCGAGGGCGGCGCGAAGGCGCTGATTCGGCCGGCCGAAGCCGACTTATTTCGTTGAATCGACTTACTTCGTTGAATATGGATAAGGCAAAGTCCGCAGCCAGCGCCGTGTCGGAGATGATCGAGCCGCTCAACCCGGCCCATATCGTCGAGGCCGACCTGCTGGCGGTCGAAGAGAAGCTCGCGCATCTGCTCGACTCGCGCGAGCGGCTGATCTCCGAAATCTGCCACTATCTTATCGACGGCGGCGGCAAGCGCCTGCGCCCGCTGTTCATTCTGCTTGTCTATCACGGATGCGGCGGCAATGAACGTACGGTTGGCGACGCGGTCGACGCCGCGATCGCGCTCGAGCTGATTCATTCGGCCACGCTGCTTCACGACGATATCATCGACGGCGGCACGCTGCGGCGCGGCAAGCCCTCGGCCTTCATGCGCTATGGCCCGGGCCCCACGATGGTCGCCGGCGACTACCTTTTCTGCCGCGCCTTCGAGCTGTGCGGCCGCTTCGAGGAGCATCTGGTGCGGACCGCCGCGCAGGCCTGTATCCAATTGACCGAGGGCGAAGTGATGGAGGGACGGTTGCGCCGCAACCCGGCCGTGAGCCTCGCCGACTATATGGCGGTGATCGGGCGCAAGACCGGGTCGCTGTTCGCGGCCGGTGGCAGAGTCGCGGCCAAGCTCGCCGGAGCGCCCGCTCCAATGTCGGCCGCGATGGAAGATTTGGGCAGCGCAGTTGGGCTCGCGTTTCAGATGATCGACGACCTGCTCGATGTGCTCGGCCCCGAAGCGAAGACCGGCAAGCCGGTCGGCTCCGATCTCCGCGAGGGAATTCCGTCGCTGCCGGTCGTGCTCGCGGTCGAGTCCGACCCCGAGTTGCGCGGCCTGTTCGGCAACGGCCGCGCGCTTGACGGCGCCGACTTCGCGCGTGCGATGCAGATCCTGCGCAGCCCCCGCCTGCTCGATCGCGCGCGCGCGATGGCCGCGGAGCAGGTCGAAGTCGCGCGCCGCATCCTCACGCAGCTCAAGCCCTCGATCTATCGCGACAGCCTGCGCGTCCTGATCGACGAACAGATCGACCGCGAAATCTGAAGGTCCCGACGCGCGTCAGCCGCCACATCAACCTTCAATCAACTCGAACACCGGATGGCGGGGCGCATCGGCAACGTGAGCCTCGGCCGGCGAGCCCTTCGGCACCGCGTGGAAGCGCTGCACGCTCGTCGCGAATCGATCGAGGAATTCTTTGAGGATCGGCGGCCGCTCGGAGACCGGGAGTTCGCGGACCTTGTAGTCACGGCGGCGAATTCCCTTGCGGAGCGTGACGCGCCCTGCCGCGCGCGCGTTGCGGGCCCATTGAGTCTCCCCGCGACTCGCGATCAGATAGCGCCTGCCGTTGTACTCGAGCAGGTTGACCGGCGTCGAAAAGACCTTGCCGCTTTTGCGCCCGCGCACTTCGAGCAGATAGTTGTGGCCGAATCCAAGTCCCAAACGCACCAGCCCGCCGAAGGTCCGATTCGCGATCCGCTCGAAAGCGGTTTCCTTTTCGAAACTCTTGTCTGAAGCCATCCTCTTCACCTCGCGCCGATTAGGGACTGCGCGGGCCAGAATAACCCGCCGCACCCCGCGACGCGAAACCGGGTTCTTCTATCCGGTGATCGCGATCGGAGCTTGACAAAATGAACGTTCATTCAATACGCTCGGATTGAGACGGTGCGCCACTGTCGTTGGCGCCGTTTTCTACTCCAAATGGCCGAAGCGCTGAAGACTCCGCCGCAGGACGAGTCGCTCGTGCGCGCGCGGCGACGCCAGATATTTCTCGCGGCGTGTCGCGTGCTCGAGCGCAAGTCGTTCCATGAAGCGACCGTCAAGGAGATTGCGCTCGAAGCCGGGATCGCGGCGGGCTCGATCTATCTCTATCTCCAGAGCAAGGACGACATTCTCGCGCTGCTGGCCGAATCGATGGTCGCCGAACTGACCGAGGCCCTGCCCGGAATCCGCGAGCGCACCGGCGGCGATCCGCGCCGCGAGCTGCTCGAAGTGATGCGCGCGACGCTGGACGTAATCGACCGCTATCGCGAGGCCTTCACCGTGCTCCATCACGAGGTCCGCTATCTCGCGCGCCGCGCCGGCTATCGCGCCACCTTCGAGCGAGTCCGCGAAGGATACACCGGCGTGGTCGCCGACGTGCTCGAACGCGGACGGCGGCGCGGCGTGATTCAGTTCGATGATCTCAAAAGCGTGGTCGAAGCGGTTCATATGCTGTGCGCCGGATGGGCGATGGGCGCCGGCCTGCTGCGCGACACCGCCAAGGAAACCTACTGGCGCGAGATCGCAGCGATCGTCCAGGGCCGCTTCTTCGCGCCCGGCCTGAGTGAGGCCGCGGACGCGCCCAAACCAAATCGCGCCGGAGCGTAGAGCACAGAGGAGACCGCGGGAGTTTTTATCGATGGCATTTTACGATCGACGCACGATGGACGGCGTCTACAGCGTCCGCCAGAGCGCCACTTACATCATGAACTACCGCTACGCCGAAGAGCGCATGATGCGCATGATGGCGGGCTGGATCGCGCTTACGCCGGAGCTGCAGGTCAAGCTCGAAATGGCGCGCCAAGTCTACGAGGACGCGCTGCACGCCGACGCTTTCGGCAAGCGCCTGGGCGAGCTGCGCAGCCAGGCCCAGGTCTCCAAGCCGCCCAACCCGGCTTTCGTCACCTTCATGAATATGATCGAGGACAAGGAAGAGTGGGAGGACACTATCGAGCGGCTGGTCGGAATCTACCGCGTGCTGAAACCCCATCTGATTTCCCATTACAGCGCGCATATCGAGGCCGCCAACCCGGTCTACGAGCCGCCGACGCTCAGGATTCTGGCCCGGCTGGTCGATGAGGAGAAGCGCCACGTCGAGCGCGGTTCGGTGCTGCTCGCCGATCTGCTCGATTCGGCGGAGAAGCATCGCCGCGCGTCGCAATGGGAAGCACAACTCGACGAAGCGCTGGCCGCCTCGGGTGGCGTGACCGGCTTCGCCGACAAACAAGAAGAGCCCGCGAGGCTCGGACGCAGTTGACGATCAAGCGCACACCTATCCCCGAGCTCGACCGCGATATTGAGGCGTACGCGCGGGCCTTTCTGGCCGGCGATCGCGACGGCGCCGAGCGGATGGTTGCCGAGCCCGGAATTGAGAGTCATCGCGCC
This sequence comes from uncultured delta proteobacterium, assembly GCA_963749215.1. Lineage (GTDB taxonomy): Bacteria > Desulfobacterota > Binatia > Binatales > Binataceae > CAVVMA01. Next base: position 264,159 of record CAVVMA010000018.1, on the reverse strand, counting down.
GCGATGGCTGCGGCCGAGCCGAAGCGCCCGTTCGACTCGTTCGAGTTGCTGGCGCGCGCCAAAATCGGCTTTCAGCAAGTCGCGAAGATTCGATGGACCTCGCGGGACGGGCAGCCAGTCCTGCTCCAGATCCGATGGGGTCAGCAGGCCGATCGAAACTGGAAGATCCTCAACGTCGAGGACTTGACCGTCAAGCGATCGCCGTGGGCCGATATACCGCCGCTCGCCGCTCTTATGCGTCCCAGGAATGGCAATGCCTGATCTCGGCAACCGCGCCAACGTGATGGGTCCGCAGCCGATCGCGCAGCGGAGCCCGGTGCCGGCCGAGATGACCGCGGCCGCCGAACGCGTGCTGGAGCTGATCGCCGCGGGCGATCGTATCGGACTCGAAGCGATGGCGATGGAGCGGGCGCGGGCCGAGGCGGGCGGGCTTGCCCAAGGCGTCCGCGCGGGCCTGTATGATCGACATGAAATCGTCGCGCAGGCCCGCGCCAATCGACACTACTACGTCAAGGCCCGAATCATCGGGCCGGGCGCCGCGCCGATTCTGATCCAGGTCAGGCTCGGCGAACACGAAGGCCGCTGGATGATCTGGGAAGCGAAAAGTCTAACCGGCCGCCGCTCGGCCTGGACGAAATGACGTAGAGGAGTGAGTAACTCCCTTCCTTAACCTTCTCCCCCCGCGGGGGAGATAAGAGAGGGGTTTTACGGGTTTTTCAAAAAGCCGCAGGAGAAGAGACCATGCAGAAATTCATCCCGGTTGACAAACTCGCCCGTTCCGAGAATCACATCCTCGTTCCGCTCGAAGATCTTCAGCAGGCGCGCCTGGACCAGAAGCTGCTCCCGTTCAACGCGATGCCGTACGAAGATGACTTCCTCAAGGGCCGCCTGCACGGTATCTGCGCGGGCGAGATCCAGGCAATGGAAGCGGCGGGACGCTCGCTGTTCGATTTCCCCGAGGCGCCATGGGAGTTCCAGCTCGACATGGCGCGCCAGGTATGGGACGAGTCGCGCCACGCCGAAATCTATATGAAGCTGCTCGAGTACGTCGGTTCGTATCTGGGCGAATTTCCCGAGAGCGAAGTCCTCTGGTCGTGCACGCAGGTCGACGACCCGGCCTGCCGCGTAGCCGGGATCAATCGCGGACTTGAAGGGCTCGCTTGCAACGTCTTCGAGCAGATAATCCGGCTCGCGCAAAAGATGGGCGACCCGGTGATCGAGCGCGCGGTCGATTATGTGCTGGCGGACGAGATCACGCACGTCCGGATGGGCTCGCAATGGATGCGCAAGCTGACCGAGGGCGATCCCGAGCGGCTCAAGCGGGCGCAGGACTTCCAGGCCAATATCGACAACCTGTTCAACTTCAACGGCGGACGCACCACCCAGGAAGATGCACGCCAGGTGCCGCAGCGGGTGGCCGAAAAGGAAATCCAGTTCGACGCCACGTTAACAATCGCAAAAGACGCACGCCTGCTGGCCGGCTTCACTGAAGAGGAAATCGAGCGTATCGTCAGGGCAGCAGCGCGCAGCGCTGCTTACTGAGCCGCAAACACCACCAAGGCAAGCCCGGCGAAAGCAGAAAGAGGACTCATCACCATGCAAAGATGCATACCGGTGCACAAGCTGGCTCGCGAGGATCGCTTCGTGCTGCTGCGCGGCCGTCAGGCTCGCGAGATTCGCGAAGCACAGGCGCTGGACGGGCGAGTCATTCCATTCGACGAGGAGGCGCTGCGCGCGCGACTGCATGGAATCTACACCGGCGAGGTGCAGGCGATGGAGGCCGCGGGACGGACGCTGTTCGACTTTCCCGACGCGCCGTGGGAGTTCCAGCTCGACATGGCGCGCCAGGTATGGGACGAATCGCGCCATGCCGAAATCTTCCAGCGCCTGCTCGAATATCTCGGCGGCTATGCCGGCGAGTACACCGAGACCGAAATCCTCTGGCGATGCACGCAGGCCGAAGATCCGGCTGCGCGCGTGGCGGGAATCAATCGCGGGCTGGAGGGTCTGGCCTGCAACGTCTTCGAGCAGCTAATCAGGATCGCGCAGCATAACGGCGACGAGGTTATCGAGCGCGCGGTGGACTACGTGCTGGCCGACGAAATCACCCACGTCCGGATGGGCTCGCAATGGATGCGCAAGCTGACCGAGGGCGATCCCGAGCGGCTCAAGCGGGCGCTGGATTTCCAGGATCGGATCGACGAGATGTTCAACTTCGGCGGCGGCCGTCGCGCGCGCGAAGACGTCAAGACCGACGCCGGTCCGTTTATCACGATCGCCATAGAGGCGCGCCTGCTGGCCGGTTTCAGCGAGGAAGAAATCGAGCGGCTGATCGCCGCCACGCGGAAAAGCGTCGCGTACTGAGCGACGAACCGGTCGCCTCACCCCGGGCCGGGGTTTCGCCAGCCGAATTCGACGATGAGCGGTACTAATACGATATCGCTTGCATTTGCGGCTGTGCTAATCTAAGCAAATAGGGACCGGTTGTGGGAAACGAGGCCGCTGAAGTGACGCGGGATTTGCCCCCAGGGAGTTTCAACACGCGAAGCCGCGCGCTCGCTGAGTGGGTCGCGGAAATCGCGGGCTTGGCCAAGCCCGATCGTATCCACTGGTGCGATGGCTCGGAGGAAGAAAGGCGCCGCCTCACGCAGCAGGCTGTCGACGCCGGTATCCTGGTCCCGCTCAATCAGAGCAAACGCCCCGGCTGCTATCTCCATCGCTCGGATCCCAACAACGTCGCGCGCACCGAGCAGCTCACCTTCATCTGCACGCCCACCAAGCAGGAAGCTGGTCCGACCAACAACTGGGCGGCCCCTGAAGAAACTTATCGCAAGCTGCGCGGATGGCTCGACGGCTCGATGCGCGGCCGCACGATGTACGTCGTGCCTTACGTGATGGGTCCGCTCGGCTCGCCCAGCGCCAAGGTCGGAATCGAAATCACCGACAGCATCTACGTCGCGCTGAACATGCGGATCATGACCCGGATGGGCAAGGCGGCGCTGGAGATGCTCGGCGCGTCGGGGGAATTCAATCGCGGCGTGCATTGCACGCTCGATCTCAATCCCGACCGCCGGCTGATTTGCCACTTCCCGCAGGACGACGCGATCTGGTCGGTCGGCAGCGGCTACGGCGGCAACGCATTGCTCAGCAAGAAGTGTTTCGCGCTCAGGATCGCCAGCGCGATGGGGCGCCGGGAAGGATGGCTCGCGGAGCACATGCTGATCCTGGAAATCACCAGCCCCGAGGGCGAGTCCACCTACGTCACCGCCGCGTTTCCCAGCGCCTGCGGCAAGACCAATCTGGCGATGCTCACGCCGCCGCCCGCGATGGCGGCCAAGGGATGGCGCGTTTCGACGATCGGCGACGATATCGCGTGGCTGCGAGTCGGCTCCGACGGCCGTCTGTGGGCGATCAATCCGGAGAACGGCTACTTCGGCGTCGCGCCGGGAACCAGCGCGAAGTCAAACCCGAACGCGATGCGAATGATCCATCATGATTCGATCTTCACCAATGTCGCGATGACGCCCGACGGCGACGTGTGGTGGGAAGGGATGGAGGTCGATCCGCCCGCCGGACTGATCGACTGGCACGGCAAGCCCTGGAGCCGCAATCCCGCAGACAAGGCGGCCCATCCAAACAGCCGCTTCACCACCCCGATGGTGAACAATCCGGTGATGTCGTCGCACGCCAACGATCCCCAAGGCGTGCCGATCTCGGCAATAATCTTCGGCGGCCGTCGCGCCACTACGATGCCGCTGGTGCTCGAATCTTCGGACTGGACGCACGGGGTCTTCATGGGCGCGACGATGGGCTCGGAGACCACTGCGGCGGCGGCCGGCGCGGTCGGCGTCGTGCGGCGCGACCCGATGGCGATGCTGCCGTTCTGCGGCTACAACATGGGCGACTATTTCGCCCATTGGCTCGAGATGCGCAAAGCAATCAGTCGCCCGCCCAAAGTCTTCATGGTCAATTGGTTCAGGAAGAGCGCCGACGGCAAATTCCTGTGGCCCGGCTACGGCGAAAACCTTCGCGTGCTCGGCTGGATGCTCGATCGGATTCATGGCCGCGTGCACGCGATCGAAACGCCGGCGGGCGGAGTTCCCAACGAAGCCGACCTCGATCTTTCGGGTCTCGACATCTCGCACGAGACCATCCGGCAAGCGCTCGCCGTCGATCCCAGGGAATGGAAAGCCGAAATGGAATCGGCGGGCGAGCTGTTCGACAAAATAGGTCCGACCATGCCGGCGGAGCTCAAGCGCCTCCGCGCCGAATTGACCGCGAATCTCGATTCCCAGGCTCCTCTCCCCCGCACCGCCACCGCCCGCTGACACCTGACTCGGGGGAGCACAGACCGGCGGCACGCCGGTCCTCCCCAGAACACCTAGCATCGGGCTCCCCTCTCCTTTTTTGGGAGAGGGGCCGGGGGAGAGGTATTCTGCCGCGCTCGGGACTTCCAGAAACCTAACCCCCTGTCCCCCTTCCCTAAGGGCGGGAAGGGGGAACCCTTTGCGTTTGCGGTTCTCAAGCACCAGCGCCGTCGCCATTGTGTCGCGCTACGACTTGCGCGAACCTGTTCTGCTGGTGGCTCCCAATGGCAACTGTCAACAATGATCGCCTGAAGAATCTCTTCCTCGAACTGGTCCAGATCGATTCTCTATCGCGGCGCGAGCGCGAGGTCGCGCTTCGGCTCCAGCGCGAGCTCGAAGCCTGTGGCGCGGCTTGCAAGTTCGACGGCGCCGGCGAGCGCGTCAAGGGCAACACCGGCAACCTGATCGGCCGCATTCCCGGCAAGGTGAAGGGTGCACCTCCGATTCTGCTCTGCGCCCACATGGACACCGTCGTGCCCGGCGAGGGCGTCAAGCCGATCGTCGAGGGCGATATCATAAGGACCGACGGCAGCACCGTGCTCGGCGGAGACGACAAGTCCGGATGTGCGATCATTTGCGAAGTGCTCCATCGATTGCGCGAGAGCGACATCGCGCACGGGCCGATCGACGTGGTCTTCACGATTTGCGAAGAGGTCGGCCTGCTCGGCGCCCGCTACCTCGACCTCGGCCTGATCGAGGCGCGCGAGGGACTGGTCTACGACAGCGACTCGCCCGGCTACCTGTTCGTGCGCGCGCCGGGCGCGTACGTCGTGAGCTTCACGGTCAAAGGGCTGGAGGCGCACGCCGGGATGGCGCCGGAACGCGGGATTTCCGCGATCAAGGTGGCGGCCGAGGCGATCGCGGCGATGCGACTGGGGCGGATCGATCACGAAACCACCGCCAACCTCGGACGAATCGAGGGCGGCCGCGCGCTCAACATCGTACCCAACGAAGTGATCGTGCGCGGCGAGGCCCGCTCGCGCGACAACGCCAAGCTGACCGCCCAGGTCGAGCACATGGTCGATTGCTTCAAGCAGGCGGTCGCCAAGGCGAGCGTCACGATCGAGGGGCAGCGTTTCGAGGCCAAGCTCGACTACAAGGCCGCGCCCGAGTACGAAGCGATGAATGTCCCCGACGACGCGCCGATCGTGCGCAAGGTTGTCGAGGCGGCGCGGCGCGCGGGTCGGGTGGTGAAGCCCGAGGCGATGGGCGGCGGATGCGACGCCAACATCCTCAATCAGCGCGGCATGGTGGTCGCGAACCTGGGCACCGGCATGCGCGATATTCACACGCTGCGCGAATGGCTCGACGTGAAAGATATGATCGCGACCGCCGAGGTGACGCTGGAACTACTCCAACTCCAGGCCGGCGTCTAAGTCAGGGGGCTTTCTCTTCCCCTTGCCTCTAAGGTAAGGACCTGACACCCCGAGACCTGACACTCGATGAGCACCACCAAGATCAGATCGGGTCTTGACCTGTTAGCCGGCTTGCTGCTCCTGATGACGTCGGGCTCGGCGTTAGCGGGACCGTTCCTCGGAATCAATTACGGACCGTTTCATCATGGAGGCCAGGCGCCAGGTACCCTCATCTCTCATGAGCAGTTCAGATCAGACCTGGGAATCATTTCCAGCAAGTTCACGTATATCAAGACCTACGGCGACGATACGCCTTCGGGCCTGGACCAAGTGGTTCCCATCGCCGCCACCCATTTTCCCAAACTCAGAGTCTACCAGGGCGTCTATGAGGACTCCGCGTACAACAGTTCGAACAACACCACATTTCTTGATACTGCGATCAGCCTGGCCAACCGTTACCCCAAGACGGTGGTAGCCGTCGTGGTGGGCAACGAGTGTCTCCTGACGGACACCCCAAATGGAATTTCGGTAAGTCAGCTGGTCGCCGATTTGCAGTATGTCCGCGAGAGGCTTGAAAACACCGGCGTGCAAGTAACTACCGAGCTCGAGTATGGAGACGCCGGCAACCCTGATATTACGACTCAGCTTGAACATTACGTCGACTCCATAATGATTAACATCTACCCATTTTACGGGCCGGTGCCGATCGGCGATCATGACGCCATAAACAATCTCATTGGAACGTACTACATGTTCAACCAAATGTTTGCAGGCAAGGAGGTAATAATCGGCGAGACCGGTTGGCCCAGCGCGGGCGCCGAGAACAAAGCTGCGGTCCCGAGCGTCGCCCACGAGGCTACCTACACCCGGCAGATCTTTGCGAACTCAAATCAGCTCGGCTCCACCTTTCTGTTCGAGGCATTCGACGAGCCCTGGCTCGTCGCGCAAAACTCGTGGGGCCCGCACTGGGGCTTGTGGCATGCCGATGGCGCCCCCAAGTTTTCCTTCAACGCCATGGCCAAAGAGTTGAAGGACCGGTTCACGAGCGCTGCGATTGCCGGCCCTAGCCGGGAGTGAGATGCGAAAGACCGGGCGTGGCCCACGATGCGGACAACCAGAACCGGGCGACGTCAATCACAACGAACGCCGCCGCCATGCCCAGTGCGGGCGCCGCGGACCAGACATTGGATGGCGGGGCTTCGACTACAAAGCGCCCCAGCACTATGATCTCGAAAGGCTCATAGTACTTGGCCATCGCACGCCCCTGACCGAGATTAAATACCAACCAGAGAACGAACGCCGCCAGTAGCCAGTATCCGGTCCTGGTTTGCAACACGCGATAGCCAATCGCGCAGATAACTGCCCAACCGATCGGAAAGAGCACCCAGAACAGGCTCCACACGCCGAGAAAAGCCGGCGTGCGCTCCGCCAGCGCCCGCAGCCATCCACCTTCCGTTGGTACTATGTAATCGCCTCCTTTGGCTCTTAGTATCGGAAGGCATATCAGTGACAATCCGACCGGGCCAAGTAACATCAATCGAGCACGGCGGCTCGAAGGCCACAAGGCCCTTGTTAGCTGCGGAGCGAAGACGAGGGCATAGAGCCCGGCAATGCAAAACACCAACATCAACCCTTTCTCATTGAATAGCCGATTGTTCAACGAGGTCCGCTCGGCAAAGTCCGGGGGTATGAGCCCATGCCAGACAATGAATAGAGGTACTATGAAGAGGCAGGGAGTGATCGACGCGGCGATCGCGACTGCCTTACGGATGCCGCTCCACGCAGGATTGCAGACTGCATACGCGAGAAGCAGCGGCACCAGCCACAAATAAAGCTGCCGTGTCAGGATTGCAATCACGGCCAGCACGACCGCGAGAAGGAACATCCCGACGGAGGCGGGTCTGGTATCGTCAAGGAGATATAGAATCGCGACGGCGCATCCCAGCGCGAGGTTGTCCGTCGCCAGTCGTATCGACGGGCCGAGCAGATAGGGGCACAAGGCGAAAACCAAACTCACGATATAGGCCGAAGCCCCGGCGCCGCGGGCAGCATGGCGCCTCAGGTACAGCATCACGAGAATCACGGTCGTGGCCGAGAGTCCGAGGTTGATTAGCCTCAAGCTCAACAAGCCGAAGCCAGCGCGCGCCGGCATTGCCATAATGAGATGGAACAGCGGTCCGGTTCCTGATTGATACCGGCTGAGATCGGGGTGGGGCAGAGTTGAAGCGAATTTCAGAATTGTCGGGTAGTGGTAGGTTGCCTCGTCCCATTGGTCGGCAAATTTGCCTTTTATGAAGACTCCCGGCAACGCAAGGGCCGCAAAGACGGCGAGCACGCCCCACGCGGGGCTCTTCCAGGCTTCGGTCTTGATCGGAGTCGCCATCTAATTACTTACATGGTCTCCGCGCGAGTCTCCGGAATGGCCGCCGCAGCAACAGGCTTCTTCGACTAAGGGAGCCCTGCGCCGGCGATCTCGACCGGCGTGGTCTCGATGCGGCCCGTCGCGGTGGCGCGGCATTTAGCGGGATCGGAATCTGCTGCGGTGAGCACGAATAGCGTGCGCCGACCCGGTCCGCCGAGCATGCACGCGTAGGCGTGATTCGCGGTCTTGATCCGCTCTGTCACCTTGCCGCCTTCATGCACGCGAATGACTTCGTCAGTCAGCGGCGATGCGACCCACACTGCGCCTTCGGCGTCCAACGCGATTCCATCGGGAACCGCGGGCACGATTTCGGCCCACAGCCGGCGGTTGCTCAAGGACCCGTCAGCACCGATATCAAACGCGGTCAGGCGCCCCCGAGTGGATTCGCCGACGATCAGACTCTTGCCGTCCGGCGTGATCACGGCGCCGTTGGGAAATCCCAGCTCGTCGGCCACGACGCGCGCGGCGCCGTTGGGCTCGACCATCACGATCGCCGCGAACTTCGGCGTGGCATGCGCGTGCAGATCGAAGCCGAAGTTGCCCACATACGCCCGCCCCTTCGAATCGACGACCATGTCGTTGCAATGGAACGACGCGAGCTTGCTCAAGTCGGCGACCACCTTAAGGCCGTCGCGATCGAGCCGCAGCAGCCGCCGATCGGTCATCGAGACCACCAGCATCCTGCCGTCCGGCAGCCATCCGAGCCCCGACGGCCACGCCGGGACTTCGCAGATCGTCTCGGCACGTCCCGCCATGTCCACCGCGATGACTTTGTGCGCGTGCATGTCGGAGAAGAAGAGCCTGCCGTCATGCCAGCGCGGGCCTTCGGGAAAATTCAGCCCGTCAATCAGAGTTGTCAGCTTGCGCATCGCGACACCTCTCGATTGCTATTCGAGCGCGCCCGCTTCGCGCAGCTTCTTCAGGTCGGCGTCGCTGTAGCCGAGCAGGCCGGTCAGAACCTCGTCGGTATGCTGCCCAAGGCAAGGCGCCGGTGCGCTGACCGCGCATGGCGTCCCGCTCATTCGCCACGGAATTCCGATATGCTGCTGCACGCCGACTTCAGGATGGTTGAGCCGGACGAATGCGTTGCGCTCGGCGAGATGCGGGTCCTCGGCGACGTCCTTGTTGCTCGCGCATACCGCCGCCGCGACGCCATGGGACTGCAGCGCGCGCGCCGCGTCGTGTGCGTCGCGCGGCGAGGTCCATCCCGTGATTATTTTCTCCAGCTCGTCCTCGTTGCGTTTGCGCGCATCCAGGGTTTTGAAGCGCGCATCGGCCGCCAGTTCGGGACGCGAGATCGCTTGTGCCAGCCGCGCGAAGTCGGCGTCGTTCGCGCACGCGATCGAGACCCACGCGTCGATCGTCACGTCCATGTTCTTCTCGGGAAGGTCCTTGCATCGGAAGATGCCGTGCGGCGCCATCAACGGGTCGCGATTCCCGTCGCGCACCGGCTCGCGGCCGTTCATGGCGTGCTCCAGCAAGCCCTCGGGAATCAGATCCATCGCACATTCCCACTGGCTCATGTCCATATACTGGCCCTCGCCGGTTTTGGCGCGATGGTAGAGCGCGCACAGCACCGCGAATGCGCCGTGGATGCCGGCGTTGGGATCGGCGTAGCTGAAGCCGGCGTGCATCGGCGGCCATCCTTTGTAGCCGGTCAACGACGACAGGCCCGAGAGTGGCACCTGCGCGGGGCCGTATGCGACGTACTCGCTGTACGGACCGGTGTCGCCATAGCCGGAGAGCGAGATCATCACGATATCGGGCTTGAGCTTGCGGCATTGCTCGTAGCCGAAGCCCAGCCGCTCCATCACGCCGGCGGCGAAGTTGTTGACCACCACGTCGCTGTTCGCGACCAGGCGCCGCGCGACTTCGAGCGCGCCGGCCACCTTGAAGTTGAGCGCGATCGAGCGCTTGCCCTGGTTGTACTGATTGAAATAGCCGGAGCGGTTAAGGCCCATCTTGTTTTCCGGCCACGGCGGCAGCATCCGGGTGACACACGGACGCGTTTTGGTTTCGATCCTGATTACATCGGCGCCGAGATGGGCGAGCTGGAGCGTGCAGAACGGTCCGGCCCATACCCAACTGAAATCGGCGACGCGGATTCCTTCGAGCGGTGGTTTGGCCATCAGATGACGCCTTTGCGTTTCAATTCTTCCAGCCGCGCGGGCGCGAGCCCGAGACGGCGGCCGAGTATTTCCCGGTTATGCTGCCCCAGGGTGGGCGCGGGAATCCGAATCTCCCACGGGGTGCGTCCGAATTTGACCGGCGCGCCGGGATACTTGTGCGTGCCCGCGACCGGTTGCGCGATCTCGACAAAAAAGCCGCGCGCCTTGAGATGCTCCGAGTTGAGCAGGTCGCCCATCGTCGAAACCGGCGCGAACGGCACCCGCCGATCCTGCGCCTTGCGATAAAGATCGAGCACGGTCTGGGTGCTCACGTACTCCGCGATGAACGGTTTGAGCGCATCCCAGTTGATCCCGCGTTGCAGCCGGTCGCCGAAGATCTCCATCGTCGGCCCATTCGGGATTTCCCATCAGGTCGACGAACGCGCGCCACTGATGCTCCTCGATACAGCAGACGTAGATGTAGCCGTCCTTGCATTCGAAGATTTCGACCGGCTGAAGCGGCTTCTGCCCCAGCCGCGATCCGATCATTTTGATGTACGGCCAATACTCGAACACCATTTCCATCTCGGCGGCGACGGACTCCTGCACCGACACCTCGATATGCTGGCCGTCCCGGTCGCGAAGCCGCGCGATCACCGCGCCCATCGCGGCCGCCGCCGCATGAACGGCGCCCTGATATCCGGCCTGATCGCCGAAGGTCTTGAGCGGCGGAAGATCGCCCGACTGCGGACCGCCGCCGTTGAGGTAGCAAACGCCGCCCGCGCACCAGAGGTTGAGGTTCTCGGCGCGCCAGTCGCGCTTGGGGCCGGAGAGCCCGTACGGCAGGACCGAAGTCATGATGAGACTCGGATTCACCTTGCGCAGTCGCTCGTAGCTGAGACCCGTGCGATCCATGTCCGGCGGCGCGACGTTGTGAATCAGAAGATCGGCGCCCGCGAGCAGCTTCTCGAAAATCTCGAAGCCTTCGCGCTGCGCGAGGTCCACCGTGATGCCGAGCTTGTTGGTGTTGAGATAAAGGAAGAGGCCGCTTTTCTCGGGATGGGAAATGCCGCCGGGAAACGGTCCGCGCGAGCGCGCGCGATCGCCGGCGCCCGGCCGCTCGATCTTGATAACCTCGGCGCCCATGTCGGCCAGCAGCTTGCTGGCGTACGGGGCGGAAACCATCTCGCCGACTTCGACGATCTTCAGGTCTGACAGCGGTCCGGTCATTGATTCTCCACTAGCAAGTCTGCATTTTTTCCCCTTCCCTCGCAGGGAAGGGGTCAGGGGTTAGGTTTCCGCGACCTCTCCCCCTCCCCTCTCCGAAACGGAGGGGGGCGCCAAAACGGTGGCGCGACGGCGCTTCATTCCGGGAACACCTTGCGGAACGGTCTCACTTCCACGCGTTCGAACACACCGCCTTCGGTATACGGATCGTTCTGCGCAAATGCGAGCGCATCAGCCTCCGCACCAAAATCCGCGATGATCAGGCTGCCGCTTGAGTCCTCGAATGGTCCCGCGAGCACCAGCCGGCCCTGCTCGGCGAGCCGCCGCAGGTTGTCGAGATGCGCCGGGCGCAGCTTGGGCCTCAGCGCAGCACCGTCGGGACCGTCGTGGCCGATAATCACGAAAAGCATCTTCCTTCTGCCAGTAGGGCCGGCGTCTCGCCGGCCGCCTCGGCCCGTGTTAATTAGCACGCGCCCCTCGATGCGCAAAACGGGTAGAATCGCGACGCAAGGTGACGCGCCGTCAGCCCCGCCGCCAAGCGAAGACAGCACCCTTCGCTCTTGCCGCGCATCCATGACACCCATCGTAGTGCCCCACCCTTGAGCTCGGGATGATCGCGGTCTTTCCAAGAACCCGCCGCCTTCGCAAGCGCCCTGAGCTGTCGACGACGACGGGCTTCGGTCGAGATGGCGCTTACGATGGAACGGCTGCGATGCGTATAACATTGCGGCGATCTCACCGGATAGCGATGATACCGAACCCCGTCCAGTACATCGCGAAATAGCTCGCGCCCAGCGCGATCAGGAACACGACCGTCGCGATGTCGCGGGGACGGACGTGATATTCGATGAAACTGCTGGGATGAGGATTCATCCCGAAGCCCCGCGCCTCGAGCGCCATCGCCATGTTGTTGGCCTTGCGCAAGCGCGCCCATGAACACCGGAATCACCACCGGCGCGTAGCGCTTGAGACGGTCGATGATACGGCCGCGGCCGAAATCGAGCCCGCGCAGGCTCTCCGCGTCGACCACCGTCAGGTACGAATCGATAAACAGCGGCGCCAGGCGAAACGAAAGCGTGATCGCGAAGCGCGCGCGATACGGCACTCCCAGCCGCGCGAGCCCGACCATGAACTCCTCGACCTTGGTGGTCGAGAGGAACAATACCGAGCCCGCCAGCAAGCTCCGCGAACTTGAGTCCGCGCCCCAGACCGAGCATCACGGAAGCGTGCGTCACCCACGCTCCCCGGTGGCCGAAGACGAGCATCCACGAGATGGTGGTCGAAGTGACTATGATGATGAACAGCCATCGGAGCGAATAGAAATTCGGCCCCGAGCCGGTCAGCATCGCCAGCGTCAGCAGGACCAGGCCCAGCGGTATGAAGGCGACCGGATTGTCCACCCAGTACACCGACCAGAAAATGATGAACAGCGCGAAGACCTTGACCGTCGGATGCAACCGATGGACGAAGCTGGCACGGTCGATGTAGCGATAAATCGGCATCAGGCGCGGCTCTGAACCCAGTTCACGAATTCGCCGACGCTGAGCGTGCTCGCGCCGAAGCGCCGGCCGAGCGCCACTACTTCGGGCGGCCTGAACGACGCGCTCAGCAGCATCTGCTCCTGCGCGAAGAACTCGCGCACCGGCCCGTCGAAGAGCTTCTTCCCGGTCCGCATCAGAACCACTCGCCGCGCGTACTCGGCGACCAGCCACGGCGTATGGGTGATCATCACGATCGCGATTCCCGAACGGTTCAGCTCCGCGACCAGGCTCATCATCCGGCGCTGCTCGCGATAGTCCAGGCCGGTGGTCGGCTCGTCGAGGATCAGCAGGCGCGGCTTCAGGGCCATCACACTCGCGACCGCCAGGCGCTGGCGTTCGCCTTTGCCGAGCAGAAAAGGATCGTTCCGGCGCGCGCCCTCCAGCCCGACCGCCTGCAACACCTCAACGCATCGCCGCTCGACCTCTTCCGCGTCGAGGCCGAAGTTGCGCGGTCCGAATCCGACCTCTTCCTCCACGGTCGCGGCAAAGATCTGATGGTCGGGGTTCTGGAATACGTAGCCCGCCTCCTGCGCCGTTTCCGCGGGGCGCATCGCGGCGCGGTCGCGGCCCGAGAGCAGGATCTTTCCCGGCTCGCATCTGAGCAGACCAACGATGTGCTTCGCCAGCGTGGTCTTGCCGGATCCGTTTTGCCCGATGATCGCGATGAACTCGCCCGACGCGATCGTGAGGTCGATTTTGTCGAGCACCCGAGCGCCGCCCGGATAGGAAAAACTCAGATCGCGAACTTCGACGAGTGGAGCGCCCTGCCCTGCCGCCGGTTCCGCCTCGGGCGCTTGGATAATTTCGCCGGCGGAATCGGCGCGTAGATCCGCGAGCCTAGGGAAATGCTGTCTGACTATCGCCTCGCCTTCCGCCACGGTGCGCAGATGCGCCCGCAGGCCGAGTTTGGCCGCGACGTGATTGAGATCGGGCGGATGCACGCCGCATTCTTCGAGCAGGTCGAGCCGCGTCATCAGGTGCTCCGGAGTGTCGTCGGCAATCACGCGCCCCTCGCGGATCAGCAGGAGGCGGTCACATTCGCGCAGCTCCTCGGCTTCGTGCTCGATCACCACCAGGCTCAGCCCCTGCTCGCGGAAGCGGCGGACCAGCGCGAAGACTTCCGCCCTGCCCTCGGGGTCGAGATCGGTGGTCGGCTCGTCGAGCACGATTACCGCCGGCCGCAGCGCCATCACCGAGGCGATCGCCAGGCGCTGCTTCTCTCCTCCCGACAGCGAGGTTGGGTCGCGACGTTCGAATCCATTGAGGCCGACCGCGGCGAGCGCGTCTGCGATCCGGCCGACCATCTCGGCGCGAGCCATCCCGACCTGCTCCATCGCAAAGGCGACTTCGTGCTGAACGTTGGTCGAGAACAACTGCGCCTCGAAGTCCTGGAACACCATCCCGACCATCGGGGCGACGTCGGACACGCGCGCGCCCTCCAGGGAGCGGCCGCCGATCCGGACCACACCGCGGAAGTCACCGTCCTCAAAGCCCGGAATGATGCGATTGAGGCACTTCACGAGCGTGGATTTGCCCGCGCCCGAGGCGCCCATGATTCCGACCATCTCGCCCGGAGCTTGACGAAAGCTCGCGTTCACCAGCGCGGGCTGCTCGGCACCGTGATAGGTGAAGGTGACATCGTCAACCGCAACGGCCTCGACAGCGCGATCGGAAGCGGAGGGTGCGGCGGCGGCAGGTGATTCGACTGGTTTCACGTCGAGGCGCAGCCTTCTCTACACCTCTCCCGCGCCTGCGGCCTGGTCCGCAGGCGCAAGCCGGGAGAGGTCGGCGGGCGTCTTGCTGCCAAGACGACCGGCGGGTGAGGGTGCAGCAGCCGGCCCGGCGAGCGTCACAAAATCCACACGCCGAGGGTTGCGAGCGCCATCATGGGGCTCACGACGATCGCCATCGCGCGGTCGTACGGGGCATGAGCCATCGAATGGGGCAGAAAGGCGGGGAGCCAGTAGCCGGTCGAAATCAGGTTGCCGAGAATCCAGGCGCCCGATTCTCCGACCGCGATCATCACGACCCCGGCTATCCGCCGCGCCGAAGGCCCGTGCTTGAGCGACGGCATCACGTCTTCATAGAGCATCCGTCCCTGCTTCACCCTCGGATAGATGCCGATCAGCAGAAACGGCGCGATCGCCGTCGCGGCGATCATGTTGTTCAGCACGATCACGTTGCCGAGCATCCAGAACGGCCGCAGCCCGATCAGGTTCTCACCCCACGCGACAAAGTCCGCGCATAGCGTGCTCGCCATCAGGCATACGGCCACGTACTTGAGGATTCCGATCGGCGAGCGGCCTACCGGGCTCTGCTGCGCGGCGATAACGTTCCAGATCTTGTAGGGCAGGTAGCCGTAGACCAGATTGGCGAAGAAGCCGAAAACGTCGCCCGGGCCGACGCCGCCGAAGAAATCGCCGATCATGTTGCCGATCGCCGAGCCCCACGCCGCCGCCGGACCAAACAGGAACGAGCATACGATTGGGACCGCATTGGCCGGACGCAGCTCGGTCACGCCGGGAATCAGCGGCACGCCTTTGAATGGCACCAGCACCGCGGCATAGAGTGCGGCAGAGATCGCGACCAGCACGACCATCCGGGTTTCCCGCCACATCTGCCGCAAGTCGTTCATCGCTCTTCGGTTCGCATGTCCTGCGCCGCCGCTCGGTCGCCGCCAGGGCATTATTGCGTCAGGGCATTATTGAAGGATAACGGAGCTATTGCCTAGTCCCCCGCGGTGCGCGAAACTTTCGCGGACAGTCGCTGCCATGCCGATCTACGAATACGAATGTGACAAGTGCCGCAAACGCACCAGCTTCCTCACCACTCGCGTCAGCGAGAAGGTCGACGCGAAGTGCAAGCATTGCGGCAGCCCGAAGATGCATCGCCTGATGTCGCGGTTCGCGATGCCGCGCAGCGAAGAGGCGCGCCTCGACCAGCTCGCGGATCCGTCCAAATTCGGCGACCTCGACGAGAAAGATCCGAAAAGCGTCGCCCGGATGATGCGCAACATGGGCAAGGAGATGGGCGATGAGTTCGGCGGCGCCGAATTCGACGAAGCTGTCGACGAGCTCGAAAGCGGCGGCGACCTGGACGAAGGCGGCGAGTCCGGCGGCGACGACGATCTTTAGGCGGGCGACCTGCCGCTCAAATCGCGATCCGCAGCGCGATCTCCTCGAACGGAACTTCCGGCACCTTGACCTGTCGCGTACCGCGCGGACGCTTCGTGATACGGAGCAGCCCGTGCCGCTCGAGAATCTGCACGTCTTCCTGCACGTTCTTCAGATTTCTCTTGACCGTCTTCGCCAGGTCGTAAATCGAGTGCGGATGGTGCGTCCTGATCGCCCGCAATAGAGTCAGCCGTTGGCGCGTCAGGAAATTGCGAGCCGCCTCGAGGCTGGTAAAGCCAGCCACCGCCTGCGGCTTAACGCGCTTCCCGGCCCGCACCGCCTCAAAGGTTCGGCGGAACCGCTCCATGCTGTCGGCAAAGGGCTCTACAGTGAACGTCCCCGTCTTCATTCGCCCGCAACCCGACTTGCTCGTGTCGATGCCCCAAGTTCACAATTCTCAATACTCAATACATGGTAAGCCAGGCCATATATTCAATCTACTCGGCTGAGCAGCACCACCGCGGCGGCGGCGATTCCTTCGCCGCGGCCGAGCGCGCCTACTCCCTCCGGGCTCGACGCCTTGACGTTGAGTTGATCGGGCTGCGCGTCGAGCGCGGCGGCCAGCCGCTCGCGCATCGCGGCGAGATGGGGCGCCAAGCGCGGCGCTTGCGCGAAAATCGTCAGGTCGGCGTTGACGAGACTCCATCCACGGGTGCCCGCGAGCTTGCTGACTTCGGCGAGCAGGATGAGGCTGTCGGCGTCCTTGTAACGGGGGTCGCGGTCGGGGAAGTGGCGGCCGAGGTCGCCCTCGCCGATCGCGCCGAGGATCGCGTTGGCAAGTGCGTGCGCCGCCGCGTCAGCATCGGAGTGTCCGCGCAATCCGCGGTCGTGGGGGATCTCGACCCCGCCGAGGATGAGCTTGCGGCCTTTCTCAAGTGGATGAAGATCGAAGCCCTGGCCGATGCGGTATTTCACGCCGGCAGCACCCTCATCCGCGCGGGCCGTGCCGGCCCGCACGACCTCTCCCGCAACCGGGAGAAGGCATACGAGGCTTTGCTCTCCTGGCTCCTAACACCTCGCCCGCTCTTTTGCGGGAGAGGACGGCCAGCGTTCTCGCCGGCCGGGTGAGGGTGCTGTTAACGACGTGTGAAATCACAAGCCCTAAGGATGACGGAAAAAAATTGCTGTGCTGACGTGACTCCGCTGCGTTGACAACGTGGCGTAAACGCTCCAATCTCGCTAAAGGAGGACGCGTCGCGATGCCAAACTTCGCCAAGAATCCGAAAGTCATCATCGCCGCGATCGTTGCGTTGTGGGTCGCGTACGTCATTTACGAAAATTTCCAGTTGGAGGCAGTCGATATCCGCCTGCTCCCGTTCGCGTTGCTGGCCCTCAAGATTCCAGTCTCCACGATTCTGCTCGGCGCCGCGATTTTCGGTTCCGCAGCGACCCTGGTCATTCAATGGCTCTGGAAGCGGCGCTCCTCGAAGAACGGTTCCGTGTCGGCAGCCGCTTCCGCCGCGAGCAGCAGAACCGTCGCCTGAGACCCCGCCTTCAAAAGCGTTTCCTTCATCGGGCCGACCAGCAGGGCGTCCGCTTGCGAGAGCGAACTAAAAATTCCCGAACCCTGGCTGCCGGTCGGCGCGGCGAACAACTCGCCCTCGCGCCGCTCCAGCCTGACGCGCACGAACTCGGTCAGGCCGTTGGACACTTTGATGTCGGTTGCGCATCGCACGGTTATGCGCGGGAGCCCAAGCTCGCGTCGCCCGCCCATCTTGAGGATCGCGGGACGTGCGTACAGGTAAAAGCAGACCATCGTCGAAACCGGATTTCCCGGCAGTCCGAACATCGGACGCTTGCCGATAAGGCCGAACTTGAGCGGACGCCCCGGCTTTTGCGCGACGCCGTGGAAGAGTTGCGCGAGCCCCATCGCGTCGAGCACTTCCTTCACATGGTCGAATTGCCCGACTGAAACGCCTCCGGTCGAGAGGACCGCATCAAACGCGAGCGCTTCTGAAAGCCGCGCCCGAACCTCCTCGGGCCGGTCGCGCGCCACCTTGAGCAAGACAGGCTCTCCGCCCGCTTCGACGATCGCGCCATGAAGCGCGTACGCGCTCGAGTTCACGACCTGCGCCCCTGTGGGAATCTGATCGACGTTCGACCAGCTCGTCACCCGTGGCGACGATCGCTACGCGTGGCCTCCGGTAGACGTTGACCACCGAGCGGTTGAGCGACGCCAACGTCCCGAGGTCGGCCGGCGACAGCCGTTTCCCGGAAATCATCGCGATCGCACCCTCGCGGAGGTCCTCGCCGCGCGGGCGAATGAAGCCGCGCCGCTCCGACGAGGCGGTAATTTCGACTTCTGTATCGCTCGCGGTGCCGCGCGTCCGCTCGACCGGGACGACCGCGTCGGCGCCCGCAGGAAGGGCCGCCCCGGTCATGATCCTGGCAGCCTCGCCCGACCCGATCGCTCGCGAAGGCATCGCGCCGGCGGCGATCGTCTCGACGACTCTCAACCTCGCGGGCTTCGATTCGCTCGCCGACGCCACGTCTTGCGCGCGCACGGCGTAACCATCCATCGCGGAGTTGTCGAAGCCGGGAATGTCGCGGGGCGAGCGGATCTCCTCGGCCAGCACGCGCGAAAGCGCCGAGGTTATCGGCGCCCGCTCGACGCCGAGCACCGCGACGTTATTCAGGACCAGCCTGAGGGCATCGTCTGCGCCGATCATGGAGAGATCCCCTGCCGCGCCCAAGGATACGCGCCTTGGCTTCGCGAGAGAATCGCTTGGGGGAAGTGGAACGGCAGCGAAGTTGATCGGGCGAGAAGTCGATCGGGATCGAACTCAGTATTCGCCTGAGTCTTCCGCGGAGTCATCAGATACGCGCGGCACCCATACGTCGTAGACGGTGACATTGGGCGGGACCTTGTCGCGCAAGAGGGCGGGATTCAGCCGACGGATCGTCTGGACCGACGTTCCCGCCGTCCGAGCCACCGAACTGAGCAGCGTTCCGCCTCGCACCGATACCCGGTCGAACGGAGGACGCGAATACTCCATCGGCTCAAAACCGTACTCCTCCGCGTTGCGGGCGATAAGCGCCACCGCCATGAAACGGTTGAGCAGGGTGCGGGTGCATCGCGGCAGCTTCTTGATCAAACGGCTATAGTCCGTGCCGCGTAGCGCCCAGAACCGGTCGATGGAACCTTCGCCACGGTTCCAGCTCGCCAGCGTTATCCTCCAATCGCCGATTTGATCGTGCAGGTCGGCGAGGAACTCGGCCGCCGCGCGGGTAGATTTTACCGGATCGCGGCGCTCGTCAACGTAGCGGTCGATACGGAGGCCAAAGCGCCGCGCCGTCGATCGGGTAAGCTGCCACGGCCCAGCGCCCTCTTTGGAGAACTCGCTCTCGGCGAAGGCCAGGTACAAGAGATCCCTCGGCAGGCCACGTTGGTCGAGTTCCCTGACCATGTCCGCCATATACGGCGCGACCCGACTGAAGGAGGCCTCAAGGAACTCCGGTTGGTTGAGGAATGAGTCGATATACCGGCGGACGGTTTGATTCAGGGTCAGCGGAAAGGGTGGAACTCGGCGCGGTGCGTCGTGTTTGAAGGCCAAGTGAAGCTTGGGATCGGGAAGGCTCACGGTCACCACCGGACCCGTCACGGCCAGTCGGGCTGGCGTCGCGACGGCTTCGGTAGCTGGCACCGAGACGGTCGGAATCAGGACCGGCTGACCGCCGAAGCGTATCTGGTTAGCCGAGGCCGAGGCGGACTGACTCGAAACAACCAAGCTGTGTGCGCCCCAAATCTTCGCTTGGGCGCAGACGGGCAGGACAAGAACCAGTAGCAGCCCTGGGAATAGTCGTCTCTTTCGCATCACTTTCAGATTCGAGGATTCCCGACCGAAATCGGGGGTTCCGAAGACCCTAGCGGTTGAACCTTTGTCAATCAACCCGTAATCGAGCGGTCATACATTAAAAGCTCTAATCTCTCCACAGCATCAGGCTTATCTAACTGGCACCTTGCGGCAACACAAACTAATGATCTCCGATCCGGGGATTGGCCGACGCCTTAGCTGGTGCGCCGGTTTATGGTAGGTTGCCGCCCAGAATGCCCGCCTGCCTCCCCGTGCATCAGCGATGCGGATAACCGTTTGGCGCGATGTCGTCGATAGTCTAGGCGATGCAATAGTCGTGCTTTCGGCGGACCTTGAACCTACGGCGCTCAATCCCGCTGCTGAAACGTTGCTTGGCGTCTCGAAACCCGGTTCGGGCTTCATTCACGAGTTGCTTGGCCGCAACGACTGGTTGGCTCGGATGATCGCATCGTGCCTAAAGAGCGGGCAGAATCTGTCCGACCCGGATGCCGAGCTGGTCCTGAATCGCCGTTCCGTCGCGGTGCGCGCGGAGGCCTCTCCGCTGACGAAAGAGGATGGCCGAATCCGCGGCGCGGTGATCCTGCTTCAGGACCTATCGCATCAGAAGAGCACCGAGCGAACTGTGGAAGGGAGCGCGGCCGGTCTGCGGCTCTCGCCCGCCGGACTTGCGCACGAGGTCAAGAATCCGCTCACCGGAATTAAGGGCGCAGGCGAGCTGCTGGCCGCGATGTTTCGCAACGACCCGCGCGCCCAGGGATATTGCAACGTCATCCTCGAGGGCGTCGATAGAATCGCCGCGCTGGTCGAGCAGGTGCTCGCCTTCAGCTCCCATCAGCGCTTTGCAACCCAGCCGGTCAATATCCATCGCGTGCTCCATCAGGCGCTCAAGATGGCGGGGCTCTACCCGAACTGTCCGGCCGGAATAACGGTTGAGCAACTCTTCGATCCGAGTCTTCCCGAGGTCGCCGGCGACGCAGGCGCGCTCGAGCGCGTATTCCTCAATCTGATCCGCAACGCCGTAGAGGCGATCGGCTCTCACGGCACGATCAGGCTCAGCACCCGGATGGAGACGCAGTTTCGGATGACCGCGGAAGGCCGTCGCCGCCATTTCTTGCGCGTCGAGGTCAGCGACAGCGGCAAGGGGATCAGCGACGAAGACCTGGCGCAACTGTTCACTCCATTCTTCACGACCAAGCCGCAGGGTACCGGGCTGGGATTGGTAATCAGCCAGCGAATCGTCATGCTCCATGGCGGCAGCCTCTGGGCCGAGCGGGGCGGCGGTATCGCGGCGTACGGTCACAACGCCGGCGGGGAAGCCGGTTCCGGCTCCGTCGACTCTTCCGCTCCGCCCGGGATGACCTTCAAGGTGACGCTCCCGGTCAGGACTGACTCGCCGACGGCTTAGGCTTACTGTTACGATTGCGAAATGGCGGCGGATGCGCCGATTCCGGTAATGGCAGCAGCAAATCCAGATTTGATCAAACCCGGGGGCAACCCTCTGGCCACGGTGCTGGTCGCCGACGACGACCCGGCGATTCGCCTCGTGCTCCGCGACAGCCTGGAAGCCGCCGGCTTCGCGGTCGAAGAGGCCAGCGACAGCCAGAGCGCGATGGACGCGCTCCGCACCGGACGCTTCGATGTCGCGCTGGTCGATATCGTGATGCCCGGCGTGGGCGGACTGGAGGTGCTGACCACCGCCCGCACCGAGGAAATCCGCACCCTGGTTATCATCATCACCGCCGCCAGCACGATGAACAACGCCGTCGAGGCGATGAAACGCGGCGCGCACGATTACCTGACCAAGCCGTTCGCCAATCTCGATCTGGTCGCCTCGGCCGTCGCCCGCGCCAGCGAAATCGCTGCGCAGAGCGCGGATTTCGATCGCCTGCACAACCAGGTCAGCGGCAGCCTGGTCGGGGGCGAGATAATCGGCCGTTCCGCCCCGATGCAGGAAGTCTACAAGCTGATCGGCAAGGTCGTGAACAACGACGCGCTGGTGCTGCTCACCGGCGAGAGCGGAACCGGCAAGGAACTGGTGGTGCGGGCGGTCCACTTCAAGTCGGCGCGATGGCGCGCGCCGCTGGTGGCGGTCAATTGCTCGGCGATCCCGGGCGGATTGCTCGAAAGCGAACTGTTCGGCCACGAGCGCGGATCGTTCACCGGAGCGACCGACCGGCGCTCCGGCAAGTTCGAGCTCGCCGGGCAGGGCACGATCTTTCTCGACGAAATCGGCGACCTGCCGCTCGAACTGCAACCCAAGCTGCTGCGGGTTCTCCAGGAGCGCGAGTTCACGCGGGTCGGCGGCGTGGAGACTCACAAGCTCGAAGCGCGCGTGATCGCGGCCACCAACCAGGATCTCGAAGCCGCGGTCAGGGCGCGCCGCTTTCGCGAGGACCTCTATTTTCGCCTGGGCGTGATCCTGATCAAGCTGCCGCCGCTGCGTGAGCGCCGCGACGACATTCCCGAACTGACCGACTATTTCGTCGCCAAAGCCGCGCGGGAGATGGGCGCACGCGCCACTGCGGTCAGCCGCGAAGCCTACGACAAGCTCGCCTCGTACCATTGGCCCGGCAACGTCCGCGAGCTGGAGAATTGCGTGCTGCGCGCGGCGCTGCTCGCTCCCGGCACGGCGATTCAGCCCGAGGATATCGCGCTGGGATCCGCTCCGATCGCCGCGCACGCGTCGTCGGATTCGAGCGCCACCTTCGCCGATATCGTCACGCGCCGGATGGGCGAGCTGGCCGCCGACGGCGGCGGCGAGGAAGTGCGCGGTCTCTACCAGACGATGGTCGCGGAGCTGGAGCGTCCGTTGATCGATATCGTGCTCGAACGCGCGGGCGGCAACCAGGTGCGGGCGGCCCGGATGCTCGGTCTCAATCGCAACACCCTGCGCAAGAAAATCACCGAGCACCGAATCGTCCTGCGCAAGAGCCCGCCGGATTGATCCTCCCCTCCCACTTCTACGCGATCGTCGATCCCTCAGGCGGACACGATCCCGTCGAACTGGCGCGCGTGATGATCGGGGCGGGCGCGCGAATTCTCCAGTTGCGCCTCAAAGATACGCCGGCGCGCGACTTCGCCGCCGCGGCCCGGGCGATCGCGCCGCTCTGCCGCGCGGCGGGAGCGATCTTCATCGTCAACGATCGGGCGGATATCGCGATCCTGGCCGAGGCCGACGGCGTCCATCTCGGCCAGGATGATCTTCCGCTCGAAGCGGCGCGCCGCCTGATGGGCGCGCGCAAGCTGATCGGAATCTCGACGCACTCGGCCGAGCAGGCGCGCGCGGCCGAAGCCGGCGGCGCCGACTACATCGGGTTCGGCCCGATGTACTCCGGCGGCCTCAAGAGAACCCGCGACGGCCAGGGTCTGAACAACCTCCGCGCAGTCCGCGCCGCAGTGAGGCTACCGATCGTAGCCATCGGCGGCATCACCGAACCACGCGTGCGCGAAGTTCTGCAAGCCGGCGCCAACGCCGCCGCGATAATTACCGATGTCGTGCGCGCGAAAGACGTCGCGGCAAAGGTGCGCTCAATTCTGGCGATCAAAGTCTGAGCGATCACAACCCGGCGGTACCCTCACCCGGCGAGCGCAACGCTCGCCGACCTCTCCCTGACCAGGGAGAGGCGTAAGATGCTGGCGCTCGTCTCTGAATCGCTCTCTCGTGCGCGACGGTAACGACCGGAGGAAGAAAGGAACGAAACCCCGGCGCGAGCCTCTGCCACCTCGCCCTGACCAGGGAGAGGTCGGCGAGTGCGAGCGAAGCTCGCTACTCACCGGGTGAGGGTAGCTTGGCCTGTTTCCTGCATCGCACGCACCCGCGCGAATGCTTT
Source organism: uncultured delta proteobacterium (assembly GCA_963749215.1). GTDB lineage: Bacteria > Desulfobacterota > Binatia > Binatales > Binataceae > CAVVMA01. The sequence continues at coordinate 240,321 of CAVVMA010000018.1, read as the reverse complement.
CTGTTAGACTCCTCCCAGGCGATGGCGGTGAGGAGCGTGATGAAACGCCGGATGACGCTCGGCGACTTTCTAGTCGCCTACCTGCTCAAGATCGGCGTGACCCGGGTCTTCGGGATTCCTGGTGATCTGGCACTGAGGCTGTTCTTCGCGCTTGGCCGCAAACACGGTCTCGAGATCGTCACCTTCTCTCATGAACCTGGCGTGGGCTTCGCGGCCGATGGCTATGCTCGGGCGACGGGCCGGATCGGCGTGGTCTGCGTGACCTACGGCGCCGGCGGGCACAATATGGTGAATCCGGTCGCTGGTTCGTTCTCCGAGCGGGTGCCGCTCCTGATCTTCTCCGGAGGCCCCGGCGAGGACGAACGCAAGCTCGGCACGCTGATCCACCATCAGGCCCGCGAGATCGAGTCACAGCATCGCATCTACCAGGAAGTCACCTGCGCGTCGCGCGTGCTGACCGATCCGAGGCGCGCGGCGGCCGATCTGCACGACGTGACGCGCGCGGTATGGGCCGAGCAGCGCCCCGGTTACATCGAGATTCATCGCGACATGGTCGATCGTGAGATCGAAGTGCCCGACGAGATCATCGAATGGGACGGGCATCTTCACTTCCACGAGTCCGACGCGCGCAAGGTCGCGGAGGCCGTGCGCGAGACCGCCGCGATGTTCAACGCGTCGTCCAGACCGGTGGTGATCGCGGGAATCGAAATCCATCGCTACAAGGCCTCGCGTGACCTGGTCGAGCTGGCCGGCAAGATGGGCGCGCCGGTGCTGACCACCGTGCTCGGCAAAGGCGCCTTCCCGATGGACCATCCGCTGCATATGGGCGTACACGTCGGGCCGCTCAGTCCCGCGCCGATCGTCAAGCGGATGGACGCCGCCGACTTCGTGCTCAATCTCGGCTGCCTCAAGACCGACATGAACTTCGGCAACCGCCCGCCGCATATTATCCAGGACAAGACGGTATGGGCCGTCGACCGGCGCGTCGACGTGAAGTACCACAGCTACATGGATGTCGGCGTGCGCGACTTCGTGCGCGCGCTGCTGCACACGAAGCTTAGGACCCATCGCGAGCACGTGCGCTACGCCGACAACCTCGGCGGCGTCGCCTCGCGCGACGGGGCCGCGGTGAAAGTCTGCGCGTTGCTCAGTACGGTAAACGAGTTCCTCGCGGCGCATCGCGGTTACATGGTGGTGGCGGAATCGGGCGACATGCTGTTCGGCGGACTCGACGTGCGGGTGCCGCACGGCGGGACTTACTTGGCGCAAGGATTTTACGCTTCGATGGGCTTCGCGGTGCCCGCCGCGATCGGCGCGCAACTTGGCAACCGGCTGCGGCCGCTCGTGCTATGCGGCGACGGCGGCTTTCAGATGACCGGGGCCGAAATTTCCCATTCGAGCAGGTGCGGCGCGAATCCGATCGTGCTGCTGATAAACAACGGCGGATGGGGTATCTTCAGGCCGATCGCCGACCGCCCCGATTTGCTCGACCTGCCGCCGTGGCGCTATGCGCGGCTGGCTGAGGACTGGGGCGGGGTGGGATTCGAGGCGCACACGATCGCCGAGTTGGCAGGCGCGCTCGAAGCCGCGCACTTGAGCAAGACTTTTGCGATAATCGATCTCAAGGTGGAGCCCGACGATCTTTCGCCGGTGACGATGAAGTACATCAGGGCCGCCGCGAAGCGCTCGCACATGAAGCCGCCGCATCCGTCGCCGCATAGCCCCGGCCGTCAGACGGAGTCGTGATGGATTCCGCCTACGAAAGCCTGCTCCGCGATTTCAAATGGGACGTGCCGGAGTATTTCAACTTCGGCGAGATGATCGACCATTACGCGCGAGATCCTTCGCGCGTCGCCCTGCTATGGGAAGACGAGCGGCTCAACCGCGCGCGGCTGACCTTTGCCGACCTCCGCGATCAGTCCAACCGGATCGCCAACGCGCTGCACGCAATCGGAATTCGCCGGCGCGATCCGATCCTGCTAGCGCTGCCGCGGGTCACGATGTGGCAGGCGGCTTATATCGGCGGGCTCAAGCTGGGCGCGATCGTGATCCCGTGCACCTCGATGCTGCGTGAGAAGGACCTGGTCTACCGCGCGAATCATTCCGGCGCGCGCGCGATAATCGCCGCGCCGGCCGCAGCCGAGATGGTCGGCGATCTCAAAAACCAGTGCCCCTCGCTGGAGCATTTCATGCTCGCCGGCACGGCGCGCACCGGATGGCAGAGCCTCAACGACGCGATGCTGCAGGCGTCGCCGCGATTCACCGCCTCGCATACCGGCGCCGGCGAGCCGGCGATTTGCTACTACACCAGCGGCACGACTCGCGAACCCAAAGCCGTTCTGCACAGCCACGCCTACACGTACAGCCATCGCTTCACCGGGCTCAACTGGCTCGGCCTGGACCGGACCGACCGGCACTGGACCACCTCGGACACCGGATGGGCCAAGGCGGCGTACGGAGTGCTCTTCGGCCCCTGGATGAACGGGGTCACGACTTTCATGTACAACGGCCGCTTCGAGCCCAGGAAGGAACTCGAGCTGTTGCAGCGCTATCGGATCACGAGCTTCTGCGCGCCGCCCACCGAGTACCGGATGCTGGTGAAGCAGGACCTGTCGGGTTTCGCGCTGCCGGACCTGCGTCATTGCACCGGCGCCGGCGAGCCGCTCAATCCTGAAGTGATCGAAGTGTGGAAAGAGCGCTACAACCTGACGATCCATGACGGCTACGGCCAGACCGAGACCACGCTTCTCGCCGCCAACGTTCCCGGGATGACGGTCAAGCCGGGCTCGATGGGCCTGCCGTTTCCGGGCCACGACCTGCGGGTGCTCGACGAAAATCTCAACGAGACCAAAGACAGCGAGGTCGGCGAGATCGCGCTGCGCGTCAAGCCGGAACGGCCGCCGTCGCTGTTCCTCGAATACCGGAAGAACCCGGAGGAGACCGCGGCGGTCTTTCGCGGCGACTACTACCTGACCGGCGATCAGGCATATCGCGATTCGGATGGCTATCTATGGTTCGTCGGCCGCGCCGACGACGTGATCATCTCGGCGGGCTATCGAATCGGACCGTTCGAAGTGGAAAGCGCCCTGCTGGAGCATCCGGCGGTGATGGAATCGGCCGCGGTCGCGAGCCCCGACCCCGATCGCGGCGCAATCTGCAAGGCCTTCGTGAAGCTGAAGCCCGGCGCCGAACCGACCGAGGCGCTCAAGCGCGAGCTGCAGGACCACGTCAAGCGCATCACTGCGCCGTACAAGTATCCACGGGAGATCGATTTCGTCGACGAATTACCCAAGACCGTAAGCGGCAAGATCCGCCGCGTCGACCTGCGCAAGCAGGAGGAACAACGCAAGCTCGGCGCGCCTGTGAAGTAGGACCGGCGTCCCGCCGGTTATCTGTGGCGCCAGTCCCTGAAAGGCACCGGCACCCTTCGGTCAGACTCAGGGCAGGCTCCGGCCGGCGCTACGGAAGAGAAAAGGCGCGACGCCACTCCTCCCCGTAGCGCCGGCCTCCGCGCCGGTATCTTCAAACGCGGCTACGCCTTGCGGAATCGCGACGGGAAATCCGGCTTGAACTCCAACTCCGGATGGAGTTTCTTCGCGCGCTCGATCAGCACGTCCTCAGTCTCAGGGATTTTCGGGTCGGGAATACAGCAATCGACCGGGCAGACCGCGGCGCACTGTTCCTGATCGAAGAACCCGACGCACTCGGTGCACTTCTCGGGAACGATGTAGTAGATGTCTTCCTTGATCGCGACTCCGGTCTTGCCGTCGAGCTCCCATTGCGCGCCGCCCTCATAGATAGCCGTGTTCGGGCATTCGGGCTCGCAGGCGCCGCAGTTGATGCACTCTTCGGTTATGACAGTCGCCATCCAAAATACTCCGGATTGCAGGCCAGCCGCGCGACAGAATATCGGCGCGCCACGGCCGACTCAAGCCGCTACTCGGGCATCGCGGCGACGACCTGCTTCGCCAGCTCCACGAATACCAGGCTGGCCGGATGGCCGGGATTGCGCAGCGTGATCGGCATCCCGTCGTCACCGGCCTCACGCACTTCGGTGTAGATCGGGACACGCGCGAGCACGCTCATCGACTCGGCCTCGGCCATCCGGCCGGCGCCGCCGACCCCGAACAGCTCGTCGCGCTCGCCGCAGTCGGGACAAACGAAGTAGCTCATGTTCTCGACCACGCCGAGCAGCGGGCAATGCACCTGCCGGAACATCCGGACGGCGCGCTCCGCGTCGAGCACCGCGACGTCCTGAGGCGTCGTTACGATCACGACGCCGTCGACTGCGACCTGCTGCGCGAGCGTCAACTGCGCGTCGCCGGTGCCGGGCGGCAAGTCGACGACCAGGAAGTCCTGCGTTCCCCACAGCGTATCCTTGAGAAACTGCCGCACCGCGCCCATCACCATCGGCCCGCGCCAGATCACCGGCGCCTTTTCGCCCAGAAAGAAGCCGATCGAGATCATCTTGATGCCGTACTTTTCGATTGGATGGAAATTCTGCCCGCCGCCCGATCTCGGCCGTGCGTCCGCGGTGCCGAACATCATCGGGATCGAGGGCCCGTAGATGTCGGCGTCGAGCAGGCCCACGCTGTGGCCGAGGCTCGCGAGCGCGACCGCCAGGTTCGACGCAACGGTAGACTTGCCGACGCCGCCCTTTCCGCTCGCGACCGCGACGATATAGCGCGTGCCCTCGAGCCTCACCTTGCCGGTCTTCTCGCCGAGCTCGGGCTCGAGGCGGCGCACCCTGAGCTCGACCTTGTCGACGCCCAGCGCGTGCGTGAGCTCCTGATGGATAGCGGTCGCAAGCTCGCGCATCACCTCGTCGCGCGAGGTCGCTTGCCGAATCGTCAGCGCAAAGCCGCCGCTCTCAGGAATCGGAGCGACGTTCTCGACGATCCCCAGCGCGACGATATCGCCGGCATAGCCGGGGTATTTCACCCGGCCCAGCGCCTCGAAGATCGCTTCGACTGATACGGCCTTTGGCACGCGAGCGATTATCGCAGACGCACTCGGAACGCGAAACCGATCGTCACCCCTCTACGATTTCGGCTTGCTCGCCCTGACCGAGAACAACTGAGGAATCGGGTCGCCCTTGATGCGCCATGATCCGTCGGCATCCTTCTCCATAAATGGAAACATCTGGAAGCAACTCGCCGGATGCTCGTGCAGAAATTCGATGCGCAGACCAGCGTCGATCAGCGCGCTCACCACCTCGCCGGTCCGGTACATCCACTCGTGCGAGCCGTTACTGAGCCGTACCGAACGGTCGGAGTAATCAGGTCCGGGTGGAAACTCGCGCATCACGGTGGAAAAGTAGGAAGAATCGATCTCCAGCTCCTGCAGGTCGGAGTCGTAATCAACTCCTCCACCGCCGCGCATAATCTGGGTCATCGGGTGAAACTCTACGATGTAGAAGAACCCGCCGGGTTTCACGAAGTGGGCCGCAACCTGCGCCCAGCGCGTGAGATCGGGCAGCCAGCACAGCGCTCCGTACGAGGTGAACACAATGTCGAACTCGCCATCGAGCACATTCGGCGCATCGTAGATATTCGCGCAGACGAACGAGGCGGGAATCTTGAGCTCCTCGCTCAGCGACCTCGCGAGCGCGACCGCACGGTCTGAAAAATCAAGCCCGGTGACCCTCGCGCCCAGCCGCGCCCACGACATCGTGTCCAGCCCGAAGTGACACTGGAGATGGAGCAGCGACTTGCCGTGCACGTCGCCGACTTCGCTCAGCTCGATCGCGCGGAGCTTCGATTCGCCCGCCTTGAACTCTTCGAGCTCGTATTCCTTGGAATTCGCGTGGATCGGAACCATCTCGTTCCACATCGCGAGGTTGGTTTTCATTCGTTCGTCCACGTGCTTTTGTGCTCCGCGCCACGCTTCAGGGCGCTTGCTCGGCGTAGTCCCAGGAGATCACGCGCTCGGGGCGGAAGCGTACGACTACGACCTTTTCTCCCTCCAGCGATTTCGCGTACGCCCGGCCAAGCTTCTCGCCGAGGTATGCAATGGCCATCCGCAGCGTCCGCGCGCTGTCGACGCGTTCTTCCATCGCGACGCGCCCCTTGAGAATCACCGCCTTGTAGGGCGCCACCTTAGTATCGACGCAGAGCGTGATTCGCGGATCGCGCTCGAGGCATCGATACTTGAACGCGGTTTTGGCCGTCTGGAACACCACCTCGACCTTGTCGTATTCGTACCAGGTCGGGACCGCGTGAGGCGCGCCGTCGGGCGCGGTCACGGCGACCACCGCGATATTCGGCTGAGTGAGCAACTCGTCGATCTTCGGTCTCGTCATCGGCATCGTCGTAGACCTCGCTGAGTAAAGTTCTTGCCTGAGCAACACTTGAAAGAGCAGCCACTTGAACCATCGCAGACCGAGGTCGATTATCCAAGCATGACTCGGCGCGCGGCCGCGATGGCGTTGATTCTCGCCGTATCCGGATGCTCGCTGTTCGGCCGCGGCCGGCAGACCCCTCAGCAGCAGTTTCTCGACGCGCTCAATCGCGGCAACTCCGCCGAGGCGAGCCAGATCTGGCTCGGGATGACGCCGGAGGACCGCAACAAGTTCCGCCTCGGGCAGGGAATGACGCCAGCCGCCTCGCCCGAGGAGATAACGAAAATGATCAGCGAGCAAGGTCTCGACGCGAACAATGGACCGATAACGATCGGTCCGCACACCGGCGCCTGCCTGCTGGATTTGCCTTCGGCGGCAACACCGACCGCACCGGCTCCCGCCCCCGCAGCCCCGTGAAGAGAGGACCGCGCCGGCTCGCTCCTGGGTTCACTTCCCCTTGAAGTTCGGCTTGCGCTTTTCGCGGAAGGCGCGAGTGCCCTCGCGTACGTCTTCCGAGGAGTTGGTGATCATCACTGAAAGCGCGGCGTCCTCGAGCGCGTTGGCGAGCGTCATCTCGCGCTGCTTGTACATCATCCGCTTCGCCATCCGAATCGCCAGTGGCGGGCCGGCCGCCAACTGCGCGGCCAGTTCGTCGACGCGATCGTAAAGCTTGTCGTGCGGCACGACTTCGGTCACGAGCCCCAGCTCCATCGCCCGATTCGCATCGTAGACCTCGGATAGCATCGTCATCCGGAGCGCCCGATCCATTCCCATCACGCGCGGAAAAAAGTACGCGCCACCTTCGTCGGGCAGCAGGCCGAACTTGAGCGCGGTATCGCCCAAGCGCGCCTGATCGGAGGCAATCCTGAAGTCGCAGCAGAGCGCGAGCGTGAGTCCGCCGGCCACGGCCGCGCCGTTGATCGCGGCGATCACCGGCTTGTCGAAGCGGTTGAGCGAGAGCACCAGTTGATGGAAGTTCTCGCGCATCTCGAGCAGATGGCCCATCGGATGGCCACCGAAACGCCCGCGGCTTTCGGCCGAGCCGCTGATATCGCCGCCGGCGCAGAAGGCCTTGCCGGTGCCGGTGATTATCAGCACGCGGGTGTCATCGTCCTGGCGCGCGAGGTCGATCGCCGCGACGACTCTCCGTGACCATGTGCTCGTGATAGCCGTTGTAGGTTTTGGGCCGGTTGAGCGTGATTTTCGCGACGTGGTCGCGCGTGTCGTAGAGGATGTATTCGAAGATCATGAAATACCCTCACCCGGTGAGCGCAGCGCTCACCGGCCTCTCCCTGGTCAGGGAGAGGCGTTAGGAAGGAGCTTGGCTGATCATCGGCCCACGAATTTGGGTTCGCGTTTTTCCAGGAATGCCTTGACGGCCTCGCGATGGTCTTGCGTGCGGCCGGTCAGGATTTGGCCCCAGGCTTCGCGGTCGAGCATCGTGCGCATATCGGAGCGCAACGCATAGTTCAGGTTCGCCTTCATATACTGGTAGGCGATCTGCGGACCGGCCGCGATTTTCTTCGCGAAGGCGTGGACTTCATCTCTGAACGATGCGGCCGGAAAGACGCGATTCGCGATCCCGAGTCTAAGCGCATCCTCCGCGTTGACGATGTCGGCAGTGAAATAAAGTTCGCGCGCCTTGGCAGTGCCGACCAGTTGGGTAAGAAAGTACGTGCCGCCGTAGTCGCCGCCGAATCCCACCCGCGCGAACGCGGTCGCGAAACGCGCGGCGTCGGACGCGAGTCGGATATCGGCGGCGAGCGCGATACTCATCCCGGCGCCGGCCGCAGCGCCGTTGACGGCCGCGATCGTAACTTTGGGAATCTCATGCAACAGGGCCGATACTTCCATTCCTCTGCGCAGCCTCGCCACGCTGTCTTCGATCGTCGCGGGCTCGCCGCCGCTCTCGTTACGCTCGCGCATCCCGCCGACATCGCCGCCCGAGCAGAAGCCGCGCCCCGCGCCGGTCAGCACGACACATCCCACGCTCTTGTCAGTCGCGGCCTGCGTAAGCTCGCCGACGAGCCCGGTCACCATCGCATCGCTGAGCGCGTTGAGCTTGTCGGGCCGGTTCATGGTCAGATACAGCACGCCGTCGCGGCGTTCGATCAGCAAGTGGTCGGTAGACATGAGCGCAACCTCCAAGGGGATTTCGATCAAGGCGACTTCGATTCCCGTACTACTTCAGGCGGGCGGCGCTGTCGAGGGCGGCGGCCACCGCCTGCGTGCCGTCGAGGTCGTGGCCCATCGCGGCGGCCGCGTTGAACATCGAGGTCATCAGCGCCAGGCCGGGCAACGCAAGACCGCTCTCGCGCGCAGCTTCCGCGACGAGGCGAAGATCCTTGCGGATCAGCTTGACGAAGAAGCCGGGCCGATAATCGCGCGCAAGTATCCTGGGTCCCAGGTTGCTCAGTTGCCATGAGGCTGCGGCCCCCGAGCCGATCGCTTCGAGCACCCGGGCGCCGTCGAGTCCGCCGGCGACTGCAAACTCGAGCGCCTCAGCGGCGGCCTCCAGCGTCAACGCGACTGCGATCTGATTGCACAGCTTGGTCATCTGGCCGGCGCCCGACGGGCCCATCCAGGTTACGCGCTTGCCGAGATGCCCAAGCAGCGGCCGCGCACGCGCGAACGCTGGTTCGGCGCCGCCGACCATGATCGTGAGTGTGCCCTCAATCGCGCCGGGTTCGCCGCCTGATACGGGAGCATCGAGGTAGTCGGCGCCACGTGCTGCAAGGTGTCGGGCGATCTCGCGCTCCGCTTCCGGAGCGATTGTGCTCATGTCGATCACGAGTTGACCGGGCTGCGTCACGGACTCGATTTGAGCCGCGACTGCCTCAACGTCGGGCGTATCGGGCACCATGATGAACACCGCCTCGGCGCCGGCGCTGGCCTCGGCGGGGTCGGCGGATACGGTCGCGCCGTCAGCGATGAGAGCGCGAGCCTTCTCCGGGCTGCGATTGTAGACCTTGACGCGATGGCCGGCGGCGAGCAGCCGTCGCGCCATCGCCGCACCCATGATACCGGTCCCGATCCATGCGATTTGCAAGAGGCACCTCCAGGCAGAACCTCTCCCCCGGCGCCTCTCCGATGCGGAGAGGGGAGCCCGCTGCGAGCCGAGTCAGGTTTTACGCCGCCGCCTTCGTGGCTGGGCCGACCACCTGCTCTTCCGCGATCGAGCCGCGCTTGGAGAACATCACGGCGACGCCCAGCAGCACGATCGACAGCACGACTACAAATACGCGGGTCACGGTCACGTCGGTGATCACGAGCGGCGTGAACGGGGCCGCCAGGATAGCGACCAGGTTCATCACCTTGATCATCGGGTTGAGCGCCGGGCCGGCGGTATCCTTGAACGGGTCGCCGACGGTGTCGCCGACCACCGCCGCCTTATGAACGTCGGTGCCCTTGCCGCCGAGGAAGCCGTCTTCGATTTTCTTCTTGGCGTTGTCCCAATTGGCGCCCGCGTTCGACATGAACACGGCCATCAACTGGCCGGTCAGAATCGCGCCGCCGAGGAATCCACCGAGCCCGCCCGCGCCCAGCCCGAAGCCGACCAGCAGCGGCGCAAAGATGGCGAGGATGCCGGGGCCGAGCAGCTCTTTCTGCGCGGTCGCCGTCACGATATCGACGCATCGCTTGTAATCCGGCTTCTCCTTGTACTCCATGATCCCCGGATGTTCGCGGAATTGGCGCCGCACCTCGACCACGACCTGGAAGGCCGCGCGGCTGACCGCCTTGATCGCGAAGCTGCTGAACAGGAAGGGCACCGCGCCGCCGATCATCAGCCCGACGAACACGGTTGGCATATTGATCTGCACGCCAATCGCGCCCAGATGCGCCTCGTCTATAAAGGACCGGAAGAGCGAGACCGCCGCGAGCACTGCGGTCGCGATCGCGAGGCCCTTGGTCAGCGCCTTGGTGGTGTTACCGATCGCGTCCATCCAGGAGAGCGTACGCGAGGCTTCTTCCTGATGAATTCCGGCCATCTCGAAGATCCCGTGCGCGTTGTCGGTGATCGGACCGTAGGTGTCCATCGCGAGGATAAAGCCGGTGGTCGTGAGCAGACCCAATCCGGTGAGTGCGATTCCGTAGAACTGGAGCGCGAGCGATTCGCGGAAGATCACCATCGCGCCGATAATCGCCAGCGCGATCATCACCAGCGCCCATACCGATGATTCGAGCCCTTCGGCCATACCCGACAAAATCAGCGTGGCCGGCCCGGTTTTCGCGGCCGACGCGGTTTCAGTGACCGGCCCGCGATCCGGATGAGTGAAGTAATTGGTCAGCCACAGCGTGACGACCGCAAGGATGATTCCGAGGGTGGCCGCGAAGGCGAAGCGCCAGTCGGGAGCGCCGGTGCGCGGGTCGTCAAGATAGAAGTAATTCACAACGAAGAATCCGATCACGGACGAGACCGCCGAGGTCATGTAGCCGATGTTGATCGGACGCATCGGGTCGCGCATCGCGGTGCCCGCGGGTACGCGGACCGCCATGATTCCCAGAATCGAGGAAAAGACGCCGACGGCGCGGAGGATCAGCGCGAAGACGATCAGCTTCATCGCGAATGCGCCGGCCGCCGCGCCGTAGGCGGCCCGGAAGTCCGCTTCGCCGAGCGCATAGGCCGCCAGTATGATCGCCGCGACCAGCGTCACCTCGTAGGACTCGAACACGTCGGCCGCCATCCCGGCGCAATCGCCGACGTTGTCGCCGACATTATCTGCGATCGTCGCGGCGTTGCGGGGGTCGTCCTCGGGAATCCCGGCCTCGACCTTGCCCACCAGATCGCCGCCGACATCGGCCGCCTTGGTGTAGATTCCGCCGCCAACCCGCATGAACAGCGCGGCCAGCGATCCGCCGAAGCCGAACCCGATCAGTACCTTCATCGCGTTTTCGCGGAAGATCAGAAAGATCACCGTCGCGCCGAGCAGTCCGAGTCCGACGGTGAACATCCCCGAAACGCCGCCCGCCTTGAACGCCAGCTCCATCGAGTTTTTGAAGCTGGTCAGCGCGGCGTTGGCGCTGCGGACGTTGCCCTTGACCGCGAGCCACATCCCGACGAAGCCCGCGCCGTACGATGCGCCGACGCCCATGAAGAACGCGATCGAGATTCCAATCGGGAGCGTCAAGCCTTCGTACACGTTGCGGTACATAAAGAAGAGCGTGGCCATGATCACGATCACGAACACGAGCATGGTTCGCACCTGGCGCCTCAGATACGCCATCGCGCCTTCTTGTATCGCATCGGCCACGTCGGTCATCGATTTGGGGCCGGGATCGGCATTGAGCACGATACGGACCAGATACAGGCCGTAGCCGAGGGCTACCAGCGCGGAAAGCAAAACGAGCCAAAGGATCATTACCTGGCCCTCGGTCAGGGCAGGCAAAACAATGTTGGCTTCGCTCATTGTAGGTTCAGTCTCCTGAATGCCAGGGATTTGGCGCTCGCGCTGCCGATCTGGATCGAGAGTGCAACATCGACCGGCGGCAAGCGCCCGATTTAACGGACGGAGTGTAAATTTTCCCCAAGGGGAAGTCTAGCCGGTAGAAGGCGGGCCGGCGGCCGCGATCAAGACCGTCACGCATCGCGCGGCCGGTAGATCGCGAGCGCACCGACCACCTAGTCGCGCGAGTCCGTTGACGCGTATCGCGGGTTTGACGCATCCTAGGTCGATGGACGTATTCGTATCGTACGCGTCTGAAGATCAGGCGTGGGCGCAGCAACTAATCTCTCATCTCGAAGAGAAGGGGCTCAATGTCTCGGATCCGGCCTCGGAACTGTCGCCCGGTGACAATTGGTCGCTGGAAATAGGCAGGGCCCTGGAAGGGGCCGAGGCGATGATTGTGCTCGTCTCGCCGGCCTCCGCAAAATCGGCGGGCGTGCAACGCGAACTGGAATACGCCCTAATGTCGAAGAGATTTGAAGACCGACTGATTCCAGTCGTGGTGAAGCCGACCAACAAATTCCCCTGGATTCTTCGGCGTCTCGATCCAGTGAAGGGAACTCCCTCGCAAGCAAGCGAACGCATAGCGAAGCGGCTAAAGCGCAGCGTTTCATCCTACAGTTGACCGTTCGTGGCAGCGGTCCCGAAAAAACTGTTCGTTTCGCACGCCAGTTCCGATCGAAAATTCGTTGGCAAACTGGCGGCGGTTCTCGAAGAGCACGGTATTCCTTTCTGGTACAGCCACACGAACCTCATTGGAGCACAGCAATGGCAAGACGAAATCGGCAGCGCATTGAAAAAGTGCGACTGGCTCATGGTCGTACTGTCGCCCAAAGCCGTGACGTCCATGTGGGTCAAGCGAGAACTTAACTATGCCTTGCGGGAGGGCCGTTACGAGAATCGTATCGTGCCGGTGCTCTACAAGCGCTGCGACTACCATCGCGAACGATCGGGCGGCATTGATCGCGCCGCCGCGCGTGTGTTTTAGTTGATCGCAGCCATGCAAGTGAACATCGAGAACCCGTCTACCCTTCGCCGCAAACTGACGATCGAAGTCGAACCCGACGAGATCAAGCGCGAGCTCGACCGCTCATACAATGAGCTCAAGCGCAGCGTCGTTCTGAAAGGCTTTCGTCCCGGCCACGCTCCGCAGAAGCTGCTCGAACGATTCTTCGGCGATCAGGTGCGCGGCGACGTAATCCAGAAACTGGTCAAGGACTACACCAAGAAAGCGCTCGAGGAGAGCAACCTCACGCCGATGGTCGAGCCGGAAATTCAAACCGAGGAGACCGATCTCACCAAGGCGTTACGCTTCAGCGCGACCTTCGACGTGCGCCCCGAGCTGGTCGTCAAGGACTACCAGGGACTCAAGGTCCAGCAGCCGCGTATCGAAGTGCGCGACGAGGAAATCGATCAGGCGCTGGAGCTGTTGCGCGAGCGCCACGCGACGCTGAAGGCGCAAACGCGCACCAGGGTCGAGTCCGGCGACTACGTGATCGCGGAGATCGAAGGGTACTCGGGCAACGAGCCGATTCCCGGCACCAAAATCGAGCAGCGCCTCCTTCCGGTCTCCGACAAAATGCTCTCGCACGGGCTCGCCGAGGTATTGACCGGAGCGGAAGTCGGCACGCCGATCAGCAAGCATCGGAGCTACGGCGCGGACTACGCGCAAAAGGAGCTCGCCGGCAAGGACGTCGAATGGCGCGCGACCGTCAAGGAAATCTTCACGCGCCAACTGCCGGCGCTGGACGACGAATTCGCCAAGGACCTGGGCGAATTTGCCAGCCTCGCCGAGCTGCGCGAGAAGGTGCGCGCCGATCTGCTCGCCGCCGCCAGACAGAGGGCCGACGCGCGCGTGCGCCAGGGGCTGCTCGACCTGGTGATGGAGCGCAACCCGATCGAAGTGCCCGAATCGATGGTCGACCTGGAGCTCCGATCGATGGAGGCTGAGATGGCCGCGAGCTTCGAGGAGCGGGGAATGCCCCACGAAGAGGCGCACGCCCGCGCCGCCGAGAATCGGCAGGAGCTTCGGACGCGCGCCGAGCGACGCGCGCGCAGCTCGCTGGTGGTCGACGCGGTTGCCGATCAGGAGAGCGTCGAGGTCAGCGACGAAGATGTCGCCGATCGGATCGCCAAACTGGTGACCGAGAGCGGCCGCGAGCGCGAGCGGGTGGCCAAATTCTACCGGCAGGACGAAAACCGTGCAGGCTTGAAACAGTCGATGCGCCGCGAAAAAACGCTCGACATACTCCTAAGCCGCGCCCAAGTCGAGCCCGAACCTGCCGGCGAGTCCGCCGCCGACGCCTGAAATCAGACGGCCCAATGCGCGGTTACGATTTGCCCGTATTTTTCAAACCCTATAGAATCGTGTGTGAGATGGCGGCGACCCAGCTCGACCGACTGTTGGTGCGGCTCGCGGCCGGAGACTTATGAGCAACCTCGTGCCGATGGTGGTCGAGCAGACCGGTCGCGGCGAACGCGCCTACGACATCTATTCCCGCCTGCTCAAGGACCGAATTGTTTTTCTCGGCAGCGAGATCAACGACGACGTTGCCAATCTGATTACCGCGCAGTTGCTGTTCCTGGAATCGGAAGACCCCGACAAGGAAATCAGCATCTATATCAACTCGCCCGGCGGCGTGATCACCGCCGGGATGGCAATCTACGACACAATGCAGTTCATCAAGCCGACCATCTCGACGCTCTGCCTCGGTCAGGCTGCGAGCATGGCGGCGCTGCTGCTCTGCGCCGGGCAGAAGGGGCGGCGCTACGCCTTGCCTCACTCGCGCGTCGTGATCCACCAGCCGCTTGGCGGCGCGCAGGGCCCGGCGGCCGACCTCGACATTCAGATGAAGGAGATTCTCCGGGTGCGTGAAGAGATGAACAACATCATCATGAAGCACACCGGTCAGAACCTGCGCAGGATCGAGAAGGACACCGATCGCGATAATATCATGTCGCCGGCTCAAGCGGTTGAATACGGGCTGATCGATGAGGTAATCGTTAGCCGGGGTCCTTCCAAGTGAGCCGCGGGAGGAATTATGGCGAAGCATGACGACCGCTCGGGGAACCTGGTCTGCTCGTTTTGCGGAAAGAGTCAGGACGAGGTACGCAAGCTGATCGCCGGTCCGACGGTTTATATCTGCGACGAATGCATCGACCTTTGTAACGATATCATCGCCGAGGAAACCGACGGCGAGGAGGCCTTCAGCCAGACCTCCGCAGTACCCAAGCCGGCCGAGATCAAGCGCGTGCTCGATCAGTACGTGATCGGCCAGGAACGCGCCAAAAAGATCCTCTCGGTCGCGGTTCACAACCATTACAAGCGCATCGACTCGCAGATGGTCACCGGAGACGTTGAGTTGCAGAAGTCCAACATTCTGCTCATCGGCCCGACCGGAGTGGGCAAGACTTTGCTCGCGCAAACGCTGGCGCGCTTTCTGCAAGTGCCGTTTACGATCGCCGACGCGACCTCGCTGACCGAGGCCGGCTACGTCGGCGAGGACGTGGAGAATATCATCCTGTCGCTGCTGCAAAACGCCGACTACGATATCGAACGATGCCAGCGCGGGATCGTTTATATCGACGAGATCGACAAAATCGCGCGCAAGGGCGACAATCCCTCGATCACGCGCGACGTCTCGGGCGAGGGCGTGCAGCAGGCGCTGCTCAAGATTATCGAAGGCACGATGGCGAGCGTGCCGCCCAAGGGCGGCCGCAAGCATCCGCAACAGGAATTCCTCCAGGTCGACACCACTAATATCCTGTTCATCTGCGGCGGCGCCTTCGTCGGCCTCGACGATATCATTCGCCGGCGAATCGCGGGCAAGACGATGGGCTTCCGGGCCGATTTGACCCATCGCGATCCCAAGACCATCTCCGAGTTGCTCAACGAGGTTCAGCCCGAGGACCTGCTCAAGTTCGGCCTCATTCCGGAATTCGTCGGCCGTCTCCCGGTCATCGCGACGCTCGGCGAGCTCGACGAGGATGCGCTGGTGCGCATCCTGACCGAGCCCAAGAACGCGCTGGTGCGCCAGTACCAGAAGCTGTTCGACATGGAGAACGTGCACTTGAAGTTCACCCAGGGCGCATTGCGCGCGATCGCGCGCGAGGCGCTCAAGCGCAAGTCCGGCGCACGCGGACTTCGTGCTATCATGGAAAACATCATGGTGGACCTGATGTATGAGATCCCCTCCCAGCCTAATATCAAGGAGGTGCTGATCTCCGAAGAGGTGGTGACGCAGAAGGAGCAGCCGTTGCTGGTCTACCAGAAGGCCGCCGAGACCGCGTAGGAGATTTACCGAGCCAAGATGCTTTTTCGCAATGACAAGAAAGACAATCGCGACTCCTCCCAGGGCGAAACCGTACCCTTATTTCCATTGCGGGAGCTGATCGTTTTCCCGCACGAGGTCTATCCGATATTCGCCGGGCGCCAGAAGTCGATTAAGGCGCTCGAAGTGGCCGAGGCGCAGCGCCGGCCGATCTTCCTGGCCACCCAGAAGGACGCCAAAGTCCTCGACCCGGGCCCCGAAGACATCTACGCGGTCGGCACGCTCGCGATGGTGGTGCAGTTGCTCAGGCTTCCCGACGGCACGGTCAAGGCGCTGCTCGAAGGCAAGAAGCGCGCGCGCGTGGTCCGCTACGTCAGCCAGGACGAATACTTCCAGGTCGAAGTCGAGGAGATAGCCGAGGTCTGCGACCGCACCACGGAGGTCGAGGCGCTGATCCGTTCGGTCAATTCCGCCTTCGACAACTACGTCCGGCTCAACAAGAAAATTCCGCCCGAGCTGGTCACGTCAATTTCCGCTATCGACGACCCGGCCCTGCTGGCCGACAAGTTGATCGGTCATCTCGGGATCAAGCTCGAAGACAAGCAGGCGCTGCTCGAATGCATCAATCCGGCCGAGCGGCTGGAGAAAATCCTCGGCTACATGCGCTCCGAGCTCGATATTCTGGAGGTCGAAAAACGCATCCGCTCCCGGGTCAAGAAACAGATGGAGAAGACCCAGAAGGAGTACTACCTCAACGAGCAGATGCGCGCGATCCAGAAGGAGCTCGGCGAGAAAGACGAGTTCAAGAACGAAATCCAGGAGCTCGAAGACAAGCTGCGCCAGAAGAAGATGCCGGCCGAGGCGCGCGAAAAATGCGAGCGCGAAATCAAAAAGCTCAAGATGATGTCGCCGATGTCGGCCGAGGCGACCGTGGTCCGCAACTACCTCGACTGGTTCCTCGCGCTGCCGTGGTTCGAGTACACCGAGGACAAGCTCGATATCCAGGAAGCCGAGCGCATCCTCGAGGAAGATCACTTCGGCCTGGACAAGGTCAAGCAGCGGATCCTGGAGTATCTGGCGGTCCAGACTCTGGTCGGCCAGATGAAGGGCCCGATCCTGTGCCTGGTTGGACCGCCGGGAGTGGGCAAAACCTCGCTTGGGAAATCGATCGCGCGTTCCACCGCGCGCAAGTTCGTCCGGGTCTCACTGGGCGGCGTGCGCGACGAGGCCGAGGTCCGGGGCCATCGCCGCACCTATATCGGCGCCCTGCCCGGCAAGATCATCCAGTGCATGCGCAAGGCCGGTTCCGGCAATCCGGTGATGCTGCTCGACGAGGTCGATAAAATGTCGACCGACTTCCGCGGCGACCCGTCCTCCGCGCTGCTCGAGGTGCTCGACCCCGAGCAGAACTGCACCTTCAACGACCACTATCTGGACTGCGACTACGATCTCTCAAAGGTGATGTTCATCACCACCGCCAACACGACCGATCGGATTCCGCGGCCACTCCAGGACCGGATGGAAATCATCCGCATCCCGGGCTACACGGAGACCGAAAAGCTCAACATCGCGCGCAAGTATCTGATTCGCAAGCAGCTCGAGGCCAACGGCCTCAAGGAGGACAACCTCGAGTTCTCCGACAAGGCGCTGCTCGGATTGATCCGCCGTTACACGCGCGAGGCGGGCGTCCGCAACCTGGAGCGCGAGATCGCGTCGATCTGCCGCAAGGTTGCAGTCGAAGTCGTCAAGCGCGACCGCAACTCGCACGTCAAGGTCAGCAACTCCAATCTCAACAAGTTCCTCGGTGCGCCGAAGTTCCGCTACGGGATCGCCGAGCGCCATCCGCAAGTCGGGGTGGCGACCGGTCTGGCCTGGACGGAGATGGGTGGCGAGTTGCTCAGCGTCGAGGTCACGATCGTGCCGGGGCGCGGCAAGCTCACTGTGACCGGACAGTTGGGCGAAGTGATGCAGGAAAGCGCGCAGGCTGCGCTCTCCTATGTCCGTTCGAGGGCCGACTCGCTCGGTCTGGCGCCGGACTTTTATCAAAAGCTCGACATCCACATTCATATTCCCGAGGGCGCGATCCCCAAGGACGGCCCTTCGGCGGGAATCACGCTGGCGACCGCGCTGGTCTCCGCGCTCACGCGCTCGCAGGTGCGCAACGACCTCGCGATGACGGGTGAGATCACGCTGCGCGGGCGGGTGCTGCCGATCGGGGGCCTCAAGGAAAAGGTCTTCGCGGCCCATCGCGGCGGTATCAAGACCATCCTGATTCCGCGCGAAAATGAAAAAGACATCGAGGAGATTCCGCAGCAGATTCTCAAGAATATCGAGTTGATCAAGGTCGAGCACATGGACGAGGTCCTGCGGCACGCGCTGGTGCTCGCCGACCCCGAGGCGTTCCTGAAACCGGGACCGGCCGCAGAACCCGCTTTTGTTGCCGAACCGGACAACAAGGACGACCTGCTCGACGACGAGGATGAGGAACCCGCCGTACGCCCCAACTTTGCACCCACCGACGTGCCGCCGGTTCGGCCGCCGGCCGGGGAAAGCCGGAGCTTCGATGACCAAGACTGAACTGATAGACGGACTCTCCAACAAGCTTGCGATGAGCAAGGCCGACGCCGAGAAGACGATCAACATCGTGCTTGACGATATCGTCGCAGCGCTGAAGGCCGGCGACCGGGTCAACATTTCGGGCTTCGGCACCTTCTCGGTTTCCGATCGGCACGCGCGCACCGGGCGCAATCCCAAGACCGGAGAAGCGATTCAGATCTCGGCGAGCCGCTCGGCGCGCTTCAAGCCCGGCAAGCAGCTCAAGGACTCGCTCAACGAATCGCCGGCCGCCGGCGCCAAGCCCGCCGCCTGAGTCCCGCGCGAAGCGCCGGTCCCGCAGCCGCCGCTTGCCCGGAACCTCTTTCCTCTCCGGACCGGCCGTCCCGTGGGTCTGCCCGATAGCGAATCAGACCACCGTCGCGCCTGCTAACGCGGCGCGGTCGGGGGGTCTCGGGATGATCAACCCCGGCTTTCTCGGGAGGATTCACGATCCCGCATTTGGCGGCATGCCCGCCAATCGATAGTCTCGCGCTAGCGCGATTCGCAGAAGAACCGCAGGTCCGAATCTCTCGGACCAGTTGCCGGGCGGAGGGTCGGCGTTATCTTCGCGGCGGCCTCGGACAGCGGATCGAGGCCACCTTTCTTTGTCCTTTGACATGCGGATGGGGAACGCGCCACCCTGCATCAGGCAACGTTAGGCATCGCCGAAGGAGTGCGTCATGACAAAGGGGTCGCGCGTTTCTCGGGGTTTCTCGGGTCTGCTGTTAGCCCTTCTGATTGCATTTGTGACTTCGCCCGGCTTGGCTCGAGCGCAACAGCCGACCGCGGCGACGCCGGCAAATCCCAACTGGTGCTCGGACGTACCCGCATCGCCACCGCCGCCCGGCTATCCCGGAGGCTGGGCGGGGATCAGACTGCACTGCACGATAACGACGGACGTCGTCCGCTGCACGGCAGAGTGCCGGGTCGCAGAGAACTTCTGGGCCGAGAGCGAGGGGAAGTCCCCTCTACCGCCGTTGAATCCGAACTGGTGTCCAGGGGTACCAGCGTCGCCGGCGCCGCCGCATTACGAAAACCATCCCGGCGACTGGGCCGCAGAGAGTCAACTCTGCATGAATACGGCCGGCTTCGATGCCACCTGCATGTACCTCTGCGAGGGAGCTCAAGAGCGTTGGGCGAGAGCAAGAGCCGGAACCCTCAATCAGAAGTCAGACTTTCCGGAATCCACGACCCAACCCCAAGGCCCATTTCCTGTTCCTGGCGGTGGTTACGGTTACATATTGCCCGTTCCCTCTACGCCTTACGCCGCGCCCACTCCCGCTGCGATGCGAAGGTGGCGACACTTTGCCGCGATGGACCCCCCATATGCTGCCGCCATCCTAGCGACAACCGCCGCACGTGCCGTGGAGCCGGGTCTCGTGCTGGAAGGAACAGGAGGCCTCACGGGCACCGACCCAAGTTGCACCACCAATTCCTCTAGCTGCCCCGGCACTTTCACCGCGACGGTTTCGGGTCGCTTCGGCCGGGTGGTCAGTTCAGCGACGCTGCAAGTGAACTTCCAAGTCCAGAACCCCTCATATGCGAACACAGCGCAAACTGGGGGTCCTGTTCTCGGCTGCTACGTTGCCGGCGGCACAGGCACTCTGGTTGGTAGCCAGTATAAGGATGGCGTCGGCTTCAGCGGGCAATTGTGCGTTCCTGACGACAATACCGTTGAGTTGGCAGGGCCAATTTGGATCGACGCCAAGGCTGCTAAGCCTGGAGATATCACTAGGGGAACGGGCACTCTGATTGCCACTGGCACCGTTCATATAGCCGCACCAAACAGTCCCATTCCGGCCAGCGGTCTGATGGTGGTGAGCGTTGTCGGCGCCGTAGGACAAATTCCGATGTTCGCCCCATGAGTTCGGTGAAGCCGCTCGCGAGACTCTCGTTGGCTTTCACACTCATCCATCAAGGTATCAGCAAGAGAGTAATACACCCGGTAAGACCAGTCGTTTGAGGTCCCCCGCGCGGGTCACGCCGTACGCCCCAGCTTTGCACCCACCGACGTGCCGCCGGTTCGGCCGCCAGCCGGCCTGGGGCTCCCAAATGTCGATGCGACGCTGCTTCCCATGAAGATCTGATCCCAACCCGCACATTTCCCGCACATTGGCGCGAAGCTCGCGTCGGGCGCGGTCTTGAAAAAGGCTTGCTTTTCGCGGAGTTTGTGGAGGGCGTGGGCGGTTAGCTCAGCAGTAGAGCATCGGCCTTACAAGCCGAGGGTCGCAGGTTCAATCCCTGCACCGCCCACCGGTCCGTCGGGGCGCGGTGGCAAGCCGTTTGGGCTCGGAAGCCGGCTCAACCCTTGACGTTTGCAAATCGTTCGATGCTGGTGGGAATCTGATCCAGGATTTGAGATGGAAGTCCCGGCTGAACTGTTGTGGCCCGCCCACCGCGGCGCGCGATCCGGGTAAATCGGAGTATGACCCCGAGCCTGCTTTCCGATCGGCCGATCAGAATTCTCGCCGCCATTTTTATCGCCGACATCCTATCGATGTCCTTGATGAACGCGTTCGTCATGCGAGCAAGTTGGCTCGTCTGCGTTTATGCAGTCCTTCTGTCAGGCGCCCTCTACGTAACGAACGGGATTGACTTCGCACAGGCCGATGGCGCGAGGCTTGGCCGGCAGGACCGCCGGCGCCTGCTTTGCGCGCTTATCCTCGTCTGGGCGATATTTATTTCAGTGCGCGTAAGTTTCCCCCTCGAGCCGATCCTGGGACGCGTAATCGACCCTGCCTGCGCCGATGACTATTGGCACATCGTCGAGATCAAGGCGCTCATCAATACGAGGTACTATCCGCCGCTGTTCCCTTTCCGGCGCGGCCTGTATCTCAGCCATTACTACGCCGCGTGGATGCTGGTGGTCTTCATCTACCAGCTCCTGCCATTCAGCTTCATGACTCTCAAGTGCGCTTTGTTCCTCGCCCTGGCTATCTACACGTTATTGACACTATATCTCGTACTTTACACTTGTGCTCATGTGTGCGATTCGCGGATCCGCTTTTATTTTCTTCTTTATCTGGTGGTAGCTTACGCGGGCGCGGAGTCACTATTCGCTTTCATTAAACCGCTGAATCACAATGGCTGGTGGATGTTGTCGTTCGGCTTTGACGTCCAGTTCTCTAGCTTCTCCACGTTGCTGCTCTGGGTCCCGCAGCATTTGTCAGCCGCCGCCGCCTTGTTTGTGGCATATTTGGCGCTCAAAGGCGGAGAAAGCAGGCCGGGTGGCAGCTTCGCGTCTGCTCTGGTCATTGGTTGTCTGCTGACCTATGCATTATACGCCAGTATCTTTGTGATGATGGGCGCGCTGCCGTTTGTCGTGGCGGCAGCGGTGCATTCATTTCGCCGACGGCCATTCCTGCTGGCGTCGATTGGCTTGGTCGTCGCAGTAATTGGGGCGCCAATGTTGTGGATCTACCTCAATCGATCGCCCGTGGTCGGATTTAGGTTCCTGCCATTCGGCGACCGCGGGTTTGACATTAGAACCGCACTGGTTTTCCTTCTATACCTGGTAGTAGTCAGCTTGCAGTTGATGGTTCAAGTGGTCAGTCTCGTGAGGCTTGGGGTAGCTCATGTGCTGAAGACCTGGGACTACATTCTGCTCTTCTTGAGCGCCGGGTTTATACTTTCGACGTTTTTCGTCGGCTTCACCGGGGCGAACAACTATGCGTGCCGAGGGCTGACGGTACCCGTTCTAATGTTGTCTTTTGTGTCGTCCGGCGCGGCCGGGAAGCGCTTCTTTCCCGGCTGGATGAGTGTCGCGGCGTTGGCGCTGTTCGCGGTGGGGTCGGTTAACGAGATAGCCTATTTTCAGCGAGCGAGCTTTGTAAACATGGTGTTGAATAACCGCCGGCTGAGCGCGCGCGCAGATTTGTTGAAGATCAACATGGATAGACGGATTAGTGAAATCACCTATGCCTCGATTGCTCCGTTGCTGGACGCTCCGCCTTCGACCCGTGATGTCGAGAAGCTCGTCTTCAGCGAACCATGGTACTATCACGCCCGGCGAGAGGATCTGGAGCTGATTAGCACTGGACCATTCGGCATTTGGAAGTATCAGCGCTGGCAATAGGCGGTTTGCGCGTTGACATTGCCAAGGCCTCTTGAAACAAAAGTTCCGTGTACCGCGCTTGAACGATTCCGCGCTTCACATGCACGCACCTGCATGATTACGATCGGTGGCATGAGAACCATCTTCGAGAGCGACGACGAGCACAGGGCGAGGCTCCTGTCGCAAGCGGACCGTCTGAACGTGTTCGAGCTCACACGGGGCGCTCCGTCGCTTCGGCAGGCAGATCGTCTTCGCGCGGACACGGCTCAAATCCGCCGGCCTTGGCGATGATCGTCTTCGTCCGCGCACTCTAGTTAAGTGCTGAAGGGCGGAAATCCACTCTTCTTCCCTGAAGACGCCGTGGTAAGGTCATGAGCGGACGATGCTCGCAGGACGCTCCACCCGGCCGCTGATCGCATACGCGCTGGCGCATCTTCTCGCCCTACCCTCGACGGCGATCGCGGAGAGTATGCCGACCGCCGTGCTTACTCCCCTCTCTACTCCGACCTCCAATACGACCACCACTACCACTCCTGCCCCCACTACGACCGCCACACCGGCCTCTACGCCTGGCGCGACGACGGCACCCGTTTCCAGCCGCGGCGCCATACCTGGTACGCCGACCTCGACCCCGACCGGGACCCCGACCACTACCGCGACCGCGACAGTAACTCCGGCACCCACGCCTTTGGCCCCCGCGATGCCACCCCACCAGCCTGCGAAGCATCGGCTCAACTGGAGCACCCTGGGCTACGGCACCATCGCCTTGGGTGAGAACGTGGTCTATGTGCCGGCGAAGCTGGGCTACGCCGGGATTGGAATCGTCGCGGGCGCCGGAAGCTGGGTGCTGGCCGGCGGTGACCTCAAGCTTGCGAAAAGGGTGTGGAAACAGGCGCTCGGCGGTGACTATATGATCACGCCGAGCATGGTCGAGAACGACGAGCCGGCCCAGTTCAGCGGAGAGGTTCCAATAGAACTCGCGAGCCAAAGCGGCTTGCCGTCCAAGCCCGTGTCGCCGCAGGCTTCGAGCGAGAGCGGGGAGCCGAAGCACCATTGGTGGCATTTCTGGGGAGGCAAGACGGCCGCCAATGCGACCCCAACCCCGCAGCCGTCGCCGACCCCGACGGCCGCCGCGGGAAAGCGGCACTGGTGGCATTTCTGGGGACACAAGGCCACACCGAACGCGTCGCCGACTCCGCAAGCGTCGCCCGCCGTGCCCCTGACCGCCGAAACTCTCGCGACTCCCGAAGCCATGGCGACCCCGGCCACTGCCCCGATTCCCGCGACCCCTGCGATTCTCGTGACTCCGGCGACTCCTGCGGCTCTCGCGACTCCGGGAACTTCGTCGACTCCCGCGACTCCAGCACCGGGCGCCGAAAACAGCGTTGGTGGCACATATCGTGGATCCGGGTGACCGCGGTCCGGCCGGCTGCGTGATCATTCTGACGGGCGTGTCGGGAGCCGGCAAAACCACGATCGGCGCGCGGCTGGCGCGGTCGCTCGGATGGGCGTTTCTGGACGGCGACGACCTCCATCCGGCGCGAAACAAAGAAATGATGAGTCACGGGATCGCGCTTACCGACGCGGACCGGCGGCCGTGGCTCGATGCGGTGCGGCAGTCGGTCGAGGGGGTTTTGTCGGCCGGCGCCAATGCGGTCATCGCCTGCTCGGCGCTGAAGGAGTCTTACCGCCGGCAGATCGTCGTCGACCCCGCGCGAGTGAAGCTCGTCTACCTGAAGGGGACGAAAGATCTGATCGCGTCACGCCTGCGCGATCGGCGCGGGCACTTCATGAGTCCGGAACTTCTGGATAGCCAGTTCGACACGCTCGAAGAGCCGCACGACGCGATCGTGGCCGATATCGCCGCGAGCCCCGACGCTATCGTCGCTTCGATTCGCGCGCGACTCGGGCTCTGACGGCGTAATGCGCGCCGCTCAGAGCAGCGGATGGCGCGGGAACTTCAGATACGGCAGCGGCGTGCCGCGAAACGAGATGTGGTCGGCAGTGATCCCGGCCGGAGGCTCAAAGCCCTGCGCGCCGCCCGCCGTGATGAAGTCGTCCTGATCGACTCCGTCGCCGCTCAACCCCAATCCGCCGACCAGCGCGCCATCTTTGTAGAGCGGCGCGCTGCCCGGGAACAGGCATACTCCGTTGCCGGGGCTGTACGGAGCACAGCTCGGCGTGGGGGTCGGGATAGGGTCGTCGGGGTCGTAGAGTTGCAACTGGATATTGTTCAGCGGGCCAGGCCCATTCGCGTTGATCCCCGGCGGATAAAACGGCTGCGCGATGAACTCGATACTGCGCGTGGTAAACGCGATCGGCTCCGAAAGATCGACTCCCAGGTATCCGCGTACCATCTGACCGAGGAACTGGTGCGGATCGCTGAAGGCCGTGACGGTGCGGCCCTTCTGAATCACGATGTCGAAGCTGAAGCCGGTCGCGTCGCTCATCCGGAACTCGCCGATTATATTGCCGTCGATATCCGTGACTCCGACGTGCATCCGGGCCGGCACACCAACCGGCTCGCGAATCGCGGCGCGGGTCCGTACCGCGAGCGCCACCGAATTCGTGATGATGGTGTTCACGTCGTGCTGGGTGAGATTTACCTGCGTGCCGTCCGGCGCCGTCACCGCGTCGCCGTCCTTGATCGGATACCTCAATTCACCCTCGACCCCGGCGTAGATCTTGTTGGGGTAGGTCGTTGGAGCCGCGTCGATAGGTTCGAACACTACCGTGCCGGCCAGCTTATCGAACGGAATCGGCGTCAGCGCGGGAGGCTGCGCGGTGTTGGCGTAGGGAAGCTGGATACCGCCCAGAAAGATGTTGTTCGCGGTTATCGACGGCGGCGCAGCGTAAATTCCGCCGCCGCCCGCCAGCGCGATCACTTCGTCCTCCTCGAATGCGTTCCCACCGGCAGCGGCTCCATCGACGCCGATTCCGCCCGCGACCACGCCGTCTATGTAGATCGGGATACCGCCCGGCCGGCCGGTCACGCCGTTGGCCGGCCGCACATCGCTGCACGGTAGCTGCGACATCGTGAGCTGGAACAGCGGACCCTGCGCCATGTTCTTGACGCCCGGGGGAAAGTGATCCTGCACGATATAGGCGCCGGTGGTGGTGGAGAACGCGTTCTGGTCGCTGCTCAGGAAGGCGGCCGTGCCAGCCTTCTGTAGGGCGATATTCTGCGCGGTCGCTCCCAGCGCCATGTCATCCTCATTGACCGGACTGCCCGGAGTATCGCCGTCGGGACTGTGCTCGGGCGCGCCCGCCATCGCGAACACGCCGAGCACGTGGCCTTCATGATCGACCACCGTGATTGTAACGGCCGAGCCGTCCGCAATCGCGCGCGTGGCGCCCTGCGAAATGATCGCCTTAACGTCGGCGGCCTTGAGCAGCGTTGTCGGAAGCCGAGGCGCGACGGCGGCGCTGCTCGAGGTTTCGCTGGTTCCGCCGCCGCCGCATCCGGCGATCGATCCTGCAAGCGCAATGGCGAGCGCCACAACACCGAACGATGTCAGCGGACTCCTCGCGTCACTCACTTTCGTATCCGGGTTTGCGAAAAAAAACCATCTTCCCCCGTTGCGACCCTCGTTTCAGGCAGTTGCGCGGGCATCGAAACCGCCGCGGCGATTGATCCGCGATACACCGTTAACTGCGACTCCAGGTTCTTTCGTCCTCCAGAAAACCACCTCTCAAGCTTGACGGCGTTTCCATCTACCACTATTTTCCCGCCAAGACCAGTTGTCTCTGAACGGGGGGGCGTCCTGATTTGTCGTTCGCCGCCGTCCGGGGACACGGACCGCGCCGGAACAGGAACCGACTCGAAAAGATGGAGATCGATTGGTGAGGACGGGATCGAGCGCCCGCGTATCGGCGTGCGCCTTCGTGACGCTGTCGGCGGTAGTCGTGCTCGGCGCGACGACTGCGCGCGGCGGAGACGGCGGCGCTTTCAGTCGTGACGCCGCTCCCGCTGCGATAACCGGCGCGCTCTTTCAACCGCTGGGCGCCGGCGGCGCCCCGGCGGCGACCGCGCCTGCCGGCGGTTCGAACGTTTCGCCGCCGGCCGGCGCCAGTATCGCGCAATCATCCGGCGAAGAGAGCAGCGCCGCCGGCGACGACAAAAGCGCCGGGAACAAAAGCCGCGAGCAGCAGGAAGAGGAGCAGAAGAAGCAGGCCGCCGAATGGACCGGCGGCGCGACCTTTCAGCCGCTGGGTTACACCGGCCATCCGGTGAAGCTCAAACCGTCTCCCGACGCGAGCTTTGTCCCGATCGACGATCGATGGCGGATCGGCTTTCCCGACTGGGATCGCTACTCGCTGGATACTCCGGGCGAGTACCAGTACCAGCACGGCGACTGGTGGAATCCCTACGACCAGAACATGCTCAAGGGTGACTACCCGATCCTCGGGCAGCACACCTTCCTCGACCTGACCGTGGTCAGCGACACGATCTGGGAGATGCGCCGGCTGCCGACGCCCAGCGGCGTCAGCACGCAGGTGTTCGGCAGTCCGACTTTCTTCGGCGGCGGCGATCAGGCCGACGTGCAGCAGAATTTCATCACGGCTTTCGATCTGTTTCACGGCGACGCGGGTTTCAAGCCACTGGATTGGGAGTTCAAGTTCACGCCGGTCTTCAACGTCAATTACCTCGACACCCAGGAACGCGGCATCGTCAACATCAACCCCCAGTACGGAACCTCGCGCACCGACGGGCACGTCGCGATCCAGGAGATGTTTCTCGAATACAAGATCGCCGACTTGAGCCCGAGTTACGATTTCCTGTCGATCACGGGCGGAATCCAGGAATTCACCAGCGACTTCCGCGGCTTCATCTATTCAGCCAGCGCGCCGGGCGTGAAGCTCACGGGCAACTACGAGGCCAACCGCGACCAGTGGAACGTCGCCTACTTCTCGCAGCTCGAGAAGGACACCGACACCGGCCTCAACACTATTTTCGCCTCGCGCGATCAGAACGTGTTCGTCGCGAACTTCACCCGGCAGGATTTTCTCTCGCCGGGCTACAACGCGCAGCTCGACTTCGACTTCAACAACGATAATCCCAGCCGCGAGTACGACGACAACGGCTTCCTGGTGCGGCCCGCGTACATCGGCACGATTCGGCCGCATGCGGTCAGCGTCGCGTACATGGGATTTACCGGCGACGGGCATATCGGCCGTATCAACGTGACCAACGCGTTTTACGAAGCGCTCGGGCGCGACTCGTTCAACCAGATCGCAGGCCGCCCGGTGACTGTCAACGCGCAGATGGGCGCGCTGGAGTTGTCCTACGAGCAGGACTGGAAGACCTACAAGGTGTCGTTCTTCTACGCCTCCGGCGCGCACGATGCCCACAGTACGCACGCGACCGGCTTCGACACGATTCTCGACAACCCCGATTTCGCGGGCTCGCCGTTCAGCTTCTTCGCCCGCCAGGGAATCGGCCTCACCGGGACCGGCGTCGACCTCAAAGGCCCCTTGAGCCTGGTGCCCGATCTCAGAAGCTCGAAGACCCAGGGCCAGGCCAACTTCGTGAACCCCGGCCTGCTGCTCTACAACGCCGGGCTCGACGCCAAGCTCACGCCCAAGCTCAAGACTTTCTTTAACTTCAACTTCATAAACTTCGATCGCGTGGGCGCGCTCGAACAGATCCTTCACCAGCAGGACCTCGCTCATACGGTCGGATTCGACATCAGCCTCGGCGCGAACTACCGCCCGCTCCTGATCGACAACATCATCTTGTCCGCAGGCATCGCCTTGTTCTCGCCGCTGGAGGGATTCAAGCAAATCTACACTTCGCAGACACTCTACTCGGCCTTCACCGGCCTTACCTTTACCTACTGACGAATCGAAAAGGCGAAGTGTCGTGGTCAGGCGGGCAGGTCGGATTCTAATCGCTGCGGTCGGAATTGCGGCCGGAGCCGCGATTCTCGCGGCAATCTGGCTCAGCGTGACGGGGGCTCCTGCGCACGCCGATGGCAGCCGGCAGCAGCCGCAAGCATCTTCACTCGACCCGGCGCTCAGTCCGGGCGGGATGCCGTGGGAGCGGCCGGAGCCCAATCGCGGTCCAATTCCCGCCAAGCTCGTTTTGCCCGCCGACATCTCCAAGCAGACCGACGAGCAGGCGAAGGCAAAGAGCGAAGGATGCCTGTCCTCCGGGTGTCACACCGGGATCGAGGATATGCATCCGCAGGGCCTGCCGATCGGTTGCGTCGATTGCCACGGCGGCAACGCCTCCGCGACCACCAAGGAAGCCGCGCACGTCCATCCGCGATACGAGCGCGACTGGCCCACGTCGGGCGCGATGCCGGTGCGGTCGTACGCGATGCTCAACGACGAATCGCCGGAGTTCGTGCGCTTCGTCAATCCCGGCGATTTGCGGGCCGCGCGGATGAGCTGCGGCTCTATCGGATGCCACGTCGACGAGGTCGAGAACGTCCGCAAGAGCATGATGGCGACCGGCGCGATGCTGTGGGAGGCGGCGCTCTATAACAACGGCGTCTATCCCGAAAAGATCGCGCGCTTCGGCGAGGCCTACACCGAAGACGGGCGACCGGCGCGCGTGCTCACGCTTCCGCCGCCGACGATCGAGGACACGATCAAGCGCGGCATCCTGCCCTTCCTCGATCCCCTGCCGCGCTTCGAGATCAGCCAGCCCGGCAACGTGCTGCGCGTGTTCGAGCGCGGCGACGATCGGCTGAGCATTCGGGGCCTTGGCACCAAGGTGCGAACCGACCCGGTCTTCCTAAGCCTGCACAAAACCCGGCTGTTCGACCCGATGCTGTGGTTCCTCGGGACCAACGATCATCCGGGCGATTATCGCTCCAGCGGATGCACCGGATGTCACGTCATCTACGCCAACGATCGCGACCCGCTTCATTCCGCGCAGTGGGCGAAGTACGGCAACGAGGGCACGAGCTTCGAGCGACGACAAGTCGATTCCCAAAGACATGTCCGGTTTCCCGATCAAGC
The DNA here is from genome assembly GCA_963749215.1 of uncultured delta proteobacterium. Lineage (GTDB taxonomy): Bacteria > Desulfobacterota > Binatia > Binatales > Binataceae > CAVVMA01. The sequence goes on along the minus strand of CAVVMA010000018.1, from coordinate 210,648 downwards.
ATCAGTTCACCGACTCGATTCCGTCCTCGCAGTGCGTAGTATGCCACGTTCATCCGGGCACCAACGTGCTCAATAGCTATTACGGCACGATCTGGTGGGACAACGAGACCGACGGCGAACACTTCTATCCGCCGCACGACAAGAATCTGAGCGCCGATCAGTTGGCGGTAGCCCTGATGTCCAATCCGGAGGGCTGCGTCGTGGCGCGGCTTGTGGTCGGATCCGAAATTCCTGCAAGCCAGTTCCGATCTGAACCCGAAACTGAAGCACGTGCAGATCGCCGATTTCCATGGCCACGGATGGATCTTCCGCTACGTCTACAAACGCGACCGCCACGGCAACCTGCCCGACGCCGCCGGCGGCCTGATTCCCGAGGACACGCCCGACAAATGGAGCCGCGCCGTCAAGCTCGACGACATCCACCTCGAGAAGGGAATGCAGTGCGCGGATTGCCACTTCGAGCGTGACGCGCACGGCAACGGCAAGCTCTACGGCGAAGTGCGCAACGCGATCGCGATGCGATGCGAAGACTGCCACGGCACCTACAACAAGCGCGCGACGCTCAAAGCGAGCGGCAATGCCGGCAGGATCGACGGCAAGCAGGTCGACCTGAAGACCGATTCCGAATCGAAGAAGACCGACTTCGGCAAGCGCTTCCTGGTGACCTCGAGCTCGATTCGGCAGCAATCCTCGATGAGCCGGGTCAAGTGGACCGTCGCGCAACTGGCCGACGTCGACGACCCTCACTCCTCGAAGTACAAGAAAGCCTTCGCTCTCGCGGCCTACGCGCACACCGTTCAGAAGGACGGCCGGACCTGGGGCAAGCTCAACATCTCCGAGCTGGATCTTGCGCACCCCAGCTCCGATATGGCCTGTCAGACCTGCCATTCGTCGTGGGTGCCGAGCTGCTTCGGATGCCATCTCCCGATGAAGGCCAACATGCGCCGTCCGATCCTGCAGTACGACGGCGACATGACGCGCAACTGGACCAGCTACAACTTCCAGACCCTGCGCGACGACGTCTTCATGATGGCGCGCGACGGATCGATCACCGGCAATCGGATCTCGCCCGCCCGATCGTCATGCGCGGTGCTGGTCAGCTCTTACAACGGCGATCGCGACGTGATCTACACGCAGCAGCAGCCGGTGTCGGCGCCGGGGTTCTCGGCGGAGGCCTTCAGCACCGCGGTGCCCCATACGGTCCGCACGGTCGAAACCAAGCATTGCACCGACTGTCACATCTCCAGGGACAACGACAACAACGCGATGATGGCGCAGCTCCTGATGCAGGGAACCAACTTCATGAATTTCATCGGGCGCTTCGCCTGGGTCGGCGAGGGACGCGAGGGTCTGGACGCGATCGCGGTCACCGAGCGCGACGAGCCGCAGGCGGTGTTCGGCAGCACGCTGCACAAGCTCGCGTATCCCGACGAATACGCGCGCCTTCGCCGCGCACGGGCGCAAGCTCGGCGAGTCGTATCATCACGAGGCCGCCGAATGCCGCAGCATCCAGACCCGCGGCGAGTATCTCTACACGGCCGACGGTCCCGGCGGATTCAACGTCTACGACATCGCGAACCTCGACAACAAAGACTTCTCCGAGCGCTTCAACACCGCGCCGGTCTCGCCGCTCGGCCAGCGGACCTACGTCAAGACCCGCTACGCGACCGCGGTCGCGCTGCCGAGCACGCTGCTGATCGATCCGACCCGCATTCCGCACCCGGAGAACCAGGAACAGAAAATCGCGTCCTTCTATGCGTACGCTTTTGTGACCGACAAGTACGAAGGGCTGATCACCGTCAACGTCATCACGCTCGGCAACGGCAATCCCGAAGACAATTTCTTCAAGCGCGGAGCGACCTTCAATCCGGGCGGAATTCTGGACGGCGCGGTGAACCTCGCGATCGCCGGCAACTATGCCTATATCGCGTGCGATCGTGGAATTGTGATCGTCGATATCTCCGATCCGCTCAATCCGCAAGTCGTGTCGCAGGTCGGCGCGCCGGCGATCGTGAAGCCGCGCGCGATCGCGATTCAGTTCCGCTATGCGTTCGTGACCGACAGCGAGGGGCTCAAGGTGGTCGACGTCACTTTCCCCGACCATCCCAAGCCGGTCGCCGGCGCGGCGCTGGCGATCGCGGACGCGCGCAACATCTACGTCGCGCGCACCTACGCCTACATATCGGGCGGCTCGCAGGGGCTGGTGATCGTCGATGTCGAACGCCCGGAGCATCCGCGCGTCGATCAAGTCTTCAACGCCGGCGGCGCGATCGACGATCTCAACGACACCAAACTGGGGATCACGAACGAGAGCCTGTTCGCGTATTTGGCCGACGGCCGCAACGGGATGCGCGTCGTGCAGTTGACCTCCGAAGACACGCCCGGCGAGTTCGGATTCTCGCCGCGGCCCACGCCGGTCCTGATCGCGACGTTCAAGACCCACGGCGAGGCGCTCGCATTATCCAAGGGACTCGATCGCGATCGCGCAGTTGACGAGAGCGGCAATCAACTCGCGGTCTTCGGCCGGACGGGCGCGCGCCCGTTCACGCTCGAAGAGACGCAGAAGCTCTACCTCCGCAACGGCGAGCTATACACCGTCAGCGATACGCCGCCCCCGCTGGACGAACGCGCGAGCAAGCGCGCGTCGAAGTAGCGCATCGGGCCGGGGTTGCGAACGTGTGTTCCGCTGCAGAAGTCAGGCAACCCTCACCCGGCGGGCGATGCGCCCGCCGACCTCTCCCTGGTCAGGGAGAGGTGTAAGACGCTCGCGCCCGCGCCTTAGGTTGAAATCGCGCTTTTTGTGCACCTCTCCCTGACCAGGGAGAGGTCGGCGCGTGCGAGCGTTGGCTCGCTACGCGCCGGGTGAGGGTAGCCTGGACGGCAGCGCGCCCTGCACTACCCCGAAAACGGGAGTCCCAGCGCAGCGCGGAGCTTTGCACGCAGCAGCCGGATCAGATGCTGCTCGCCGTGGATGTAAACGTCGGGCACTTCCAGCACGACTACCTTGGCGGCGTGTTCCTCGCCGAATCGATTGCGGATGATACGCCGATGCGCCTCTTCCATCACGCAGATCACGTCCGCTTCCTCCACCAACTCTTTAGTGAGACGATTTTCCGCCCATGGCTCGGTGCCGGCCGAGGCGACCCACGCCGCGACGCGCATCTCCGCCGCCACCATCGCCGCGGTCGGACTGCGGTCGAGATTCCCGGTGCATACCATCAGGACTTTTTTCATGTTGTGCTTCGGTGCGCGCCTTCAATCCTACCAGCGTCACTCCGATGGAGTAATCGCCGGATTCGAGCATTCGACAATGTGCCGATCGGCAAACCGCCATTGCGTCGTGGTGCATCGCCGCGCGAGGACCTCGTCATGCGTCACCATCACGAGCGCTCCGGGATAGTCGATCAGCGCCTCTTCCAGCCGCTCGATCGCCGGTATGTCGAGATGGTTGGTGGGCTCGTCGAGCACCAGTCCCCACACTCTGTGCCCCAGCCCGTAAGCCATCTTGAGCTTGCGGGCCTCTCCGGGCGAAGGGCGCGCGGATTCGAGCAGCCGGCCGGGATCGATTCCCAGCGCGGCGACAATGGTGAGCACCCGGTCGCGTTCGTCGCCGCCAAGCTCGCGCACCGAATCGAGCAATGCGACTGCGTCGTTCGCGCGCAGTTCCTGCGGCAGATAGAGCAGCCGCTCGGCCGGGACTCGAGCATTCGCAAGCAGCGCGTTGAGCAGAGTGCTCTTGCCGATTCCGTTCGGACCGCTCAGATGGATCCGGCTGTCTCTCATCACGGTTACGTGCGCCTCTTCCAGAATTCGCTTGTCGCCCGCGCGAAGCTCGGCAACGTCGAGCGACAACAGCCGCGACATCGGCGCCGCGACGTAATCGACGAACAGCGAGCGCCCGGGAAGCTTGCGAAAGTGGTATCCGGCGAGATCGGCCGCGATCCGCTCCGACTTGCGCCGCAGCACGCCCACGTCGCGCGAGATACGCGCGGACGCCATCTGCGCCTTGCCCTTCGCGCTCATGTCGCGTGAATCGTGGTCGTGAAAGCCCTTGCGCTGCTTGAGGCTCACCCGCGGATCCGCGGCCGAGTTAATTCGGCGCTTGTCGGCCAACCTGCCCAGCACTATCCGCTGCTCGTTTTTGCCACGCTGGTAGGCTTCGCGATGTTCGCGCTCTTCCTGTTCCCAGCTTTGCTTCGCGACGCCATAGGGGCCGCGCCACATTCGCACCCTGCCCTCGCGCGCCCCGCCCTCGCTGAAGCGAACCGTATATGAGGTCAGCTCGCCGAGCAGGCCGCGATCGTGCGACACGACAATTCCGACGCCGGTGAAGTTGCGGAGCCCGGCGACCAGAAGCTCGCGCGCCTCGGCGTCGAGATGGTCGGTCGGCTCATCCAGCATCAGCACTCCCGGCTGCGCACCGAGCGCCGCCCCGACCTGCCATCGCTTGCGCTCGCCCGGCGAGAGCGTGTCCCATCGCGAGAGGTCGCCCGGGTCGAGGCGAAGCTCGCCCTGTATTCGCCGCGAAACTCCGTCGCCGGCAAAGGCAAACGACTCGATCTCGGGCGTCAGCAGCTCGACCGTCTGGCGGCAGAACTGCACGCGCAGTGCCGGCGGGTCGAGCTTCAGGTGGCCGCGCTCGGGCGTGAGGTCGCGGGCGAGAAGCGCCAACAGAGTGCTTTTGCCAGCGCCGTTTGGACCGACCACGCCGGTCCATCCGCGGCCGAACTGCAGATTGGCGCCGGTCAGGATTGGAACCGAATCGCGATAGGAAAAGGAGACATCGATCAGACGAACCAACGGCATAACTGCTCCTGAGATGCGGCGCGCACGCGGACAGACACTCGCACACGCGCGGTTGATCGAAACGGACTCGATCGCTAGGAGCAGTTCTTTCGCACGCCGTTGATCCTCCTGATGGTTTCGAGGCTAAGTGACCGGCGCAATCCTGTCAATTGCGCGGGTAGTGTCTCAGTTTGAAATTCGCTCGGCCTTCCCGCCGCGCCGCGACCGTGCCACTCTGGCCTCATGCCCAAGGGACCGCGAGGCGAGTGCAGACCCGGCGACGTGATCGGCAACGCCGTCCATATCATGCGGATCGCCACGGGCGAGATTCAGGACAATCCGCTTGAGCAGGGAAAGGAATACGCGCGCAAGGGCGGCTGATCGGTGGACCGAAGCGGGCCGCGAAGCTCAGCAAGAAGCGGCGAACGGAAATCGCCAGCAAGGCGGCGCGTGCGCGCTGGCGCAAACGCGCGCGTACATCGAAAACAGTCTAGCTGAGTCCCGCTGCTTGGCGAGCTTTCCTGATTTCGCTGTCGGCGATATTGTCCATTTGGGCGTGCGTGTACAGGCGGAGCAGCCACAAAACGCGCGTCTCCGGTTCCCAATCGTAGATCAACCGAAACCCCTTACTCTTCCCTCGATTGTGGCATTTGTCCGCGATGCGCAGCTTACGAACTCGGTCTTCCCAACCCTCCATTCCCCATCCTGCATTCGGATCGGGTCCGACTTCCTCCGCAAGAGCCGCCACAATCAAGGCGTCCACATCTCGATGGTCGCGGCGGAGCCCCTTTATATCCTTCTGAAAAGCTGGGGCGACTGAAATGTTAGCGGGCTGGCAAGTATGGCTTGCCATTGGTCTCTAGGCCAGCTTCTTTGCGAGCATCATCGATCTCGCTTTTGAAACTAGAACTTAGACCAAGGGCGAGAGTCTCTTGGGCTTCCTCGAAGAGTTCGAGAGTATCTTCCACAGTCCGGCGGGCGTCCTGGTTCCAGTATTCGCCAATTTCTGGATACATTCGGACCGTCTTGGGCATATCGTTGAGAACGGCCTTCAGACCGTCTATAGCCATGGTAGCTTTGACCAAGGCGTTGCGACGAGGCTCCTCGTCTTTTTTCTGGATTCGCTCGACAAGGGAGCGATAACCGATCTTGATCTCGGCACAAATGGCAACAATCAACTTGATTAATTGCTCTGTCCTGCGAAGTTGCGAAGGACTGATCTCGTTACCCCCGCGATCTCCAAGGGCAGACGTGTATCCCCGCATAAAGATCGCGGCATCACGGAGCCTTTCTTGTTCGGAAACTATGCCTTGGAGTTCCATCTGACGGGCCACTCTCTGGGTTCCTTCATCTTTCCATCGCAATCGTGGCCCGCTCTGTGTTCCGCCTGCGACTATCGGATACATGTCAACATATATCCGATATTGATACATTCCATCATAATATGTCAGGTTCATCAACCGTGGCATGGATGAGCAGTCGCTCAACTGTGGCGCGGATGATAAATGCCCCCAAAGCGCCGCCTGTCCGACAACACGACGCCTGCCAACATGCACGTAGCCTACCATCAAAAAAGCAGATCAGTGCCATTGCGCGGAATACCTTCTCAGACTTGCGCTTGATCTCATGCCACGCTGCTTCGCGGCGCCGCCTTGCCCCGCTGGTGAGCGAGCCCTATACTGCCTTCGAGCCGCAAAGGCGGCGCCGATCGCAAACTGCACGGCATCCCACTGACGAATAACGCGACATAGCAGGATGCGCCAAGTCCCGTTCCACCGCCCGTCGATGGGCCCCGAGGAAGAACGCGAAGTCCTCGAGGCGTTGCGCTCCGGATGGATCACCACCGGTCCCAAGGCCAAGCGCTTCGAGAGCGAGTTCGCCGCCTACGTCGGCGCCCGCAACGCGCTGGCGGTGGCGCACTGCACCGGCGCGCTTCATCTGGCGCTGTGGGCGATTGGGATCGAGCCGGGCGACGAGGTGATCACCACCCCGTTCACTTTTACGGCGACCGCCGAAGTGCTCGCCTATCTGGGTGCGCGGCCGGTGTTTGTCGATATCGACCCCGGCACCTTCAATATCAACCCGGCGCGAATCGAAGAGGCGCTCGAAAGCGGCGCGCATTCGAAGGTGCGCGCGGTGATGCCCGTGCACTTCGCCGGCCAGCCTTGCGAGATGGATCGCATCGTCGCAATCGCGCGCAATCATGGCCTCAAGGTGGTGGAAGACGCCGCCCACGCCGTTTCGGCGGCCCGCTACATGGACGGCCGCGGGATGGTGAAGGTCGGCACGATCGGCGACCTGACCTGTTTTAGTTTTTACGCCACCAAAAACATCACCAGCGCCGAAGGCGGCATGATCACGACCGAGGATGACGCGCTCGCGCACAAGATCGCGGTTGCGAGCCTGCACGGAATGGACCGCGACGCCTGGAAGCGCTACGACAAAAGCGGCTCGTGGTTCTACGAAGTTCATGATGTCGGGTTCAAGTACAATTTGTCGGACGTGCACGCGGCGATCGGGCTGGCGCAGCTCCGGCGCGCGGACGACCTGATGGCGCGGCGCGCCGCGATCGCGCGCGCGTACAGCCAGACCTTCGCCGGCATCGAGGCGTTACAAACGCCCTACTCCGGCAATGGAATCGTCCACGCCTGGCATCTCTACGTGCTGCGCCTTCATCCCGAGCTGCTCCGAATCGGGCGCGACCAGTTTGTCGAGCTGCTGCGCGAGCGCGGCGTGGGCGCCTCCGTGCATTGCATCCCGCTCCATACAATGGACTTCTATCAGCGGCGCTACGGCTATCGCGCGGGTGATTTTCCGATCGCCGAGGACGTGTTCAGCCGATGCCTCTCGCTGCCGATCTTCCCCGCGATGGAAGAAGGCGACGTGAACCATGTGGTCGAGACCGTGCTCGCCCTGGTCAGGGAGAACGCGCGTTAGGACGGCCCGATGCGGACATTGGTCACAGGCGGCGCGGGTTTTCTCGGCTCGCATCTCTGCGAGCGGCTGCTCAACGACGGCCACGAAGTTATCTGCCTGGACAATTTTTTCAGCGGGCGGATGGCGAACGTCGCCCACCTGCGCGACCGGCTCGGCTTCGAGGTGATTCGGCACGACACCGTCGAGCCGATTTTGCTCGAGGTCGATCGAATCTTTCACCTGGCCTGCCCGGCCTCGCCGGTCCATTACCAGTTCAACCCGGTCAAGACCATCAAGACCAGCGTGATGGGAACCATCAACATGCTGGGGCTCGCCAAGCGCGTGCGCGCGCGAATTCTGCTCACCTCGACCAGCGAGGTCTACGGCGACCCGGAGCAGCATCCGCAGACCGAGAGCTACTGGGGCCACGTCAACCCGATCGGCGTGCGCTCGTGCTACGACGAGGGCAAGCGCGTGGCCGAATGCCTGATGATGGACTACCATCGGCAGAACAACGTCGACATCCGGATCGTGCGGATCTTCAACACCTACGGGCCGCGGATGGCGATCAACGACGGCCGGGTGGTTTCCAACTTCTGCGTCGCCGCGCTGAGCGGCAAGGACCTGGAGATCTACGGCGACGGCAAGCAGACCCGCTCGTTCGCCTACGTCAGCGACATCGTCGATGCGATCGTGCGGATGATGGACGCGGAGAATTTCATCGGACCGGTCAATATCGGCAATCCCGACGAGTTCACGATCGAGGAGCTGGCCTCGCTGGCGATCGAGCTCTCGCACGCGTCCTCCAAGGTCGTGTACAAGCCGGCGCGCCCCGACGATCCCGTCCGCCGCCGCCCGGACATCACGCTGGCGCGCAAACATCTCAACTGGGAGCCCAAGACGCCGCTGATGAAAGGCCTCGCGACCACAATCGAGCATTTCCGCAAAGAACTGAAATTGACCAGCGCCTGATTCGATGCGATCGAAATAGAAGTCCCGGCGATCGCGGGAGGAAGAGATGGCGACAGCGCTTGTAACCGGTGCCTCGAGCGGGTTGGGAGAGGAGTTTGCCCGCCAGCTCGCGAAGGAAAAATACGATCTCGTACTGGTCGCGCGCCGCGAGGACCGGCTCAAGGCGGTCGCGGACGAGGCCTCCAAACTCGGCGCCGCGAAGGTCAAAGTTATAGCCGCCGATCTGACCGGCCATGAGAGCGCCGCCGCGCTCCATCGCCAGATCACGAGCGAAGGTATCCAGGTCGACTATCTGGTCAACAATGCCGGGTTCGGCACGCGGGGACGCTTTGACAATCTGCCGATCGAGCGCGAGATCGACGAAATCGAGCTCAACGTCACCGCGCTGGTGGCGCTGACGCGGCTGTTTCTGCCGCCGATGGTCGCGAAGAAAAGCGGCACGATAATCAACGTGTCGTCGGTGGGCGGCTTCACGCCGGTCCCGTTCATGGCTACCTACGGCGCGACCAAGGCGTTCGTGTTGAGCTTCTCCGAAGCGCTCGCCGAAGAGTTGAAGGACGCCGGCGTCACGGTGATGGCGCTCTGTCCCGGCGCGACGCGGACCGAGTTCCAGAAAGTCGCCAATGTCGAGGAGGCAAAGATGCCGTCGTTCGCGTTCATGAGCGCGGAGACGGTGGTCGCGCAGGCGATCGCGGCGGCCAAACGCGGCAAGTCGGTCTACGTCAACGGGCCGATTAACAAGATGATGGTGGAATCGACCCGGATCACGCCGCGCAAGCTGGTCGCGAAAATCGCCGGCGCCATGTTCAAGGAATAGGCGGCAATCATTAGGAACAAGCCCCGCGTCCGCGAGACGAAATCATCGAAGTTTCTCTTGCGCCGCATTTCCCGGCGCGGAAAACTGAATCTGTCCCTGAACGTTCCTGCTGCCAAGTGGACAACCATGAGGCTCGCGACATACAGTCTGCCGGTGGTGACATTGGTGACGGCGATCGCCGCGTCAGGATGCTCCCGCGTCGCGCAGCCGTTGCCGCTTCCGCCCCCTCCGCCGCCGGTCGCTCAGGTCGCCGCGCCGGCCGCACCGGCGCCCGATGAATGGAACATCTTTCCTGACCCGACGAGCGGCAACGTAGAGGTCTACCACAACGGCGAGAGCCTAGGCTCGATCACCGGCGACGAGAAGGAAGACCCGCCCGTCCCGCATCCGACCGACAATAAGAACCCCGACTCGGCTCCATAGCGCGCTTCAGTCCTTGAGCAGATTCCGCGCGATTACGACGCGCTGAATCTGCGACGTGCCCTCGTAAATCTGCAAGAGCTTCGCGTCGCGCATCAGCTTCTGCACCGGATACTCATCCATGTAGCCGTAGCCGCCGAAGATCTGCACCGCGTCGGTGGTGATTCGCATGCACGCGTCGCCGGCGAAGGCCTTGGCGTAACTCGAGATCGCGTTGGGCATCTCGCCGCGATCGACCAGCCACGCGGCTTTGTAGGTGAGCAGCCGCATCGCTTCGATCTCGATCGCCATGTCGGCCATCATGAACTGCAGCGCCTGGAAGCTCGCGATCGGCTGGCCGAAGGCGGTTCGCTGGCGCGAGTACTTGAGGCATTCGTCCAGCGCGCGCTGGGCGATTCCGATCGCGATCGCGCCGATCTCGGGACGGCTCTTGTCGAAGGTCGCCATCGCGTACCTGAAGCCGTCGCCCTCCTTGCCGACCAGCGCCGAGCTTGGGATATGGAGATCTTCAAAGAAGATCTCGCCGGTGTCGGCGGCGCGTTGGCCGAGCTTGCCGTGCATCCGCCGGCGCGAGATACCCGGCAGGTTCGACGGAAAAACGAAGCACGATATGCCCTTGTGCTTCAGGCGCTTGTCCTGGGTCGCGAAGGCGACGTACCAGTCGGCCACCGAGCCGTTGGAGATGAAATGCTTGGTACCGTCGATCACGAATTCATCGCCCTCGCGCCGGTAAGTGGTCGCCATCGAAGCGACGTCGGAACCCGCGCCCGGCTCCGTGATTGCGAACGCGCAGTAGGTCAGTTTCTTGATGAGCGCGCCCAGGTAGGTGCGCTGCTGCTGGTCGTTGCCGGCGATCAAAAGCGGCAGCGTAGCGAGATCGTTGGCGCCGACCGCATTGGAGATTCCCGAGCATCCGTAGTTGAGCTCCTCGACGATCAGGCAGGTGTCGAGGATTCCAAGGCCGGGACCGCCCAGCTCTTTGGGCACGCCGAAGTTCATCAGGCCGGCGGCCCACGCCTTCTCGCACACGTCGGCCGGAAAGATTTCCTTCTGGTCGTATTCGCGTGCGCGCGGGGTTATTTCCTGCTCGGCGAATTTGTGCGCCAGTTGCTTCAGCTCGGTCTGTTCTTCGGTCAAGTCGAAAGCCAGCATGTGCGTGATGCTCCGTCGTGGCGTTAGATAGCCCCCGTCCTCTCTTAGTCCGACTGCCGGCCCGCGCGCAACGAGGGCCGCAACTTGCGGGCTCTTCCAGATCGGTGCAAAATCCCGCTCCGACATCCTGTTCGTATGTTGCGCGGGAGATCTTCATGGCTGAGCGGAAACTGGGACTCCATCTGAGCGGACTGGCGCAGACTCCGGCGATCCTGCAGGAGGCCGAATCGCTCGGCTACAGCTCGCTCTGGATCGCCGAGGTCTCCGGCCCCGACGCGTTCGTGAGCCTCGCCGCGGTGGCGCTTCGGACCTCACGCGCCGAGCTCGCGCACGGCGTGGTGCCGATCCAGATTCGCACGCCCGGCGCGATGGCGATGGGCTATCTCACGATCAACGAGCTTTCCGGCGGGCGCGTGATTGCGGGTCTCGGTGTTTCGAGCCCGATCATCGTCGAGCGATGGCACGGTGCGTCGTATCGCAAGCCGGTCACCGCGATGCGCGAGTGCGTGACGATCATGCGCCAGCTCTTCACCGAGGGCCGCTCGAAGTTCGCCGGCGAGATCTACAAGTGCGACTTTCGCCTCACGATGCCGCGCACGGCCAAGCGCCCGCCGAAAATCTATCTCGGGACGCTCAATCCGCCGATGCTGCGGCTGGCGGGCGAAATCGCCGACGGCGTGCTGATGAATTACTCTCCGCCCGGCGCGATCGCGCCGATGGTCGCGGAGATTCGCCGCGGCGCCGAAAAGGCCGGACGCAATCCCGCCGACATCGATATCGGAATCTACGCGCGTATCTGTATCACGCCCGATGAAGACCAGGCAGTGCACGCCTTCAAGCGCGAGCTGGCGAGTTACGCGTTCGTCGATTCGTACAACAAGATGTTCGCGCGCTACGGTCTGGCCGACGAGTTCGAGGAAGTGCGAAAACTGTGGACCGCGGGCAAGCGCGAGGTGGCGCCCGATGCGATCAGCGACGCGTCGGCACGCAAAATCGCGCTTGTTCGGCAACGAAAAGGCCGGTCGCGATTTCATCGCGAGCTTCCGCGCCGCAGGCGTGACGAATCCGGTGGTATTTCCGATCGGCCCCGCGTCCACCCATGCGCGTGACTATCCCGCCACGATGCGCGCGCTGGCCGGCGCGTAGCGTGGCTGCGAGAGCCGACGTCAAACGCCTCTCCCTGACCAGGGAGAGGCCGCCGGGCGCCGCGCCCGGCGGGTGAGGGTAGTCCGGTGGCGGCGAAAGTCTGGATCGGCGTTGACATCGGCGGCACCAAGACCGCGGTCGTGCTCTCGGCCCGGCCGCCGGCGATTGAGGGTCGAATCGAATTCGCCACCCGGCCGCAAAAAGGCCCGGCGCGAGCACTCGGATCGATCGGCGCCGGCATCGGGGAGCTGCTTCGCGCCGAGCGCCTGAAAATCTCCGCGATCAGAGGAATCGGCGTAAGCTGCGGGAGTCCGCTCGATCGAATGCGCGGCATAATCCAGGCCCCGCCCAACCTCCCGACCTGGATCGACGTTCCGATCAAAGCGATCTTCGAGCAGCAATTCGATACTATCTGTCGCCTCGAGAATGACGCCAACGCCGGCGCCGTCGCGGAGCATCGCTACGGCGCGGGCCGCGGATGCGACAACATGATTTTCCTCACGATGGGCACCGGATTCGGCGCGGGAATCATCGTCGACGGACGACTCTACCGCGGAACCACGGACTCCGCCGGAGAGATCGGACACGTGCGACTGACCCGCCGCGGTCCGGTCGGATATCACAAGGCCGGCTCGGTCGAAGGATGGGTGAGCGGCGGTGGGTTGGCGCAAGTCGCACGCCGCGCGGCGCTTGCGGCCGGCAGGAAACGAATCAAAACGACGCTGGCCACCCATCTGCGGCACGACACAGCTCTGACTGCGCGCGATGTCGCGATCGCTGCCGCCGGCGGCGATGCGATTGCGATTCAGGTGATCGAGTCGACCGGTGAACGACTGGGCGAGGTACTGGCTATCCTGGTCGATATACTGAATCCGCAAAGGATAGTGATTGGCGGTCTGGCTCTACGACTCGGCGAAGCTCTGCTGGCGCCGGCCCGCGCGGTCTTGAACCGCGAAGCTCTGGCTCCCGCCGCAAAACGATGCCGGGTCGTGCCGGCCGCGCTCGGCGAACGCATCGGCGACATCGCGTCGTTATGCGTCGCGATGGGATTGTGAGCGCGCTCCACTGTGGAATTGCGCGCGCTCGCCGGCAGGCAATGCCGTAGCTATTCCAGTGCGACGCTGGGGATGAATCCTTCCAGTCCGTCCTTCATCCTGATCTTCATGTACTCCAGCGCGACCCCAATCACATGGACAGCGTGACCCTTGTGAACCTCCGCCACTCTGCGGCCCCATCGATTCGCCCGGTCATACACCGGCGAGTCCGAGGTCAAAAAGAAAGTCCGATCCATCGGGTGCACCAGGTCTACCGTTTCCGGCGTGATGTAACCCACCTTTCCGTCTTTCAACTGCACTCGCAGGTAGTAATGAGTCGAGCCGGTGACGTTGACGAATTTGTCCATGTGGACCTGCGCCACGTGATGGCTCGACTTGTTGGGCCGCGAGTATACCCAAGTGTCCTCTTTGAGCTTCACAACGGCGTGAGCGGGCTCCACTTCGTCGCTGCCCTCGAGGACTATGTGATGTTTGGGTTTGGGCTTGCGTTTCGGTTTGACCGGCGTGGGAGTCGCGGCCGGAGCCGGAGCTTCCGCCGGCGCAGCGACTGGAGCCGGGGCCGGGACCGCAGCCGGAGGCGGTGCAGCGACCGGAGCGGGCGCGGCCGGCGCCGGCGCGGCTGCCGGCGGCGCCGCGGGAGCGCCCGCGCCGGGCGCCTGCGCGACGGCTCCTGAAGCGATTCCAACTATCCCGCACACCGTCATCGCGGCTATCAGGCGCGAGAGGCGGCTTTGGCGGCGTGACGACCGACTCACCATCCTGCGTCCCCCAATCTCCTGACTCAGCAGGCTCCGCACACCGTGCATCGCGTCACGTCGCACGGGTTGGTCTGATGCTCGAAGTGCGCCTTCTTGCGCTCGGAGAGCAGAAACCATTTGTGAATATGATGATCGATAAAGTCCCAGGGCAGAAGCTCGTCGGGATCGTACCGGCGCGTCACGAAAGAATCCGGATCGGGCAACCCGGAGCCGCCGGCCGCAGCCTCGCGCCCGATGTCTCCCAGCTCGCGCCAGATTTCGCCGGCGCCCTCGCAGCGTTTCTCGTTCAGCCGCTCGAGGATTTTGCCGACCCGGCGGTCGCCGCGTGAAACCATGGTCTGAAAGTACGCATCGCGCGGCGACTCGGCGTCGACCTCGACCGAGGCGCCGAGCGGCCCAAGCGCGCTGCGAACCAGCGCGATCTTGCGCTTGATGCTGCGCGCGTCTTCCATCGGATCCCACTGGAAGGGCGTCCACGGCTTGGGCACGAAGGGATTGAGCGACACCGTCACCCGCCCGACGTGCTTGCGGCCCGCCCTTGCGCGTTCGAGGATCTTGCCGGTGAGCGCGGCGATCGCGATTACGTCCTCGTCGCGCTCCTCGGGCAAGCCGCACATAAAGTAAAGCTTCAGGTTCTCGACGCCCTCGCCCACCAGCCGGTCGGCCGCGATGAGAATCTCGGCCTCGGTAAGGTTCTTGTTGATCACCTGGCGCATCCGCTCGCTGCCGGCTTCGGGCGCGACCGTCACGCTATGATTGCCGTTGCGGGCGAGCGCCGTCGCGAGGCCGGGCGAGATGCAATCCGCCTTGAGCGACGAAGGCGACAGGCGTCCGCCACGGTCGGCGACCGCGTCAGCTATCGCCGCGACGCCCGGCACGGTAGCCATCTCCGCGCCGACCAGGCCGATCACCGGCTTCTCGGCGAGTCCCGCGCGCGCGTCGGCGATCAGCGCCTCAGGACTTCGGTAACGGATCGGCCGATACATGAAACCCGCGGCGCAGAAGCGGCATCCCCACTGGCATCCGCGGCTCGCCTCGACCAGATACATATCGCCGAAGACCGACTCCTCGGTGAGAATGAGCGATCTGGTCGGGAATCGATCGAGGTCATTGATCATGCGGCGCAGCACCCGCGCGCGCATCGGGCCGTGGTACTTCACCTCGGCCAGCGCACCCGATTGGCTGTAGACCTGCTCGAAATGTTCGGGAATATAAGCGCCCTCGACGCCCGCGAGATGGTCGAGCATTGCCGATGCGCCCAGACCGCGCGCCTGATGATAGCGGGCGAGAAACTCCGGAATCATCTCCTCACCCTCGCCGATCAGGCACAGGTCGACGAAGTCTGGCTATCGGCTCGGGATTCAGGAATACCGCCGAGCCGCCGGCGATCACGAACGGATAGTTGCGCCCGGCGCGATCGGCGCGCCGAAGAGGAATTCCCGCCATCTCGAGAATCGCTACCAGATTGAGATAATCGGTCTCGAACGAGATCGAAAACGCGAGAATATCGAAGTCCGAGAGCGGACGGCCCTGCTCGAAGGAGAGCATCGGCTCGCGGCGCGCGCGGACCATCTCACGCTCGTCGGGGTCGGGCAGAAACGCGCGATCGACCGACACCCGCGGATCGCGGTCGAAGATCTGGTAGACGGCCTGGAAACCAAGGTTCGCCATCCCGAGGCGGTAGAGGTTGGGATAGACCAGACAGGTAGCGATGTCCCCGCCGCGACGACGCTCGAAGAGCACCTTTTCCTTCGCGATGCGCTCAAGCGCGCGTTTTCGGATGAACATGAGTTTCCGTATTAAATTTCCAGTCTATTCCGGTCGGCAAAGCCGGCTCAAGGGCCGAGGGGTCAAAGCTGAATGGCGCCGGATTCTTCGCTAAGGTCACAATGACGGTTCATCTTCGCGACGGATTTTGCCCGCGGTGGCGACTAACGATCAGATGTTGCACGCGGCGCGCAAGGCAGGGCCCGCGGCGCCGGTCGAGACGACTACGCCCGAGCGCGCGCTGATAGCGGGGCTCAGGTGCGGCGATCAGGCGTCGGCACGCGAGTTTTACGACCGTTACGCCGCCCGTATTCACCGCTTCATCTTTCACGCGCTGCCCGCAGATTTGCGCGCAGACGCGGAAGACCTGTTGCAGGAGACTTTCATGGCGCTGGCCGAGGCCCTCCCCTACTTTCGCGGCGAATGTTCGCTCTCGACGTTCGCCTGCGCGATTGCGCGCCGCAAGGTCGCCTCGTTCGTGCGAAGCAACTCGCGTCGCGCGCGGCTCGCGGCCGAACAGGCGCCGGCGTCCGAGCCGTCCGGCGGCGAAGCGGACCGGTCGGATGCCGCCAACGCCGCAGGGCTGGCGCTGGATACGCTCAGCAGCGAGCATCGCGAAGTGCTGCTGCTCAAGTACGTCGAAGAAATCAGCGTCGCGGAGATCGCCTCGATGCTGCGGCTGAGCGAGCACGCCGTCGAGTCGCGCCTAGCGCGCGCCCGGCGATCATTAGCCAAGATTTTAGAGGTGACGAAATGACCCCGCGCGATCACCGCGATCACGACGACCAACTTGGCGCGGCACTGCGCGCGATCGCGACTCGGAGGCCGCTCGGCGGCGACTCGATTGCGGCGCGCTTTGCTGCGCGGCTGCGCCAGGTTGCTGCGCATCCGGAGCGTGTCCCGATTCGGCTCAACGGCGCTCCAATCGAGGCGCGGGCCGGCGGCACAATCCTGGGCGCGGCGCTCAAGAACAAGCTGCGCCTGATGCACCTGTGCGGGGCGCGCAAGCTCTGCTCCTCGTGCCGCGTAACGATCGACGCCGGCGAGGAAAACCTGTCTCCGATGAACTTCAAGGAGCGGCTCTCGCTACGCGGCCATCTCGCGTTCGGATCGCGCACACGCCTTGCGTGCCAGGCGCGCGTGAACGGAGCCATCGAAGCGCAGTCGCTATTCCCGCTCTGCGGCAATCTGCCGGGCGATTAGGCACGCGATCGAGCAAGCGACTATGAAGGAGACGCACAGATGGCCTGGACGCTGAAGATGCGGATGACGAGCGTGGCCGTGACGATCTACCTGGCGCTCGCCGAATACCTGGTGGTTGCGATTCCAGCGGGAGCGATCCTGTGGTTTGCCGGTGCGCGTCCGGCGCGCGTCGTTTCGATCGGCCTGGAGCTCGCAGCCGCCTGGACGCTCGCGATCGTCCTGATCAGCAACGTGCGGCCGCCTTCGATACGAACGCGCGGCCGCGATTCGGCCCACGATTCGGGAGATCCGGCATGACGCAACCCGCCGCCGGACAACCTGTGTGGATTACCGTCCTGCTGTACTGGTTCGGCGCGACCTACGCGCTCAACGGCCTCGCGATGCTGTTCGCTCCGGCGCTATGGTTTTTCACTCTGGTTCCGGGCGTGCCCGAGACGGGGGCGTTCAATGCGCATCTGGTGGCCGACGGTGGAACATTCTACATCCCGATCGGAATCGCGCTGATCGCGGCAGCGCGCAACGCCGAGCGGAATTTTGCGGCGGTCGCAATCGCAGCCGGCGCGACGCTCCTTCACGCGGGGCTGCATCTCTACTCGCACGAAGCAGGACTGCTCTCATGGGAGCACGTCGCGACCGAAATCGCCGGCATCTACATTCCGGCGCTGTTGCTGACTGCGATTTCTGCGGTGCTGATCCTCAAACCCAAGCCGGCAGCGATCGGCCGCTCAGCGATGGCGTCCACTCAGGAGAGCTAAGACCATGCGAATCGAAGGATTGGAGCGCAAGCAGGTTGGTTGGCTGATGAAACTGGGTTACTCCGTGATGTCGCGGCGCTACGGCAAGGTGATAACGCCGGCCAAGGTCTGGGCGCGCCTGCCCGCCGCCTCGATCGGGATGGCGTTCGCGATGTGGGGAATAGAAGAGGTGTCGAAGGGTCTCGACCCGAAGATCAAGCGGCTGGCGAATCTGCGCACCGCCCAGATGGTCGGCTGTCCGTTTTGTATCGACATCATATCGTCGATCGGCCGCAAGGAAGGGATCAGCGACGAACAGATGCGCGAGCTTGGCGATTTCGAGCGGAGCCCGCTTTTCACGCCGGCCGCAACGGGCCGCGCTCCGCTACGTCGAGGAGATCTGCCGGACGCCGGTTGACGTGCCCGACGCGGTTTTCGCCGAATTGAAACGGCACTTCGATTCGACGCAGATTACCGAACTGACCGCGCAGGTCGCGCTGGAGAATTTACGCTCGCGCTTCAATCGCGCGCTCGAAATTCCAAGCGACGGCTTCTGCACACTCCCGGCGACCCATCCAGCGCGACAGCATGCGGTGAACGCGTAGACCGGCTGGTCGCGAAGTTGCCCTGCGCCGCAGCCTCGGCGGCCGTTTCAGACCTCCATTTGACTTGCTTGGCCGCTCGCATCATAATGACTGACTGGTCAGTATGACTGACCGGTCAGTCCCATGAAGGAGCTATCGGGTTCAGCGGCGGTGTCCCAAGCCGAGCCGCTAACGGTGCCGGCGGCACCGTTCACCAATGGACGCGCCGACAAGCGTGACCGAATCATTGCCGCGGCACTCCGGCTGTTCGCCCGCCAGCCTTATCAGGAAGTCACGATGGACAGCGTGGCCCAGCTCGCATCCGTTGCGAAGGGAACGCTCTATCTCTACTTCGACTCGAAGGAAGCGCTTTACCTGGGAATCCTGGCCGACGGTTTCGAGAAAGCGAGGCAGAACAACGCGGACGATCCGCAGGCTCAAGTCGCCGAGCGTCTGCTTCGCGCGATTGCGAGCAGCATCGAGTTCGCCAATTCGCATCGTGATTTTCTGCAGCTATTGGCGACCGAGGAGCCCCGGATTGCGGCCGCGCGCAGCCGGGTGATCCAGGAATACCGCCAGCGCGGCTTTGACTTCTTCAGCTCGCTTATCGAGGAAGGGATGGCGCGCGGGGTGTTCCGGCGCGTCGACCCGCGCGCGGCCGCACTCACGATTATGGGCGCGATCCGCTCGCTGATGCTGTATTACGACGAGCCTCGCGACGGTGCGGCGCTCAGCCAGGAGCTTTCGCGTATGGTGGTGGAAGGTCTCACCTCCGGCACCCGAAGTTCCCGCAGGTCACATACCAAGTGAAACGCCTCATCCGACGAATTCTAACCTATAGTGTCATCGTGGCGATCGCTGCAGGCACGTTCGTCTTCGCGCGCGCCCGCCTGTTCCCGGACCCGGATCGCAGCCGGATCGACGTGGTCGGGATGCTCGAGGCACCGGAGGTCAACATCACCAGCCGCATCGGGGGCCGAATCGCGGAGATCACGCCGCTGGAGGGCGATCGCGTCGAAAAGGGCGAGGTGGTCTGCAAGATCGAGGACATCGACCTGAAGAACCTGCTGCTCAAGGCCAAGGCCGATCTTCAGCAGGCCCAGGCCAACCTCGATAACGCGCAGCTCACCTGGAAGCGCAACAGCACCCTGTTCGCGAAGAAGATCATCTCGACCCAGCAATACGATGACTCGCGGATGCAGGTGCTGCAGGATCAGGCTGCGGTCGCCAGCGCCGACGCCAACATGCACTACTACAATGACCAACTCGTTGATACGAATATTCGCGCGCCGATCGACGGCACGATCGTGAACAAGGCGCTGGAAGTCGGCGAGTGGGTCACTCCCGGCACCACGATTCTGACTACCGACGACTTGTCCACGGTATGGGCGCGGGTCGACGTGGAGGAGACCGACCTCGGCTGGATCTCGGTCGGCGAACCGGCGACGGTACGGCTGCCCACCAATCCGCCCACGACGCTGAAGGGCCAAATTATGGCGATCGGGCAGGAGGGCGAATTCGCCACCGAGCACGATGTGCGCCGCGGCCATCAGGACATCCGGACCTTCTACGTCAAGGTCAAGGTGCTGGAAGCAAACGGCGATCTCAAGCCCGGGATGACCGCAGAAGTCACGTTTCAACGCGATGGAAAACCAAGGCGCCATTTCTTCCGCCATTCTAGTTGAGGGCCTCACCAAGCGGTTCGGCGATTTCACCGCGGTCGATGACGTCAGCTTTGAGGTGCCGCGCGGCGAGGTCTTCGGCCTGCTCGGACCCAACGGCGCCGGCAAGACCACAGTGGTCCGGATGCTCACCACGCTGCTGGTGCCGAGCGGCGGAAAAGCCTACGTCGCCGGCCACGACGTAGCACGCTATCCGCGCCGCGTGCGGGAATCGATCGGCGTAATCCCGCAGGCGATGACCTCCGATATGGACCTCACCGGATGGGAAAATATCGACATCTATGGCGAGTTCTACGGCGTGCCCCGGCGCGCGCGCCGCGACCGCGCACAGCGATTGCTCAAGCTGGTCGGCCTCACCGAACGCCAGAACGACCTGGTCGCGAGCTACTCGGGCGGGATGCGCCGGCGCCTGGAAATCGCGCGCGGGCTGATCCATTCACCCAAGGTGCTGTTCCTCGACGAACCGACGATCGGCCTCGACCCGCAAAGCCGCCGCGCGGTCCACGACCTGCTCGAGCAGTTGCGCACCGAGAGCGAGCTCACGATCTCGCTGACCACGCATTACATGGACGAAGCCGAGTCGCTGTGCGACCGGATAGCGATCGTCGACCGCGGCAAGATAATCGCGCTTGATACGCCGGCGGGCCTCAAGGCGAGCGTCGCCGGGTCGGATCGGATCGAGCTCGAGATCGAGGGAGACGCCCGGCAGGCCGCAAGCATCTTGGGCGCGCAAGAATACGCTCACGATGTCGACATCGCTCCCGGCGGCCATTTGAGCTTCTCCGCCGACAACGGCAGTCAGGCGATTCCGCGAATACTCGACGCTATCGAGATGGCCGGCGGCAAGGTCAAGGCGATCAGCCTCCATCGCCAGTCGCTCGAGGAACGTCTTTATCCAGTTCACGGGACGCACGCTCCGCGACGAGGCGCCCAAGAAGGTCAGCATGTGGGTCGGCGCCGGGATGCCGCAGAGGTAGCGCGATGAAAGTGTGGGCGGTGATGCGGCGCGACCTCCTCAAGCAGTCGCGCAATCCAATGACGATCATTACCGCGGTGCTGATGCCGATCGTCTACCTGGTGATCATGGGCAACGCCTTCCACGGCGTGCTCACCAACCTGCCGCTGGCGGTGGTCAGCCAGGACAACGGTCCGTACGGACGGCGGGTCGTCGAGCAGTTGCAGGCGCTTGAGGCCGGCCCCCGCACGCTCAACCTTTCGTATCTGAGCGACCCCGCCAGCGCGATACAGGCGGTGCGT
Organism: uncultured delta proteobacterium; assembly: GCA_963749215.1. Taxonomy (GTDB): domain Bacteria; phylum Desulfobacterota; class Binatia; order Binatales; family Binataceae; genus CAVVMA01. The sequence goes on along the minus strand of CAVVMA010000018.1, from coordinate 189,400 downwards.
GACGGGCGCTACAAGGGCGCGCTGGTCATCCCCGCCGGCTTCAGCCATCGGGTCGCCGAGGGACGCATCGCAGAGATCGGACTTTTCACCGACAACATCGACTCGATCTCCTCCGATACACTCGACTCCGCGCTCGAGGCGGCCACTACCGTGATACGCCAGGACTTCGTCACCGCGCGCGAACCCAAGCTCAACGAGATCGTGCTGCGCCCGACCGAGCTGTTCACCACCGTCGATTACGACCGCTCGCTGATTCCGGGCGTAATCGTGATGGCGCTGTTCATGGGCTCGCTGATGGCGGGCGTGTTCAACTGGGTGATGGACAAGTTCATGGGCATCACCGAATGTTACCTGGTCACGCCGCTGTCGCGATGGGAAATCGCGGGTGGGATGTTGGCGAGCGGCGTGGTCGTGGTCAGCATCGCCGCGATCATCGTGCTGTTCACCGGACTGGTGATTACCGGCGGGACGATCGAAGGCGGACTGCCCGCGCTCGGCATGCTGATTTTCCTGATCGTGATCGGCGGCACCGGGCTGCTCGCGATGACCTTCGCGATGCTCGGACGGGCAAGCCATCCGCGCCTGGTCGGGATGTTCTCAGGCTTTCTGAACGTGATCCTTTTTTTCCCGAGCGGCGCGATCTATCCGGTCGAGAGCTTCCCGCACTGGCTGCGAGCCTTCGCGCGCTACAATCCGGAAACCCATCTCGTCAGCGCGCTGAAGTCGATCCTGTTCAGGGGCGCGGACATTTCCGCCGTAACCGGCGACCTGCTGTTTCTGACCGTGTTCATGGTACTGATGCTGATCACGGCCAGCGTCTCGTTCAAGCGCACGCTGTAGGCCGGGACTCGGCACGCCTCCTCGCTTCGAACTCGTGGCGCTGTCGTAGCTAGGGCACGCAGCTTTGGCCGGGATGGCTCTTCCAGAAGGCGACGCAGCCCTGGACGGGCGTGATCACCGGCTTGGCCAGGCCGAGCAGTTCGCTCACAGCGCCATTGAAATTCGCCACAAAGACGTTGCCGGATTCGTCCACCGCTATCGAGACGATCTCGGTGAACTGCCCGCCAGGGGCGTCAAAGGCGAAGCCCGTAGCGTAACTGCTCGCCGCCGTCAGCTCGCTTACTTCGCTGTAGAAATCGCCCACAAAGACATTGTCAGCACCGTCCAGCGCGATAGCGTAGGGAAAGTCGAACGCCGCACCGGCAGGGCTGAAGTCGAGGCCCGTCCCATAGCTGCTCGCCGCCGTCAGCTCGCTCATGGTGTTGATCGAATTCGCCACGAAAGCGTTGCCGGACGGATCCAGCGCTATCGATTCTTGGCTCCGGAGCTTGGCGCCTGCCGGCGAGAAGTTCAAGCCGGTGTCATAATTGCTGCTTGCGGTCAGCTCGCTCACGCCGTTGCCGTCACCGTTCGCCACAAAGAGGTTTCCTGATCCGTCCAGCGCTATCGATCGGGGCAGCTCAAACCCCGCACTCGTGGGGCTGAAATTCAGGCCCGTCGCGTAACCGCTGCTCATCGTGAGCTCGCTCACGCTGCCGCCATTACCAGTGCAATTGGCGCCGCAGTTCGCCACGAAGACGTTGTCGGACCCATCTAGCGCTATCGAGAGGGGGTCTTCGAGCGCCGCGCCCGAGGGGGCAAAGTCGGCGCCCGTTGCGTAACTGCTCGTCGCCGTAAGCTCGCTCACGCTGTTGCCGTTATAATTCACGACAAAGACGTTGCCGGACAGGTCCAGAGCCATCGATGTGGGCGAGTTGAACGACGCGCCGGGCGCGGCGAAGTTAAGGCCCTTGGTATAACCGCTGGCCGCCGTCAGCTCACTCACGCTGTTGCCGGTATAATTCGCCGCAAAGACGTTACCCGATGCGTCCAGCGCGACCCAGATGGGAGCGTTTAACGACGCGCCCGGGGGCGCGAAGTTGAGGGCCATCTCCCACCCGTCGGGCACCATCGCGAGCGGCGGGCTGTACGGCTGTTTACCCAGCGACGCAAGTCCATACAGCGCGCTCACGTTGCTCGCCGGGTTGGCGACTATCAGATGGGCTGCCCCCATCGTATCGGTTATGGTCGGAGTTCCCGAGCAGGAGCTGGTGTAGGTCAGCCCCGGGGTCGCGTCACACAAAAGCTGCGTGCAGGCGCTCGATGGCGACCCGGAACTCTCTACGCATCCCGCCAGGATGTTGGCCAGGGTGTTCAGCCGGTCGAGTGAATCGCAGCTCGCGGGCGCCGATTCCGACTGGCACGTCCCCGCGCCGGACAGGAAGCTCGACGGATTGCCACTCACCGACAAGCTGGCCGAATTGATGTCCGCCAGGTTGGCGAAGCCGCTGTACGCGTTTTTCAGCCCGGTCGCGTTGGTCGACGGCGCTCCGATGGTATGCCCGCTCGAATCGAAGAACTGTGCCAGCGCCCATTGGGTCGCCGCCGTAGTCAGCTCGTTGATCGTGACGTGCGTCGAAGTCGAGAGACTGCCGCACGGGCCCAGCGCCGCGATCAGACTGATTGCCGAATTGGCGCCGGAGCCGGCATTGCCTCCGCTCGCAGTGATATAGGTCTGCGGATTTCCTGTTGGGCAGGTGTATGAGGCTATGGTAAAGGTGCCGTCGTTGGCCGTCGATGCCGTCCCAATCGAGGTGGCGCCCGAGCCATAGCCGGCAGCGCCCGCCGAGAACAGCGTGACTGAGGAATTCGCTATGGGCGTCAGGCCACCGAGCACCTGTCCGCAAATGCCCGAGGTACAAGGCGTCGGGGTCGGCGTCGGTGTTGGGGTCGCAGTGGGAATCGCCGTCGGAGTGGGGCTCTGACGCGGCGTCGGAGTCGGAGTTGGCGTCGGGGTTGGCGTTGCGCCCGCAGGCGTCGGGGTCGCGGTGGGCGTTGCTATCGGAGTACCGAACGCCACCGCCGACAATGACACCTGCTGCGGAGTATTCGTAGCGTTGTCCTTGAGAGTGAGCGTGCCGTTCACCGTCGTTCCCTTGGGCTTCTTCGCCTTGGCTGGATCGAATGTGACCGTTACCACGCAGGTGCCCCCGGCCGTCACCGTGGAACAGTTCTGGCTGGCGGTATACCCGGTGCCGGTGGTGATGCCGACGTGGCTGATGCTGATATCGACCGCGCCCTTGTTGGTCAGAGTAACCGGCTTCGCAACTGGGATACCGACCTGGACTCTGCCGAAGGAGAGCGCGTGGGGCGCGAATTTCAGAGGACCGCGCTTGGGCTTGCTCTGTGGATTGCCGGAGTTGGCGCCCGCTGCATCGGGGACGCCCGACGCATCACCGCGCGTGCCCGTCGGCGCCAGGGCGGTCCCGGCCGCGAAGACCGCGCCCGATTGCAGGAGGCCGGCAACAAGTGCGACCGCGGCAATTGCACTAAGGCGCTGAAAGCGGGCGTTAAATTGAAAAAATACTGCATCGAGTCCTCTAATCGGAGACCTGTCTACTTGCACGAAGTCACCCTATCAATTTGGAGTTGATGGCAGAAGTGAAAAAGTGCTGAACAGATAGCCGGGGTGATCCGCGCGCTTACTGTGAGTAATCGTTCGCGGCGGCCTCAACGAGCGCCAGTCTCAGGCGCAGCCGCGAGAGCCGCGTGCGCACTCGCAGGGTCGCAAAGCGGAACCACAGAAGCCACAGGAACAGGGCGGTGAAGGCCGCCATCGCGACCAGCAGCGTCGCGATCATGCGTGGGTCTTCCAGACCGTGAGAGCCTTGGCGCGTTACCAGCACCGCCGGATGGATCGTGCGCCACAGCCGCACCGAGACGATTATGATCGGCACGTCGAGCGCGCCGACGATCCCGACCACCGCGGCCATGCGCGCGGTCTCCGGCGTGTCGTCGGCCAGCGCGCGCAGCACCAGATATCCCCCGTAGAGCAGCCACAGGACCAGGCAGGTCGTGAGCCGCGAATCCCATGTCCACCAGGTGCCCCAAATCGGCTTGGCCCAGATCGAGCCGGTCACCAGCATCAGCGTACAGAATACCATCCCGGATTCGGCGGCGGCGTAACCCAGGTCGTCCCATACCTTCTGTCCCATCCAAAGGTAAAATACGCCCGCGATCGCCACCAGGCCAAAGGCGAGGAAGGTGACCCATGCGATTGGCACGTGAAAATAGAAGATCCGCTGGATGATGCCCTCTTCGGCTTCGGTGGGAACGTAGACAAAGACCATGAACAGCGCGGCGAGCATCAGTGCGCCGGTCGCCATCCCGAGCCATACCCTGAGTCCCTTGCCCATCGTGATTGAGTCCTCGCCTGCCTAATCTTCGCCTTCCGGCTTGCAGCTTCATTCGGCCTGCATCGCGAGACCCTTGACCGGACTGAGCGAAGCTCCGCACTCCACGCAGAAGTTGGCCTCCATCCGGATCCGCTTGCCGCATTGCGGGCAGAAGGCGACGCGGCGCACGCCTCTCTCCACCGGCTTGATCGCGCGCGGCGGCGGCATCACCGCCGTCGCCGCCGGCAACGCGGCGGCCTCAGCGCGGTGCTCGGCGTGCAGCCGCTCGATCTCCGCCATCGCGCCGAGCGCCCGGCTTTCCAGCGGCGCGCGAAGCGTGCGGTAATCCTCCTCGGAGAGCTTGCTCATCTCGCGGTCGAACTCGAGCTCGCTCAGCGCTTGCACGGTCAGCGACCGCTCCTGCATCGCGCGATCCATCTCGCGGTCCAGCGAACGCTCGCGCCCCTTGATACGCGCGCCCGCCAAGTCCCCGCTGATCAGCGGCGAAGCCACATATAAGGCTACGCCGGCAACGACCAGCAATGCGGCGACATATTCCACGGCTCAGATGCGTTCGCGAAGCGCGCGCTCCGGACAGGCGCCCGCCGAGACGAGTGCGATACCGCCTGCTGCGGCCGAGCGAATCGTCACGCGTCGGTCACCCGCGGTCCCGCTTCGCGGGCGAACTCGTCTTCGGTAGCGTGCTGCACCGCAGCCGCGATCGCGGCGCGCTCGCGCACGTTGGGCCACATCACGACCACGGTGCCCGTGGCCATTATCAATCCGCCGGCCCATAGCCAGAAGACCAGCGGGGTAAGAAAGACGTTGAAGGTGACCAGCCCGCTCGCGTCGTCGATGCCGGCCAGCACGACGTACACATCGGACCGCGGCGTGGAGCGAATCGCCACTTTGGTCGCCGGTTGTTGCGGCTTCTTGAAGAACAGCTTCGCCGGCTCCATCGTGGCGATTTGGTGGCCGTTCTGGGAAAGCTCGAGCCGCGCGGTCGCGCTCGCCAGATGCGCCGTGTCGGACGAATCAAGCCCGACGAATCGCAGTTGGTACGTTCCGATGCTGAAGCTCTCGCCCTGATGAACGCTCTGCTTGACCTCGGTCCTGAAGAACGACGACGCGACCACTCCGACGAAGGCGGCGATCACGCCGACATGGATGATATAGCCGCCGTAGCGGCGGTTGTTCTTCGCCACCAGGTTGACCAGCGCGCGCGGCGGCGATTCACCGACCAGATGGCGCCGCGCATCGATACCGCGCGCGAACTCAACCACCACCGTTGCGAGCACGAACGCCGCCAGCGAGAGCGCGGTAAGTACGTACCACTGGCGAATGTCGCCCGCGAAGTACAGGGCGAGGCCGGTGGCGATACCGACCATCGCCGGCGCCGCGAAGTTTTTCACCAAGTTCGCGCGCGAGGCCTTGCGCCACGCGATCAGCGGTCCGACACCCGTCAAAAAAATCAGCGCGAGCGCAAGCGGCCCGTTGACCTTGTTGAAGAACGGCGGCCCGACCGTGATCTTCACGCCGCGCACCGCCTCCGATAAGACCGGAAAGATCGTTCCCCAGAAAACCGCGAACGCTATCCCCACCAGGATCAGATTGTTGAACAGAAAGGACGCCTCGCGCGACAGATACGACTCGAAGACCGCCGGGCTCCGCAGCATCCGCACCCGCGAAATCAGCAGCGCCGTGTAGGAGACCGTGACTACGATCAGGAAGGTGAGAAAGTAGGGCCCGAGGCCCGACTGCGTGAAAGAATGGACCGACGAGATCACTCCGCTGCGCGTGATGAAAGTGCCGAACAGCGTGAGCAGGAAGGCCAGCCCGACCAACGCCAGGTTCCAGACCTTCAGCATGTCCTTGCGTTCCTGGATCATCACCGAATGCAGAAACGCCGTCATCACCAGCCACGGCATGAAGGCCGCGTTCTCCACCGGGTCCCACGCCCAGTAGCCGCCCCATCCCAGCACCTCGTAGGCCCATCGCGCACCGAAGATATTGCCCAGGGTCAGGAAGAACCACGAGAAGATCGCCCATCGCCGCGTGCTGCGAATCCAGTCATCACCGAGCTTGCCGGTGATCAGCGCCGCGCAGCCGAACGCGAACGGCACCGTAGCGCTGACGTAGCCCGTGTACAGCGACGGCGGATGGATCGACATCCAGTAGTTCTGGAGCAGCGGGTTCAGGTCGGAACCCTCCAGCGGCGCGGATGCGAGCAGATCGAACGGACGCGTAACGAAGTTGAGCATCCCGAGGAAGAAAACCGCGACCCCCGCCATCACGGCGAGCGCGTAGGGCGTGATCTCCGGATTCCGGCGCAGGTTCTGGATTGCGACCAGCGCGGTGAAAATCGAGAGCAGCCAGGTCCAGAACAGCAGCGATCCCTGCTGCCCGCCCCATAGCGCGGTGATCTTATAGATAGTCGGCAGCGTCGTGCTGGAGTACGAGGCGACGTATTCCAGCGAGAAATCGCTTTGCAGCAGGCCGACCCACAGCGACGCGACGGCCACCGTGATCATCGCGCACATCGCCCACAACGCATGGCGCGCGCTGATTATCAGGTCCAAACGGCCGCGCCGGGCGCCCAGCACGTTGGCGCCAATCGAATACACGGCCAGCACGAGCGCCAGCGCCAGGGCTAATCTTCCCAGGACGGGCATCTGTGGCTCACCTCGACAATCAAGATCTCGCGGTCGGCAAACATATCAGCCGGGGACTTTCACTCCGAACCCTGATTCAGACTCCTGTCATTATAGATCGGACAACGCGACATCCACTACCGAACCCCGTCGGGTGACCGGCGATCTGCTCCGACGATCAGCGAATTTATCTGTACTGGCAGTGGCTCGCCAATCCGGTCGCTTTGGGGCTTGCCAGGCTGTGTGGTGCGCGCTATTCGAGAGTCATCTGCAAATAGAGGAGAGGTCATCATGGCAGTCAAACCGGTTCCGGAAGGTTTCCACACGGTTACTCCCTTCATGAGCGCGAAGGGCGCGGACAAGCTGATCGATTTCCTCAAGCGGGCATTCGGAGCCGAGGAAGTCATGCGGATGCCGGGTCCCGGCGGAGTCGTGATGCACGCGGAAGTCAACATCGGCAATTCGCGCCTGATGGTGGGCGAGGCGATGCAGACTGGTCCGACGCAGGGTTCGTTTTATCTGTACCTCAACAATGTCGACGCGATGTACAAACGGGCAGTCGCGGCCGGCGCCAAGTCGGAGCGCGAGCCGAAAGACGAATTCTGGGGCGATCGCATGGGGACGGTAAAAGACCCCTTCGGCAATACCTGGTCGATCGCGACTCACAAGGAAGATGTGCCGCCCGCCGAGATGGCCAAGCGGCTCGCAGAAGTGATGAAAGGCTGACCGCCCGCGACGAGAGCCCCATCATCGGCGGGTCGCTATCGCGCGCCGGGATGGGGCTCCCTCCCGTCTCGCGCATTTCGAGCGTCGCGTCGCAAAATTGGAGGCACCTTGAGGGTCCTGCCAGTGCTCGTGGCGTAGCGTTGCGGCGATTGGATGAAGGTGGCCCTGCGGTCCTTTTGGCAGCACTTTCCTTCGTGGAAGGTGCTCGTCGTGGACAACGACGGCGACCCGCGGCGTCCCTACATGCACAGCGGGGGGGCGTGGGTGCTCGAGCAACCCGGCGTGATCCCCATCGCCAACACCAACCGCTCCATCCGGGGTCCGAGGATCCTGTGGCCCATGCGGATGCGTCGCTTCTCCTAGGTCCGATCGCACGTCTACGCCGGCCGCCAGCACGGCGCAGGGATCGACGTTGCGGTGCGTTTTGCCCGCGAGAACGGCTACGACGCGCTGCTTCACTTCGAGCCGGACTGTGTGGTCAGCGGCACGCGCTGGTACGAAGCGCTGGTCGCCCGCATGGCGGACGGCGCCTGGTATGTGGGATCCGAGCGCAAAGCGTACGGGCCCATCCACCCATGTCCGGGTCTCTTTCGTGTTGCCTCGCCCGTGTGCAGCGCCAGCTTCCTGCATGCAGTACATCGGCCGCGATGCGAAGCACCCTCGGTTCCACGAGGTCGTGGACAGAAAGGTGCTGCTGGACAGCGTCCGCGCCGACCGAAGGTTCTGGCGCCTTTGCTGGGATACGGCCCAAAAACCCTGGTTCGAAGCCGCAGTCCGAGATCGCGCCGCCCTGGCCGAGCCGACCGGGGATTTTGTGCACTACTGGTTCGGGAGCCAGGGCAACGACCCGGCCAGCCACCCGGCCGCGCGGGAGTACCTGCTGCGCTCACATCAAGCCGGAGACCGATGATCGGGTTCAGCGCCGCGGTCGGCGGGTAGGACCGATAAGCGGGTCTTCCACCTCCGATAAGCTCCGCAGTGACAACTCCCTGGGGGATATCAGCCTGACAGGCCCCTTGATCGCTATATGGAAGTGATGAGCAAGGGATTTTCTGTGCACCGCTTTTGGGGATCGGCTTTACAGTGGGACACCGGTCAAGCGATCGCTGAACCGCTAAGTGATGCACTTTTAATACAGTGGCGTTTTTTACGAGCTGGCTTTGGCATCTGGCCGAAGTTGACCGGCCTAAGCAAGCACCATAGGAGTTAAAGGGGGGGTATTCAACCGTACTCCAGTTGCATGATGACTATGGCAGGTCGCCAAAATGTTTAAAGGAACTTTGAAACGATTCCAAACTGTTTTCTCGAAGATAATCATCACGGGCATTCGGAGTCCATCAGAGATAGGACCCTATTTGAGACGGCGCAAGGTAGAGCGCGCTAATAAGAAAGTCAGACAACACCTGGTCACACCCGCTAAATCGGATCTCGTGGAGTTTCAAGAAGTAGTTGACCATTGTCAAACATGGACCGACATATCTGACCATCTTCCAGACTTATTCATTGAGTCCTTGAAGCATGATCCTGGGCTAATTGTGGAATTGGGAGTTCGCCGAGGAGAAAGCACATTTGTTCTCGAACGGGTGGCTAAACTGACAGATGCAAAACTAGTCAGTGTCGATATTGAAGATTGTTCGGATGTCAGCAATTGGGACGAATGGCATTTCGTCCAGGAAGATGACATTAAGTTTGCAGACCGATTTGAAGAATACTGTAAGGAGAACGATTTGCCGGATTCAATAGACGTATTGTTCATCGATACAAGCCATCTTTACGAGCACACCAAGGCTGAAATCAACCATTGGTTTCCTCATCTGGCCGACAATGCCATTGTGGCGTTGCACGATACAAACATGGATGTCGTCTATCACAGGGAAAATGGATCACTTGGCCTCGGTGCAATCGCTGAGGACCGGGGAGTCATTCGAGCCCTGGAGGACTACTTCGAAACTACTTTTGTCGCTACCCGAAACTTTCGCATCATCCATAAGAACTGGATCATAAGGCACCAAGCAAGTTGCAATGGATTCACGATACTCTACAAGCTACCCAAAGACTTCGCTTCTGAATGAATTCCTGAACTTGAAAAAACATAGCCACAACTGTGGATGCCGATAGTCCGGATTGAAGCCCTTTCGAAGTCAACAGAACGCCTCATTATCGGACCCAACGCCCAATCACGGAAGCCGCCCCGAGTGAGAATTTCAACACCCTGCTCAGCCGGCGCCATCCTGGCTGGCAAGGGGCGTTCGTTTCCTCCGGATACCCGTTCCAGAGGTCCTCCTCCTTGAACGGGACCGGGGTGAACTTGGGATATTCGCACACGGTTCCGATCGCGATGAACTTCGCGCATAAGTCCGTTTTCAATGAGTTCTTCCTTTCGCACAAGGGCGACCTGACGTTGGCATTCTCCGCCCTGGCTTACGTCGCGAGTTGGTTTGTTCTCACGACTACTCGTTGGAAGACGCCGGCCGAGATTTCGGTCTCGATGGCGGAGGCGGCTCTGATCGCGCCGACGATTTCACTGATTTGCCCCTCATTTGCCCGCAAAACCGCGAATTTGATAGGGACCAAAACCCCAATTTCGCGACCACACACGCGCGACGCCGCGGCGGTCGCAGAGCGGTCGATCCCAGAGATTTGACCGGCCCCTGTTCACTGCAAGTCTTGTGTTGGGAGCTAACTAATTGTCGGTAACGACAGCTTAGGGGTCACGTCGCTTGCGCTGGTACATCCGCCACTGCCTGACGCCCAAGGGGTACAGCTCGCCCAGGATTTCGTAGCCCATGGAACTGTAGAACGCGACGTTGGCTTCGGTCCCGGTCTCGAGGTAAACGCCGGCTATTTCAGGCCGCACCCCTGCCTCGAGCGCGAGCCGGTCGAGCAAGGCCTTGCCGTAGCCTTTGCCCTGAAAAGCCGGATCGACCCCGAGCACCTGCAGGTACAAATGCGGCTCCTCGGGATGATGGTTGGCAAGCAGGCCGAACATCTTCAGCGCGCGAACTATTCCGCCCCATCCGACCCCCCGGACCATCCGCGGCGTCTGTCCGAGCCCGGTGGCGATCAGACCGAGCAGGCCAGGATGCCCCATGCCTTCGGTCATCGCGGCTGCAACCACGCGTCCTTCGTAGACCACGCCAAAGACCGGCTGTCCTGTCCGGCGCTCTACAGCCAGCATCGCGCGGAACAAGTCCGCCAGATGCTCGGCGCGCGCGACCGGCTCGGTGATATCCGGAAGGATAACCTTGAACGCCGGGTCGTCGATGAACGCGCGTCCGAGTGAGACCGCGGCCTGGTCGTGCTGCTCGGGATACACGGCGGTGACGATCGGGTTTCCACTTTCAGGCATTTCTTTTGATACCTCGATTCAAGTAAATCCAACTTCTGCAACTTCGTTGTTCCCGACACAGGAAGTCCGATTGGTCCGGCTATTGACGCCCATGGGCGTTGCGGTGAACTCCACTGCCAACATCTACCTCGTTGACGCGGGTAACTACGGGCTTGTGGGTGGCGAATTACTGATTTTGTCGCAATCTGCAATTCGCCACACAGGTCGGTGCGCTGGCGAGATCGAGTTTTGATCTCCTGGGCTACAGCTCCAGTCCTTCTCCGATCGCATCTCCGCCTTAAGCGCGCCGATTCCGACCAAGTCGGCCAGGATTCCGACCTGAGGCCGGCTGGTGCTGTTTACACGATGGGGCCTGTGTGTGGCGAATTGCTGATTCTGGGAGGAATCATTCAATTCGCCACACACACCCACACTACGGCCTGCCTCCCACGGCAGTCGGGTGCGGAGGGGGTGGGATTCGAACCCACGAGCGACTTTCATCGCTGCCGGTTTTCAAGACCGGTGCCTTCAACCGCTCGGCCACCCCTCCAAGCCTTATAAATCAAGCACTTCTCGTGGTTTCAGGGTTCTTCGTGTGCGCCGATTTGTCCACTTTTTGCCCACTTTTTTTCCATCCCAAAATCAGCGCGCTCAATTTGTCCACGCCCCCGCTATCCTGAGCCTTGAACCAATGCGAGTAAATCCTGAGCGTAATGGCCAGGCTGGCGTGTTCGACGAGCGTCTGGACTTCGGTGACCGGCGCACCGCCCATGATAAGCGCCGAGCGGCGCTGAAGGGAAAACGGCGCCAATCGAATCGGCACATCGCACGTGGTAAGGTTGCCTGTCGCGAAAATGCGCCGCGGCCGAAATACCACCGAAAATTCCCGCGCCGGACGCTGGATTGATGCAATCCGGCTCTATGCCGCGATCGGCGCGCTCATCCTCAAATCGAGCGGCGCGCTCGCGCAAGCGCCGTCGCCCTCGCCAAACGCGTCGACCGCGCCCGCCGGGTCATCGACGGCCGGCGCCGTGAAGGCCGACACATCGGCCGCAATTAGAATCGATCCGCAGGCCGTCATCGCCTACCTAAACGATGTAATCAACTGGTACCGCCATCTCGGGGACGAAGCGCAATTCGTCAGCGAGCCTTCCGAGATGCTCTTTTTCTCCAGCGACACGCAGACTGCAGACCAGATATTGGACCTGGCTTTCGAGTCCGCACGCGCGCAGGCGGACCTGATCGAAAAGACCACCGGAGGGGCCGAGGCCGTCCACGGCGCGGCCGCCCCCGGTAATCGGGCGACCGATCTGGCCGGATTGCAAAAGCGATCCGGCGACCTTGAGGCCGGGGCCGATTCAATCCGGGCGCGGATCAAGGACCTGCAAGGGCGCCTTGCTTCCGCTGCCGGCCCGACCCGGGCGCAACTCGCGTCGCAGATCGCGGCCGCGCAAGGCGAGCTCGATCTGACGCAGGCGCAACTTGATGCGATCGCGGCGATCATCCAGTTCGAAAGCCGCAGCTCCGCGTCGGCGCAGGGCGGCGGGCTGCGCGCCAAGATCGACCAGCTGGAACGTTCGATCCCCAAAGCCGCGCGCGACGATCACCACGAACGCGCTCTCGCCACCTTGGCGCGCAACGCCGAACCTTCGGGCCTGTACGGCCTCGCGGTCAGCCTGTCTGCGCTGCAAAGCAAGATGGATGCGCTCGGCCAGACCGCGAATCTCGCCCGCGATCTGTCCGCGCGCATCGTCGCCGCCCGCAAACCGCTCCTCGACCGGTTACACGGCATAGAGAGCCGGGGCGACCAGCTTGCGCAGGCTGGCGGACCGGCCGACGTCGCCGGCCTGCTCGAGCGCAAGCGCGCCTTTGAGGCCTTGGCCGACGAGCAGAAGCTCGTGATCGCCGCCGGGCTGCCGCTGAGCGAGCAGGCGGTGCTGCTCGATCAGTATCAGGACAACCTCGCGCGATGGCGGGCGGCCGTCCAGCGGCGCTCGATCGCGGAGTTGCGCAGTCTCGTGCTGCGCGCGATTGTTCTGGCCATTATCTTCTTGCTGATCTTTACGGGCGCAGTGCTATGGCGGCGGCTGACCGATCGATACGTCCAGGATATCCGCCGGCGCGGCCAGGTGCTGGCGGCGCGCCGCTTCGCGATCGGCCTGATCGTCGTGGCCGTTGTGCTAATCAATTTCTCCGGCGAGATCGGATCGGCCGCAACCGTGCTGGGCTTCGCCGCGGCCGGGATCGCGCTTGCGCTCCAGAACGTGATCCTGTCGGTCGCCGGCTACTTCTTCCTGATCGGACGCTTCGGCATCAAGGTGGGCGACCGGGTCGAGATCGGATCGGTGACCGGGGACGTTGTCGACATCGGACTCGTCAAGCTGTCGCTGATGGAGCTCGGCGGGGTGGGCGGCGCCCGCCAGCCCACGGGCAGAGTGGCTGTGTTTTCCAATGCGGTCGTCTTCCAGCCCAACGGGAATTTCTTCAAGCAGGCCCCCGGTGGGAGCTTCATCTGGAACGAGGTCCGCCTGACGCTTGCGCCCGATTGCGACTACCGGCTGGCCGAAAAGCGCCTGCTCGAAGCGGTTCAAAGCGTGTTCGCGCGCTATGACGAGCGGGTCGAACGCGACTGGCGTAGCGCCCAGCTCGAACTGAACATTTTCCTTGAATCGCCCAAGCCGCAAGCCCTCTTGAATCTTGGCCCCTCCGGTCTCACGGTGACCATCCGCTACCCCGCCGAGACCTACAGCGCGCCGCAGATCGCCGACGAGGTCGCGCGCCGCGTACTCGATGCGATCGACCGCGAGCCGGGTCTGCGCCTGGCGATGAAGGACGGCGCCAACATCCAGGCCGAGCCGCTTCCGGACGCTCCCGGCGGCGGCGATCCGCCCTTAATTCAAACTGACCCATTACCCAAAACTTGAGCGCGATGGGAAAGAACGATCGCTGAAAGTCTCAATCCGGCACAGGAAAAGACCGCTGAGGCCCTTGCGGGTCACGACCACTGCACTTTTCATCGTTTTCGGGGTTCTTCGTGCGCGTCCGTTTGTCCACTTTCTGCCCACTTTTTTTCGATCCTAAAGTCAGCGCGCTCGACTAGTCCACACCCGCGCTATCCTGAGCCTTGAACCAATGCGAGTAAATCCTCAGCGTGATGGCCGGGCACGGCTCGTAACGCAGTGCATTCGAATCGACAGATGGCCGGAATCAACCGTCGTTGACTTCAGCGTAATGCGCCTGGGCAAATCGGACGTTCATCGCCAGCAGCACCTGTTTGCCGCGGATCGTCAAGTCACTGATCAGCAGGAACTGCTCACGGCTTTCCCTTGCGTACGCTTTCAGCCGGTAGAGAGTTCCCCAAGGCTTTTCGAGCACAATTACCACAACCGGAGTCTCCCCCTTGCGGTACGAGCTTGATTCCGCGATCTGGGCCAGGCTCTGCCGCACCGCCGCGCCGTCATGGTCGGGCTGAAGATAGAAGTGCGCCACGCAAAGGAGACCCTGGCTGCCGCTGCTGGCGTTGAAGATGCTGGTTGACCACAGTCGCGAGTGAGGAATGATGACCTCGGTATCGTCTGCCGTTACGATATGTACCGCCCGCAGGCCGATCGCCTTGACTTCGCCGTAACTCCCGTCGACTTCGATCCAGTCGCCTGGCTGATAGGTGTTTTCCAGCGAAGTTACCAAGCCTGCAACGAGGCTGCTCCCATAATCTTTGAAGGCGAAGGCGAGGATCAGACTGACACCGGCAACCATCGCAACCAGATTTTCGACCGTCGGCTTGACGAGAATCGGAACAATGACCGCGACAGCCGCGATTGCGATCAAGATGCGCGCGATCGGCACCATGCGGAGTATCGGCATGCGCATTCGCGACGGCACCCGTTCGGCCACGTACCAAAGCGTCGATCTTGCAAGAAAAAGAAACAGCAGCACGAAGAGCAATACGAGCAGGATTGCCAGTACGTGTTCCGACCTCAGCTCTTGAATAAGAGCGCGACTGTCAGGAATGCCTTTCATCGGCTGACCCCTTCCTGGTCCGTTTATCCGGAAAGTTGGACCTGAAGGTAATCGTGATGCAGTCTTTTCGAGACTGGAAGCGGAGCGATGTCTGCGGCAGGTCGAACGGTCTCGAAGCTTAGCACCGCCTTGTTCAGCGAGAGATTGGTCAGGACTTGCTTTTAATGCGCGGCGTAGGCTTCGAGGACCCGACGTAAGCCATCTCAGCCCGGATTTCCATTTTCCAGCTGGACTACCAATTGGTAAACTCTTGCAAAGCCCTTGATAGACGTGGGTGTGGGCGCGACCAAGGGGGCGGAGGTGGAGTGGCGGTGGGTGAACTCATATGTTGCAAATCTTGAATGCTGCGCGGAAGGCGGATCTTCGGGTCTTCTATGCGCTGCATCATCGCTACCAGCAAGGCGACTATGAGACCTGGAAGTACATTACGCCAATTCAGAAGGCAGCGCGGTCCCACAAGACCTTCGAGTGCGGCACCTGGGGTGGCGAGATCCGCAGCGAGTTCAGACCTCAAGCAGGTGAAATCGTGGCCCTCGAGCATTGGTGTTCCAGTGGTTTCGCCAACACGGATCTGGATTTGCAGCTCAAGAAACACGGGATCCATCAACTCATCGTCATGGGGCTCATAGCACACACGTGTGTGGAGGCCACTGTTCGTTATTCGCTGAGCTTGGCTACGAGGTCACGATGGTAAAAGACGCGACCACGGATTACTCGGATGAAGAGATGCACGCCGCTCTCGAGGTGAATATCCCGAATTACCCCAATGCCGTTGTGACCACAAACGAAGTCGTCGAGGAACTGTCAAATCACGTTCGGCTGACGCGGAGCGCTTAAAACGCGTGACTGCGGAGGGCGAAGGGTAGTGCTCAAGATTTTAAGAGGAGGAACACTATGAAACGGATCGGTTTCTTGCTGCTTGCAGTTGCAACGATGGCTAGCGTTATCGCCTACATGGTCCCCGCGTCCGGACAGGCAGATGAGAATTCTGCCCCAGTCTACGTGACCAAAATTCCGCCAGGATACCGCGACTGGAGGCTGATCTCCGTGGCCCACGAAGAAGGCAACCTCCACAGTTTCGCCGCCGTTTTGGGCAACGATATAGCGATCAAGGCGTACCGCGAAGGGAAGCTCCCCTTTCCCGACGGCGCAATCATCGCCGCTTTGCACTACAGCCACATCCCGTCGGCCGAGAACAACAAGGTCTTTGGCCGCGCACAATCTTTCGTTCCCGGCCCCCCCACAAACATTCAGTTCATGGTCAAAGACTCGAAAAAGTACGCGGCGACGGGCGGCTGGGGGTTTGGGCACTTCAGCACAGATGGCAAACCTGGCGACGAGGCTCTACTCAAAACTTGCTCTCCCTGCCACGCGAAGGCTTCTCGCGATTTTGTCTTCACACGCTACGCACGTTGATACTGAGAGCGGAGAAGAGAGGCGCGCCCAGCGCGCGCCGCCCGCATGCCACAACTTTGTGATGACGTAGAGCACACCGTGCTCGAATACTTATTGCAGGGGCTCACAACCGGAAGCAGAGTCCTCTCTTGGCAAAAAGTATCGAGCGTCGCGCCTTAAGGAAGAAGTGATTCTGTTGGTCGACGCTCGCATTCTACAAATCTGATCTCAGATGCAAACGATCCCGGAAATGATCTTCAGAAAGCGCCCCGGGCGCGAGCAGATCGACGCACCGATGCAGCCGGCATAGCGCCGTCCGATCTCCGGCGCAGGAAAAGACCGCTGAGGCCCTTGCGGGTCAGGACCACTTCTTGCCGAGCGCGTCCAGACCAGCCTTGGCCAGCTCTTCCGGGGTCATCACACCGTGGAACTCGCAAGCCGCGTTGAACAGAAGGAACCACGGCTCCGCGAAATGCGGAATCTTCGACGGATCGGCCACGTTGACGATCAGGATCGCCCCGCGGCAGCCGTCGTATTCGGTGAAGTAGGCGGCCTCGGGCTTCTGGTCGTCGAGGATGCGCTGGATCTTCTTGCCTGCGCTGCCGTCTCTCACCGAGCTGTTGAACGGTTCGATTGGGAACTTGACATGGAGAAGCATTCGCATAGGTAACCCTCCTGCAACCGCGATCCAGCCGGCGTCTTTATTTCCGGCGTCGTCGCGTCGCCAATCATACTCCTTTCCTCGCCGCTTCGAGTCCGTCGCGGCGAATTAATTTCCCGCTAACGGGTCTGGCGTGTCAGCCATCCGCGCAGGACGGCGAAGAACTCCTCGCGCGCGAATCTCTCGAGCCATGGCGAATGTCCGCAGCGATCCCATTCGCGATACTCCAACTGCGGCAAGTAGCGCGCCAGGCTGGAGCGAATCATCTGCCCCGGATGGGGGTCGTCCGCGCCGTGAAGCATCAGCACGACCGTCCCGATCGCGGCGAAGGCGGCCGGATAGACGCCCGCATCCTGCAGCCGCATCATGTCTTGCCACGTCTCGTCGTGCGCGCGCGCGTCGCACTCCCCGCTCTCTTCGCCGGGCGTGGCGAGATCGTATGAGTAGAGCTGCTCGACCAGGGCGCCTCTCGCTCGCATCAGTGCGTCGGGATCGGAGAACTGCTCGGCGAGGCCTTCCATCCGGCGGCGCATCGCGTCATCCATCCGTTCGGCCATGATCGCGCGCATCCGCTCGCGAGCCGCCGGGTCGAACGTACCACATCCGATCAGCACCAGCGGTCCACAGGCATCCGGATGCGCCACCGCGTAGGCAAGCGCCAGCATCGCGCCCCATGAATGGCCCACCAGCGCGGGCCGCAGGCTTCCACCGCCTGCGCCGCATGATTGGACCAGCTCGTGGAGATCGGCGACGTGACGGGCTACGGTGAGCGGCTCGGCGCCGCTGCCGCGCTGGAACGGTTCGAGGACGCGGAACGAATCCGCCAGTCCGCGCGCGACCGGAGCCATATAGCCCGCCGCGCCTGGCCCGCCGTGCAGGACGATCACCTGCGGTCCCGATTTACCGTACCGGCGAACGCGCATGACCGTGGAGGCGTTGGATGACGGGCGTTTCCCAATCGCTCAAGGCTGAGCGGCCGGGAAAATCGCAAGCGGGCTGCCGCCCGCGGTGAAGGTCTGAGGTTTGGTCTTGGAGCCGGCACCGGGCGGAAAGATCTCGACCTCGAAGGTATTGCTGACGTAGATATTTCCCCCTGCGTCGACCGCTAATCCATCGTGCACTAATTCAGTCTCGAACGTTTTCTCGGGTGCGGCGTCACCCGTGCTGCCGGCGCTGTATATCGTCACGGTCGGAACCGTGTTGGGTCCCGCGGCAGCATCATTTTCGACATAGATCGCGCCGTTCGAATCGAGCGCGAGACCTTCGGGAGTCGTCAATTCCGTATTGGAGCCTGCGATCGACTGGATCGGCGTCGCGTCACCTTCCGCATCCGCGGAAAAGACGCTCACCGTTCCGTTGTCGGCCCAGCTCAAGACGTAGAGGTTGCCTGAGTGATCGACCCTGATCGCGACCGGCGTCACGATTCGCGTATCCGGAACCGAAAGCGTCCTCGCCGGTTGCGCGTCGCCCGCGCTTCCGGCGGCATACTCGACCACGCTCCCCTCGGAGCTGTTCGACGGCGGCGGTATCGCGACATAGATGTTGCCTGACGCGTCAACCGCGAGGCCGAGCGCGGTTTGCCCGGACGGCGTCGCGATCGCGATCGTTCTGATCGGCGGGCTATCCGTAGTCGCCTGCGCCCACATGTTAACCGTGGATACAGTGTCGCTCGCCGGCTGCAACGCATAGATGTTGCCGGATTTGTCGAAGGTGATGTCGGTCGGCGGGATGCGGGCGCCGCTGGCGCCACGGCTTATCGTCAGCACGGGCGCCACGTTCCCGTTACTCTCTGGCGAATATACGTACACGCTGTTGGCGCCCGAATCCGCAACGTAGATTTGGCCGGCCGCGCCCACCGTGATACCGCGCGGGCCGGAGAGTCCGGTCAAATCTCCGGTGATAGTTGCAATCGGCGCGACATTGCCGTTGCTGCCCGCCGCAAACACCTGGATCTGGGGCTGATAGGTAACTGGTGCGCCCTTGTTCCCCTTTGGGGGGTAAATGACCTGGATGCTGCTCACGTAGATATTCCCGGCGCCGTCGACCGCGATACCACCCACGATTTGCCCAAGCCCGGTCGACGCGCCGGTAATATTCGCGATCGGCTTGACGTTGCCGGCATTGCCGCCGGTGACCGCGCGGAACACTACGATTCCACTCGTATTGGGACCAAGTCCCGAGCCCGCGGCCAGGTCACCTTCGTTCGCGACGTAGATCTTACCCGCGTTGTCGACCGCGATGGCGCCGGGAACGATGAGCCCCGTAGCCGCGCCGGAAATCGTCGCCTTCGGTATCGGCCCGGCCTGCGCTCCGAAGATCACGATCGAGCCGGGCGTGAATTTGTTGAGCGTCGGCCCGTAAGCGTTGGTGACGTAGATGTTGTCCTTCGCGTCCACGGCGATCGATTCAGGGCTGGTCAGGAGGGTGGGACTGACAAAGATCGTGCTGCCCGGAGCTGCGTCGCCGATGCTGCCGGCGGAATACTCGAGCAGGTTCGGGGCCACGGGACCGATCGAGAAAACATTGCCTTTGGGATCGGCCGCGAGCATACCGAAACTCTTGAGGCCAGTATCGGGACCGGCGATGATCGCACTCGGCCCCGCGCCCGTGCCGCTGCCCGCCGCATAGATCGCGATAGTCTTGGTGCCGCCGTTCCCGACGTAGAGGTTGCCCTTGGCGTCGAGTGCGACCGCGGAGGGGCCGTCATCGCCGATCATCGTCGTGGGCTGGTAGACGCCATGGCGATCCGCTTCGTATCTCTGGAAGCCCAGGAGGATCTGCGGCTTCGACACGGACGCAGTACTCGTCTTGGGCACCACGATAGAGGCGGAGTATCCCGGGCGCGCGCCGGGAATCAGTATCGCAAAGGCCAACGCCGCTGCGTAAGCCGCTCGGCGCGGGGCGCTGCGCGTGCGGCTGGAGAGTGGGTCCATGTTTTCCCCTGTGGGCGCGCTCGGAAGCCTGGCGCGACGGTCGGGAACCCCGTTTCCGATCAGGACTCTACTGCGATCGCCCCTCGAACGACAAGCGAGGCTTGTGCGGCAGGGCGCGCGACAATGCAGTCGCCTTGCAACGCTGACTATTTGCCGGACCCTGTTACCGGAATGTTGATCACATCATTGGGCGGATCGTCGTTGCTGATACTGAGCATCGCGGTGGCCGCTTGCGCAGACGTCGGTGCGAACTGGAGGACCGCCAGGATCGACTGGTTTTGTGACAGAGTGAAGGAGCCGGCGTTCGCGCTGAACGGCGCGGCCATCCCGCCGACCGTACCGTGCAGCACCCCTGGACCCTGATTAGTGATCCTGACCGTTTTGGTCGCGGCGCCTCCGATTGCCACTTGGCCGAAATTCACCGCGGCAGGAACCTTGATCTTGCCCAGCGCCGCAACGCCGCTGACCGATACGGCAACGAACGGATGTCTCGGATCGCCGCTTTCGATGGTTAGTGTGCCCGAGAACTGGCCGGGCTGAGTAGGCGCAGCCTGTACGGTGACGGTGGTCGACTGATTATGCGCCAGACTGAACAGCCCCTGACCGCCCGTGATCGTGAGCGGCGCCGCGAGTGCGCTCGCGTCGACATTGCCGTTAAGCCTGCCCCTGCCGGAATTCCTGATGCTGAACGAGGCCGTGCGCACGGTGTCGGTCCCGATGGTCTTGAAGTTCAGGGCCTTCGCCGACAGGGAAAGCGTGCCGCCGGAAGCGAAAGTCGGAAGCGGCGTTCCCGTAGCCGTCGGAGTCGATACGGGAACAGGCGTCGGGTCCTGAATCGGAGTTTGCGTCGGAGCAGACGCGGTCGGCATCCACAGCGTAGGAGACGGATTCGGAGTCGCTCCCGGAGTCGGCGTCGCAGTGGCGATTGACGAGGGAGTCGGCGTCGCAGTTGCCGAAGGGATCGGTCGCGTCGAACTCGCGGTCGGAGTCGGAGTCATCGCAAGCAGCGCCGCCTGCCGTCCCGCGACGTAATCCGCGATATCGACGCTGCCGAATCCGGTGGTCTGATCGTATCCAACCTGCGCCGTGAATCCGGCGACTCCGTTGAAGCTGTTGTTCCCGACGGTCACGTCGCGAAATCCGGGCGGCCCTCCCGGCCCATAGAACGCGTAGTTGAGATTGCCCTGGAAGCCGCCGACCAGCGCCTGCGTCGCGGCCCAAATCGGCGCGGCCAGGCTGGTGCCGCCGTAGCAGCATTGAAGGACCGGGCTGCCCTTCTTGTCGACGTACACGAGCACTCCGGGAGGGCCCGCGATCATAGCCACGTCGGGTACGTCGCGCATTCCGTCGCTCGGCGTGACGCCGTTCTGGTAGGCCGGCTTCGCGAAGACCGCGCTCTCGCCTCCGCCCGTCGCCCCGCTCTGGTTCCAGGCGGCTTCGGCCACCCAGCCGGTGTCGTTGCCGGAATCGTCATAGCTGGGCGCGAACTGCGTGCCTCCCACCGCCGTCACGTTGGGGTCCGCGGAAAGCTCGCTGACGTTTTGGCTGCTGCCGGGAACGCAACTGTTGCTGGCGGAGTCGAACACGGCGCCCGCCGCGCCGTTGTCGCCCGACGAGATAAACACGCTCTGGCCCTGCGACGCAGCCTGGGCGAAAATCGAATCCACCGTGCCCTGATAGAATGAAGCCCCCGGACCGCACATGTCGAAGCTCACGCTGATCGCGGCGCAGGTCTTATCGGAGACGGCCCGTTGAATCGCGTCGAGGATCGGACCGTTCGGCGACGAATTCCCTCCGTTGCCGATATAGACGCTGATCGGCGCGCCGGGTGCGACCGCGTGCGCCCATTCAATATCCAGCAAGGCCTCAACTTCGTCGCTCGTAATTCCCGGATCGGTGCTGTCGGCGAACACTCTGCTCACTGACGCGGCGCTCAGACCGAGCTCGGAACTGAAGCTCGCGACCGCGCTGTCCAGGTAGTTCGAGTCCTCGATTACCGCGATACAAGTGTAGCCCGAGCCGTTGTTGCCGGGACTCGTCGGCGGCGTCTGATCGTAGAACGTGTAGAAATCGCTGGGGCCGAAAAGTGGACCCTGCTTGCCGAGCATGATCTCCGGCGATGCCATCACGGGCGACGTTATCTCGGGCGATGTCATTTCGGGATCGCCCGCCGGCGAATCGTTACTCGCCGCTGCGGATGCGTCCGGCGGCGCTCCGTCGGAAGCCGCGAATTCGAGCCGGCTTTGCGCGCCGAACCTGCGAATCATCGGCGTCACGGCGCGCAGGTTTTCCAGTCCTTCGATCCGCGCGACGACGTTGGCGAATCGCGCCGGGATCACCGGGTCGGCGGTGTTGGCGTAGAGCCGGCCGTCGCCCGACGCCACGATCGCGCCGCCGAAAGTGCGCTGCACATCCGATACCGTCGCCGAAAACCGGATGTAGCGATTCCTTATGTCCGCGGAGACCACGCGGAAGTTCTGCGACTTAAGCCATGCGCCGACCGCGTTGAAGTCGGCTGCGGAGGGACCGAATTGCGCTGCGAACTGATTGCTCGTCAGCCAGTGATGGTACCGGGGCGACCGCGAATCCTGCTGTTCCGCCAGCAACCGATCCAACGCCCCGCGGTTGCGAAGCGCGAAGATGACTTGCAGATCGAGCGTTTTGTCGCCCGCCGCGGGGACGAAGCCCGCGAGGCTCGCCACCGGATGATTCCCGGCCAGCGTCACGACGCCCTCGCCCGCCGACGCTCCTGCGCCCGAAATGACGCCCGCCAGCATCGCGACCGCCGCGAAGCTCCGCACGCGGCCCGGCCGTCTCCGGCGGTGTGAACCCCCGATGGGCGTCATGGCACCCGTCTCCCCCGCTGTCTGCTCGGCTCCAAATCGATAGCGGCGACACGCCGGCCCGTGATGGCCGGCGCCGTGGCCCCTCTTTTCTATTTAGCCGGAACGCGTACGCGAGGAAAGCTGATTGTAGAGATATCTAACGATTTGTAATATCGTTTTGCAGTGTCAGGCTGAGACAGTTGCGAAGCAGCGGGATCGCGGCCTGCCGTGCCGCGATTCGGGGCTCGCCGGCGATTCGAGTCGGCAGCGCGAACCTATGCGGAGCGGAGGTGGGCAGTGTCTCAGGTTGATGAGCGGAGGGGTCGGCTGGCGATTCAGGTTTAAGTTGTCATTCTCGCGCGTCCTTTTGCCTGGCGCGCGAAGAATCCCGGGATTCCTCGCGCGCGGCAGCCACGCGCGCGGGAATGACAGTGGCAAATGAGGCGCTTGCAACCGGCCTGAGATGACCCACTACGCACGCGGGTAGTGCATCAGTTCCAAACTGACGCACATCCAGGTTTCGTCTGCCACAGCGCTTTAAGGCGCCGGAGGAGATCGTGCAAGCAAACGCCGCCGGCTTCTCAGCCCGCGGCCGCGCGCAACTCCTCGAACGACCGCCGGATGGCGGCGGTGAAATCGCCCAGGTCGGGCAGCACGTCGTAATCCGCGTTGAATCCCCAATGGAGCCGCGACTCGTAGCTGAGCAGCGCGATGTTCAGCGCCTGATTCTGGAACAGCGGGCCCAGCGGATAGGCGGCCTGCATCTTCGCGCCGACCATATAGAGCGGAATCTGCGGGCCCGGCACGTTGGTCACGGTTAGATTGAACGAGCGCGCCCGCGCCGCCAGCCGCATCGCCAGCGAGAGCAGCGTCGGCACGGTCCATTCGCTGACGGTCGCCAGCGCCTCGGCGCCCATCGCCTGACGCGACCGCTTGAGGTCGCCGGTCACCTCGCGAACGATCTGAAGACGCCGGCGCGGATCGCTCTCCGCAATCGGCAGGCGCGCGGCCCACGAGGCGATCCGGTTGCCAAGCGTGCCGCGTTGCGAGAGCTGCCGCAGGCTGACCGGAACCAGCGCGCGGAAATCCAGCTCCGCGATCTTCGCGGGAGAAACCCCGCGCGTTCTCAGGAACGATCCCACCGCGCCCGCGACGATCGCCAGCACGGCATCATTGACGGTGCCGCCGAGCCGGTTCTTCACGCGCTTGACTTCCGACAGGTCAAGGACCGTCCAATCGAAACGCCGATGCGCCCCGATCGGCTGATTGAAAATGGAATCCGAAGCCGGCGAAAAGCCCGCTCCCAGGGTCTCCGTCACCGCCGAAATCTGCTCGCCCGCGTTCAGTGCCGTCTCCACCATTTCGCGCGGATTGCGAATCGCGCCGAGGGCCGCACGGCCGAGCTTGAGCGGTGCCGTGATCCGGCGCGCGGCTTCCGCGACCACCAGCTCGCCGCGCGACGGCGCAAGCCGCGGATGCCACGGCGGAGCCTCGTCGATCGCGGTTTCCGGCGACGGGCTCAGCAGCACCGTCGCCAAGTCGACCGCCGCGATGCCGTCGATCATGCAGTGATGGGTCTTGCAGATCGCGGCGAAGCGGTTGCCCTGCAGCCCTTCGGCGATCCAGAGCTCCCACAGCGGCTTGCCGCGATCGAGCTGCTGCGACACGATCCGGCCGGCCAGGCGCTTGAGCTGCTCCTCGTCGCCGGGCCGCGGCAACGCCGTGTGGCGGACGTGGTAGTCGAGGTTGAAGCGACGGTCGTCGATCCAGACCGGATGGTTCTCGACCGGCACGCGCGCGATCCGCTGGCGGTAGCGCGGAATCAGATGCATTCGTGAGGCGGCGTAGCGCCGGATCCGATCGATATCGATGCCGCCGGCTGAAGTCGTCAGCGGCGCGGCGTCGAAGATCATCACGCCGGCAACGTGCATGTGGGTCTCGGGGCTTTCGAGATCGAGAAAGGTCCGATCCAGGATGCTGAGCCGTTCGTAGTTGGCCATCGCGATTGCGCTCCCACCGTCGGTCGATGAGCCGGTAATAGCAGGAAACCCGCCGCGCTGACCATGCCTGGTCGCAGCGCCCGCTAGCGCCTATCGAAAGCCCGGCAAAGGTCCCGTCGTTCTAGCGCGCCAGTTGCCGAGCCTATCGTTAGCGCCGGTCGGCCATTAGGCGCCGTCAGCATGGGTGATACAATTAGTCTGTGCCGCGATGCTGGGCTGACCAAGAATGAAACTAACCCTTGAATCCGCGATTGCCGCCTTCGGAGCCCAAGCAAAAATCAAGTTGAGCAACCCGGCCGCGAAAGGACAGCCCGAAGATCAGATTCGCGCGCCCTTCGAGCACCTGCTGGGCCAGGTCGCCGAGATCTGCCAGTTTCCGCAAGGATCGATGGCTGCCGTAGGGGAGTCGTCGGTCAGCGATCTAAAGACCCGTCCCGACTATGCCGTCACTGTTCATAATGCGCTCGTGGGGTTCATTGAGCTGAAAGCACCCGGCAAGGGCGCCGACCCGCGAAAATTCAAAGATCCTCACGATAAGGCCCAGTGGGAAAGGCTTCGGTCTTTGCCGAATATCATCTATACGGATGGCAACGCCTTCAGCCTTTGGCAGAACGGCGAAGTGAGTGGCTCGGTCATAAGCCTGATCGGGGACATCGAAACTTCCGGTAACAAGCTTCGGGCGCCCGCGGCGCTGTTGGGTCTGTTCGACAGTTTCCTTAATTGGGAACCTATTCCGCCCCGCAGCGCCAAAGACTTGGCGCAGTCCACCGCCCGCCTCTGCCGGCTGCTGCGTGATGAGGTAACAGAGCAGTTGTCTTTGAAGAGCGTGGTCCTCACCGAGCTGGCGACGGATTGGCGGAAACTGCTCTTTCCCGATGCGACGGACGAAAGATTTGCGGACGGATACGCCCAGGCGGTCACGTTTGGGCTGCTCATGGCCCGCGCGAAAAATATCGAGCTTTCGACGGGTCTTCAGCAAGTTGCTACGACCCTGAGCCAGACAAGCTCCCTCATCGGCGCGGCGCTCCGCCTGCTCACTGACAACGCGGAAAACCAGGCCACGCTCAAAACATCGCTCGGCACGCTGACGCGCGTGCTCGATGCGGTTGACTGGTCGAAAATTAGCAAAGGCGATCCAGAAGCATGGCTCTACTTCTACGAAGATTTTCTCGAGGTCTACGACAACCAGCTCAGGAAGCAGACGGGCTCGTATTACACGCCGCCGGAAGTGGTCGGCGCGATGGTCGGCCTCGTGGATGAAGCGCTGAGATCATCTAGGTTCGGCCAACATGCGGGACTAGCTGCGCCGCCAGTGACGGTTGCTGATCCGGCGATCGGCACGGGAACCTTCCTGCTCGGCGTGCTGCGCAAAATCGCGGCGACCGTTCAAGCGGATGAAGGTGAAGGCTCGGTCAAGGGGGCTATTAACGCCGCGGTCAAGCGGCTCATCGGCTTTGAGATGCAGTTGGGGCCGTTTGCCGTCGCGCAACTCCGCATCCTTGCAGAGATAGTTGAATTGACGGGCGGCCCGCCGAAGACGCCGGCCCGGATGTTCGTGACGAATACGCTGGGTAACCCGAATGACGATGAGGGATGGATTCCCGCCTTGCTGGCTCCCCTGGCCAACTCCCATAAGGAGGCGAACAAGATCAAGCGGGACGAGCCGATCACTGTCGTTATCGGCAATCCGCCCTACAAGGAAAAAGCCAAGGGGCAGGGCGCCTGGGTCGAAGCGGCAGCAAGAACGAAAGCACACCAGCGCCGCTTGCTGCGTGGATGCCGCCGACCGATTGGGGTGTCGGCGCGCATGCGAAACATCTACGCAATCTCTACGTGTATTTCTGGCGCTGGGCGACATGGAAAGTCTACGACCACGATCCCGCGCACAACGCTGGCATCGTGTGTTTCATCAGCGTGGCCGGCTTCCTCAACGGACCGGGGTTCCAGAAGATGCGCGACTATTTGCGCCGCACCTGTGACGACATCTGGGTTATCGACTGCTCACCCGAAGGCCACCAGCCGGAAGTCAACACGCGTATCTTTCAAGCCGTCCAACAGCCGGTTTGTATCGTGATGGCCTCGCGTTCAGCCAAGAGCGATCCCAATGTACCTGCCAAGGTGATGTTTCATGTTCTGCCGGGCGGTCGCCGGGAAGAAAAATTCAAGGCTCTTGGCGCGCTGCGGCTCAAGAGCCCGTCCTGGACTGAGTGTCCATCCGGCTGGCGCGCTCCGTTCCTGCCGGCTTCGCTGGGTGCGTGGGCGACCTACCCCAAGTTGCAAGACCTGTTCGTGTATAACGGCTCCGGGGTCCAGGCGAAACGCACCTGGGTCATAGCCCCGGACGCCGGCTCCCTAATACAACGTTGGCAGAAGTTGACAGAGGCTCCGCCCGATCAGAAGGAGCACCTGTTCCACGCCACTTTGCGTGATGGCAAGCCCGCTGACAGGCATATCGGCTCGGTGGTTAAAACCGGGCTGCCAGGCTATGAACCGATACTTACGCGCCTTATGGACGAGAAGGGCGCTTGCGCCCAGCCGGTGCAATATGGTTTTCGTTCGTTTGACCGTCAGTGGATAATTCCCGACGCCCGCGTAATTACTCAGCCCAACGCGGAGTTGTGGGGGTCGCGGTCGAGTCACCAAGTTTATATAACGGCGCCAAGCGATAGGTCCCCAACCAGTGGACCCGCACTTACGATTAGCGCGCTGGTGCCAGACCTACATCATTACAACGGGAGAGGAGGCCGTGTCTTTCCCCTCTGGCGCAATAGGCAAGCCACTATTCCCAACCTGCCGCCGGAGTTGCTCGCATTCCTGGCGCAGAAGTACGGCAGCAAGGTGGGTGCTGAAGACCTCATCCCCTACATCGCCGCCACGGCGGCGAATCCTCCCTTTACCGCACGTTTCCACGATGATCTCTCGACACCGGGCCTGCGAATCCCCCTCACAGCGGACCGGGAGACCTTTACGGAAGCAGCCGAACTCGGCCGCACAATTATCTGGCTCCATACTTTTGGCGAGCGAATGACCGACCCGAAAAAGGGGCGGCCAGCACAGCCGCCGCGTCTGCCCTCCGCGCGGATGCCGCGAATTCCAGCCGCGGGCGAAATTTCTCAGGATCCTTCGGCGATGCCCGATACGATCGACTATGACGCCAGCAAAAAAAGACTGTTAGTAGGGCACGGCTACATCGAACACGTTGAACCTGGCGTTTGGAACTATGAGGTTTCCGGCAAGCAAGTGCTGGTGCACTGGTTCAGCTACCGGAAGGCAAGTCGAGAACGGCCGATCATTGGCGACCGTCGCCTTCCGTCGCCGCTGGGGGAGATTCAGCCGGACTACTGGCTCGCCGAATATACGACCGAGCTCATCAACCTACTCAATGTGCTTGGCTTGCTGGTCGATCTTGAACCCAGCCAGTCCAAGCTGCTGGAGAAAATATGTGCTGGGCCATTGATTTCAGCAGATGAGTTGGACGCGACGGGCGCGCTTATACTTTCTGCGAAAGACAAGGTGATGGCGGCGGGCAAGGCTCGCGGGCCGGATCTCTTTGACAACGAGCATTGAGTCTCCCCCGCTTTCTTATCACTTTTGGGCGCGGGCAATTTCTGCTTATGGTCCTTTGCATCCGGGAAGCCGCGGCGCTTCCCAAAACAAAATGGCATCGACTTGGCAGCAAACCCTCGACGGCTATTGGCTTCGACGGGCCGGGACGGGGCGCCATCGATCCAAAATAGGCGCGATTTCCCTCGTTAATGCCCCATCGGAACAAACTCTCCAGACCCTGGCGGCGAGCATTCAGGGGTAGTGGGTGATCTTGATGTGGTCGTAGAAGAGCCTTTTCGGTTGTCATTCCCGCGCGCGTGGCTGCCGCGCGTGAGGAATCCCGGATCTGGAGATCGGGATTCTTCGCGCGCCACGCAAAAGGACGCGCGAGAATGACAGCCGCGAGGCTTCGGGACATAGACGCAGAGTAGCTTACAGATAGGCGCGTTTAGGAATCTCTCTGTAGGACGACTCCAGCGGTCCTCGCCGGGCTATTGACCAACAACTAAAACGCGGCGACGGCGCGGATTGTGGCGAATTCGATCCTCGTTCAGGCGCGGCGGTTGCGGGGTACTGCGCTCAGGTGCGGGGCATCGGGATCTTCGGGGGGCTTGGGTTCCAGCGATGCGATCGCGCGGCGGATCTTGGGGTCGTTGGGTGCGAGTTCAGCGGCGCGCTGGAGGTAGGCTAGCGCGCCCCTGGGGTTGCCGAGCTCTACCGAGACGCAGGCCAGTGCCTGCAGCAGGTCGGGACGTTCGGGGCCGGCTTCGCGCGCGCGGCGGAGCGTCGCGAAGGCGCGGGCGTGCTCCTTGCGATCGGCGAGCAGTTGTCCGAGGCCGAGCAGCGCGTCGGCGTTGAGCGGGTCCAGTGCGAGCGCCTCGCGGAACAGCGAGTCGGCGTTCTGCAGTAGCCCCTTGGCGCGGACGTTCGTTGGCGGCCGCGACCAACCGATTCGATTCCGTCTCGAGCCGGAAACATTCGACTTCGACCTGGGCGCGGTTATGCACGACCTGCGCATCGAGGACGCGAATCTTGTCGCCGAAATATTCCGCCAGGCGCGCGCGCGGGTCTTCATCGACGCCGAGAAAGATCGCGCCCACCGGATCGCCGATATGATCGTCGCGCCACATCGTGACGCGTCTTCGTTCGCGCATTTCAATTGCCGTGCCGTGCCGCTGCGAAATTCTAGCGCTATCGCGGCGCGCTCCAAAGCGGAGCGGCCGCCGGCGCGCGCTGATTTTCAGACCCGCTCGTTCGGATCGAAGAGCTTGCGGTGCTCATCCAGCGCGAAGCGATCGGTCATGCCGGCGATATAGTCGGCGACCACGCGCGCGAGCGGCTCGCCGTCGGACTCGACGCGCGCGACCACGTGCGCGGGCATCTGGCGCGGCTCGCGCATGTAAGCCTCGAAGAGCTGCACCAGCACCCGGCCCGCCTTCTGGGTCATCCGGCTGACGCGATAATGGCGGTACAGCCGGTCGCGCATGATCTCCTTGAGCTCCGCGACCATCGGGGTCATCTCGGGACCGAACAGCGCGAGCGGGCGCCCCGCGCTGCGCACGTCGGCGACGCTGCGAACCGCGCCGCGCTTCCAGCTCGGCCTCGATCTGCGCGACCAAGTCGGTGGCCATCGCGTCGATCATGCGGATGACGGTCTGATAGCGCAGCACGCGCGGGTCAGCGGCCGGCGCGGCCTCGCGCGCCGCCGCGGCCGCATTGGCGAACAGCCGCGATCCGGCCAAGTCTTCCGGCGCGAGCATCTGCGCCTTCACGCCGTCGTCGACGTCGTGCGCCAGATAGGCGATCTCGTCGGCGAGATCGACAATCTGCGCCTCGAGACAAGGGTACAAGGCCGGGTCGAACTCGAGCGCGGCCGGGCGATTTTTGAATTCGGAATGCTTGATGATTCCCTCGCGCACCTCGAAGCTCAGATTCAGACCGCGAAAGCCGGGGTATCGCACCTCGATCCAGTCGATCGTCCTGAGGCTCTGCGCGTTGTGATCGAAACCGCCGTGCGTGCGCATCAGCTCGTTCAGCGCGTGCTCGCCGGCATGGCCGAACGGCGGATGGCCGAGGTCGTGGGCAAGCGCGACCGCTTCGGCAAGCTCCTCGTTGAGGCCCAGCGTGCGCGCGACGGTACGCGCGACCTGGGTCGCCTCCAGCGTATGGGTGAGGCGGGTGCGATAGTAGTCGCCCTCGTGATTCACGAAGACCTGGGTTTTGTATTCGAGCCGGCGGAATGCCGCCGAATGGATTATCCGATCGCGATCGCGCTGGAATCCGGTGCGCAGCGGATGCTCGGGCTCGGCGATGCGCCGGCCGCGGCTCTCGCGCGAGAGCATCGCATACGGCGCCAGCATCTGCGCCTCGATTTCCTCGAGCTCCTGTCGCGTGCGCAACATGTTTGCCAGAGCGGAATTGCCGTCGCCGCCGATGCTATCACGTAGCGCGATTGGCTCCGAATCGGCGGGTTAAGTTGACGCCTTGCGCCGCTGCGCCTCGTTGATCAAATCCGCGATGTTCCAGCCCAAAATCGTAAGGCCCTCGATGTTGGCGTCGTCGATGCTGACGTTGGCGAGATTGACGTCGGTGAGTTTCGCCCCTTGCAGATTTATGTTTATGAACGACGAACCTTGCAGATTCACGTTCTTGAATCTCGACCGGGCCAGGTCGACGCCGTCAAACTCGGCCTGTGCCAGCCCGCAGTCGTGGAATCTCGCCTCGCGCAACTGCTCGTGGTCGAACTGCCTGCCTTCGCCCATCGATTTTCTCCTGTCAGGACCATAACCGATCCGCCACTCGGGCTGCCATGTTTTCCGGGCCGGTGGAGTCTCCTATAATCCCCGCTTGATGGGCAGTGGTGGCGGCGGTTGTGGACGGCTGCGGCCGATCCGGATCGGAATCGTCTGCGCGATTCTGTTTGCGGCTTGTGCTTCGCGCCAGCCGGTCGTTCCCATCGCGCAAGTTCCCCCGCCTGCGGTTCTGATCGGCATGGCGTCGTGGTACGGTCCCGGCTTCGACGGGCACAGGACCGCCAGCGGCGAAGTCTATGACCAGGAGCAGATGACCGCGGCCTCGAATATCTACCCGCTCGGAACGCGGCTGATGGTCACCAATCTGGCGAGCCAGCGATCGGCTGAAGTGCGGATCAACGATCGTGGCCCCTTTCGCAAGGGGCGCACGCTCGATCTGTCGCATGCGGCGGCAAGAGTGCTCGGGATCGTCGGGCCGGGCACGGCGACCTGCCGGATGGAAATGCTCGGCGCAGCGCCGGGCGCGATCTCTGCCGCTCCGCGCTACTTCGTCCAGGTCGGTTCGTTTGCGGTGCCGTCCAACGCGGAGTCGCTGCGCGCGCGGCTGGCCGTTCATTACGCTGACGTTCGCCTCGACACGCTTGATGCGGGAAAACACCGATACTACCGTGTCCGGATGGGCGCCTTTTCCACGCGCGCCGACGCGCTGGCGCGCGCCGCCGCGTCCTCGCGCTTCGGGCTGCCGATCCTGGTCGTGGCTGAATGAATCATAGCTCATGAATCACTTCGCGGCGGCGCGGCCAAATGGCGCCCGAACCCGGCCGGCCCGCGCTGCCCTGCTCCTGATGGCGGCCCTGTGCGGATGCGCCTACGCGCTGGTTCGCGGTGATTCCGTCAATTCGGCCGAAGCCCAGAAAATCGAGCAGGGAATCCAGGAGCTGCGCGAACTCAGTTTCAAGAGCTCGGTACCGGTGGTCGTGATGACGCCCGACCAGGCCGAGCAGGCGATACTCGAAGAGATCCATCGCGAATACACCGACCAGGAGTTGAAGACCGAAGGCGAAGCCGGATCGATGGTGGGTTTGTATCCGCGCGGGATCGATCTGAAGGCCGAAGAGTTGAAGCTGCTCAAGAACCAGATCGCCGGTTTCTACGACTCCCATCGAAAGGAAATGATCCTCGTTTCGGGCAATGTCGATATCGGCTTCTGGAATCGACTCACGGAATTCACGATCCAGCGCGATCTGGTCGGCGAGATGCTGCTGGCGCACGAGCTGACGCATGCGCTCCAGGATCAGCATTTCGAGGTCGACAGCCAGCTCGACAAGCTCGATGACAACGACGATCGTCAGCTCGCGCTCAAGTCGGTGGCCGAGGGCGACGCGACGCTGGCCGGCCTCGCCTACGCGACCGGAAAGATGAACGACGACACCGTGAACATCCTGGTCGCGCGGCTCGATCAGCTTCCCGCGCAATTCGCCGCGCAGACAATCGGCACTCCTGCGGCGCTGAGCGAACCGCTCATCTTCCAGTATTCCGCGGGCGCACGTTTCGTCGGCGAGGCGTTCCATCGCGGCGGATGGAAGGCGGTCGACGAGCTGTATCACAACCCGCCCCAGTCGAGCCAGCAGATCATGCATCCGGCGTTCTACTTCGACCATCCGGTGCTGCCGGCCGACATCACTATCAGCGGCTATCAGCAGGTGCTGCCCGATTGGGAAAAGGCCTCTGAGAACTCGCTCGGCGCGCTGATGCTCCAGGTGATTCTCAAGCGCAACCTTGGTCCCGGCGCGCCGGAGGTTCGGCTTGCTGATCGATGGGCGGGCGATCGGATGATCGTGCTTCGCAAGGGCGGGAGTCTCACGATATTGTGGGTGATCTTTTTCAGGGACGAGCGCTCGGCGCAGAGATTCGCGACCGCCTACGGAACCGCGCTCGATCGACTTCTCGGCACCAACACCCCTCATCACGTGGAGACCAGGCCGAGCACCGTGATGGCGGTGATCGGCAACGGAGCCAATCGGTATGCCGCGCTGGGACCTGAAGTCTGGAAGTCGATCACGATAAAGCTGCCGCCGATTCCCACTCCGCCCGCGCTCCGCGCCGCGTCGAGCGACTCATCGGCGCTGTTTTCCGCATCAAGATAGCATCGTTGCCGCTTTCGAGATGAGCCGCCAGTCAGCATTTCAGGTTA
This sequence comes from uncultured delta proteobacterium, assembly GCA_963749215.1. Lineage (GTDB taxonomy): Bacteria > Desulfobacterota > Binatia > Binatales > Binataceae > CAVVMA01. The sequence continues at coordinate 156,154 of CAVVMA010000018.1, read as the reverse complement.
TGCCCTTTGTGAACGTCCGCGCCACGCCCCAGGAGCGTCAACGAGCCCTCCCCGGCGATACCTTGATCCCGGACGCGGCGGCCACTGTCATGCACGGCATCACGATCGCCGCAACGCAGGAACGAGTGTGGCCATGGCTCGTGCAGATGGGCTCCGGTCGCGCTGGCTGGTACAGCTATGATTGGGTGGACAACGACGGCCGTCCGAGTGCGACGGAGATTATTCCCGCGCTTCAGCACGTTGCACCGGGAGATGTGCTGCCATCTCTTCCGGGGGTGAAGGACTCCTTCATCGTCGTCGCCGTGGAACCGGAGCGTGATCTCATCCTGACCGTGCCCGCCGCGGGCGGAGGCCTTCTGGTGACGTGGGAGTTCTTCCTCGAAGCGCTGGCTCAACGCCGGACACGTTTGCTCGTGCGAGGGCGTATCGGCGCGCAATGGCCGGGGAGTGGAGCGGCGAAACCGGGCGCCTCGCCTCGCCCAATCGAACGGGTCTATGCGTTGCTGGCGAGAACTCCGCGCTGGCTGATGGCTCCGGTCGCCATGTTTGGGCACGGTGTGATGCAGGCGCGGCAACTGCGCGGGATCAAGCGACGCGCGGAAGCGGCAGCCAAGCCACAGGGGAAGCTATTGTGAGACGCATGAAGACGCCGACGATAAGACCTCACCGACCCGAGGACCGGGCCGCCCTGATAGATGCCCTGATCGGTCTGCAGGAGTTCGAGCGCTCGCTGCATGATAGCCGCCGGGCTGGCGCCGAGATCGCGGAGCCCTATTTCGACCGACTGCTGCAAAGGCTAACGGAGAGCTCGGGGATGATTTTCGTCGCGGAGCTAGACGGCGAGGTCATCGGGTTTGTGGCTTGTAGGGTCAATCACGACGATTTCCTCATCCAGACTCCGGATGCAAACACGCACGGCTACATCTCCGACCTTGAAGTGAACCCGCACTATCGAGGCAACGGGGTAGCCGCCTTTCTACTGGAGGCCGCCGAGCGATATCTATCGAACTGTGGTGTGACCCGAATCCGGGTCGACACGCTCGCGAACAATGAATCGGCGCTCAAAGCTTACCAAAAATTCGGCTTTAAACATTTCGAGGTGGCTCTCGAAAAACGCGTGTCCGCTCCAACATGAATAAAGGCGCCTAAGGATCGTTTTGCCTAGGTACGTGCGCATGGGCAACGTCAGTAATATCTTTTTTGATCTGGACGGCACGCTGATCGATCCGAGGCTCGGGATCTCGGACAGTATTCAGTACGCGCTGAAGTGCCTTGGCGTCGCGCCTCCGCCGGCCGAGAATCTGCGTTGGTGCGTCGGACCGCCGCTGCGGGAAATTTTCTCAAAGCTGTTGCCGGCATCCGCCAAGGCTGAAGACCTTGAACACGCCGTATCTCTATATCTGGAGCGGCACTCCAGCGTTGGACTGTACCAATCAGCGGCTTACGAGGGCGTAACCGAGATGCTGGCTCTGTTGCGCGACGGCGCACGCCTTTTCGTTGTCACGTCCAAGGTTACCGCTAGCGCGGAACGGATTCTCCGGGCGCTCTCCCTACGCGGCTACTTCGAAATGGTGGCAGGTTCTTCTCCTGACGGCATGTTCGCCGACAAAGCGGATGCTCTCGGGGTTATCCTGAAGCAAGGGAAAATCGACGCCAATTCCGCCGCCATCGTTGGCGACCGCGCGCACGACGTTCTTGCAGGCAAACGCAACGGTGTTTTTACTATCGGCGTAGCCTATGGTTACGGAACAACGTCGGAGCTGCTTCAGTCGGGGGCCGACCAGATCTGCGATAATCCCGCAGCCGTTACCGAATTCCTGAAGCGAAAATAAACGCTGACCTGGAAGGCTTAGCACGCCGGCATCTGGGATGAATGCTATCGCAAGTGTTCCAATCCGGCTCTCAGAGAGTCGCAGTTTCGCGCCTGGGAGAAGCGATTGTGAAGGCGGATCCCTTTCGGTGCGGTAGCTAGGCACTCAGCACGAAGAACAGGGCGACGCCGAAACCCCCAGCTTGTGCAAGGCCGGTGAGTAGCGGGCCTTGCTGATTAAACGGAATCATCCTCGACCGCATTCGCGGCAAGTGACCCGCGCCAATCAGGCCAGGAGCTTAGCGCGCAACTTTTCGACAAACCGGCGCATGTGCGGGTCGGACCGCTCGAACGGAATCTCGTTAAGTCCAAACCATCGCACGCCGTGAAACTCGCTGCGATCGAATTCAATCGCGCGCAAGCTGTCGCCTCGGATCAAATACCAAAGCGAGACGTTAGTATGGCCACCATCTTCGCCGGCCGTCCTTGTCACCGTGATGAACAGCGGTCCCGCAGATACGAAGTGCGCCGCCAGCCCCAGCTCCTCCGCCAGCTCTCTAACCACGGTCGCGGTTGGGTCTTCGTCGGGTTCGACGTGGCCGCCGCTCGGCAGCCACAAGCCGGCGAGCTTGTGATCGACGAGCAGCAGCTTTCCGCGTTGCTCATCAACGAGAGCGAAATAGCTCACCAAGTGCTTGGGCGGAACGTCCGGTTTCTTAGTCCTGAAGATCGGCGCACCCGAGCTAATCCATTCGATCGTCGAGTCACGATGCTCCCGCTCGAGGTCGTCAACCGGCTCGATTGCCGCAACTATCCTGGCGATATTGTCGCGCATACAATCAATAACCCCCCCGGCCCGTGAGGTTACAGCCCGTGAAAAGGCCTGTCGGGAAGCTAAGCCGAATTGACGGACGCCTTACGAACCTTTCTTTCTGCGCTCGGCCCAGGCCGCTTCATTGCCAATGACAGCCGCCTTCTGCCCTCCGGGGTGATGCCGCCGCGCCTCTTTCTTCCGGCCGGTCGCTGAGCGGCGCCGCCTCATCTTTCTGGGCTGCCCCGGAAATTCGATTTTGAATCGCCGCTCAGGCCGATAGCATCGTTGCTGCTTTCGAGATGAGCTTGCGCTCGTTCTTGAAGCTTGCCTTGCCAATCGCCTCGTCGAGGTCTAGCCAGGCGACCTGATCGATCTCCGCGTCGTGCTTGGACGTATCGCCGCCGTCCGATTGCATCAGGAAGAAATGAACGTTCTTGAACACCCGGGTCAGCGGCGCGGCTGCGTCCTCGTGGAAGGAGTAGATATAGGAGATTTGACCCAACGGTTCGGCCTCCGAGACGGTCAGGCCGGTCTCTTCGCGCACCTCGCGCATCGCAGCCTCGCGGATAGTCTCGCCCTTCTCGACATGACCCTTAGGCATCGCCCAGTAATCTTTTTGGGCGGGCCTGACGAGCACGACCGCGATTCCACCGCCGGGATCGCGCCGCCAGACAAGGCCGCCGGCCGAGACTTCGCGTCTGTTTTCCACGCTCGCGGAGCTTTTGGATCGATTAGCCATCAACGAGAGTCACGCCCGACACAAACGCTCGCTGCGCCCGTGCGATGCATGACTCTACATCGGTTTAGATCGATCAGCCTACATCGGCGAGGCTGAAACCCTGCTCCAGCATCCGGGTTAAGGCGAAGCGGGCGCCGCTCGATGCATCGCTCTTGAGGCGCGGATCGCGCTTGAGCCACTCTTCGGCCAGCGCGCGAGCCCGTGCGATCGTTTCCTCGTCGCGAATCAGATGCGCGAACTTGAGCGGCAAGCGTCCCGCCTGTCTGGCGCCGAGGAGATCGCCGGGCCCGCGCATGCGCAAATCCGCGCGCGCCACCTCGGCTCCACTCATGCCGGCCGCCATCACGTCGAGCCGTTCGCGGGCGCGCGTCTGCGCGTCGCGCGGGATAACCAGACAGCATCGCGAGGACGCCCTGCCCCGCCCCACGCGTCCGCGCAACTGATGGAGTTGCGCGAGTCCGTAGCGTTCCGCCGCCATCACGACGATCACGGTCGCCTCGGGAACATCGATCCCAACTTCCACCACCGTCGTGGACACGAGGACCTGGATTGCGCCGTCGCGGAACTCCCGCATCACGCGATCCTTGTCGGCGGCGCGCATCCGCCCGTGCATCGCGCCGATCGCGAAACCCTTGAGCGCGCCGTCGCGCAGCCGTTTCGCCGTCTCGATCACCGAGGGCACGTCCTCGTCTTCGTCCTGCTCGTCATTGCCTTCGATCAGCGGCACGATGAAGTACGCGCGATGGCCGGCCTCGAGCTCGGCCCGCACCGCGGCATTCACAACGGACATTTCGTCGTCGGCGAAAATTTGGGTTGCGACCGGCGTTCTGCCCGGCGGCAGCTCGTCGAGGAACGACACGTCGAGGTTCGCGAACAGCGTCATCGCAAGGCTGCGCGGAATCGGCGTCGCGGTCATCAGCAGCATGTGAGCGGCGGGTCCCAGCGACTTCAGGCGCGCCCGATCGAAGACCCCGAAGCGATGCTGCTCGTCGATGATCGCCAGGCCGAGCTTGCCCGCGCGCACGCCATCCTGGATCAGCGCCTGCGTGCCGAAAACTATCGTGAGATCGCCACGCGCCAGCGCGCGCGTCGTTGCCTTTCGGCTCGCGCCGGTCATCTGCCCCGTGAGCAGCGCACTCTCCACGCCGAGCTTCGGGCAGAGCTTCACGAAGGTCGCGTGATGCTGTTCGGCGAGCAGCTCCGTCGGCGCCATCATGACGACCTGGTATCCCGACTCGATCGCGCGCAGCGCCGCCCAGAACGCGACCACGGTCTTGCCGCTGCCGACGTCTCCCAGCAGCAGGCGATTCATCCGCCGCGTCCGCGCGAGGTCGGCCTTGATCTCGCTGAGCGCTACGCCTTGCGCCGCGGTCGGTATGAACGGCAACTGGGCGAGAAACGTATCGGTGAGCTCACAGGCGCCGCTGAGTGCGACGCCGGCGCGCCGCCCGGCGCGACTCTGCTCGATACACAGCGCGAGCTGAAACGCGAACATCTCGTCGAGAGCAAGGGCCTGATGGGCCCGGCTGGTTCCTTCCTGCAGCGCCGTCAGATCAGCCTCCGCAGACGGCGCGTGCAGCGCGCGGATCGTTTCATCGATCGGAGCCGCGCCGGCCGATTCGCGCAATTCATCCGGCAACGCGGCTGCGATTGAAGTTCCAGGCTCGGCGAGCGCGTGCGCGATCAAAGCCGCGAAAAGCCGCTGCGGCACTTGTTCGGGCAGTCTGTAGGCCGGATGGATCGGAGGCGGATCGCCGTTCTTGAGCGGATGGATCTCCGGATGTGGAATCTCGATCAGTCCTTCCGGCGAGAGCGCGACCTTGCCGTACGCCAGCACGCGCTCGCCGCTGCCGAATCGGCCGCGCATATACGACGGCAGATTGAACCATACGACGCGCACCCGCCCCTCGGACGAACGCAGCCATCCGCTCACCAGATGGCGCCATCGCGCACCGGGCATCGGGCGCTCCGCAACGCCCTCCAGCACGCCCTCGACGATCGCCGTCATGCCCGGCTGCAAGTTCGGAATCGGCGTGCGAACGCGCCAGTCGTGATAACGCGACGGCAGATGAAGCAGCGCGTCGGCGATCGTTCTGATGCCGCGATCGGCGAGCGCCGCCGCGCGCTTGGGTCCGATGCCGGGCATCGCGGCGAGCAGAGTATCAGGACGAAGCGTCCCGGCTGTGGATCGTGCCTGAGTCATCAGTTACGGGTTCGACATTGAGCTAGCTTTCGATACACTTTGCGCGCTATAGAGAAGCTCGCGGCCCGCGAGAAATAATCGTGTGCAGGCCCTATTCCGCCATTCGCGGAGTCTCGGGCGCAAGGAGGTATACGCCGATGCCCCTGGATGAATCCAAGCTCAACGATCTCGTGCAGAAGATGGTTGGTGACGTGGGCGCCGCAATGAGCGGAGCGCTGGTCGTGGTCGGAGACAAGCTCGGCCTTTACAAGACGCTCGCCAAAGAAGGACCGCTAACCTCGAATGAGCTCGCCGCCAAGACCGGAACAGCCGAGCGATACGTGCGCGAATGGCTGGCCGGACAGGCCGCCGCCGGATACATCACGCTCGAACGCGGAAGCGGACGCTACTCGATGACGGCCGAGCAGGCGATGGTGTTCGCGGACGAGGGCAGCCCGGCGTTTTTTCCGGGCGCGCTCGAAATCGTGGCAGCCATCTATACCGATCATGACAAGGTCTGCGACGCGTTCCGCAGCGGACGCGGCGTCGGATGGCATGAGCACGACGCCGGACTGTTTCGGGGAACGGAGCGGTTCTTTCGGCCCGGATACGGAGCGCATCTGGTCAACGAATGGATTCCCGCGCTCGAAGGCGTCAAGGAAAAGATGGAGCGCGGTGCGCGCGTAGCCGACGTCGGGTGCGGCCACGGCGCCTCGGCGATCCTGATGGCGGCGGCGTTTCCGAAATCCACCTTCACCGGATTCGACTATCACCTGCCGTCGATCGATCGCGCCCGCGTAGCCGCGCGCGAGGCGGGTGTCGCCGAGCGGGTGCGATTCGAGCAGGCCACCGCCAAGGACTATCCGGGCCGCTACGATCTGGTCGCGTTCTTCGATTGTCTGCACGACATGGGCGACCCAATCGGCGCCGCGGCGCACGTGCTCGAAACTCTCGATCGCGACGGCACCTGGATGATCGTCGAACCGTCCGCAGGCGACAGCGTCGAGGAGAATATGAATCCCGTCGGGCGGATCTTCTATTCGGCCTCGACCATGATTTGCACGCCCGCCTCGATGGCGCAGGAAGTCGGCCTCGCGCTCGGGACGCAGGCCGGAGAGGCGCGGTTGCGCGAGGTCGTGACGTTCGGGAGGATTCAGCCGCTTCAGGCGCGCCACGGCGACGCCGTTCAACATGATCCTCGAAGCCAGACCCTGAACAAAGCGCCGCTTCCCGGCGTTTCGCCCCGATCTACCGGGAAACGAGCACTTCTGAGGTGCTTGTGAGCTTGGAACTGACCTTGTTGAGGAATGGGATGTGCGAGGGGACAGGCTCCGACAAAATGCCGGTCTCGCGTGATCTGCCTCGAAATTGAGCCGATAGCGACCCCAGCCGATTCGTACAAACAACTCCGTTTCTCCGCTGGGATTTCCAACGCAATGTTTTGGTAGGAAGTTCCCTCCATATTTTATCTTTAAGACCCTGTCGACTTCGCGGCCCGTCAAGATGCTGGGTAATCTCCCGTCTCGACTGGCCGCCCGAATCTCGCGAATTGTCCATCTTTCCATGTTGAGGTTCTCTTCCCTCGCGGCGAAATCGCGGTCACTTGCCCGTGAGGTGCGCATCGTCGGTAGGGGCACATTTCATGTCAGCAGACCTAAGCGTCAAATGCACACCTTGCGGCTCCGATGACATTTTCAGTAGGAACACGTACCGACAAAGCCACCAACGTTCCTAGCCGTCGGCTCCGCGATAGCCACCTGATTTCGGGTCGCGTCGGTGACACGGTTCAGCCCTTTGGCCAAGGTGTGGGAGTCGCGATCTACTGGGAAACGAGCACTTGCGAGGTGCTGGTGAAATTGAACGTGACCCTGCTGAGGAATGGGATACTCAGTTGATACTTGTAGGTGACCTGCACCTTAGCGTCCTTCCTGGTGGGAAGGTTCGAATCGGCCGGCCAGGATGAATTGACCGTGACGTTATCCGGATTCATGTCGATGGCGTAGCTCAGTACTATCTGCCGAATCTGCGCCGAGGTGGCCGGACTGGGGCTTGAAGGCGAATGGACGATTGCGTAACGCGATGCCTCGCGACACGCAGACGACAGCTCGTTGTAGTAGTAGACTGCTGAACTCACATTTATCATGCTAAAGACGAACAGTAGAAACCCCGTCGCAATGATACCGAATTCGACCATTGACTGACCCTGCGCGCGCGAGCGCTTGCGCAGCGCGCAGATGAACCTTTTCATTGTTGAACTCTCATGATCGCTTTGCCCGACAAGTGAATCGACGAAGGGATTCCCGGATAGGACATCAACGTCTGAAAGGTCGTCGCGGTATCGACCTCGACAAAGGTCGCCTGCGGATTGCTGGTGCAGTAGCTCGAGGCGCATGCTGTAACGGTACTGGGGCTGTAGCAAGTGCATTGGCTTCCAACGGCGCTTAGTCCGGTAACATTCGAGGCGTCGGTTTTGGCCGCCGACGCCATCCCAGCGGGATCGGCCGCCGCGATCAGACTTTGCGATCCGTACTGCGCACCCGCTCGAGCTGCGTTGCTGACCGCGATGCTGGTGTAGAACAAACGCCCGAAGTCAGTCCCGACGAGCACCAGCAGTGCCAGCACCGGCGCCACGGCCGCCATCTCCACCGTGCTCTGGCCGCGACCGGAGCAGGCTTTCCGGAAGATTCTCGAGGCACGGCCGCGGCGCGAAGTGCTATTCATAGAGCGCGGTTGACCTGATTGGTGAGCCATCGGCCAGCGAGGAGTAGTTGGCCCCGACCGTGCTGTGTCCGCTGATCGTTACCGTCCGGCCTAAGATGAGCGTGTAGCCGGAGGAACTGCTATTGCCGCCATAGCTCAGCGGCGTGGTCTTGAAATAGATCGCACCGTCGAACGTCGAGCTCGAGTTGCCGGTTATGCTACTGCTTGCGCCGCTCGAGGGAACAGTCGGGTCTTGGTAGAACAGGATCGCCTCATACGTTCCAGATGTGGGTGCGCTTAGGTTGATCTGCGCAGAGCCGCTAAGGGAGATGCCGCCGTAGGAATTGCTGCCGTCGTAGGTGTTGTAGAAAGTGACCTCGGTCCCGGAGAGCGTAGCCGAGCCAGTCATCTTCAGGCCTCCGCCGTCCAGGATGTATAGGCCGGAGTTGAAAATAACGGTACCACTGCCGCTGATCTGGATGCCGCCGCAATACACGCCATGGTTCAGGGTGGTGGTTCCAGACCCGCTTGCGTGAAAATTGGTCTGATCGCATCCGCCAACGGAGGGAGGCGTCAGGTAGGACAGGGGGTCGGGTGCCGGAGCGATCCCGCTCTTCGGCGTTGGCGTCATCCCGCTGCCCGAGTAGCCACCCACCACTCCGATCGCCGTGGCGGTCAGTGTACCGCCTCCGTTCGTCGAGAGGGCAGTCGAGCTGCTTGAGTCCACGAGCGCACCGCAACCGAGCGTCATCGAACTGCTGCCGCCAACGCTCAGCGCACCCGAGGCTGTCGGGTCGAGCGAAAACACGCAGGCCGGACTATTGGTGGAGCTTCCGACCGCCCTGGCGCTTATGTTGACGCTGCTGTAACCGAGCGCGCTGAGGAAATAGCTGGACTTGGTTTGTGTGACGATTACTTCGACATAACTCGCATTGCCCGCGGACGGACCGCTTGCTGGTGGATTGTTGACGGCAACCGTCACACTGTTGCTGCTGTCGGTGAAGCCGTTTAGCGCAGAGACGCTTCGCCCGGCAGCCGTGGCGTCCTCCTTCAGCCTCAGCGCGATTGCAGCCGAAATGGCGGCCGCGTCCGCCGCGGTCTGCATCTTTCGCCGAACACTCCAGAACTGGCCCAGGTCAGCCGCCATCGCGGCGAAGCCCAGCAGGACGACGATGGACATGGCGGTAAGGACCAGCACTTGCCCCGACTCGGATCGGCTCCGCCTCGCCGGCCTCTTTCTGCCGATGTTGCGGCTAGTTCGCGCTCGAGCGGCGCCAGCGTTCGCCGGCTCGGCGGTGGCGTGCTTCGGCGCGAACGGTTGGGCGCATGGCAGCGCCGTATCGTCATTTTGGTCCGTCAATTTGTTGAGGCCATCCATCGGCGCCTCCCGCTTGACACAGCATGGACGCCACCGGATTCTCTCTCACCAGAATTATACGAGTAGTCATCTTTTGTGTCAAACTGTTATCTGTGGGTCTCTATCACATTGCCAGATCGTGAGAATCGTGAGACCAGCGGCGACCGCCTCCGCACCCGGGCTGAGCCGAAGGTGGCGGCCTGCAAACCGCTGGCCGCGATTGGCGGCAGCCGTTGCAGGCACACCGCCAGGCTGTGGATTTGAAAGCCCAGACCACGGCGCCTCGCGCCGCGTGTACTTGTTGAGCGGAGCGGGAATGCTTACACTCGTTCGCTAATGACGGAGGCGGACACGATGGCGCTTGGGGGTCTGGAGGAGGAAGGCCAGAGGGCAGCCGGCCTTCGCGCGCGCAAGAAGGCGCGATTGCGGGAGCAGATATTCGAAACATCGATCAAGATGTTCCGCAGGCGCGGCTACGATGCCGTCCGAATCGACGACATAGTTCGCTCTCTCGAGATTAGTCAGCCGACCTTCTACCGGTACTTTCCGGATAAAGAAGCGATCCTGCGCGAGGTCGGCAAGCGCGGCTTCGTCCGCATCATAGAGCTGCAGAAGTACCTGGCCTCGATCGAGGGCCCCATCTCCGACCGATTGCGCATGCTGTACATGAGCATCGCGCGCGACATCGAAGCCGACCCGCAGCTCTGGCGCGCAGTGGTACTGGCCCGAGGTAACGACCCGTTGCGTTTGGAGGACGCGGATTTCAAGAGAATCGAGCAGGCACAGTTCCGCATGCTTCGAAAGCTGATCGCGGACGGCCAGCGGCGGGGCGAAATCACCAAGGAATTTGCTGCTCAGTATCTCGCCGAATTCATGGAAGGGCTGGGCGCAACCGCGATTGTCGAATGGGCCTCAGGGCTCAACGGGTCCCGCGAGCTGAGCAAGCGGATGAGCGTCACGGTCGAGTTCTTCCTCCGCGGAGTCAAACCCTGATCGGGGCCCGAGGGTGCCCAATCGTAGCGTGACGCGGAGCCTGGCGCCGCTCGTCGCTACGGCACGCAGAACTGGCTGGAATGGGTGAACTCGAAAGTGCGGCAGTTCTGAATCGGCGTGATGACAGGTTTGGCCAAGCCGAGGATCTCGCTCACGCTGGCGTCGGCGCCGGGATTGGTCACAAAGACGTTGCCGGATGGGTCCAGCGCGATGGAGTTGGGCGCCAGAAACGCCGCGCCCACGGGGGCGAAGTTGAAACCCGTGGCGTAACTGCTTGCCGCCGTCAGCTCACTCACGCTGGGGGCTTGGCCTCCATTTGCCACGAAGACGTTGCCTGCTCCGTCCAGCGCAATCGACGTGGGCCCGACAAAACCGGCGCTCGCGGGGGCAAAGTTGAGACCCGTGGCGTAACCGCTTGCAGCGGTCAGCTCGCTCACGCTGCCGAGATTGCCGCTGCCTTCGTTCGCCACAAAGACGTTGCTGGATCCGTCCACCGCTATCGAGTCGGGACCGCTGAACGCCGCGCTCGCGGGTGCGAAGCTCACACCCGTAGTGTAACCGCTGCCTTCCGTCAGCTCGCTCACGACCCCTTGGCTGACATCTGCACCGCAATGGCCGCCACAGTTCGTCCCGAAGACGTTGCCCGATCGGTCCAACGTTATCGAGAGGGGGAAGACGAACGACGAACCCGACGGCACGAAGTTGATGCCGGTGGCGTAATTGCTCGCCGCCGTCAACTCGCTCACGCTGCCGCTGGCGCCGCTGCCGGTCTCGAAGTAATTCGCCGCAAAGACGTTGTCGGATCCGTCCAGCGCTATCGATCGGGGGCTGTCAAACGCCGCGGCCGGGGGGGCGAAGTTGAGACCCGTGGCGAAGCCGCTGCCTGCCGTCAGCTCGCTCACACTGCCGCCGCCGCCCGAATTGAGCACAAAGGCGTTGCCGGATGCGTCCACTGCCAGCGAATCGGGGTTAGACAACGCCGCGCCCGAGGGGGCGAAGTGAAGGCCCAGAGCGTAACCGCTGCCGACCGTCAGCTCGCTAACGCTATTTTCGTTCGTCATGAAGAGGTTGCCCAATCCGTCCAGCGCTATCGAGTCGGGGGAAACGAGCGCCGCGCCCGAGGGGTTGAAGTTGAGCGCCATTTCCCATCCGTCGGGTGCCTCGGCCAGCGCCGGAGCGAACGGCGTACTCACCGACGCAAGTTTGTATAGCGCCGCCACCGCATTCACGTTACTCGCCGGATTGGTAACTATCAGGTGCGCCGCTCCCATCGTGTCGGTGACGGCAGGAGTCCCAGAGCAGGAGCCGGCGTAGGTCAGCCCGGGGCTCGCATCGCAGAAAAGCCCCGCGCAGGCGCTCGACGACGATCCCGAACTCTCTACGCATCCCGCCAGGATGTTGGCCAGCGTGTTCAGCCGCTCCAACCCGTCGCAATTGGCGGTCGAGCCGGGGCACGACGCTGCGCTCGGCAGGAAACTCGACGGGTTGCCGTTCACCAGGAAATTCAACGGATTCACATGCGCCAGGTTGGCGAAGCCGGCGTATGCGTTTTTCAGCCCGGACGCGTTGGTCGACGGCGCGCCGATGATATGTCCGCCGGGATCGAAGAACTGCGCCAGCGCCCACTCGGATGCCGCCGTGGTCAGCTCATTGATGGTGACGTAGGTGGAAATCGAAAGGCTGTTGCACGGACCCACCGCCGCCAACAACTCGATCGCCGAATTGGCGCCCGAGCCGGCATTGCCTCCGGTCGCAGTGATGTAGGTCCACGGGTTGCCTGCCGGACAGGTGTAGGAGGTGACGGTAAACATACCGTTGGCTGCCGTCGTCGCCGTTCCTATCGGCGTGGCTCCCGAGCCATAGCCGGTGCTGCCTGCCGCGTACAGCGTGATTGAAGAGTTGGAGATCGGTGTCAGCCCGCCCATCACCTGCCCGCAGATGCCAGAGCTACACGGACCCGGCGTGGGCGTCGCGGTCGGCGTTGGAGTCGGCGCCGGACTATGCGTGGGCGTCGGCGTTGGTGGAGTCGGCGTTGCAGGTGTCGGCGTCGGCGTCGGGGTAGGCGTCGCGGTCGGGACACGTGTCGGAGTCGGGGTTGCGGTAGGCGTTGGCGTCGGAGTGCCGAATGCTACCGCGGACAATGATACCTTCTGCGGAGTATTAGTGGCGGTGTCCTTGAGGGTGAGCGTCCCGGTCACCGTCGTTCCCTTGGGCTTCTTCGCCTTGACTGGATCGAACGTGACCGTTACCACGCAGGTGCCGCCGCCGGCCGCCACCGTCGCACAGTTCTGGCTGGCCGAATACCCGGTGCCGGCGGTGATGATCTGGTTGATGCTGATCGCGACACCGCCCTTGTTGGTCAGAGTCACCGGCTTCGCAACTGGAACGCCGACCTGGACTCTGCCGAAGGAGAGCGCATGGGGCGCGAAATTCAGAGGACCGCGCTTGGGCTTGCTTTGCGGATCGCCGGAGGTGACGCTGGCTGAATCGGCGTCGCTCAACGCATCGGTCCCGGCGGCGAAGGCCATTCGCGATTGCAGGAGGCCGGCGACAAGGCCGACCGCAGCGATTGCACCGATGCGCAGAAGGCGGGTGCTGGATTTATCCGCAGAAGGCATGAGACCCGAATCGCAGGAGCAGGAACTTGTTGATAACACGACCAGAGCACAACCTGCAATGTACAATATGAGAGCTGGCGCTTGTGGCCGACCGTTTCGCCTCGCATTCGGCCATTAGATTAGATCGGCAGGACATCGCGCTGCGCCGACGTAACAGTCAGGTTGGCGATTCATCACGCCCCAAAGGGTCTCGGAGCACGTCAACGCGAGGGGCCGCTATGGTAATCCTGCAGCGCGCGCACTTCGAGCGAGCCGCTCTTCAGCGCCGCGATTGCTTCGACCGCGGCCTGCGCACCGGCCATCGTGGTGGAATACGGGAGCTTCAACTCCAGCGCGGTGCGGCGAATCGAGAACGAATCCTCGGCGCCGCGCGCCTCGGGCGTGTTGATCACCATCGCGATTTTGCCCGCTCGCATCAGATCGACGACATGCGGACTGCCCTGCGCGACCTTGTTGACCATCGCGCATTCGATTCCGAGCCCGCCGATGAATCGCGCCGTGCCCTCAGTCGCGATCAGATCGAAACCCAGTTCGGTCAGACCGTGCGCGATCGGTTGAAGCAGTTGCTTGTCGTCGTCGCGCACGCTGAGAAACACGGTGCCGGCGGCCGGCAGATCGGTCGAGGCAGCCAGCTCCGCCTTCGCGAACGCCATCGCAAAGGACTGGTCGATACCCATCACTTCGCCGGTCGACTTCATCTCGGGACCTAAAATCGTATCGACGCCGGGAAAGCGCACGAACGGGAACACCGATTCCTTCACCGCGACGTGGCGCGGAATTCGCTCCGAGGTGAATCCCACCTCGGCCAGCTTCTTCCCCGTCATCACGCGCGAGGCAAGCTTCGCGAGCGGCACGCCGATCGCCTTGCTGACGAACGGAATCGTCCGCGACGCGCGGGGATTGACCTCCAGAATGAAGACCTCACCTTTGTAAATCGCGTACTGGATATTTATGAGCCCGATCACACCGAGCTCCCGCGCGAGCAGGCGGGTCTGCCTTATCAGCTCGCGCTGCAGTTCGGCGCTGAGAGTGCGCGGCGGCAGGACGCAGGCGCTGTCGCCCGAATGGATGCCGGCGTGCTCGACATGCTCCATGATACCCCCGACGACTACTGTTTCGCCGTCGGCGATCGCGTCCACGTCGACTTCGATCGCGCCCTCGAGGTAGCGGTCGATAAGGAGCGGATGCGGCCCCGAGGCTTGCAGCGCGTGGGTGACGTAGCGCCGGAGCGCGCTCTCGTCGAGCACCACTTCCATCGCGCGCCCGCCGAGCACGTACGATGGACGAATCAGCACGGGATAGCCGATTCGCGCGGCGCCGGCGACCGCTTCGTCCAGGCCGCGCGCCATCGTGCCGCGCGGCTGTTTCAGCCCGAGCTTGTCGACCATCGCGTTGAAGCGCTCGCGATCTTCTGCTCGATCGATCGCGTCCGGCGGAGTGCCGAGAATCGGCACGCCCGCGCGCGCCAGCGGCACCGCGAGCTTGAGCGGAGTCTGCCCGCCGAACTGCACGATTACCCCGAAGGGCTGCTCGCGTTCGACGATCGCGATCACGTCCTCAAAAGTGAGCGGCTCGAAGTACAGGCGATCGGAAATGTCATAGTCGGTCGAGACCGTTTCGGGATTGCAGTTGACCATGATGCTCTCGAAGCCGTCTTCTCTCAGCGCCATGCTCGCGTGCACGCAGCAGTAATCGAACTCGATTCCCTGCCCGATCCGGTTGGGCCCGCCGCCCAGGATGATCACCTTGCGCCGATCGTCGGGAGGCGCTTCATCTTCGCCTTCGTAGGTCGAATAGAGATACGGCGTGAAGGCCTGGAACTCGGCGCCGCAGGTATCGACCGTCTTGAACACCGGCCGGATCGCGAGCGCGCCGCGCCGCGCAGCGATTGCGGCCTCGTCCGTGCCGGTCAATTCGGCGATCCGGCGATCGGAAAAGCCCATCGCCTTCGCCTCGCGCAGCACGGCGTCAGGAAGCGGCGCGCCCGCGATTCGGCGCTCGGCATCGACGATTTCGGCGATCGCGGCAAGGAACCATGGATCGATCTTCGTCAGCGCGTGAATTTCGGCCGCCGGGAGGCCGATTCGCAGCGCCTCCGCGATGTAATACAGGCGCTGACTGTGCGGCGTGCGCAGATTGGCCCGCACTTCGGCGGCTGCCGCTTCGCGCGAGAGCTGCCCTACCCGGCCCTCGAATCCATACGAGCCGACCTCCAGCGAGCGCAGCGCCTTCTGCAGCGACTCCTTGAAGGTGCGGCCGATAGCCATCGCCTCGCCGACCGATTTCATCTGCGGCCCCAATTCGTCGGCGGCGCCGCGGAACTTCTCGAACGTGAAGCGCGGAATTTTGGTGACTACGTAGTCGATAGTCGGCTCGAAGCACGCCGGCGTCATCCGCGTGATGTCGTTGGGAATCTCATCCAGGCGGTAGCCGACCGCCAGGCGCGCCGCGATCTTCGCGATCGGAAAGCCGGTCGCCTTGGAAGCCAGCGCCGAGCTGCGCGACACGCGCGGATTCATCTCGATCACGACCATCCGGCCCGTCCCCGGCTCGACCGCGAACTGGATATTGCTGCCGCCCGTGTCGACGCCGATCTCGCGGATGATCCTCAGCGCCGCATCGCGCATCAACTGATATTCCTTGTCGGTGAGCGTCTGCGCGGGCGCCACGGTGATCGAGTCGCCGGTATGAACACCCATCGGATCGAGGTTCTCGATCGAGCATACGATCACGACGTTGTCGGCGCCGTCACGCATCACCTCGAGCTCGAATTCCTTCCATCCTTCGATCGACTGCTCGACCAACACCTCATGGCTGGGCGACGCCGCCAGGCCCCATGCGATCTTGGCGCGGTAGTCGCCGGCATCGCGCGCGATCGAGCCGCCCGCGCCGCCGAGCGTGCGCGAGGGCCGGATTATCAGCGGCAGTCCCAGTTCGCCCCGGATACGCTCGGCGTCGTCGTGCGAGTGCGCGATAGCAGAGGCCGGAACCTCCAGCCCGACGTTCAGCATCGCCTGTTTGAACAGGTCGCGGTCCTCGGCCTTTTTGATCGCGTGCAGCTTCGCGCCGATCAGCTCGACCTTGAAGCGTTCGAGCACGCCCGATTCAGCCAGCTCGATCGCCAGGTTGAGCGCGGTCTGGCCGCCCACGGTTGGCAGCAACGCGTCCGGACGCTCGCGCTCGATGATCTTCGCGATCACCTGGGCGGTCATCGGCTCGATATAGGTCCGGTCGGCCAAATCCGGATCGGTCATGATAGTCGCCGGATTGGAGTTGATCAGGATGAGCTTCAGGCCTTCCTCGCGCAGCGCCTTCAAAGCCTGAGTGCCCGAATAGTCGAACTCGCAGGCCTGGCCGATGACGATCGGGCCGGAACCGATCAAAAGGACGGATTTCAGCTCTTTACGTAGCGGCATGGCTTTCGTCGGCTAGGATACGATCGAGCGCCT
The DNA here is from genome assembly GCA_963749215.1 of uncultured delta proteobacterium. Lineage (GTDB taxonomy): Bacteria > Desulfobacterota > Binatia > Binatales > Binataceae > CAVVMA01. The sequence goes on along the minus strand of CAVVMA010000018.1, from coordinate 139,492 downwards.
CGGCGCCGTAGCGCGGAAAGCTCTCGACCAGTCGCTTGAAGCGCGCGAACAGGTAGCCCGCGTCGTGAGGGCCGGGCGAGGCCTCGGGATGGTACTGCACCGAGAAAAATGGCGCGCCGACGCCGCGCAGTCCCTCCACGGTCTGGTCGTTGAGGTTCACATGCGAGAGCGCAGCCCGTCCCGCGACCGACTCGGCATCGACCGCAAACCCGTGGTTTTGCGAGGTGATCTCGACGCGGCGCGTGCGCAAATCCATCACGGGGTGGTTCGCGCCGTGATGACCGAAGCCGAGCTTGTAGGTCCGACCGCCCAATGCAAGGCCGAGCAGCTGATGACCGAGGCAGATTCCGAACACCGGCTTCTTACCGAGCAGGCCGCGCACGGCCTCATACGCATAAGGCAACGCCGCCGGATCGCCCGGCCCGTTGGACAGAAACACGCCGTCGGGATTCTGCGCCAGGATTTGCGCCGTCGTGGCCGCCGCCGGCAGGACCTTCACGCGAAATCCCGACGCGACCAGGCGGCGCAGGATATTCCGCTTGATCCCGTAATCCATCGCGACGATCAGCGGCGCGTCATGAAGCTCGCGCTCATCGACCTTGCGATAGCCCGCACCCAGCGCCCAGTCGCCGGTGTTCCAATCATACGGAGCCGGGCACGTAACTTCCTTGACGAGGTCTCGTCCAATCAAGCCCGGCGACGCCTTGGCCTTGGCGATCAGGCTATGCGGATCAAGATCGACGCTCGATATAACCGCCTCCTGCGCGCCGTGGGTGCGGATATGGCGCACGAGCGCCCGCGTATCGATACCCTCGATTCCGGCCACGCGGGCCGCCGCCAGATAGTCGCCCAGCGAACTTTCCGAGCGCCAATTGGAAGGGTTCGGGCAATACTCCTTGACTACAAAACCCTCCACATAGACGCGCGATGATTCGGCGTCCTCGGCGTTGATTCCGACGTTGCCGATCTCCGGGTAGGTCATGCATACGATCTGCCCGCGGTACGACGGATCGGTGAGCACCTCCTGGTAGCCCGTCATCGCGGTATTGAACACGACTTCGCCGGCGGTCTCGCCAATCGCGCCGAACGATCGCCCGCGGAAGATGCGCCCGTCGGCGAGCGCGAGGATCGCTTCGCGAGCGCTCGTCATGCGAGCCGCCCGGTACGTGCGTCGTAGACGATTTCGCCGCCGACCATGGTGAGGATAGCCTTGCCTTTGAACTCCATGCCGGCAAACGGACAGTTGCGGCTTTTCGAGAGAAACTTTGCGGGGTCCACTTTCCAGTCCAGCTCCGGATCGATCACCGTGATATCAGCGACCGCTCCCGGCGAGAGCGTCCCCGCCTCGAGCCGCAACAGGCGCGCCGGGTTGAGCGACATCAGCCGGACCAGCCGGTCGGGAAGTATCACCACCCGGCGCACGAGATCGAGGGCAACGGCGAGCGCGGTCTCGAGACCGATTACGCCGTTGGCGGCACGCGTCAGCGCGCTCGCCTGCCGGGCCGGCAAGGGCTCGGGTGAATCGATTCCCGGCCCGAAAAATCCGGCGAGATCTTCCATCTGCTTGGAGGCGTAATCGTGGGGCGCATGATCGGTCGCGATCATATCGATCGTTCCGTCGGCGAGTCCGGCGCCCACGGCCTCGACATCGCTCATCCGACGAAGCGGCGGAGACATCTTGGCGTTGGGACCATAATTCAGCACCGCGCTGTCGTCGAGCATCATGTGATGCGGCGTGGCCTCACAGGTGACGGCGGCGCCGCGCGCGCGCGCGATCCGGATCATTTCCAGCGACTCGGCGCATGAAACGTGCGCGACGTGGACGGTGGCTTTGCGCTCCGCAGCCAGCTCGAGGTCGCGGCTGACGCGCTCGGTCTCAGCGGCAGCGGGCACGCCCGGTACTCCGAGCCGATTCGCGATGTCACCGGCGTTGATGGCGCCGCCGGCCGTCAGCGCGCGATCTTCTTCGTGGAGCGAAATCGCGAAGCCGAGCGCGTTGATTTCGTCGATCGCGCGTGCGAGCACGGCGGGGTCGTCGATCGGGATACCGTCGTCAGAAAACAGGCGCGCTCCCGCTGCGATCATCGCACGATAGTCGACCAACTGCTCGCCGCGCAGACCCCTGGTGACCGCCGAGACCGGCGCCAGCCGCGCCGAATGCGCCAGCGCAGCCTGCTCGAGCATGTAGCGGGTAATCTCGGGCGTGTCGTTAACCGGCGAGGTGTTCGCCATCGCGGCAACGGCGGTGAATCCGCCCGCGGCCGCGGCTCGCAATCCGCTCGCGATCGTTTCCTTCTCCGGAAATCCGGGATCGCGCAGATGAACATGGGGGTCGATCAGCCCCGGCACGATCCAGCATCCCGAGGCGTCGATTTCCCTGACCGCGGGCCCCGTACTGCCACCGCGTCCGGTGAACTCCAGTTGCTCGATCTTGCCATCCGAAACGCGCAAGTCGAATATCGCGTCGACGCGGTTGACCGGGTCTATCACGCGGCCTTGTCTGATGAGAATCGAGCTCACCCTGCCCTCTCAGGTTCCTTGAGCGACTCGACCATCGAGTAGATCACGACGCGGTCGTGATGCTTACGCGCGCCCTCCGCGTCGGGTGGCGACAGCCGCACCTGCACGCGCTCGGCGCGGGCAGTCGGGATGTTTTTGCCGACGTAGTTGGGCCGAATCGGCACAGCGCGATGGCCGCGATCGATCAGCACCGCGAGTTTTACCGACGCCGGACGGCCGTGCTTCCAGAGCGCCGCCATCGTGCGCTGGACGGTCCATCCGCTATTGATCACGTCGTCCACCAGGACGATCGTGCGTCCTTCGACTTCGAAGCCGCCGCCAGGATCGAGCGGCCGAATCGCGTCTGCTCCGCTTACCACGTCGGCGGCAGCGCAGGGCAGCCGCACTTTGGTCCGCGCTTCGATCAGGTCGCGCAACCGGATGGCAAGCATCGCGCCGTGACTGACTATTCCGACCATCGCGACGCCGCTCAAATCGGGCAGGTCTTCGATCAGTTGCGCGGCCAGCGTTTCGCACGCGCGCGCGACCTCGTCGCCGTTCATGATCTCGCGCTGAGGCCCGCGCCGGTATGGCTCGTAGCCGTGCTCCTCGGCCTGTTTCTCGCTGTCGAACACGACCAGCGAGCCCTCTTCGATCCATTGCCGGGCGTAACCGTAGAGGCTTTCCTCGAAGCGATAGTAGCGGCGCGAGCGCGCGTGACCAACGAAGTCGGCGCCCAGCTCGCGGTCGCAGAAATCGCATCGCAGCGGCAGCACCGATCGGTTCACGCGGGGCGCGAGCCGAAAACGCGGGCGCAGGTAGGCGCCTTCATGGCGGGTGATGCAGTTGGGGTTGGCGCATCGCGGCGCCGGCTCGGACTTGAACCTGATCGGCGGCTCGCCCGGATGCTCGCTTGAAGCAACCTGTCCGGGCCGGGATTTTTCGATCAACCACGCGATCAGCGCCATCCGGACCGGCACACCTGCCGCCGCCTGCTCGAAGTAGACCGCGCGCGGATCGCTGTCGAGCTCGTAAGCAAGCTCATCGGTGCGGGGCAGCGGATGCATCACAACGGCTTCGTGCGCGCGGCTGCTCTTGAGCGCCTGCGCGTCGAAGCGGACATAACCACCCTGGTCGCCCTGGCCGGTTTCGTTCTCGGCGCGGCGCTCGCGTTGCAGGCGCGTGACGTAGAAGGCGTCCAGCGCTTGTGGCGGCTGCTCGCTGGGCAGCTTTTCCAGCGGCATCCCGCCGGTGAACAGCGCCATCTGATGGGGCGCGCTGGGGGTCAAGTAGAGCGCGTCGAGCCCGCCCGCGAGCGATCTGAGATCGTCCATCCCGACCATCGAAAAAGTGTAGCCGCGCTCGGCCGCCAGGCGATCGAGAACGTAGTCGGGCACGCCGAGGCCGTGATTCGGCACCGCGACGATATTCGCGCCGAAACGCGCCAGCGCGTAGATCAGCGAATGGACCGTGCGGCCGTATTTCAGGTCGCCGCAGATCGCGACCGTGAGTCCGGCGAGCCGGCCCTTCTTCTTGCGCAGGATGTAGAGGTCGCACAGGGTCTGGGTGGGATGCTCGCGGCTGCCGTCGCCCGCGTTGAGGATCGGGCACGGCGCGTATTCGGCGGCGACGCGCGGCGCGCCGTCGTGGGGATGGCGCAAGACGATCAGGTCGGCGTACGCGCTGGTCACCCGCACCGTGTCGGCCAGGCTTTCGCCTTTCGCCGCGGAGCTGGCGTGCATGTCGGCCGAGCTGATCACCGCGCCGCCGAGCCGATGCATCGCGGACTCGAAGCTGAGCCGCGTACGGGTCGAGGGTTCGTAGAACAGCGTCGCCATTATCAGGCCGCGCGCGAGATCGAGCCGTTCGCCTTTCTGCAAAGCCTCGGCGAATTGATCGGCCAGCACGAATATCCGCTCGAACGTCGGCGGTCGTCAGATCCTCGATCGAGACCAGGTCGCATTTCGCCAGCCGAGCCATCAGGGTTTCACTCGCCGTCTCATTTGCCGCTGCCGATCACGACCGCGTCCAGGCCGTCGACTTCGCTGAGCCGCACGTAGACCCGCTGGCCGCTGGGGGCTTGCAGGTTCTTGCCCACGTAGTCGGCGCGAATCGGCAGCTCGCGTTCGCCGCGATCGATCAGGACCGCGAGCTGAATCGATTCCGGGCGGCCGAGATCCAGCAGCGCGTCGAGGGCCGCGCGCACGGTACGGCCGGTGTAGAGCACATCGTCGACCAGAATCACGCGCCGGCCGTCGAGCGAGAATGGAACGTCGCGTCCGATCAGGCGCGGATCTCCGGGCGCGCCACGGCCGTCGTCGCGATACGAGGAGATGTCCAGCGTGCCGACCGGGACCTCGCGGCCCGCCAGTTCCTTGAGCGCCGCTGCGAGCCGATGGGCGAGGTTGGCGCCGCGGCGCACCACGCCGATCAGCACGAGATTCTCGCCACCGCCGCTGCGTTCGCCGATTTCGTGGGCGATCCGCTTGACGGAGCGGGCGATCGCGGATGAATCGAGCGCGACGATCGATCCGGCGGTCATTGGAAAGAACCGGCACGGAGGCCGGCGCTACGGAGACAAAGATGACTGGAGTTCGCTGCACTCGCCGACGGTCCGCCTCTTTCTGGTCCCCTCTCGCTGACCAGGAAGAGGGTGAGGGTTGTCTGGAAGCGTAAGTCCCGCAGGCGCGCGGAAAAAGAAACGAACCCGCCTGCGGAGGCACACGGGTTCGATGTAGCTGCTGCTCATTTGATCCCTTTCTCGTCCTCGCCGGGACGAATTAAAAGGTCAATTCTCTTTGTATCGGCGCGCGCGTCCTCGATCAAGGCACACGCGAAAGGAAATCAACAAGCGAGGTGAAAAATCTCAGCCGCGGGCGCGGCGTTCGACCTTGCGCAGCCGCTGTTCCTGATCCTTGACCTCAACCGACACGCGATCGTCGAAGCGCTCGAATTTCTTGCTGAGCGCGGCGAGTGATTTCTGACCCAGCTTGATCTCGCCGCTCAGTTGCCGGGCGGCGGATTCGGTCTTGTGAGCGATCTCGGAGCGCAGGCCGTCCTGCATCCGCGCCAGCTCGGATTGCATCCCGGCGCGTAATTCCTTGATCTCGGTGCGCATGATTTCCTGGGTCTGCCGCGATGACGCCACGACCTGGGCGGGAATTTCCTTGCGGGCGCTGCCGATACCGGCCGCGATCTCCTCGCGCACCTGGAATACGGCCCGCTGGGCGCCGTCGGCGATCTCGTGGCGCAACGAGTCCTGCGTATCCGCGAGTTGCTGGCGGAACTCGACGCGCGCCGCGCCCAGCGCCTCGCCCAGGCGGACCACCTCGGCGGTCAATTCGGCGCGCAACTCGGACTGGCCGTCGCGGTTCTCGCCGATTTGTTGTGAAAGGAAGCGGATCTGCTTGCCGACTTCGACAAACTGCTCGACCATCTCGCCGCGCAGCAGATCGATTCGCCCGCCGACTCCCGAGAGCGCCTCGACCACCAGCTCGAAGCGCGAACTCAGATGCTCCAGCATGACGCCTACCTTGGCGACCCCATCATCAGCCACTCTTAATCCCCCGTCACTCGACAAGCTTGCCGAACCGATTCCAGCGCACGTTGAAGAGACCGGAGGCATCGCCGTCCCATGACCAGTACATGATCAGCGCGCGGCCCTCAACCTCGTCCTCATCGACGAATCCCCACCAGCGGCTGTCGTAGCTCCGGTCGCGATTGTCACCCATCATGAAGAGCTTCCCGTCCGGCACCTTGACCGGACCGAAATTGTCGCGCGGCGAAGACGTGACGTGTTCGGCGAGCGGAACTTCGTAATGGGCGTGCGGGTCGGGCACTGGGGCGCCATTGAGGTATACGACCCCCTTGCGAAGCTCGATCGTATCGCCGGCCACCCCGATCACGCGCTTGATGAAGTCCTTGGTCGGATCGGGCGGGAAGACGAAGACCACGACGTCGCCGCGATGAATCGACTCGAGTCGGAACAGGTAGTGGCCGTAGGGGATGCCGGGAGGATGGGTCCCGAGGATCGAATCGGGCATCCGCAGCCCGTAGATAAGCTTGTTGACCAGAATGTGATCGCCGATCAGCAACGTCGGCTCCATCGAGCCCGACGGAATCTTGTAGGCCTGGATAAAGAAAGTACGGATTACCAGCGCGAGGCTGAGCGCGATTATCAGCGCCTCGCCGTATTCGCGGAGCGCCGAGCGGCCCGCGGGAGCCTGCTTGATTTCCGGCCCCGGACGCGACAAGGGCGCCGGCCTGGGAGCGCTGCTGCGGAGGGGTTGGCCCATCGGACGCCTATTCCCCTACCTTGAGCACGGCCAGAAAAGCTTCCTGCGGTATTTCGACCCGCCCGACCTGTTTCATTCGTTTCTTGCCTTCCTTCTGTTTTTCGAGCAGCTTGCGCTTGCGCGTGATGTCGCCGCCGTAGCACTTCGCAGTGACGTTCTTGCGCAGCGGCCTGACGCTTTCGCGAGCGATTATCTTGCTGCCGATCGCGGCCTGGATCGCCACCTCAAACATCTGGCGCGGGATTAACTGGCGCATCTTTTCGCATAACGCGCGCCCGCGCTCGTACGCCCTGTCACGATGCGCGATCATCGACAAGGCGTCCAACACCTCGCCATTGATCCTTATATCCAATTTAACCAGAGAGCCCGCCCGGAAGTCCAGAAACTCATAATCGAGCGAGGCGTAGCCACGGCTTACGGATTTGAGCCGGTCGTAGAAGTCAAAGACCACCTCGGCCAGCGGCAGCTCGTAATGCAGCAGCACCCGCTTCTGGCCGACGTAGCGAAGATCGCGCTGCCTGCCGCGCCGCTCCTCGCACAGACTCATCACCGGACCGAGGTACTCGTCGGGCATGTGGATGGAGGCGAGGATGAACGGCTCCTCGATCGTTTCGATCAGGTTTTCGTCGGGCAGCAGCGCCGGATTGTCGACCATCGTGACCTGTCCGTCGGTGGTCTTGACCCGATAAGCGACGGTGGGGGCGGTGACGATCAGGTTCAGGCCGAACTCGCGCTCGAGCCGCTCCTGCGCGATTTCCATGTGGAGCAGGCCGAGAAAGCCGGCGCGAAAGCCGAAGCCCAGCGCCTGCGACGACTCCGGCTCGCATACCAGGCTCGCGTCGTTGAGGGTGAGTTTTTCGATCGCGTCGCGCAGCGCGGTGTACTGATTGGCCTCGGTGGGATAGAGACCCGCGAACACCATCGGCTTCAGTTCCTTGAACCCGGGCAGCGGCTCTTCGGCGGGCCGGTTCGCGTCGGTGATAGTATCGCCGACCCGCATATCGGCGACCGTCCGTATTCCCGCGACGATGTAGCCGACCTCGCCGGTGCCGAGCGATTCGACCTCGCGATCGTGCGGCGTGAAGTGGCCCAGACGCATCACTTCGCCCGGCTTGTCGGTGCCCATCAGGCGGACCTTCATGCCGCGATGGAACTCGCCGTCGAAAACTCTGATCAAGCCGATCACGCCCTGGTACGCGTCGTACCAACTGTCGAAGATCAGCGCGCGAGCGGGCTTATCCGACGCGTTGGGCGGCGGCGACACCCGCGTGACGATCGCTTCGAGCACCTCGTCGATACCGATGCCCTCCTTCGCGCTGGTCAGGATCGCGTCGTCGGCCTTGAGCCCGATGATCTCTTCGATCTGGCTCCGCGTGCGCTCGATATCGGCGCTCGGCAGGTCGATTTTGTTGATCACCGGCACGATCTCCAGACCGTGATCGAGCGCCATATAGACGTTGGCGAGGGTCTGCGCCTCCACGCCCTGGCTCGCGTCGACCACCAGCAGAGCGCCCTCGCACGCCGCGAGGCTGCGCGAGACTTCGTAGGCGAAATCCACGTGGCCGGGCGTGTCGATAAGATTCAGAACGTAGGTGCGGCCGTCGCGCGCCTGGTAACTCAGGCGCACCGAACGGGCCTTGATCGTGATGCCGCGCTCGCGCTCGAGGTCCATCGAGTCGAGGAATTGCTCCTTGAGCTCGCGTTTGGTGAGCGCACCGGTACGCTCCAGCAACCGATCGGCAAGGGTCGATTTGCCGTGGTCGATATGAGCGATGATCGAGAAGTTGCGGATCAGATCGGGTTCAGTCATGCGGGGACATTCCGGTAGTCTCAGGCCGCCAGTCTCAGGTCGAGGCCGCCGCGCTGGCGCTCTCCCCGATGGCCGGACAAAGGAGACTATAGCATGCGCTCAGGCGCCGCGACCGGCTCGTTGCTTGAAGAAGGCCAGCGTGCGGGACAATCCATCGGCCAAAGCAACCTGGGGACGCCAGTTGAGCTCGCGGGCCGCGCGCGCCGGGGAAATCGCCGATCGCTGCTGCTCGCCCGGACGCGCGGGCGCGTAGACCGGCTTCAACTCGTATGACGAGCCCGCAAGTTCCTCGAACAGCCGGTTCACGCTGGTCTCGAAACCGGTCCCGATGTTGACCGCGCCCGTGACGGCGGCGTCCAGGGCTGCGAGGTTGGCCTGCACGACGTCGGCCACGTACACGTAGTCGCGGGTCTGCTCGCCGGTGCCGAAGATCGTGACCGGCTTGCCTTCGAGCATCCGGCCGCAAAAGATCGCCACCACCCCGGCCTCGCCATGCGGATCCTGGCGGGGCCCGTACACGTTGGCGTAGCGCACGGCCAGATAATCGATTCCGTACTGGACTTTGTAGAAGAACAGGTAGCGCTCGGTAGCAAGTTTCGCCACGCCGTAGGGACTGACCGGGCGGGTCGGATGGTCCTCAGCGCAGGGATAGCTTTCCTGCTCGCCGTAGATCGCGCCGCCGGTCGAGGAAAAGACCACCCGGCGCAAGCCGTTGACGCGCGCCGCTTCCATCAGGTTGAGCATCCCGACCAGATTGACCTGCGCGTCGTAGACCGGGTCGGCGACCGAGCGCCGCACGTCCATCTGCGCCGCCAGATGGACGATCGCCTCGGGCTTCTCCTTGCCGATAACCTCTTTCACCCGCTCCGCTTCGCGCAGATCGATCTGATAGAAGCGCGCGGCAGGGTTCACCTGCTCGCGCTTGCCGGCGGCCAGATTGTCAAGCACCGCAACCGAATGGCCGGCTGCGATCAGCGCATCGGTGGTATGGGATCCGATAAACCCCGCGCCGCCGGTAACGAGGACCTTCATCTGGCTCTCCTGCACTGCATCCGGGTCTCCTACACCGGCCGGCGGCCGATCGAGTAGTAGCGGAAATCCAGCGCCTTCATCAGCGCAGGGTCGTAGAGGTTTCGGCCGTCAAAGATCACGGGATTCTTGAGCGCCGCGCGCACGCGCTGAAAGTTCGGATGGCGGAACTCGTTCCACTCCGTCATGATCAGCAGCGCGTCGGCTCCGGCGATCGTCTCATAGTTGATCGTGTGGTAGCTGACGCGGTCGCCGAAAATTTGCCGCGCGTTGTCCAGTGCTTCGGGATCGTGTACGCGCACCTGCGCGCCCGCCGCCAGCAGCTCCTCGATCGCGACTATCGACGGAGCCTCGCGCATGTCGTCGGTGCGGGGCTTGAAGGCGAGCCCCCAGACCGCGAAGGTGCGGCCTTTGAGATCGCCCTTGAAGTGGGCCTTGACCCGGTCGACCAGCAGCCGCTTCTGTCGCGCGTTGACCGCTTCCGCCGCCTCGAGCAGGGCGAAATCGAGCCGGTTCTCCCTGGCGGTGTGAATCAGCGCCTGCACGTCCTTGGGGAAACACGAGCCGCCGTAGCCGACGCCGGGAAACAGATACTGCGATCCGATTCGGCGATCGGTCCCGAGCGCGCGGCGCACGTCGTTGATCTCGGCGCCCACCATTTCGCACAGGTTGGCGATGTCATTGACGAACGAGACCCGCATCGCGAGCATCGCGTTGCAGGCATACTTGGAAAGCTCGGCCGAGCGCGGGTCCATGATCAGGATCGGGTTGTCGGTGCGCACGAACGGCGTGTGCAGCTCACGCAGAACCGCGGTGGCCTGTTCGCTGGCGCTGCCGATGATCACGCGATCGGGGCGCATGAAGTCCTCGATCGCCGAGCCTTCCTTCAGAAATTCAGGGCACGAGCAAAGGTCGATACGATGGTTGGCGTGGCCCGAGATCGCCTCGCGGACGCGATCGTTGGTGCCGACCGGCACGGTGCTCTTGATTACGATCACGTGATAACCGACGGCCGCCCTGGCGATGTCCTCGGCGGCGCTGAACACGCCCGAAAGGTCGGCGGCGCCGGTCTTGCCCATCGGAGTGCCGGCCGCGACGAAGGAGACCATCGATTGCGACACCGCCTCCCGGGTATCGGTGGAAAACCGCAGCCGTCCTTCCTTGACGTTGCGCCGGACCAGCTCTTCGAGCCCCGGCTCGTAGATGGGGATCCTGCCCGCCTTGAGCTGGTCGATACGCTCGCGGTTGAGGTCGACGCAGATCACCTCGTTGCCGCTTTCCGCAAAACAGGTGCCGCTCACCAGACCCACATAACCGGTTCCGACAATCGCGATGTTCATTTATCGTCTCAGACTTCCCCTCGTCAGAGTTCTTCCTTGATCACATACACGGGTTTGTTTTGCGATTCATGGTAGGTGCGCGCGAGCATCTCGCCGAGCAGCCCCAGGCTCACGAACTGAATCCCGACCATCACCAGCAACACCGCCAGGAGCAAGGCGGGGCGATTTCCGAGGCTGTGGCCCAGAACGACTTTTTCAAACACCAGGCTCGCGGTCCAGAGCGATCCGGCGCCGCCCAGCACGACGCCGATCAGGCCGAACACCTGAATCGGCCGGGTTGAGTAAGCCGAGAGAAACTTCACGGTGATCAGGTCGAGCAACGTGCGCACGATTCGCCCCATTCCGTACTTGGAGCGTCCCGCGCGCCGCTGGCGAAAGCCGACTTCGACTTCGCATATTCGCGCGCCCAGCTCCGCGGCGATCGCCGGGAGGAAGCGATGCATCTCGCCGTAGAGCCGGAAGCGCTGGACCAGATCGCGCCGGTACGCCTTGAAGGTGCATCCGTAGTCGTGAAGCCGCGTGCCGGTGATCCATGAAATGAGCCAGTTGGCCGTGACCGAGGGGATGCGACGGGTCAGGAACGCGTTCTGCCATCGCCCCACGCGCCATCCGCTGACCAGATCGTAGCCCTCTTCGATCGGGGCGAGCAGACGCCCGATGTCGGCCGGATCGTTCTCGCAATCGGCGTCGATCGCGACGACGATCCGGCCGCCGGCGTGATCGAATCCGCAGGCCAGCGCCGCGGTCTGTCCCGACCGCTTCGCGAGCCGGATTACCCGCGTGTGCGGATCGCGTTCCTTGATTTCGCGCAGCACCTCGGCGCTGCCGTCGGTGCTTCCGTCGTCGATGAACAGCAGCTCATAGGAGTGCCCGAGCTTGGCCATCTCGCGGCCCAGCTCCTCGTGCAGCGGCCGGAGATTATCCCGCTCGTCGAGCAGCGGGATCACTACCGAGATGTCCATCTGGGGTGCTGACAATCGGTCAGCTCGATGAACGCCCGGTAGCGGCGGTCGACTTCTTCCCAGGCGAGCGTGGTCAGGCGTTCGAGCGAGAACCGCTCGACCACGAAGGAGGCCATCACGGTGCCGTAGACCACCGCCGAACGGAGGATTCCCTCGTTCAGGCGGCCGTTCCGTGCCAGGTATCCCATCACGCCGCCCGCGAACGTATCGCCGGCGCCGGTGGGATCGACCACCTCCTCGAGCGGATAGGCGGGAACGGCGAACATTCCATCGCGGCTGAATTGCAGCACGCCGTATTCGCCGCGCTTCACCAGCGCAATCTTGGGACCCATCTTGAGCACGGCGCGTCCGGCCTTGACGAGGTTGTGCTCGCCGGAAAGAATCCGCGCCTCTTCGTCATTGAGGGTCAGGATATCGAGCCGCGCCAGCAGCTTGGCCAGCGCGGCGCGATCGCTCTCGATCCAGTGATTCATCGTATCGGCCGCGACGAGCTTGGGACTGCTCATCTGCGCAAGCACGTGCTGCTGCAAAGCGGGAGAGATATTGCCGAGAAACAGGTAGTCGGCGCGCCGCTGATCGGGCAGCAGGGCCGGCTCGAAATCGGAGAAGACGTTGAGCGCGAGACTGATCGTATCGCGCTTGTTCATGTCCTCGTGATAGCGGCCGTGCCAGTGCATCGTTTTTCCCTGGCGCTGCTCCAGCCCGCGCACGTCGATATTGCGCTCGACGAACAGCTCGCGATGCTCGGGTTTGAAGTCGGAGCCGACCACGGCCACCACGCTGACCGGCGCGAAGAAACGCGCCGCCAGCGAAAAGTAGCTGGCGGATCCTCCCAGCGCCTCGATCGCGCCGCCGTTGACCGTTTCGATCGTGTCGTAAGCGACCGATCCGACTACTACGATACTCACTCGCGGAAATTCTCCCGTCAGAGGTACTTGCCGATAAGCGGGCTTAAGTCGGCCGCGAGGCGGGGCGGAATCAGCGAGCGATCGGTGATGATCGCGTCCTTCAGAGCGTGCGCGCAGGCGCATGTCCGCGGCTCCGCGGCAAGTCCGCGCGCGAGGGCGAACGCCGTCTTCTGGGCGAGATCCACGTTGAGGCGCATCACGCGCAGGATTTCCGCAATATCGACCGCTTTGACGCTCTGATGCCAACAGTCGTAGTCGGTCACCAGCACCAGCGCCGCATAACAGAGTTCCGCCTCGCGCGCGAGCCGCGCCTCCTGCATCGCGGTCATGCTGATCACATCGACGCCCCAGCTTCGATAAAGGTTCGACTCTGCGCGGCTGGAGAACTGCGGCCCCTCGATACACAGGTAGGTCCCGCCCTGCCGAATCGGAACGCCGGCGGTCTTTCCCGCGGCAGCGAGCGCGCAGGCCAAATCGGGGCACACCGGGTCGGCGAGCGAGACGTGAACCACGATACCGCCGCCGAAGAAGGTCGCGGGCCGCTTGAAGGTCCGATCGATGAATTGATCGGGCGCGACCAGGTCGCCCGGCTTGATATCGTCCTTCATGCTGCCGGCCGTGCTGACCGAAACCAGCCGCTCGACGCCGAGCTGCTTCATTCCGAAGATATTGGCGCGATAATTAATCTCGCTCGGCATCAGGCGATGGCCCCGGCCGTGGCGGGCGAGAAATACTACCTCGGTTTCGCCAATCCTGCCGCGATAGTACGGATCGGAGGGCGCGCCGAAAGGCGTCTTGAGCTCGAGTTGTTCAACTCGCTCGATCCCCGCCATCTGATAGAAGCCGCTGCCCCCGATTATTCCAAGTGTGCTTCTCGCCATCTGCTATCCCGCGTGCAGTTGCGCGCCCGCGCCGCCGTGCCGCTCGGCGTACAACTGGCCGCATGCGGCCGCGATATCCGCGCCCCGGCTCTCGCGAACCGTAGCGGTCAAGTTACCGTGCCGGAGGATCGCTTGAAAGCGCTCCACCGCGGCGCGCTCGCTGGTCCTGAAGACAGAATCCGGATACGAGTTGAAAAAAATCAGGTTGACCTTGGCGCGCAGCGGCGCGAGCAAGCCGGCCAGACGCTCGGCCTGCTCGACAGAATCGTTGACTCCGCCGAGCATCACGTACTCGAAGGTTATCCGCCGGCGGCGCTTGAGTGGCAAGTTGGCGCAGGCCTCGATCAGGGCTTCGAGCGGATAGCGGCGATTGATCGGCGCGAGCCGGTCGCGCAGATCGTTGGTGCCGGCGTGAAGCGAGACGGCGAGATTCACCGGAATATCGGTGAGCAGCCGCTCCATCATCGGGACCAGCCCGACGGTCGAGACCGTGATTCGCCTGGGTGAGATATGCATTCCCCACTCTTCCGTCATGATGCGCAGCGCCTTGAGCAGGCGCGGATAGTTGGCCAGCGGCTCTCCCATCCCCATGAAGACGTAATTGGTGAGTTCCTCGCCGTCCGCCAGTGCCGCGCGAGCCGCGAAAACCTGGCTCAAAATCTCGCCGGCGCCGAGATTGCGATGGAGTCCCATCCGGGCGGTCGCGCAGAACTCGCATCCCATCGCGCAACCGGCCTGGCTGGAGAGGCAAAGCGTCACGCGCCCGCCGGCCGGGATGACGACGGTCTCGATCTGCTCGCGATCGCCGAGCGTCAGCAGGAGCTTGCGGGTGCCGTCGGAGGATCGCGAGACGATCGTCTCAGGCGTCGGGCCGATCGTGAATCGCGCCGCCAGATACTCGCGCAGTGCGGCAGGAACGTTGCTCATCTGGTCGAAGGAGCCGGCGCCTCGGCCGTAGAGCCATCCGGTCACCTGACGGGCGCGAAAGCGCCGCTCGCCGGCCCCGGCGACGACGTTCCTCGAGTTCGTCGAGGGTCAGGTCGCGGATGTCGCGGCGGTCCGATCCAACCAGCGCGGTCGGGTCGGCTTCGTCAGCAATGCTCACACCTCTGCACTCTATTGGAGTTATCCGGCCGAACGAAATTCAGCATCCTTACATTAGCTGACGATATCCAGTCCGCTGAAGAAGAAGGCGATCTCTTTCGCCGCGGTTTCCGGTGCGTCGGAGCCGTGGGTTGCGTTCTGTTCCACGTTGAGGCCGAACTCCTTGCGAATCGTTCCCGGCGCAGCCTTGGCCGGATCGGTCGCACCCATCAGCTCGCGCCATCGCGCGATTGCGCCGTCGCCCTGGAGCACCGTGATCACGACCGGCCCCGACGACATGTACTCGCACAGCGAATTGTAGAACGGCCGCGCCTTGTGCACGTCGTAAAACGCTTGCGCCTGCGCGCGGGTCAGATGCATCAGGCGAAGCGCGCGGAGGCTGAGGCCGGAAGCTTCGATCCGTTTGAGGATGTCGCCGACCAGTCCGCGCTTGAACGCGTCGGGTTTGATTATCGCGAGTGTTCGTTCAGGCAATCGAGATTCTCCTGTTGGGAAGTCTACCCTCACCCGGCGAGCGCAGCGCTCGCCGACCTCTCCCTGGTCAGGGAGAGGCGAAGAAGGAGGCGGCGCTCATGAAGTGACGATCTGCTTCGTTGCGTTCACGCGGCCTTGTCCAGTACCGACTTCATCGTTGAGCCGAGGTCGGCCGGGCTCATCGCGACGGTTATTCCGGCGGCCTTGAGCGCCGCGATCTTGTCGGACGCGGTGCCATGCCCGCCGGAGATGATCGCGCCCGCGTGGCCCATCCGGCGTCCCTTGGGCGCGGTCTGCCCGGCGATAAACGCGACCACCGGCTTCTTAAAGTATTGCTTTATGTATTGCGCGGCATCTTCTTCGGCCGAGCCGCCGATTTCCCCGATCATGATCACGGCCTTGGTGGCAGGATCGTCGTTGAAGAGCTGCATCGCCTCGACGTGGCCGGTGCCGACGATCGGATCGCCGCCGATCCCAAGGCAGGTCGACTGGCCGATTCCCAGCAGCGTGAGCTGATGCACCGCCTCGTAGGTCAGCGTGCCCGAACGCGAAACCACGCCGACCGGCCCCGGTTTGTGAATATAGCCCGGCATGATTCCGATCTTGCACTCGCCCGGCGTGATCACGCCGGGGCAGTTCGGACCGATCAGCCGGCTTCGCGTACCGCGCAAGTAGTGCTTGACCTTCACCATGTCGAGGACCGGAATCCCCTCGGTGATACAGATGACCAGCTCGATTCCGGCCGCAATCGCTTCAAGAATCGCGTCGGCGGCGAACGGCGGCGGCACATAGATTACGCTCGCGTTCGCGCCGGTTTCCTTGCGGGCCTGCTCGACGGTGTCGAAAACCGGAATTCCCTCGAAGTCGGTGCCGCCCTTGCCCGGCACTACGCCGCCGACCATCTGCGTGCCGTAGTCGCGGCAGGCGCGAGTGTGGAACTGCGCGGTCGTGCCGGTGATTCCCTGGGTCAGGACGCGGGTGCTCTTGTTGACCAGGATACTCACAGGATACTCATGGCTTCGCGCCGCCTATAGCGGCGACGACCCGGCGCGCGGCGTCGGCCATGTCGCTGGCGGCGATCACCGCGACCCCCGACTCTTTCAGGATCGCCTTGCCCTTGTCGACGTTGGTCCCTTCCATCCGGACCACCAGCGGCACGCTGAGCTTCACTTCGCGCGCGGCTTCGACCACGCCTTGCGCCAGCACGTCGCACTGCATGATGCCGCCGAAGATGTTGATCAGGACCGCCTTGACGCGCGAATCGGAAAGCAGGATTCGAAACGCCGCAGCGACCTTTTGGGTATTGGCGCCGCCGCCCACGTCGAGGAAGTTGGCGGGCTCGGCGCCGTAGTACTTCACGATATCCATCGTCGCCATCGCGAGGCCCGCGCCGTTGACCATGCATCCGATATTGCCGTCGAGATGCACGTAGCTCAGATCGAACTTGGCGGCTTCGGTCTCGTCGGGGTCTTCCTCATTTGGATCGCGCAGCTCGCGAATCTCCGGATGGCGGAACAGCCCGTTGTCATCGAATGACATCTTGGCGTCGAGGCAGACGACTTTTCCGTCGGCGGTAACGACCAGCGGATTGATCTCGATCAGCGACGCGTCGGTCTCGATGAAGGCGCGGTAGAGCGCCGCGAGCGTGGTGGCGAACTGACCGGTAGTTTTGTCGCGCAGTCCCAGCGCGAACGCGATCTTGCGCGCCTGGAAGCCGGCCGGACCGATCAGGGGATCGATCGGCTCGGTAATGATCTTCTCGGGTGTCTTGGCAGCGACCTGTTCGATCTCGACGCCTCCTTCGGTGCTCGCGATCACCGCGATCGTCCCGGCTTTCCGGTCGACCAGCATCCCGAGGTAAAGCTCGCGCGCGATAATGCTTGCTTCCTCGAGGTAGACCCGGCGCACGATGCGGCCCTGCGGCCCGGTCTGATGGGTCACGAGCGGCTTGCCGAGGATCTTCTCGGCGAAGGCGCGCGCTTCCTCGGCGCTCGACACCAGCCTGACGCCGCCCGCCTTGCCGCGGCCGCCGGCGTGAATCTGCGCTTTCGCAACAGCCTTGGGCTGACCGAGCGCGGTGAAGGCTTTCGCGGCAGCCTCGGGCGTTTCAGCGGCCTGCCCTTTTGGAACCGGCGCGCCGAAGCGGGCGAGAATCTGTTTGGCCTGGAACTCGTGGATGTTCATTGGGCTTCTATTTGGGTCTTCTATTTGATGAACGAATTCTCTATTTGAAAAACAGGTCGCGGAGCCATTTGCGCGATACCTGGCCGCCGACGCGCGCGATCGCGGTCGTGAGCGGAATTCCCTTGGGACAGACTTCGACGCAGTTCTGCGCGTTGCCGCAATCCGCGATTCCGCCGATTCCCATCATCGCTTCCAGCCGTTCGTCCTGATGCATCTTGCCGGTCGGATGCTCGCCCATCAGGTAGACTTGGCCGATGACTGCGGCGCCCATGAAGGCGGAATGCCCGTTCACCTGCGGACAGGCCTCCAGGCAGCATCCGCAGGTCATGCATCGCGAGAAAAGATACGCGAGCTCCTGCGTCTCGGGACTGACCCGCGGCCCGGGTCCGAGGTCGTAGCTTCCGTCGATCGGAATCCAGGCGTGGGCCTTCTTGAGGGTCTCGAACATCACCGAGCGGTCTACCCACAGGTCGCGGATCACCGGGAATTTCGACATCGGCTCGATCGTCACGCTGCGCTCCTGCGATACGAGACCGGCGAGCGCGCTGCACGCCTGGCGCACGCGCCCGTTTATCACCATCGAGCACGCGCCGCACACTTCTTCCAGGCAGTTGGCCTCGAAGACCACCGGCGAGGTTCGCTTGCCCTGGCGGGTGATCGGGTTGCGCCGGACTTCCATCAGCATCGAGATGACGTTGTGATTCGCCTTGAACGGCAGCTCGAACTCTTGCCAGTAGGAGTCGCTCTTGGGAGCGTCCTGGCGCCGGACTCGAAGCGTGATCGTCTGTTCCGCCATCGGATTACGCCGCCTTCGCTGTCGCGCCCTTGTCCACGTCGTAGCGGCGCGGCCGAGGCTTGATCAGGCTCACGTCCACCGGCTCGAAGCTGAAGCGCGGACCGTCGGAGGTCCAATGGGCGAGCGTGCTCTTGAGCCAGTTGTTGTCGTCGCGCTCGGGAAAATCGGGCTTGTAATGGGCGCCGCGCGATTCGTTGCGATTGAGCGCGCCGAGCGTGATCGGACGCGCCAGCTCCAGCATGTTGTACAAGTGGCGGACGAAGAGCACTTCCTGGTTCGCCCATTTGCCCCGATCGTTGAGGCCCACGCGGCCCCATCGATCCTTGAGCTCCATGAGCTTGTCGTCGGTGGCCTTGAGCTTGGCGTTGAAGCGCACCACCGTGACATTCTCGGTCATCCAGTCGCCCAGCTCGCGCCAGATCGAGAAGACGTTCTCGGGGCCGTCGAGCTTGTAGATTTTGTCGAACGCCTCGCGCTGGCGGGCGGCCTCCGCGTCGTAAATCTTCGAGCTCGCGTCGCTCTGGTGGCCCTTGGCATAGGCCGCCATCGCGGGCGCGCTGATTTGTCCGGCATAAACGCACGACAGCAGCGAGTTGGCGCCGAGCCGGTTCGCGCCGTGATACTGAAAGTCGCACTCGCCCGCGGCGAACAGCCCCTTCAAGTTGGTCTGCTGCGTGTAATCGACCCACAACCCGCCCATCGAGTAGTGCATCGCCGGGAAAATCTTCATCGGCACCTTGCGCGGATCCTCGCCGGCGAACTTCTCGTAGATTTCGAGCACGCCCGCGACCTTGCGATTGAGCTCCTCGGGATCGAGATGGCTTACGTCGAGATACACCAGCGGCTCGCCGTCGACGCCAAGCTTCATCTCGTAAACGACCTTGTAGATCGCCCGCGTCGCGACATCGCGCGGGACGAGATTTCCGTAGGCGGGATACATCTCCTCGAGGAAGTACCAGGGCTTGCCGTCCTTGTAGGTCCAGACCCGTCCGCCCTCGCCGCGAATCGACTCAGAGATCAGCCGGTTCTTGTCTTCGCCGGGAACCGCGGTCGGATGGACCTGGATAAACTCGCCGTTGCCGTAGGTCGCGCCCTGCTGGTAGCAGGCGCTCACCGCCGATCCGGTGTTGACCAGCGATTGCGTCGAGCGGCCGAAGATCAGACCCGGACCGCCGGTCGCGATCATCACGTCGTCGGCCGGGAAGGCCCGGATCTCCAGCGAGCGGGTGTCGATCGCGCAGATTCCGCGGCACTCGCCGGTTTCATCCTGAACCAGGCTCAGCATTTCCCAGCCTTCGAACTTGCGGACCATCCCCGCCGCCTCGTAGCGCCGCACCTGCTCGTCGAGCGCGTAGAGCAACTGCTGCCCGGTGGTCGCGCCGGCGAAAGCCGTGCGATGGTGCTTGGTTCCACCGAAACGGCGGAAATCCAGCAGCCCCTCGGGCGTGCGATTGAACATCACGCCCATCCGGTCGAACAGGTAGATGATCGAGGGCGCCGCCTCGCACATGCCCATCACCGGTGGCTGATGGGCCAGGAAGTCGCCGCCGTAGATCGAGTCGTCGAAATGGATCGCGGGCGAGTCGCCCTCGCCCTTGGTGTTCACGGCGCCGTTGATGCCGCCCTGCGCGCACACCGAATGCGAGCGCTTGACCGGAACGATCGAAAACAGGTCGACCTTCTCACCGGCCTCGGCGAGTTTCATCGCAGTGGTCAAACCCGCAAGGCCGCCGCCCACAACGATATGTTGACCGGGCATGGTCGCTCCTCAAGCCGGCGCGCGAAACGCCACCAGGATGTCTACGCTGACGAAGGCGAGAATCAGGAACAGCGCCACGCACGCATAGTTCACCATTGCCTGCGCGCGCGGCCCGTCGGTGATTCCCCAGGTGATACAGAAAGTGAATATCCCGTTGGTCAGGTGATACACGCAACTCAGCACGCCCACGACGTAAACCGCCAGGATCAGCGGGTTCATCATGAACTCGTGCATCCGCGCGTAGTTGGTCTCGACGCCGGTCAGATAGAACCACGCCCGCGTCGAGAGCACATGGTAAAGGATAAACCCCAGCGCGAGCACGCCTGTGATGCGCTGCAGGGTGTACTGAAAATTGCGCGCGTAGGGGTACTGGTTGGGTTGCGAGGTAGCCGTGATGACGAGTCCGTAGACGGCGTGGTACGAAATCGGAATCCACAGAAGACCGGCTTCGACAAAAATCTGGAGCGGAAGCGTGCGCGTGAATTCCGAGTGATCCCACCACATCTGAGCGCCGCGCAGGACGTAGGCATTCTCGAACAAATGGAAGAACAGAAATCCGCCGATCGGGACGATCCCGGCCAACGAATGCAGCCGGCGGAGCGTCCAGTGCATTCGGTCGGCAGGCGTCAGATTCGACTTCGGCGCTGCTACAACCGGTTCTTCGGCCACTGTTCCGTTCCTCGATTAGTTCGCGGCGAGGACCTTGTCCATCGCCTCGATCAACTCGTGCACGTGAGCGACCGAGCCGTCGAAGGCGGCCTTCTCCGCCGCGGTCAATTCGATCTCGATCACGCGCTCGACGCCGCCGGCGCCAATCACGACCGGCACTCCGGCGAACAGCCCGCGCACGCCGTACTCGCCTTCGAGGTAGGCGGCGCATGGAATCACTTCCTTGCGATCGAGCATGAAAGCCTCGACCATTTTGTAGGTTGCGGTCCCGGCTGCGTAATAGGACGACGTCTTCATCAGGTTGACGATCTCGGCGCCGCCGTTGCGCGTGCGAGTCTCGATCTCCGCAAGCCGCTTGGCCGCGATCATGCGCTCGATCGGTACACCGCCCGCGGTCGTGTAGCTGCGGACGGGCACCATATCGTCGCCGTGGCCGCCGAGCACCATCGCGGCGACGCTCTCGACCGAGACCTTGAGCTCGGTCGCCAGGAACGTGCGATAGCGCGCCGAGTCGAGCACGCCGGCCTGCCCGACGATTCGGTTCTTCGGAAAGCCGGTCACGCGCTTGAGTTGCGTGACCATCGCGTCGAGCGGATTGGTCACCGCGACCACGAACGCGCCCGGCGCATGCTGCTTTATCGCCGAGCCGACCGTGGTCATCACGCCCGCGTTGATCTTGAGCAGGTCGTCGCGGCTCATCCCCGGCCTTCGCGGCGAGCCCGAGGTAACCACGATACAATCGGCGCCCTCGATAGCCTTGATATCGATCGAGCCGGTGACGCTCGCGTCGATTCCGAGCACCGGGGCCGATTCGCGCATGTCCAGCGCCTTGCCCTGCGGCAGGCCGTCGATAATGTCGTAGAGCACGATGTCGCCCAGCCCGCGGAGAAAACAGAGATGCGCGCACGTCGCGCCGACGTTGCCCGCCCCGATGAATGCGATTTTTCTTCTTCCGGCCACGTGATCCTCGAAGGTCCGCTCGTCTAAAGTCTAGCTTATATAACGCTCCCCGTTAATCGCGCAAATCTTAAGTGGCGTTCGGAAGGACACTGCCGCCCTTCCGAATGCCATCCTGAGCGAAGCGAAGGATCTCGTCCCACCACGTCTGCAGGGTTAGAACAACGCCGAAACGCTGCGGCCGTCGTGAATGCGCATGATCGCCTCGGCCAAAAGCGGCGCCACCGAGAGCACTTCGATCCCGGGCGGCGCGCCATGCGCGGGAAGCGGAATCGTATTCGTGACCGTCAGGCTTTCGAGCCGGCAATTCGCCAATCTCTGGCACGCGTTGCCCGCCAGGACGGGATGTACGACCGCCGCCGAGACCGACTTCGCGCCCTGCTGGAGCAGAAAATCGACCGCGGCCAATACCGTGCCTCCGGTGGCGATCTCGTCGTCGACGACGAGCGCGTGCTTTCCGCGCACATCGCCGATCACGGCACGAGCCTCGGCCCTTTCGTCATCGCCCGTGCGCCGCTTGTCGATAATCGCAATCGGCAGATTGAGCAGCTTGGCGAAGCGGCCGGCGTCCTTGGATTCACCCACGTCGGCGGCGACCACGACCGTGTCGGCAAGACCGCGCGCCTTGAGCGCCTCGCACAAAAGCGGCAGCGCGGTGAGCTGATCGGTAGGCATCGAGAAGAAACCCTGGATTTGCGGCGAATGGAGATCCATCGTCAAGACGCGATCCGCACCCGCGGTCGCGAGCAGATCGGCCATCAGGCGCGCGGTAATCGAGATGCGCGGCTCGTCCTTTTTGTCGCTGCGCGCATACGGAAAGCATGGCAGGACCGCGGTGATGCGCTTGGCGGAGGAGTGCTTGAGCGCATCGATGAGAATGAACAGCTCCATGATGTGCTCGGAGAGCGGAGGACACGAGGTCTGCACCACGAACACATCCTGCTCGCGCACGTTCTCGCCGATCCTGACTTTGAGGTTCTCGTTGGAGAACCGCACGGTACGCAGCTTGCCGAGCGGGATGCTGAGGCAGTCGCAAATCTCCCGGGCGAGCTGCGGATGCGACGAGCCGGAGAAGACTCGCAGCCCATCGGCGCTCACGACCATGGTCGATCGAGGCTCATTGAGCAGCGGCTCGCTCTCAACGTCATTCTGAGCGCAGCGAAGAATGACGTTCTGCTGGGGGCTCATCGGACTGATCGTCATCTGGCTGATCGTCAGATGTTGTCCACGATCGCCTTGCCGAACTCGGAGCACTTGAGCAGCTTCGCGCCGGTCATCAGGCGCTCGAAGTCGTAGGTCACGGTCTTGTTCGCGATCGCCTTGCCCATCCCGCGGACAATCCCGTCGGCGACTTCCTTCCATCCCATATGCTCGAACATCAGCACGCCCGACAAGATCACCGAGCCCGGATTCACCTTGTCCTGATCGGCGTACTTCGGCGCGGTGCCGTGCGTGGCCTCGAAGATAGCGTGCCCGGTCAGATAGTTGATGTT
The DNA here is from genome assembly GCA_963749215.1 of uncultured delta proteobacterium. Taxonomy (GTDB): domain Bacteria; phylum Desulfobacterota; class Binatia; order Binatales; family Binataceae; genus CAVVMA01. Next base: position 116,332 of record CAVVMA010000018.1, on the reverse strand, counting down.
CGCGCCGGGAGCGATTCCGATTCCGCCGACCTGCGCGGCGAGCGCGTCGGACAGGTAGTCGCCGTTCAGATTGGTGGTCGCGACCACGTCGAATTCGTCGGGCCGCGTCAGGATCTGCTGGAGCGTGATGTCCGCGATATTGTCCTTGACCAGGATCTGCCCGGCCGGCGGCTTGCCTCCGCAGTCGTCCCATCCGATCGCGCGCCCCTTGTATTCGCGCTTGGTCAGTTCATAACCCCAGTCGCGGAACGCGCCTTCGGTAAACTTCTGGATGTTGCCCTTGTGAACCATCGTGACGCTCTTGCGCCGGTGCTTGATCGCGTAATCCAGCGCCGCGCGGATCAGCCGCTCCGAGCCCTCGCGCGATACCGGCTTGATCCCGATTCCCGAGCTGTTGGGAAACCGGATCTTCGTCACGCCCATCTCCTCGATCAGGAACTTGATCAGCTTTTTCGCTTCGGGCGATTCGGCCGCCCATTCGATACCGGCGTAGATGTCCTCGGTGTTCTCGCGGAAGATCACGACGTTGACCTTCTCGGGATGCTTGACCGGGCTCGGCACGCCGTCGAAATAGCGCACCGGCCTCAGACACACGTACAGGTCGAGCATCTGCCGCAGCGCGACGTTGAGCGAGCGGATGCCACCGCCGACCGGCGTGGTCAGGGGCCCCTTGATGCCGATCAGGAACTCGCGGAACGCCTCGACCGTTTCATCGGGCAGCCAGGTGTTCAGCTGCGTGTACGACTTCTCGCCCGCGTAGACCTCCATCCAGGCGATTTTCTTTTTGCCGCCGTAGATTTTCCTGACCGCGTTGTCGAATACATATTGCGACGCGCGCCAGATGTCGCGGCCGGTGCCGTCGCCTTCGATAAACGGCAGGATCGGCCGATCGGGCACGCTCAGCGTGCGATCGGAGTTGAGCGTGATCTTCTCGCCGTCGCTGGGAACTTTCACCGTTTTGTAAGTCATCGATACCGCCGCCTGCTCTATGGAGACTTGGGAGACTGTGCGTACCGATCATATAGAAAAGGCCCCGCGATGCCAGCAGCCGGGTCGCATCGTCCGCGCGGGGCGCTATCGCACGATTCGACTGGTCCCGGCTTCCTGCGATGTATAGACTCGCCTCGAAGTGGGAGCACTTGCAAGAATCCTGGAGTCGGCGCCGCGGTATGCGGCGCTTCTCCGGTCGCAATACTGGCCGCCGGCAAGACTCAACTCGTACCGGGAAGAACACCTCGAGCGAACCCTGGCCGCCGCGGCCAGAATTCCCTTCTATGCGGAACGCTTCGGGGGCGCTCCGCGTATCGAGAACTTCGCGCGATTGCCCGTTCTGCGCCGCGCCGACGTGGGCTCGCTCAATCAGTCGGTCCGCGCTCTCTATCCTCCCCGCACCGCGTTCGTTCGCGCGGCCACTTCCGGATCCAGCGGGATGACCGCGGAGTTCATCTTCGACAGTTCTCACCAGCGAAGCCGCTATGCGGCGCGGGCCCGATACCTGCGCGCCAACGGCTGGAATCCGCTCCAGCGCAGCGCCTGGTTCGGCGGATCGAGATTCCACGGCCCGGCTCGCCGCGCCGACGATCCCGACGTCCAGCTCATGAGCCGCCTGTTCTTCGGCATTCGCTTCGTTTACCTCGGGGTCGACTTCCACCGGCAGGCGGCAACGATAGCGAAACTGGACCCGTTTTTCATTTTCTCCTATCCCTCCACTCTCGACGGCCTGCTCAGCGCGCTTGAAGAGCGCCACCAGCGCCTACCGTCGCTCAGGCGGATTTTCACCAGCGGCGAGGTGTTGGACGACTCCCTGCGCGAGCGCGTGCGACGGCACCTTGGCGTCGAGATCGCGGACAACTATGGATCGACTGAAGCGTTTGTCGGCTGGCAATGCCCGCAAGGCTCCTATCACGTCAACGCCGAGCATGTTTTCACCGAGATCGTCGATCCCGACGGGTACCCGGCTCCGCCAGGCGCGATGGGAAGCGTGCTGGTCACGACGCTGGAGAACTATCTGATGCCGCTGGTGAGGTACGAAATCGGCGACTATACGACAGCGATCGAAAGTTCCTGTGCGTGCGAGCGGACTCTGCCGCGGCTGGGACGAATTGCCGGACGGGACATCAATCTGTTTCGACTGTCGGACGGGAGCCTGATGGCGCCCAGCACTTTGATGAACATCGTCACTAGGTGCTCCGAGATCACGCAGTTCCAGATCGTGCAGAAATCCACCGATCGGATCGCGGTCCGCTACGTTGCCGATCGAGCGATTGGGGAGGACAGCGAAGTCCGAATCCGCTCCGACTTCCGCGAAATCGTGGGAGCAACCGCATCGATCGGATTCGAGCGCGTACCCGAAATCATGCGCGCGCCGAGCGGGAAGTTCATGGTCGCGCTCTCGGAAGTGCCAAGGTCGCCCGCGCCGGCGGCGCCCAAGGCCGGCGAGACGCCGGCCCTACTTCGAACCGAGTAGCGGGCCGTCCGAACCCAGCATCCCGCGGCGGATCAACTTGATCGGAATCGCGCCGTAGCGCAGGAAGTCGTCATGGAAGCGGCCGAGGTCGAACGCGTCGCCCTCCTTGCTCCGCACGTCGTCGCGCAGCTTCATGATCATCAGTTTGCCGAGCTGATAGCGCAGATAGCCGGGGTCCTGGGTGCCTCTGAGGGCCTCGACCATCGCGTTGTGCGGCGTCATGTAGGCGTTCTGCACGAAGAATGCGGCGGCCTCGTCGACGGTCATGCCGCGTGTATGCATTCTGATGCCCGCCAGGAAGCGGCAGGCACGCTGTAAGGCCATCTGGAGCTCCGCCAGCCGGTAGACCGGATCGTCGCCGCGCCATCCATCGTCGAGCATCATTTGCTCGCAGTAGAAACCCCAGCCTTCGACATTGGAACCCGAGCGGAACAAAGTGCGCACATGGTCGGAGTTCAGGCGATTGTCGAGGAACTGCACGTAATGGCCGGGGTAGACCTCATGCACCGAAATGTCGGAGATACTCGGAGGTGAAAACAACCGCAGCGCCTGCGCCTTTTGCTCCACGCTCCACGACGGCTCGGGCAGCGTGACGTTGAAGTAGGCCTCGGTCGACTTTTCGAGTGGACCCGGCGAGTCCATCGAGGCGAACGTAGTCGCACGCATGTAGGGCGGCGTCTGCCTCACGATCGGGTTGGGCGCTTCGGGCGCGATCGTCGCCAGGTGATGCGCGACGACGTAGGCGCGAATCGCGGCCAAGCCTCCCGCCACGGTCGGGACCACGTCGTTGGTTCCGGGATGGTTGAGGCTGAGCGAGGTCATGACCGCGGCCGGATCGCGGCTGCGATCGATTCCTGCCGCGGTCGCCGCGAAGGCCGTCTTGAGCCGCCCAAGCTCGCGCTCGCCGATCTCTTCGAGCTGGGATAGCGGCAAATCCACCATGTCGTCGTCGGCCAGCATTCGGCGATAAGCGTGGGCGCCGATCGCGAAGTTGTTGGAGGCCTTGGGAACGACTTCCTCCATCAGCCATTTCTGATAGGCCCGGATCGCCGCGATCGTCTTGCCGTTCGCATCGTTGAAGTCAGCCTTGGCCGGCCCCTCCGGCACCGACGCAAAGGCCTCGGGAAGTTGCTGAGAGAAGAATTGGAGTGTCCCGGCCATTTCCTGCGCGAGGATCTCCGCCGCGACCTTCGCCATCGTGTCGGGCCGGATATTTTCCCGCGCGGCCTGGAAGTTCGGCAGCGCGGCGCGTTCGCGCGCGGCCACCAGCCGCATCCGATCCTGAAGCGGCGCGAAGTCACGCTCCAGCAGCGCGTAGATGCCCGAGGTCGGCACGTAGAGCCCGGGCTCCTTCTGGTAGACGCGAATCTCCTGGTCGCCGAGCAGGTATCCGTCGCAGGTCGCGGCCAGCCATTCACGATCGGCCTCGTTTTCGGCAGAGAGCGTTTTCGGGTCGATTCGGTTGAAGCGGTCCTTCCATTCGGACGCCCAGCGGACGCGGGTGTCGATTCCCTTGCGGGTCAGGTCGGTCGCATCCGCGTCGAAGCGATGCTCGCCGGCGCGAGTTGCCGACTCGGGGTTCAGTTTGAAATGCTCCTCGGTGAATTGATCGACCAGCGAGCGAAAGCCCGCGTCACCGGAGATCGCCGCGGCCGGCGTGCCGGAGGTTTGGGCCGCAAGCGGCGTGGCCGCGGCGCTCGCGAGCCCGGCCAGAATCGCCGCGATCAGCGCGGACTGCGCGACCAGTGGGAACCTGAAGATGGCCCGTATAGAATGTCGCATCGACGGTTGAATCTACGACCTGCCTCGGCGGCTTCGGAACCGCTGAGCAGCATCGAGAGAAGATAATGGATTTCAGCTACACCCCTGAGCAAGAGGCCTTTCGCAGCCGGCTGCACCAATGGCTCGAGAGCACGTCGGACGAGGTCTTCGGGCGCGGCGACGCGATGACCGCGTTCGGGCGCGAGCCTGTTCGACGTTCGACGACGATGCCCGATGGAAACGTCTGGTCGAATATCATCGCCGGCTCCATCAGGCGGGCTACGTCGCGATGCACTGGCCCAAGGAATGGGGCGGCGGAGGCGCCGGCCTCGTCGAGCAGGCGATCTATCAGGACGAAGTGCTGAAGCTCGGCCTGCCGGTTTACGGCGCCAACGGGCTCGCGATCGATCGCATCGGGCCGACTATCATCTTTATGGGCACCGAGCAGCAGAAGCGGCGCTTCCTGCCGAAGATGCTGACCGGCGAGGAGATCTGGTGTCAGGGCTATTCGGAGCCCAACGCCGGCTCCGATCTGGCGAGCCTCCAGACTCGCGCCGTGCTGGAGGGCGACTATTTTGTCATCAACGGACAGAAAGTATGGACCAGCCTGGCCCATCGCGCCGACTGGCAGGTGCTGCTGGTCCGCACCGATCCGGATGCACCCAAGCACAAGGGAATCTCCTACCTGCTCTGCGACATGCATTCTCCCGGTATTACTATTCGCCCGCTGGTCCAGATGACCGGCGAGCACGGATTCAACGAGGTCTTTTACGACAACGTCCGGGTGCCGAAGGAAAATCTGGTCGGCGATCTCAACGGGGGATGGCAGGTTTCGATCGCTACGCTGATGTTCGAGCGGGTCTCGGGCGGCACGCGCCATCCGGTCGAGCGGACGGTGCGGGAATTGATCGCGCTGGCGAAAACGGTCGAGTTCGACGGGATGCCCGCGTCGAGGCATCCGTACGTGCGCCAGAAGCTCGCCCAGTTCTCGATCGAAGCCAACTGCATGCGCCTTAGCCGTTATCGCTCGCTGACTGCTCAGCTAAGAGGAAAAGTGCCCGGACCCGAGAGCAGCTTCGGCAAGCTTTTCGCGACCGAGCTCAATCTGCGCGTCGCGATGTTCGCGGACGAGATGCTCGGCGCGCGCGGGATACTCGCAGCCGGCTCGCCCGGCGCGATCGAAAACGGGCGATGGATGCAGCGAACGCTCTCGGCCCGTGGCCTCACGGTCGCGGCAGGGTCGAGCGAGATCCAGCACAACATCATCGGCGAGCGGGTCCTGAAATTACCCAAGTAATCCGATCAGATCGCAGGAGCGAGTCATGAAAGTCGTCGTGGATTTCGAATTGTGCGAGAGCAACGCCCGATGCATGGAAGTAGCGCCGGAAGTCTTTGAAGTCCGCCCCGACGACAAGCTCTACATCCTCAACGAGCATCCGCCCGAGGCGCTGCGCGCCAAGGTCGAAAAAGCCGCGCGTCGATGTCCCAAGCAGGCGATCTCGATCGTCGAAGGCGAATAGCCGCCGCTTGGCCTATCTTTACCCAACCCGCTGATGGTCTCTATTCAGCGGGAGTTGGCTTCTTTACTCACTTTCGTCTCAGTTTAGGCTTTGACTATCCAAGCTGTCATACCGTGTAACTACTCCTTCATCCGGAGTAGTATCGCGAGTATATTCTCATCTCGAAGTGCCGAATCTCACCAGCGCGCTCAGGATCGCCGCCGCGCCGAGTCCTCGCGACGCGGCCCCGACTGAATCGCACGGCGTCCAGCGGCCGTCGGATCGCGACGCGGACCGCCACGGTGTGCGGGCGCTGCTGCTCTACCTTGCACTCTCGGTATTGTTCTTCGGGCGTTCGCTGTTCGGCCACTTCTCTGCGTCAATCATAGGTAAGAGCCCGGACCCGGATTTCTATATCTGGTGCCTGGTCTGGCTGCCCTATGCGATCTCGCATCGTATCAACCCGTTCTTCAGCCCATTGGTCTGGGCGCCGACCGGTGCCTCTCTGGCATGGGCAACGTTCCTGCCTCTCGTCGGTTTGGTGGCGTGGCCGATCACCGCGACGATCGGCCCTGTAGCCACGTACAATGTACTTTGTCTTCTGGCGCCTGCTCTGGCCGGCTGGACCACCTTTATTCTTTGCCGTTACATTACTAATCGCTACTGGCCGTCACTAGTTGGCGGCTACATATTCGCGTTTTCACCATATCTTGTCTGCCAGATGACTTCACACCTGGTGTTGATACTGATCTTTCCAATACCTCTGGCGGTCTATCTTGTCCTGCGTCGAGTCAACAACGACATCAACTCGCGGGCGTTCGTTATTCTGTTCGCGCTGACTGTCGTGACGCAGTGTCTTATCGACCTCGAGTATGCCGCAACGCTGACGATTTTCGGCGCTATCGTAATGCTGACGGCTGCCATTCTGGCGCCGGCTGAGCTGAGAAAGCGCTTGTACGCGGCTCTCCCGGATCTGCGCTCGACCTACGTATTGGCCGGTGTGGTGCTCAGCCCGTACCTGTACTTCATGTTGGCTTTCCCCGTCAAAGCCGGTCCGATCTATACGCCCGAGACTTTTTCGACCGATCTGCTGAACTTCGTGATACCGACGCCGGCCAACCTGTGGGGAGGGCTTCATGGGTTCGCGGCCATCTCGGGCGCGTTCAGGGGCAATGTGGCCGAAGCCACCGGATATCTGGGCGTGGGTCTGATTTTGATCGCTTTCGAGTTCGCGTGCGGTCAATGGCGCGAGTTCCGGGGGCGGTTGCTGATCGCATCGCTGGCAATCACGTGCGCCGCGTCGATGGGCGCGCTGATGCACATCGGCGGGGCCGAGCACTTCCCGATGCTGTGGAGGCTGGCCCAGGGTATTCCGCTCATCGACAAGGCCCTGCCCGCTCGCTTCATGATGTACGCCTTCCTCGACCTGGCGGTAATTGTGGCGCTCTGGCTGAGCGCCGCGCCGCCGTGGGCGTTGGACCGGCCCGCAATCGCAATCTTGAGCCTCGTGCTTATACTGCCCAACCTGAAAGCCGATTTCTGGGTCAGCCCGCTCCAGGTGCCGGCCTTTTTCTCGAAAGGACTCTACCGGCAGTACCTGCGCGAGAACGAGGTCGTGATGTCGCTGCCCAGGAGTTCCGGCTCCAACAACATGCTGTGGCAGGCGCAGACGGGCATGTACTTCCGGCTCACAGACGGATATATCGGCCCAGATCCGCCGGGGCTTCAGAACTGGTGCCGAAGCAACAACGCCCTGCTGGCCTTCCTCTCAGACCGCGACGTGAGCACGATCATCGTGAGCGACCACCGCTGGAAGTGCCGGGTGTTCGAGGGCACGCCGTCATGGAAGATGGTTCGCCAGCCGACGATAATGTGGCAACTCTATTTGTCGGGCCTGAAGGTCCAGCCGCTCCGAGTCGGCGGCCTGCTGATTTACAAGGTGCCGCCGCAACTGCTCGCGCGTTACAGGGATTCCCGCAACACAAAAGCCGGAAGTTTGGACGGATCGCCGCTTCGCAGCGCCGACGCAGATTCCGGGAGCTGACACCGGCTTCGGCCCGAAGATCGATCTAGTCAGCGCGCCTGGCTACAGCTCGGCGCAGATCCTTGGTTGCCTGATCGAGTCGACTTTGCCTACAGTGGCCTCTGATGCGGGCAGATAAGCAGCGCGAGAAGCCGGGGACGTGGCCGATGGGATGCGGTTGTCCGGAAGTCTTCTGATCGCAGAGCCGGGATTGTTTTGCGCGTCCTGATGCCCGAGCGCGGGCACAATACCGATAGCTGTCGGCGGGTCTTGAAGAGACTTCTCTCAGGCCGGTACCGGTTCGCCGAACTGGCCATCTATCTTCTGCTTTCTATCCTGTTCTTTGGGCGCGGTCTGATCGGCCACTTCTCGACCTACAATCTGGGTCAGAGCCGCGATCCAGGGTGCTACATGTGGTGCCTGGTCTGGCTCCCTTACGCGATCGGCCATCGCCTAAATCCGTTCTTCACCACGCTGCTTTGGGCGCCGACCGGCATCAATCTCGCCTGGACTACCTTCATGCCGCTGGTGGATTTGGCCGCCTATCCGATGACCGCGACGCTGGGACCGATCGTAACCTTCAACATTCTATGCCTGGTCTCCCCGGCGCTCGCAGGCTGGAGCGCGTTCATCCTTTGCCGCTACCTCACCAAGCGCTACTGGCCGTCGCTGGTTGGCGGCTACCTGTTCGGTTTCTCCCCGTACATTATCTGCCAGATGAACACGCATCTGGTTCTGATGCTGGTTTTCCCGATTCCGCTCGCAGCGTATCTGGTCGTGCGGCGGGTCAACGGCGAGTTCGGACGGCGCGCGTTCGCGATCCTGCTGGCGCTGGTGCTGATGGCGCAGTTCCTGATCGAGACGGAAATCTTCGCGACCATGACCTTCTTCGGCGGCGTAGCGATTCTGCTGGCGCTGGCGCTCGCCAAGGGCGAGCTCCGGCGGCGAGTGTACTCCACACTTCAGGATGTAGCGGTATCCTACGTGCTGGTAGCAATCATCCTGAGCCCTTATTTCTACTATCTTTTCGCGTTCGGATTCCCGAGCGGACCTCCCTGGCCGACCGATATCTTCTCCGCCGATCTGCTGAACTTCGTGATACCCACGCCCGCAAATCTGCCGGGCAGGCTCGATTGGTTCGCGCGAATTACGGGCGAATTCACCGGCAATCTCGGCGAGACCTCCGCCTACCTGAGCCCGGGGCTGATCTTTATCGCAGCGGCGTTCGCGTATTCGCACCGGCGGGATTTCAGTGGAGCGCTGCTCGCCGGATCGTTGCTGATCATCTGCGTGGCTTCGATGGGAATCGTGCTCCACGTCGGCGGACACAAGATACTCCCGATGCCGTGGAGGCTGATTTCCTATTTGCCGCTCATCGACAAGGCTCTGCCGGTGCGATTCACCATGTTCGCTTTTCTGGATCTGGCCGTGATAGCCGCGCTGTGGCTCAGCGAAGCGCACCCGCACTCGATCTTCCGGCCGGCGGTGATGCTCGCGACGATCCTCATGCTGCTGCCCAACCCGAATGCGCTGGCGTGGGTGAATCAGGTCGATCTCCCGGTCTTCTTCTCCAGCGGGCTCTACCGCCAGTACCTGCGGGACGGCGAGGTGGTGCTGCCGCTGCCAAGCGGCGGCAACGACAGCATGCTCTGGCAGGCGGCGTCGGGAATGCACTTTCGTATAGCAGACGGATACATGGGCCCCGATCCGGCCGGCTTTACGCGCTGGCCGCGGAAAGAGAGCCGTACTCTGCTGCCCTTCCTTGCCAGCCACAACATTACCGCGATCGTGTTGCGCAACCGCGTGTGGAGATTCGGTAAATTTTTCGGCGTCCCCTCGTGGAAATCGGTTCCGCCCTCTCCGACGCTTTGGAGGCTGTACCTGTCCGGATTGAAAATCGACCCAATCGGGGTCAGCGACGTGACTGTTTACCACATTCCGCCAGAGATGCTGGCGCCGTATCGCAGCCAAGGCACATCGCAGTCCGGCGACCGCGAGAGGTTGGGGCCTGGCGCCGCAACCGCGGGCCCACCCGGCCGATAAGGCAAATCGCCGCGCCGGGCGAGCGCGCTACTTCCCGTCAGGTACCCTGAATCGGCGCGGCCCAGCGCCCGAAAACCATCTCGGCGAGATCGTCGATCGCAGCCAGACGCTGATTCGCCGCAGTGGCAATTGCCGCTCCGTCGGTCCCGGCTCCCTTGAGCTCGGCGGCGAACTCGCGGACCATCCCCGCCACGATCGCGGCGGTCGGCTCGATATGGAATAACAGGCCGTAGGCTTTGTCGCCATACCGGTAGGCTTGAAGCGGGGTCTTTTCGGACGACGCGAGCGGAACCGCCCCGGCCGGCAGGTCGAACACGTCGCCGTGCCAATGGAGCGCGGTAAACGATTCGGCCACGCCGGCAAACAGCCGGTCATCACGCGCGCCGGCAAGCAGACGCACCGGATGCCATCCGATCTCCTTGCCCGGCCCCCTGCCGACTTTCGCCCCGAGCGCCGCGGCCAGGAGCTGACTCCCCAGACATACGCCGAGCAAGGGTTTGCCGTCCTTGAGAGCGGCTTCGATCAGCCGCATCTCATCGCGCAGAAACGGATAGCGATCCTGCTCGTAGACACCCATCGGACCGCCCATCACGATCAATCCACCCGCGCCCTTCATGTCTTTCGGCACCGGCTGTCCGGCAAAGCTGCGCACGTACTGCCACGCCAGCGCGGACGCCGCCAGCGCGTCGGCAATCCGGCCGAGGTTCTCGACCGGATGATGCTGTATCACCCAGATTTTGGCCACGTCATTAAGGTCTCACAGCAGCGTGCCGCGGCGCGTGCGGCCGAGATGACTGTAGGCGCGCTGGGTGGCGACGCGGCCGCGGCTGGTGCGCGCGATGAATCCCTCCTGTAACAGATACGGCTCGTAGACTTCCTCCAAAGTGTCGGATTCCTCGCCGATCGCGGCGGCGAGACTCTCGACACCTACCGGACCACCGTCGAACTTGTCGATGATCGCCGTCAGGATGTCGCGGTCCATCTTGTCGAATCCGCATTGGTCGATCTCGAGCAGCTCCAGTGCGCCGAGCGCGACCGGCTGGGTCACGATCGGCGCCTCATTGACCTGGGCGAAATCGCGCACCCGGCGCAGGATGCGGTTGGCGATTCGCGGCGTGCCTCGCGAGCGCGAGGCGATCTCGACCGCCCCGCCGTCGTCGGTCTTGACCTCGAGCAGTCGAGCCGAGCGGCGCACGATCTCCGTCAGCTCCGTCTTGTCATAAAAATCGAGATGGAAATGCTGGCCGAAGCGGTCGCGCAGCGGCGAGCTCAGCAGACCCGAGCGCGTGGTCGCGCCGACCAGGGTGAAGGGCTTCACCGCGAGTTTCATCGAGCGAGCGCCCGCACCCTTGCCAACCACGATATTGAGCTCGAAGTCTTCCATCGCCGGATAGAGAATCTCCTCGACCGGACGGGCGAGGCGATGGATCTCGTCGATAAAGAAAACGTCGCCGCGCTCGAGGTCGGCAACTATCGCGGCGAGGTCGCCGGCGCGCTCGATCGCCGGTCCCGACGTGGAGCGGAGATTCACTCCCAATTCGCGGGCGATGATATGAGCCAGCGAGGTCTTGCCCAGCCCCGGCGGCCCCGAGAACAGGACGTGATCGAGCGGCTCGGCCCGTTGCCGGGCGGCTACGATCGACATCCCGAGAATTTTCTTGATCCGCTCCTGGCCGACGAACTCACCGAGCGAGCGCGGCCGCAGCGACAGGTCGAGTACGCGCTCCTCCTCGGTCGCCGCCGCGGCCGCGAGCGCCCGCGCCTTTTCGTCGGATCCGTCGGGGGCGGCTTGCTTCGGATTGGCTTTCACTTTTCGCCGATCAGGATAGCCAACGATTTGCGGATAATCACTTCGAGATCGGGCTCGGCACCGGCTCGCGAGACGCCGCCGGCGGCGGTCACCGAATCGACCGCGCGCTTCGCCTCGCCCGGCTTGTAGCCAAGATTAATCAGGGCCGAAATCGCGTCGTCGGCAGGAGTTCCGATTCCGGCCGCGCCGTCGCGCGAATCGGTCCGGGCAGGGCCGGCGCCGTCGGCCGGGACCTCGGGTGCGATCAGCTTGAGGTCGGCGGCCTTGTCCTTGAGCTCGCGCACCACGCGCTCGGCGACCTTCGGTCCGACTCCGGGAACCGCATCGATTCGATCCGCGTCGCCGCGCTGGATCGCCGCGACCAGCTCCCTGGGCGAGAGCACCGAAAGGATCGCCAGGGCCAGTTTAGGCCCCACGTGCTGCACGCCCAGCAGGACGTCGAAAGCGCGCTTCTCGCCCGCGCTGGAGAATCCATACAGCGCGAGCGAGTCCTCACGCACCACTTGCCGGATTTCGAGCGTCACGGCCTCGCCCGCCGACGGCAGCCGATAGTAAGTGCTGAGCGGGATGAAGACCTCGTAGCCGACGCCGCCGGTTTCGACCAGCACGCGCCCGGCCTCGCGGATTCGGACTCGGCCGCTGAGCGAGGCGATCATGACGCGGCCCTGGCCGATGAGACCCCGCCGGCGATCCGCCGCCTGCGATGCGACGCCGCCTCGGCCGCCAGCGCGATTCGCGAGCGCGTCAGATGGCAGAGCGCCAGCGCAAGCGCGTCGGTCGCGTCGTCGGCGAGCTCCGTGCTTTCGTCGAGATTGAGCGCGCGCCGCACCATGAACTTGACCTGCTTCTTATCGGCATGCCCGTACGCCGCGACCGACAGCTTGACCTGATTGGGAGCATACTCGAAGAGGACCAACTTCCGCTGCGCGGCGGCCAGGATCGCCATCGCGCGCGCTTCGCCAAGCCTGAATGCGCTCTGGACGTTGGTCGCGACGAAGCTCCGCTCCAGGCTCATCGCGTCAGGAGCGTGCTCGTCGATCAGTTCCAGGAGCCGCTCGTAAATCAACTTGAGCCGCGCCGGCGCGCCCTGAGATCGACCGGTGCGGATGGTTCCGGTGGCGAGGAACAGGAGACCGCCCGGCCCACGCTCCACGATCCCAAATCCGCACACTGCGGTGCCCGGATCCACTCCGATCACCCGCCGAGACAACCCCATACCCCACCTCCGCGCTACCGCAGCTTCGGGAAATTTTCGCAGTGGCCCCGGCTAGGCCGCCGAGAAATGCGCCATCTCCTGTTCGTCGATATCGAAGTTGGCGGCAACGCTCTGCACGTCGTCGTGCTCCTCGAGCTCCTCGACCATCTTGAGGACCTGCTCCGCCGTATGGCCCGACACCTTGACGGTGTTCTCCGGCAGCATCGTGACCTCAGCCTGCAAGGCCGCGATACCGGCCTTGTCGAGCGCGTCTTTGACGGCGGCGAATTTGTCGGGCGCGGTCATCACTTCGTAGGTGTCGCTGTCGCCCGAGACGTCGTCGGCGCCCGCTTCGAGCGCGATTTCGATCAGGCGGTCTTCGTCTGCGGCGCCCTTCTCGACCGTGATCACGCCGCGCTTCTTGAACATCCAGCCCACGCATCCGGACTCGCCAAGGTTGCCGCCATGGCGCGAGAAGATAAAGCGCAGCTCCGCGACCACCCGGTTGCGGTTGTCGGTCAGGACGTCAAGGATGACGGCGACGCCGCCCGGCCCGTATCCTTCGTAAGTGATCTGTTCGGGCTGCTGCCCGCCGAGCTCTCCGGTGCCCTTCTTGATCGCGCGGTCGATATTGTCGTTGGGCATCGATTGCGCCCGGCCCGCGGCCACCGCGGTCCGCAGGCGCGGGTTGCCGTTGATATCGCCGCCGCCGAGACGCGCCGCGATAGTGATCTCCTTGATGAGTTTCGTGAAGACCTTGCCGCGCTGCTGGTCGCGGGCAGCTTTCTTATGCTTGATTGAGGACCACTTGGAATGGCCTGACATCGGAACCTCTTTGGGGGACTTGGCCGGGCCGTACCGACCGGCGTGCCCAGTGCGGAAGCCTACCACAAGGGACACATCGATGGGGAGCGATTGCGGCGCTCACACACCCGCGTGGACACCGTTCAACTCGCCCTTCGATTCGCTATCATGGCGTCCGGCCGGATCGCGGAATCGACCGTGAAGACAGTCGCATGAAGACCATCGCATGAAAGCCGCGGCCGCACGTATCGCAGCAACTCTGGGCGCGGCGCTCGCGCTATCCGGATGCTTCTATCCGCCGATGGCCCGGCCGCCCAGAGCCGATCAGGAGCACGTGCGGCTCGAGGTCGCGTACGATCTGGCGTGGGACGCGGTCAACTCGGTGATCAAAAGAAACAACTACGCCGTGCGAGCGCAGGATCCCACTCATGGGATAATCGAGGCGCAAGGGACCAGCTTCACGCTCCAAGCCGCAGACTGCGGAGAATTCCGGAGCCTCGGCGGCCGATTCGCGGTCGACCCGACCGCGGCGTCGGCGGCGGAGTACAATTTCCATGTTAAAGCGGACGGCCCTGAAGCCTCGACCGTCGCAGTCGAAACGACTTTCGTGGCGCCGCTGGCGCTCCCGCTCCGTCCGCCGTCGAGCGTCGAATGTGTATCGCGGGGTACTGACGAGGCGCGTCTGCTGAGCGAGGTCCGCGAGCAAGCCACACTGGAACATCGCCCCGTCTACAAGGGCCCCCTGCATCTGAATTAGCAGCCGGGCTGGCACCGGGACGGCTGGGCGCAGGCCATCTCGGTGTCAGTCGAGCCCCAGTTCTTTCTTTATCTGCGTCCACGGCCGGGTGCCTTTGCGGGCGACCTCGCGGAGCGCCGCGCGGGCGGCCTTGAGGTCCTCGCGCTCCTCGAGCTCTTCGAGCAATGCCATGTCCTCGATCGGCACCATCGCTGCGAGCGGCTTGCTGCGCCGCGTCAGCACGATCCGATCCTTGCCGTAAGCGACACGATTGATAAGGTCGGAGAAGTGCTGCCGGGCGGAGACCGTGGTGATCGCTCCACGGGCGGTTCTTTTCCTGGCTGCCATCGATGATCCGTCTCCCGAACGCTGAAACTGCCTCAATTGTACATTTGGGCCAAGATGTACACCAGCGTTTGTCGGGCAGCGCCGGCGTTGGCGATCCGGCCGATCGCGAACCTCGTAGACGATCCGATGCGACGTGAACCCTACTTCCGTTTGCGCTGTTTTTTCTTGCCGCGCACCGGCTTGCGCTCGTCCTTGGGGCGTTCGTCTCTGGGGGGTTCTTGCTTGGGCTTTTCTACCGGCTTGGGCGGAGCCGGGACTGCGACCGGGCGCGCCGGACGCAACGTCGCCTCGCCATAAAGCCGCCATCCCTGGACCGCGGCCCAGCCGAGCATCGCGAACAGCGCGACCATCGTCCACAGTCGTCCGATCGGCTGCTCCTGGGACGCCTTGCGTACGACATCGAGGTCGAAGACGTGCTCCGCGCCTGGCGGCGGGGCCGGCACGCGAATAAGGGTCGCGTCGCGGAAGAACGCGCGCCCGGTGTTCAAGGAACTGTAGCCGCCCAGCCTGAGCGCCATTTCAATATCAGCGCCCATCCCGCCGACTTTCAGATAGAGCCCGATCCTGGTCCAGTCGGTGGTGCCTTTGAGTTCCCGCGAGGAGATCCCATCCTCCATGATACTAAGCGTTGCGCCCGCCTGGGTGCCGAGGTTCTCGGTGCGCGCGTCGACGCTGAAGTAGTACCATCCGGCGTTGAGGCTCAGGCTTTCCATCCAGCGCGCGTCGTTAGGTTGCGTGCTGTCGATCTCGAGCTGGCCGGGACCGCCCGCTTCCGAATGGTGCCACTGGTAGGAGGTTGTTTCCGGCTTCTGGTCCCATCCCTCCGTGCGCCAGTGATCCGGGGAATTTCCGGCGCCTTTGATGAACTGGCCGTTGATGATCAGGTTCTCGGCGCTCGCGCCCTTGATCGGCTCCGCGCCGAGAGCGCCCGCGCCGATGACGATCGCGGCGAGCGCAGCGGCGGCGAACAGCAAGCCGGTGCGCGTGGTTCCGGCCGCCGAGGCCCTCATTCTCAGATCCAGGACCGCAGTCCCCCGCCTTGCAACCACATCCGGGCGTAATATCCGGAGCGTTCGATCGGGAGACCGATCCAGATCGGGTAGTAGTAGAGGAACACGACCAACGAGACCGCGCAGAGCACTGCGCAGGTGAATTTGCCGGCGTATTGCGGCCGTTGGAGCAGAACGGTTGCGTAGCAGACCGCGACGATGAGCAAGTTGGCTATGCCCCAGGCCGGGCCGAGTCCGAGTATGAAGACCGGCACGAGCGTGAGCAGGAGCGCCAGATGCTCCCACGGCTGCGCGCCGTCATTCCAGCACTCGGCCAGCACCGCGCCCAGCGCCAGATAGGCGAGATATATGGACCCCATGTAGTGATACAGGAACAGCGTGCGCCCGATCGGGACCCAGATCGCCAGGAAGCCCAGGTATCCGATCAGTATAAAGGGACGCCACGTCGAGCGGCGCTCGTAGGCCTGCACCGCGATTATCCCGATCGCGGTAAAGGCTGCCCACCACGAGGCGGGGTTGCCGCCGCCCCAGACGGTCTGGACCTTGCCGGTGTTCGGAAAATTCTGCCAATAGGCGACCGGGCGAAGCATCAGCGGCCAACTCCACCACGGCGAGGAATAGGGATGGGTCGCCGACGAGACGCTCCGCTCGTACCACAGGACGTCGCTGTAGTAATGGACCAGGTCGGCGACTCCGCCCCACCATCCGAGCAGGAAATGCGGCAGGAAGATCGCGATGTAGACGGCGGCGCTTATCGCGCCGGTCAGGAGCACCGCGCCGCCGACGCGCCGATAGCGCTGGGGGTCGTATCTCGCCAGGCGCAACGATACTCCGTCGGGTACCCACAAGGCACGAATCAGAAATCCCATCACCAGCAGGAAGGCGACGAATGGAATGTAGAGCTTCGAGCCCATGCAAAGTCCGAGCGCCAGGCCCATCCAGACCATCGTCCGGCGGCGATCGAGCGGCTCGGTATTCTCGAGGAACCGGAACAGCATCAGGTAAGCAAACGCCGCCGCGGTCACATACGCGATATCGATCACCGCGATCCGCGAATCGACAATGAACAGCCCGTCGCCGGCGATAAAGGCGGCCGCCAGCGCCGCAGCCAGCCGCGAATGAAACATCCTCCGTCCGAGCAGATAGGTGATACCTACCAGGGCGATGCCGATTACCGCGTTGCCGATTCGCCAGCTCCATGGATGGTCGCCGAAGAGCAGGATGCCGAGCGTAATCACCAGCTTGTCGAGCGGCGGATGGGGGTCGAGGAACGACTCGCCGTGCAGGTAGTGACGCGCCTGATTCTCGACGAAGTGGACTTCGTCGAAGACGATCTCTCCTGGAAGCGCCAGCCGCCACAGGCGTGTCACTGCAGCGCACGCGATCAGAACCGTCATTACGATCGTGTCGATGCGAAGCCATGGCATCGCGCGGCCGGCCAGCGCCGGCTCCGAGGCAGGAGGAACCGTAGCGGTGGCCGTCGAGGCGGCCCTGAACCTTGCGACCAGCGCCTGTATCCCGGCCTCGGCGCGGAGTTTCTCGGGGGGCTCCTCGACCACCTCTTCGGTGGCCGCGGGCTTCAGCGCGTAGACGAAGGCGGCCGCGAGTCCTACCACGTTGATCGCCGAAGCGATCATCGCAAGGGTGTCCCGGCCGTCGAGAAAAATCTTCGGGCTTTCCAGGACGCGCTTGATATAGGCGAGATTGAAGAGCAGCGTCGCCGTCGTGATCGCGTACACCGCGAGCATCAGGGGATCCTCGAACGCGATCGGAATCAGAAACACCAGGGCGGGATACACGTAACGCTCGTGCATCCGCGGCGCGAGCATAAAGGACCCGAACACCACCAGAAAGGTGCAGTACAGCAGGTTCTTCGCGGTGGCGCGCCGCCACAGAACCCACGCGATGAATGCGTACAGGCCGGCCAGCATCGTCATCCCGAGCGTGAACCACGACACGCCCAGCACCGTGGTCGCATCGGGTGCGCGCAGACCCGCGAGCAACGCCATCAGGTTGAATGCGTTGACCGAGGTCTCGTGATAGTAGCCTGCGGTGCTCCGGTAGAGGTCCAGCAGCCAGCTCCACGGATGGCCGAGCTGGAACGGCATCGCCGTGACAACGCCCATCGCGAGCAGCGCCAGCGCCGAGCGCCACCATTTTTCGGGATCGCCCTTGATCAGCGTCCACAGTCCAAGCACCGGCAAAAAGAGCAGCACCTGCGGTTTGACCAGCACGCCAACCGCGGCGAGCGCCCAACTGGCCTCGAACTCGCCGTCGAGCACGCAGGTGACGCACAGGAACATCAGCAGGGCCGAGACCGAATCGCTCTGCCCCCAGACCACGCTTTCGAACAGCATCGCCGGATTGAGCGCGACCATCAGCATCGCCGCGTAGGCCAACGCAGTGCCGGCGGAGCGCCGGACGTAGCCGAAAACGGCGAGCGCGAGCAGAAAATCCGCGACCAGCGCCGGGCTCTCGACGAGCTGGCGTAACGCTTCGCCGCTAACGTTGAAAACCCGTCCGATCGCGGCGACCAACCACAGCGCGTAGAGGTATCCGGGCGGATAATCCAGGAAGTACCCGGACGCGTACATGCGGGCGGGGCCGAGGTCGGCCATCCTTTCCGCCCACGACTGATAGCTGCCAACGTCGACGCCGAACCCCGGAAAGAGCGGCGCCACGGCCTCCTTGAGCAGGAAAATAACGACCAGTATCAGCAGCGCCTGCGAGAGACCTGAATCGGGCCGGTTCAGGATCGGCTTCAGGCACAGATAGAGCCCATAGCCGATCAGCAGGATGATCGTCAGTGCAGCGATATAGCCTGCGAGCCGTCCGTCAGGTGCGTCCGGATTGTCGGCCGCGGCCCACGCGATCGTGTGAGCGAAGACCAGCGTCGCGGCACACGCGAGCGCGGCGATCACCCCGCGCATCGAGCGCGTTCTGGAATTGTCGCACACAGTCATCCGTGTCGCCCGGCGCCGCTGGAGGGCCGCCGCACCGGAAATAAGCTAAGCAGGAAGCTCAGCCGATTAACAGGTGCCCGATTGGCGCCGGGTGAAGGCCTGCTTGCCAACCGGCATCGCGCTCCAGCCTACGTAGTAGGACCGGCGTCTCGCCGGTCATTATTATTTCCGCGCAACAGAGCAACCCAAAATACGCACCACTCTCACCGCGGTTCCGATGGGCGCGGCGCAGCGAACAACGCACTGTTGCGCTCGATGATCGCGCGTGAGGAAAGCTGATGCGTTACGGCGGGCGGCGAGCTTCCGACATGAAACGCGCGCGCCCGCGTTTCAAGCTCCAGGTCGGAGGAAACGCCGCGCCCATGCAGGCGCAGATGATCGAGCCACGACTCGGAGACGAAGTACTCAACGAAGCGTTCGGGCCGCGCCAGGTCGAAGAACAATCCCCAGAAGATCGCCCCATCGCGAAGCCTGATCGGACGCAGCGCGTTCATCGCCGCCCTGAACTCGCGTGCCGCCTCGGGCCTGATCAGGTACTCGATCGTCACCAGCACCGGGCCGCTTTCCGGATCGACGTGGCCCGCGACCTCGGGCGCGGGCAGCAGAATCGGATCGAGATCCAGCTCGTGGTCTGAAATCAAATGAAACCACATCATCGGAACCAGGCCCGAAATCATCGCGATCGCCGCCAGCAGCAGCGACAAAGGCACACCCCCGCGCTCCGCCGCGACGCCCCACAGTACGCTGCCGCCGGCCATCGCGGCTTGCTGAACGAGCTGGTAGCAAGCGAGCGCGCGTCCCTGGACCCATCGCGGCACCGACAACTGCGCGGCGATATTGAGCGACGAGTTGGCGAGAACCCACATCGCGCCGCCGACCAGCATGAGGGCCAGCGCCAGCGCGTAACTCGACCAGACCCCCAGGCCGACCAGAACCGCGGCGAAAATCGCGGTGGCGGCGGTGACGATTGTGTCGCGCGAGACTAGCTGCTCGATTCGCTCAAGCGCGGCTCCCGCGACGATCGCCCCCGCGCCGAAGGCGCCCAGCAACAACCCGTAGCCGTCAGCGCTGAGATTGAGCTGGTGACGTGCCAGCAACGGCAGGATAGCCCACACCGCGCTGGCGCCGATTGTGAACCCTGCCGTGCGCATCAACACTGCCCGCAGCGGCGGCGCATAGCGCACGTAACGGAGTCCGCTTCGAATCGCACCGATCATCCGCTCCGCGGGGAGCACGCCCGGTTGCTGCGATCGATTCCATCCGTACAGCACCACCATCACGCCCAGAAACGAAACCGCGTTGAGAACGAAGGTCGCGCCGGCGCCCGCCCACGCCACCACGATCCCTCCGAGCGCGGGACCGACCGCGCGGGCGGCGTTGAAGTTGACTCCGTTCAGCGCGATCGCGGAAGTGAGCTCCTCGGGCGGCACCAGTTCGGGAGTGATCGCCTGCCAGGCCGGCGCGTTGAGCGCCGAGCCTACGCCCAGCGCGAAGCTCAGGCCGAGCAACGTCCATGGCGTCATCAGGTCTGCGATCGTCAGAGCGGCCAGCGCGGCTGCCGCCAGCAGCATCCAGGCTTGAGATACAAGCAGCAGCCGGCGTCGATCCACGATGTCGGCCAGCGCACCCGCCGGCAGCGCCAGAAGCAGGATCGGGAGACTCGACGCGGTCTGGATCAGCGCGACCATCAGCGGCGACGGCGAGAGCGCGGTCATAAGCCACGCCGCTCCGACGTTCTGCATCCAGGTGCCGATATTCGACACCAGCGCGGCGATCCAGAGCGCGAAGAAGACCCGATGGGCGAACACGCGCCAGACCGAATATTCCCGCGCCGGAGGTGGACCAGGCTTCGGCCGAGGCCCGCCGTATGCAACAAGGCCGCTCACGTGATTCGTGCGCCAGGTCCTGCGCATGGTTGCGCGGACCCGGCATCACGCAATTGTGCATAGCAACGCCGCTCCATCCAAGACCGGTGAACGGGTTCGGCGCTTGCCGGTCGAGACCACTTCCGTAAGACTGATGCCAATCGCGCCCGGATGGACGCGTCGCGAACGATCGCGGCGGCCGTCGATCGTTCGGCGCATCCCGCGACAGTATGCCGACAGGCAAAATCGCAGAAGGCGCCGTCCCGCCCGGTATCGCAAAACCGGAAGGGTTCCAGGCGCCGCAATGGTCGCGAATCGACACTTACGCCCTGTGCGGGTTCGTGGCCGCCTCGCTGGCGACCCGATTCCCCGGCTTGGGTTATCCGCCCACCATCGTGTTCGACGAATGGTTCACAGTCACAGCAGCCAGGCTTTACCTGCGCCATCTGCCGGATAAAACGACCCATCCGCCGCTGGCCGCAGAAATGATAGCTGCGTCTATCGCACTCTTCGGCGACCATCCGTGGAGCTGGCGGCTCGCCAGCGCAGCGCTAGGAACTGCACTGGTGGCGATCACCTACCTGCTGACGCGCCGGATGTTCAATTCGCGCGTCACGGCCGGCTTCGCGTCGCTCTTCCTGCTTTGCGACGGCCAGTTTCTGATCGATTCGCGCACCGGGCTTTGGGAGATCTTCTATCTCACCTTCGGTGCTTGGGCGTACCTGATGGTCTTCAGGTTTGCGCAAAGCGCGGACCCGTTATCGCGCAGAAGATCGCTCGCCTGGATGGGACTCGCCCTCGGACTGTCGCTGGCCTCCAAGCTCGGCATCCCGGTCCTGACCGGCGCGCTGGTGATGAGCGCGGTGACGTTCGTCATAATCCGGCAGACGCCCGCAAGCGCGCGCAAAGCGGGTTCCGTCCCGATACGGCAAATCGCGGCTGCCTTCGCGCTGGTGGGAGGTCTGAGCGCGCTGGTCTACCTGGCCCTGTACATGCCGAACTACTGGTTCGGATTCTGGCACGGAGTGAGCGATCAGATCGTCTATTACAAAAGCGAGTGGAACTTCCAGACCAGTCTGCCACCTTACCATCCGCAGAATTCGCCGTGGTGGAGCTGGCCGCTGATGCTCAGGCCGATCCGGTACTGGAGACAGGAGGATTTCCTGGCGCTGCCCGGTGCGGACGTCGCCTCGATTCGAGGAATAGGCAACCCGATAATCTGGTGGGCGGTGGTGGTGGCGATTCCGCTCGTGGGCCTAGAGGCGGTCAGGCGCAGAAGCTTGCCACGAGCATTTCTCGTGCTCGGGTACCTCGCCTACCTCGTGGTATGGATTCCAATTACCCGGTACAAATTTACCTATTACTATATGCCTGCACTGTACCTCGGGTTCCTGACGCTCGCGGTTCTGCTCGCCGAATGCTGGGAGGGCGAGACCCGAAGCTTTGAAAACGTCGCGCTGCTCGCGGCGCTGTCGCCGTCTATGATCCTCGGCCTCGGAACCGGTCCCGGCCTGGCCGCGGCAGCCGCGACCGCCTCGGGCTACGTGCTCTCCTTGCGCCGGGGCCGCCTCTTCGCTGGGCGCTTTGTATGCGCTTGCTACGTCGGCGCCACGCTTATCGCGTTCGTCTACTTCCTTCCGCTCTGGATCGGGACGCCGATCAGTCCGGCTGCACAGCAGGCGCGGCTGTGGCTTCATGGCTCCGGGTTGGTCAACTGGTTCTGACCATCGATAGATTGAGTTTCTATAGACAAGGTTCGCGACCGCGTTGATGAACAGGCGTCGTCTCGCAACCGCGCTGATAGTAGTCAATCTGGGGCTGTGGCTGCCGCGCAGCGCTTTGGCCGGCGACAATCTCGTTAGCAACGGCGATTTGAGCGAAGGCACCGGCCAACTACCCAACGGCTGGCGAACCGCGAGTCAAAGGGTAGTCATCGCCAGTGACACGTTTTCATGGAGCCATCAGCCGGGGAGCGGCGGCGAGCTCCACGTGGTCAACCACAAACCTAACATCGCACTGTGGAGTCAGACGGTCACGCTGCCGCTAGGCTGGTACTACCTGACTGGCGAGACGAAGACGATCGGTAATTCAGGTGACGTGGGCACGATTGGAGTCCACCTCATGAGGCATGAGTTCGGATTATCGCGACTCGATACAAGCTCTCGCGGCGACGGCTGGACCAGGGGCGAAATGTACATCAAGGTCCCCGGGAACCGGCACAGCATGCAGATCATCTGCCAGCTCGAAGGCCGCGGCAGCGCATCCTTTCGTCATATCAGGCTCGTGGCGATCTCGGGCGATCCACCCGCCGGCGCCGCTCAGGTCGATCTTGGCAACATTCATGACAAATCCGTCGAGTCATTCCGTGCCGCCGAGCCAAGCGCGTTCGCGCCGGCCCGGGGCCGCCTCTGGAGCGTCGCGGCCCTGGTGCTCTCGCTGATGGCGATCACGCTGTGGGGTTGGCTCGCGCTCGAGGAACCAGACAAAAGCTAAGGCGCTGATGAGTACGCAGCACCGACGCCGAACCATCGCGAAGCGAGCGATCTGACTAATTGCCACCCGAAACCCATCGCGTAGCCGATATGGCAACAAGGAAAAAGAACGAGCAGGGTCGGGAACGCACGCGGATCGCCGGCCTGCAACGCCTCAATCAGCGAAAAAATAACTGCCAAAGCGGCATATACAAAGAGCGGCACACTGTAGATAGGGCTTCGGACAATCGGTATCGAAAGCAGATAAAGCAGGAACAGCAAGGGGATCAGGAAAACCGGCGAGAGCGAGGACGGCAACGCCTCGATGTTCTGCCATCGTCCCTGGCCATAGCGAAAGACCTGCCGGAAAAACCCGCTAAAGTTGGGCCGGCGGCTGTGGTAGACGATCAACGAGGGATCGTGGAGCATCACCTTGTGCCGGAACGCCAGCTCCGCCAGCAGGACATTTTCTTCGTTGCTGATCATGTGATTGCGAAACGGAGCGTTCAGCCCCTCCATGGCTCTTCTGCGTATGATCAGGTTGCAAAGAATCAGCGATCGATCGTCGGCAGGCCTCAAGCGGCCGGCGCCGCGGAATCTGTGACGAGTGGTGGCCGAGCCGAACGGAGAGGCAAGCACGCGCCCTACGCAGTGCTCGAATTTTCCCGAGTCAACCGGGGTGAGGTTCGGACCGCCGAGCACGTCGAGCTCCGGGCGCTCCGCGAACAGCCGCATCGCGCTGGAGAAGAATCCGGGCGCGACCGTCACGTCGTCATCGAGGAAGAAGATGATCTCGCCGCGCGCCCGATCGAGCGCGGCGTTGCGGGCTGCGCCCGGTTGCCGTTTCTGAAGCCGCATCACCAGCAGCCGGGGCTCGCGCGCCGCCAACTGGTCGAGAAAGCTCTCGCTGTCCGCGTCGGGCCCGTTGCATACCACGAGCACTTCGGCGTCGGCGGGAAGATCCGGCGTCACGATACTGGCGAGGCACTTTTTGAGATCGGCCGGACGCCGGTGAGTCGGGACTATGACGCTCAGGGGCGCAACTTGCGCGTTCGCCGCCGGCCGGCCGGCCGGTCCATCGGCTTGAAGATTCAGGCTGGTCGCGGCTACGCGCAATTGCGTTCCTCGGAGAGGATCTTCACGAGGTTCCCCCGATCGCCGACTCCGCCCTCGATTCTGCGAGCGCTTCGATAAGTATCGCTTCGTAGGACTCGACCATCTGCCTGACGTCGTAGCGCCGCGAGACTTCACGGCTGCGCCATCCGAGCCGCGCGCGAAGCTCACCGTTTAGCAGAAGCTCGCGCAGCGCGCGACCGGTCTGCTCGGGATTGAGCGGGCCTACCAGAAAGCCGTTCCCGTCGATCACTTCGGCCACCGCTCCGACCTGCGTCGCCACCACCGGCAGTCCCATCGCCATCGCTTCCAGCAGGGCGAACGGGCTCCCCTCGTAAATCGAGGTCAGGGTGAAGACATCGAGCGCGGCCAGGACTTCGGCCACGTCGGACCGCGCGCCGAGGAAGCGAACCCGATCGGCTATCGCCAATTGCCGCGCATCGGACTCCAGAGCCGCGCGGCAACCTTGATCGGGCCCGGCTACGACCGCCTGAATCCGCGGGAGCCGGGCATGCCGATCACGCGCTTTGCCGATCGAGTCGATGAGAAACTTTACCGCCTGCAGCAGATGACCGAGGTTCTTCTCAGGCGCCAGACGGGCTACGGATCCGATCACGAAATCGTCCGGCGCGAAGCCCAGCGTATGGCGACAGCGGGCGCGGTCGTAGCGGCCCGGATCGAAGCGGTCGAGGTCGATTCCATTGGGAATCACGACCACTTGCTCCGGACGGCATCGAAGCAGCTCGCGCTGCGCGAGAATCAGGTCGCGGATTCCCCTCGATTCGCAAACGATTCGCCGGCACGGCGACTTGTCGGGAATCCGGCTCGCCAGCGTCGGCCCGTCCAGGCGTTCGACGATCGCCTTGATGCCGGCGTCCTGCGCGACTGCGAGGCCGTCCCACCATGCGTACAGCAGGCATACGTCGATCGCGTCGGCGCGCAATTGCCGCGCCAGCGTAGCTCGATAGCGGATGCGCGCGGCCGAGTCCGCCTCCGTCCAGGCCTCATCCGCGCCCGGCTTGTCGTGGCCGAGCACGATCGGAACACCCAGCGACTGCGCCTGCGCGAGCAGAAGGCCGGGGCGGAATGCATAGAGGTATGGAGAGAAGCGGGCGCGGTCGAGCCGCTTCATCAGTTCGATGTAGCCGAGCTCCTGACCGCCGATCTCGAGATGGTCGCAGATGAAGCCGACTCGAATCATCGCAGGCTACGCGCTTTTCTCCTGGCGGGTTCGGACGCGGCCGGCTGACAGCTCGTACTGCTCCATCACTTCAGGCACCGCCCCGATGGCCCTTATCCTTCCATCTTCGAGCCAGATCGCGCGGTCGCACAGTTCGTAGATATTCTCGGTCCCGTGCGAAACGATCACCAAAGTGGCGCCGGATGCGCGAAACCCGCGCAAGGTTTCTTCGCATCGATCGCGAAACCCTATATCGCCGGCAGTCAACGCTTCGTCCAGGAGCAACACTTCGAATTCGGCATGCGCTGCGACGGAAAATCCCAGCCGCGCCACCATTCCGTGCGAGTAGGTCCACAGCGGCCGATCGATCGCGCTCTCCAGGCCGGCAAAGTCTGTGATCCTGGACATCAGGCTGCGTACGCGCCGGTTGGTCATGCCCAGGATCGTTCCCTGGAGGAAGATATTCTCGCGGCCGGTGAGAAACGGATGGAAGCCCGAGCCGAGCGCGATCTGGGTCGAGATTCGCGCCGGCACCTGCACTTTGCCGTCGGAAGGAGTCGCGATGCCGGCGATGATCTTCAGCAGAGTGCTCTTGCCCGCACCGTTCCTGCCGACCACGCCGACCGATTCCCCGCGTTTGACGCGGAACGTGACGTCGCGCAGAGCGCAGATCTCGCGCGGCCTGGGAAGCGTGCCCGTCAGCCATTTGTAGGCCTGTTCGATCAGAGCCTGCTTGCCGGGCCGCAAGTGATAGTACTTGGATACCCCGTCGACGATGATGATGTCGTTCTTCGGGCTATCCACGGTCTGTGCTCGCGAGGCAGTTCAAGCTTTCACGGAGCGCCGCGCCCGAGGTGGCGCGTACTGCGTCTTCCTCTCTTCGGCGTTCCTCTTCCGAGAGGGTGGTCGTGATCCGGCCCGCCGAGTGATAGCGAATCTTATACAGGAATTCATCGACATTCTGGAACCTGAACCGGGCGGCCATCCGCAGCGCCAGATCGTAGTCCTCGGCAAACCGGATGTGCTCGCGAAAGCCGTTCACCGCGAGAAAGTCGTCCCGCTTCCAGCACAAAAGAGGATTCGTCATGTACCCTTCGACCAGCCGGGCGGGATCGAATGGCCGGCTTCTGTGACTGCTGACGATCTCGCCGCCTTCATCGACGACCAATCGCGAGGAATAGAAATACGATACGCCCGGATAGCGTTCGACGTAGCCGCTCATGACCTCGAGCGCTTCCGGCGCAAGCAGATCGTCCGAGTCGAGCCGGCACAAATACGGACCGCGCGCCGTGCTAGCCGCGCTGTTCAGCGCCGCACCCTGGCCGCGATGGTTCATGCGGAGCACGCGCACCCTCGGCTCGGCGCCATAGCCGTCGATGATTGCGGAGACTTCGGGCGAAATGCTGCCGTCGTCGGCGAGAATCAGCTCGAAGTCACGAAAGGACTGGTTGAGGACGCTTTCGATCGCGTCGCGCAGGCCGAGCACCCGCTCGTAGATCGGAATCATGACGGTGAACCTCGGCGCGGTTCGCGAGGGTCCATCGCTGGTTGAAACGCTGTTCCCGTCATAAGCGCGATCGCCGTTACCGCCGGACGCAAGCCGCCGGTCGCGCAGCAGCCGCTCGTAGAACTCGCGCAGCGTCCGTGCCCAGCGACTGAAGGTATACTTTTGCTGCACGATGTGGCGGCCGAGGTCGCCGCGGCGGCGTCGCTCCTCAGGATGCGCCAGGTAGTACGCGATTAGCTCTTCGGTTTCCCGGCCGCCGGAGGTGTAGACGATCGCGTCGCCGAACTCCTCGCGAAGGCCGAGCGCCTCATCGCAGATCATCAACGCTCCGCAACCGGGCGCCTCGAAAACCCGGCTGTTCCACATGCCCCATTCACGCTGGCTGTCCTCGTGATAGTTCAGGACGATCTTCGCCGAGCTGTAGAGCTTCGCGATATCGTCGAGCGGCAACTGGCCGCGCCAGAAGCGATGCCACCGGTTCGCGTCCGGCCCTTCCGGATGGTCCGCGTAAACATCGGCCCAGTATTCGCGATCCCAGTGCGAGCCCCAGAGCGCGAAGTCGAATTTCAGGGCCGGCTCGAGGTAGCGCCGGCTAGTCTCGGGCCGCTTGTTGCCGCGCCCGCCGCCGCCAAGATACACAATATCGGCGCGATAGCGCGGGTCGGACTCGACGGGGCCGTAAGTGTCGGCGACCGCGGTGGGAAGATAGAGCGCCGGGCGATGCCGCCCGAGGATTTGCGTGGCGGGCTTGCTGTTGGTCGCGAACCCGTCGACGCGGATACAGGCGAAATCCTCGAGCAGGCCGCCGTGGTTCCAGACTCTGAGGATGGTGATTCCATCGACCAGATCGGCGATATTGTCGACCCGCCAGGGAGGCCGCGGGCCCGTGTAGTAGGAGATCAGAAGGTCGACCCGCATCGCCGCGATCTTGTCGATATCGCCGAAGTCGAAGGTGAACACCTCCGCACCGGGGAACTCCGTCCGCAGGCAAGTCGCCTTGCTCGCAAGCCCGATCTTTTCTCCCCAGACAGTTTTCTCATTGAGGCCTGGGCTGAAGAGCACGATCTTCATCGCACTGCTCGGAGGCTGGAACGCAGTGGTCATGCGGCTGCGCCTCGCGAGGCGGACGCTTCGGCAAACACCCGGTCGTAGAGCGCTGCGCGAGCGTCCCACGAGTGATGCTGGATCAGGTGCTGCACGACTCCATCGCTTCTCGGCCGCATCCGCGCCAGAGCGGCTGCCGAGTCGGCGAGCTTCTCGAACGTCGCCGAAGTTCACAACCGCGCCAAGCCCGGTGCTCTCGATCAGCCAGGCGTTGGGCACCGATCGTTCGCATGCGACCGGAAGCCCGGTCCGCAGGTAATAGTAGATTTTGCTGCTCTCGTTGTCCTGAACCGGCCCCTGCGCGAGCACTATCCCGACCCGGGCATGGCGCTGCCAATTCCAGAAGGCCGGCGGCGCAATCGCACCGACGTGCTTCACCACATCCGGGTCCAGCCGGTCCGTCACTCCCTTGCCCATTACGACCAGCCTGACTCCCTGTCGCCTGAGCCGCGCGCCGATCAGATTGAGCCGCTCCTGCCACAGGCGGTTGATTTCCGGCTGTGATTCAAGGTGGTAAAGGTTGCCCGCGTAGATCGCGACCGGCTCGGTGATACCCAAGGCCGGGTAGGGATTGGGACCGAGCCGGGGAATTTCTGCGTCCACGCCGGTCGGGACCTGCATCAGCCGGGTCGTGTAGCCGTGCTCCTTCCACCACAGCGCGGCGCTTTGATTGGTGAGCACCGTGACCACGCGGCTGCGACGCGCGATCTCGCTCTGGATCGCGAACAGCTTTTCCCGCCTCGCGCCGAAGAAGTACACGCCTTCGGTCTGTTCGCGGCCGACTACCGATCCGAGCTTGCTGACGATAAAGGGATGCTCGCCGCCCCCGCACGCGACCAGCGACTCGAACCCGCTGTGGAAGAAGGTCTTCACGACATCGTATTGGTCCCAGCGCGCGTGCTCCATCGACAGCTCGCGCAAGCGCGGCGCGAGCACCGCCGCCTGCGGCGCGCGGTTCAGGAAGAGGTCTACTTCATGGCCACGACGGGCCAGCGCCTCCGCCATCCGGACGAAGCGGATTCCGTCCATCGCGGCCATGTTCGGCGGGCGTTTGAGCGAGTAGACGCACGCGACGCGCAGCGGGCGCGCGCCGTCGGTCCGCGGCGCCGCCCCTTTCGGCTCGGGCCTAGATGTAGTCATCGAAATAGGGCTCCAGACGCCGGAACACCAACACTCCAGCAACCAGCGTGATCGTCGACATCAGCACGGCCATCCCGATCACCGACCGCGCCGGAAGAATTCCCTCGGTGAGCGCGTCTCGGTAAGTCTCGATGATCCCGGCCATCGGGTTCAGCAGGTACCATCCCAGCCATCGCTTCGGCACGTACGAAAGCGGATAGAAACTCGGCGTCAGATAGAACAGCGCCTGGATCGCGGGACTCAGGATGTGCTCGATGTCGCGGTAGAACACGTTGAGGCTCGAGGTCAGCAGCGAGGCGCCGGTCAGGAACATCATCTGCAGGCAAACTATCAGCGGCAGCAGCAGGATCAGGAGCGAAAACCTGGAGGCCGAGACCAGCATGAAGGCAAACAAAATCGAAAGCGAAATCAGGAAGTGGATCAGGCTCGCCCCGACCGCCGAGACGGGGATGTAGGCGCGGGGAATTCGCACCCGCTTGACCAGGCTTGCCGAGCGGGCGAGCGAGCCGGTCGCGTTGGTAAGCGCCATCGAGAAGAAAGTCCACGGCAGCAGGGCCGATAAGACAAACACCGGGTAGTTCTTTATGTCCAGATGTATCAAACGGCTGAAGACGATAATCAGCATCACCATGACGATCAGGGGGTTGAGCACGAACCACAGAATCCCCAGCAGCGCGGTCTTGTAGCGGGCGGTCAGCTCGGCCCAGACCAGATTGCGCAGCAGGTCGTAACGCTCCAGAAAATCGCCGATTCGGGTCTTCATCGTTCTTCCCTCGCCGACGCGCGCAGGGCCATCGCATTGAGGCCGTCGAGCCAGTCGGAAAGCGACTCGATGCACGGCCGCCAGCTCTCGTCGCTGACCGCCGGCAGCTCCTCGGGCTTGAGCCCGGCGATCCGGCGGCGCATCGTCTCGAGCTTCTCCCAGTGCGGGAATCCGTTCGAGCCGCACGCGGCGACCGCCTCCGCGGCCGAAGTCGCGACTCTCAGATTCTCCAGCACAGCCCACAGCGCCGGAATTCGGCCGACGATCAGGTCCGCCAGCCGCGCCGGCCAATCGAGGTGCATCGCCGACCAGATTCGGTTGCGCAGGTCCGCCACCGCTACCACCGCGCTGTTGAGCACGGCGTCCCGCACCGGCCGCGGCCCGTCGTGGCGCAAGTCCTCGCCCCACAGGACCACGCCGTGACGCTCGATGTAGTAGCATTCTTCCACCGGCCGCCGCGAGTCGTACCAGCGCGATCGGGCGCGCCATGCCGAGCGCGTCAAAAGGGTCGGGTATCGAAGCCTGAAGTAGCGATGGGGAATCCGTTTGTAGGCTCCGGGGCCGGTGAGGAGCTCGCGGACACGGCTGCATAGATCCATGTGCCGGGCGCCGTCCAGATCGTCGGGGACGACAAGATAGATGCGGTACTCGTAGCTGCATCCGGGGATCGCGCCGAGGATCGCGCTTTGTACCGAGCCGCCGAGTGACGCGCAGAACGCAGCGATCGCGGGCTGGCACAAGTCCACCGCCGCCTGGAGCGTGTCGGGCGCGAGCGCATCGTCAACCAGGGCCGGCTTGTCCTCCTCCGGCCAGGTCTCGTCCTGCGATTCGCGGCAGAGCGCGGTTACCTCAGCCAAGGCGAAGGCGTGCGCGCGGGCCAGCTCTTCCAGACCGGCCGGACGCACACGCCCCTCAAAAGCCGCCGCGGCCGCGACCTCGAGTATCGGCGAAGATGCCGCGGCCCTCGCCGCCCATGTAGGCAGTTGCTCCTCGGCCTCCTGATGAATCTGCAGCATCTTTTTATAGACGAGCCGGATCGAGCCGAGCCCGAGGGCTCCCTCGAACAGGTCGCGACAGATATAGCCGTAGTCGAACATGATTCTTCCGACATAGGCGTTACGTGCTTCGCGCGTATCGCCAGGGGGCTCTCCGGCACCATGCAGTCGCGTATTGGTGCGGCCGCGGCCATCGACGCTCGACGCTAGTCGACTGTGCAACTCGAACTCGGCCGGCATGCACAAGTGAAGATCGAAGATCCTGAGCCAGGTCCGTTCGGCGAGCAGAACGTCGGAGAACCGCTCCGACAGGGCAAAATAATCGGGCGCAGAGAGCGGCACCGTTTGCGCCCGGAGGTCGAAGTCGCTGCTGCCGAAACAGGGTAGCCAGCGCGGCTGGCATAGATCGACGGTCTGAATCTCGGGCGCACGTTTGAGCCGCGCCATCAGCCATCGCAGCCCCGCACCGTACGACGCGGCATAGACCGCGCGAAACGGATGATACGGAGCGGTGCGGATAGCCGCATCCTGAACCAGCCTCGCGAGCTTCATAGCACGGAACGCAGCGCTCGCGCCGCGGCTTCGATATCGCGCCCAAGCACCAGGCGGTAGCATCTGGTCTGCGCCGACAGACGCAGGCTCGCGCCGACTCGCGACCCGACGATCGACGCCTTACGGAAAAGCTCGAACACGCCGCCCCTCAGGAAGAACTCGACTACCTGCGGCAATCCGAGGCCAAAGACCAGATTCGCGGTGAGCACGGGCAGCCCGCGGACTCGGCTGATTGGCTCGATTCGCGAAGCCGTCCCGCTGCTCCGAACACCGACGATCAATGCTTGCGGGCGCGCCTGGGCCACGACGCGGTCCCGGAAATGGCTGAAATCCACCAGCGTCTTGGGCCCGCCGCTGCGACGATTCATCGTGCGGATGTGGCTTGGATCGATCCCATAGTCGCAGTCGCCTCGAATGCCGAGCCGGGTCGGAAACGCCCGCAGCATCCCGCGCTCGACCAGCGGCGTGTCGTCGGACAGCAGTTCCACCTCGGGATACTTCAGCAGTTCGAGAGCGAGCGTAGTCTTCCCCCCGGCCTCGGGAAGCAGGACCAGCGTGCCCTTGCCGGCGACCGCTACGCCGAGCGCGTGCACGCGATGGATTCTACGAAGGTCGTGGGCCTCGCCTATCCGCGAGAGCGCCATGAGATAAGTTATCTCGTAGAGGAGATCTTCGGTTAGCGCCCAGATCTCGCCGCGCTCGCAGTTGAAATCGTAAATCGCGAGTGCCTGGCGATGGTAATCGTTGTAACGGACCGGGCCGTCGTCATAGCTGATCGCGTTTGGCGTGACCATCGCGGCGATCCGCTCGGGAATCCGCTCCCACGGCGGAACGCCGGCATGCGCTCGGAGCTCGATTCCCGGGCCGGCGGTGGACGCGGCAAAGTACTCGAAATCGCGCGCCAGATACTCCAGCACTTTCGGCGCCGAGCTTGAGACCGCAAGGCCGACCCCGTAGAAATTGAACGAGGCCGTATCGCTGGAGGGGCGGGCAACCGGCGCGGTTGCGAGTTCGGCGCTCTTTGCGATGGCCATAACGTCAAACTTGAATGTTCAAGGATTCTCCGGCTCGCTGGTCAATCCGTGCTCCGGCAATACTTTGACATCTATGAGATTGACCCGCCACTGCGTCCCAATCCGGATGACTGCCAACGATGGCTAACGGCGACCCCAATTTGCTCTTGAAAGAATTCGAGCCGAGGACTGTATTGCAGGTCCCGGTGCATAAGATCGAGCGCGCCCGGTTCCCGGCCATCGACATGCATCAACACGTCAACGATGCGATGGGACTGTTCCCGCGCCGTGTGCCGCGCGAACGGCTCGCGGCGATCATGGACGAATGCAACGTGCGCAGGGTCGTGATTCTGACTGCGATGTGGGGCGAGCAGCTCCAGAGAGTAATCGACGAGGCCGGAGAGCTTTTCCCGGATCGCTTGACCGTGTTCACACAGATCGACTGGAGCCGGATTGCCGATCCCGAATTCGCGCCGCTGACCGTGCGTCAGATCCGCGACGCCGTGGCTCGCGGCGCGCGTGGGCTCAAGATATTGAAAGACCTCGGTCTGCAGGTTCGCGACGGCTCGGGCAAGCTGCTCACGGTCGACGACCCTCGCCTCGATCCGATCTGCGAGGAATGCGCCGCGCTCGGTATCCCGATCGCGATCCATACCGCCGATCCTGAGGCCTTCTTTCATCCGCTCGACACGGCGAACGAACGCTACGAGGAACTGCTCGCCAACCCGGTATGGAGCTTCTGCGCGCCCGGCCTTCCCACCAGGGTATCGCTTCTGGAGGCGCAGCAGCGCCTGTTCGCGCGTCATCCGCGGACCGCGTTCATCGCGCTCCACGTGGGGAGCAGCGCCGAGGACCTTGCCGAGGTTGCCCACGTTCTGGACCGTCGTCCGAACGTGTTCGTCGATTTCGGGGCCCGTCAGAACGAACTGGGCCGCCAGCCGCGGGCCGCGCGCACGTTCTTTGAGAAGCATCAGGACCGAATCCTGTTCGGCACCGACCATCCAGTTGCCGAAGCGATGTATCGCAGTTACTTTCGATGGCTCGAAACCGACGATGAATACTTCGACTACTGGGGCTATCCGCGCCAGGGCCGCTGGAAGATCTATGGTCTCGCACTGTCGGACCAGATCCTGGAGAAGATTTACCATCTCAACGCGGAAAAGATCTTCGCGGCGTTCCGGGGATTATGAGCGCTCGGCGCAGAGTTGCCAAAGCGGCACGGGTTAGCCGTATCGGGCCAGCGCTGCCGGCGACGTGATGCTCGGTTCGGACGGAAGGATAAGCGGCGCCGTCGCCGGGATCGCGCTCGCGACGCTGCTGGGCGGCGCGATCCTCCGCAAAGCGGCGCTGCTATGGAACGATCGTGATTCCGGTCTGCGCTCCGCGCTGGCGGCGCTGCTCGCGATCGCCGCAGCGAAGGTCGCGCTGCTGCCCTTTTTTCCCGGATACTATCAGGACGTAAATAATTTCCGGGTTTGGGCGCTCGACATCGCCGAGCAGGGACCCGCCAATGCCTACCCTGGATTTTTCGTCAACTACCCGCCGGGTTATCTGTACGTAAGCTGGTTGGTCGGGATCATCGCGCGCCTGACCGGGGCCACCGGCGAAACGCTGCGCGTGATAGTGGAGAGTCCCCCGCTGGTGGCCGATTTCCTTTTGGCTGCGAGCGTCTTCGTCCTGGTCCGTGGTTCTGGCCGGTCAAAGAGGGCCGCATGGGTTGCGATGCTCGCGTTCGCGCTCAATCCGGCCCTGATCTACGACACGGTGGTATGGGGCCAGACCGATTCGGCGCTGGCCCTGCCGCTTTTCCTGAGTATCGTGAGCGCGATCGATTCCCAGTACGAGCTCGCGTGGGCGCTGGCGGGACTCGCGCTGGTCGTCAAGCCGCAGGCGCTCCTGTATCTGCCGGTGCTCGGAGTGTGGACTCTGCTGCGCGCCGATTTCGGCAAGTGGTGGCGGTCGGCGCTCGCCTTCGTCGCGGTCATAGCCGTCGCGATTGCCCCGTTCAAGATCGAACGCTATTTCGAGTCGGTCCAGCTCTTTGCCTACACCTCCAACAACGCCTTCAACTTCATGGCGCTGCTGGGCGGCTTCAACGTACCCGACTCGAACACGATCGGCGGCCTCGCGTTTGTCACTATCGGGATGCTCCTGACGATACCGCTTTATGCGGGCTCGGCCTGGCTTCTGTGGCGGAGCCCATCGGCGCGCAACTTGTGGTACGCGGTCTTTATCACGACCTTCGGCACTTTTGTGTTCTCCTCGCGGATGCACGAGCGCTATTTCTACACGGCTCTGGTCGTCGCGATTCCGCTGGCGATCGAGGAGCCCGCGATGCTCATCGCGCTGGCCGTACTGACTGCAACCTGCTTCTTCAATCTGGTCTACGCCAAGCATTTGCTCGAGAGCCCCGGCGGTTTCATCGCCACGCATGACCCCTTCGCCAAGGCCATCGGTGTCGTCAATCTGCTGGTATTTCTATACGCGCTGTGGAGCGCATTTGTCTCGCCTGCTTCTCGCGCAGCGCCCTTGGTCCGCGACGAGCCAACGGCCGTGCCGCGAGGCGCCGGCCCGCCCGCCGCTGCGATGCGCTGGACTCGCACCGACACGATCGTGCTCGGCACGCTGATCGTTCTGGCGCTATCGCGCCTGTGGCATCTTGGGAATCTGCCCACGCTCTTCGACGAGCGCGAGTTCGTGGGACAGGCGCGCGCCCATCTGGCGGGACAATCTTATTTCGACTCGCAGCCGCCGCTGGTCGTCGAGCTGATCGCGCTATCGATCAGGATTTTCGGCGACTATGCGTGGAGCCGGCGGTTCCCGATGGCCGCCGCCGGAATTGCGCTGGTGGGAATTACCTATCTGCTCGGCCGCCGGATGCTGGGCTCGCGAACGGCCGCCTCGATAGCTGCGACGTTCATCCTGTGTGACGGCATGTTCATTGTGCAATCGCGGGTCGTCTCTTTGGAGATCGTATTCGTCACCTTCGCCGCCCTCTCATATCTGCTCTTGTTCCGATTCATCCAGAGCAACCAAGCCGCGGCGCGTCCGCGCACTCTCGCCTGCATCGGGCTCGCGGTGGGCCTCTGCCTCGCATCCAAGCTCTACCTTCCGATCGTAGTCACGGCCCTGGTGATAGGAACGTTGATCCAGGTCTCGATCGCGCGGGAAGCCCCGATTCGCGAGCCGCGAAACCTCACTCGCGGCCGGCTGGCATTCGGGGCTTTGCTGCTCACCGGCTCAATAGCACTTATGGTTTATTTGCTCGCGCTCGCGCCTAACTACCTGCTGAAGCAATGGGGCGGGCTTGCGGCACTGTGGCAATACTTCACTGAGGCGGGATATTTCGACCAGTTGAAAGCGAGTCTCCAAGATCCCCGTGCGTCGCTATGGTGGACCTGGCCCGTGATACCCAGCCCAGTGACGTATTGGCAGCAGACTTTCGCAGGCGGTCAAATCGGCACGATCGCGGCCGGCGGAAATCCGGTCCTCTGGTTCGGCGCACTCGCCGCGATAGCCATCACCGGCGCTCGCTTGCTGAGGCGCGCAAATCTGGCCGGGAGCTTCCTGGTGGCCGGCTATCTTGGACTATGGATCGCGTGGTTCCCGATCAGCGGCAACCTTTTTTCCTTTGACTTTATGCCGTCGCTTTATCTCGGTTACCTGGCGCTCGCGGCGATGCTTTCCGAAAGTTGGCGCGGCGATGCGACGCGATGGGAGCAGGCCGCGCTGATGCTCGCGCTCGCGGCGTCTCTGGTATTCATCGCCGGCACGTTCGTCGGCATCGTGGGCTCGCTGCTGCTGGCCGCCCTCTGGATGGCCGCGACGCTGCGCTATGACAACGCGGGCAAAATCGTCTCGGCTTCATTTTTTGCCGCCGCCCTAATCGCATTTGCGTGGTTTCTTCCCGTCCGGCTCGGACTCCCAATCTCAGCGGCCGGATACCAGGCGCGCGTGGGAGTCGATCAGCCCGCACCTCCAACCTGGTGGTGAAATGCCGTAATGAGACAACTCCTGCAACCTGTCGGTGTCCTTCTGGCGAGCGCGATCATCATCGCGGTGGGGTCGGTCTGCGCGCCGGCGCCGGCGATCGCGGACTTGCTGACTAATGGAGACTTCACCGCGGGGAGTGACAACTCGCCAACAGGATGGCATGCGCGAGTGAGTCTGCCCTCGACTGAGTATACGTGGACGGCGCCTTCGGACTCGAATCCGGGCCAGATTGAGATAGACAATCACCTCCGAAGCGATGCCCGGTTGATGCATCCGGTATACTTACCGCCCGGATGGTACTACATAAGCGCCGAAAGCAGGACCGACGGTGTTTCGCGGCACGGGACCGGCGCCTTCATAGGCCTGACGGACGAGGGCGTGGGGTCGCCTCAAGGTCTCGGCGACACCGACTGGGAGCGGTTAGCCTTCTATCTCGAAGTCGGCAAGAGCGGTGCCGACGTGGAGATCGCTTTGCGGCTCGGAGACTATTGGGATTTCAGCCCAGGTCGAGCCTGGTTTCGTTCGGTGAGCATAGCTGCGGTCGACGGTCCTCCGGAGGGCTTCCCGTCGGTATTCCATCTGGACAAAGTCCGCCTTTCGCAAGCGGGGAGTCTCGCCAGCCTGGCGGCGGCTTTCGCCATTCTAATCGCGTTCGCCTGCGTCGGCTGGTATCTATGCGTCCCCTCAGGAGACGAGGTCGATCGCGAGATGCCTCAGGTGTGAGTGGCTAAGGTGAGCGGAGGGTGCTCTGGCCAAAGCGAGCCGATGCTACAGTGGCAAGGTGAGGCTACACCTCGTCGACGGGACATATGAGCTGTATCGGGCTCACTTCGCGCCGCGTCCCGGTCACCTCACGCCGTCGGGGCGCGACGCAAAGGCCACCGTCGGCGTGGTGGAGTCGCTGCTGGCGTTACTGCACGACGTCGGAGAAGCAGTCACACACATAGCGGTGGCGTTCGACAACCCGATCCGGTCCTTTCGCAACGATCTGTTCCCGCAATACAAGAGTGATGAGGGCGTGCCGCCTGAGCTACGCGCGCAGTTCGATGCGGTGGAGGAGGCCGTCCGCTCGATTGGTGTGGTGGTCTGGTCGATGCGCGAGTACGAGGCGGATGACGGCCTCGCCAGCGGGGCGCGGCAGTTTTGCGATCAGGTCGAGCAGGTGCTGATTCTCACGCCCGACAAGGATCTCGGCCAGTGTCTGCAGGGCGATCGGGTGGTCCAGGTCGACCGGCGTCAGAGAAAGCTTGTCAACGAAAGCGCGTTTCGCGCCGAGCGCGGCTTTGGGCCACATAGCATGCCCGATTTTCTGGCGCTCACCGGCGACACTGCCGACGGGATTCCCGGACTGCCGGGCTTCGGCAAGAAGAGTGCCTCGCTGCTGATCGGCGCCTACGAGCGGCTCGAGCGGATTCCTGCGGACCCATTTCAGTGGAAGGTCAAGCCGCGCGGAGCGCAGCAGCTTGCGGCCACGCTGGTCGAGCGCCGCGACGACGCCCTCCTCTATCGGAAGCTGGCGACGCTGGTCGACACCATTACGTTCGAATGCTCGCTCGATGACCTGAGGTTCCGCGGCGTGCCCCGCGCGCGCTTCGAGCGCTGGTGCGACGACCTCGGCGTCGCCCGGCTCAAGACCGCGCCCAAACGCTGGCAATAGCGGGATCGATACGCAGCGTGCGTAGCATTCCGCAGTGCGCGCCCGCCGCAACCAGAGCCAGCGTGGAGAACACCGCGACTTTCGTCGAGCCCCCCAAGGTGAGAACTGGCCACGGGCGCGATCGCTTGGTTGGCAGGGCCTAGGACATTCCGGCCACGATCTTGCGGAACTCGGCTTCGCTGAAGGCGCGATGGGTCTCGGTGCGCACGTTGCCTTTGCTTTCCACTCCGAGCGCAAGCTGCGCCATGAGCTCGTCCGACGGAGCCTCCACAATCAGGAGGGAATCGTACTCACCCATCAAATTATAGAAGGCCTTAACCTCCGCGCCCTTGGTGTGGAAAGCCTTCTTGACCGCCTCAAGTCGATCGGGCGAGGCCTTCACGTGCTCGACACCCTGATGCGTATAGCGGGCCAGGACCACGAATGTTGCCATAGCTGTTTACCTCCGGAACAACGTTCGTCGCAGACCATAACAGATCGCGGGTGTTTGCGCACACTACGCGGGTCTGGACCCGCGCGTTCGCTCGCATTGCAATGACCTCGCGTCGAGTGGCCGCGATGCCCCGGCTTGTTGCACACGAGAAGGATCGGGATGCGGTCTGACGCAACTGGGAGGATATAGAGAGATACGGCGGGACGGGCCACCCGCATGGCCGCAGCAGCAGAGCCGTGCCTTCAGCTACGGAACAACTGCGAGGCCCTGACTTGTCAGGACTGGCCCAGGCCGTCGGCCAGCATCCTGATGATCGTGCCGCCCACTACCGAAGCCATCGCGGCCGCCAGGATTATGACCGCGACCTGAACGATCGGCGATTCGAAGGCGCTCAGCCGGTCGAGCAGGCGAAGACCGCCGGTGACGGCTTTGGGGATCTCGAAGCGTTTTTCGTGGGCTGCGGGCGCCTGTGTCGATGCCATCGTGACTGCTCCTCGGCCGAATGAGCGCTCGCCTCATCGCTCCGGCCTCCTTTAACAAACTGTATTGTATTATATCAGATTGTTAATGTCCAGAGTGCAGCCTGGTCCGACGCGAACACCAGCCGGACGCCGGCGAGCTCGGCTCCTGGATCGTGCCGCAAAGCGTTTGCATCGGGCCGGCGCCGATCGCACCCGCGGCTCGCTCCCCTGAGCCCATGGGCCAGCCTTTCTTCCAATGTGGGTAGTGTCCTAATCTGAATTTGCCCGATCCGCCCATATCTGCCACGATGGCCGTATGCGTAAGCGGTCACGAAAGCGGCAGGAACCCGAGGACATAAATCAGATCGCCGGTCGGATGGCGCGCCACGTCATCGAAGCGACCGAGGAGCCCGACCTGAGCGACGCTGCAATGCGGAGCAGCCTAGCGCGGGCGCTGGGCAGGTTGGGCGGGCTCAAGGGCGGACCGGCAAGGGCGGCAAGGCTGACGAAAGAACAACTGCGGGAGAGCGCTTCCAAGGCAGCACGGGCTCGATGGCTGAAACGCCAGTCTTGACGCATGGGGTCTACAATGTCTAAATTCAAATCAGTAGGAAACTGGTGCGTTGGCCAATCGCTAACGTCGCGTGCCTTAAACGGCAGCCAGTTTTCTCCCCCCTTCAGACCCCCTCAAATAGGTTCTTCAGACTCCGGTTTGGCCTCGTCTTCGGTTTCGGGATGGCCCGTCCAGGATGAACCAAGCCTTTGAAATCCCCACACTCTGACATTTTCGTCGGGGTTTTCGTAGGTAAAGCTCAACTCTCGGAATTGTCGAAAGAAATCCTCCAGATGCTCGCCTTGATGACCGTAGTTTGCGTATCGCTCGTTAACGCAATACGCAAGCACATCGGCGATTTGGATACCGGGCGTAACAACCGAATCGCTGAAGTTTGGAACCGGAAGGACATGCAGCAGTTGGGAACCCCAAAAGTGACGGAACATATAGCCGTTGAAAGCGATCGCGATTTTTTGGTTCGTTTGATGATCAATTCCGTCAAAGAACAAGATCGCTTGCCCAGTTGGGAATCTCTCCGTCATGTACCGATCTACTCGGCGCAATACCCCGCGATATAACGAGGGGAGGTCGGGCGGTTGAATTGCTGACAATTGAAGCGAACCATTTTGCACAACGGCAAAAGGCACGATCCCATATTCTTTCATCAGGATGATTAGTTGACGGATGAGGTCACGATTTTTAGGGAGTTCAAGCGCGTGCGTCGATAACAGATTACGCCCTTTCAATTCGAGTTCTGATGGTTCCTGAATATTCTTCCAAAAGTGCTTCTTTAGTTTGAAAAAGTCTGTGTCAAACGCACGGTAATTTTCCTGCGGGATACAGACAGCGGCGAACGTCGATTTGCAGTTTGAAACGTTCGCCGCTTGATAGCTTTCGTCTACGTAGACCAGCATCCGCTTTCCCCTTTACGCCGCCTTCTTCGATTTCAGAACGGCCATTACCGTAAAGTGGTGGAGGCCCACTGCCTTTGCGACCTCGCCGGGTTTTTTCCCTGCCGCACTCAGTTTTTTGATCTGCTCAATCTGATCGACAGTCGGCTTTACCGGGGTCGCCTTCTTTTCTGCCGTTGGCGTGCTCCCCTTGGCGTTGGCCTTTCCCGATCCTTTCGGTCGCCCCCGCTTGCGCCCCCTTTTAGATTTCGGTGCCAGCTCGGCTTTTCGGGCTGCGGGATACCAAGAAGCCAAACCCCACTTGCCTTCAACGTTAACAGTCTGGCCCGCTGATTTCAGCCGCGAGAGGTTCGACCCGACAATCGGCATTAGGTTTTTGGAGGTTGTCTTAAACCCGCCTTCCAATAGCGCCTTTGTTACGTCGCTGACAGACTGAGGAGCCTTCGCCATTTCAAGATATTTGACAATCGCGCTGGGCATCGACATTCGGAAAAACGTGTCAAATCTAACTTGCGTAGGTTGATCCTTCCTCTCGATCCCCAATGGCGAAGATGGGGCTACCCCTTGTTCAGCGCCGAGATTTAGAACCTGCCTGACGCCCGCGATTGCGCTGTCGATAGCGCCTCTTTTAGCCTCCAAATCGGCCAGAACTACGGCATAATCGATTTCCGTTGCCATCGTTGTTCACCTCGATTCCATCTGATATAAAAAGCGATGGGAGACAGCAGAGAGGGCTGCACGTCCACGTGAAACGCCGCCCCCTCTCACGCCGGTTCAACCGGCTCCTAGTATCATAGGACCACCTCCCACGGCGGCGGGCCTGAGGCAACTCCCGCGAAGAGAAAATCCTCAGGTCCCGCCACCCTCCATCGATTACATATCTGATTTTTGTTGGCGCGTGCAATAGGCGCGATGACCATTTGCAGACACTTTACCTAACCCGCAAGTCTGTGACGATGTTTATGGCCCTTGACTATGCGTGACCGCTCGGGCACCATGTGTGTCATGTATACGTTAAACGCAGAGCAGCGCTGCCGCGTAATCGCGGCTCTTGTCGAGTGCAATTCGATTCGCAGTATCGAGCGTATGACCGGAATCCATCGCGACACGATCATGCGGCTTGGGTTTCGCGTAGGCGAAGGATGCCTGCGTTTGATGGACCACGAAATGCGGAACCTCAACTGCCAGCGGCTCCAACTGGACGAATTGTGGGCCTTCGTCGGGATGAAACAGAAGCGTGCGGCTCAACTTCCTGAACGTGGTGAGTTTGGCGATGCCTACACGTTCGTCGCAATCGATAGCGATACAAAATTGGTCCCGAGCTTTCACGTCGGACGACGCACGTGGTTCGATACTGAGGAATTTATTAACGACTTGCGCTCGCGCGTCGTCGGCAGAGTGCAAATCAGCACGGACGCCTTTCAGCCGTACTACGAAGCCATCCGCGATGCGTTTAGCGGGAGGGTAGACTATGCGCAAATCACCAAAGTATTCGCATCCGAGCTTAACGTCGGGCGTGGTCGGTACTCGCCGCCCAGCATGATCCGCACGACGCGGGAGGAGCTTATAGGAGCCCAAATCCCGACCATATTTCGACAAGCTTTGTCGAGCGCCAGAACCTGAGCGTTCGCATGGAAAACAAGCGATTCGCGCGGCTAACGCTGGCTTTCTCGAAAAAACTGGCGAACCTCAAGGCATCCGTGGCACTTCACTACGCGCACTACAATTTCGTCCGCGTGCATCGGACATTGCGCTGCACTCCCGCGATGGCAGCCGGGGTCACGAATCGGCTATGGTCTGTCGGCGAGTTGATCGAAGCGGCAGAATCCGAGGAAGGCATAGCGGCGGCCTGATATGGAAATTGCAATCGCGATAATAGTGCTCATTTTCGGGGTGTGGATGCTCCGTCAGGTCTACGAAAAACAATCGCCGAAATCATGGGGAAGAAGCCGCAGCACGTCACGCTGGCCGAACTCTTCGACGGCGCGGCTGCCGGGTCGAGGCGAATTCGTCGGCCTCGACGCGCCCAACGCCGAAGACGGCGATAATTTTTCAGATTAGGACACCACCCCAATGTGAGCCCGATTGACATTCGTGTCAGCGTTGTGGTGTGGTCCATTCGTTAGGGTTTCTCTTGATCTCATGGGCTGGGTCGTGGAACAGAGCGCGCGGGCGGACCCAGCCAGACCGGCCCGGACGAATTACTCCGGGGCATGACCCAATGGACCGCGAGACGCGGGTGGTTTTGGCGCCCCCATTCCCGCACGTGCCGGAGACGGGAAGGACGCAACGCGTTCTCTGCGCCTTAGCCTTTGCGGCATCGATGTGCCTCGGCGTAGCCAACGCGGGCACAGTCCAGCTTCGCGGGAATGTCTCCACGTCGATCTCCAATCTGCCCCTCACTCGCCGGGCCGCAGGCGACAAACCGCTCGATCTCACGATTTTCTTCGCCTTGCGCAATCAGGCCGCGCTCGACAAGTTGCTGGCCGATCAGCAGGATCCCAGCTCCCCGCAGTATCATCGCTGGCTGACGCCCGACGAGTTTGCCGCGCGCTTTGGTCCGACCCAGACGGACTTCAGCGCTGCGCTGGACTGGCTTCATTCGCAGAATGTCAACATCGAGTCGGCGGACATCAAGTCCCGTCAGATTCGATTCGCGGACACGGTCGCGCATGCCGAGCAGATGTTCGGGTCGCCGATCTTAGGCTCGGAGGACGGGAAATTTTTCGGCAATGCCTGGGAGCCTTCGATACCGGCGCGCTTCGACGGCGTAATCGCGTTCATCGACGGTCTCGACAATCTGCGCGTCGTGGTTGCGGCCTCTC
Organism: uncultured delta proteobacterium; assembly: GCA_963749215.1. Lineage (GTDB taxonomy): Bacteria > Desulfobacterota > Binatia > Binatales > Binataceae > CAVVMA01. Next base: position 73,137 of record CAVVMA010000018.1, on the reverse strand, counting down.
ACGCGGATCCGACGCGGGGCGAGCCGCAATTTCGACCACTGCAATTGGCGAGCCTCCTCAGCCAAGGTATCGCCGACGCTCGGCCGGAACCCGAGTTCAGGGGCAACGCGTTCGGACCGTCCGATCTGCATACCTTTTACGACGAGACCCCGCTGCTGGAGGCAGGTGTCGATGGCCACGGCAGCGACTGCATTGCCTTTATCGAACTCTCGGACTACCCGGACGCCGGAGTAGAAGCGTTCGATCAGGAATTTTCGTTGCCCGATCCCGTCGTCACGCGCGTGTTCCCCACCACCAGCCCCGGCGATAGTCCGACCCTGCTCGAGTTCGAAGCGATACTGGACGTTGAATGGGCACACGCGGCTGCTCCCGGCGCCGCACTCAAGGTTTACATCGGAAACGGGTCCACTGTCGGAGGAATAACTGCAACTACACAGGCTGCCCAGAGTGCCGTTAATGACAATTCCTGCGGAGTAAGCAGCACCAGTCTCGGATCGTGCGGCACGCCCGAGAGTTTCTTCCCCGGAGTCGCGGGCACGCTGGCCAGTCAGGCGGCCAGCCAGGGGATGACGTCATTCGTCGCCTCGTGGGACTACGGGGCCGCCGGGCTTGGAGGCGACCCCTCGAAGTTGACCTGCGTGGCCGAGAAAACCCGCGGGGTGAACGAAATATCGGCCAATCCCAACGTGACTTCGGTGGGCGGCACGCAAGCCACGCCCAACTTCGACTCATCGGGCAACGACGTTGGCTTCGTACAAGAACAAGTCTGGAACGACAGGGGCGAAGGCGCAAGCGGAGGGGGCGCGAGCGCGGCGTACCCCAAGCCCGATTACCAGAAAGGCGTGACGCCGGACGACGGCGCACGCGATGTTCCCGACGTTGCGGCATTGGCCGGCTCCCGCAGGGTTCTATGTGACCTCTGAAAACGGAGAACTCGACTGCTGCGGCGTCGGTACCAGCTTCAGCGCGCCGATCTGGGCCGGTTTCGCGACGCTGATCGCGCAACTAAACGGCGGGCGATTGGGAAATATCAACCCGCGGCTCTATCAGCTTGGGCCAATGGAAGATTTTTCCAACGTCGGCCTTCGCAACGTCACCGTCGGCAACAACAGTTTCAATTCCGTGATGGGTTTCGACGCGGGCCCGCTTTACGATCAAGCCACCGGATGGGGCTCGCCGGATGTCGCAGACTTCGCCGCGGCATTCCTCGGCGTTCCGGTTCCTACGCCGGAGCCGACACCGATCGCGACCCCAACCCCCACGCCTACTCCCACGCCGATAGCTACGCCGACTCCGACTCCCTCTCCAGTTCCGGCGCCCACGGCCATACCCACGATGGTCTCCGGAACCGGAATATCGTGGGCCTCCAGCGACGGCCTCATCAACAACACCGTCAACCCGTCGGGTTCCAGCGGCGCACTTGGTCCCAGCAACTTCGTTCTGAAAACCAACAACCGGATCGTAATTTACGATCGATCCGGGAACGTCGTAGGGAACCCGATTGACGACGTTAATTTTTTCACCAGGAGTCTCGGCTCACCGCGCTCAAGCGGGCCGAATGCCGCGGTTCCGAACCAGGGCCGGGTCTACTACGACGCCAGCGGCCCCTGCACCGCCGAGAGTCCCGCCAGCGCGTCGTGCTACGTCCACGTCGCAGGATGTGCGCCGGGCGGGCGCTGGCTAATCGTCGAGCTGGGCACGGCCGGATCGGCGGCGACGCCGGACCAGAACGGGAAGCGTCCCGCGATCGGGACGGCGGGGATACTCATCGCTTCCTCTCCCGGCAGCGATCCCACCGTTCCCCCTTCGCAGTGGCATCAGGCTTTTCTCCCGGCGGATTGCAACGCCAGGCAGGGCTGCGCCGATTCTCCGCAGCTTGGCTGGAACATCCATTTCATAGCCGTGGCCGTGAACAATTACTACTACAACGGCACTTGGCATCCGGGCATGCTGGGCATGTCGCACGACGCACTGGAGTGCGGCAACAGTTCGACTCAACCGGCGCTTGGGTTTCAGCCGATAGCGAACGATCCGAAGATCACCCCGACTGTGCAGCCGAGTTGGGATGTCGCGCTCCAAAACGCGTGTCCGACGCAGTGGTATGCTCCCGCCCCAGGCACCCCTGTGGACAGTTCCGAGCTGACCTTCCTTCCCGTGATAAACGTTCCCAACAACTCGACCTCGAAAGTCGAGCTAAGCGAGCTGTTGAACACAGCTCCCGGTCCGTCCCTCCTGCCCGATATCGACACGATTGCGGCGCCTTCATCGTGGGTCGCGCCCGCGCAATCGGTCGCGCAGAACGGCAGCTCGACCAAGGTTGCCTTCAATCCCGGCGACACGCGTTTCACCTCGTGCGTGCAGAGGAACGGGGCGCTGTGGGCTGCCCAGACGGTCGGGTTACCGGGCTCGAAGCCCGCGTTGGCGGCGCAATGGTGGGAGCTTAATCTGGCGTCGAACGGCCTGTTCGCGGGGCAAGTCCTGGCCTTCAACCGGATTGGCGGTGGCAACCTGATCCCTCAGAATGTCGTCAATCCCAGCCTCGCGGTCGACTCGAACTGTACCAAGTACAGCGGGAACGGCCCGACCTGCGATGTCCTGGTCGGCTTTACTGCGATACCTGGAAGCTCGACCAGTGGCTATATGAGCTCGGCCTATGTATTGACTCCTAACAACGCCGCTCAGGGGGCTCCCAACTTTTACAACGGCGGCCAGGGTCTGGGCTCATACCAGGCCTGCACGATGGGGCTTCAGACCTCGATACCCACCGGCGGATACAGCGCGACGACTATCAGATCCGTTGTCGTATCCCGGCGACACGAGTTTCTTTACCACCGAGCAGTTCGCAGGTGTCAGCGTAACCTCGGTGAAACCCAAGTGCACCGGCTATGAGTGGGCGACCTCGTGGGCGCTGGTGCCGAACTGACGGCCGCAGCGGCGGGCGATTCGGGCTCTCGAGTCCCGAACTAATTCTGCAAGCGGTTGATCCCGTCGAACGCGGCGTTCTTGTAGCACTCGGCGAGCGTCGGGTAGTTGAAGACCGTGCGGATGAAGTAGTCGAGCTTGCCGTCGAGCGCCATCACCGCCTGCCCGATATGGACCAGCTCGACGGCGCCCTCGCCGATCACGTGCACGCCGAGCAGACTGAGGGTCTCGCGATGGAAGATCAGCTTGAGCATCCCGATCGTGTCGCCGAGAATCTGCCCGCGCGCGATCTCGCGATAGTTGGCCTTGCCGATCTCGTACGGCACGCCCGCTTCGGTCAGCTCGTCCTCGGTGCGGCCCACGAACGAGATTTCCGGAATCGTGTACACGCCGTAGGGAAAGAACTCGGGAGTATGAGCAGTCTCGTGACCAAAGGCATGACAAGCAGCGATTCGACCTTGCTCTTTTGAAGTGGACGCGAGGCTTGGGAATCCGATCACGTCGCCGGCGGCATAAATCGACGGGACTTCTGATTGGAGGAAGTTGTTGACTTTAATCCGCCCGCGATCGTCGGTTTTAACGCCAATCGCCTCCAGGTTCAGCTTCGAGGTCGCGCCGCTGCGCCCCGTGCTGCACAGCACCTTGTCGCTCACTATCTGCTTGCCGCTCACGAGCTTCACGCGAACACGTTTGCCGTTGGCGTCTTCGATCAGCTCAACGCAGTCGACTTCCTCTCCAAGGCGCAGCGTGACCCGCTTCTCGCGCAGATGGTAGGTAAGCGCCTCGACTATCTCCGAGTCGACGAAGGGAAGCAGGCGCGCGCGCTTCTCGACCACGGTGACGCGGACGCCAAGCGCGGCGAACATGCTCGCGTACTCGCATCCGATCACGCCCGCGCCGATCACAGTGAGGGTCTGCGGCAACCCGTCCATCAAAAAGATGTTGTCGCTGGAGAAGACGCAGCGCCCGTCCAGCGGCATCCGGGGATCGCGCACCGCTTCGGTTCCCACCCCCACCAGAACCTTGTCGGTGGTGATCTGCCGCACGCCTCCGCCGTTGTCGAAATTGAGCCGCAGAGTATGCGCGTCCTGAAACGAAGCCTCCGCATGCGTCAACTCGACATTGTTGCGCTGCAACTGATGGCGCATCACATCGATTTCATGGCGGACCACCGGATCGACCCGAAAGAGCAGATCCTGCAGGGTGATTTTCTCCTTGACCTTGTACGACTCGCCGTAGATCGCATGTTCGCGATAGCCGGAGAGATAGAGCACCGCCTCGCGCATGGTCTTGCTCGGAATCGTGCCGGTGTTCATGCAGGTTCCGCCGACGATCGCCTTGCGCTCCACGACCATCACGCGCTTGCGCAGCTTGGCGGCCTGAATCGCGGCGTGATGACCCGCCGGTCCGGACCCGATCGCTACAAGGTCATACTCGAAGTCAGCCATCCGAATTCCTCTGCCTCCCCATCATGGGGCCGCATTCCGCGTGGCGGCACAACGGCGCCCTATGCTCTCACATCCGTGTGAAATCCCGATTAACCACCCGTGACTCTAGAGTGTCCGTTCCTTGACCGCTCGCTCCGCCAATGGCGCATCTTAGGCAAAGCATTTTCCTAAACCCGGCAGACCAGCCCTGCTCGGCGGACTTCCCCGCTCACTGCTGCGATTGAGACTGGCCCGAATAGCCGGGTGGTGCGGTCTGGGCACTGCTGACAGGCTCGATATCGAGCTCCACCGTCATCTTCTGCTCGCCGCCCGCGCTGCGAAAAACTCCCTTGATCGGCGGGACGTCCGCATAGTCGCGGCCGATCGCGATCCTGATATGGCGATAGTCGGAGCGGCAGCCATGGGTCGGATCGAAGCCCACCCATCCGAGCAGCGGCACCTGCGCCTCGATCCAGGCGTGGCTGGCACTCGGCGCGGCACGTGCCTTGGAACCCGGCGCGGGCGCCAGATATCCCGAGACGTAGCGGGCCGGAACGCCGGCCAGCCTCAGCACGCCGATCGTTAGATGCGCGAAGTCCTGGCATACGCCGCCGCCAATCGTCAGGATTTCGTCCGCCGTAGAATGGACCTCCGTCAGGCCGGGTTCGTACTCGAATTGACCGCACACGAAACTCACCACGCGCTGCACGTACTCGAACACATCCTCGTCGCTGGCGGGATGGGCCATCCAGAAGAACTTCCTGAGCGGATCGCTGAAGGGAACGTAGATGCTCGGATTCAGGAAATCGTACTCAAGCCGGTTGCGTGACAAATCGCGCGCCAGGAACTCGCGGAACGTCATCGCACCGGCGGCGTCGTCGCCTTCGGGTAATCGCTCCACGAGCGATTGCGCGACGATCGCGAGCGCTCCATGCGGCGGATAAACCGAGAGCGCATGGACCGAGTTGCCGTAGAAGTCCTGGTACTCCAGGATCGCGCCGACCGGATCGATTTCGAGCCCGAAGCTGATACATCGCTGGCGCGGCCCCTCCAGCGGCCGCATCCGAAGCTCATTGTGCGACTCGTAGGCGGGCTGCTCGTATTTGAAGCCGGTCGTGTGGCGGATTTGAAACAGCATCAGGCGGCTTTCAGATATTCGTCGAACACCAGCTCGGAGATTTCGGCGCAGGAATCCTGGAGGTGCAACAGGAACGGATGCAGCCCCTGTTGGATGACCTCGCCGGGCTTTCCGGCCCGAATCTCGTCGAGCAGCTTGCCGGCCGCCGCCGAAGCGGGCGAGGAGTCAGGCGCGGCCGCGGCGATATGACTGAGGAAGGCGCCGAGGCGCTCGACCGAATAAAGCGCCGAGCGCGGGAAGGTCGAATCGAAGAGCAGGATATCGACCACGTTGTCGACCCGAATCGCGCCGCCATAGCGCTTGCGATAAGCCTCGAGCCCCGACGCGCTGCGCAACACCGCCGCCCATTGCAGCAGATCGATGGCGCCGCCAACGTCCTCCAGCCGGGGGAGCAGGAAGTGGTACTTAACATCCAGCATCCGCGAGACGTCTTCGGCGCGCTCGAGCATGATCCCGAGCTCCATGAAATCGTAGGAGAGATCGCGCGGCATCGTGCCGCGCCTGATTCCGGCGAGCTGGTAGAAGCTGTCCTTGAGCTCGGCGAAGAAGGCGAACACGCCCGGCGATTTGAAAACCTCGGGGGTCCATTCCTGCGCCGCCAGGTAGAGCGTGTTCAGGCTCAGCCACAACTCGGAGGAGATCTGGTTCCTGAGCGCGCGAGCGTTGGTGCGCGCAACATTGATACAGTTGCGGATCGAGTTGGGGTTATTGGCGTCCAGCGTGAAGAAGTTCAGCACCGAGGCTTCATCAGCGGTCGCGTACAGGCTGCTGAATTCCTCGCGCTCGCCGAAGATCGCGAGCAGCGGCTCCCACGGCTGCAAATCGCGGGGCGGAGTCTCGATCAGGAGCTGGTAGTTCACTTCGGCCAGTCGCGCGCGCCATTCGGCTCTCTCCAGGTTGCGCGCGGTCCAGAACAGATGGTCGGCGATTCGTTTGAGCACCTAAGCCTCTAGCACCCAGGTATCCTTGCTGCCGCCCCCCCGCGACGAGTTGACGATCAGCGAGCCCTCGCGCAGCGCCACCCGCGTCAGCCCGCCCGGCAGCACCCGGGGCTTCGCGCCGAGCAGCACGAACGGACGCAAATCGATATGGCGAGGCGCCAGAGTCGGGTCGGGCCGGCCGTTGACGACCGTCGGATGGACCGACAGCGAAACTACCGGCTGCGCGATGAACGCCGCCGGATCGCGCATTATTTGCAGGCGCGTCTCCTCCAGCTCGCGCTCGCCGGCGTGCGGGCCGATCACGACGCCGTAGCCGCCCGACGCGCCGGTCGGCTTGACCACGTAACGGTCGAGTTCCTTGAGCACCATCTCGCGCGCATCGCGATCGCGCAGCAAATAGGTCTCGACGATCGGGATAATCGGCTCCTCGCCGAAGTAGTAGCGGATCATCGCGGGCGTGTAGGCGTATACGGCTTTGTCGTCGGCGACGCCGGTTCCGATCGCATTGGCGATCGCAGCGTTGCCGGCGCGAAGCACTGCGGCCAGCCCCGGCACGCCGAGCTCCGAGTCGGACCGGAAGACCATCGGATCGAGGAAGTCATCGTCCACCCGGCGGTAGAGCACGTCGACCTGGTGCAGGCCGTGAACGGTCTTCATGTAAAGCTTCAAGTCCATGCAGACCAGGTCGCGCCCCTCGACCAACTCCACACCCATCTGCTGCGAGAGAAAGACGTGCTCGAAAAACGCGGAGTTGAAAGGACCGGGCGTGAGCAGCGCTACCGTTGGTTGCGATTTTCCACCCGGCGCGATCTCGCACAGGCACTGGAGCAGATCGGTCGGATAGCGCTCGACGCTGCGGACCCGGCAGGCGCGAATCAGATCGGGGAGCAGCCGCGTCATCACGACCCGATTCTCCAGCACGTACGACACGCCCGAGGGCGTGCGGACGTTGTCTTCAAGCACGTGAAAGCGGCCGTCGGGACCGCGCACCAGATCGATTCCGCCGACGATCACGTAGTTGCCGAGTGGAGGGCGGATTCCGGCGGCGGCGCGCCTGAACTGGGGGCAGCCGAGGATCAGGTCGCGAGGCACCACGCCGTCCTTGAAGATACAGGCCTCGCCGTAAACGTCGGCCAGGAACGCGTTCAGCACGCGGACGCGCTGGATCAGGCCCGCTTCGAGCGTGGCCCAGGTCTCGGCGTCGATGACCCTGGGGATCGGATCGAACGGGAAGATTCGCTCGGCGCCGTCCTCGGAGCCGTAGACGTTGAACGTTACGCCCATCCGGCGGAACATCGCTTCGGCTCGCGCGCACAATTCTGCGAGCGCCTCCGGCGGCATCGAGAGCAGCGCTTCGGTTATCGGCAGAGCTCGGGAGTTGCGGCCCTTGGCGAGATCGAGCATCTCGTCGAACAGCCCTTCGCCGGCACGATACGCCGCCCAAACGGGCAGCGATTTGCTTACATCGGCGGCAGTCATGCTCATACGATCGCGCGCGCTGCGCGGATTGCCTGCGCTTCAGCCGTCAAGCCTGCCGCACCGCGCGATCTATGACGCACAAGCAAACGCGATGCCTGTCGCTCGTGTCGGTACGGAACGGGAAACGGCGGAACATCCTCATGTCGCGCAGACTCGGCGCTCGCTTGGCGCCTTCATTTGCGGGCGCAATATACGGCGAAGATCAGGTTCTTGTACTCGCAGGCGACCTCGCGAAAACCGGCCTCGCGAAGCCATCCGAGTTGCTCGTCGAGAGTGGCTGCGCGATCGAGCGTCATCCGATCGAGCGCCGCGCGCAGGGCGGACTCCTCCACGCCGTGCTCGCGCGCGCGGATGAGCCAGTGCTCGTGATTTCGCTGCTCGATCGAGTCGGTCTCGCCGCGCACCTGGTCGGCGTTGACGAACACTCCGCCCGGCTCGAGCGCGTTGAAAATTTTGCCGAACAGCACCCGCTTCCTCGAGTCGGCGAGATGATGGATCGACAGCGCCGAAACGATGACCTCGTATTTTTCCTCGATCGGCCGTTCGGCGAAATCCGCAAGCTCGAAGCGAAAGCGGTCGCCGCCGATTTCGAGGCGCTCGCGGGCCTGCGCCATCATCTCTTCGGAGATATCGACCAGCGTGACGGCCGCGTTCTGGAACGATGATCCAACATAGAAGGACATCAGGCCGGTGCCGGCGCCGAGGTCGAGCACGCGAATCGGCTCGTGGCGATCGAACCGGATCGCGTCGATCGCGGCGCGATAGAAATCGTCGAAACACGGGATGAGCTTGCGCCGCGTGCGATCGTAGTCGCGCGCCGCCTGATCGAAGGCCCGCTTTACCGAGGACTCACTCATAGCGACCGATTCTACCGGTGGAGGAAGTGCGATTCGAACCCACGGACGATTTTGATCGCCGCGGGCTTTAGTCTACCGGCCTTGGCCGCTTAGGTTGATCTGCTGTGGGCTGCCGACGGCGTCGTCGGTAATCTGAAGTGTCCCGGTGCGCGTTCCGGTAGTCGTCGGATTGAAGACCACTTTGACGGCGCAGCTTCGGTTGGCCGCGAGGCTCGTCGGGCAAGCGGTCGAGAAGGTGAAGTCAGCGGGACCAACGATGGCGATTGACTGAATTCCCATCGCTATCGGGTTGTTGTTGCTGATCGCGACGGGCCGGGCCGGGCTTGGCGTTCCGACTTTCTGCGGAGAGAAATTTACCGACATCGGACTGATGGCCACTTTGCCCTGCACGCCTGCGCCGGCGAGCGACACGGTCTGAGGGCTATTCGTGGCGCTGTCGACAAACACCAGCGTGGCCGAACGCGAGCCGGCCGCCTTGGCCTGGAATCCCACCTTGACGGTGCATCCGGCGTTAGGCGCGAGCAGTAAACTTCCGGTGCCGCACGTGTTGCTCGTCACGCTGAAATCCGCATCGCCGGTAATTCGCGGAGCGTTCGTCATCAACACGGGTCTGGATTGCTTCGAGTTCTTCGGATCGGACAGATTCACGGCGACCGGCATAAGAGCCTGGCCGTTGGAGCCGAACACCAGCGAGTTGCCGAACTTGATCGTCGATGGGTTGACCGTCAGCGAGACGGGCGCGGGTTGGGGCGCGACCATCGTATAGACGCCGCGACCATAGGTGCCGAGGAAGATGAGATTGTTGTCGTTCTCCTCGAGGTCGAAAATCGGCACCGGCGGATTGGTACCCTGGTTGAACGTCGCCCAAGTCGTGCCCGAGTCGGTGCTTCGATAGACGCCGATATCAGTGCCCACGTAGATCGTCGACCCGGTAACATCGGAGCGCTCGACCATCACCTTCAGCACCGGTACGTCAGGCAGCGCCGTCGGCGAGAAGAACGCGCCGTCGAGCATCGTCCACGAAGCGCCAAAGTTGGTCGTCCGGTACAGGTGGCCGACGCCGGTCGCGGCCCTTGAGCCCGAAAGACTCAGGTAAGCGATCATCGGGTTGTTCGGATCGGCCGCGATTCCGGTGGCCTGGAGTTGGGGCAGGTTGATTTCCACATTGGAAGTGAAGTTCCCCGTCACATCGTTCCAGACCGCTCCATTGCTCAGATTGGCCTGAGTCGTGTTGAACAGTTTGAACGTGGTATCGAACGGAGGTACGAATGAAATCGTGAAGGGCGCCGCGGCAGGATTCGTCACACCGCCGTTGGAATTACTGGCGATCGACAGAGCCCACGCCCTGGTCTCGTCGGATCGCGCGAACTCGATGTCCTGCAGCGCGCACGTTCCGTCAGGGCATCCTCCGGTCAGGTCGGTGTTTTCCTGCCGCTGCCACGTGAGCATCGCGTCGGTCGACTCGTAGATGAAATGCGACCCGAAAAATACGCGGCCGGGCACGGCTGGATCGCCCGCAAGCGGTGGATACAGGTTTGCGCCCGCATCGTGGGCGAGACTCATCGCGCTTTGGATCGATCCGGTCGGATCGACTGAATCCCACGTAACTCCTCCGTCGCTCGATCGCGAGAGGGACGCGCCCGCGCCGGTCGTCGCGAACGTGTGGTAGGCGAAATTCGGGTCGGCATGGTCGAACAGAGCCATGCCAACGTCGCCGGTATCCACCGAGGGCCATCCGACCGGGATTGGCGAGAAGGCGCTGAACCTCAGCAGACCGTTATCGCCGGAGGCCGCGAACGCAAAGTTGTTGTTCGTCGGAAGGGGCGCGATCGACCGGATTTGCGCCGCCGCGATGGTGTTGCTCAGCGAAGTGAAAGTTGCCTTTCCGCCCGAGATCGCGCTGAGCGCAAACTCGAACGCGCCGCCGTCGTTGCCCAGGAATACCGTGTTGTTGTCCATCGAATCGAACGCCAACGCGTGCTGCCCGGAATGAGTACCGCCGTTGCCCGCGATAAAAGTCCACGACACGCCCGAGTTTGTGGACTCGTAGAGTCCCACGCCGCCGAAGAAAACGGTGCTCCCGGTCGAGTCGAGAGGATCGGCCATGAGCGTCTGATCGGAAGACGAGAGCGTCAAGTCCTGCGAGCTCGTCCCGTCGAGCGTCTCGTGACTCAACGGGTAGACGAAGCTGGGAACCGTCCCGGCAGTCCAGGTCCCGCCACCGTCGGTTGATTTGAAGAATCCGTTGTACTCGACGCCGTCGGGCGCTCCGAGCATTACGTACACCGTGCCGCAGGCCTTGGTCGAACCGGAGCAGGCCAGCGGCGCGCCGGGCGCGTGAGGGCCGACCGCGATACTCGCGCGCCCGATCTGATTGTGGACGCGGGGAAAGCTGCAACTGGGTTCATCGTTGCTGAAGCAGGCGGCCGTAAAGGTGATACCGCCGTCGCTGGATGCGAAGACGTCATCGGTCTGGATTGCCACGTAGACGTTGAGGGGATTGCCCGGGTCGATCGCAACGTCGTTGGCCGGACAGGGCTCATTAGCCGTGCCTGGCACGGTGCACGAAAATTTCGTCGGTGGCGGCACTGGCGTCGCGGTGGACGTCGGCATCGGCGTAGGCGTTGGAGTCGCCGTTTTGAAGGCTCCGCCCGCATAGTGAAACCAGGATCCACCTCCGTCGGTCGATCGGAAAAGCCCGTTGGTCGTTGTCCCGGCGTTTTCCTGGAAATCGGGATCGCCCCGGCCGGCGCTGAACCCAAGTCCGGCCGCCGCGAAGATAGTGGGACCCGGCGAGTTCGGCACGATCACCAACCTGGAGAACGCGGCGTGGTTGAAGAGCCCCACGCCCAGCGACTTCCAACTGTTGCCGAGGTTCGTCGATTTGAAGATCCCCTGGCCGTAGTACGAATCGGCGCTGTTGTTGGCCTCGCCGGTAGCCACATAGAGGGTGGAGGGCGTCGTGCTCGGGTCGATCGCGATGGCGCCGATGGCTTCGGTGCCGATCGATGACGCGGGCACCGTGGGCGTGAGCGGCTGAAACGTCGCTCCGAGGTCGGCGCTCTTCCACACACCACCGTTCGCGGTACCGACGAAGATATTGGAGCTTTGCGAATCGAAGGCTATCGAGGTCACGCGGCCGGTCGCGGTGTAGGTTCCCGGCGGCGTCGCAGTAGGTGTCGCAGCGGGTGTCGCCGTGGGCGTGAACAGAGGCCCGCCGAAATTCACCGGCTCGTTCAGATGTTCCGGTCCGATAAACGTCCAGGCCGGAACGGAAGTGGCTGCCGGCGCGCTCCGGGAGATGTCGACGCTGGTCGCCGGCGCGTTCAGATACTCCGGTGTCGCCGCGTTCGGAAGCAGAAGGAATTGATAAGCCGCCTCAGCAAAAGCCAGCGAGGCTGAGTACCCGGTCAGCAGCAACAGACCCCCGGCCGCAATCAGGACAAGACCGTGCAAACGAGAAAACCCCCGACGCCCGGCCTGTCGCATGTTGCCCTCCGACTGCCGCGCTCAAAAGCCCCGTGTGCAAAGAGCCCCGCCTCAGTTCCATCTCTCACTCAAAGGCACACGATGTCAAACCGCAGCGGCGAAGATTAGCTGGTAGGTGTGGCGGGCGATCATCAGGTCCTCGTTGGTCGGGATGACGCGAACCACGCAGCGGCTGTTGTCGGCGCTGATCGTATCGGCATTGGCGTCGTTTCGGGCGCGATCGAGCTTGACGCCGAGATGCTCCAGGCCACTGCCGACCTCCCATCGCACCGGAGCGGCCCGTTCGCCGATGCCGCCGGTAAATACCAGGAGATCGAGTCCATCCAGCGCGGCGGTGAGGGCGCCGATATACTTGCGCAACTGGTAGCAGAACATCTCGATTGCCAGCGCGGCATGCGGGTCGGCGGCTCTTCGTTCGAGCAGTGTCTTCACGTCCGAGCTGATGCCTGATACACCGAGCAGCCCCGCCTGATCGGTCACGAGCTGCGCGAGCCCTCGCGTGTCGAAATGCCCCTGGTTCAGCAAGTAGAGAATCAGTCCGGGGTCAAGGTCGCCGCTGCGCGTTCCCATCATGAAGCCGCCGGTAGGCGTGAATCCCATGGTCGTATCGAGCGGACTTCCGTCCTTCACCGCCGCCATGCTTGCGCCGTTTCCGAGATGCGCGATGATCACCCGCGCTGGCGGATTATCACCCAGGGTCCGCATGATGTATTCGTACGAGATGCCGTGAAAGCCGTAGCGGCGAATGCCTTTCTCCCACAGGGAATTCGGCAAGGGGAAACGCTGTGCCACTTCGGGCATCTTGCGGTGAAAGGCAGTGTCGAAGCAGGCGACCTGCGGCAAGTTGGAGAGGCGGGCCATCGCTTCAATGCCGGCGATCTCGTCGGGCAGATGCAATGGCGCGAACGGCACCAAAGTTCGCAGTTCGTCAATCAGAGTGTCCGTGATCCGCTCCGGAGCCATGTGATGCGGCCCGCCGTGCACCAGTCGATGACCTACGGCATCGGGATGCGGAAGCTCCAGGCGCTGAAGCTGCGCAAAGACCGCCTGCAAAGATGTCCCTGAGGACGAGAACAAATCTTGGCCTACGGTCTCGATTTTCTGCTGCGCACTGTTGATCCACAGACGGGCGCCTTGCGGGCCATCGCGCTCGACCGCACCCTGCGCAAGCAGAGTCTCTTCTCCGTCACCGATTCGATAGAGAGCGAATTTGAGCGACGAGGAGCCGCTATTCAGGCAGAAAACGACTCGCGACATATCCGTCAGTCATCGCGAGGCTTCCCGAATTTTGCGGTAGCTCCGGATTAGCTTATTCGTCGAACTGTCATGGCCGAGCGTGGGTTCCGTCTTGCTCTCGAGTTCCGGAATGATGCGCTGGGCCAGGACCTTGCCCAACTCGACGCCCCACTGGTCAAACGAGTCGATATTCCAGATGGCGCCCTGTGTGAAGACGTTGTGCTCGTAGAGTGCGACCAGCTTGCCCAATGCAGCCGGCGTCAACCGGTCCATCAGAATCGTGTTGGAGGGCCGGTTGCCCTCGAATACGCGATGCGGTACGAGCCAATCCGGGGTGCCCTCGGCCTTCACCTGCTCGGGCGTTTTGCCGAACGCCAATGCCTCGGCTTGGGCGAAGACATTTGCGAGCAGGATGTCATGATGCCGCCCCAGCGGGTCGAGCGCGTGGCCAAACGCGATGAAATCGGCAGGGATAAGCCGCGTGCCCTGATGGATGAGTTGGTAAAACGAGTGCTGGCCGTTGGTTCCCGGCTCGCCCCAATAGATGGGCCCGGTCTGATAATCTACTTCAGTCCCATCGAGCGTGACGTGTTTGCCATTGCTCTCCATCGTCAACTGCTGGAGATAGGCCGGGAATCGCTTGAGGTATTGCTCGTACGGCAACACCGCCACGGTCTGAGCACCGAAGAAGTCGTTGTACCATACCGACAGGAGCCCCATGAGCACCGGCAGGTTGCGCTCGAACGGCGCCGTGCGGAAATGCTCGTCGATCTGGTGGAAGCCGTCCAGCATCGCGCGGAAGTTGTCGGGCCCGATGGCCAGCATCGTGGAGAGGCCGACCGCCGAGTCCATCGAGTAGCGCCCGCCAACCCAGTCCCAGAAACCGAACATGTTGGCGGTGTCGATGCCGAACTTCGCGACTTCCGCCGCGTTGGTGGAAACTGCGACGAAATGGCGGGCCACCGCCTTGGTGTCGCCGCCGGAACCTTTGAGAAACCATTCGCGCGCACTCTCAGCGTTGGTCATCGTCTCCAGCGTCGTGAAGGTCTTTGACGAAATGACGAAGAGCGTCTCTTTCGGATCGAGGTCGCGGGTCGCCTCCACGAAATCGGTGCCATCGACGTTGGAGACAAAGCGGACCGTCATCGCGCGGTCGCTGTAGTGCTTCAGCGCCTCGTAGGCCATCACGGGCCCGAGGTCGGAGCCGCCGATGCCGATGTTGATCACGTTACGGATGCGATTGCCGGTGCGGCCCTTCCATTCGCCGCTGCGGATGCGGTTGGAAAAATCGGTCATCCGGTCGAGGACGGCATGAACCTGAGGCACCACGTTCTCGCCGTCGACGACGATCGACGCGCCTTTCGGCGCGCGCAAGGCCACGTGCAGGACCGCCCGCTTTTCCGTGACGTTGATTTTCTCGCCGCTGAACATCGCGTCGATCCGCGCTCGCAGACCGGATTCTTCGGCGAGCTGAACGAGTAGCTTGAGCGTTTCGTCGTTGACGCGATTCTTGGAGTAATCCAGGTAGACGCCGGCCGCCTCGGCCGTCATCCGCTCGCCGCGATTCGGATCGTCGGCGAACAGTTGCCGGAGATGGAGCGACTTGACCTTCCGATAATGAGCTTCCAGAGCGGCCCACGGCGGTCGCCGGGACAATGGTGCGGGATTCATGATGCCTTCTTCTTGATCGCCGAACTTCTGGAATCGATCGACTCCATCAGCTCATTCCAGGACTTCACGAACGACTTCGCTCCTTCATCCTGGAGCTGAGCAGCCAGTGCGACAACATCGATTCCGGCCTTGGCGAACTGCGCCAGGACTTCTTCGCAATCGCCGCCGTCGGCCGGCAAGATCGAATCGAGCTGGCCGTGATCGGCCAGGGCCTTCAGGGTGCCCTCGGGCATCGTGTTCACCGTGAAAGGCGCGGCCAGCGCTTTAACGTACAGAATGTCGGAGGCTTTCGGATCCTTGGTTCCGGTGCTGGCCCAGAGCAGGCGTTGCGAACGCGCACCGCTATTGAGGATAGTTTGCCAGCGTGGTGAATCGAGCAGTTCACGATAGGCCTTGTAAGTGCGTTTGGCGATCGCGATGCCGAGCTGGCCGCGCAGCGCCTCGGGCACCTTGCCCGACACCGCGACGTCCCAGCGGCTGATGAACACCGAGGCTACCGAGCCGACCTCCGGCTCGAGTCCCGCCGCGATGCGCCGCTCGATACCGCGCAGGTATGCCTCGGCAGCCGCGAGGTACTGCTCGCGCGAGAACAACAGCGTCACGTTGATGGGAACGCCGGCGAAAGATCGCTTCCTCGATCGCGGGCAGGCCCTCGCTGGTTCCCGGGTATCTTGATGAACAGATTGGGGCGCCGCGCCCGCGCGTGCAGATCTTTGGCCGCGGCCAGCGTGGTCTTGGTTTCATGGGCAAGCAGAGGAGAGACCTCCAGCGACACCCAGCCATCGACGCCGCGAGTCTGGTCGTGAATCGGACGGAACAGGTCGGCCGCCTGAGTCAGGTCCTCGAGCGCCAGCCCGAAGAACAGTCCCTCTTCCGATTTGCCCTCGCTGAGTCCTTTTCGGATCGCGGCGTCGTAGTCAGCGCTGCCCTTGATCGCCTGATCGAAGATCGTCGGATTCGACGTGAGACCGGTTACGGACAATTCGTCGATATAGCGGCGGAGCGTTCCACTGGTCAACAAACTCGCGCGTGATGTTGTCGAGCCAGATACTTTGCCCCAGGTTATGCAACATTTGAGTAGCTTTCATGGTGTCACCTCTGAATCAGCAAGAGCGCAGAACCAAATGCACGTTCAGGTTGTGCAGCGTCATGATGCGACTCCAACCTTACGCTCTGCCGTCGCCGGATTGCCAGACTCGCCGGAGGAGCCGGCCAGAGCGTTGTTCACGATTTCATAGGCCTCGCTCAGAATGGCCTCCAAATGGGACCGGTTTTTGAAGCTTTCCGCGTAAATCTTGTAGATGCTCTCCGTTCCCGAAGGCCGCGCGGCGAACCAGCCGCTCGCCGCGATCACTTTGAGGCCGCCGATCGAAGCGTTGTTGCCCGGCGCGTTGGTGAGCTTGGCTACGATCGGCTCGCCTGCGAGCTTCGAGACCGTGACCGCCTCGGACGACAATTTTCCCAGCCGTGCTTTCTGCTCGAGTGTCGCCGGCGCGTCGATGCGCTCGTACACCGGATCGCCAAATTCAGCGGTCAGTTTGGCGTAATGCTCGCCCGGGTCATGTCCGGTCCGGGCCGTGATCTCTGCCGCGAGCAGGTCCGGTACGAGTCCGTCCTTATCGGTCGTCCAGACCGTACCGTCACGACGCAGGAAGGTGGCGCCCGAACTCTCCTCGCCGCCGAAGCCGAGCGAGCCGTCCATGAATCCTTCGACGAACCACTTGAAACCCACCGGGACCTCGATCAGCCGGCGGTTCAGACGCGCCGCGACCCGATCGATCATGCCGGTGCTGACGACGGTCTTGCCGACGGCGACCGTCCTGGACCATCGAGGGCGGTTCGCGAACAGGTATGCGATCGCGGCAGCGAGATAGTGGTTGGGCTCGAGCAGGCCGTGACTGTGGCTCACGATCCCATGGCGGTCGGCGTCGGTATCGCACGCGAAGGCAACGTCAAAGCGATCCTTCAGCCCGACCATCCGCGCCATCGCGTACGCCGACGAAGGGTCCATCCGGATTTGGCCGTCCCAATCGACCGTCATGAAGCGGAAAGTCGGATCGACGGTGTGATTCACGACCTCCAGGTTCAGCTTGTAGCGATCGCCGATCTCGTCCCAATAGGCAACGCTGGCGCCGCCCAGCGGATCGACTCCGATGTGAACTTTACTGTCGCCAATTGCCTGCATGTCGATCACGCCGGCGAGATCGCTCACATAAGAGTCGAGGTATGGGTGCTTATGCGCGGTGGGAGCCGTGCGGGCGCGCTCAAACGGCACTCTCACCACTTCGCGCAGCTCGGCGGCGATCAGCGCGTTGGCCCGTTGTTCGATCCAATCGGTTACTTGCGTGTCAGCAGGACCGCCATGCGGCGGATCGTATTTGAAGCCGCCGAATCGCGGCGGGTTGTGCGATGGCGTAATCACTATACCGTCCGCGCGGCCTCGATCGCGCCCGCGGTTGTAGGTGAGAATCGCGTGCGAGATTACCGGGGTCGGCGTATAGCCGCCGGCCGCATCGACCATCACCTCGACGCCGTTGGCCGCCAGCACCTCCATCGCACTGGCAAAGGCCGGCTCCGAGAGCGCATGGGTATCGATGCCGATATACAGCGGCCCGTCGATGCCCTGATGTTTGCGGTAAAGGCAGATGGCCTGGGTTATCGCGAGGATGTGCGCTTCGTTGAAGGAGTTGTCCAGCGAGCAGCCGCGATGCCCCGAGGTTCCAAACACCACGCGTTGCGCGGGCACGGACGGATCCGGCTGCCCCGTGTAATAGGCCGTTATGAGCCGGGGCACGTTTATGAGTATCGACGGGTCGGCAGGCTTGCCTGCGAGTGGACTGACTTCCATAAACCGGCTTTCCTCAGAATCGCTAGTTTCGTTCGCAGTCGCCCAAGCCCGGTCGCGAATGCTTACGGGCCATCTTACCGAAAATAGCCGAGGAGATCAGGTCAGGTGCCCACATGCCGCGTGTCATCCCACAGGCGGATCACCGGCTGGGCGAGGTCGCGTTCGTAGCCGAGCGCGCTGAGGCTGGCCGTGCTCAGCAGGAAGTGCCTGCCGGCCGCGGGTTCGAGTCCGAGCCAGCAGGCAGCGAGCACGCGCAGGAAGTGCCCGCTCGAAAAGAGCAGCACGCTCCCTTCGACGGCGCGCACGCGGCTCACTACGCGTTGAGCTCGCGCGCCGACTTGGTCCGGCGACTCCCCCCCGGGGCAACCGTCGCGGAACAGTTGCCAGTCCGGCCGCTCCGCGAGGATCTCGTCGATACGTCGGCCTTCATATTGGCCGTAGTCCCATTCGACCAGGTCGGGATCGAATTCGGCGGCGGCGCCGAAGCCGGCCAGCTCGCAGGTCCGGGCAGCGCGCAGCAAGGGGCTGGTAAAGACCTTGGCGAAAATGAGTCCGCGCAGCCGTTCCCCAAGCTGGCGCGCGTTGCGCTGGCCGCGCTCGGTCAAGGGCAGATCGGCAAGTCCCGTGTACCGGCCCGAGAGGCTCCAGGACGTCTCAGCGTGTCTGGCCAGGTAGACAACGGGAAGCGTCTCACTCACAACATCGTTCCTTCCTGAACACCGATCTTCCATCACTCCCGAGGGGGCCGGTCAGAACGGCCGTTGCCGACTCATGATGTTCTGAGATCGCTATGGCACGCAGGCTTGTCCGGAATGCTTCGCCCAGAAGGCGAGGCAGCTTTGGACGGGCGTGATCACCGGCTTGGCCAGCCCCATAATCTCGCTCACGCCGTTGCCGAAATTCGCCACAAAGATGTTGCCGGAGGCGTCCACCGCTATCGATTCGGGGTCGTCAAACGCCGCACACGTGGGGGCGAAGTTGAAGCCTGTTCCATAAGCGCCAGCCGTGAGCTCGCTCACGCTGTTGCCGAGGCCATTCGCTACAAAGACGTTGCCGGATCCATCCACGGCTATCGAGCCGACGCCAAGCAACGCCGCGCCCGCGGGAGCGAAGTTGAAGCCCGTGCCGTAGCTGCTGCCCGCCGTCAGCTCGCTCACGCTGCCGGCGAAATTCCCCACAAAAAGGTTGCCGGATTTGTCCGGTGCTATCGATCGCGGGGCATCGAACGACGCGCCCGAGGCCGTCAAGTTCAGGCCCGTCGCGTAACTGCTCGCCGCCGTCAGCTCGCTCACGCTGTTGCCGTTTTCATTCGTGACAAAGACGTTGCCGGACTTGTCGAGCGCTACCGAGAAGGGCTCGTCGAACGACGCACCTGCGGCGGAGAAGTTCAGGCCCGTAGTATAACTGCTCCCCGCCGTCAGCTCGCTCACGCTGCCGCCGCTGCTGGGCAAGTTGGAATTCGCTGCAAACACGTCGCCGGATCCGTCCAGCGCTATCGAGGGGGGGCTGTTGAACGCCGCGGCCGTGGGCGCGAAATTGAGGCCTGTGACGTAGTGGCTGGCGGCCGTCAGCTCGCTCACGCTGCCGGTGCCAATGCCGCCGTCAACGGCGCCAATGTTGCCGACAAAGACGTCGCCGGATTTGTCCAGCGCTATCGAGCTGGGGGCATTGAACACCGCGGCCATGGGCGCGAAGTTGAGGCCCGTGCCGTAACTGCTCGCCGCCGTCAGCTCGCTCACGCTGCCGCCGCCGTCGGGGGCGTTGGAATTCGCCACAAAGACGTTGCCGGATTCGTCCAGCGCCAGCGAAACCGAAGCACTGAACGAGGCGCCCGCGGGGGCGAAGTTGAGTCCCATCTCCCATCCGTCGGGCGCTGCTCCCAGCGCCGGGATGAATGGCGTGCTGGCCGCTGCAAGTCCGTACAACGCGCTCACGTTGTTCGCCGGGTTGGTGACAATCAGGCGCGCCGCCCCCAGCGTGTCGCTGATGGTAGGAAACCCCGAGCAGGAAGTGGTGTAGATCAGCCCGGGGGTCGCGTTGCACATTAGCGCCGTGCAGGCGCTCGACATCGATCCGCCGCTCTCCACGCATCCCGCCAGGATGTTGGCCAGCGTGTTCAGCCGCTCGAGCGCGTCGCAACCGGACGGCGGAACCGCGCCACACGCCGGCGCGCTGGGCAAGAAGCTCGACGGATTGCCGCTCACCGACAGATTGCCCGGGCTTATGTCCGCCAGGTTGGCGAAGCCTGCATAGGCGTTTTGCAGCCCGGTCGCGTTAGTCGACGGCGCGCCGATGTCGTTCCCGCTCGGATCGATGAACTGCGCCAGCGCCCACTGGGTTGCCGCCGTAGTCAACTCGTTGACGGTGACGTTGGTGGAAGGCGAAAGATTGTTACACGGACCAAGCGCCGTCATCAGCCTGACGGCCAAGTTGAAGCCGCCGCCCACATTGCCTGTTCGCGCGATCATATAGGTCAGCGGATTTCCCGCCGGGCAGCCGTATGAAACGGTAAAGGCGCCGCTGGCGTTCGTGATTGCCGTCCCGATCGAAGCAGAGCCCGAGCCGTAGCCGGCGGCGCCGGCCGCGTACAACTCGACCGTCGAACCAACTACCGGCGTCAAGCCACCCATCACCGAGCCACTGATAGCGGGCGCCGGCGTCGGTGTCGGAGTTGGTGTCGGCGTCGGCGTGGGCGTGAGTGTTGGCGTCGGTGTTGGTGTTGGCGTCGGCGTGGGCGTTGGCGTCGGCGTCGGTGTTGGCGTTGGCGTTGGAGTTGGCGTCGGCGTGGGTGTCGGCGTCTGCGTCGGCGTTGGTGTCGGTGTCGGCGTCGGCGTCGGGGTCGGCGTTGGCGTCGGTGTCGGCGTCTGCGTCGGTGTCGGCGTTGGCGTCGGTGTCGGTGTCGGCGTCGGGGTCGGGGTCGGGGTCGGCGTCGGCGTCGCAGTAGGAGTTGGGGTCGGTGTTGGTGTCGAAGTTGGGCTTGGCGTCGGGGTCGGTGTTGGCGTCGGCGTTGTGGTTGGTGTTGGTGTTGGTGTCGCCGTTGTGGTTGGTGTTGGTGTCGGGGTCGGGGTCAGCGTCGGTGTTGGGGTTTGCGTCGGAGTCGGACTCGGTGTCGGAGTCGGCGTAGGCGTTGGGGTCGGCGTCGGTGTTGGCGTTGGAGGCGGGGTCGGTGTTGGCGTCGGAGTTGGCGCTGCAGACGGTGTTGGTGTTGGCGTCGGGGCCTGAGTAGGCGTCGGGGGAGATGTTGGCGTCGGAGTCGGACTCGGTGTCGGAGTCGCGGCGGGCGGAGTACCGTAGGCTACCCCGGACAATGTCACCTTCTGCGGACTATTCGTGCCGTTGTCCTTAACCGTGAGAGTCCCGGTCATTTTGGTTCCGTTGAGATTCCTGGCGCGGATCGGACTGAAGGTGACCAGGACCTGGCAAGTGCTGCCACCGGCCGCCAGCGTGCTGACGCAGTTCTGGCTGGCCGTGTATCCGCTCCCAGCGACGGAGATGCGGCTGATGTTGATCGCGACAGGGCTGTTGTTGCTGAGGGTCACCGGCTTCGCATACGAAGTGCCGGCCTGAACTCCGCCGAATGACAGCGTGTGCGGCTGGTATTTCAGTTGGCCGCGCGCGAGCTTGGCCTCCGGGTTGTCGGTCTCGGCCGCGAAAGCCGAGCCCGATTGCAGCAGGCTGACGAAGAGTGCAAACGCAACTACTACCGTGAGGCAGTGAAACAAGGCGCTGGATTTACCGACTGAAGGCATGTCTCCTTAACGCGGACAGTTCTTCGCGCACAGTCCGACTCTCCCGGCAGGTGCAGTCTGCTACGTCTTTGTAGAGTCGCGCAACCTAAATTTTTTTGCCGATGCGCCCGGAGATCGTGTCCGCGCGGTTCAGGGTCGCGGGCCCGGCAGGCGCGCCTGCATCGTAAACGGATACTCCAGTGGCAATGCGCTCGCTTTGTCCAGCGCTTCGAGTTCGGCGGCTTCCAGTCGCAGCCCGATCGCGCCGAGGTTCTCCTCCGCTTGCTCCAGCGTGCGCGCGCCGATTATCACCGAACTGACGCCCGGCTGCTGATTCACCCACGCGAGCGCGATTTGCGACGGTTTGCGCCCGCGCTCGCGCGCGACCTGCTCGACCGCTTCGAGCACTCCGTAGTTGCGCTCGTCCTTGAGCCGGCTCCACATGTCCATCCGGGTCAGGCGTCCATCCTGCGGCGGCGCGGCGCCGGGGCGATACTTGCCGGTCAGAAATCCGCCGCCCAGCGGGCTCCACGGAATCACGCCGACACCCTCCGACCGGCATAGCGGCAACATCTCGCGTTCGATCTCGCGGCAGATAAGACTGTACTGCGGCTGCAGGCAATCGAAGCGGACGCAGTGCACCTTGTCGCTGACCCACAAACTCTTCATCAATTGCCAAGCTGTAAAATTTGACGCCCCAAGGTAGCGCACTTTGCCCTGGCGCACCAGATCTTCGAGTGCGCGCAGCGTCTCTTCGATTGGGGTCTCGAAATCCCACGCATGGACTTGGTAAAGGTCGATATAGTCGGTGTTCAGGCGCTTAAGGCTGTTTTCGATTTCGTCCATGATGTGTTTGCGCGAGAGGCCCCATTCGTTCGGCCCAACCGGTTTGCCAATGAAAAGATTGGCGTTGAAGCGGACCTTGGTGGCCAGCACCAGTTGATTACGCCGCTCCTTTATTGCGCGCCCGGTGATTTCCTCCGAAGCGCCTGCGGCATACACGTTGGCGGTATCAAGAAAATTGCCGCCCGCCTCTACGAAGCGGTCGACGATTCGGCGAGCTTCGGGTTCCCCGGCCTCGCGCCCAAAGGTCATACATCCCAGGCAGAGCTCGGAGACCTTAAGCCCGGTAGTTCCAATGCGCCGGTATTCCATCTATTGGTACCTCAATGCGGCCTCGTCGAGGTCGCGAAGCATTACGTTTCTTCGATACGGACACACCTGCGAGGCTGTGAATATCACCTCAGAGCCGCCCGTCTAAGCTACAGTACGCGGTAACAAGGCCAAAACGCCGCGCGCTTTGTCGCTCTCCTCCTACCGGAGTGCGGGGCTTTACCTGAAGTCCCGCTTCTGGCAACGGCGGGCATTGGGGAGACTCCCCCCTCTCCAATTGCCCGCCAACTTTTTCTCGATTAAGCTTTTTCCCGGCTCGATGCCATCCTTGACACTGCCGCCTCTGGCCGTCATAGCTGATCACTCCCATGCAAATGCGGCGTCTCGGGCCTCTTCTCATTCCGGCGCTTCTGCTCGTCAACGCCGTGCTGCTGAGTTGCGGCGGAGGAGGAAGCAGCACCATTGTTACCGCGACTCCGAACCCGCCCGGCGCGCGGCTGATCTCGATAAGCGTATGCGACGGCCCGCCCGCCAGTCCGATGCCCACGCACGTTCCGCCGGCGCCCTGTTCCGGCGCTGTCAGCGACTCGCTGGCGCAAGGCAATACGATCGCCTTTCATGCCGTCGCCCTGAAGAGCAACGGCAAGCTGAAGGACATCACGGACCCGAGGACCACGCTTTGGATCTCCAATAATCCCGGCGTCGCTCAAGCTCTGGTGAGCCGGCAGGGCGCGTTTGTGGGCGCTTCCCAGGGATGCGCCTGTATTTCGGCGAGCGCCGGCGGATCGACCAGCAATATCGTCGGCATCACGGTGTTCGCCTCGGCGACTCCCGAGTGCCCGCCCTGCGCGACTCCGGCGGCGACAGCGACGCCCCCTACGGCGACGGCGTCACCCGCGGTTGACGCACAGCCTGACGCCGGGCGGGCCGGCGTGCTCCAGTGGACCTTCGACGCCTACGCTCCGATTCTCGCCCCGATCGTTCCTGCCGGCGACGGCGGGGTGTACTTCGTCTCCGCCGATAACATTCTCCATGCGCTCGACGCGCAGGGACGCGAACGATTCCGCCGCCCCGCTCGCGCGCTCGCGGCCGGAGCGCGATCGCCGGACACCATCTATATGCAAGGCGTGGACGGCGCGCTCCATGCGCTGACCACCGACGGCGACGAGCTGTGGCATCTGGAAGACCGCGCAGGGCGGGGTCCGCTTGCGGTTGCGCCCGATGGCGAGCTCTATGCCGTCGCCGGCGGCGCGCTGCTCGCCGTGAGCCCGGACGGCGAGCCCGATTGGCGCATTGCGATAGGGGCGGAAGCCGCTGCGATCGCTCCGCTTGCCGACGGTGGCGTGATCGTCGGCGTCGCGGGAAGGTACGTCGCTGCATTCTCGCGCGACGGCGCCGAGCGATGGACCTTCACGCCGGATGGAGGCTTCTCCGGCGGGATCGCGATCGCCGGCGAAATCGCGTACGCGGGCGGATCGAGTGGAACCCTGCACGCGATCGCGGTCGACAGCGGCGCCGAGCTGAATCGCATCGCGGCAAACCCGACCGGCGCAAACGCATCGATCCGATCGGGCCCGGTGATCGGACCGGAGGGAATTATCTACTTCGGGTCGGATCGCTTCTACGCGATCGCAGCCGGCGGCACTCTCGCCTGGCGAAGCGATCTCGCGGCGGACGGCGACGTTGCGCCTGCCCTGCTCGGCGACGGCCGCGTGTTGCTGGCAGGAGCCGGCGGGATGATCGCCTCGATGGAGGCGGACGGGAGCTATCGATGGGGCGCCCGGATCGATGGGGCGATAAGCGCGACCGCGGCCGGCATTTCCGATCTGATTTACGTTGGCAGCGACCAGGGTACGCTCTACACTATCAAGTAGTTGCGAGCCCCCTTGAGCGCCTGCGGACCGCGAGCGATACTCGCTAAGCAGATGCTGGCGCTTCTACCGCTCGCCGCGCGCAACCTCTGGCGCCGAAACCGGCGCCGCACCTTCCTCACAATTCTGACCGTCGCGGCTGCCACCGTGGTCTTTTGCGCCGTGATGGTCGTGCCGTACGTGACCACGCGAATCGTCCACCTTTCGGATGAATCGCCGCGCCTGGTGATCACCAACCGCGCATCCATCGCCTACGGCCTGCCCGAATCCTACTACGACAAGATCAAAGTCCTGCCCGACGTTGTCGCGATCAGCCGGATGTTGTGGTTCGGCGGCGTCTACGAGGATCCCAAAGACCAGTTTCCCACCATGGCGCTGGACGCCGACACCTTGGACATCATGTGGCCTGAATATGGCCTGAACACATCGCTGATGGTCCCATTCAAAGCGTCGAAGAACGCCGCGCTGGTCGGGATCGCGACCATGAAGCACTTCGGCTGGCGCATCGGGCAGAACGTCGCGCTGAGAAGCCAGGTCTACCCGCTGACTTTGACCTTCAAGATCGCGGGGATCTTCGACCAGGGGCCGGACTTGACGCCGTTCATGTTGCGCCGCGACTACCTTGAAGATGCGCTGCACAACAGCGGCAGGGTCGACATGATGTGGGTTCGATGCTCGAGCCCGGAAACGACCAGCCGGATCGCCGCCACTATCGACGAGATGTTCAGGAACTCGGGCGCCGAAACCAGCACCAGCACCGAAAAAGCCTTCATGAACCAGATGATGAGCCAATACACGCCGCTGATGGCGGTGGTCGAGGGAATCGGTCTGATCTCGGTTGTCGCGCTGGCGCTCGGCGTGCTGAACGCAACCTCGATGAGCCTGCGCGAGCGGCGCGGCGAACTGGCGGTCTTGAGAAGCCTCGGCTTCACCGGCGATCAAATCCTGGCGTCACTCGCGCTCGAAGCCGTGCTGGTAGCGGTCGTGGGCGGGATTCTTGGAACGATCCTTGCCGACGCGGCGCTCGAATGGGCGCGCGGGTCGATGCCCGCGTTGGGGCCGATACTCTCGTTCGGACTGCCCCGGCCGGTGATGGCCGAAGGAATCGCGGCGTCAATCGTAATCGGGATGGTCGCGGCGCTGGCGCCGGCGGCGGCTGCGCTGCGCTCCAGCGTCGTCAACGCGCTCAGAGGGATCGCGTGAGAGTCCTGCACCGCTTGACCTCTGCCGCCTAAACCGCATTCATTAGAACCATGCCCGGAATCGACATCATCAAGCGCCGCCTCAAAGAAGAACGGCTGCCCGATACGCCGGAGGAACTGAGCCAAAAGAAAAAGCGGCCGCGCGAAGTGGCCTTCATGGACGTGAACCTGTGCTTCCCGTGCGGCAAGTGCCCGGAGTTCTGCCCGGTGGGATGTATCGAGTACATGCAGCCCGGCAGCGTGTACAATCGCGGCCTTCAGCCGGTGCAGGATCGCTTCCAGGAATGTATCGGATGCTACATCTGCGTGGAGGTTTGCGCGCTGCTCACCGACTACGACGCGATTCGGATGTATCCGGTCGAGATGGTCGAGGAGCTGACCGGTGAGAAGATCACCGACCAGGTGCCCGACCCGCCGATTCCCGCCAAGCCCTACGAGGAACTATTTTCCGAGGGCGGCGAACATTCGGTGCGCCATCTCGGCAAAGGCTCGCGCATCCGCGAGAAGATGACCGCCGAAGAGCGCGCGATCCTGAACATCGAGCGCGTCCGCGGCTGACTTGACCCCTGGGCCGGCGAGACGCCGACCCTACTTCAACTAAAACCTTACAGAGGAAGGGCGTTCGGTCTACAAGGCGAGTTGGAATCGGAGATTCAAAACGGAAATCCCGGCTGACTATCAAGGTAAGCTATCCGTGAGGTATTGGGCATGTACGAACCCGCTGACATCAAAAACCTGCATCTGGAAATGACCACGCGCTGCAACGCGGCATGCCCAATGTGTCCGAGAAACCTTTCGGGAGGCAGCGACAACCCGAACATGCCGGATGCGGAGCTTTCACTCGCGGACGTGAAGCAAATCTTTCCACGCGAATTCCTGAAGCAACTCAGGCACATCTATCTGTGTGGCGTCTATGGCGACGCGATGGTCGCGCGAGACACGCTGGAAGCTTTTGAGTACTTTCGGTGCACAAATCCCGACCTTCGCCTGGGGTTGTATACAAATGGCGGTGGGCGGACTACCCAGTGGTGGACAAAGTTGGCGTCGCTTGTGGACTACTGTCAGTTCGGAATTGACGGCCTGGGCGATACCAACCACCTCTATCGGAGGCGGACCGACTGGCAAAAGGTAATGAGTAGTGCGGCAGCCTTTATCGGCGCCGGGGGCAAGGCATATTGGGAATTCATTGTTTTCCGTCATAATGAGCACCAGATAGACGACGCTCAAAGACTCAGCGAAGCGATGGGTTTTGAGCGATTTTCAATCCGAAAAACCAGCCGATTCCTGAAAGCCGGTGTTTTTCGATCGCATCATGCGGTCATGAACGCCAGGGGCGAGACGGAATACTACCTGGAGCCACCGAGCCGCGAAGACCTGAGAAATCCCGGAGTATCGCAATTGGAAGACATCGTGGCTCGCGGTACCAGCTATTCAGATTATCTGAACCTGACCGAAATTTCATGTTCAGCCGTCGCCGACAAGACGCTGTTTGTCAGCGCGGAAGGGCTCGCCTTCCCCTGCTGCTACACAGCGCACATCTATCCGAACGCCGCTCCGCCTGAAGAGCACGAGGTCCTGCGGACTTTACGGCGCTGCGGAGGCAAAGCCGCGATCGACGCAAGAGCCCGCCCTCTCGGCGAAATCATCCGGGGGCCCTTCTTTCAGAGAGCGATTCCCCAGTCTTGGAAGTCGAAGAGCGCGGCCGACGGCAGGCTCGCTGTCTGTGCCGCGAACTGCGGGAAGTGCGAACCGGTGAATGCGCAATACGGACCAAACCTCCTCCAGCCTCAACCTTCACAACGCACTTCACAAAATCGCTGGACACGACTGTATCGTCGCCTCACATCATCACAATCGCATAGGTCGGTAGCCACTACGCCACGCTATAGCTACTGCTTTTCCGTGCCCTTCAACGCAATGTTCGCGCTGCGGTGAGTGATCGCGGGCGTCCCCCGCGCCGCGCCCTTCGAACTCGGCGCGAATTTCACCATCACGGAGATCGACCCCTTGGGTTGTATCCCGGAAGTCCCCGTTCAAAGGACTTGTCCGAAGTAGGACCGGCGTCCCGCCGGTCTGATTCGTCCCTACCCCTTCCACACCTTGGGCTTCTGTCCCTGCGTCATCGCGGGCAGCGAGGTCAGCTCGACGCGGCGCGGCGTCACCAGGATCAGTCCGAAGTCTTTGGATGCCGGACCCTCGGGCCAGAACTGCGCGAGCTCGTAATCAAAGATCTTCGCGTCCCAAACCCGCTTCTTCTCCGCCAAATCGTCAACGAAGCGCGCCTCGCCGGAGACCGTGAGATGAACGAAGTCGGTACCGATTTGGTAGAACATCTCGACCTTAGGGTTGCGCTCGATTTGCCGCGCCTTCGCAGAACTGCGGCCGGTGGCGATCCAGAGCTTGAGGCCCTCGAAGCCCGGATGCACGACGCGGACCTTCGGCCGGCCGTCGACCGCAGTTGCCAGGTAGGCCCAGGTCGCTTTACGCGCGGCCTCGTGAACTTTCTCCCAAAACGATGCGTCGCTCATCTGACTTCCTCCTTGATTTGTGCGTCGACAGGATTCAGCCCGGACACTAGACGAGCATCGCCGGCGAATCCACAATCGGGCCGGCGGCACTCTGGCGAAATTGACAGCATCTCCGGTTCAAAGTTAGTCTGATGTCTCCCGGCTCGGAGCAGACCCGATGGAGAAGCAGGCGAGGCGCGCGCAGGTGTTGCGCCATGCGAAGCGGATTTTTGCCCGCAAAGGGTACCATCGCACCAACGTCGCCGACATCATCGCCCGCGCCCACATCGCGCGCGGCACTTTCTACCTCTACTTTCAGAACAAGAAAGACCTCTTCGAGGAGTTGCTCGAGCAGGTCCTGACCGAATTCGCCGGCCGGATTCATCGGCTGCGAGTCGGGCCCGAATACCCGCACCCGGTCGACCAATTGCGCGACAATTTGCGGCGCGTCATGAGCTTTGTTTTCGCCGAGCGTGAGCTGACCGACATCCTGCTCAACCATTCGGTGGGTTTCGATCGCGAGCTCGACGTGAGAATCCGCGATTTCTACGAAAAGGTCGCCGACGCGATCCAGCGCTCGCTCGACCTGGGCATCGAGATGAAGCTGGTGAGGGATTGCGACAGCCGCATCGCCGCGTATTGCATTCTGGGCGGGGTCAAACAGGTGGTCGGCGAATCGTCGCAGGGCGGCAAGCGCGACATGGAAAAGCTGGTCGCCGAAATTCTGGAGTTCGGGCTTCGCGGCGTTGCCCGCCCGGAGCTGCTGACGGCGCCGGCTGATTCTCCCGGCGCGAAACACAATGGCGTCCGCGCGCGGGCGTAGGCGCGGTAAGGGCTTTTTTGTGGCTCCAAGGTAGAATGACATGTCAGTTCAAACAATGAAGCGCCGCAACGGTATCCGGAGCCGCAAATCGGCCGCGTTCTACGACCTCGACGGCACGCTGGCGAGCCTCAACCTGCTCCACTCGACCGCATTCGTCCTCGCCAACCTTGGCGAGTGGTCGGGCCGCGCCGGCTATCTCCTAAGTCTGGCGGCTAGCCTGCCCCGCCTGTACCTGGCGGAGAAGCAGGATCGGCGGCTGCTCAACATTGCGATGTTCAGGGTTTTCAAGGGTGTCTCGCGCGATCGGCTGCTCGCGCTGGGCGAAGAGTATTGCGAGCGCGTCCTGATGCGCCATCTTTATCCGCGAGCGGTCGAATTGCTCGACGCCAACCGCACCGCCGGGCTGTCTCCCGTGCTCGTCACCGGATCGCCCGACTTCATCGCCGAGCCGCTGGCCCGTCGGCTCGGAATCGCGACCGTCGCCGCCAACCGGTTCGTCTTCAGCCGCGATCGCGCCACCGGCCGCCTCCACGAGCCGATCATGGCGGGGAGCGAGAAGGCCGCCTGGTGCGCGCAATACGCCGGCGCCAACGGCTTGAATCTGCGCGATTGCTGGGGCTACGCCGATTCGATCCACGATCTGGATTTCCTCGCCGCGCTGGGCCATCCGGTCGCCGTCAATCCCGACCGCAAGCTCGAGCACACTGCGATGAGCCGCCGATGGCCGATCGTCAGATTCGACGGAATCGATGTGGACGGCTCCAGCGCCGCCCGCGGCGCGGCCTTCGCCGCTGCGGCTCGCAACCAGCAAGAGAGGACCGATTATGGCGCGTCCCGAGGCTAAGCTCAGGGAGCTCAAGCCCGCCGCGTTGCGCAACGAAGTCGGCGCCCGCAGCGATCTGGTGGTCACGCTCACGCGCCGCTCCGAGCCGCGCCTGATTCCGTACGGCGAAGAGTTCCTGCTGGAGAAGTTGCCCGCCGGCACGCGCGTCATATATCCGCCGCCGCCGCTGGAGCCGCTGGCCGATCCCGACGCCGCGATCCGCTACGCCCTGCTCCATCCCGAAAACGCCGACCCGCTGTTCGCGCAACTCGAGCCCAACATGCGGGTGACGATCGCGATCGACGACTTGAGCCTGCCGCTGCCCCAGATGCGCCGGCCCGACATCCGCGAGCGCGCGCTCAACATCGTGCTGCAGACACTGGCAGATTACGGCGTCGACGACGTGCATCTCATAATCGCGACCTCGCTGCATCGCCGCATGACCGAAGCGGAGATCCGCCGCGCGGTCGGCGAGCGCGCGTTCCGGCAGTTCTGGCCCGAGCGGCTCTACAACTTCGACGCCGAGGACCGCGCCGCGCTCACGATGCTCGGCAAAACCGATCACGGCGAGGAAGTATGGCTGAGCAAGCGCGCTGCCGACTCCGACCTGCTGATCTACGTGAACATCAACCTGGTGCCGATGGATGGCGGGCACAAGTCGGTGGCGGTCGGCCTCGCGCCCTACCAGAGCCTGCGCCATCACCACAACGCGGCGACGCTCCGCGACTCGCACTCCTACATGGATCCCCGGCGCTCGGCGCTCCATCACAGCGCCGACCGGATGGGCAAGATCGTCAACCGCAACCTCAACATTTTTACGATCGAGACCGCGATCAACAACCGCATGTACGGCGGGCTGCTCGACTTCATGCACAAGAATGAGGATCGCTTCAGCGACTGGGATCGCACGCGGCTCAACGGCTTTCGATGGACGCTGAAGAACCTGTCGAACGAAATGCGCCGCGAAGCGCTGCATCGCTACGCCGCGCCCTACGGGATGACGGGCGTGTGGGCGGGCGAGACCGAGGCCGTGCACAAGCGCGCACTGGCCAGGGTGTTCCAGCAGTACGCCGTGCCGGTCAAAGGCCAGGCCGACATACTTATTGTAGGCGTACCGTACATCTGTCCCTACAACGTCAACTCGATAATGAACCCGATCCTCGTGCAGTGCACCGGGCTCGGCTACCTGTTCAACATGTATCGCAACAAGCCGCTGGTGCGGGCCGGCGGCACGATGATCATCTGCCATCCGCTGCGCGACGAGTTCCACCCCGAGCATCACCCGAGCTACATCGAGTTTTTCCATCGATGCCTGGCCGAAACGACCGACGCGGCCGAGCTCGAAAAGAAGTTCGAGCACGAGCTCGCCCACAATCCGACTTACATCCACATGTACCGTTACGGCCACGCCTATCACGGCGTGCACCCGCTCTACATGTGGCATTGGGGAGAACCGGGACGCCAACACGTCGCGCGGATAATCGCGGCTGGATGCGAGGAGCCGCAAGTCGCGCAACGGCTCGGATGGGAATCGGCGGATACGCTCGACGAAGCGATCGCGATGGCGACCTCCGATCTCGGCCGCTCCGCGACTATCACGTATTTGCACCTGCCTCCGCTGGTGATCGCCGATGTCGAATAACAACGGGCGCAATGGCCATCGTAACGGCTCCGGCAGCGGCGCCTCCAGCGCCGCGAACGCGATGCCGCCGCTCGCCGAGACCCTTGCCGGCCGGCGCATCCTGCTCACCGGCGGCACCGGCTTTCTCGGCAAGGTATTTCTCTACCTGCTGCTGCGATCGCATCCCGAGCTCGATCGGGTCTACCTGCTGATTCGCGGCGACGCGCGCTCCAGCCGCAACCGCTTGCAGCGCGAGATTCTCGACTCACCCGCGATGGCGCCCCTGCGCGAGCACCTCGGCAGCCGCTTCGACGGCTACGTCGAGGAGAAGCTCGCCGTCATCCCCGGCGACATCACGGACGAGGATCTCCCGGCGCGGGCCGGCGAAGCGTTCAAGCGCGGCGCGATCGATGCAGTGGTTCATTGCGCCGGATTGGTAAACTTCGACGCCTCGCTCGAAAAAGCGCTCGCCGCGAACACCGTCGGCGTCGCCAACGTAATCAAGTTATGCCGCAAGCACGACGCGGCGCTGATCCACGTTTCGACCTGCTACGCGGCCGGCAGCGCCGACGGCCAGCGCTTCGAGGACGATATCCCCGGCGACTGGTGCCCAAACGGCGCGCGCAATTTCAGCCTGCAACGCGAGATCCGCGACGCGCTCGCCGCGGTCGATCGCGTGCTCGCCGAGTCGCGCGATCAATCACAGCTCGCCGAACTGGAGAGCGACGAAGAGGACCACCCCTCGGCGCGTGGGCCGGAGGGCGCGCTCGAGGCCCGGCGCAAACGATGGGTCGAAGACCGGCTCAAGCAAATCGGCCTGCGTCGGGCGCGGCGGCTGGGATGGCCCAACACCTACAGCTACAGCAAGAGCCTCGGCGAGCAACTGGTGCTGGCCGCGCGCGGCGAGTTGAACGTGGTCGTGGTGCGGCCGTCGGTAATCGAGAGCGCGCTCAAAGATCCGTTCCCCGGATGGAATCAGGGGGTCAACACCAGCGCGCCGCTCACCTACATGGCGCGCCGCGGCTATCGGTTCTTCCCGGCGCGCGCCGACCTGGTGCTCGACGTGATTCCGGTCGACCTGGTCGCACACGCGATGGTTCCGATTCTCGCCGCGTTGCTGCTCCGCCGCCAGCAGCCGATTTACCAGCTCGGCACCTCCGAGCGAAATCCACTCACGATGCGCCGCCTGGTCGAGCTGACCGGGCTCGCCAACCGGCGCGAGCAGAGCGACGGCGAGGGCCCGATGGGCCGGCTCGCGCGCCATCTCGAAGCCGTGGTGGTTTCGCAGAGCACCTACGAGCTCGCGAGCCGCACGCTGCCCGACTTGCTCAAGCGCGCGGCCGGTTTCGCCGGCACCGCGATGGGCGAAGGCACGCCGCGCGCGAGAAAGATAGCGGATCGCGTGAACCAGTTTGTCGAGGACACCGATCTCGCGCGCTCGTTGGTCGACGTGTACGGCCCGTATATGCAGGACCTCGTTTATACGTTCCACTGCGCCAATATCAGAAAGCTCTATAGCGGCCTCGCACCGGCCGACGCGCGACGCCATCCGTTTCGCCCCGACCAGCTCGATTGGCACGACTACTGGCTCAACGTTCACATGCCGGGACTGCGCCGCCACATCTTTCCGCAACTCGATCTTCACACCCGCTCGCGCTCGCGCGCCGTCGCGCGGCACAAGAGCCTGCTCGAGATGCTCGATCGATGCGCCGAGCGTTTCGGGCAGCGTCCCGCGCTGGTCGCGCGGACGCCCTCGGGCGATCGAATCACGACCACCTATCGCGAGCTCCGCGATCGGGCCTATCGCGGCGGCCTGCTGCTCGGGATGCGCGGCGTCAAGCCCGGCGATCGCGTGCTGCTGATCGGCGAGAACTCGCCCGCGTGGGTGCTCGGCTACTTCGCGATTCTCAATGCGGGCGCAATCGCGGTCCCTCTCGACCATCAGATCTCCGCCGACGAGCTCGCGCCGATTTGCGAAATCGCCACGCCCAGCGCGGCGTTGGTCTCGGTCGCGGTCGCGCGCAGGCTCGACGGCGCGATCAAAACGGCCGCCGGCGAGGCCGCGCAGATCGATCTCGAAGAGCTTGGCCGCCCGTTCATCTTGCGCTCCAGGTCGCCGGCCCCCAATCCGCCCGATCGCAAGGCGCTCGCTTCGATCGTCTTCACCTCGGGCACCACCGGAGCGCCCAAAGGCGTGATGCTGACGCACGGGAACTTCGCCGCCGAAGTCGCGATGATCTCGCGAGTCTTCACGCTCAGCGGCGACGACCTGCTGCTCTCGCTCCTGCCGCTCCATCACGCGTTCGAGTTCACGTGCGGGATGCTGCTGCCGCTGGCCAGCGGCGCGACCGTGGTCTATCCGCTGGGCGTGGACACGGCGAACCTGTCGCGCACGCTGGCCGACGTGCGGCCGACCGCGCTGATCGGCGTGCCCGCATTGTGGCAGGCGATTCATCGCCGGATCGTCGATCAAGTCGAATCGCGCGGGCCCTTCTTCCACGCCGCATTCGATCAGCTTCGCGATCTGAACCGCAGGCTGGACCGGGACTTTCATCTCAACGCGGGCGGCGTGATGTTCCGCCAGGCCCACGCCGCGCTCGGCGGGCGACTGCGCCTGGCCGTGAGCGGGGGCGCGGCGCTCCCGCAATGGGTCGCCGAGTTCTTCAACGACATCGGAATTCGCCTGCTCGAAGGATACGGCCTCACCGAGGCTGCGCCGGTGCTTACCGCCGCGCATCCCGACGAGCCATTGCAAGTCGGCTCGGTCGGCAAGCCGTTGTCGGGAATCGAGATCAAGCTCGACCGCGACGGTGAAGTCGGCGCGATCGGCGAGCTGGTAGCCCGCGGCCCGAACATCATGACGGGCTACTATCGCAATCGCGCCGCGACCGACGAGGTGCTGCGCGACGGATGGCTCCGCACGGGCGACCTCGGACGCCTCGACGATCAGGGGCGGCTCTATATCGTGGGCCGCGCCAAGGACGTGATCGTCGATTCCGGGGGCAACAACATCTATATCGACGAGCTCGAGGAAACCTACGGCCATTCGCCGTATTTGAAGGAACTCGCGGTGGCGGGAATCAAGGCGGGCAACGCCGAGCAGGTGGCGGCGCTGGTCGTACCGGCCTACGCGCGCGGCGAGCGGCGGCGCGCGGTTGAAGACCGGCTGCGCGCGCACTTCGAGAAAATCGGCGCCGGGCTCAGCCCGCACAAACGGATCAGAATATTGCGCTTCAGCGACGCGGAACTGCCGCGCACCCGCACCCGCAAGGTGAAACGCGCCGAAGTGGCGGCGCGCCTGCGCGAGCTGATCCACGGCGACGCCGCGAAACCCGCGGCCGGCTCAGGCGAGGTCGAGAATTGGCTCTCCGACGCGCTGACGCAGGTATCCGGCGCGCAGGACGTTACGCCGGCAACGCGGCTGGTCGAGGACCTTGGCCTCGATTCGCTGGCGCTCGCCGAATTGTCCGAGCACCTCGCGGAGCGCGCCGGCCGCGAGCTCACGCCTGAGGAGCTGTCGCAAATTCATACGGTGGCGGATCTGCAGCGGATGGTCGCCCAGGGTGAGACGCGCGTGCGGCTGCCCTCTTACGCGCGCTTCGCGCGGCCGTTCACGCCCACTCTGCCGGGATTGATCCGCCGAATCGGCGAACACGGACTGCGCCGCGCGCAGCACGCCGGCTTCGAGCTGTGGCTGAAGCCGCGCGTCATGGGGCGCGGCAATATCCCGTTCAATCGCAACGTGCTGGTGGTCGCCAATCACGCCAGCCATCTGGACTTCGGCCTGATCGGCTATGCGCTCGGACCGATGGGCGAGCGGATGACCGTGCTCGCCGCGGCGGACTATTTCTTTAACACCGCGACGCGGCGTTTTATCGCCGGCAACTTCACACGGCTGATCCCGTTCGATCGCGAGCGCGCTCAAATCGAATCGCTCGAAGATGCGATGCGCGAGCTGGCCGCCGGGCGCAACCTCCTGATGTTCCCGGAGGGCACGCGCTCGGCCGACGGCAGTATCCACGAATTCAAGAGCGGGGCGGGATTCCTCGCCCTGCACGCGGGATGCGACGTGCTGCCGATCCATATCAGCGGCGCCTACCAGGTGCTCGGCAAGGGCAGCCTGATTCCGCGACGCTATCCGGTCGAAGTCCGTATCGGCGCGGTCATCACCAACGCCCGGTTGCGCGAAGCCGCCGAAAACGCCGAAGGCGCGGGCGCATACCGCAAGGCGGCAGAATTCATGCGCGAGTCGGTAACGGCTCTGGCGCATCCGCGTGCGAGAACTCCGCGTCCGGCCGCGAGCGCCTCGGATTTGCGGCCCGCGGACGCGGCCAAATCGCGCGCCGCGAATTCCACCGGGTCGCGCTCCGCGCGCAAGCGCCGCCCCGACCGCGGCGCCGCCGCCGAAATCTGAGCCGCCACGAAGCGCCTGGCACATTTAATCGTACGGGCCGCCGTACTTGCGATCCTGATCTCGCCGCGCGCATACGCGTGGGACTCGGGCACGCATCGTCTTATCACGCGCCTGGCGATCGGCGCGCTGCCGCCCTCGCCTCTCGCCCGCTTCATGTCGCGCAATACCGAATCGCTCGAGTACTACTCGGTAGTTCCCGACACACGGTTGAAGGAAGTCTACGGTGAGGCGGAAAAGCGCCGCCATTATATCGACCTCGAGTATTTCGGCCCGCACCCGCTCGACGCGATCTCACCCGACATCGGGCAAACCGAGCGGCGTTTCCGGCGGCGGTTGGTGATGCGCGCCGGCACACTGCCGTGGACGATCGAAGATGTATCGACGCAGCTCCGGTCGGCATGGCAGAGCGGCGATTGCCTGCGCGTGCTGGTGCTCTCCGGCTACCTGAGCCATTACGTGGGCGACATGAGCCAGCCGCTTCACACCACAAAATTCTTCGACGGCGATACGGCGAGCGATCGCGGGATGCACGCGCGGCTGGAGCTGGCCGTAGACCAGTCGACGCGGCAGATCGGCACACTGGCGAAGCCCTCGCTTCGCGTGGGCGCGATCGAGTCGGTGTGGAATGAGACTATGGACGGGTTGCGCCAATCAAACGCGCGGTTGCAAGAGGTCGAACGAGCCGACCGCGAAGCACGCGCGTCGAGCCTCGGCGACGAACGGCGATACCGGGCAATCCTGATTCGCGACGAAGGCGCGATGATCGCCTCACAGATAGCCGATTCGGCCTCCCGGCTCAGCTCGATTTGGATCTACGAATGGAATCAATCCGGCCACCCCGCGGAATGCACCGCGCGCCGATGACTTGCTGCGACTGATGATCTAGAATCTGTCCTGTCCCTTCGAAGGATCAGGCAGGCTGATACAGATGGCCGAGTATCGCTACGCCGCCTATATCGTGCCGCTTCCGGGGCGCGCCTACCAAGTTGTCTTTCCGGCGATCCCCGAAATAATCACCTACGGCGACACTGTCGAGGAAGCCCGCGCGACGGCTCAGGACGCGCTGCGTTGCCATCTGGAAGGCCTTGTGAAGGACGGAGAGCCTATGCGGGTCGAGGAAGACACGCCTCGGGAACCGCTGATAAGAGAGACCGTCGCGATCAGCCTCTGACGTGCCGCCTCGACTTCCAACATGCCCGCCACCCCGCCCTTGGCGCGAGGTCTTCTTGCAAGACTGAAATACTGAATCCAGGAGGATTAGATCTGCATCATGCCGCATATGGCAGAACATAGCAGCCCCGATGGCGCTCTTTCTTCCCGCCCACGAAGGCGCAGGCACGAAACCGTTACTCGTCCCTTCCAGGTAGAGGAAACATCGTCGTACAAGAAAGACTTGCAGGGCCTCGGCTCCGCCGACCGGGCCCAGCTCCGAAAAAGGTTGAGCTTCCTTCTGGCCTTGTTTGAAAGCGACCGCCGGGCATTCTTCGCGCACGCTTCACGTCCGGTCGCTCCAAGCCTCGCCGGAGGCCTGAACGTCGACACTGTACATCCTCCGGGCCACGCCCAGGATCCGAGTGCTGCTTGCTTACGATCTCGATCCTCTTTTTGAGACGCTGACGTTCACTCTGTTGCGGGTCCTCAGCCACGACTTGCTTGAGAAAGACTTCCTGAAGGCTGCGGAGACATTTCATCGCACGCATGGTTTGAACCTGAAGAAGTAGACTCTTTATGGCTCAGCCCAACGGTCTGGTGGACGACTATGGGATCTTGATGCAATGCGAGAAGATCCTCCCCAGCGACCGGCACCGACTGAAACTGCTCGAAGCGCTCGCCGAGTTGGAGAACAACGAATGTCACGCGCGCAGAGAATTTCCGAAAACCCGCCTTCACAAAATCGTCGGGATCGAGGAGGCGGTCTATCGCGCTGATATCGACAAGACGTTCTGGCTGGCGACTCCACCTGCAGTATGGGGCGCACGACAAGAGGCTGTACCTGAAGGATGTCATCGCCGGTCAGAAGCACGACGACGTGGCTAGGACGATAAAAGCTCGAAGGGAGAGGTACGATTAGCGTCCCGCGGTGTCTGCGGCGATTCGACGCGACAATCGGGCCTGCGGGCTCCTTCTCGCCGATCGACATGGGCACCGCTTAGACCCGCCGCCCCGCCCTTGGCGGGAGGCTGTCTTCTTGCAAGACTGGGCTTGGGTGGATCTCTTCAGCAAACGCGAGGACGGTGGGGCGCGGCCCGGCCGTGGTGATCGACGCCCCTCAGTGACCGAGGTGTCGTCTCATCTTCTGGTCGGCGAGTACCCGGCGGTCGAAGATATCGCCTGGCTCAAGGAAAACTTCGACGTCACCGCGGTGCACAACCTGCAGGACGACTACGATCTTAGCCACAACGGGCTCGACATAGAGCAACTGCGCCGCGCTTACGCAGCGCTATCGGATCAAGCTGGTGCGCACTCCGATTTCGGACGGCAGCGCCGACAATATGGCTGAGCGGCTCGAGACCGCGCTGGGCGACCTGCACGCTCTGATCGACTCGGGCGAGCGCGTCTACCTTCACTGCAACGCCGGACTCAATCGCGCGCCGACGCTCGCGATCGCCTATATGCGGGCGCATCAGGGGATGTCGCTCGACGAAGCGGTGGCTCATCTGAAGCGCCTGCGCGCCTGCGGTCCCTTCATGACCGTGCTGGAGGACTACTTCGGGCCGCGACACCACAAGCCGACGCGCCATGAGCCAAAGCGCCGTGATACAGGACGGCCATGACTAGCCGGGCCGGCACGCCCCACAGCTTCTCGGAATCAGCGCCGGGCAAGCGGCTTTTGGTCTGGTGCGCATGGGGCGTCCACGTCTACACGGCGCTGGGTGCGGTGCTGGGACTGCTCTCGATCGAGTACGCCGCCGAGCTCGACTTCCGCGCCGCGTTCGTAGCGATGGCGCTGGCGATCGCGATCGATTCGAGCGACGGCGCGCTCGCGCGCGCGGTCAAAATCCGCCAGCGCGTGCCGCGCTTCGACGGCGCGCTGCTCGACAACGTGGTCGATTATCTGACCTACGTGGTCGCGCCCGCGTTCCTGATGATCCGGGCCGGGCTTCTGCTTCCCGGGCACGCGGGCCTGGTGGTGGGCAGCGCCGTGATGCTCGCGAGCGCCTACGGCTTCTGCCGGGTCGACGCCAAGACCGACGACCATTACTTTCTCGGTTTCCCGTCCTACTGGAACCTGGTCGCGTTCTACCTTTTCTGCCTGCATCTTCCGCCGCTCGTGAATACGGCGATCGTGGCGGCGTTCGCGGCGATGGTGTTCGTGCCGATCAAGTACATCTATCCCAGCCGCACGGTGCCGTTGCGCCCGCTGACGGTTACGCTCGGAATCATCTGGGGAATCGTGACGGTCGCGATGCTGCCGATGCTGCCGGTGGTAAATCCGATCCTGCTCTACGTGTCGTTCAGCTACATCGTCTACTACTTCGTGGTCTCGTTCTTCCTGCATGGACGCGAGGCGCTGGCGCGCGACCGCGAAGCGCCGCTCTGATGGAAGGCGCCAGCGAGTTCACCGCGAGCGACCCGGCGCCCTGGCTCGAAGTGATCGATCGGCCCTCGCCGATCCTGCTGATCGCGCCGCACGGCGGGCGCGCCGAAGCCGCTTTTCGCGGACCTAATCCCAAGGTCAACGATCTTCACACGGTCGAGATCACGCGGACGCTGGCGGACCGGCTCACGGCGAGCGCG
The DNA here is from genome assembly GCA_963749215.1 of uncultured delta proteobacterium. Taxonomy (GTDB): domain Bacteria; phylum Desulfobacterota; class Binatia; order Binatales; family Binataceae; genus CAVVMA01. Next base: position 33,289 of record CAVVMA010000018.1, on the reverse strand, counting down.
CTGATCAACTTCGCGATGGACCGCAACCGGCTCGATTGCAATCGCCTGGGCCAGTTGGTCGAGCGCGCGCCCTGGCTGCTCGAAATGATCGCGCGCCGGGTCGAGGAGATCGTGGCCCGCCACGGCCGCGCGATCGTGCTCCTGATCCACGGATGGAACGTGATCGAGCCGCGAGTCGACTTCGGGATGGGCGCACGGCTGCGTGACGGCAGGCTCATTCCCGCCGGACGCGGGCACATCTCGGCCGGCGACGAGTTCATCAACCGCACCGTGACTGCGATCGCGGAGCGCCTGCGCGCCGGCGGAATCGCGCCCGGTTTCGGCTATCGCTATCCGGCCGGCGGCTTTCACAATCTTCTCCAGATGTTCACAGCCCGCCATCTTGAAAGCCCGCTTCCGGCCCTGCGGCGGCTGGCCGCGATCGCGGCTACAGGCGCGATCGACGCCGTGCAACTGGAGCTTTCGGTCGCGGTGCGGATGCCGGGCTCGATGCGCAATCACGTACTCGACGCGATCAGCGCGGCCTTCCCGATCGACAACCCCCGAGCACACGACGGAGCGCCGCCAAACCAGGTGATCCGCGAAGTAGTCCGAACGATCGCGCCCAAAGCGCCCGCGCCGGCAGCTCTAAAAGCGCCGCGAGCCGGCATTCCCGCCCGAGTCGGCCTCGAGTTCTACGACCCGGCAGTCGGAATCGGCGCGATGGCGAGCTTCGACCTCGGCCCGACCACGATGGGCGCGCGGATCATGATGCTGCTCGATCATCGCCGCGTGGCTCTCTTCACGGGCGAAGGCACGGTCCGCCGCGACGGCGGACGAATCTCGCTCGGTGCCCTCGCGCTCCACGCCGACGGCCGCGAGATCGGGCTCACGTTCAGGGGGCCGGCGGTCGTGGTGCCCGATGGGAGCGTCTATTGGAGTATCGAGCGGGCGCTTGCGTCGGGCATCCTCGATGAGGCCGCGCAGGTATCCGTGCAACTCGAAGTGCCGGGCGCGCCGTTCAATCTGGAGGAAGTCCTGGCGGACGGCCGATTGACTGATAAGGTGGCGACTGATGCGGCAGCGGCCGATCCGGTCGCGGCGTTCGGGCGGCTCACGGGCACGATCAAGATCGCCGGCGAAACGCGAACGCTCGACGGTGTCGGACGAGTCGGTCTTTCGTTCACCTCAATCGGATCGGCGAGCTTTGTCTCGCGCCGAATGGTGTGGGCGAGCCTGCCCGCGAGTCCGGCGCACTCCGCCCTGGAAGCGCGCCTGATCTCCAATGAAGACGGCACCGGATACCGCGCGGCGCGGGTCCTCGGTAAAGAGGGATGGGCTCGATACGACCTCGCCGAGCTCGACCTCGACGCCGCTTCGCTCGAGTCGCCGCCCGAAACAATCGGCCTGACCCTCGCGCTCGACGGCACGCCCCTGTCGCTCGCCGGCGAAGTTCGGAGCTTCGTCCCGCTCTCGCGCCCAGGCCCGAATCAGAGCCGTATCTATACCTCGATCGGGTTCGCGAGCTTCCGACTCGGCTCACACGAAGGGGCGGGAATGTTTGAGTACTCACGGCGGATCACGCCGGAGCAGGCCGCGGAAAACGATCGAGTCGACGACGACGTAGACTGATCGCCGGCGCGACAGAAGCGGGACTCAGACGTGATTAACGCGCGCGTTGGCGCCGAGCAATTCCTCGAGGTGGCCCGCGACTTCGACTATCTGCTTCGCCAGCGGCGCATCGGCGTGCTCCTTCACGAACAGCGTCCCGCGATCGCAGGCCTCGGCGAGCCGCGGATCAAAAGGCAGCCGGCCGATGATCGGCGGACCCTTGCGGGCCACCATCGCCGCCATCTCCCCATGCGGAAGGAGCGGCCGCACCGAATGGCAACTCTCGCAGAAGAACCCGGTCATGTTCTCGATTATTCCGACGACCGGAGTCGCCGTCCGTGACGCTGCTTCCAGCGCGGCCTTGGCCGATTGCACCCCCAACAGCGAAGGATGGCTCAGCAGGACGAATCCCGTGAGCGGCGCCGTCCGCGCGATAAGATCCATCGCGCCGAGTCCCGGCGCAACGTCGATCAGCAGAAAATCCAGCGCGCCGAAGCGCGTCCGGCTGAGCATCCAGCGGACCATCTGCGGCCGGGTCATTTCGACCGGCCGCGCTCCGTTGGTGATCGCCGGAGGCTCCTCGTCGATCAGACTGAGCGCCGGCGGTTCGGATTCGGCCAGCAGGTTGCTCGCCACCACGCGCAAGCCCAGCGGACCTGCCGCCGGGTCGACTTGATCGCCGACCGGATACAGCCGCGCGCGCCCGATCCCGAGCATCGCGGCGACGCTCGGCGAGTTGAGATCCGCATCGAGCAACCCGACCTTGCGCCCCTTGAGCGCCAGCGCGACCGCGACGCTGGTCAGGATCGCGCTCTTGCCCACCCCGCCCCTGGCGCTGGCGAAGGCAATGACGCTCTTCACCGCGCCCAGATTAAGTTTGGTCTGGACAACGTCGCTCTCCGGGAGCGAAGTACCCTCCGCACCAATCGCTTCAGATTCCCCGAAAAGTTTCATCGAAAGCTCGAACCGACGGGGGGTCGTAACCGCCTCGACAGCATCGGCAATACCCAGACAAGATTGCCTTGTTATGGGCTTGGCGTAAAGGTCTGGCAAGTGACCTTCCGGAAGCTTCGGAATCGCGCCGCTTGCTAGACGATCCGCGACACGCCGGGGATGCTGCGGATCGCCGCGCTGCTTCCCCAGCTCAGCAGCAGCGTGCCTGCAAAGACCAAGGCGCCTTTTTCGGGCGCCGAAAGCTGCGCGCTCAGAATTGCGAGCTGCAACCAGGACGCGAACATGTAGTGAATCAGATACATCCCGTATTCGTTGTCGCTGAGGCTGTCGAAGATCCAGAAGCGGCGCCCGGCGAATCGGACGAACAGCGCCAGGAACGAAAGCGAGAGCGCGCCGCACATCAGCGCGAACGCCATGCCGCCGATGATGTTCACGACATTCGGTGGAGTCGTGGCGCCACTCTTTGAAAGGAGGAGCATCACGCCCAGCGCGAACGCGACTACCGTCCAGAAGGTCCACCGCACCCAATGCCGCGCGAGGATCCCGTCCGGAGCTAGCAGGCCGCGCTCGATCCCGTAGGCCCCAACCCCGATTCCGGCGAGAAAGTAGACCGCGTAGTGAAACAAACGGGCGGTCTGGAACTGAAAGGGTCCGATGCTGGTCCAAGACATCGGGCTGAAGATACAGTCCATCGGAACGTACACCATAGAGGAAGCTCCGACGAGCAGCAGATAGAACCGCGCCGGATGCTCGCGTGCATTCGATACCAGGCGGCCGATCGCGTCGCCGAAATTCGGCGCGATCGCAAAGCGTCGCGGCGGCGGCGAGATCGAACGCAAGCAGCAGCCAGATGAACCAGGCGGGTCCCGCCGGCCAGTCGCCAAACGCGAGCCAATCGCGAAGATAGCCCGCTACGCCGTGCGCGCCGGTCATCAGGTAGGCGGGATAATACGCGACGGGAGCGACGATCGCCGCCGCGAACAGAAACGGAATGCCCAGGCGCCGCAGCCGATCGCGGATGAAGCCGGCGTTGCCTTTGCGTTGAAGACTCGACCATACGAACAGCCCGGAGAGGAAAAACATCAGCGCCATAAAGAAGTCGTCATTGAAGCCGGTGAACAGACCGAATCCCGCCCAATGCTGATGGTCCAACACCGGGAAGGCGCGCCACAATTGCGGCCGGGTCATCAGCGAAGTGGGACGGGGCAGCGGCACGTCTATGTACGCCAGCACCGAATGATGCGCCAGCACCAGCACGACCAGGAACCCGCGAAGATAACCGAGCGCGACATTGTACCCAGGTCTCGCGACATTGCCGGAGTGCATCGAATCGTGCGCGACCGAGTCGGCTTTGAAACGCGCTACTCCTGACGATGCCATTGGAGGTACCTCCGCTTCGCTGCGGTCGACTTGCGAGTGGCCAGGTTGTTGGCCGCCGGCCCGAAACTGGATCTCAAGTTCCACGCGAACGAATTAGTCGTCAAGCCCGCCGGTATTGTGGTGAAAGTTCCCAGGCGCTAAACGATCCCGGACTCCTTCGCTTGCGGCTCATTGCAGGCCGCGTCTCGTTCGGCTATTTGCCCGTACAGGCGAGGCCCGCTCTGCGATGGACCATCTCTACTTCGTCGTTCATACCCATTGGGATCGCGAATGGTATCAGCCCTTCCAGCGGATGCGATCGCGCCTCCTCGCGATGACCGACAAGATGCTCGCGATGCTCGAAGATGGCGCCCTGCCCTGCTTCCACTTCGACGGGCAGACGATCGTGCTCGAGGACTATCTCGAGCTTCGGCCCGAAATGGCGCGCCCGATCGCCAAGCTGGTCAAGGCCGGCAAACTCCAGATTGGTCCATGGTACCTGCTCGCTGACAGTTTCATCCCGAGCGGCGAGGCACTGATCCGCAATCTGGAAATCGGCGCGAAGCTGGCGCGCCGATTTGGAGCGCCCGCTGAGGTCGGCTACATCCCGGATCAGTTCGGACAGTCGGCGCAGATGCCGCAGATCCTCGCCGGGTTCGGGCTCAAAGCGGCGGTGGTGTTTCGAGGCGTGAGCGGCGACTTGAGACGCAACCGCTTCGTGTGGGAGGCGCTCGACGGCACCGGAATCTTCACGATCTTTCTGCCCTTCGGATATTCCAACGGCGCGAGCCTGCCGGGCGATTCCCTCGACGCGCTGGTCGCTCGGGCGCGCGAGATTGCGGACCGGGAACGCGAATTCGCCGCCGGCACTTCGATCCTCGTTATGAACGGCAACGACCACGCGGAACCCGACCCGTTGGTTTTTGAGCGGCTCAAGGAGGCGCGCGAGCGCTCCGCCCTCGACTTCGAAATCGGCACACTCGACAACTATGCGAAGCGGCTTTCGGAGCTGCCGATGGCCGGCACGCCGCACTATCGCGGAGAGCTGCGCTCGCCGGCTCGATCGAATCTCACGCCGGGCGTGACATCGGTGCGCGCGTGGATCAAGCAGCGCGACTTCGAGAATTCCCGCCTGCTCGAAAAGCTCGCCGACCCGATCGCCGCGCTCGCCGGCCGGTCGGAGCCCGGCTTCGATCGCAACACTGCGGCGCTGATCGACGAGGCCTGGCGAATCGCGATTCAGAACCATCCGCACGACTCGATTTGCGGATGCTCGATCGATCAGGTCCATCAGGACATGCGCTACCGATTCGACCAGGCTGCCATGATCGGCGAGATCGCGCTGCGGCGCGCGGCCGAAGCGACTCTCGCCTCGAAGGGCGGCGGCGCACCGGCGATGGCAGTTTTCAACCCGACTTTCGCGCGCAAGGCGTTAGTCACGGGCGAGGCCGAAATTGACGACCCGGGCGCGCGCTACATCGTGATCGCGAGCGACGGCCGGCGCATATCGGCTGCGATCGACGTCGCACGCCGCGCCCGCCCGTTCGATATCGAGTTGCAGGCGGCAGACTTCAAGGGGCTGGTCACGGGAACGCGCGTGATGGACCAGCACGTGAATCGCTTCGAGCTGCGACGACGTGACGCCAGCCACTTCGAGCTCGATCTTTCGATGGCGCGCAGCCCATCGGCCGACCTCGACGCGCAGGAATTCCGCCGGCAGCTCCAGGCGATACCCGACGCTGCCTCGGTCAGGATTCATGCAACCAGCGCCGCTCGCGCGCAAGTTGCCTTCGTCGATGACGCGATCGTGCAGGCGGGTTTCAGTTTGTACCGCCTGGAGCGCGATTCATCGCCCGCCGATGCCGCATCAGATGCGACTTCAGCAACTTCCGGCGAATCGATTGAGAACGAGCACTATCGGCTTAGCCCGTCCGTTCGCGGTCTGACGATCGACGATCTGAAGACCGGAAAACGCTTCGAGCTCTATCTCGAAGACGACGGCGATCGCGGCGACGAGTACAACTTCGATCCGGTGCCTGACGCACCGGCGATCTCGGCGCCTTTTTCGATAAGCGCGCGCGTAATCGAGCGCGGGCCGGTGCGAAGCCGGCTCGGATTGTCGATGGTCTACCGGCTTGCGGCCGCTCTCGCGCGCGACCGGAACTCGCGCGCGCCCGAGACCGTCGACGTGCCGGTCGAGCTGGTGGCGAGCGTGTACGCCGGGCTCGACCGCGTAGACTTCGAGGCCTCGGTCGACAATCGCGTGCGCGACCATCGGTTGCGTGTGGCGCTCTCCACGCCCGTGGTCTGCGAGCAGTCGGTCTCCGACACCAATTTCGGCGTCGTGCGCCGCCCGCTCGATCCGACCGAGCTGGCCGGCGTCTCGGAAGACATCTATCCAACCGCGCCCCATCGAATCTTCACCGCGGTCGAGTCCTCCGCGGTCTCGGCCGCCTTGATGGCGCGTGGAAGCCTGGAGACTGAAGTCCGGCGCGATGCGCGCGGCGCGACGATTCTGCTCACGCTGCTGCGCTGCGTCGGATGGCTCTCGCGCGGGGACCTGCGGATGCGCCGCGGCGACGCCGGCCCGGAGATGGAAACGCCGGACGCGCAGGAAATCGGAGCCCATCGCTTCGAGTTTGCATTCGCAGGCTGGCGCGGATCGCACTTGAGTGCGGACCTGGTTCAGCGCAGCCAGAGCTATGCGTTCGCGCCCCGGATGTTTCCGGCGCGCGCGAGCCTGGATTGGTCGAGCCTTCAGCTCTGCGAATGCGACAATCCGCGAATCGTGTTCTCGACCTCGCGGGCCGCCGATCGTCCGCGCAGCTATATCGTGCGCGTCTTCAGCAGTTCCGATTCTCCCGAGACGGCGCGCCTGCGCTTCGGCGCCGGACGAACGGTGCGTGCGATAGATCTGGCCGGACATCCCATCAAGGATGCGAAGCTGAAGCGGCGCCGCGACGGCTCAGTTGAAGCCGGCTTCAGGCCATTTCAGATTGCCACGTTCGAGGTGCGCGGGTCAGATGGCTGAGGCCGAATGGTACTGGCTTAATTCGGGGCTGAGTGTCTGAATTTCAAAACGCGAGTGTCTTAAATTGATTTCGGCCAATCGGGGCATCTTCGCAGTTCCCGCAGGATTTGAGTCATGACGAAGAAGGGATTTAGACCAAGCACCATTTCTGAGTCGGCCTCTTCGTAAGCGATCTCAAATAAATGACGGCACTTGTCGCAGTCGCGCACGTGCTCTGCTGCCGCCACTTGTGCGTTCAGCGCAACCTCGCTCATCAATTTCGCACCTGCCATCAGACCTTCCAGCCCGCGAGCGCCGCAGCGTGGCAGGGCTTCATACCTGTTCCGTTGCTCGTGGTGGCGGCAGAAAAAGGCGATATTGAACGCCCACCCGTCCGTATTTCTCCGCCATTCGGTCGTATACTTCGCTAATGTTGTGGCAAGTGCTGGAGATACCGATCAGCATCCAAATGTGTTCGGTGAGCTTCCGAAGACCGTACTGATCGCTCAAGTATTGGTGCCAGTTCCGTCCGTGCTGCGGCTGTGGAGCATTGTCCTTGAGCCATTTTGCCACATCTGGATCGAGATATTCGTAAACGAATTCCGTAACCAGCCTTCCACAATACTTCGGGCGCTGCGTCACGGTTCCCTTCCAGCCTGTCAGCCTACCAAATTCCTTCCAGAGTTCATCGGGAAAAGTTTTTTCCCACTTTCGCATTTCCTGAGCAAGATACGAAACGCTGCGCTGTACGCCCGCGATGGCGTTGGGGGTCACGGATCACATTTGGACCGTGGGCGAGCTTGTGCAGGCCGCGCTTGAGCCGTCAAACGTGCCACCGCTCCCTCGCCCTACGCAGCCGACAACGCGCCGACCCGGCCATACCCCGTTCAGGCCCCGTGTGATTTATGGCGGCAAAATGGCGAAGCCGCGATAACCTCTCAGGGTTTGACGGACGAATCCCGACCAGTGACAATTGGGAGCATGACTGTATTCGCGCTTCTCAATGTCAACCGCCCCGAGTTGGTCGTTCCGGCATTGAACGCAAATTTTCCCGGCGATTTTCTTCAAATTTCTGCGAATGAATGGCTTGTGGCGGGGCGAGGGCTTACAGCCAAAGACGTTTCCGACAAACTCGGCATCACCGACGGAAAGAGTGGCTCCGCGATTGTTTTCACGACCGCCGGGTACTTCGGGCTGGCCTCCAACAACATTTGGGAATGGATCACCGTTAAGACCGCTCAGGTGTAACAATGCCGACTGAGCGACAGGAAAACCCGCCGACGTTTGCGGAGACAACGCCGTCTCGATACCCGATGACGGACTACAGTTTCACGCTGCAAGCGATCATGGAAATGCAGAAAACGATCGGCGGATTAAACGAGGCGGTGGGCACGCTCAAGAGCCTGACTGAAAAACAAGGCGACAAGCTCGATAAAATCAGCCACCGGATTTATGCAGCGACGGTCGTAATCACGATTGCGCTGCCAATTCTCGCGTTTCTTGCAAACTTGCTTGCACCGACGGTTCTTGGAGCGCTTCACCTTATTCCGCAACCCAAGTGAATTGTCTTAATTTCCCGCCCTCAGTGTCTTAATTCAGACAGTACCGGCCGAATCGATGGGCTTGGAGCTTGCCCGGATAGTGATAGAATGAGGTCTGGTCGGTGACCAATCATGGGCGCTATGCTTCGCATCCTATTCCGCTCGCAACTGCTTGATCCGCTGAAGCTGCGGGGCCTTATTCTGTACGCGCCGAAGTTCGTGCGCGTTTTCTGGAATCTGATGAACGACGAGCGGGTGCGATTCACGACCAAGCTGGTGCCGTTCCTGGGGCTGATCCTGCTGCTCTCGCCGCCCGCGCTGGAGCTCGACACGATTCCGATCATCGGCGAGCTCGACTGGCTGGTGATCGGCTACCTCGCCCTGAAAATCTTCATCTGGCTCTGCCCTCCCGACGTCGTGCGCGATCACGTCGGTCGTGTCGCGCGCGGCTGACAGGCCACTGATGCGATCGCGAAATCTGCTTATCGCGCTGGCGGCGATCCTTGTCGTCGCGATGCTGATTCTGGGGCTCGGCGACCAGCTTCTGGTCGACCTGCTGTGGTTCGATTCGCTCGGCTACGGCTCGGTGTTCCGCACCACTATCGGCGCGGAGGTCGCGGTCTTCGTGATCGTGTGGCTGGTCGCCTTCGTCGCGATTGCGGCCAGCGCCCTGGTCGCGCTCGGCGCCACTCGGGAGCGCGAGCGGCTGCGGGTCGTGCGCCGTCCCGACGAGATGGTCGAAGTGAACCTGCCCGAGCTGATCCGCACGCTGAGCGAGCGGGTGCCGTGGCGGATTCTGGTCCTTGCCGCCGCCGCAGTGCTGGCGTTGTTCGTGGCCCAGGGCGAGGCGGCGAGCTGGGACCTCTATCTCAAGGCCGCGTGGGGCGCTCCGTTCAATATCGCGGAGCCGGCCTACGGGCGCGACGTTGGGTTCTACGTCTTCACTCTGCCGCTGCTCGAGGAACTGCGCTCGGTGTTCCTCGTGATCCTGTTCCTGACCGCGGCGCTCACCGCGGGGGTCTATTGGGCGCGCGGCGCGATCGACACGCGCGAGTCGCCGCCGCGTATCGGCCGCGAGCCGATGGCCCATCTCTCGGTGCTGCTGGGATTGTTCTTCGTGCAGCGCGCCTTCAGCTACTGGGTCGATCGCTTCGGCCTGCTGCTGCATACCAACGGCGTGGTATTCGGCCTGCGCTACGTCGATCAGGTCTTATGGGAGCCGGGGCTCTGGATACTGGTGCTGCTCTCGATCACCGCCGCGGCGATCAGCTTTGCCAATCTCGGTCCGCGCGGGGCGCGGCTCCCGATCGTCGCGGCAGCGATCGTCTTCGGCCCGGGGCTCCTGATGAGCGTCATCGAGCCGACGATCGAGCGGCTATGGGTAAAGCCCGACGAGATCCGGATCGAGCGGCCCTACCTGCAGCGCAACATCACGATGACGCGTCATGCCTATGGAGTCGACGCCGTCGACACCAAACCGTTCGCCGGCCAGGGCGTGCTCACTCCCGCCTCGATCGCCGATGACGCGCCGACTATCGACAACGTCCGCATCTGGGATCCGCGCCCGCTGATCGCGACTTATCGCCAGCTCCAGGAGATTCGCCTCTACTACGACTTTCGCGACGTCGACGTCGATCGTTACAATATTGAGGGGCGCTACTCCCAGGTGATGCTCTCGCCGAGGGAACTCAACCCCTCGCTGCTGCCCGAGAGCGCGCAGACCTGGGTCAATCAGCATCTCAAGTACACGCACGGCAGCGGCATGGCGATGAGCCCGGTCAGGCTCAAGGACTCCGAAGGATTGCCGGTCTTCTACATCAAGGACATTCCGCCGAAGTCGAGCGTGGGGCTGCAGATCGATCAACCGGGAATCTACTTCGGTGGCGAGCCCGACAATTACGCGGTGGTCGACGCGGCCTCGCCGGAGTTCGACTATCCGAAAGGCTCGGACAACGCGTTCGCCTATTACACCGGCGGGGGTGGAATCCCGGTCAGCGGGCTTTGGCGGCGCCTGCTGTTCAGCTTCTTCTACCGCGATATCAACCTGCTGGTCACCGACAACATCGTTGCGAAAAGCCGGATCCTGATCCGGCGCAATATCCGCGATCGTATCGACCGTATCGCGCCGTTCCTGAGCCAGGATCACGACCCTTACATGGTGATTCACGACGGCCGGCTGTTCTGGATCGTCGACTGCTACACGGTAAGCGATCACTACCCCTATTCGCAGCGCAATGCGGACGGGATCAATTACATCCGCAACTCGGTCAAAGTCGTGATCGACGCCTACACCGGCGCAACCGACTTCTATGTCTCCGATCCCGAAGACCCGGTGATCCGCACCTGGCAGGCGATTTTTCCCGCACTGTTCAAGCCGCTCACCGCGCTGCCCGACGACCTGCGGGCCCATATCCGCTATCCCGAGGACCTTTTCATTATCCAGGCGGATATCTATGGCACCTATCACATGACCGACCCGCAGGTGTTCTACAATCGCGAGGACCAATGGGGATTTCCGCGCGAGAATTACGGCGGCGAAACCACCACGATGCAGCCCTACTACGTGATCATGCGGCTGCCCGGCGAGAGCCACGAGGAGTACATCCTGATGCTCCCGATGGTGCCGAGCGGGCGCGACAACATGATCGCCTGGCTCGCGGCGCGCTGCGACGGCTCCGACTACGGCCATCTGTTCGAATACGCATTCTCCAAGGACACGCTCTTTTACGGGCCGTATCAGATTCAGGCGCGGATCAACCAGAACCCGGACATCTCGCGGCAATTGTCGCTGTGGAACCAGATGGGCTCCAAGGTGATCCTCGGCAACCTGATAGTCATCCCGATTCAGAACGCGCTGCTCTATGTCGAGCCGCTCTACATCAGGGCTGAGAACGGACAGCTGCCCGAGTTGCAACGGGTCGTGGCCGCCTACGGAGATCGGGTCGTGATGGGCGAGGATCTCCCGCAGACTCTGAGCGCGCTCTTCACCGGCGTCGCGCCGCCGCCCGCGCCCGTCGTGGCTTCGACGGCGCCGTCCGGCCCGGCGATGGCTTCGGCCAAGCAGGCCGCGCCTTCCGACGGCACGGCACCGAGGGACATCAAGGCCGCCTCAGAGCATTACATGCACGCGATGGCTGCGTTGAAGGCGGGTGACTGGACGCAGTTCGGGATCGAGATGCAGAAGCTCGGCGAGACGCTCGGCCAGCCCGACACACCATCGCGGCCGTAGAACGGAACCACCGCTCGCGCTCTCCCGAGCAAACTCTCGCGCTTCTTCTGCGCGAGAAGGCGGCGAGCTTGCGAGCCAGGTGAGGTGTTGCTACCGGAAGAGAAACGGGGTCGCCGTGGCGAAAATTTCCACACTCGCTGATTATCTCCCGATCGGCCAAGGCGCGGGCGGCGCGAGCGCCCCATCGCGCGATTTCTGGAGAAAACGCGCGCAGGCGCTCGAAGTCGAACTCGCGCAAATAAGGCGCCGGACCGAAGAGGTCGAAGCCGGGCGCCGGCGAATCGAAGACGCCGCCGCTCAGATCGCGCGGCTCAAGCCCGGCGACGTGCCGATGGGAATCGGCCGCCTGGTCGCCAGCGCCGGCCCCTTCGAGGCCTGGATAGTCGCGCTTGCAGAGAGCGGCAAGCTGCGGGTTGAAGCGGCCTCGCCGGGGGCGCCGACGGCGGCGCTCGTGCTCGACGGGCAAAGCGCGCTCTTCGACAGCTTCAGCCGCGCGAGTACGGTGTCGAGACTTTCGGGCGTGCCGCGCGGCGCACCCTACCGCGAAGACCAACTCTTTCCACGATGCGGGTTCTCCGCGTATCTCTGTCTCCCGTTCGAAAGCGGCGTGATCGCGCTCGCCTCGCGCGCACCGGTAGACCCGGCGGCGGCCGGCCGCGCCGAAGCTCTGATCGCCCGGCTCGCTCCGACGATCGATGGGTGGACATTGCGGCGCGAGCTGCGCATGCAACGCGCGCTGATGCAGAGCCTCGCGCTCCGGCTCTACGGCGCGATCGATGCCGAGCGGGCGCGGATCGCGCGCGACCTGCACGACGATCAGGCGCAGTTGATGACTGCGGCGCGAATCGCGATCGAGGCCCCGCGTCCAAAGGCCCGCCGGATTTTGCGCGAGATCGAGCACACCCTGCGCGACCGGCTCCGCGACCTTCGACCCGCCACGCTCGGGCGAGCGACGCTGAAAGCCGGTCTCGACACAGAGCTGCGACGCCTGGCGGACGCGGGTCTCGACGCGCGTCTGGCCCGCGTCGACGGCGCGCGCGCACTCTCGCGCCCGCTCCAGAACGTATGCTGGCAGGTCGCACGCGAGGCGGTCTCGAACATCATCCGGCACGCGCGCGCAAAGCACGTCGCGCTGAGCCTCGAGCGCGCGGGCGATTTGGTGCGCCTCAAAGTCGTCGACGATGGCCGCGGAACGCGCAGCGCGCGCCGCCAGGCTGAAAGCCCGGGCCTGGGACTAAGCGGGCTTGCCGAGCGCGTCGCCCTGATCGGCGGCACGCTCCGGGTCGACTCGCAGCGCAGCGGCACTTGCGTGGTCGCCGAGATTCCCGCCCTCCCGCTCGCGCCACGAGGACGCAAGCGCCAGCGATGACGGACAACGATCGCACCGCCGATCGCGCCCCCGATCGCATCAAGGTGCTGCTCGCCGACGACCATCGGATGGTCCGCGAGGCGCTGAAGGCCGTACTCGAACCGGAATGTGAGATTGTCGCCGAAGCCGCCACCGGCGAAGAAGCGGTCGCGCTCACCGTGAAGACTCGGCCGAGCGTGGTCGTGATGGACATCGCGATGCCGGGTACGGGCGGGCTTGCCGCGGCGCGGCACATTGCCAGGCAGGCGCCCGCGTCGCGGGTGCTCGTGCTGAGCCAGTACGACGATCCTGAGTACGTGATGGAAGCGCTCTCGGAGGCGCGCGTCGCGGGCTACCTGGTCAAGACCGACGCCGCCTCCGAACTGCTGAGCGCGGTGCGCGCGGTGCATCGCGGCCAGCGCTACCTGAGCCCCGCTATCGCGGCGATCGTGCTGGCGCGGCTTGGCCGCGCCGATCGGGACCGCGCAGGCAGTCTCCTCACGCGGCGCGAGCGCGAGGTAATCAGGCTCATCGCCGAGGGCGCCACGAGCAAGGAGATCGCCGCGCGGCTCGCGATCAGTCCCAAAACCGCGCAGGCCCATCGCGAGAACCTGAAGCTCAAGCTCAAGGTGCGCTCGACCGCCGAAATCGTCCGCTACGCAATCAGGCACAAGCTGGTCCGACTCGACTAGCAAAGTTGAACGGGCGTTTAGCTTTTGCGCCCGCTGCGTGGTAGTGATCCATCCAGCGAACACGAAGCTCCGGAGGCATCAGCCATGCAGCGCAGAGGCGTTCATCACATCGGACTGGCGACGCTCGACATCGATCGCACGATCGAGTTCTACACCACCAAGCTCGGATGGGAGGTCGGATGGTGCGACGTGATCGAGCCGGCCGAGGGCGGCCGGATCAAGCACGTCTTCCTCGATACCGGGGACGGCACCTTCTTCGCTTTCATGTGTCCGGAGAAAGTCCCCGGGCTGCCCCAGGAGTTCGCGACCGATATCAACAGCGCACAGGGATTGCCGAGCGCGTTTTATCACTTCGCGATGTGGTGCGACGACGTCGCCGAGCTGGAGCAAAAGCGCGAACAGCTCGTGGGCCGCGGCGTAGACGTTACGCCGGTGGTCGATCACGAATGGTGCCGCTCGATCTACTTCAAGGATCCCAACGGGCTGCTGCTCGAATATTGCGCGACGGTCCGCAAGTTCAACGACGACGACAAGATCATGCGGCATCACGACCAGCCGGGGCCGATGGTGAAGGACAAGCAAGACGCCGACAAGGTGTTCGCGATGCTGATGTCGCGGCAAGCCCCGCCCAAGCCGCATCGCACACCTGTATAGCGCGCTCGGATATAGCGCGCTCGGACGCCTCCGCATCTCTCGTCCCGATCGTTCGCCAGAATCTCTGCTCTCTTGCGGCGGGCGAAGCGCCGATTCTATTGTTCATCGAGCGCCATCGCGGAGGCTTAGATGTCCAGGCTCAAAACCACCGTCGACAAGCACAAGTGCATCTCGAGCGGCGACTGCGTCGAGACCGCGCCGGCGGTGTTCCAGTTCGGCGCCGACGGCAAGTCGGAAATACAGAACCCGGCCGGCGCGCCCGATTCGGTGATCATGTCGGCGGCGCGCGCATGCCCGGTCAAGGCGATCACGGTCATCGACGAGGACACCGGCACGCAACTGTTCCCGCCCCCGAAAAAGTAAAGGGTCCAGGTTTTCCCAATGGCGATCCGCCGGCGCGCTGAAGGCAAGCTCGTGATCGAGCAGGCGGCCAAGCGCGATTCGGTCCGCGCGATACTCTCGGCCGCCGGGATGACGACCGACGGGATAGAATCGCCGGCGGCCTGCTATCTCGTGGCCTGGTTCGGCGCCGAGCCGATCGGCGCGATCGGAGTTGAAACGCGCCTCGATGCGGGCCTGCTCAGGTCGCTGATCGTCGTGGACGCGATGCGCCGGCGCGGGATCGGCGCCGAGCTGATCGCCGCAGCGCGCAAGGCCGCGCATACGCGCGGGGCTCGCACACTCTACACTTTCACCAACGGCGAATGTGAGTACCTGCGCCGCCTGGGTTTCGTAGCGGCGCGGGTCGATGAACTGGTCGAGGCGCTCAGCGGCGTTCCGCAGGTGGAGTACTATCGCTCGCGCCCAGCCGAACTCGCGCGCCAGACGGCATGGCGGCTCGACATCTCGAACGACGGTGTCATTATCCGATGAATCTGTCTCGCTGGAGGTAGCAAACCCAATGGCTTGGCTACCTCTCTCCACCTGCGCCATCCCGCTGGCGCAAGCCGAGAGAGGTCCGTGCGCTGCTCACCTCGCAAGGCCTTCCCTCGGTTACCTCTCCCGCGCCTGCGGCTTGTCCGCAGGCGCAAGCCGGGAGAGGTCGGCGACCGCCTTGCCTTGCAAGGCGGTCGCCGGGTGAGGGGCGCCGCAACTCATTTCGCCTCGTCCGCCAGCGCCTCCGTCACGGCGCGGGCGTGCGCCGCGACCGCGGCGTGCTCGCGCGCGAGCGCCGCGAGCTGCGCCGGATCGCGAACGCGCGCGAGCCGGTACTGATTCGCGTCGCGCACGAACGTCTCGTAGGCGCCCATCAGCTCGGCGACCGCGCGATACGACGGCCGATCGCCCGCCGAGCCCTGCATCATCGCAGCCCACGCGCGCGCCTTCCGCAAGGCATAGTCGAATTCGCCCATCTCCTCGGAGCTCACCGGCCGCGTGCCCACGACAAAGCCTACCTGACAGTAGTCGTTGAGCTTGTCGGCGAGCTCCGAGAGCAGCGCCGTGTTTGCGGCGGCTTCCTTGCGGTAGCTGGTCGAGTAGCATCCGGCGAGAACGCTGCACAGAACTATCTCGATCGCGATCGCGCGCAGCGCCAGGCGGCCGAAGCCGGCTGGCGCTGCGCGCTGAACAAGCGGGAGCGAAGGGTACGTCAGGCGAGATGTTGCTTGAAGAACGCCACGGTTTTGGCGAACGCCTCTTTGGCGTGCTCCGGATGGTACGACGCCCGATCATCGCACATGAATCCGTGATCGGCGTCGGCGTACAGCACGGCTTCGCCCTGCTTGCCGGCTTTCTTCAGCTCGTCGCGAAGCTTGTCGGCGTCGCTGGCCGGAATGAAGTTGTCCTTGCCGCCGAAGAACGCGAGCACCGGACCGCGCAAGCCCGCGGCGTACTTGATCGGCGGATCGACCCCCTCTTGGCGCGAGGTCACCATCCCGCCGCCATAGAAGGGCGCCGTCGCCACGACGTCGCGGTTACGGCAGGCGGTGAAGAACGCCAGCGTTCCGCCCATGCAGAAACCGACCGTGCCGATTTTGGGCTTCACTTCCTTCATGCCTTTGAGGTGATTGATTGCGGCAGTCACGTCGGCCAGCACCTTGTCGTACTTCGCCGACACCGTGGCGCCGTCGCCGCCGCCGACCAGCGCGCCCATCAGGCGAAACGCGCCCGGCAGATTGTCGTAACCCACCACGTTGTCCGGCAATCGGAAATAAAGATTAGGCGCGAGCGCGACGAAGCCCTCGGCGGCGAAACGCTCCGTCATCCGCCGGATTTGATCGTTGAGCCCGAAGGCCTCCATCACCACCACTAGCGCGGGATAGGGACCGCCGCTCGCCGGCTTCGCGAGATGACACGGCATCTTCTCGCCGCCGGTCTGTACCATCACTTCCTGCTTTACGATTTCCATCGGGAATTCCCTCCTACGGTCGGCGAAGATCAGAGCTCGTCGAGGAATTTGTCGCACACAAAGATGCGCCGCTCAAGCGCGCCGGGCCATGGCTCGCGCGGGGGTATCGGCGTGAGAAACCCTCACCCGAGCCGCGCTCGCCGAGCGGCGCTCCGAAAAGCCTCTCCCTGACCAGGGAGAGGCCGGCGCGTCTGCGCGCGAGCGCAGTGCGTGCCGGGTGAGGGTTTCTTTGCTGGCGGCCCGATCTGCCACTGCCGCCAGGTAGCCGGGCTGCCAGCGGCGGGCCGCCCGCGTATTATGTTACGTCTTATGCATCGTCCGGCATGATTCCGATCCGCGACAACTCCGCACGCCGCCGCCTGACTGCGGTCAATACCGCACTCATCGCGGCGAATCTCGCCGTTTTCGCATACGAGCTTCGGCTCGGAAGCGCCGCCGGCGCGGAGCTCGAGAACTTCGGGCTGGTCCCGGCGCGCCTCGGTCTGGCCGGCGGCGGCGACCCGATTCGCGGAGCGCTCACGCTCGTGACGTCGCTCTTTATTCACGGCGGGATTCTGCACGTCGCCGGCAACATGCTCTACCTGTACATCTTCGGCGCCGCGGTCGAGGAGCGGATGGGCCATGCGCGCTACTTCTGCTTCTATATCGCTGCCGGCGTCGCCGCCGGAATCGCCACCGTCTGGATGGCGCCCCGGTCGAGCGTACCCGTGATCGGCGCGAGCGGCGCGATCGCCGGCGTGCTCGGCGCGTATTTCATTTATTACCCGCGCGGCAGGATCGTCACGCTGGTGCCCGTGTTTCTGTTCGTCGAGCTCTTCAACGTACCGGCCGTGCTTTACCTGCTGCTCTGGTTCGCGGTGCAAGTGTACGGCGGGATAGAGGCGCAGACGCAAGCCGGGATGGCGGGCGGGGTGGCATGGTGGGCGCACGTCGGCGGCTTTCTGTTCGGCATCGCCGCCGCGCCGCTAATCGCGCCGCGAAAATTCCGCGGCCGGTTCCGCGCTTGAATGTTGACATGGGGGATAGATCGAAAATAATCGCTTGCCACGCGCGCGCGCTCGCGCGAAGATCATCAAAGTTGGGGCGGTGTGAAAGTGGCGGCTGCGGCGGAAGATATCCTTAGGCGCGTTCCTCCTCAAAATCTCGAAGCCGAACAGTCGGTGCTCGGCGCGATTCTGCTCGAGAACGAGTCGGTCAACCAGGCGCTCGAAATTCTCTCGTCCGACGACTTCTACCGCGAGTCCCATCGCGAGATCTTCCGCGCGATGGTCGAGCTGACGGACAAGAACCAGCCGGTCGACGCGATCACGCTGACCGACGCGCTCCGCGCTCGCGGCATCCTGGAATCGATCGGCGGTCCAGCCTATATCGCTGAGCTTGCCACCTGCGTGCCGATTGCGGCGAACGTCGCGCATTACGCCCGGATAGTGCGCGAGCGGGCGGTGCTGCGCAGCCTCGCCTCGATCGCGACCGACATCGCGAGCTCGGCCTACGAGGCGCCGCAGAACGTCGACGAGTTCCTCGACCAGGCCGAGCATCGAATCTTCGAAATTTCCGAGCGGCGGATCCGGCCGTCGTTCCATGCGATGTCGGACTTGACCCGCGAATCGATCCGGATGATCGAGCGGCTGTACGAGACCAAGGAGCTGGTGACAGGCGTGCCGACCGGCTTCATCGACCTCGATCGAATCACGGCCGGCTTCCAGCCCTCGGATCTGGTCGTGATCGCCGCGCGCCCGAGCATGGGCAAGACCGCGCTCGCGCTCAATATCGCGGCGTACGCCTCGATGGAAGCCGACCCCAAGGTCGGCGTGGCGCTCTTCTCGCTCGAAATGTCAAAAGAGCAGCTCGTGCTCCGGATGCTCTGCTCCGAGGCGCGGGTCGACGGCTCCAAGGCCCGCGCGGGCTATCTCAGCGATCGCGACTTTCCGCGGCTGGTCGAAGCGGCCGGGCGGCTCTCCGAGGCGCCGATCTTCATCGACGACAGCTCGGATACGACCGCGATCGCCCTGAAGGCCAAATGCCGGCGGCTCAAACGCGAGCGCTCGGCCAACCTGGGGCTGGTGATCGTCGATTACCTGCAACTGATGCGCGCGGCGCGTCCCAACGACTCGCGCGAAAAGGAAATCGCCGAGATCTCGCGCTCGCTCAAGGCGCTCGCCAAGGAGCTCAAGCTGCCGGTGATTGCGCTGTCGCAGTTGAATCGCGCGGTCGAGAGCCGCCCCGAGCGCCGCCCGCTGCTCGCCGATCTGCGCGAGTCCGGCGCGATCGAACAGGACGCCGACGTGGTCGCGTTTATCTATCGCGACGAGGTCTACCATCGCGACACCAAGGAACCGGGCGTCGCCGAGATCATAGTAGCGAAGCAACGCAACGGCCCCACCGACACCGCCAAACTGACCTGGCTCAAAGAGTTCACCCGCTTCGAGAGCCACACCGGAGAAAGCAACATCTTCGAAGGCGCGGAGGGGTGATCACTTGACGGCGCGCAGCGGGCGTGAACCTGACCCGGCGGCGCGTATCGCGACGATTCGATTGACGATCAGGCCCCCGACTTCGTCCTTCGACTGCACCAGTGCCGGATTTCTGGTATCTGGACGATCGGTTCTCAAGCCAAGCGAACAGCGCTACAGAGACGCGAGGAGGCGCGTGTCTGCGCGCCTGGAGGCCCTATCATAGCGCGATGCAAACGTTGATCGTTTGCGATATCCTCGGGTCAGGGGATTGTCGGGGCGGCTTGGGGTTGAGATGCCATGAGGACGATCTCTTGAATTTTGACTTCTGATACCATTATGAAGTATTCCAACACGCACTTTGGGGGCGGACATGACGAGCCGATCGAGCAGGGTTTCTCGAAATCTCCACAGAATCCTCAGCCTCCCGGCGTCGGAACTGCTCGCGCTGACGCCTCGGCTGCTCTCCAGAGTGACTTATGTGCTACTCCCCCTTTGGTTGACGATTTTCGAGCTCCATCAGTATCGATACGATTGGCCGTTTTGGACGCTTCTCGCCGCTTACACTACGGATGCTGGTTATCAACTTTTCGTGCGAAAAGTTGGTCGTGAGCAGCGAATATTCGACAGCAGCTTAGCTGCCTTGTTGAAGGAGCTTCGGGACCTCGTTCTTAAGTGTCCCGACCACAATTCGCAAGAACTCATTCAAGCAGCCGCTTTATCAGTGGTCGTGGACAAAACAAAGCAGGTGACACTTGAGCGCAGAAGCGGCATAATTTCCGCGAATCTCATGGTAGCAGACGACCAGAGGAAGGTATTGCGCCAGACGGTTTTTGACAGAGCAACACAGCGGAGCAAGACGGAATCGTCATACGAAGCGCCTGGGCCAGGATTGGCCATCAAGGAAATGAGGCAGGTGTACATTGCCGACACCCGCGCGCCAGACTCGGTGGCGATGTTTCCGAACACACCCTATCGGTCGGTTCTATCTATTCCGCTGGGCTGCGGTCATCGAAAGCTTGGCGTGGTGAACGTCGATTCAGAAGAGCGCGATGCGTTTGATGAAGACGACCTAGGTAGGCACTTAGATCCCTATGTTCAGCTGATTGGCTTGTCTTTGTGCCTTCGCTAAGGTTGAATAGGGGTTTGACCATGGGTGACCAGACTGCTGTAGCGGTAAGAAGGTACCTTCACGGCGAGATTTCGCTAGACGAGGCTGCCGCAAGCGTTCCGATAAGGGAGGCTCATTCGAACCTTCTGGAAGAACTCCCGGGATTGATCTTTGCTCTGGTCACGCTCATTTACATCGTTACTTCATTGATGGTTCTGCTCCGATGAATCAGCCAATCGGCCATCGCGTCCGGATGGATCGGGGTCAGTTTCTACTTTCTAAGAGCGTGAGCGTCTTCACGCAATTACGGTCGTGGCGCATCGACCGCATCAGGAGTGACGGTCTTCAGGCACGGCGACCAGCGGGCCGCAGTGCCGTTTCGGGAAGCGTTCAACCGTCATTTCACGGCGCGTAGCGGGCGCGAGGCGGCGGCGCGAATTGCGACGATGCGATCCACGATCAGCTCACCGACTTCATCCTTCGACAGCTTGGGATAGCTCTGTGAGCGGCCGTCGGCGCCGAGCAGCGTGACGATATTGGTATCGACGCCGAAGCCGGCGCCTTCCTGCGTCACGTCGTTGGCGACGATCAGGTCGAGCTTCTTGCGCTTGAGCTTCGCGCGCGCGTGCTCCTCGAGGTCCTCGGTCTCGGCGGCGAAGCCGACCAGTATCCGGCTGCCTTTTTTTGCCCCGAGGCGCGGCAGCTCGTCGGCGATCGCCTCGAGCTCGAGCTTCATCCCGCGCTCGTTCTTCTTGAGCTTTCGCGCCGCCGGGCGGGTCGGACGAAAATCCGCGACCGCCGCCGCCATCACGAGCACCGAGCACCACGGGAAGTTGCGCGAGAGCGCGTCGAGCATCTCAGCGGCGCTCACCGAGTCGATTCGCTCGACACCGGCGGGCGGCGCGATCGCCGACGGGCCCGCCACCAGTCTGACCGCCGCGCCACGGCGCCATGCCGCCCTGGCGATCGCGAAGCCCATCTTGCCCGACGAGCGATTCGACACGAACCGCACCGGGTCGATCGCCTCCTGAGTTGGACCGGCGGTCACCAGCACCCGTTCCGAGGCCAGGTCGTGTGGCGAGAGCATCCGCTCGATCTCCTCGACGACGATCGCTGGATCTGGCAGCCGCCCCTTCCCTTCGTAGCCGCAGGCCAGCTCGCCCTCGGAGGGATCGATAATCGTGACGCCGCGCGACTTGAGCCGCGCGAGGTTCTCGGCCACCGTCGGATGCTCGTACATGTGTACGTTCATCGCGGGCGCGAACGCGATTGGACATCGGGCGGCGAGCAGGACGGTGGTCACGAGGTCGTCGGCGATTCCGACTGCGGCCTTCGCGATCACATCGGCGGTAGCGGGCGCGATTACAATCGCGTCGGCGCTGTCGGCCAGCCGGATATGGCCGATCTCGGACTCCTGCGTCAGGCTGAAAGTGTCGCACGCAACCGGATTCTGGCTCAGCGTCTGGAGCGTGAGCGGCGTGATGAACTCGCATGCGTTACGGGTCATCATGACGCGGACCTTCGCGCCGTGGGCCGTGAGAAGGCGGACCAGCTCGGCCGACTTGTAGGCCGCGATTCCGCCGCTCACGCCGACGACGATCGTTTTGTCCTTCAGCACGCTCATCGCGGGGGATGACCTAGTTCGATCCGGTCGATCCGAGCAGATTCCCGCCCAGCGTGGCGTTGCCGACCGACGGGTCGCCGATCACGTTGACCATCGCGGGCTTGCCCGATTTGAACGCGCGTTCCAGCGCGGGAATTATCTGTTCCGGCGTCTCGACCTGCTCGCCGTGACATCCCATCTCGGAAAAAATCTTGTCGTAGCGGATGTCGGGCAGCATGTTGAACGGATCGGTCTTGTCCTTGAGGAACGGCATCTGATCGAAGTTCGGCCCCCACGAGCTGTTGTTCCACAGCACCGTGATGATCGGCAGCTTGTAGCGCGCGGCGGTCTCCATGTCGAAGCCGCCGATCCCCAGTCCGCCGTCGCCGCTGATCAAAACGATCTGCTGGCCCGGCCGCGCGAGCTGCGCGCCAATCGCCATCCCGACGCCGTGCCCGACCGGCGCCAGCGGGCCTGCATCCACCACCTGGCCCATGAAGCGGCAGGTGAACGCGCGGCTCATCCATCCCGAGAGCGTGAAGCTGTCGATAATCGTCGTGCAGTTCTTGTCGAGCACCGAGATCAGATCGTCGCACAGGCGCGCCGGATGGATCGGACGGTTCTGGTAGGCCTTCTGGTTCTGCTCGCGGACCTGCGCGTCGAAGCGGGTGCGGGTTTGCGTGACCTCTTTGGTCCATTCGGAGCTCCGGTTCTTCGAGAAGTCGAGCTTGAGCTCCTTGATTCGATTTATTAGCTGGCGCAGCACCAGCTTCGGATCGCCCACGATCGGCACGTCGACGCCGACCTGCCATCCGATTCGTGTGGGCGTCGGGTCGACCTGGATATACTTGGCCTGATCGGTCCAGGTGGGCGGCTGGCCGAAATGCTCGCCGCTCCAGTAGCGGAACCCGATCGCCAGCACCACGTCGGCGCGGCCGGTGAAGGGCTTCTTGAAAGCGCCGCGAATCGCCAGCGGATGCTCCTCCGAGACGGCGCCCTGCCCTGCGCGGCGCGTGTAGATCGGAATTGACGTCAGCTCGACGAACTCGCGAATCTCGGCCCCGGCCTGCGACCAGAACAGGCCGTCGCCGCCGGCGATCAGCGGACGATTCGCGGCGTGCAGCAGCTCGACCGCGCGATCGATATGCGACGGATCGCCGGCCGAGCGGACATCGTCGGCGGTGAAGCGCCGCGCGCCCTTGCGCTGCCGCTCCTCGCCGTCGCCGTGGTAGAGGATGTTCTGCGGAATCTCGACCAGCGACACGCCCTGCGGCGGACAGATCGCCTCGCGAAACGCGGAACGCACGTCGAATTCGATCGAGCTCCAGTCCGTCACCCGCTTGGTGAACTTGGAAAAGCTCCTCACGACTTCGGAGCCGTAGGCTTCCTGGAACGAGCCGAGGTGATCTTCGGTGTTGGGATGCTGGCCGGAGATGCACACTACCGCGCTGCCGGTCAGCCCGGCGACGCACAAGCCGGTGACGGCATTGGTCAGGCCGCATCCGGCGGTCACCATGCACACGCCCGGCTCGCCGGTGAGCCGCGCGTAGGCGTCGGCGGCATACGCGGTCGCCTGCTCGTGACGCATGTGAATCATCTTGATGTCGTTGCTCTTCAGGTTGGCAAGGATCGGGAACAGATGCCCGCCGTTGATCGTGAAGCAGTAACGCACCTTGTTTTCGCGCATAATCCTGGCGACCAGAGCGCCGCCGTCAATTCTCGCCATCAGAGGAACCTCCTCAGGTTTAAGCCCACGGCGAATATTCCATATCGCGCGCGGGCTGAGAAGCGGCCCGTTGGGCGCTTCGCAGGGCAGTGCCGGGCTGGCCGGTCATATGAAGGCACTTGGCGGTTGTGGCGCGGGCACTCCATTGATGACAAACTTGACCCCATCACTTTTTGGATGGCGACGCTCTCTCAGGCTATGCAAATCGCGCGAAGAGCCTCGCGCCTGGTCGGTATCCTGCTGGCGCTGGCACTATTGCCGGGCGCAACGATGGGCGCGGAATCGACGCCGGCTCCGGCTTCGGCGAGTTCGGTAGCATCGGCTTCGGGCGCAACTGTAACCGGTTCGACCGGCGCATCGGGCGGCATGACTGCATCCGCGTCAGGCTCCGTCGGGCCCTCCGGCTCTAACCCGGGCCTCGGCGGCCCGATGCCGGCGAGCGGCACGGGGCGTTTCAGTATCATCGAGCCGAGCACATGGCCGTTCGAGCTCATTCCGGTTCCGGAGATCGCGACCGACCCGAACGAGGGCACCACGGCCGGACTGCTGCCCGTCCTGCTGTTCACCGACGATCACCATCAGATTAGCAACATTTTCGCGCCCGACATCGCCGAAAACACGATCATGGGAGCGGAGGGGAATTTTCGCTATCTCGCGTACCCTTCCGAGGACACCCAGTATTACGCGATCGCCGGGGCCGCCCAGAATATCGCCCGCAGAGTCGATCTGTTCTATTCGACCGGGCGGACGCACTCGGAGCTGTGGTCCTTCGAGGGGCGCTTTTACTTCGAGCGCGACCCGACCGATCGGTTCTTCGGAATCGGGAACCAAACGCCGCACGGCGGCCAGAGCAATTTCACCACCGAGCAGCTCTACGGCCTGGCGACCGTCACGCTGAATCTCACGCAGAGGCTGCAGCTCTCGATTGTCGAGAAGCCCCGCTACGTACGAATCCTGAGAGGCGCGCTGGAGAACCTGCCGCAGATCACGACGCTCTATCCCAACGTCAAAGGGATCAACGGCGGGACCGACGTGAAGAACCGGGTGATGCTCTCCTGGGACACGCGCGACTCGCAGGACATCCCGCGCAAGGGCGGCCTGCTCCGCGGTTTCGTCGGCATCTCGGATCGCAGCTTCATGAGCTCCGCGTCCTACGGGCAGTTCGGCGGCGAAGCACGCGGCTACGTCCCGTTGGGGGACCGCTTCACGCTGGCCAGCCATGTATTCATTCAATACACGCCGGCGGGTAACGAGACCCCGTTCTGGGCGATGGCGCGCCTGGGCGGCGAAGACAGCCTGCTCACCGATCAGGAAACGTTGCGCGGCTATGGCGCCGGACGCTTCGTGGACAATAATCTGTCGGTCGCAAACCTCGAAATGCGAAGCCGCGTGTACGACCACGACATCTTCGGAACTCATGCGATCGTCGAGCTGGCGCCGTTCGTCGAAGCCGGCAAAGTCTTCCACACGATCGGTGACAATCCCGTCGACCAGTTGCATCCGGTGGGCGGCGTGGGCTTTCGCGGGATCGCAGAACCGTTCGTAGTCGGCTACGTCAACGTCGGCATCGGCGGCGAAGGCGGCACGATCTTCTCGGGCATCAACTACCCGTTCTGACCCCGCTCGACCGCGAATGTGCAGCAGAGCGCCTATCGATAGATTGCGCTCAGCGGCACCCCGGCGCGATACAGAGTGCTCGAAAGCACCATACGCGGAACCGGCGAGCAGTTTTTCGCGCCCGCATGCAGAATCATCGGATGCGTCAGGAGACAGTCGCCCGCTTCGCCGGTCATCTCGACCACGCGGACTTCAACTTCGCCGACCGTGACCCCGCGGTTCATGAACTGCTGCACGCGGTCGACGCTTTCATCGAACGAACATAGCGCCTCCACCCACGGACAAGTGCGAATGAGGGCCTTGCGCGCGTCAGCCGAGTGCAGCCGGTCGGCCGTCTCTTTGCGAACAAGATCCTGCACCAGCCGATGCGAGCCCGCCACGAAGAGCGTGCCGCCACCTCCAGGAGCCAACCTGGCCAGACACGTGAAGAGGCGGACCGCAAAGGGCTCCGGCATCGAGCGAGACGCGGGGAAATCCAGATGCCAGCTCTGATGAGGAACGTCCCATCGATCGCGAGAATCCCCAAACGTGACGAGCAGCGACCCCCATCGCTCCGGCAGCTGCCAGTTCCCGCGCCCTAGAAGTTCATCGACGGCCGCGCACACGGCCGCACTGCCGATCTGTCCGAAAGCCTCGGATTTCGGCAGGTCATGAGTTCCGGCAATTCGCCGTGCCTCCCAGGTCTCGGGAGCATCGCGGCGGATTCCATATCGCCTGCGAAGAGCGTCCCAGACGCGATCGCACATTCGTTCGGCGTCGCGCCGCGCGATCGCGCCCGGGAGGCGAACCACGCCGGTCCGATCGAATTCCTCTCTCTGTTCCGACGTCAACATCGTTCTCAACCGGCTGACTGTCCCCAAGCGCGACCAGACTCTCGATCTTTCACTTTTCCTCCGCCTCGCGCTACAACGCAATTGAGGTGCGTTATGGCAAGTGTTCTCAACGACCCAAAACTGGAAAGACTGCTCGCGCGTCTCCATCGACAGAGTCAAGGTCAACTCAAGGCGATGGAGAAATATTTCGCCGATCTCCCACGCAAAACCAAGCCCGCCGCGCGGCCGGCCGCGGTCAAGAAATTCCTGAGTGACAAGCTCGTTGCGCTCGAGCCTGACAAGGCAGAGTTCTGCTATCAGCTCTGTCGCGCCCTGAAGGCAAGGCGAATCGTCGAGGCCGGCACATCATATGGCATATCGACGCTCTATCTCGCGGCCGCCGCGCGCGACGAGGTGCGCGAGCACGGTGGGAAGGCCGTCGTAATCGGCACCGAATATGAACCGGCCAAGGCGAAGGCCGCTCGTGCCAACTTCGCCAAAGCAGGTCTTTCCCGATTCATCGAGCTTCGCGAGGGTGACTTGCGCGAAACGCTGAAAGACCTCGGCGGTCCCGTGGACTTTGTTCTGATCGATATCTGGGTGGAGATGGCGCGGCCGGCGCTCGAACGGGTCGCGCCGCACTTGCGCCCCGGCGCGATCGTTGTTGCCGACAACACCAAGGACTATCGCGACGGCTACGACCAATACTTCAAGTTCATCGCCGATCCGGCCAATCGCCTTCGTACCATGACGCTGCCTTTTTCAGGCGGCCTGGAGCTGACCGTCCGCGTGTAACGGATACGGTTGAGCCCGCTGCTTGACAGACCTCGGAGCGGCGTCGGAAGCTGAGGCGTGGAGCGAAGCCGACCCAAGCTCGTCGAGAGCGCCGCGAAGCGAACCGGCTCCGATCATGTCGCGCCGGATTGCCGCGGCCTGAACTTCTACTCGATCGACCAATCGTTTCGCGGCCTCCTTGCGCTCTACATGGAGCCCGCGATGCGCGCGCATCTCGAACCCCATCTGGCTCGCCTTGGCGAACTCGCCGGCGGCAGGCTCGACGAGCTCGCCGCGACCGCCGACCGGAACCCTCCCGTGCTCCATACCCGCGATCGCTTCGGGCGCGACGAGGACTGGATCGAGTACCATCCGGCCTACCGCGAGATGGAACGGATCGCCTTCGGCGAGCTCGGGATGCACGCGATGAGCCATCGCGACGGCGTGCTCGGATGGCCCGCGCCGCTACCGCCGATCGCAAAATACGCCTTTCAGTATCTGTTCGTGCAGGCCGAGTTCGGCCTGATGTGCCCGGTCAGCGTTTCCGACACCAGCAACTTCATGATCATGAAATATGGCAGCGACGAGCTGAAGCTCCGGCTCGCCGCCGGCCTGCTCTCCCAGGACATGAATGTGCTCTTGAAGGGCACGCAGTTCATGACCGAAAAATCCGGCGGCTCCGATGTCGGCGCGCTCGAGACCGTCGCCCGCCGTGAACAGGGCGAATGGCGCCTCTATGGCGACAAATGGTTCTGCTCGCACGCCGACGCCGACCTGGCCCTGCTGCTCGCCCGTCCCGAGGGCGCGCCGGCCGGCACGCGCGGGCTGGGGCTGTTCGCGATGCCGCGCCGGCTCGAAGACGGCAGCCGCAATCGCTACCGAATCGTGCGGCTGAAAGACAAGCTCGGCACGCGTTCGATGGCCAGCGGCGAGATCGTGCTGGAGGGCGCGTCCGCATGGCCGGTCGGCGAGCTGCGCAACGGCTTCAAGCAGATGATGGATCAGGTCAACCTGTCGCGGCTTTCGCATGGCGTGCGCGCGGCCGCGATGATGCGCCGATGCCTCAACGAATCGCTGATGGTCGCGCGCAATCGCGTCGCCTTCGGCCGCGCGCTGATCGAGCTGCCGCTCGTGCGCCGGCAGTTGATGAAGATCATGGTGCCGGCCGAGCAGGCGCTCTCGATGTACGCGTACACCGCGCACATGATGGGCACGGCGAACCGCGGCGACGAGGCCGCCGCGCAACTCCTGCGGATTCTCACCCCGCTCTACAAGTTCCGCGCCTGTCGCGACAATATCCGCGTCGCCACGGGCGCGATGGAGATGCGCGGCGGCAACGGTTATATCGAGGATTGGGTCAACGCCCGCCTGGTCCGCGACGCCCACGTCGGCGTGCTATGGGAGGGCACCAGCAACATCGTGGCGCTCGACGTAGTCGCGCGCGCGGTCGCGAAATCAAACGCCCATCAGGCGCTAGGCAAGGCCCTCCAGGAGAAGCTCGCGGAAGCCACCGAAGTCCCGAGTCATTTCCGCGACCCGCTAGGCGCGCTGATAATTCGCGCAGTCGCATTCGCGGCTGAAGTCGGCGCGAGCGAAGTCGGATCGAATAGTGAGACTCACGCCCGCCTCGCAGCAAGCGCCCTCTACAACGTAGCGACCGCAGTCCTGATGACCTGGGAAGCCGCCAAGACCAACAACGGCAAGCGTCTCCTACTCGCCCGGATGGTGATGGACCATCGCCTCCGCCCGCAAGATCCAATGGCCCCCGCCGCCAGCACCCGCGAAGACACCGCCATAGAGTTACTACTCGACGAAAAGCCCCTCGCGCTCTCCAGCGCCTCGCGTGTCGCCTAAGCCTCGCACGGCCTCGCCCACCAAAGGCAACGACTGTCCCGAATTCAAAGGGCGCGTTGGAAGTGCCGCGAAGCTGTCTGAGCCCTCTCCCATACAGAAGCTGGGAGAGGGTCTGGGTGAGGGACCTACAGCCGGATTCTTTTCGGTCTGACCCTCACGCCAACCCTCTCCGAGCTTGTGGGCGAGGGCTTACAAACCAAGCGAGTTTGCGCTGGAACTTCCAGCTCCGGACACTTAGGGCCCAGACTCGATCAGAACCTTCCCATTTTGGGCCATGCGAGCGGAGACATTGAATCTCAGGGCAGGTGTTTGTTATGCCGGGGGAAGGAACGGCAACTTTTGGTCCAAAGCCGCCGCTTGCCGTCAATGCCGGGAATGACCATCGTTGCCAGACTGAAGAAGTAAACCGCTAAACGCTATCGCGCCTTGTTCATGGACGCCTGAGGAATCTCAAGTAGAAAGCTCCGAACACCAAGACAATGCCAATATTCGCTGTCAGCCGTTCCCAGAATCGGTTTCTGAAGAACATGACATCTACACCGACTATGGTAGCTGCCATCGCCACCACGTAAAGCACGCCAGCTACCTGTCTGCCCATTTTAGTTTCAGGCCAGTCTATCAAACTGCACCAGTGTCGACGGTTCCGGCTGTGTCCTCAATGACATGGCTTCATTTCCTTCCGGGCAAAGGCATCGGCGAATCCGACACCTCGTCGTAGCAGCGCCGATCTTACGCCGGTCGGATGATTTTGTCATCGTTGTCCGGCGAAAGTCGGGGAAACCGGATTTGGCGGGCGATGATTTCGCTTCGGTAGCGTTTGCTGCCGGCGTCCTTTGCCTGGTACTCGCGGGTCGTCGGTCGCACTCGACATTGGCCGCCGTCTGATGTTGCGACAACCTCGGAGCATCCACCGCCTCACGCCAGCATCGTTATTCCACCGACTGCGATTAGACTGCCTGCGATCAGCGTGCGGACACTTGGCCGGTCCGCGAAGAGTAGCATCGCGATCACCTGTGAGGTGACGAAGAACACCGCGATGTAGCCGCCCATCAGGCGGCCGAAATCGATCCGGCTCTGGTGATTGGACCATCGGCTACGGCTGCACGATCCGATGGCTCCCGGCGACGGCGCGCGCGAAGAACTAAGCCTGCGAGCGGTCCTCTCGACCGTGCCAAACCCGGATGACGACGATGGAGCCCAGCGGATCGAGGCGGTATCGCAGTATGTAACCGCGAGCGCCGAATGGAATGAAGAGGTCACGAAATCCAGGCAGGTCCTCGATCGGCCTTCCGGCCTCAGGATATTTCCTTATGATCTTGACCGCCTCGCGGATCTGGACGGCCGCACGGCGCGCGGCGGCGGAATTGCGTGATCCCAGGAAGTCTCGGAGCCGCTGAAGATCAGCGGCGGCTTCGGGCAACCAGATCAGGCGCCGGGTTGCGGATAGCGACCTTCGTGCTCTGTGCCCCAACTCTCCAACCAGGCCTCGATAGCTTTATCGCTGATATGGTCGCCGGTAGTCTCGTAACGCTCCCAGCGCTCCAGGGTCTCGCGTTTGATCTGCTCGGAGCTCTCTTCCCGGTCCAGGTAGCGTTCGATCGCTTCCTTCATAAGCCAATGCTGAGAGCGCTGTCTGATCCGACCGAGCGCCTTCAATCGTGCGCGGGTCCGGCTGTCGAGCTTGATACCCGTGGTCGTAGCGACGCTCCGTGCCATAGGCACAGGTTGCACTTGTTGCAACTCCATGTAAAGGCCGCCGAAATTTTGGTCAACGTCGCCGCAGCGAACTGACCCTACGGACGCGCGCCACGCCAACATCGCCCATCAGGCGGCCGAAATCGATTCGGCTCTGCCTCACCATTATTGCGAGCGGAGACATTGAATCTCAGGGCGAGCGTTGTTATGCCTGCGAAGGAACGGCAGCTTTTGGCCCAAAGCGCCGCTTGCCGTCGATGCCGGGAATGACGATGTTGGACCATTGTTGACCAGGGCGCGAGCGCCAGACCTGTCCGGATTTGAAGGAGGAAGCGATGAAGCAAGTTCCGAGCGGAACAGAACTCGCCCGCCCATTCATGCCTGCGAAAGACTTTGATCTCTCCAAGAACTTCTATGAGACGCTGGGCTTCGAGAAACTTCTTGACGGAGATGTGGCGATCTTCAGGGCCGGTTCCGGCGGTTTCATACTTCAGCGCCATTATCAAAAGGACTGGGCTGAAAACTTCATGATGCAGCTCATGGTCGATGATCTTGACGCCTGGTGGACGCACATCGATGGGCTTGATCTGCCCGGAAAATTCAATGTTCAGCCTCCGCGCGCGCCGGCCATGCAGCCGTGGGGCCTTCGGATCGCTTATGTCGTGGATCCGTCCGGAGTGCTCTGGCACATCGGCGAACGGCGCGATGGCGCAATACAAGACTGACGCACGGCATGAAAGACCGAGTTGCCGCCCATTGATCTTCGTTCAACCAGAACAATTTGCTGACGACCTGCCCCCTTTTAGCGCGGATATCCGGAATCATGATTTGCCCATATCGTTCAAGAACCTGATTGGGTCTGGAGCCTGGCAAAGGAGGCCTGTGCCGCCCGGGCGTAGTGTCTCAGTTTGACGAGCGGAGGGGTCGGCCAGCGATCCAGGTTTAATCTGCTTGCATATCCGAAGCCTGGCGGTTGTCATTCTCGCGCGTCCTTTTGCCTGGCGCGCGAGGAATCCCGGACTCCGAATTTCGGGATTCCTCGCGCGCGGCATCGCCCCCGGCGCATGCCACGCGCGCGGGAATGACAATCAAGGCCACTTCTCCGACCACATCAAAATGACCGCCACCCGTCGCTCATCAAACTGAGACACTACCAGCCTGCGCCTTTTGTATGGAGGCCGGCATGCTGCTTTCGCCCTTGAAAGTAAGGCCACGCTCATATATATTCTCCAATCGGAGAATATATACGTGGGTCAGCAATGACGGCGCAACCACAGCCACTTTTCACCGCGGCCGAGGCGGCGGTGCTGACTCGCCTGCCCGTCAAGGCGGTCAATAACGCAATCGACAAAAGAACCATCGCGGCTCATGTCAGACGCAAGCGCGGCGCTAAAGTCACTTCGTTTGGTTGACGAGCCCGCTCTCGTTTACCTGTCGCTTGAGCGCGAGCTTGTGGGTGACACGACACCTTCGTTCCGACAAAAGCTTTTCAAAGCGATTAACTCAGCCTTGGCGGAGGGCGTTCAGAGCGTTAGGGTCGGAGCGCTCACTCTGGATCTCCGGCCGTCCCGGCGGGACATGTCGCAGCGCATCAAAGACCTGCGCCGGGCCGAAGGACTGGCCGGGGTTGACCCGGAGGTTCTTGGAGGCGTTCCCGTCTTTCGCGGCACACGGGTCCCGATCCACATGATCGCGGAGCTTCTAAGCCAGGGCGAGACGCCCGACACACTGCGCCGCGGATATCCGCGGCTCACGGATGAAATGGTTCGCCTCGCGCCGCTCTATGCCCACGCTCATCCGCTGCGTGGCCGGCCGCGCAAACGACCTTGGCGGGGCCGTCTCAACGGCCGTCCGGTTCGCCTCCGCCTTGGGCACGCGGCGGCGAGGTGAGGTTTCTCATCGATGAATGCCTGACCGTCGAACTCGCGCGCGAAGCCGAGAAAGCGGGATTTGAGGCTCATCATGTCGCGCATCTCGGGAAGACAAGCTGGAAAGACTGGGCCATTCGCGACCATGCCATCAAGGACGATTTCGTTCTGGTCACTAACAACGCCGGCGATTTCCGGTCGCTCTATGCAGCCAAGGATTTCCATCCAGGGCTTGTAATACTGGTGCCGAATGTCGTGCAGGAAAAGCAGGTCCTGCTTTTTCGCGCTGCGCTGACGCGGCTTGTCGAATTGGGCGATCCGATCAACCAGCTCCTTGAAGTGGATATCGAGGGAGACGAAATCAAGCTCCGGCTTTATGACTTTCCCCCACTACTCTGACAAGTCAATCTCGATTGAGTAGCAGAAACGCGTAAGCGACCAGGCTGCCCCCTTCCGCGATCAGCATCCAGAAAGCCGTTCGCGCACTCCGGCGCCGCGGTTTCGATCGCGACGCCTCTACCAATGACGCGGTACTCGCGTGCGCCGCGAGTCATGCTCTTTGTAAATCGGTTCGGATGATCAGCGCGAGGTCTACGACGTAGAGCGCAATCACGACATTTCCGAGCTCGTTGGAAAGGCCGCTGACCGGGAGCATTTGAACGATGCCCCACAACAGGAACGCCGCCCCGAGCATCAGTCTCTTGACCAACTCCATCAAGCCAGGTCTCATGACGAGCTGCAACAATATGTAAGCCAGACCCGCGGTCAGGAGCGGTACGGAAGAGAGCGGCATGCTCCGTACCAGCGAGACTGCGCGAGGCGCCGCGCCGGCGATTTCTCCAAGCAGCCTCGTCAATTGCGGGGTCAGGCCCACGAGTATCAGCGCGACGCTGCTCACCACCGCCAGAATCGCAAAAGATCTGGACAGCCAGCTCACCAGCTCGTCGAGCGCGGAGCCCTCGCCGGGCCTCTTGAGCGAAGCGAGGCGCTCGTGTGCCACAATTGCCTGATCTTCCACAGGCAACGACGACTCCACTCTCTCAATACTGGAG
>CAVVMA010000017.1:0-360878 GCA_963749215.1 uncultured delta proteobacterium | reverse complement strand
TGGGTAGGAAGGTTTCGCCCATCAGGTAGGCGTCGACGGCGCGGGCGGCTTCGCGGCCTTCCCAGATCGCCCACACCACCAGCGATTGTCCGCGGCGCGCGTCGCCGGCCGCGAACACGCCCGGCACGCTGGACACGTAATTGGCACAGTCGATATTGCCGCGCTGATCGAGCTTCAGCCCGAGTTGACCGATCACCGTATCGGGCTCCGGGCCGAGGAAGCCGAGCGCGAACAGCACCAGGTCGCAATCCAGCTCGAACTCGCTGCCTGGAATTTCCTCCATCATCATCCGGCCGTTGTCGTGCTTCCAGTTGAGCCGCACGCAGTGGAGTTTTTTCACCTGGCCGTGCGCGCCCGAAAAGCGCTTGGTGTTGATGCTCCAGTCGCGGCGGACGCCCTCTTCGTGCGAGCTCGAGCTGCGCAGGATCATCGGCCAGTCCGGCCACGGCATTTCGGCAGTGCGCCCCGGCGGCGGTTCCGGCAGCAGCTCGAACTGATAGACGATTTTTGCGCCTTGCCGATTAGACGTTCCCAGGCAGTCCGAGCCGGTGTCGCCGCCGCCCAGGATCACGACGTTCTTGTCCTTTGCGGTCAGTGAAATCTCGGGCGGTATCACATCGCCGGCGTTGCGCTTGTTCTGTTGCGGCAGGAACTCCATCGCGAAATGGATTCCCTTGAGCTCGCGCCCCGGAATCGGCAGGTCGCGCGGCTTGGTCGCGCCGACCGTCAGGCATACCGCATCGAATTTGCTTTTGAGCTCGTCGCCTTTTAAATCGACGCCGACGTGACAGTTGGTCACGATCTCGACGCCTTCGGCCTTCATCTGCTCGACGCGCCGGTTGACTATCCATTTCTCGAGCTTGAAATCGGGAATCCCGTACATCAGCAGGCCGCCGACGCGATCCGCACGCTCGAACAGCGTGACGCTGTGACCGGCGCGCGCCAGTTGCTGAGCGCACGCCAGGCCCGACGGTCCCGAACCCACCACCGCGACTTTCTTGCCGGTCCGATGCTGCGGCGTAACCGGCGCGATCCATCCTTCGGCAAAGGCGTGATCGATGATGTTCTTCTCGATGAGCTTGATCGTGACCGGATCGTTGTTGATGTTCAGGACGCAGGCTTCCTCGCACGGCGCAGGACAGATACGGCCGGTGAATTCGGGGAAGTTGTTGGTCGAATGGAGGCGCTCGATCGCCTCGCGCCATCGCCCGCGATAAACCAAGTCGTTCCAGTCGGGGATGATGTTTCCGAGCGGGCAACCCTTGTGGCAGAACGGGATGCCGCAGTCCATGCATCGCGCGCCCTGCGCCCTGAGCTTTTCCTCCGACAGCTTGAGATCGAACTCGCGCCAGTCCCGCAGGCGCTCCTCGACCGGGCGCCGCGGCGGCGTTTCACGTTTGATCTCGACGAAGCCGGTTATCTTGCCCACTCTAAGCGATTACCTTCCCAGCCAGTCACTACTCATTTGCTAGTACACGGCGGCCAGCCGCGCCATATCGGAACCGGTGTTAAGATGCTGCCGTTCGAGCACCTTGCGATACTCAGTCGGCATCACCTTGACGAATTTGACTACGTACTCGTCCCATCGATCGAGCACGCGGCGCGCCACTTCGCTCTCGGTGTATTGATGATGGCGCGTAATGAGCGCGCGGAGCTGGTTTAGCTCGTCGGCGTCCTTGAGCGCGAGCAGCTCGACCATGCTCAGGTTGCAGCGCGAGGCGAACCCACCCTGCTCGTCGAGCACGTAAGCGACGCCGCCGCTCATTCCGGCCGCAAAGTTGCGTCCGGTGCGGCCCAGCACGACGACTTTACCGCGCGTCATGTATTCGCAGCCGTGATCGCCGACGCCTTCCACCACCGCGACCGCGCCGCTGTTGCGGACTGCAAACCGCTCACCCGCCATTCCGCGGAAGAACGCCTCGCCGCCGGTTGCGCCGTACAGCGCTACGTTGCCGATCAGGATGTTGTCCTCAGCCTTGAAGGTGGCCTCGCGAGGCGGACGCACCGCGATGAAGCCGCCGGACAGTCCCTTGCCGATATAGTCGTTGGCGTCGCCTTCGAGATAAAAAGCGACGCCCGCCGCAAGCCATGCGCCGAAGCTCTGGCCGGCCGAGCCCTTGAAGTGAATCTGGATCGTGTAGGGCGGCAGCCCCTCACCCTCCCATCGCCGCGACACTTCCGCCGATAGCATCGTGCCGGCGGCGCGATTCGAGTTGCGGATGGGAACTTCGAGGCTGACCGGCTTGCGATGCTCCAGGGCCGGCCGGCATTGCTCGATCAATTGCCGGTCGAGCGCCTCGCCGAGACCATGATCCTGGGTTTCGACATTGTGAATCGCGACCTCGGGCGGCGCGTCGGGGCGATAGAGTATATTACTCAGATCGACACCCCTTGCCTTCCAGTGAGTAATCGCCTCGTTGGCCTCGAGGCACTCGACATGGCCGATCATCTCGTTCATCGAGCGGAAACCGAGTTGCGCCATGTTCTCGCGCACTTCCTCGGCGATGAACATCATCAGGTTGACCACGTGCTCGGGCTTGCCCTCGAACTTCTTGCGCAGCTCGGGGTCCTGGGTCGCGATTCCGACCGGGCAGGTGTTGAGATGGCACACGCGCATCATGATGCATCCGCTGGCGACCAGCGCGGCGCTCGCGAATCCGAATTCGTCGGCGCCGAGCAGCGCGGCGATCGTCACGTCGCGCCCGGTCTTGAGCTGGCCGTCGGTCTCGACCCGGATGCGGCCGCGCAAGTCGTTCATCACGAGGATCTGCTGGGTCTCGGCGAGGCCGAGCTCCCACGGGATTCCCGCGTGCTTGATCGACGTGAGCGGCGAGGCGCCGGTGCCGCCGTCGTAACCGCTGATCAGCACCACGTCGGCCTTGGCCTTGGAGACGCCCGCAGCGATCGTGCCGACGCCGACCTCGGCGACCAGCTTCACGCTGACCCGCGCGCGATCGTTGGCGTTCTTGAGATCGAAGATCAATTGCGCAAGGTCTTCAATCGAGTAGATATCGTGATGCGGCGGCGGAGAGATCAGCCCCACGCCGGCGACGGAGTAGCGAATCTTGGCGATGAAGTCGTCGACCTTGTGGCCGGGGAGCTGGCCGCCCTCGCCCGGTTTCGCGCCCTGCGCCATCTTGATCTGGAGCTCGTCGGCGTTGACCAGGTAATGACTGGTCACGCCGAAACGCGCCGAGGCGACCTGCTTGATCGCGCTGCGGCGCCAGTCGCCGTTGGGATCGCGCTTGAAGCGGGCGGGATCCTCGCCGCCTTCGCCGGTGTTGCTCTTGCCGCCGATCCGGTTCATCGCGATCGCCAGATTCTCGTGCGCTTCTTTGCCGATCGATCCGAACGACATCGCGCCGGTTTTGAAACGCTTCACGATTTCCGCGGCCGGCTCGACCTCTTCGATCGGCACCGGCGGCCGGCCTGGCTTGAACTTCATGAGCCCGCGCAGCGTGGCGAGGTGGCGGCTCTGCTCGTCGACCAGCGCCGTATATTCCTTGAAGACGCGATAATTGCCGGAGCGCACCGAATGCTGGAGCTTGGCGATGGTGTTCGGATTGTACATGTGGAACTCGCCGCGCCGGCGCCATTGATACTGGCCGCCCACGTCGAGCTCGCCGTTGAGCGACGGGTCCACATGAAACGCGTGGACATGACGCAGCAGGGTCTCGCGCGCGATCACGTCGAGGCCCACGCCCTGGACCCGCGAGGCCGTCCAGGTGAAGTACCGATCGATGACCTCGGAGTTGAGCCCGATCGCCTCGAAAATTTGCGCGCCGCGATAGCTCTGGATTGTCGAGATTCCCATCTTGGAGGCGACCTTGACCAGGCTCTTGGTCACCGCCTTGACGAAATGCTCGACCGCCTCCTCTTCCGACACGTCCTTGAGCTGCCCGTCGCGGATCATCCCGATCATCGTGGCGTACGCCAGGTATGGATTGATCGCGCCGGCGCCATAGCCCATCAGCAGGCAGAAGTGCATCACTTCGCGCGGCTCGCCCGACTCGACCACCAGCCCGACGCGCGTGCGCGTACCCTCGCGGATCAGGTGATGGTGCACCGCGCCGGTCGCGAGCAGGCTCGGAATCGGCGCGTGCTCGGCGTCTACGCCGCGATCGGACAGCACGATTATGGTGTACCCGCCGGCGATCGCGTCGGCGGCGCGTCGGCAGAGATCGTCGAGCGCCGCGCGCATTCCGGCCTCGCCGTCGGCGGCCCTGAACAGCGTCGGCAGCGTGATCGATCTGAGCCCCGGCTGCGCCAGCCGCTTTATTTTCTCGAGTTGCGCGTTGGTGAGGATGGGGCTGGGCAGCCGAAGCTGGCGGCAATGCTCGGGCGTTTCCTCGAAAAGATTCTGCTCGGAGCCGATCGTGGTCTCGGCCGACATCACCATTTCTTCGCGAATCGAATCGACCGGAGGGTTGGTGACCTGGGCGAAGAGCTGCTTGAAATAGTTGAAAAGCAGTGGCGCCTTGTCCGACAGGACCGCGAGCGGCGTGTCGGTGCCCATCGAGCCCACCGGCTCCTGGCCGTTGGCCGCCATCGGCGCAAGGATCATCTTGAGCTCTTCGATCGTGTAACCGAAGGCCTGCTGCTGAACGAGCAGATCGAACCGGCCCGCGCCGTCGGGCGAGGGCGCCGATTGAGGCTCCGCCAGATCCTTGAGGTCGACGAGCTGGTCCTTGAGCCACTGGCGATACGGCTTGCGCGCCGCCATCGACTCCTTGATCTCCTCGTCTTTCACGATTCGTCCCTGCACCGTATCGACCAGGAACATGCGGCCCGGACGGAGCCGCTCCTTCAGCTCGACCTGATCGGGCGGAATATCGAGCACGCCGGTCTCGGAAGCCATCACGACCAGCCCGCCCTTGGTGACGAGGTAGCGCGAGGGGCGCAGCCCGTTGCGATCGAGGACCGCGCCGATCTGGCGGCCGTCGGTAAACGCGATCGAGGCCGGGCCGTCCCACGGCTCCATCAGGCACGAATGGTACTGGTAGAACGCGCGCTTGCGGTCGGGCATCACGGTGTCGTTCTGCCACGCCTCGGGGATCATCATCATCGCGGCGTGCGGCAGCGAGCGGCCGGTGCGCAGGAGAAGCTCCAGGCAGTTGTCGAACATCGAGGAGTCGCTGCCGTTGGGTTCGATAATCGGCCGGAGCTTCGCGATGTCGTCGCCGAACAGCGCCGACGAAAACTGCTTCTCGCGCGCGTGCATCCAGTTGATATTGCCGCGCAGCGTGTTGATTTCGCCGTTGTGAGAGATGAAGCGATACGGATGGGCGCGGTCCCAGCTCGGGAAGGTGTTGGTCGAGAACCGCTGATGCACCATCGCGAGCGCCGAGCGCACCGCGGGATCGAGCAGGTCGGGATAGAAGCGCGGAATCTGATGCGAGATGAGCTGGCCCTTGTAGACGATCGTCAGCGCCGAGAGGCTGCACACGTAGAACATCTCAGTGCCGAGCCCGAGCCTGGCGGCCTCGTTGGTGACGCGCTTGCGAAGCACGTAGAGCTTGCGTTCCAGCGCCTCGACGCCGTCGGCCGGATTGCCGCGCATCGGTTCGCCGCGACCGATGAAAATCTGGCGGATCGCGGGAAGTCCCTGGCGCGCGACACGCCCGCACGCCATCGGATCGTGCGGCACCGTGCGCCATCCGAGCACGCGCTGTCCTTCTTCGCCCACGACGCGCTCGAACATCAGCTCGCAGGCTTTGCGCTTGGCCGCCTCGTTCGGCAGAAAGACCATCCCGACGCCGTACTCGCCACGCGCCGGCAATCCGAATCCGAGCCTGTCGGCTTCCTTGACGAAAAAATCGTGCGGAACCTGCATCAGGATTCCGGCGCCATCGCCGGTTTCGGGATCGCATCCGCAGGCCCCGCGATGGGTCAGATTGTTGAGGACCTCGATCCCCTTGTCGACGATGTCATGCGACGCATCGCCCTTGATGTTGACCACGAAGCCGACGCCGCATGAATCGTGTTCGTGCGCCGGATCGTAGAGGCCTTGTTTTGGGGGAAGTCCCCGCAATTCACCCATCGTCATGCCCACCTGGCGTCACGCCCGCCTGGTTTGAGTCATCGCGTTCCTTGCACCGTTGGATTTGTGCCGCCGTCCGTTGCCCTCGATTTCCGACTCGCCGCTGTGAACCGGAATCTGCGAGCGTTCGGTATGGGTCGACAGCACCACCATCGTTTCCGTACGCGCCACTCCCTCGATCGAACGGATCGCGCTGATGAGCCGTTCGAGCGACGAAGTGTCGTCGGTCTTCACCTTGAGCAGCAGCGTGTGCTCGCCGGTGACGTGATGGCATTCGAGGACGTCTTCGAGCGTCTCAACCTTCTGCTCGAAGAGGGCGATCGATCGCGGATGGCTTATCGATACGCCGATGAACGCGGTGACATCGATACCGAGGCGTTTCGCGTTCACGCAAGCGTGATAGCCGACGATGATGCCGCTGTCTTCGAGCTTCTTGACGCGCTCGATCACGGAAGGCGCAGACAATCCAACCTGCTCGCCGAGCTTGACGTGCGGAATCCTGCCCTGCTCCTGCAGAATCTGAACGATCTGCAGATCGATCGCGTCCAACTCGGGAATTTCGCCTCCTAATTTCATAACGAAAACCTCCCCGCCGCTCGTTGAACGTAATCCGGAACGAACAAACTGTCAAGGGTAATTAAGGCAATTCTATCGGTTCGGCTGGCTTTACGCCAGAACGCGAAGGAACGGTTTAACGATTGTAAGGCATACAGGTGCTATGGCCTTATGTCGCGGGATGCGTCATTTCGGCGACGGTGGTCAGCTAAATGCCTAATTTATCGATAGATTCGTGGAATGGGCGAGAAAATTGCTGAGCGTGCATATTCAGGCGACCGGCCATCGAAGCCGTCGAAACCCAGGCGCCAAATCGCCAGGTGTGACAGATGAGCGCTGGTGGGTTAGCGGAACGAAACCAAGGATGGCAAAAGCTACCGGCGAGCTCTCGCAAGAAGATCGTCAACCTCGCGGTTGATCTTTCGTGCGGCCCTCAGAATGCGGTCCAAGCTGCGATCAATAGTCGCTTTGTCCAGCTTGCCGTTTTGATGGACGACGCCAGTCAATGCTTCGATCTTCTGCCGACTTGCCTTTACCGCTTTCATAATTCCTGCGGCCGCCCTGCGCAATTCAGGCTTGCCTTCTAAACCGATTCTAGACAGCGCCTGGAGCCTTTGACAACGAGTCGGCCATCAGGCGGACGATCATTTCGCGTTTGTCCATTGCCCGATGGTTTACTACCCAACCCCATCACACACTCGGATACGCGTCGCTGCCCATTTCGAGCGGGTCGAGGCCGGTCCATTCGACTTCGCTGGATACGCGATTCCCGATCGTGCGCTCGACGATCACGAAGAACGCGAGTGCGAGCGTGAACACCACTACGGCGTTCACCGTGACGCCGATCAACTGCGCGACAAGCTGCGACGGATCGCCGAACAGGATGCCGCGCACGGGACCCGCCACGCCGTTCCATCCGTCGCCGTAGCTGCCGTCGGCGAAGATCCCGACTGCGAGCGCTCCCCAGATTCCGCATGCGCCGTGGACTGAGATCGCGCCCACCGGATCGTCGATGCGAAATCGCCGCTCAAGCACGATCACGGCCCATACCACGATCAATCCCGCGACCACGCCGATGAACACCGCCGCGACCGGCGATACGAAAGCGCACGGCGCGGTTATCGCGACCAGCCCGCCGAGCATCCCGTTGCAGGCCATCGCGACGTCGGGTTTGCCGTAGCGCTGCCAGATGTAGAGCAGCGCGGCGAGCGTGCCGGCGGCCGAGGCGAGCATCGTGTTGGCCGCGATCGGTCCGATGCGCGCGTCGGAGGCGGCCAGCGTCGAGCCCGCGTTGAAGCCGAACCATCCGAAGGCCAGGATCAGCGTTCCGGCGATGGCCATCGGCAGATTGTGCCCCGGCAGCGCGCCGATTGCGCCCTCGCGGCGAAACTTTCCGATTCGCGGGCCCAGCACGATCGCGCCGGCCAGCCCCGTTATTCCGCCGGTCATGTGCACCACCGACGAGCCCGCGAAATCGACGTGCCCGTGGCCGAGCCCGAAGTTCACCCCGAGCTGCGAGAGCCATCCGCCGCCCCATACCCAGTTTCCATACAGCGGGTAGAGGAACATCGACATGAACAGGCCGTAGAC
This sequence comes from uncultured delta proteobacterium, assembly GCA_963749215.1. Taxonomy (GTDB): domain Bacteria; phylum Desulfobacterota; class Binatia; order Binatales; family Binataceae; genus CAVVMA01. Next base: position 352,693 of record CAVVMA010000017.1, on the reverse strand, counting down.
GAAAAATGCGGAGAACTTCCATCGCTCCGCCATCGCGCCGGTCGGAACCGTGGCGGCGGTGTCCATGAACACCACCGCAAACAGGAACATCGCGAGGCTCGCGGGATCGTGCGCGACGTTGACCAGCGCGAACTTGCTGAGCCCGATGAGCCCGAATGGATGGCCGAAAATGTCGAGCGTCAGCTCGTGATAGCCGATCGGCGCGGCGCCCAGCGACGGCCAGTGGCTGACGCCACCCATCATGAAGCCGTAGCCGGTCAGCCAGAATCCGATGACGCCGATCGGATAGATAATGAAGTTCATCGCCATCGTGTTGACCGCGTTCTTGGCGCGCGTGAAGCCGGTCTCGAGCATTGCGAAGCCGAGCTGCATGAACATCACGAGAAACCCGCCGACCAGCACCCAGGCAAGATTGAGCGACTGTTCGAGACGGTCGGCAGGCGCGGCTTCCTGGGCGCGAGCGCAGCGCGCGATCGCCAGCGCGATCGCGAGAGTCGCCAGCGCCGGAGCGATCTTCCGGATGGCCCGCGGCTTCATCGCAGGCTCCCGCGGTAGGCGCCGCCGTGGTGTTGAGTCGGTGACGCCGGATAGCGGTTGGCCAGCCAGATTAGCGCCAGGAAAGCGCCGGCCAGCGAGAGGAAGAACAGCACGATCCCGGCTGTGCGGCGCACCTGCTGCGCGCGCAGGCTGGTCGGATGAAGCCGCATCGCACGGTCCGTGATCTTGACGCGCGAGGGATCGCGCAGGTCTTCCAGCATCTCGGCCACGGTTTCGTAGCGGTTGCGCGGGATACGCTCGATCGCGTGGAGGATTATCTCCTGAAGGTGCGGGTCCAGGTCGGGCACGTAAGTGGTCGGCGGTTGCGGATCCTGGCTGGTCTTCATTTTCATCAGGCTGTAGACGTTGGGAGCGGCGTACGGCAGCTCGCCGCTCAACATCTCGTACATGATCGTACCGATAGAATAGACGTCGGTGCGTTGATCGCCGCGCCGGCCGCTGACCTGCTCGGGTGCCATGTAGTCGGGCGTGCCGATGGTCGAGGACATCCCGGACCAGGTGAGGCGGCGCGCCGATTCATCCAGCGCGATTCCAAAGTCCATGATTTTTATCCTGCCCGCGGCGGTGATCAAAATGTTCTCGGGCTTGAGATCGCGGTGGACGACCCCCTGGCTGTGCATGTAGATGACCGCCTCGCACATCTGGCAGGCGAGGTCGAGCGCCTTGTCCGTCGGGATCGAGCGCTTGTCGCGCATCATCGCGCGCAACGACTCGCCCTCGACGTACTCCATCGCGATGTACATCCGGCTTTTCTTGCGCGGCTTGAACACCTTGACGATGTAGGGATTGTCGAGGCGCTGGCCAATCTCCTCCTCGCGGCGGAAACGGTCGTAAAACACGATGTCGCTCTCGAACTGCATGTAGGGCACTTTGATCACGACCGTTTCGCCGCTCAGGCGGTCGGTCGCCTTGAAGATCGAGGCCATCCCGCTGCGCGCGATCACCTCGAGCAGCTTGTACTGGTCGAGATCCTCGCCGACGCCCACCTCGCGCATCGCCTAGCCCACCCCGATTGCTTCGCGCACGGGCGCGCACGTTAACACCCGCAAGCCCGCGTGATCAAACCGCCGCAGCCGGGCGGCTTACGAGCTCACCGGCGCAGGCCGAGCAGTTCCTTCAGGCGTGCGAACAAGCCTCCGGATGGATCGGGACCGACATTGGGCGTCGCGCCGACCATCCTGAAGAACGCGACGGTGAGATTGTCGGCGGTGCCCCGGGCGTTGGCTTTCTCGATAAGCTCGCGGCAGATCTCCTCCGCCGAGCCCTCGCGCGTGAGACGATCGAGGTCGGCCTCGGCGAGCACGTTGTACAGCCCGTCGCTGCACACCACCAGCCGGTCGCCCTGCTTGAGCGGCATCGAGATCCGATCGACCGAGACGATCAACTCGCGGCCCACGCTGCGATTCAGCGCGGAACGTTCCGGATGGGCGCGCGCCTGCGCCGCGGTCATCAGCCCCAGCCGCACGCGCTCGCCGACCCAGGTGTGATCCTTGGTCATCTGGTTGACCTTGCCGTGGCGCAAAACGTAGAGCCGGCAATCGCCGACGTGCGCGGCGGCCAGCATACCCTTGTCGATCGCGACCGCGGTCAGCGTCGTCGCCATCTGGCGCAGTTCCGGAACCGAAAGCGCGCGGTTGTGAATCTCGATATTGGCGCGTTGCACGGCGCGCTGCAGACGCTTGGCAACGCCCCACTCCGGCGGGCTGTCCCGGTAGGCCGCGAGCGTGGTCTCGATCGCCGTCCGGCTGGCAATCTCACCGCCTTCGTATCCGCCCACTCCGTCGGCGACGGCGAAGATCGCTGTCACCGGGCTCTCGATGAAGTGGCCGCAGAAATCCTCGTTGTCCTCGCGATCGGTACCGACGTCGGAAAGCAGCGCCAACTCGAAGGTACAGTCGGCGGGCGGCTGATCGGCGGGTTCGTCCATGCGGGTCAGAGTAGTGATGCCATGAAATTCGGGTTCAAGCTACAGGTACGGACCATCAAACGGCAGGGGGCAAGCCCGTTTCGGCGGCTTGCCCCCTGGTCACTACAGAACTTGGGATTCTCAGGCCGGCTTGGCCACCATCGTGCTCCTCCCTTTCTTTTTGGAGTTGCGGGAGAAATAGATCGCCCCGTAGATACCCCAGATCACCGCGATGCCGACCGCCATCAGCGGCTCCTTCGCGCTGCCGAGACCTTCAATCGGCCCGATTACGTAGAAGGCCATGCAGGCAAAGTTCGCCACCGCGCCGAAGATCGGAATGGCCATGTGCTTGATGCCGTGGAACATGTGATGCTCGCGATAGGCGATGATGCAGCAGATGTTGGTCAATCCATACACAATGAACGTCCCGAAGTTGGACATCAGCGTGACCAGCGCCAAGCCGTTGGGGAGCGACGACAGCGACGCGTTGGAGCTCATGCCGATCGCGTACCAGAGATTGTGCGGCAGCGTCGCGATGGTCTTGTCATCGGGCGCCGAGGCGCCGGCAAAGAAGTACAGCGCCGCGTAGGCGCCGAAAATTGCTGACAGCGTCGCGAGAGTCCAAATCGCGCGATGGGGCGTCAGGTTATCGCCATGCAGCATCCCGAAGTGCTCCGGAACTTCCTCGTCGCGGCCCATCGCGTAGGTCACGCGCGCGCCGGTATTGATGCAGCTCAGGGTGGTGCCGATCAAGGCAAGAAACACGGTGATGGCTTCGACCATCATGAACGCCTGTCCATGCCCGCCCAGCAGCGTATTGCCGATTATCGTCATCATGTCGCCGATCGGTGCCGCCGAGCCCGAGGCGTCTTTGAGACTGTAAGCGCTGCTCATGAAGTAATTGGCGGAGAAGTACTCGATCATGTAGCAGAACAGGCCCTGGATGGTCAGCGACAGCAGAACGCCGCGGGGGATGTCCCTCTTGGGGTCTTTCGCCTCTTCGCCAAGCGACGTTACCGACTCAAAGCCGACCAGCAGAAAGATCGCGATCGTCGCCTGGAGCATCACATTGCTGAAGCCATGCGGTGCGACGACCGACCACGCGCTGGGATGTGCGGGCGTGTCCCCGGCGAAGGCGTAGTGGAGCACTTTTGAAGTGCCGTCAAGAGCCATGCCTGTGGAGCCGTCCGGATGCCCAAGGCGGTAAGCGATAGCCAGAGCTGAAAAGAACAGCAGCGCGACGATTTGTATCGCATTGATGGCGATATTGACCATCGTCGATCCGTTCACGCCGCGGAAGGCAATATACGCGATGCCGTAGGCCGCGATTATGGCCACAAGCGCCATGAAAACCGGCCCCGGTGTTCCGGCATTAATCGTGTTCGGAAAAAAATTGCCGACGATGTATCCGATCATTATGCCGATCGTGGCAACCATCGCGCCCGGATAAACCCAATAATAGAGGTGCGCGCCCCATCCGATAACGAACTTGGCAATGCGGGCGAAACGGTACATGCCGGTTGAATTCAGGAAGGCCTGCTCCGCGAACAGGTAAGAACTTCCCGCGCCGGGGTAGAGTTTCGCCAACTCCGAGTACGACACGGCGGTCGCGTACGCCAGCATCAAGGCGGCGAAGATTCCCGCCCACATCGACATGCCGGATGGAGTCGCATATCCGGCCTGGACGACGAACGTTATCCACAGGAACGCACCTGGAGCGATCAACGCCATCGCGTTGACCGTCACGCCGGTGAGCCCCAGCGTGGCTTGCATCTTGGGCGCTTCTTTTGCTTCGGCCATATTTCCTCCTTAAGCTTCCGCAGATAGCAGCGGCTGTGGCTCGTTGCGCAAGATGGATGCCATTCAAAATGCAAAGCATCGTGCGATATTAAAAGGCGGTTTTGCACACATCGCGGGCATTCGCCCGTCAATGAGTCATCATTCTGCAAACTAGAGCTGGAGAAGGTGGTCGGTCGAAATGTCTGAGAAACGAGCCGCGTGGAAAGATCATCGCCGCTGGTTCCGCGTGACGCCGCTGAACGATTCGCGGGAGTGCGTGCTATAGAAACAGGTCGAGGAGAATCGGTCATGGCATTGAGTCTTACGTCGAGCGAAGTCGTCGGTCTTTTCGAGAAGCTGAGCAACTGGGGTCGATGGGGCAAAGATGACCAGCGCGGCGCGTTGAACTTTATCACCGACCAGAAGCGCACCGCCGCCGCGCGGCTGGTTCGGACCGGCGAGACGGTTTCGCTCGCGCTGCCGCTTGCCGTTACGCCCGCCGCCGACAATCCCACGCCGGTGACCCATCTGATCGTCCAGGCTGGTATCGACTCCGAACGCTCGTGGCTGCCTCATTCGGCGGACTATTTTGCGATCGCATTCCATGGCATGGCGAACACGCATATCGACGCGCTCTGCCACGTCTTCTGGCAGGGCAAGATGTACAACGGGTTCTCCGCCGCGGAAGTCGGCTCGCGCGGCGCGCACAAGTGTGCGATCGACGTCGCGCGCCAAGGCGTCGTGAGCCGCGGCGTCCTGCTCGACATCCCGAAGATGCGAAATGTCGAATGGCTCGAGATCGGGGATCGGATCTCGGCCGCGGAACTTGACGCCGCCGAAAAGGACCATCGCGTGCGCGTCGAGGAGGGGGATGTCCTGCTGATTCGCACGGGGCGCTCGCTGCGCCGCAAGAGCAAGGGCGCGTGGGATCCGAATCGCGAGGGGATGCCGGGACTCGACCCGACCTGCCTGCCCTGGATACACCAGCGGCGCGTCGCGCTGCTCGGCTCAGACGCAGTCAGCGACGTGCTGCCGAGCGGTTACAAGGACGTGCTGCTGCCGATTCACGCCTGCACGCTGGTCGCGATGGGGGTTCATCTGCTCGACAACGCGGACTTCGACACGCTCGCGGAAACCTGCGCGCGCCTGGGACGATATGAATTCATGTTCGCGAGCGCACCGCTGATCCTCGAGCGCGGCACGGGTTCACCGGTCAACCCGCTCGCAATTTTCTAGCGCCGGGTGAAAGGTAATAGGCATGGAAGCCCCGGTAATCGACTGCGACGGTCATATTCTCGAGCCGCCTGTTCTCTGGGAGAAGTACCTCGAACCCAAATATCGCGCGCGTGCGATGCGAATCCGGGTCGACGACGAGGGATGGGAATACCTCGAGATCGATGGCAAGCGCGCCAAAATGACGCGGCGCGGCTTGCTCGGCAACCTCGGCGGGATGGGCAAGCGCGTCACCGATGCGGTTCGCCTGCGCGATCTCGCGACGCAGGGCAAGATCACGCCCGAGGACATCGCCCGCTTGCAGCCCACCCCCGCAGACACCTACCTGAAGGGCGCTGCCTTCGGCGCGATGGATATGAAGGAGCGGCTCGAGTTACTCGATCGCGAGCGGATGGCCAAGGCCCTACTCTACCCGACGATCGGGCTTTTGTGGGAAGCCGAGCTCTTCGACGCCGAGCTCTCGGCCGCCTATTGCCGCGCCTACAACCGCTGGATCGCCGATTTCTGCCGCGACTCGGGCGACAGGCTCGTGCCGATCGCCCATCTCTCGCTCGGCGATCCGGCTGAGGCGGCGCGCGAGCTCGAACGCGCGGTGAAAGACGGATGTCGCGGAGGATTCGTATGTCCCTTCACGATCACGCGCAAGCCGCACGGTGATCCGGCGCACGACGTGGTCTTCGCCGCGGCGCAGGACCTCGACGTTCCGCTCGCGATCCATCCCACCTTCGAGCCGGTGCCGTGGGGAATTCATCATCGCTTCGACAACTTCCAGTGGGCGGCCTGGTACTACGATCTGTTTGCGGGCCAGGGCGTGCAGCACGCTTTCGCGACGATGTTCCAGTTCGGCGTCTTCGACCGCTTTCCGCGCCTCAAAACGATCGTGCTTGAATCGCAGGCGGGATGGATCGGCTACTTTCTGGATCGCGGCGACGCAATCTACACCGGTACCACGCTGGGCGGAACGGTCCGGCTCAAGGAAAAGCCGTCGTACTACTTCAAGCGCCAGTGCTGGATTTCCGCCGATCCCGACGAGCGCACGATCGCCGGCCTGATGCAGATCGTCGGCGAGGACAAATTTTTCTGGGCCAGCGACTATCCGCATCCCGACCATCCCGGCAGCTATCTCGAAGAACTGCGCGGCATGGTCGCACCGATGCGCGAATCCGGCCGCCGCGCGATTTTGGGCGAGAACGTCGCGCGGGTCTACAAACTCGGTTAGCGCGTTATCGTCAAGCTGACTAGGTGCCGATCGCCGCGCGGTGTCATCCGGCTGCTGGCAGGTTCCCGCTATGCCAACCGAAAACGCCTCCGCGCCGCGCGTCGTGATCGTCGGCGGCGGATTCGGCGGGCTGTGGGCGGCGCGCGCGCTCCGGCGATCGGCGGTGAGCGTCACGCTGGTCGACCGGCGCAACCATCATCTGTTCCAGCCGCTTCTATACCAGGTCGCGACCGCGGCCCTTTCGCCGGGCGAAATCGCCTATCCGATTCGGGCCGTGATGCACCGCTATCCCAACGTACGCGTCGAGCTGGCCGACGTGATCGCCGTGGACGCAGCGGCGCATGAGTTGGTGTTGAGCGACGGCCGGCTCGGCTACGATTTCCTGATCCTCGCGACCGGCGCGCATAACTCATACTTCGGGCACGATGAATGGCAGGCGAACGCGCCCGGGCTCAAGAGCCTGGAAGAGGCGCTGGAGATCCGCCGGCGGATTCTGATCGCGTTCGAGAAGGCGGAACGCGAGACCAGCGAAGCGCGCCGACGCGCGTTGCTGACGTTCGTGATAATCGGCGGCGGCCCGACCGGCGTGGAGCTGGCCGGCGCGATCGCAGAAATCTCGCGCCAGGTGATCGTCAGCGATTTCCGCGCAATCGATCCGAGCAAGGCGCGAGTCGTGCTGCTGGAAGCCGGCCCGCGGATTCTCCCAACCTTCCCCGCGCAGCTTTCCGCCAGGGCGGAGGCCGCGCTGCGAAAGCGTCAGGTCGAAGTCCGCACCGGTGTTCCTGTCACGGCGGTCGAAGCCTCGTCGGTCACGGTCGGCGCGGATCTGATCGAATCTCAGACCATAATCTGGGCGGCCGGCGTGACTGCCTCGCCGCTCGCCAAATCGCTCGGCGTGCCGCTGGATCGCGGCGGACGCGTGCTCGTGAATGCCGATCTCACCGTGCCGGGCTATCCGGAGATCTTCGTGATCGGCGATCTTGCTGCGCTCAAAGACGAACGCGGCAAACCGATACCCGGACTCGCGCCGGCCGCGATCCAGATGGGGCGTCACGCCGCCAGGAACGTCGCGCGCGCCTGCCAAGGCAAGCCGTACGAGAAATTTCGCTATCGCGACAAGGGCAACCTCGCGACCATCGGACGGGCGGCGGCCGTCGCCGACCTCGGCTGGATAAAGGTCTCAGGCCTTCCCGCCTGGTTGCTGTGGACGGGCGTTCACATCTTTTTCCTGATCGGATTTCGCAACCGCTTTATCGTGATGCTCGAATGGGCGTGGGCGTACTTCACCAATCAGCGCGGCGCGCGCCTGATAACCGGCGATCTGTTTGGCGATGATTCGGCCAAGCGGATGCGTCCTGCCGATCCGCGAACTGAGCGGCACTCGGGCTGAGCGAGGCCGGCGCGCAAATCGGCGGTACACGATTCGCTCTCTCTTTCGTTCCGCCCTTCACTAACACGGCTGCCCTTGCCCTCTCCGGCGGGCTGCTACGCTGGACACACAAAAGGTACGGGCGCGCCAGGGACGGCCCTCGCGCGCCCGTCTCGATGCCAGTTAGTCCGTTGCGAGCGATCTGCTAGGGTTCGTCGCCGCCGTTGGTCTTGGGCGCCTTCTTGAGCACCTCGCCGGTAGTTGGATTGATAAAGACCTTGTGTTGGCTGACCGCCGACTTTTTCAGCGTGAAGTCGAACATGTTGGTGATTGGTCCCGCGTATTGGTCGTAAGAGCCGGGATTGCCGCTAGCCGCAGGGGTAACGAAAGGCAAGCTCCAGTTCTGCTCGATGAACGCAATCGCTGAGCTTTGATCGGTCACCGTGTGATCGACGAAGTTAGTCTTGGCCCAAGGCGAAATTACCAGGAACGGAAGCCGCGGTCCGTATCCGCATCGTCCCTGTGCTTGCAGGCCATTGGTCGAACTGCCGCACGAACTGGGTCCAGTCAGAGCGTCGGCCTGTGATCCACCCGCGCCGTTGGCCTGCGAGTGAATGATGATCGGGCCCATTTGATGATCGTACCATCCGTCGGAGTCATCGTATTCGATGATCACCGCGGTACTATCCCAGAATTTCGACTGCTCTAGTTGATTGATAGTGTCGGCGATGAAAACCTGTTCGTCCAGTGGCGAGGAATAGCCGGCGTGACCATCCTGATAGCCGGGAGCTTTGAGAAATACCACATTGGGAAGATTGCCGGCCGCCAGCGCGTCGAAAAAGTCGTGGCTGTCGTATTGATGATTGGCGGCATCGGTGGTGCCGATCGCGCTCACGCTCGTGGGTCGCTGGTGAGTGGGATTCGCCGTGCTCGCAAAAAACTGAAACGGCTCGTGATGCGGAATGAAGTCGACCTTCGCGGGAAACGCGCCGGTAAGCGAGGTATGGGTGCGCTTGCAACCAGTGCTGCCATCCGGATTCGTGATGGTCAGGTCGAAGCCGCCCTCGAACCATCCCCAGGTCAGACTGGCGGTGTTGAGGAGGATTCCCGATGTTGCTGCCGGTCAGATGGGCGCTGTCGCGACTCGTGCACATATCACCGGTAGGCTGTGCGTCGTTGGTTAGCGATCCATCGGTTACATCGCCCGTTTGCTCGCGATCCTGTACCGCGCCACCGGTATCGCCGGAGACCAGGTTGACCGCTCCCGGGGCCGAAGGCCCGAACGTGGTCCCGTAAGAATTGTCGTTCATCGCGAAATTCTGCGCGTAGTTCCAGAGTGCGGTGGTGGTGTTGCCGTCGTAGTAACCCATTACCAGATCGTTTGGATGGCTCGCGTCCAGCGAAACAGGCGTGCAGTCTCCTACGTTAGTGAACTTGGGAAACATGTCCATCAAGCCGTTGTCGAAGGCTTGCTGCTCGGCCATATAGTTATGGTCCTGATCGCAGGTAGCAGCTTGCGAAAACGCGAGGCGGAAGGGATTGCCGAAGGTTCCGTTGAAATTCGGATTGTTTGTCAACAGCGCGGGTGTGAGACCGTTGACGGTCGGAGTTCCCGGCTTCGCAGTGAAGGTTGACCCGTCGGTGTTCTTCGCGACCGGATAGGTTGCGAAATAGTGATCGAACGATACGTTTTCCTGGAAAATCACGACCACATGCTCGATAGGAGTCGTTGGCGATGCTGCCATCGCACTCCCCCCCGCGATTATTGCGACCGCCAGCGCACCTGATAGGCGCGCAAGCAGATTCTGAACCTGCATATCTAGCTCCTCCTTAGGATGTCGTTGCATCGATGTCCCAGCGAACTCGAATCGGCGGAGTATGCAGATTTAACGTGAACGCGTTATTATCGAACTTCGGTGCATCTGCGAACTTCCTGTGAAGTGCCTTTAGTTGAGATGTGAACGAATCATTAATGAAGGGTCGCTTCGCTAATTGTCTCAACCTGAACAGAACATAGCGGCTCACGGCCAGGCGGTCAGATCCGCCTCTGCGACAGGGCCGTCGGCGGCATCGTTAGCTCGGTGCGATCGCAATCGCAGTCGTGAAACCAACCCCGTCGATATCATCAAGCGAAGGAACGTCGTTCGCGTCGGCTGACACTGGCGGCGTTGATCTATGGCCGTTATAATCCCTCTCAGCATCCGGCAGCTCCGCTGGCTCGGCTGCGGATGGAAAAATGACTATGCGGAATCGTCATTCTTTCTTGTTTCAGGCCGCGGTTTTCACAGCCACGATGCTGACCATGGCCCTCGGTGGGATATCGGCTCTTGTCGAAAACAATCCCTGCGCTCGCCCATTGCCGGGCAGCGTTGTCTCCAATCCGCCCGATCTCTTCAGCGACAATGGCGTTCTGCGGGTTGACTTTAGCTACAACACAACCACGGATGCCTACGGCAGGACCCTTTACTGCTTCGCTACTCCGGATGGCGCGGAATCACCGACCTTACACGTCCGCCCCGGTGATCACCTCGTGATTAAGGTAAAAAATAATCTGCCGCTCCCGAGCGACTCCAATGGGATGGCTCCTGAAGTCGCGCCAGCCGATAGGGAGTGGTGCCGCTTCCCTAGATGGATAGCAACGTCCGCTTTGAACGTATGCGGAAACCCAATTATGACTCCCACTTCCGTCAATCTGCACTTTCATGGCACCAATACCGCGCCTAAGTGTCATCAGGATGAAGTACTCCGCACGATGATCAATTCCGGCGATACGTTCACCTACAATTTGGCGTTTCCCGCCAATGAGCCCTCCGGGCTTTACTGGTATCATCCGCACATCCACGGTATCGCCGAGGCGGCGGTGCAGGGCGGCGCCAGTGGCGCGATCGTCGTCGAAGGGATCCAGAATATACAGCACGCGGTCGCGAGGTTGCCGCAGCAAATCCTGGTCATCCGCGATCAGAATGTCGCCAATCCTCCAACGTTCAGCGATCCCAACGAACCTTCATGGGATATTTCGCTGAACTACAGCCCGATTCCGTATCCGTATTACACGCCCGCCATCATCCAGATGGAGCCTGGTAAGAATCAGTTCTGGCGCGTAGTGAATGCTTCGGCCGATACCATCGTCGACTTGCAACTTCAATACGATGGCCAGCCGCAAACGCTGCAAGTCGTCGGCCTCGATGGCGTGGCGACCGGATCGCAGGACGGGACGCGGCAGGGCAAAATCGTGAACAAAACCGACCTTTTGTTGGCGCCGGCCGCCCGCGCGGAGTTTATCGTTACGCCGCCGTCGTTATCGGTGAAGAACGCTACGCTCATGACTCTCGGCGTCGACACCGGACCGCTTGGCGATTCCACTCCGCCGCGCCAAATGGCAACTATCCAATTGGCAGGCAGCGGGAGCGCTGACGTCGAAGAAGCGCAACAGCCGCTGATAACCCCCGATGTTTCGGGCGATCCTGGTCCGCAGCGCTTCGAAGGCCTCGCGAAAGCAACGCCAACCGCACAGCGTTCTCTCTACTTTAGTGAGACGCCGCCTAATCCCGGTGATCCCGACAGCTTGCAAACTTTCTTTATTACGGTCGACGGCGCCGTTCCGACCGCATTCGATCCCGCTAATCCTCCCGCGATAACTACCACCCAGGGATCGGTCGAGGACTGGACGATTTCGAATCGTGCCGGCGAAGTTCACGAATTCCACATCCATCAGATTCACTTCCTGCTGATGGCGATTAACGGGGTTCCCGTACCACCCGAGCAGCAGCAGTTTCTCGACATGGTCCAGGTTCCCTACTTCTCAGGATCCGGGACGTTTCCAAGCGTCACGGTCCGAATGGACTTCCGCGGCGACGATGTCGGGGACTTCGTGTACCACTGCCACATCCTCGGTCACGAGGACAACGGCATGATGGCGATCATCCGGGTGGTACCGCGCGGAAAAAAAGTTTCCGCAAAATCCTCCGGACCGGGCACCAAGGTGTCTGCAATAGGGTCAACCGCCATCGCGCGATCGTAGAAGCAATCGAAGCAAATTGCCGGGCGGAACGTGCTTTTGCGTTTCGCGCAAGTGATCTCGGTTTGGCTACGTTGCCGTCCGTGCGGAGCTTACGCAATCGGGCCACGGCCGAGCCCTTAGGCCAGCATTCACCTCGACGAAGAACATCGCACCGCGCGATCTCGGTCAGGTCGCAGTCATTTGCGGAGACGGGGACCGTCGGTGGCGACGCACTCGGTTGGCCGCTGGAGGTCGTTCTGAACACCGTTCTCAGCCGAAGCGCACTCCGCGAGAGAGTCGAACTGGTAGCCTGTCGCGAGCGTCCACTCGGACAGCGGCGCCGACCCATCGCCCAAGGGAAAGTCATGCGAAACAGGGGGGGTGACGATATACCACAGAGGCCGCGGTACGGGATCCCGGCCGGCACATCCCAGCGCAGCCACGATCGGCAGGAGGGTGACGACACAACGAAAATTCACGCCTCAATGCTATCAACTCAGGGTTACAGAAATATGTCTGGGACGACAGCCTTGCGAGCAGCATTCGACTTGATGAAGGCGATCGAGATCGCGCCGGCTCGGTGAAGTCAAAAGGGAGATGCCCGATCGGCTTGCGCCGGCCGGGCATCTCGGTCACGGGGAAACGGAACGTAACGCCTAACGAGTCGGATCAGGCGTCATCCTGAGATACGGCTTCAGCTCCTTCCAGCCTTTGGGGAACTTCTCTTTCATGATCTTCGGATCGGTGAGCGACGGCACGATCACGCAATCGTCGCCGTGCTTCCAGTCGGCCGGCGTCGCGACCGAGTGATGGTCGGTCAGTTGGAGGGAGTCGATAACCCGCAGCAACTCCTGGAAGTTGCGGCCCGTGCTCGCCGGGTAGGTGATCATCAGGCGGATCTTCTTGTTCGGATCGATGATGAAAACCGAACGCACGGTGAGCGTGTCGTTGGCTTCGGGATGGATCATGTCGTAGAGCTTCGAGACCTTGCGGTCCGAGTCCGCGATGATCGGGAAGTTCAGCTTGGTGTGCTGGGTCTCCTCGATATCCCTGGTCCAGCCCTTGTGCGCGTTCGCGTCGTCGACGCTGAGCGCGATCACCTTGGCGTTGCGCTTCTCGAACTCAGGCTTCAACTTGGCGACCACGCCCAACTCGGTAGTGCAGACCGGCGTGAAGTCTTTCGGATGGGAAAACAGGACCGCCCACTTGTCGCCGATCCATTCATGAAACTTGATCGGCCCTTCGGTCGATTCCTGCGTGAAATCAGGAGCTATGCTTCCCAGATGAAGAGCCATTTTCGTTCTCTCCTAAGTGAGGTAATCACGATCGCCTCTCCAAGCAAGATGGCGACGGCAACATGACAAGTCAGACTAACTAACTCACGTACTTCTAGTCGAACTCAGCGACGCGATCAAGACCCGCCGCCCCCGGCGAGAGCGAAACGACCGATTCGCAACCGGCCCCCCAAGACTCAACTCCTCACGCGGCGGAAGTCGGGTTTGCGCTTTTCCGTGAATGCCGTGACGTATTCCTTGTGCTCCGGGCTCTCATAGCATCGCCCGATTGCGAAGGACTCGAACTGCATCGCGGTTTCCATCGTGCCGTCCAAGCCCTGATAGAGCGCGCGGCGGGTGTAATCGAGCGCGGTCGGCGAGCATTGCAGCATCTCGCCGGCGATCTCACGCGCCTTCGCGATCAGGCGATCGGCGGGAGTGACGTGGCTCAGCAGGCCGATCTCGAGGCATTCACGGGCGGTGAACTGGCGCCCGGTGAGCATCATCTCGGCCGCCCGCGACGCGCCGATTAGCCGCGGCAGCAGGTACGTCGAGCCGAGTTCCGTCACGACTCCGACGCGCGGAAAAATCAGGCCCAGCTTCGCCTCTTCGGCGGCGATTCTGACGTCGCACAGCAACGTCATAGTGCATCCCACGCCCAGAGCGTAGCCGTTGATTGCCGCGATTGCAGGCTTCGACAGACCGCGCATCACGACCGAGAACGGGAACCCGGTGCCGGTCCGCGGCGCCGACGCATGCGCTTCGCCTTCGCGCGATTTGATTTCGGAAGCGAACCCGCCGACATCGGCGCCTGCGCAGAACGCCCGTCCGGCGCCGGTGATAACGATCACGCGCGCGTCGCGATCGGCGTCGGCCTGGCGGAAGGCTGCGATCAGCTCGGCGCCCATCGTGCCCGTGTAGGCGTTGAGTTTGGCCGGACGATTAAAGGTAATCGTCGCGATGTCGCTGGCCACTTCGTAGAGCAGGGTTTCGTAGGCCATGGTTGGATCCTCCTCTCACCCGCTTGCGATTACGCTCGCGGGCTCAGACGCAGTCTACCCTCACCCGGCGCGAGCCTTGCTCGCGCCGACCTCTCCCTGGTCAGGGAGAGGTGTAAGAGGCTGGCGCTTTACCTCCCGATCTCTCTCTCGCACGGTCAGGCCAGAGAGCGGTGCGAACCGCGCCGCGCGCGATCAGGCGCGCTTTTTCTTGTGCTGCTTGCGCGCTTCACGAACTCGGGCTTTCAAGATATTCTTTTTGCGCTTTCGCCGCCGCTTGATTTCCTTTTGCCGTTCAGTTGCCATCGTTGATTTCCTTTATCCCCCGAGTGAAACTTTGCGTTCGACTTTGGCGCCCGAATCGAGATGGATGCCGCGATCCATCGCGTACGGTGCACCTTTTCCGGAGTTGTTTTCCACGTAAACGTCGTAATCGCCCGGATCAAGCTTGAAGCGATGCTCCGGGGCAGGCGCGCTCTCTGCGACCTGCTGCTGCGTACCGGCCTTGTAAATCACGACGCGGGTAGACTTGTCCATCGCCAGTCCCGACCAGATCGTCTGCACCAGCAGGTCGGCCGGAACGACCTCGTCGAGCGTCAGGTCTTGGCGGCTGCCGCTCCGCACTTCGACCGCGTGCCAGAAATAGCCCTGCGGCGGCGCGTCGACTTTGACGTCGACCAGGTTGGGCGCCATCAGGATGGACTCGCCCGAGACCATCGAGGCGAGCTTGTCGTGGGGCGGCGAGGCGCCGGTCACGCTCACGGGAAACCCGGGGTCTTTGCCGTCGCGATCTTTTACGTCGACGCGCAGCACCGCGACGTCGGTGATCAGCACCGTGGTGGTGCGCCCCGGCTCGATCTTGAGGCCATCCTTGGTGATTTTGCCGCCCACGATCGGCAGCGCGAGCTTGTACTCGCCGGGCGCGAGCGCGATTTCGGCGCCCGGCGCAACCTCGCTGACTCGGGTCCCGTCTGCCGACATCACCTGGGCGCGGTTGGTGGCGCCCTTGCCCATCTGGTCCAGCACGTCGAGCTTGAGCAGCCCGGTCTCCGCCGCCAGACAGAGCTGAAGCAGAGCCGGCATCCCGCCGGCCGACGCGAGAATCATCGCGAGCAACGCTGCGGGAACAGCGATTGAAGACCGAGGATGCATCGGGAGCCTTCGATCAGTCCGTGACGCGATCGAGGCTCGTGGCGCGATCGAGGAAAGCTCGGACCGCGGCGTTGAAGGCCAGCGGCTGATCGATGTTCGCCGCGTGTCCGGCGCCTGCGAGGATCACCTTTTCGGCGCCGGGAATTTTGGCGGCCATATATTCCGCAGACGGCAAGAACTGCTGGTCGCGCTCTCCGGCCACGACCAGCGTCGGCACCTTAATCAGCGGCAGCGACTCTATCACCCGGCCGTCGTTTTGCGCGAGTATTCCACGCGCGGCGTGGGCCAGACCCTGGGCGCTGCGATGCGGCGCCATCGCGGAGCCCGCGACGCGCGCGACCGCCTCGACTCCCCGGCTCTCCAGCGCGCGCGCTATCCGTTCGGTCATCTGGTTCCATTCGGCGCGTGCAGCGTCCTTGGCATAGCCGGGCCCGGTGTCGAACAGCATCAGCGCAATCGCGCGCTCAGGGCAGGCGAGATTGAATGCAAGCGACATGAAGCCGCCCAGCGAATGACCTCCGATTACGGCGCGAGGCGCGCCGCACGCGTCGAGCAGCGCCGACATGTCTTCAATCGTTGCCTGATGGGAGTACAGCGCCGGATCGCCGGGCGAGTCCGAGCGATCGTGGCCGCGCATGTCCCATTCGATGAGCTGAAATCGATCGGAGAGCGGTTCCTGACTCTTCCACATCCGGGCGCCGGCGCCGTAGCCGTGAGTCAGCAGCACCGCCGGGCCTGAGCCGTGCTCTTCGTAATAGATCCGCACTCCGTCGCGATCGAGATAGGGCATTCGGCGTGATTCCTCCGCGCGAAGCCGGCTACGTCGGCGTGGCGACGCGGCAATCGGCGCACAGCCCGTAGAGTTCCATCTTGTGCCGCGTGAGCAGCGCGCCGATCTGATTCGCGACCGCCCGCTGAAGGCGCTCGATACCCTCGTTCTCGAACTCGATTATCTTGCCGCATCGCTCGCAGATGAAATGGTCGTGATGGCGCTCGCTGACGGTCTCGTAGCGGGCTTGACCCTCGTCGAAGTGGCGCTCGGAAACCAGCGCGCATTCCTTCAGTAAGCGCAGCGTGCGGTAGATGGTGGCGTAGCCGACGTGCGGGTTGATCCTCTTGACCTCGGCGTAGAGCTCCTCGGCACTGATATGGCGGCCGATCGCGAAGAACGCTCGTGCGATAGCGTCGCGCTGCGCCGTGGACTTGAGCCCGCGCTCGCGCAGCCGGGCGTGAAACAGCGCCATCTGACGCTCGTTGTCTATCTGGCTCGGCGGGGCGACAACCGTGCGGCCTGCGGCGGCGCTTTCATGCGAGCGGGGCATCGCGGCTTCAGGCCGATTCGCCTTGCAGCATCCGGCGCGCCGCGGGCGAGAGGTACTGCGATTCGAGGTCGCGCTCGCGCAGGGCCTCGACCAGCACTTCGAGCTGTTCGCCCGGCGGCTGATTCGGATCGATTATCACCAGGTCCTTCTCGCGCAACCGGCAGGCGCCGCCGCGGGCACGGTATCCGATCTCGCGGAGCAGCCGCTCCCGACGCACTTCGAGTCCCACCCTGGCGGCCGCTTCGGTCAGCTCCTCGACCAGCCTGAGCAGCCTCGATTCGCTACGCTCACTCATGATTCACAGCCCCTTGTGACCTGCGGGCGGCCCGTGGTATCGCGGTTTGGATGATCAAGAAGATCCTGATCGGCATCGATTCTTCCGATCACTCGCGGACCGCGCAAGCCTACGCCTTTCACCTCGCGCGCCGCCTGGGCGCCGCTGTTATTGGACTTCATGTGGTCGATATCGTTTCTATCGAAGGGTCCTTTTTCCATGATATCTCAGGCTCGCTCGGACTTGAACCGTATCTCGACTTCTCTTCCAAAATGCGCGAGGTGCTGACGGCGCGCGGCAAGACCGTGCTCGAGGAGTTCTGCGCGGCGGCGCGGCGCGAGAACATCCCGACCGAGACCCAGCTCGATATGGGGATCGTCGCCAACCAGATCTGCGAGCGGGCCCGCAGCGCAGACCTCGTGATGATCGGCCATCGCGGGATCAACGAGCGCTTCTCGACCGGTCTGCTCGGCTCGACTGCCGAGAGCGTCGCGCGCAAATGCCCGCGCCCGGTTTTCATATCGCCGATGAAGTTCCGCGAGGTAAACCGCCCGGTGCTCGCCTACGACGGCAGCGAGCGCGCGTCCAACGCGATGAAATCGGCGGCCGAATTCGCAAGCGACCTCGGCGTGCCGCTCACCGTGATCACCGTCGCGCGCGATCCGAAACTCGGCGAGCGTACGCTCGAAGAGGCGCGTACCTACCTGGCGTCGTATCCCGGCGCGCACGCCGAGTTCAAGCTGATCTCCGGTCACGCGCACGAAGAGATAATCAGGTTCCTCAAGGACAACGACTCCGATCTGCTCTTCATCGGAGCGTACGGGCACAGCCGGATAATCGAGATGGTGCTGCGCTCGAACACCGAGTACGTGCTGCGCAACTCGCCCTGTCCGGTGTTCCTGTCGCGCTAGATTGTCCCGCGCCGCCTGATTGGAGGGAACAGTGCGGTGAGCGCGTGAATTGGAAGACTCGCCCCTTGCAAAGCACCGGACGTAGTCGCCAGGCACCTGTTCAACGCAGGAGCGTAGAGAAAATCAAATGCTTAAACCGCTCGATGGGAACCGAGTTGCGCTCCGCCTTGGATTGAAGGATCGCGCCTTGCAGTGACGCAATCAGAAAGCCCGCGAGCTCGTCGCATTCGGTCTTCCGCGGCACCTCGCCATTCTTCACCGCGGCTTTCAAGCAATATGCGACCGACTGGCGCATCTCCTCATATATTTCAACGAGCCGCTTCCTGATCACTTCGCTATGCTCGCTGGCTTCGGCGCTGAAATTGCCGATGAGACATCCGTTCCGCCAACCGATCCGATTAAGGTACTTGATCTGTGCGTCGACGAAGGCGCGCAAGCGCTTAAGCGGCGGAAGCGAGTCATTGCGAAGAGTTCTCCGGATCATCGCACGGACGTCTCTGAAATAGAGATCGAGTATTTCAAGGCAGAAGGCTTCTTTCGAAGCGAAGTGATTGGTGAACGACCCCTGCGGCACTCCTGCCGCTCGAACGATGTCGCGGACGCTCGCGCCCCCGAACCCGCGCGCCTGCACGACGCGCAGGCCCTCGGTCAGTATTTTTTCCCGGTTTGACGGCCTGCTCACCAAGCGCAATATGTACGTTCGTATTAGAAGCGTCAAGGAGCCAAGTAGAGCGAACTCTCCGTCTGACCCGGTGAGCCGCGCGGGGTCAGACTTTCAAAACCGACCGGAAGCGCACCTTGCCGGAGATCATACGTTCGTAAGCGTCCGCGGCCCGCTCCAGCGGGAAGGTCTCGATCATCGGTCGGATGCCTTTGGACGCCGCAAACTTTAGTGTGTCCTCCGAATCAATCGATGTCCCGGCGGGCCAGCCTATGATCGACTTGCGAACCAGAATCAATTGCAGAGATGAAACCGCGAACGGCTCCGCACTCGCGCCGACGATGACCAATTTGCCGCCAACCGCAAGACCATCGATCAGGCCGCCCATCGCCTTGCCATCCGGCGCCGTGGCGAGAATCACGCGAGCTCCTCCCAAAGCGAGCAGTTCTTTGGTCACGTTCTGCGACGAGCTGTCGATGTAAGTCTCGTGCTCCCAGCTTCAAGGCGAGACTCTTTTTGTCGGCTCCTCTACCTATCGCGACCGTCTCAAATCCGAACTTGCTCGCGAATTGCACGCCCAGATGTCCGAGCCCGCCGATGCCTTGTATCGCGACGAGGTCGCCGGGCCGAGCACCGCTGTTGCGCAACGCGTTAAACGTAGTAACGCCCGCGCACATGAGAGGCGCGGCTTCTTCCGGGGTCAGTTCGCCGGGAATGCGGGCCAGCGCCTCCTTTGGCGCGAACACGAACTCCGAGTAGCCGCCGTCGTAGCTGATACCGGGAATCTGCAGGTTCGCACAGGTTATAAAATCGCCGCGGCGACATGATTCGCATCGTCCGCAGTGTCCGCCGTGCCAGCCGATTCCAACCCGATCACCGACTTTCCACGGGTCAGTGTCTTCTCCGAGCGCGTCGATCACGCCGGCGACCTCATGACCGGGCGAACGTGGATAAACGATTCCCGGAAAGAGGCCCTCTTTAGTCACAGAGTCGCTATGACAGATGCCGCAGGCCTGAACTTTGACTCTGACGTGTGCGGCGGTAGGCTCACGCAAAGGCCCCTCGACCAGTTCGAAGCTTCCGCCTGCGCGATTAACTTGTATCTGCTTCATAAGTAGAACCTCCAAATTCACCGGTACTTGTTTGCTTCCTAGTCAGAAACACGTTCCTCCGGGCGCCACGCGCCCACTCGGACGATTACCTTGCCGAAATTGTGGCCGTCGAGCATCCCGATGAAAGCTCCGGGCGCTTTCTCCAGACCGTCGACGATATCCTCGCGATAACGGATGCGACCGTCCGCAATACCGGCTCCGATCTCGCGCAGGAATTCGGCATAGTGCTGTTCGGCAAATTCATAGTTGATGAATCCGCGCAACGTCAGGCTCTTTGATAGAATCTCGCGCATCGTGGCCGGCAGGTGATCCGAGCCATCACGGCCGCTCGGGCCGTTGTACTGCGCGATCAGCCCGCAGACGGGCACGCGCGCGAAATTGTTGAGCAATGGCAGTACCGCTTGCCAGATGGCGCCGCCGACATTCTCGAAGTAAACGTCGATACCCTTGGGACAAGCAGCCGCGAGTTGCGCTGGAAAATCGGCGGCGCGGTGATCGATCGCCGCGTCGAAGCGAAGTTCCTGCTTGACGAAGGCGCATTTCTCCGGGCCGCCGGCGATACCGACTGCCCTTGCGCCCGCGATCTTCGCGAGTTGGCCCACCAGCGATCCGACCGGCCCGCTGGCAGCCGCGACCACCACCGTTTCGCCGGCTTGCGGTTTTCCAATCAGGCGCAGGCCGCCATAAGCGGTGAATCCTGGCATGCCGAGTACGCCGAGGCCGGTCGTGACCGGTGCAAATGTGGGGTCAAGCTTGCGAACGCCGGCACCATCGGAGAGCGCATGCGTGCGCCATCCGGTTGGCGCGAGGACGATGTC
This sequence comes from uncultured delta proteobacterium, assembly GCA_963749215.1. GTDB lineage: Bacteria > Desulfobacterota > Binatia > Binatales > Binataceae > CAVVMA01. Next base: position 332,107 of record CAVVMA010000017.1, on the reverse strand, counting down.
TCCTTCCGAATACTCAGGGCGATTCGATGCGATCACCTGCGCAACTGTCTCGCCGGTCATTACATCGCCAAGTTGCAGCGGTTTCGCATAGGATTTCCGGTCGTCCATGCGGCCCCGCATATAAGGGTCGAGCGAAAGATACTGGACGCCGAGAAGAACCTGCCCCGAATTCGGCGTTGGAATCCTGGTTTCCTCAAGACGAAAGTCGGTGAGTTTAGGTTTGCCGCGCGGCCGGGCCGCGAGAACGATTTGACGGGCCATTGTAGTCATGTCGTCATCTCCGCAACTTGGTTTCGAGAGCGATGGGGTCACTCGCGGCGGCCACGTCAGCGCGTTCGCTGCGAGTATGCGTAAGAGCAGCGCCCGGATTTACTCCGCGCGGAGAGAGGCCTTGGACTGCTCGCTTACACGCCAGTTAAAGTCCCGGCTTCTCCGCGTCGTGCGCGTGCCCAATGGCCCGGCGGAGGCGAGGATCCAGCTTGGCGCATTTGAGAATCACTTTCCCTGAATGCACCGATTCGACGGCCTCGAGTGGTACTGCAAAGTCACCGGCGTTCTCGACGTAGATCACAAGCTCGGGCCGGCCTTGCGGCGAGACCGCCCGGACGGCGCCGAACTCTTCGCTGCCGTCCGATACAAAGGTTTGGAATCCCACTTCGATTTTCTCTTCCATGATTCGCTCCATACAGCGTCGATTCGCTTAAAGAAGTTGCTTCGTTCCGCCTGAGGCAGCGGCCAGTATGATGATATCGGCGACCTCTTTGGGGTGCGACACGTTTCGGGTGACCGCAATATCGTGGTCGAGCGAAGTCAGTGGCAGTTGCGCCGCCGTGACGTTGAACCCTTTCTCGAGCAGGAGCGGAATCACTTTGCTCCACGACGATCCGTCCGCCACCCGTGCACGAGCACCACCTTGGTCTTCGGTTCCATGTTTGTCTCCTTTGCCGGCCGGGCAGCTTTAAGCGCCTACGCAGCAAACTTGTCGCCGAACATCGGCAACCCGCTTTGCGACTCTTCCCTGGTTGCTTCGTCTTGCAGGACATCCCAGTGCTCGGCGAGTACACCGTCGGCGATGCGGACGATGTCGGCCGCGATCCAGCTACGCGCTGAGAGTCCATGGCCCGAAAAGCGGCCGTGCACGATCACAAATTCCTTGTCAGCGAGGATCACGCCGTGTTCGTATCGCAACGTTGGCGGTGCGCTCCTGACCAGATTGAAGAGACCCTCGCGTCCCGGCGGAATGTGAGCACTGTGCTGGATATAGTTGGGCGACCAAAATCGCTCGGCGGCTTTATAGTTCCGCTTGTTGAAAAGCGTATCGAATGCTTCGAGGACGAGAGCCTTGTTCGCTTCTTCAATTGTCTTCGTCACTTTATATGCTCCTGGTTCGAGTCTGCTCTTTTGAACAGGCCGTCAAAGGACGCCGCCCATCAGCCACGCGCAGATTTCCCAGCCGGATAGGCTCAAGAAGAGGTTGCGTTCGATCGTCGGTCATGAACATTTTCGCAGGATCCGTTTCCCCTCACGCTCTGTCGAACAGATGGGCCCACTCGTCGATGGCGCTTTCGTGGCCGGGAACCATTTGCACCACGAAGTGATCGTAGCCCGCGCGCGCGATCGAATTTAGCCGCTCGCGCAGCTCAGCTTCGGTCGCGGTGAAGGTGACCAATCGGATTAGATGATCCGGCTATGTCCAGAAGAATCTTTCCGCCGCGCTGCGCATGCGCGACGGCTTCCTTGATGGACGAGAGGGCGTAGGTTGCCGCCACTGGTATGTGCACTTGGCCGGACGCGATCATCTCGGCTGCCTGCGCTACCGCTGGCGCAATTTTGGCCGCAGACTCCGGATGACCAAGCCAAAAGCCCCGCACGGTGAGAGGCTTGAAGATGACGTCTAAAGGGCTGATTGACATCGGACCCGGACTCATCGCCGCAAAGGAGACGAGCGTGCCGTGGGGCGAGAGCGTCGCGGCGAGGACACCGGTCGCCGGGCCGCTGACACCGTCAAGCGCCAGGCGGAGCTCAGCCCGACCGAGAGCCGCTTTGATCTCTTTCGACACATCGGGAGAATCGACGACGACGACCTCTCCGCCGATCGCCTCAAGCTCCGCCACGAGCTCCGGCCGCCGGACAATGTTGACGGTCTTCAAGCCGCGCGTTTTCGCGAACGCAATCACCCACCGCCCGACACCCGAATTAGCTGAGTTCTGCACCACCCACTCGCCCGGCCTCAGGTTGACGAACTCGCTGAGAAGCAGCGCGGCAGTCGGGGGATTGATCGACAGCATCGACAACTGCTGCGGATCCGCGTCAAGCGGCAGGGCAAAAAGGCCGTTCGCCGAAACGACCATTCGCTCCCGCCAGGTGAAGCTGGAAAGCGGCGCCAGGACCCGGTCGCCGACCTTGACGTTCTCTACTCCCACTCCCACGGCGAGAACGCGGCCGACACCCTCATTGCCGATGACGGTCGGAAGCGGGGGGTGCGATGCATAGATGCCCCGTGCGAGTAACAGGTCGCTCTGGTTGACCGGGGAAAACTCGACTCCGATGAGAACTTGGCTCGGGCCAGGCGCCTCGGGCGCGGGAATGTCGACAAACTGAAGACCCTCGACAGGGTTGCCATAAGCCGTGAGCTGAACAGCGCGCATATTGATATCTCCTTTGTTTGGGAGCCGGACCACGCCCACGTCTTACAGCGTCACCTCCTCCACCTCCAGTACAGAATCGGGTAAATCGTAGGGTTTAGTCAGCCAGCATTCCTCCATCCACTGGGATGGTCGCACCGGTCATGTATGAGGCGTCTGCGGAGGCTACAAAGACGATCACATGAGCGATCTCCTCCGCTGTTGCGGGACGTTTGACCGGCACGGTCGAGACGAGTGCGGCCTTATTTTCATCCGTATCGGTGAAGCGTGTGAGCATGCCCGTATCCGTAGCGCCCGGAGCCACTACGTTGACGCGAACGCCGGTCCCCGCGACTTCCAGTGCGGCGGATTTAGTCATTCCTTCCACCGCATGTTTACTCGCCACGTAAACGGATGCTCCTGGAGCGCCGATGCTTCCATAAACCGATGAAACATTGACTATGCTCCCACTGCCTTGCGGCAGCATCACGCGCAACTCGTGCTTCATGCTCAGCAGCGTGCCGAGCACGTTGGTGTCGAAGGTGGCCGCGTAGCTCTCGGCGGTCTGCTCTGTCACCGGACCGGGCTTGCCCTCGGTCCCGGCGTTGTTGACGGCTATATCCAGACGGCCGAAGCGCGCGACGGTTTTGTTGACCAAGTCTCGAACATCGTCGTCGTGGCGAACGTCGGCACGCCAATACTCAGCCTCAGCGCCGATCTCGCGCAGTTCAGCGACCAATTTCTGGCCGACTTCGTCGCGTCGACCAGCGATAACGAGGCGCGCACCCTGTTTCGCGAAGGCCAAGGCGGTGGCTCGTCCGATTCCTGTGAGAGCGCCGGTGATTAAGACCACGGGAGTGTTCATGGGATACTCCTTCGGATTATTTTTTGTTGGCTGTTTCCTGTTCTCTGACGATCCATTTGCGTATGTAGGCTGAGCAATTCAGTAATTGAATCCCGTCTGACTCGCAGGCGCTCAGGAAACGGACCGCGTCCGCATCCACGAGCGACACTTCTCCGAGTTCCAGCACAATCCTGGGTACACTTGCGGTGATTTGCGCTTTCAATTCAGGAAGGTGCTCCGCTCGAATTCGGCCCATCAGCTTGATAATCGTGCAGTGCTCGCCAAGAGTCTTCTCGATCTTCAGCGTCACGCGTGTCCTGTAGTGCAATGGGCGGGCCGTTCGGAAGTGTTGGAATAACTTGGGGTCGCGAGAGACAATGTTGCCGTATTTTCGGCAATTGCCCGGTTCTGGGCGGGAATTGTGTGATTCTACGTCCGCCACAAATGTCACCCCGTGACGGCCGGCACGGCCGGCCCTGACATTGCGGGGCTCCATCCCTGTCCGTGAACCTCTGGGAGCGCGGCGGCGCGTTGACCTCCCGCTTGCAGTCGTTCGAGACCGAAGTACTGACGCAGGAGAAGAACCTGGCCGGTTTGGCTGCACTGAATCGGGAGCTGGTCGGCAGGGCGGAGGCCATCGACTCATGCCGGCGGGTGGTGCTGGACATGGACAGCACCGAGATTCCGGTTTACGGCGAGCAGGAGCAGAGCGCCTACAACGGGACACTTCGAGTCCACCTGTTATCATCCGCTGCTGCTGTTCAACCGCGAAGGCGACTGCCTGGCGGCGAAACTGTGGCCGGGCAACGTCCACAGTGCCGAGGGCTGGGAAGAATTGCTGCTGCCCGAGATCGAGTGCCAGCAGCAACAAGGCAAAGAGGTGGTCTTCCGCGGCGACGCGGCCTTTGCCAAGCCGGAGCTATACGAGGCACTGGAAGAGCGGGAAGTGAGGTACGCCATCCGTCTTCCCGCCAACGACAACCTCGAGCGCGACATTGCTGAGTTGTTGACCCGGCCCGTGGGAAGGCCGAGCTATAAACCGGTGGTCTGGTTCAAGAGCTTTCTCTACCAGGCCGCCAGTTGGAAGACGGCGCGACGGGTGGTAGCGAAAGTCGAGTTTCACTTTGGGGAGTTGTTCCCCCGCGTCGGCTTCATCGTGACCAATCTTGGGACTTCAAGTCGGGCGGTGGTGCGGTTCTACAACAAGCGCGGCACGGCTGAACAATGGATCAAGGAAGGCAAGCAGGCGGTGAAGATGACGCGGCTTTCTTGCCACCGCTTCCGCTCCAACGAGGTGCGGCTGTGGCTGAGCCTGATCGCCTATAACCTGGGCAATCTGTGCCGGCGGCTAGCGTTGCCGAGCAGAGTCGACAGTTGGTCGCTGACCAGCTTGCAGCAGCGGTTGGTGAAAACCGGCGGGCGGTTGATCAAGCATGCGCGCTACTACTGGTTGCTGCTGGCCGAGGGACATCTGACGCGGCGGCTGTTTGCCGGCATGCTGCGGAAGATCGCGGCGCTGCCGTCGCCGGCGGGATGAGGCGAGCGCAAAGGGAAGCGAATTTCGATGACGACGCGGGGCGAAGGGAAGAGTGCCTGCGAAACCGTTCGGAAAAAGGACATCTCCGGGCGTTGCGTGCCCATCAGATGCGAAACCGATCCCTTCCCGGCGCCGCTGGAAGCACCGTGGACCAAAACCGGGCTAGAGCTTGCCGGGGGAGGCCGTTTGGTCTATAAGGCGAGTTGGAATCAGAGAGCCAAAATGGAAATCCCGGTTTATCTCCCTTCGCTTCTCACTCTGTCGACAAGAAGAGACGCGAGCAGGGGCAATAGTGATGCTAAGGCCCACCGCGCGCAAGCAGGCCGCCAAGGACCAAATAGGCGCCGTGGAGTCCTATTGAGCTTCGCGTAATATACTTACAAGGGAAACAGTTGCGCTTGCTGCCAGAAAGCCATCACCAGGGAGGGTCTGCGGCGCATCCGCTTGAGCGCGCGACGGGCGTGCACGCTCAACTGCGCGAAGGTGGTCAGGCAGAAGTTGGGGAGTTCGTGTTGTTTCCAGTGCGACCACAGATACTCGACCGGATTGAGTTCCGGCGCATAGGCGGGAAGAAATTCCAGCCACAGCCGTCCGCGCTGTTGGCGGACAAAGTCCCACACCAGGCGACTGCGATGACTGCGCAGGCCGTCCCAGATGATCAGCAGCTGGCCCGGCAGATGGCGCATCAGATGTTCCAGGAACTCGACCACTTGTGGACTTTTGATGGCGCCGGGAAAGAGCCGAAAGTAAAAGTTCCACCACGTTACCCCCGCCATCGCCGAAAGGGTTTTCCAGTTGAAGTGATATTGCAGCACCGGGGTTTGTCCCGCGGCGCCCAGGTGCGGCAGCGATGGGGCCGCTCGCTCAGTCCGCTCTCGTCGATGAAGACGATCGTCCGGCCCTGATTTTTGGCCTTTTTTTTAACTCCGGCCAACGCTCCTTCTTCCAGCGCTGGATGGCTTTCTCATCACGCTCCAGAGCCCGGCCCGCCGGTCGCTGGCAACTCCATCCGAGCCGCCGCAGGATCTTCCACACATGCCCCGGATGATAACTCACCCCACATTCCTGCTCGATCAGATGGACTACCCGGTTCGCAGTCCACAGGCTGGTTTCATACCCCAGCGCCTGCGGCCCGCGTCTGAGTCCGCGCTCGAGCTGGTTGATCTGCTCCGCACTCAGTCGCGGCTTGCGCCCGGCTCGACCCGCCTTCTTCAGCCCAGCGCGTCCGTTGACGCGCAACTCGGCCGCCCACTTGCTCACCGACTGCCGATGGGCGCCCACCCGGCGCGCCACTTCCGACTGACTCAGTCCCTTCGCGAGCAGATTCGCTGCACGCAGGCGCCGCCGCTCCAGTGCTTCGAAGTCCCTGCCTACCCCTGCTGGAAATCCCATGCCCAAAGCTTAACACAGAACACCAGCAATGTCACTATATTAGGCGGGACTCAATAGAATGATCGGAGCACCAAGGATCACGTAGAAAGCGAACATCTCATGGGTGGTTCTTCCAGATTCCGGTGAAGAACCCGGACTCTGTTAGGAATAACGCTGGCGCTAGGACGCCAAAGACCATCAACACAATTAACTGAATGGCAATGCAACCAAAAATCTCACGTGGTGCGGTCGCCGCAGCGATGGGCGTAGCTACAGCGCTTGGCCTGAAGGCTAATGACGCGATCGTGCTTCACGACTCAAACAAGGTCACTGTGCGCCTGCTGCCGTGCGACACTCTTGCTCGGGTCGCGGAGGAGCGCATCAGGCGGTGGGCAGACTTCGAAGTCGAGCTTGCCCAACGGCTCGCGGAAACCGAGAGCCCGATAGCTGCGCTTGAACCTCGGGTCGAGCCGGGTGCCTACGTGCGTGGCGGTTTCGTCGTCACGCTGTGGACCTACTACGAACCTGTACGGTCCCCAAAGTTCACTCCAGCCGACTACGCGCATGCGCTCGAACGGCTGCATACCTGCATGCAGCCGATCGATGCCCGTACCCCGCACTTCACGGATCGAATCGCCGACGCCCAGCGGCTGGTCGGAAACCGCGAGCAGACTCCGGATCTCGTTGACGGGGACCGTGAGCTTCTCAGCAACACTTTACGAACCATGAGGAAGGCGATCAGCGACCGCGGCGTACCAGAGCAACTGCTGCACGGCGAGCCACACTCAGGCAACCTGCTCAGGACGAAGAAAGGGCCGCTGTTCATAGACCTCGAGACGTGTTGTCGCGGGCCAGTCGAGTTCGACCTCGCTTACGTGCCCGAAGAGGTGAGTGCTCTATACCCGAGCGCTCACCGAGAACTGCTCCGCGAATGCCGGATCCTGATGCTTGCGATGGTCGCGGCGTGGCGCTGGGATCGAAACGACCAATTCCCCAATGGGCGAGAAGAAGCGCGAAAATTCCTCAGCGAGCTCCAGCGAGCACTGTCGCGGGTACCTTTCTCGACCCCGTTGCCGCCCTGGACTGATACCTGAGTCGCCTGGATCCTTCACGCCGGCCTCCTCGTTCTCTCCAAGCACCCGAGGTCCTCTCACGCCCTTGGGTGCTCCAATGAACTCGCGCTCAGCCTCAGTCTCCGTCAAATGCTCGGCAAGCAAATTGCTCATTCGCTCTTAAATCGATGCCTGTCGATACCGAGACTCACGATTCTTGCGTCTAGCGTCTGGCGCGGAATTCCGAGCTTGCGAGCTGCCCCGGATGGGCCTGAGACTCGGCCCTGACATTGCGCCAGCGCTGCTTCGATCATTTGCTTCTCGCGCTCGACGAGCATGGGGACCAAAGGAACGACCGGGCCGGACGCCGGAGGCGATTCTCGCTTCAACCAAGTCTCATCAATCGAGAATGTTCCGCCATCACAGAGGATTACCGCTCGCTCGATAACATTTTGCAGCTCGCGGATATTGCCCGGCCATTCATACGCTTGAAACAGTTCGAGCGTCTTCTTCGTTACGTCATTGAAATTTTTGCCAGCTTTTTTGGCATAGCGATCGATCAGAGTATTCGACCAGCAGCGGAATGTCGTCCGCTCGTTCGCGTAACGATGGCAGGTGGAGTGGAAAGACATTGAGTCTGTAGAAGAGATCCGGCCGGAATGTACCGGCATCGACGGCAGATTTCAGATCGCGGTTCGTTGCGGCCAGCACTCGCACATCGACAGCGAGCGGTTGGGTGCTCCCGACGCGTTCAAATTCGCGTTCCTGGAGCACTCGCAGAAGCGCGATCTGCGTCTCCATCGGAAGATCACCAATCTCGTCAAGAAAAATGGTTCCGCCGTCGGCGGCCTCAAAGTGTCCGATGCGCCTTTGTAGTGCCCCTGTGAAGGCGCCTTTCTCGTGCCCGAAAAGTTCGGACGCGATCAGCGAAGGTGAAATCGCTCCACAGTCCACGCGGATGAAAGCCCGCGCCGAACGATTCGATCGTTTGTGAACCGCGCGAGCAATCAGCTCCTTTCCGGTTCCGGTTTCACCCGAAATGAGAACGGTGGAATCCGTCGGGGCGACTTTCGCCACCTGCGCCAACACCCGACGTAGCGCCGCAGACGAGCCAACGATCTCCTCGAACATCGAGGAGCGGTCAATTTCCTCTCGCAACGCGACGTTTTCGTTTCTTGTCCTGTCTTCGGTCCGTTTGCGATCTTCGATGTCGGTTCCCGTCGCATACCAACGCGCCAGGCGTCCCTGTTCGTCCCGGAACGGGTTGTACCTGATAAGGAACCAGCGATACTGGCCATCCTTCCTCAGTGCTCGTTGTTCGACTTCAAACGGAAGGCCGCGTGAGAGGGTCGCCTGGCGCTCCTCGCGCAGCCGCTCGAGATCTTCCGGATGAAAGATCCGTGCGCGAAAATCCGAGGCCGTCACATCTTCGATGGTGAGGCCGGTATAGTCGAGCACTGCCTGATTCGCGTAGAACGGAGTGCCGTCCGGCGCTAGGATGACAATGGTCTGCGGTATGGCATCGGTAATTCTGCGAAGCTCGCGCTCGTCTTGCCGCAACTTCTCTTCCGCACGCTTACGGTCTTCAATGTCCGTACTGCTTCCGTACCAGCTAACGATTTTGCCTTGCTCGTCACGATAGGGAATCGCGCGGATGAGGAACCATCGATATTCTCCGTCGAAACGCCGCAGACGCGCTTCGATTTCACCCGGCTCCCCTGAAGCCAGGAGTTCCTGCCACTTGTCCAGTAGCTTCTCGAGGTCTTCGGGATGAAATGTGACTCTCCATCCCCAACCGTGTGCTTCTTCCTCGGCGAGGCCCGTATAGTCGTGCCATCGTTGGTTAAGAAATTCGTTGGAACCATCTGGCAGATTGCGCCACAGTAGCGCGGGGACCGCGTCGACCATCACTCGATATTTGTCTTCGGATTTCTCCATTTCGTCGGCGGCTTTTCCTGATTCTGGAATTACTTCAGGGACCTCGTCGATCTTCAGCACGACCGTGAGGTCTGTTTTGTGGTCGGATTCCCAGGCACGTATGGGTTCTCCAGTGACAACTCGAAATTCTCCCCCGTGTGGATGCTGGTTTCAAACGCCTTGGACTGTCACCGAAAAGCAGACCGGAATAACATGGACATACGTATTGTGTCCGTCAGGCGAGGTCCATCGGGCTTTCGCGAGTGGCGCGTCCAATGCCGGTGAGGGCTCCGGTAATCAGAACGACGGGGGTATCCATCGGGTATTTCCTTGGGGGACAAATTAATCGGTCAATCGCCGGTGACCGATTTAATATGGACGTACGTAGTTTTCGTGTCAAGCCGAATCGCTGACCCGCCGGAACCGACCCGACTCAAGCCGACGACGAAAACCCGAAACCCAGGCTGCTGAGAAATTTCGTATAATGTCGCGCTCGGATTAGGTGGCGGGCCAGGCGCGGCTTGTGGCGAATCCACTCCCTCCGTCCCGAGCGCCGGACGCTGAGCGGTCATTTGGGTTCCAATCGGATCCCGGTCGACCGCGCGTCAGAGGAACTTCTGCAATGCGTCAGTCGTCTGCTTGGGCTGTTCTTCCAGAACCCAATGGCCGGTGTCCTTCAGCACGACGACGGTCACATCCGTAGCGACCAACTTCATCTGTCGCCCGAGCACTGCTCCCGACGCCTTCTCGCCCGCGATCACGAGAACCGGCATTGTCAGCTTGTGCTGGGAAAGCTGAGCGAAGTCCTTCGCGGTTTGCGGAAATGAGACGAAGTAGGCCCATCCGGCCCGCATTCGTCCCGGCCGCGAGTACGCCGTCGTGTAGGCCTTCCGGTCCGCTTCAGGAAGCGAGCGAGTTTTGTCGGCCGCAAAGTCGTTCCAGAAGTGCTCGAAGTAGAGGCGCTCGCGTCCTCGAACCAAGGCTTCCGGGGTCGACCCGTTGAACCGGAAATGCCAGAAACCCGGGGCGTTGTAGACATCCTCCCACTCGCCCACGCCGGGCAGGAAGGCATCCATCACCACCAGCTTCTCCACCTCAGAGGGAAACTGGGCCGCGTAGGCATACGCCACCATCAGGCCGATGTCGTGTCCGACGACTCTGGCCTTTTCGACTCCGAGCGATCGAGCGAGTGCATGGATGCGGACGGCAGCAGTCTTCATGTCCAGCCCGCTTTTCGGAATTGCCGAGTCGCCGATCCCGGGAAGGTCCGGCGCGATCACTGTGAACCGCTCGGCCAGCACCGGGATGATCGGGTTCCACATGCGTGAGGTCTCTGTATAGCCGTGTATCAGGATCAGCGCTGTGCCATGACCTGCCGTTGCGTAGTGCAGCCTGACGCCCTCGATCTCCGCAGTCCGCGAGACGATAGTCTTGTCCGGCGCATCGGCATACGCCGTGGTCGAGCCTGAACCGAAGGTAGTAAGGAGGCCGAACACGGCCGCAGCCCGACAAAGGGTCAAAGCGTATTTCATTGAACGTTCCTTATGTGCCACGCGTCTGCACTCAGCGGCAATTCGCCAGCGCGATCTATGCCTGCGGCTCGGCGATACGTTGCGCGATGAATCTGCCGATCAGCAGGCGCATCGTTTCGATCGGCTGAATTCCGATTAGCGGGAAGTCGCCGAGCATGAAGGTTGGATAGCCGAGCGCCGAAAAGTTGTCGGCCTCCTGCTTGTGCTCGGCGATCTTCGGCGCCATCCGGCCGCTGCGGATAGCATCTGAAAAGCGCTCGGGATCGATTCCCGCCCGCATTGCGAGACCGGCTAGCACGCCCATATCGCCGATATCGAGCCGCTCTTCGAACGCGGCGCGAAAGACCGCCTCGTGCCAGGCCGCGAAGACGCCGGCCTCGCGCGCCAGCTCGGCGCCCTGGAGCGCCGGGCCGGAGTCGAGCCAGGTGTCGGGCGGCATCACCGCGATTCCGGTTTCGGCAGCGACCGCGATCACCTTGTTGCGCTCACGCATTCCAAGCGCGCGACCCGGCCGGGTGGAAGAGTCGCGTGTCGCGATCGGCACACCCTTCCATAGCGGCGTGAATTGCAGCTCGGCTTCGAGCTCGCGCACGATCCGCCACGCGATGTAACACAGCGTCGACGCGTAGTCGAAGTAGATTGGTATCACTACCCGTGGCATTGCGCTCGGCCTGTCGCACCTTGATCGACGCGGCGGACCATCGCCGCGAGGACTAAGGCAGCGGTTGATCGAATTCGAGCACCCGGTTGTTCGCGTTGTCGGCAGCCCAGAGATTTCCGGAGGCGTCGACTGTGATCCCTTGCGGCGAGCACAGCCCGTCGGGTGTGGGAGAAGACCCGGTCGCCGACAGGATACCGCCGCCGGCGCAGGTGCCGGTCGTGAAACTGCCACTCTGCCCGAAGACCGTGCCCGCAGTCGTGTTGGGCGCCGATTGGTTTGCCAGCGGCGTGTTGTATTCGAGGATGCGGTTGTTGCGCGAGTCGGAGATATAGAGGTTGCCGGCCGAATCGAGCGCGACTCCCGAAGGGCCGCAGAGGCCGTCGGCGGTGAGCGGCGGATTCACGGCCGGATTGGGCGATGGCGACGGATTGGGACCGGGGCCGGCGCAGGCCGACGCGGAGAAGTCTCCACCCTGGCCGAAGACCGTATCGGCAGTAGTGTTGCCCGAACCTGCGAGCGGGGTGTTGTATTCCAGCACGCGATTGTTGCCGAAGTCGGCGACGTAAAGATTGTCGGCCGGATCAAGCGCGAGCGCCTGAGGCGAACATAAACTGGTCGCACTCGCCGACGCCGAGGAGTTGCATTGGCTGCCGCTGAAGTCGCTCTGGCCGAAAACCAGATCGGGAAGGGTGTTACTCGAGCCGGCGATGGCAGTCTTCTTCAGCGGAGTATCGAATTCCAGCACGCGACTATTGCCGGAATCCGATACGTACAGGTTGCCCGACGAATCGATCGCGACTGCGGACGGCGCGCACAATCCCGGCGCGCCTGCCGCGCATCCATTCGAGGTGAATTTCCCGTTCTGGCCGAACACCAGATGCGCCAGGCGTTCGACGCTGGCGGAGCTCGCCGCGCTGAAGGGGGAATCGAACTCCATCACGCGGTTGTTGTAGGTGTCCGCTACGTAGAGGTTGCCGCTGCGGTCGACGGCCAGCCCTCCTGCGCCGGCAGAATTGCATGAACCAAGCGACCGGCAAGCATGCGAGAGGCAGAGACCGCCACGCGTGACGGCGCAGGCGTAGTTGTAAAAGCCCAACTGCCCGATCACGATATCGGCCGGCGCACCGCTCGCCAGCTTCGCGGCCTGCTTCCATCCAAGGACCCGGTTGTTGACTCCGTCGGATACGTAGAGATGGCCGGCTGAATCAGTGACCACGCTCGCCGGCATCGAAAGTGCCTGCGCACCGCCCGAATTGTTCATGTTACGCGCGAAGCTGGTCTGGCCCACTTCCAGATCGGCAATCGTGTCGCCTGCGCCCTGCACACCGGTCACCTTGGTCAGCGGCAGATCATAGAACAGGACCCGGCCATTGCCGCTGTCGGCGATATACACGTTGCCGGCCAGGTCTGCGGCTACACCTTCGGGATCGCACAGCCCTTTCGTACTCGGGGCCGGATTGACGACGCCGGCAGTGCCCATCGGAGGGCCGGTGCCGACGAGGCCGTTGCTGCACACCTGCCTTTTGAAACTGCCGCCCTGGCCGAAGACATCGTCCGGGACATTGTCGCCCGAGCCCTTGACCCGGGGATTTTTTTTGAGCGGCGTGTTGTATTCAAGCACCCGATTGTAGAGCGCGTCGGCGATATAAAGGTCGCCCGCGAAATCGATCGACACGCTGGTCGGCGCGCCAAGGCATTGCGCACTCGGCGAAGAGCATGGGTTGGAGGTGAAGCTGCCGTTCTGGCCGAAGACCATGTCGGCGATGGCGTCGCCGGAGCCGGCAACACTGGTCTTCACGAGCGGGCTGTTGTACTCGAGCACCCGCCCGTTGCCGGTGTCGGCCAGGTACAGGTTTCCGGATGAATCGACCGCCACGCCGGTGGGTGAGCAAAGCGTGGCCGCGCTCTCGGGTTGATTGCATCCCAGACCCCCGATGATCCGATCGGCGGTCGTATCACCCGAGCCCGGAAGCTTGGTCTTGGTCAGCGGCGTGTTGTATTCTAGGACGCGAGTCGATGACCGATCGACGACGTAAAGGTCTCCCGCCAGATCGGCGGCGATTCCGCTCGGCGTACAGATCGCGTCGCCGACGCCGCAGTTGGCAGGGGCGCTGGAATTGTTGGAAGTGAAGCTGCCGTCCTGGCCGAATACCAGATGGGCCGTCTGGCCGGTGGTCGTAGACTGGCTGAAGGGGGTGTCGAATTCGAGCACCCGGCTGTTGCATCCGTCGGCCACGTACAGGTCCCCGGCTCCATCGACGGTCACCGCGCCCCCCTTGAGCCCGGCGCAATTGACGGGGCTATTGAAGCAGAGGCCGGTCTGGGTCGTGGTGCATTGATTGCTGTGGGCGTCGGGCTGCCCAATCACGATCGTGGCCGGGGCGCCATCGGTGAACCCGACCTTGAATTCCCATCCCAGCACGCGATTGTTGCCGACGTCAGCGACGTAGAAATGTCCATAGGGATCGATCGCTGCCGATACCGGACCGCCGGAGAAAAATCCGCTGAGCGCACTGAGCCCCCCAAAATTGAGGATGCCGTGCGCGAGATCGGTTTGGCCCAAGGCCAGGTCGGCGGTGGTATCGCCTGCGACGCCCGGATTGCCCGCGCCAGCGGGCGCCGCGATGACAACCATCGCCAGCACCGCCAGCGTTGCGATCCCAAATGCCAGAAATCGATGAAAGTCCGCGTCCAGCGCCATCCCCTCAACGCGGTTAAATCTTCTTTGCACGGATTGTCCTTTCGAATCAGCGAATCGCGATTAGATTTGCACCCTCTGCGGTTCGGATCGAGAGGTTTCCCTCACGCCACGGCCCGCCGGACGCTTCAATCATCGTCGGCTACTGAGCAGGCAGCGATTTAGCGGGTGTCGATGGAGACCCGGTAGCAGCGTTTCACGCACCCGGCGGCGGGTCGAAACGATCCGGCAGAGAGCCGGTCTTCTCCCGATCGTTGCCGGGGTGCGCGAGGTTGGCACGGCCATGCTCGCCGGCCGACGGCACCGGCCGCAGAACCGGGACCTTCTTGGTCATCTTCTCGCCCTTGAGCATCAGGATCGGGCCCGACAACACGTAGGCGGTTGCCAGCGCGAACATCGTAACCTGCGGCAGCGCAAAGAAGAACGCCGCCGCAATCAGGACACCGACCAGAATCTCCAGTGGTGCGGTGCGGCGGAGATTTACGGATTTGAAGCTCGGATAGGGCACCCGCGAGATCATCGCGGCGGAGAGCGCGACCGTCAGCGGCGCCGCGACGGCCTCGAGCGCTCGCGGCGAATCGAGCTCGAAATAGCTGTAGGCGAGCACCAGGCTGGCGATCATCAGGGCCGCGCCGGGTACCGGCAGGCCCGTGAAACGGCGTTTGTCGGTGCTGCCGGTTTGAACGTTGAAGCGCGCCAGCCTCAATGCGGCGCAGACCACGAAGATCCCGCTGACGATCCATCCCCACAACCCGAGCGCGCGCACCGCAAAAACGCGTGCGTAGATCAGCCCGGCCGGCGCGACACCGAACGCCACGATATCCGACAGGCTGTCATATTCTACGCCAAACTGGCTGGAGGTGCGCGACATCCGGGCGACCCGCCCGTCCAATCCGTCGCATACGAAAGCGATCATGATCATCACGGCGGCCAGCTCGAAGTGGGCGTCGATCGCGGAGACCAGCGAGTAGAACCCTGCCATCAGGCCGAGCGACGTGATCGTCGCGGGCACCAGGAACACGCCGCGTCGAAGCGGCGCAGCGACCTTCTTGCGCTGTTCCTTGAGCCGGCCGGAGATCAGACGCACCCGCGTCCGCTCGCCCGCGCCGCGCGCGAATCCGCGTTTTTTCATTGCACCAGTTCCCCTGTGACGAGCTCTCCGATAACACTCTCGCCGGCCCGGACCCGCTGGCCGGCGCGCACGGCGACCCGGTACTTAAGCGGCATGAAGTGATCGACGCGGCTGCCGAACATGATAAGCCCGATCCGTTGGCCCGCCTGTATCTTATCACGCTTTCGGAGCCGGCAGACTATGCGTCGCGCGAGGTAGCCCGCAACCTGGACCATCGCATGGCGCGCCTGGTCGGCGTCGTCGAGCACGATCAGATTGCGCTCGTTATGCTCGCTGGCGTAGTCGCTGAAGGCAGCGCGGAACTCGCCATGGATGTGCTGAAGCGACACCACGTCGCCGCCGACCGGTGCGCGGTTGACGTGGACGTTGAGCGGCGACATGAAGACCGACACGCGATGGAAATCGCCCTCGATTCCGGACGGCGAGCCGCGGCCGATATCGGTCACCTTGCCGTCGGCCCCCGACAAGACGATCCCGATCCGGGCCGGCGGGGTGCGATTCGGGTCGCGGAAGAAGGCTGCAATTGCGAGCGCGACGGCCAGCATCGCAAGCCCGAGCCAGTGCAGTCCGATCAGCACAACCAGAATTCCCGCCGCGCCGGTGCCCAGAGACAGCGCGGCGCCCTCGGGGGCGATTCCGATCATCGCGGCGACGCGGTCCAGAGGTCGATCCGGCTTCGCGCGGTCGCGGGATTCTGCCTGGGTGAGACTGTTCAATGAAGTATGCGGGGGCGTTGCGGCCGCTGGGCCACGTGCGCGGTCGCCCTCATCCGCCGGGTGACTTGCTTCCGCAAGTCGCCCGGCGACCTCTCCCGGCTTGTGCCTGCGACCAAGTCGCAGGCACGGGAGAGGTGTCTTGGAGGGGAAAAGCGCCGCTCTTACCCTCGCTCGCTTTTTTGCGGGAGAGGACGCGCGTCACGGCGTTTGCCTCTTTTGGCAAACACAGTGACGCGCGGGTGAGGGTGCTGCTGGTCAACATGGACCCAAGGGATCTCAGGCTCTCAAAACGAAACCCGCGCGAGGGCTCTAATTCCTGGACTTGTCGACCAGGCGATCGCTGGCTAGCCAGGGCATGAAGGCGCGCAGCTTGCGGCCGACGTCCTCGACCGGATGATGCTCGCCCTCCTTGCGGAGCTCGCGGAAGTGCGGCAAGCCGGCGCGGTATTCCTCGATCCATTCGTTGGCGAACTTGCCCGACTGAATATCGGCGAGCAGTTTCTTCATCGCCTCACGCGACTGCGATCCGACCACACGCTTGCCGCGCGTCATATCGCCGTACTCGGCGGTGTTGCTGATCGAGTAGCGCATGTTCGAGATGCCGCCCTCGTAAATCAGATCGACGATCAGCTTCACTTCATGCAGGCACTCGAAGTACGCCATCTCGGGCTGATATCCGGCCTCGACCAAGGTCTCGTAGCCGGCCCTAATCAGCTCGGTAAGGCCGCCGCACAGCACCGCCTGCTCGCCGAAGAGATCGGTCTCAGTCTCTTCCTTGAACGAAGTCTCGAGCAGCGCGGCGCGCGCGCCGCCGATCGCGGCGCCATAGGCGAGCCCGATCTTTTTGGTGTCGCCCGACGGATCCTGCTGGATCGCGAGCAGGCACGGCACGCCGCGGCCTTTGGTGTACTCCGATCGCACCAGATGGCCGGGGCCTTTGGGCGCGATCATAAACACGTTCACGTCCGCGGGCGCCTGGATGAACTTGAAATGGATATTGAAGCCGTGGCCGAACGCGAGGTACTTGCCGGCAGTCAGCGACGACGCGATTTCGCCGCGGTAGATGTCCGAGCCCATCTCGTCCGGCACCAGTATCATAATGACGTTGGCTTGCTTCGCCGCCGCGGCGGTCTCGAGCACCGGCAGGCCCTGCTTGACCGCCTTGTCCCACGAGGGGCTGCCCTTGCGGAGTCCGACCCGCACATCCATCCCGCTGTCGCGCAGATTGAGGGCGTGAGCATGGCCCTGGCTGCCAAACCCGATCACCGCAATCTTCTTCGGCTTGAGCGCGCTCAGATCGGCGTCACGGTCGTAATAAACCTTCATCCGTTACTCCTGACTCACTCGGCGGTATGTCTGGCGCGGCTGTGATTGACGTTCAACTGGACCGACCGCGCCATCGCGATCTTTCCCGAGCGCACGACTTCCTTTATTCCGAGTGGGCGCACGAGCTCGATGAACGCCTGGATCTTGTCGGAATCGCCGGTTATCTCGACCGTCACCGAGCGCGGGCCGATGTCGACCACGTGGGCGCGGAAGGCCGAGACGATCGAATCCATCTCCGAGCGCGTGCGCTCCTCGACCGCGACCTTCACCATCACCATCTCACGGTCGACGGTATCGACATCCTTGAAGTCGGTCACCTTGATGACCGAGACGAGCTTGTTCAGTTGCTTGTTGACCTGCTCGAGGATTTGTTCCTCGCCGGAAGTGATCAACACGATTCGCGAGACCGTCGGATCCGAAGGATCCTCGTTGACGGTCAGCGACTGGATATTAAAGCCGCGGCTGGAAAACAGCCCCGCGACGCGAGCGAGAACGCCGAATTCGTTTTCGACCAATACCGATATCGTATGACTGGGCATCGAAATGAAGTTCGCGCGCGCATCGCGGGGCGCCGCCGGTTACCGTGCCTCGTTCTGATGGCGCTGATGGCGCTGGACGATCGCCATCATACGATCCTTGGACGCCAGTTTGAGCTTTTGAATCCGTTTCATTTCCACTTCGTCCGCCGCGGTCAGGTAGTGCTTGCTGCGGAACGACTCGATCTGCCGCTTGAGATCGAGATGCTCATCGTAGAGCGATTTCAGTTCCTGATCATGAGTTGCAAGCCGCTGAATGAGATCGAGCTCTCTCTGCTCCATAGCCCCTCCGTGTCGACTTTCGTTCGGCTCGCACCGGGCGCCTTGAGGGTAGCCTCGGGCGGCCTGACGTAAAGAGGTTCCAGCATGACTGCCTGCTCAGCCTCGCCGCGCGCGAACCTGGCCGCGCCAAGCGCTGCGACGAGCCTGCCCACCGACGACAGTTCCGCTTCAGCCATCACCGTCGCCTGCCTGCCCTGCCTAAAGATGAGGGATTCGGCCTCCGCCGCGCTACGGTCCCCCGCGAGCACCGTCCTATCCGGAATCCGTGAAATCAACCAGTCGAGATTCACCACCAGATCGTCCGATAGTTTGTGTAGCCCATCCGGCACGATCCGGTAAAGGGCCGCGTAAACCTCGCCCTTGCGGGCGTCCAGGACCGCGCAGACAGTCTCGCCGGCATCCGCCGCTCCCGATTCGAGCGCGCTCAGCGCTATCGCATCGAGACTCGGCACCCCGCAGATCATGGCTCCCGACGCTGCGACCATCCCTTTCGCATAGCTGAGCGCGATCCGAAGCCCGGTAAACGAGCCCGGACCGATAGCCACCGCGACGCCGGCCAGGTCGCGAATTCCGAATCGGGGCGAAGCGAGCAGTTCCGCGACCGCGTTGGGCAGCGAGGCGCCGTGCGGACCGGCCGATCGCGACAGGTGCGCCAGTACACGTCCACTTCCGACCACTGCAAGGCTGGCGATGGCGGCGCCCGTGTCGAGGCCCAACACCGGGCCTGTCGCGGCGCTTTCCGCCAGCAGGCGATCAGCCTTGAACAATTCTCGAGATGTCATTGAAGATGACGAACGCCATAAGTGCGACGAGCACTACCAGTCCGACCCGCTGGGCGATCTCGCGATGCTGCATCGGTACCGGCTTGCCGCGAATCGCCTCGACGACAAAAAACATCAGGTGGCCGCCGTCGAGCATCGGTACCGGCAGCAGGTTGATGATCGCGAGCTCGATACTCAGCATGACCGTGAACAGCGCGACGTTGGCGAAGCCCTGATGGGCCTGCTGGCCGGCCAACTGGGCGATCATGATCGGGCCGCCAAGCGCCTCCTTGAGCGGCGTGCTGCCCCTGACGATCTCCGCGATTCCCGAAATCAGCATCACCGTCATGTTCCCGGTCTCGACCACCGCGTGTCCTGCGGCCGAAAACGGGCCCAATCGCTCGACCTCCGAATCGCCGCGCGGCATCACCCCAATTACCCAGTTGCCGGTTCCTCCCCCAAGCCCGCCGGGATGCTCGCGCGCGGGTGTCAGGACGATGACCTCGCGCTCCGCCCCCGGCCGGCCGCCGCGCTCGAGCTCGATTTTCAATGGATTCCCGCCGCTGGCCCTGACCGCTTCGGAGAGCTCGTCCCAGGTTTTCACCGGATGGCCGTCGATCGTGAGGATGCGATCGCCGGTGTGCAGGCCGGCGGCCGCCGCCGGCATTCCACTCCTCACCTCTCCCAGCAACGGCAGCAGATGCGGCACGCCGTACATGAAGACGATCAGCAGCGCGACCGGCGCAAAGAGAAAGTTCGCCAGCGGACCGGCGATTACGATCAGGATCCGCTTGCCGACGCTCTGGGTCGGAAACGCGCGCGACTTGAGGGTCTCGACCAGCACCGACGGACGTTCGGCGATCAGCGCGGCAATCGCCTCGGCGACGGCGCCCTTGCGTTCGACCTCCATCGGCTTGCGCGCGGCGCTCGAGCCTCGATCCGGCGCCGGCTCGGCGCCTGACGCGCGGCGATCGACTTCCGCGAGCAACAGCGACTCGAGCGGGGTCGTGCGGCGGCCGAAGACCGCCGCCGAGCTGTCACCGCTACCCGCCTGCATGACGCGCCGAGCTACTTCCTGTAGCTGCTCTTCGGGATCGCTGCTCGCAGCGACGAAGCCGTGTGCTCGCGCTGCGGCGATCAGGTCGAAGCCGGTCTCGCCGAGCAGGATTTCGCTGTCGCTGGCTCCCGGCTCATCGCCGACTTCGTCGCCGAGCATCCGGACGTATCCGCCGAGCGGGGTGGCCGAGAACGCGTACTCGGTCTCGCCCCGGCGGAACGACCAGATTTTGGGCGGGTAACCGATCGAGAATCGCAGCACGCGCACGCCGCACCGCTTCGCCATCAGGAAATGACCGGTCTCGTGGACGACGATCAGCACCCCGAGTATCACGACTGCGGCCACGATTGAGGTCAGCATAAGGACCTTGGAACCCCCAGGGTTAAAGGGCGGGTCGAAACCGGGCGACGCCCATCACCGCGTGGAATAATAATAGGTGAACACCGCCGCAAAGACTAGGCTCGATGCGCGATCGAGCAGTCCGCCGTGCCCCGGAAAAATCCATCCCGAGTCTTTCACCCCCGCGACGCGCTTGTACGCCGAATTCGCCAGATCGCCCAGTTGCGCGGCGGCTCCGATCGCGGCCGAGGCCGCCAGCAGCATCTTGAGCGGCCAGGCCGGCACGAGCAGGCCGCCGAGCAGCCATCCGGCGGCTACGGCGAGAATCAGTCCGCCCAGCGCGCCTTCGACGGTCTTATTCGGGCTTACCTTGCGCGCCAGCTTGATCCTCCCCAGCGACCGGCCGGCGAAATAGGCCCCGGTATCGCTCGCGATCACCAGAAACAGCATCAGAATGATACAATTGATTCCGCCTTCGCGGTTCCGCAATAACGCAAAGTATGGAAAAGTTATCCCAACGTAGAGCGCGCCGAGTATCGTCAGCGGCACGCCCTCGCTATCGCCGTCAGCCCCGCCGATCGCGACCAGCACCGTAAGCGCGATCATCGCCGCGAGCACCGCCGCCGCCGCGATCCAGCTCCCGCGTCCGCGATATAGCATCAGCGTCATCGGAGCACCGCCGGCGGCGAGCAGGACCAGAATCGGCCCCGGCCGGCGCGAGCCGGTCATGAGTCCGATCTCGTAAAGCGCGACCGCGCCGAGCGCGCCGATGAAGGCTGTGAATAACCAGTCGGAAGGCAGCGCCACCAGCGCGAGCACCGCCGGCAGCGCGACCAGCGCGGTCAGGACCCTAGTTCGCAGCACGCAGGCGGTGGTTGGGACCGCTCTCGATCGTTCCGAATCGCCGCTCGCGGGCCTGGTAGGCTTCCAGAGCGGTCAGGAACTCGCGCTCGCGAAAATCGGGCCACCTCGTTTCGGTGAAGTAGAGCTCGGTATAGGCAAGCTGAAAGAGAAAGAAATTGGAAATCCTGAGCTCGCCCGAGGTCCTGATCAACAGGTCCGGATCGGGCAGGCCGGCCGTGTCGAGACGAGCGGCGAGCGCGTGCTCGTCGATTTGATCGAGCGCGAGCGTTCCCGCCGCGACCTCGCGCGCGATTCGCGCGGCGGCGCGGGCGAGGTCCTGGCGCCCGCCGTACGAGAGCGCCAGCGCGACCGTCATCACGCGGTTGGGCGCGGTCAGCTCGATAGTCTCGACCAGCGCTCGCCTGACCTGGACCGGCAACCGCTCGGTATCGCCCAGCGCGACCACCCTGATGCCGCGCTTCATCATCCGCTTGGTCTCGGTCATCAGGTAACGATGGAAAAGCTGCATCAGGAAGCGAACTTCCGTGTTGGGGCGCATCCAGTTCTCGTTGGAGAAGGCGAACAGAGTGAGGTAAGGGATTCCCAACTCGCGGGCGGCTTCGACCACCGCGCGCACCGAGTCCTTGCCGCGGCGATGGCCCTCGGAGCGGGCGAGCCCGCGCTTGGTCGCCCATCGCCCGTTGCCGTCCATCACGATCGCGACGTGACGCGGCAAGCGAGCCGGGTCAAGCGAAAGATTGGGGAACTCGTCCAGTGGTAATGAGATGGTGGCCACGAGTTGTTGCGAACCATCGATCGGCCGGGGCTTCACGGATGAAGCTCCGCCCGACGCGACTTAAACCTCCATAATCTCCGCTTCTTTGCCGGCGAGCACTTTGTCGAGCTTCTCGATGAACTCGGTCGTGAACTGCTGAACCTTGGCCTCGGCGGCGCGGAGATCGTCCTCGGCCACTTTCTTTTCCTTGTGCAGATCCTTGAGCATGTCGTTGGCGTCGCGCCGGTGGTTTCGGATCGATACGCGGAAATCTTCGGCGGTCTTGCGCACGTGACGCACCAGATCCTTGCGCCGCTCCTCGGTCAGCTCGGGAATCGGAATCCGGATCACCTTGCCGTCGTTGATGGGATTGAGTCCCAGATCGGAGGTCTGGATCGCCTTTTCGATTTCGTGGGCTGCGCCCTTGTCATACGGCGTGATGACCAGCAGCCGGGGCTCGGGCGCGGCGACCCCGGCCAACTGCCGAAGCGGCGTTTTGGCGCCGTAGTAGTTGACGTGCAGTCCCTCGACCAACGCGGTCGACGCCCGTCCCGTGCGAACCCGTGACAACTCATGCTTGAACGCGGCAACCGCGCTTTCCATTTCACTCCGGGCCAATTCGATTACTTCGTCTTTCATTGCAAGGGGCCGCTTTCCACCGAGGTTCCCACGGCCTCGCCCAATACAGCCCTCTTTATATTACCCGGTTTGCGCAAATTGAAAACGATTATGGGCAAACGATTATCCATACACATCGTGATCGCGGTCGAGTCCATGACCTGCAACCTGCGCATCAGGACATCGAGGTAGGTAAGGCGGTCGAACCGTTTGGCGGCCGGATCGGTCAGAGGGTCGCGATCGTAAACCCCGTCCACCTGATGGCTGGCCTTCAGGATGACCTCCGCGCCAATCTCGGTCGCGCGAAGGCTCGCGGCAGTGTCGGTGGTGAAGTAGGGATTTCCGGTTCCGGCGGCAAAGATCACTGCGCGACCCTTCTCCAGATGCCGCACGGCGCGGCGGCGGATATACGGCTCGCACAGCGCCTGCATGTTGATCGCCGAGAGCACCCGCGTGTTGACACCGAGTTGCTCCAAGGCATTCTGAAGCGCGAGGGCGTTGATCACCGTCGCCAGCATCCCCATCTGGTCGGCGGTCGCGCGATCCATGCCCCGCGCCTCGTAATCGCTGCCGCGCAGGATATTACCGCCCCCGATCACCATCGCGGTCTGAACGCCGAGGTCGACGGCCTGCTTGACCTCCTGGGCCACGAAGCCGACCGCGTCCAGATCGATGCCGCTGCCTTTGGCAGGCGCGAGCGCCTGCCCGGAGAGTTTGAGCAGGATCCGATGAAAACGGGATTTGGCGGGTGAAGCGCTGACTTCGCCCATCGTCTGTCGGGACTCCTGCCCCCCGGCTATGGTCTGCGTGCGGACTCTCTATATCGTAATTTTGCTAGGCCGTGCCCTTGCCGTCCAGCCCCTCGCCGAGCTGGTAGCGCATGAAGCGCCTGATCTCGATCTTCTCGCCGAGCTTGCCGACGTATTCGCCGACCAGATCGGAAATCGTGCGATTGGGATCGCGGACGTAACTCTGCTCCAGGAGGCAGACCTCGCGATAGAATTTTTCGATCCTGCCCTCGACGATCTTGTTGACGATCGGCTCGGGCTTGCCCGCGGACTGCGAGGCGTAGATCTCCCGCTCCTGATGGATCACGTCGGGCGGAAGCTCCTCGCGCCGCAGGCAGCGCGGATTCGCCGCCGCGATCTGCATCGCGATTTCCTTGACCAGGGCCTGAAACTCGGGCGTCTTGGCGACGAAATCACTCTCGCAATTGACCTCGACCAGCACGCCGAGCTTGCCACCGGCGTGAATGTAGGTGCCGACGGTGCCTTCCGAGGCGACTCTTCCGGCGCGCTTGGCGGCCTGCGCGATACCCTTCTCGCGCAGCCATACGCCGGCCTTTTCCAGGTCGCCGCCGGTTTCCGCGAGCGCCTTCTTGCAATCCATCACGCCTGCGCCGGTCTTGTCGCGCAGTTCCTTCACCAGTTTTGCTTCGAATTCTGCCATCCGTTCGTCCGCAAGTAAGTCTCAGATCAGCAAGTTAAGATTAAATTGGGACCGGCGCTGTCACCCGGGCGGCCCACCCGGTGGTCGCTGCGCTATCCGTCAGATTGCCGGCGACGGCTCGGCGCCCATCCCGCCGCCGCCTTCGGGGCCGCTCCCGCCGAGGTCCGACTCGCCCTTCTGCCGCTCTTCGGCGAGCCGCTTGCCTTCGATAACCGCGTCCGCGATCGCTGCGGTGAACAACTTGATAGCCCGGATCGCGTCGTCGTTGCCCGGAATCCGGTACGAGATCAGATCGGGGTCACAATTGGTGTCGACCACCGCGACCACCGGAATTCCGAGGCGGTTGGCTTCGGCCACGGCGATCTCTTCCTTCTTGGTATCGATAACCCACAGCGCGTCGGGGAGCTTGCGCATGTTCTTGATACCCCCCAGCACCGCCATCAGCTTGCCGTGCTCGCGCCCGTTGTCGCTCATCTCTTTCTTTGTGAGCGCCTGGATCATTTCCGGATCGGCCAGAATCTCTTCGAGCTTCTTGAGCCGCTCGATCGAGGCCTTGATCGTCTGAAAGTTGGTCAGCATCCCGCCGAGCCAGCGGTTGTTGACGTGGAACATGCCGCAGCGCTCGGCTTCCTCGCGCACGATGTCCTGGGCCTGCTTCTTGGTCCCGACGAACAGGATAGTGCCGCCCTGGGCGGCCAGGTCGCGCGCGAAGTCGTAGCAGGAACGGAACAGCTTGACGGTCTGCTGCAGGTCGATGATGTAGATTCCGTTGCGCGCGCCGAAGATGTACGGCTTCATCTTCGGATTCCAGCGGCTGGTCTGATGGCCAAAGTGGACCCCAGCCTCGAGTAGCTGCTTCATGCTGATTTCGGTCATACGGCTCCTTAAACCTTGAGATTATAGACGGGTGCAAACGCCGGATACAAGTTTGAGGGGCGAGGTTGGTGGGCGGGATTGAACTGAGTCTCTGAGTCCGTCCTTGTAGCGGCGGGTCGGGACCCGCTCTTGCTGCCACGGGCGGCTCGCGAGCCGCCCCTACGAAAGAAGAA
The DNA here is from genome assembly GCA_963749215.1 of uncultured delta proteobacterium. Classification (GTDB taxonomy): domain Bacteria; phylum Desulfobacterota; class Binatia; order Binatales; family Binataceae; genus CAVVMA01. Next base: position 306,988 of record CAVVMA010000017.1, on the reverse strand, counting down.
AGGCTCAGCGCAGTCGGGACGCTCGACGGAACCCGCCGGACCGAAGGTCGCTACGCGTTCATGGAATCGAGGAATTCGTCGTTGGTTTTGGTCTTCTCCATTTTCTCCAACAGGAATTCCATCGCTTCGACCGCGTTGAGCTGCGAGAGCAGCTTGCGCAAGATCCAGACCCGGTTGAGCGTGCTGCGCGGCAGCAGCAGCTCCTCCTTGCGGGTCGTGGAACGCAGGATGTCGATCGTCGGGAAGATGCGTTTCTCGAGCAGCCGGCGATCGAGCGCGACCTGCTGATTGCCGGTGCCCTTGAACTCCTCGAAGATCACCTCGTCCATACGGCTGCCGGTGTCGACCAGCGCGGTGGCGATAATCGTCAGGCTGCCGCCGTCCTCGGTGTTGCGGGCCGCGCCAAAAAATTTCTTGGGCTTGTGCAAGGCATTGGAGTCCACGCCGCCCGAGAGAATCTTGCCCGAAGGCGGCACCACCGTGTTGTAGGCGCGTGCCAGGCGCGTGATCGAATCGAGCAGGATCACCACGTCGCGGCCGTGCTCCACCAGCCGCTTGGCCTTTTCTATCACCATCTCGGACACCTGCACGTGGCGGGTCGCGGGCTCGTCGAAGGTGGAACTAACCACCTCGCCCTTGACCGAGCGCAGCATGTCGGTGACTTCCTCGGGCCGTTCATCGACCAGCAGCACGATCAGCACGATCTCCGGATGGTTGTGCGCGATCGCGCGCGCCAGCGCCTGGAGCATCATGGTCTTGCCGGTGAACGGAGCGGCGACGATCAGCCCGCGCTGTCCCTTTCCGACCGGCGCCACCAGATCGATGATCCGCGTGGTGTAGTCCTCGCGATCGTACTCGAGCTTGATCCGCTCCTGCGGATAGAGCGGCGTCAGGTTGTCGAACAGGATCTTGTCGCGCGCCCGCTCCGGCTCCTCGTAGTTGATCGATTCGACCTTGAGCAGCGCGAAGTAACGCTCGCCCTCCTTGGGCGGGCGGATCAGGCCCGAAACCACGTCGCCGGTGCGCAGGTTGAACTTGCGAATCTGGCTCGGCGATATATAGATGTCGTCGGGACCGGGCAGATAGTTGTAGTCGGGAGCGCGCAGGAAACCGAAGCCGTCGGGCAGGATCTCCAGCACGCCTTCGCCCAGGATCGATCCGTTTCGCGCCGCCTGCGCCTGCAGGACCGCGAAGATCATCTCCTGCTTGCGCATGTTGGTGGCGCCTTCGATATTGAAATCGCGGGCCACGTGCGCAAGCTCGGTGATCTTGGCGCCCTTGAGCGCCTTGAGGTTGAGTATCCCCGATTCTCCCAGCACCGCCGGAGACGCGTTCGCCCCGTGGTCGGCCACGATTACGCTCACGGCCGAGCCACCGTTGCCCTCGGCCTCGACCGGCGGCTGATGCATTTCGCTTCGAGTCGCTCCTCTTGCCCTGCTCATATGCCTTCCTCCCCGCAACCCAGCCTCCTACTTTGTGTCACCCTATATGGTCCAACTGTAGTCAATCCGCTTTGCTCTCCATGGAATATGATCAACTCGACGCGCCGGTACGGAAGCCCAAAGCAAGTCGCTCTGCTGGCAACGGCAGCGGCGTGATACGCTCAGGATAGCCGACGCCTGGCGGCATTCGGAGTGAACGGGTCGCTTCGGGACGGGCGCTTCGAACCCGCCTGCATCAGTTCAATCAGCTCAATCGCGGGTTCTTCATTTTGAGATTAGCCAAGCACCTTCTATCTGTCAACTGGTTCTACTATAAGCTTCTGTCCCGATGGCGACAGTATCTACTATAAAGCGTCGCGGGCGCATGCGTATCGCCGGTCAGCCGGACAGCGCGCGCATCAGGTCGTCGATTCGCTTCAACTCGTCGAGCAGGCAGGGCAAGTCGTCCAGCGGATAGGAATTCGGGCCGTCGCTGAGCGCGTGTTCAGGATCCTCGTGCACTTCCATGAAAACCCCGTCGATTCCGACCGCGACCGCAGCCCGCGCCAGCGGTGCGACAAACTCGCGCTGTCCGCCGGAACGCTCGCCGGCTGCGCCCGGCAATTGCACCGAATGGGTCGCGTCGAAAATCACCGGATAGCCGAAGCTCCGCATCACGATCAGCGATCGGAAGTCCGCGACCAGGTTGTTGTAGCCGAACGAGAACCCCCGCTCGGTGAGCAGAATGCGCCGGTTGCCGGATGACTCGGCCTTTTGCACCGTGGCGCGCATGTCCCAGGGCGCAAGGAACTGCCCTTTCTTGAGGTTGAGCGCGCGTCCGGTCGCGGCCGCCGCGCAAATCAGATCGGTCTGGCGCGACAGCAACGCCGGGATTTGAAGCACGTCGACCACGTCCGCCGCGGCGCGGACCTGAGTCGGCTCGTGAACGTCGGTCAGGAGCCCCACGCCCAATTCGCGCTTGACCTCGGCCAGGATGCAAAGGCCGTCGTCGAGTCCCGGCCCGCGAAACGATCGGTGGCTGGTGCGGTTGGCCTTGTCGAAGGAGGCCTTGAATATCAGGGGGATTTGCGCGCGGCGCGAAATCGCGATCAGCCGTTCGGCGTGGCGCATACACGAATCGCGATCCTCGATAACGCACGGACCGGCGATCAGCACCAGCCGATCTCCGCCGAAGACCACTTCGCCGGCTTTGACCTCCGCTACCTTCACGAGGCCGATCTCAACTCCCTGACCTTGGAACTTTTAGGCGCAACCTCGGCGCGCCGCAGCACCGCGGCGCGAATCAGGCCGCGGAACAGCGGATGGCAATCGAGCGGACGCGAGCGCAACTCAGGATGGAACTGGCAGCCGAGGAACCATGGATGGGCTTTGAGCTCCATTATCTCGACCAGATCGCCGCCGGGCGAAGTGCCGGTCGCGGCAAATCCGGCCTTTTCGAGCGCCTCGCGATAGGCGTTGTTGACTTCGTAGCGATGGCGATGGCGCTCGGAGATTTTCGTCTTGCGATAGACCGAGGCGGCGAGCGAACCGGGCTCGATCACGCACGGATATGCCCCCAGGCGCATCGTGCCGCCCTTTTTGGTAACCCCCTTCTGGGTCTCCATGATGTCGATCACCGGATCGGGAGTGTCGGGCGCGTTCTCGCTGGTGTTCGCGCGCTTGAGGCCGAGCAGATCGCGCGCCGCTTCGATCACCATCATGTGCAGGCCGTAGCAGATGCCGAGAATCGGCACGGCCTTCTCGCGCGCGTAACGCGCCGCGCGAATCATGCCCTCGGTGCCGCGCGCGCCGAAACCGCCGGGAATGATAATCGCGTGCGACTGCGCCAGACGTTCATCCGGACTCTCTTTCTCGAGATCCTCGGAATCCACGTAATCGGTTACGACCTTCACTTCGTTGGCAATCGCGCCGTGAGCAATCGCCTCGTGCAGGCTCTTGTACGAATCGATCACGTCGACGTACTTGCCAACCACCGCGACATTGACCGTGAGCTTCGGGTTCTGCGCGGCTTTGACGATCCGCCGCCACTTGGCGAGGTTGGGCGAGCCGGTCCAGATGTTGAGTTTCTCGACCACGCGCTGGTCGAAGCCTTCGTCGTGGAACTTCAACGGAACCTCGTAGATGGGCGCGGCGTCGGCTGCGGAGATCACGCAATTTTCCTCGACGTTGCAGAAGTGCGCGATCTTCGCCTTGACTTTCTTTTCGAGCTGCTGATCGCATCGGCAGAGCAGAATGTCCGGCTGGATACCGAGTCCGGTCAATTCCTTGACGCTATGCTGGGTAGGTTTGGTCTTGAGCTCGCCGGCGGTCTTGATGAACGGCACCAGGGTCAGATGCACGTAGAGCACGTTCTCGCGTCCGAGGTCCCATCGAAACTCGCGGATCGCTTCGAGGAACGGAAGGCTCTCGATATCGCCGACCGTGCCGCCCACCTCGACGATAATCAGGTCGGCGCCTTCCGCAGCCGTCAGGATGCGCCGCTTGATCTCATCGGTGATGTGCGGGATTACCTGGACGGTCGCGCCGAGGTAGTCGCCGCGCCGCTCCTTCTGGATCACGCTGTCGTAGACCTGGCCGGTGGTGAAGTTGTTCCGCCGGCTCATCCGGGTCTCGACGAAGCGCTCGTAGTGTCCAAGGTCAAGGTCGGTCTCCGCGCCGTCGTCGGTGACGAAGACCTCGCCGTGCTGAAGCGGGCTCATCGTGCCGGGATCGACGTTGATGTAGGGGTCCATCTTGAGCATCGTGACCTTGAGCCCGCGCGCCTCCAGCAAAGCGCCCAGCGAGGCCGCGGCGAGACCTTTGCCGAGCGAGGAAACGACGCCGCCGGTTACGAAAATGAACTTGGTCTTGCCGCGTTCCACCGATGCGTCCTCCTCCACCCCGCTATCGCGCCGGCGCCGCGAAGCGGCGGGCCTGCGCGAGGTCCTCGGCTGTATCTACCTCAAGCGAGGGCGCCACGGAAGGCACCACGCGGATTCGCCGTCCGCGCTCCAGCGCGCGAAGCTGCTCGAGCTTTTCGATTTGTTCGAGCACGCCCGGCTCCAGCGCGGCAAATTCCAGCAGAAAGGCGCGGCGATAGCCGTACACGCCGATATGGCGCAGCGCCGCTTTCGGCACGCCGCCGTCGCGCGCCAGCGGGATCGGACTGCGCGAGAAATAGAGCGCGTCGCCGCGCGCGTTACATACCACTTTCACCACGTTAGGGTTGCGCCACTCGGCTTCGGACCCGATCGGGGTGGCGAGCGTCGCCATCTTGATCGACGGATCGGCCCGCATCGGCGCCGCCAGCGCGTCGAGATCCGCCGGCGCGATAAAGGGCAGATCGCCCTGCACGTTGAGATAGATATCCGCTTCGATACGTCCGGCGACCTCGGCAACTCGATCGGTGCCGCTTGGATGCGCCCGCGAAGTCATCATCGCTTCGCCGCCGGCCGCGCGCACCGGCGCGGCGATTCGTTCGTCGTCGGTAGCGACGATCACCCGCTCGATCGTTCCCGCGGCGCACGCCTGACGCCATACCCGGACCACCATCGGCACGCCGTCGATCTCCGCCAGCGCCTTGGCGGGCAGGCGGCTTGAACCGTAACGCGCCGGGATGACGGCGATCACGCTCATGCGGGTTGGGCTGCGCGGAACGGGACTGCCTTGCGAAGCGCGCGGCATATCAATTCGTATCGGAGCCGCAAGGGCCGTGTCAATTTGGCCCGAGCGCGGTTGCCAACAGCAGCGGACGCGGAGACCCCCAGAAGACAACGTTGACTGCATAGCTGCGTGGACTGCGTGCGTCGCGCGCACCCTCACCCATCGTGAGTGGACAGTCAGGAAGTCCCATGCAGTTACAGCTCAGATCCTGATCGCCCCATCGACGCCGGTCATCCGATTCCCATCCCGAGAATCTTAGCAACCAATGCGGCCCGCGCGTAGAACGCGCGCGACGTACTTCCGTGACCCTGTCCCTTCGTCCGCGGCTGCACGAAGACGCCCATCGAGCCACTTAGGTGCCCGAATCCCTTTGTGCGGATCACGTCTCGAACAAGATCGTAGTCGGCCTTGATCTGTCGGTACAGGTCCTGGTCACCAAGGTCGAACACCGCAACCGAATGGCAGAGCGATCGGGTCTCGGCCTTGCTCTCGAAAACTCGAGCGACGACGAGCATTCTCTGGAGCTTCAGGAACAGATGACTCTTTGGGAACTCCTTCGCGGTGACTTCCACAGGGTCGATCATCGTGATCGCCATCGTCTCCTTCACCCTGAATTTGCCGCCGGGCAGGGCGCGCACCGGTACAACCTTCAATTCCCACGAGCCGAAGTTCGGGGACTGGGAGGAATTGAGAGCGAGGCCAAGATGGCGTTCTATAGTGTGGCCGGCCCAGCCTTTGTTGATCCGATCGCCCTTCCAGATCGTGACGCCGGATTTCGTGCCGAGGCCGACGAGGTCGCGGCCGACCAGCTTCTTGAGGGAAGCCAGCGCTTCGGCTCGGTCCACCGCGAGCTACGCCTTCGCGAACAGCAATTGTTGTCGTTTCTGCACGATGGCCGAGGAGGTCTCAGATGTGCCTATCCCAAGCTGGCCGGGGACCATCTCATTCAGCCGGCACGCAGCGAGTAGCGCGTAGGTCTTGTCCTGTTCAAAACCAACGAAGTGGCGGCCCAGATTCAGCGCCGCCACACCCGTCGATCCCGAGCCAGCGAACGGGTCCAGCACGAGGTCGCCATGGTCGGTCGTCGCGCGGAGGCAGCGGGCTATGAGCGCGACGGGTTTCTGTGTCGGATGCTTCCCAAGCCGCTTCTCTTCATCCGCGGGCGTCGAAAAACGCCACACGTTCTTCATCTGCTTCCCGCCGTTTTCTGCCTTCATCGCCACGTAGTTGAACTTGTGCCGATCCTTAGCACCCTTCTTCGCCTTGGTGGCCCAGAGGAGGATCTCTGTCGAGTGCGTGAAACAGCGGCAACCGAGGTTCGGCGGAGGAGCCGGCTTTTCCCACACTATATCGTTCAATATACGGAATCCGATCTGCTGCATCGCCATGCCGACGCTCAGATAGACGTGAAGCGTGCCACTCACCCAAATCGACCCGCCCGGTCTCAGGATTCGATGGCAGGCGGCGAGCCAAGTCCGGTTGAACTCGTGGTCCAGATCGATGCCCCGACTCCGGTCCCATTCCCCCTTGTTGACGTTGACCATGCGGCCAGCAACGCACGTAATGCCGTCGTTGGAGAGTAGGTAGGGCGGGTCCGTCCAGATGCAATCGGTGCTGTCTGCCGCGAGGCCTTCCATTAAGGCCAAGGAATCACCGAGGTGCAAGCGAGACTTGCCGTCTTCGCTCTTCCACAAGACGCCCCCGTCTCGGCCGTCTTCACCGTGATTCACAGTTCCTCTCCCACGATTATACAACCGCCAGCTGAAGCGTTGCAGCCTCTCGGGTTCGCATAGTGATAACCGGTTAGGGTGCAGTCGAAACCAGTCGCGGTCGCGGGCATCGAGAAAAGCCCCAATTCAATTTGACTTTCGATCTCGCGCAATACCACTTGGTTTTAGGTGATTAAACTGGGTGGCCGCGACATCGGCAACTCGGCCGGCGACTCACGATTCCCTGTGCGACGGGGGGAGCGGCTCGTGAAGTTGCCCCCTATTACGTGCCGCGAACGCGATTGCGGCGCATCCGGCGTTTGCGCGACTTGGCCTGGACCGGATTGGAGCGCCGTTTGCGCGCCAGCTTGAGGTTGCGGCGATTGCGCTGTCGCGAAGCTACTTTCATCTAAGCTCCTGAAAACTGTCGGGATCGACTGCCCGGATCGGCCGGATGCCGGATTCGGCGGTAAGGCCGGACGAGCTCGGCGCACCGGGCGCTGCTTCGCCGACTTGAATCGGCGAGACGGCGTTGACGGTGGCCAGCTCCTGGTTGCCGTCGCTCACTACCACCTGCCCCACTGCCTCGCCGTTGACGACCGGCGCGTTGACTACCTGGAGCATATTGTATTTGAGCCGCAGATCATTCACGTCGCTCTTGCGCACCAGCAGCTTCACATCGCCGGCCGCGATCGGCTGGATCACTTCGCCCGACTCGACCTGTACCTGAACCGGCAGCGGCTGTCCCTGGCGCAGAAGCGAGACCTCGCGGAAATTGTCGAAGCCCCATTCCATCAATTTCGCCGCCTGCCTGAAACGCTCGGGATTGCTCGGTGCGCCCAGGACCACGGCGACCAGCCGCATGTCACCGCGCTTGGCGGTCGCGGTGAGATTGAAGCCGGCCTGGAAGGTAAACCCGGTCTTGAGGCCGTCGCATCCGTCGAAATGTCCGATCAGATGATTGGTGTTGCGGAGCATGCATTCGCCGTCGTCGAAGGGCGCGGTTTCAAGCCCGGTCCATCGCAGGATGTTGGTCCGGCTGATCAATGCGCGTGCGATGATCGCCAGATCCAGCGCGCTGGTGATGTCGGCGTCATGGGTGGGGCGTGGCGGCAGGCCGTCGACGGTCTGGTAGAAGGTCTGCTTCATCCCCAGCTCCTGCGCCTTCGCGTTCATCATCCGCACGCATGCTTCGACCGAACCGCCAACCTTCTCCGCGACCGCGACTGCGGCGTCGTTGGCGGATTTGATCACGGCGGCTTTGATCAGCTCGCCGAGCGGATAAATCTGCCCCTCGCGCATGCCAAGCCGCGAGCCTCCGGTGTGCGCGCTGCGTTCGGAGATTCTGACCGGGTCGTTCAGCGACAGATGTCCGGCGTTGATCTCGTCCTCGGCCACCATCACGAGCATCATTTTGGCCATCGAGGCCGGCGGCCATTGCATGTCGGCGTTGGTCGCGAACAAAACCTGGCCGGTGGCCGCATCTTCGAGTAACGCGCCGCGGTACAGGGGCGCCGGCGACACGCGGGCCGCCCGATGCTCTTTGTGACGGGGCTTCTGAGCCGCCCGAGCAGGAGCGGCTGCCGCCAGGCAGCCGATCAGAAAGACCATCAGAAACGATAGAGCGAAAATCTGCCGCTTTGCCATGCCCTCACCACCCCTCCTCGCTTCCGACGCGGGCCGCCGATCATTGCTCATGAGTGAATCCGTTCACGCCCGCCCTCGACTTGTCGCTTTCCATCCGTTTCAGGATCGCCAGATTGTCACGCGCCGGCGTGTAGTCCGGAACCTCGTCTACCAGTTCCGTCCAGACCGCGCGAGCCTGATCGTAGTTGCCCTGCTCGGCGTAAATGACACCGAGGGTGTTGTGCGCGTCAGCCTGCCGGGGATCGATTCGCACCGCGACCAGCATTTCCTGTTCGGCCGGCGCCAGCATCCCACGCTGCTCGTATGCGAGTCCGAGGTTGAAATGGGTTTCCGGCTGTGCGGGAGCCAGCAGCGTGGCGAGTCTCAGGACCTGGGTCGCGGCCTCAAGCTGCCCGCCCTCGATATACAGCAAGCCCAGATTGAGAAACAGCTCCCAGTCGCTGAGCCCGAGATCCACTGCTTTCTGGTACTCGCGCAATTCCTTTTCGTGCTGTCCGGTCACCCCGTACGAGAATCCCAGATGATAGTGCGCAAGCGCGTTGTCAGGATGCTCCCGAATCACTTCGACATGACGCCGGATCGCCTCCGGGTAGTTTTCCATTCCCAGGAAGTAGTCAGCGAGCGGATCGCAGACCTGATCGTCGGCTTCGCTGCGCTGCGCGGATTGCGCAGGCGCCGGCCATTGCAGGACCAGCGCGGCCAGCAGCAGAAACCAGAGCGGATGGCTTTTCGATGAATCCAACGTCGTCAACTCCCGCCACGCGCTCCGGATCCGCGCGTGCGGGAGTTAACGCAAATGCTAGCGGGAAAACCTGCCAGTGGAAAGCGCGAGACGCACAACGCGTCCGCGACACCGGGCTTCCGGCCGATTTCGGGCCGACCCGGCCACCCGCCTCAGCGGCGGCAGAAGGCCTGCCGCCGCACCCCCAAGCCAAAGCGAACTTGCTTTACGGCTTCGTTCGTTCCGGAAGCCGGTCGCGCTCTAGCTGGACGGAGTCGCCATCGCCTCGGGCTTCTTGTGATGCTTGTGATGCTTCTTCTTCATAGCGGGGCTGGCCTCGGCGGCAGGCGCAGCCATAGCCGGCGCAGCCATAGCAGGCGCAGCGGGAGCAGCCGGTGCTGCGGCCGCCGGCGCAGGCGCCATGGCAGGCGGAGGGGTCTGCGCGAAGGCGGGAAGCGCGAATGCGGTCGCGAAGGCTGCCGCAGTCAGTACTGACAAGGTCCGTTTCATACTTTTCCAGATCTCCTTTTGTTTGCGATGGGGCCGGCCGACACGACCGCCCGCGTATAATCCCGATAGCATGCCAGCGCCGTGCCACACGCGAAAGACCCCCTTGAGTTGTTTTTCAGTCGCCAGCCTGCCGAAAGCACAATTCGGGTAACGCAATCGGTCTGTCAGGCACCCGCTTTGGTGTCTGACCGAGGCTGAAACTTCTCTCAACACCCTGCCCGGTAGAGCCACGACAAAACGGCGAAGATCGACCTTGCGATTACGAGGCCGACATGAATCTATACCTTGCTCTTGCCGGCCGTTCTCAATTCGACGAAGAGTGCGAACAGTTCCTTGAAAGCGCGCGAGATCACTTTGAGATTCGCGCCCGATTGCTCGCCGGCCAGCCTCGGCAGATGGCGCACGTCAACTTCGCAAATCCTGGCGCCCCGCCCCGCCACTCGGGCCATCAGCTCGGTGGAGATCATCGCTCCAGTGGCCTGAAATTGAAGGCCGTCGACGAACTCGCGCTTGAAGAGCTTGAATCCGCAGTCGATGTCGCTGGTTTGAACGCCGAATAACAGGCGCATGAAGATTGTCCAGGTCTTGCCGTTTATCCGCCGCATCAGCGGATCGGCGCGCCGCGCCCGCCTACCGACTACAACGTCGTATTGCGGAACGCGCTCGGCGAGCCGCTCGACATCTGCGGGATCGAACTGTCCATCGCCGTCGCAGAGCAGGACCCAGGGTTGCTTCGCCGCCGTGATACCCGAGATCACCGCGCCGCCGTAACCCCGATTCACCGGATGATGCACCACCTTGACGTGGGAATCGGCGGCGGCGAGGCGGTCGGCAATCTCGCCGGTGCGGTCGCGGCTGCCGTCATCGACTACGATCACCTCGTAATCGTCGGCGACTCTGGGCAACTCCCCGATAAAGCCCTTGACGACTCGCTCGACATTGCCTTCCTCGTTATGAGAGGGCAAAAAGACGCTCAGGCCGGGCAGGCGCACTTGGCTCTAGTCGCCTATTGACCGGTAGCCGCCGCGATAGAAGAGCAGAGGCTTTCCTTCGACGGCGCCGGTTTCCTCGATTTCGCCGAGATAGATCATGTGGTCGCCGCCTTCGTAGGCCGCGACGATCTTGCATTCGACATACGCCAGCACTCCGCCGAGGATCGGCGCTCCGTTGGCGCCGACTCGGTAGCTCACGCCGTCGAACTTGTCGCCGCCGCTCACCGCGAACCGGCGCGAGATATCCTCCTGATCGGCAGAGAGGATATTGACCGTGAAGACCTTGCTCTGCTCGAAAGAAGGATAGCTCTCGGCCTTTTTGTCGACGCACACCAGCAGCAGCGGCGGCACCAGCGAGACCGACGAGAAGGCATTGGCAGTCAACCCGAAGTAGCGACCGTCGCCGCCGTGCGTAGTCACGACGGTCACGCCGGTCGCGAAATGGCCCATCACGCGGCGCAATTCGTTTTTTTCGATCGCCATTGGCTCGCGATGCTACCAGAGGGTTTTCTCGTCCGTCAAATTAGCCCTGACGGATGCGGCGGCTTGGCGCGCGTTAACTCGCTACCACCCCGAACGATCGCGCGCGACGACCCGACGGCCGCCCAGGTAAACGTAATCGAGATCCAGCGAGGTGAGCGGGCGCTCGCGGCCGTTGACGCGAACACCGATCGGCTCGGCAACGAAGAGCGTGTGATCGCCCGCCACAATCGCCTGCGTGACCTTCGCCTCGATCGAGGCCATCGCGAGCGCCAGCCACGGCACGCCGAGCCTGGGCGAGAGATCGTACTCGAGCCCCTCGAGGTTGTCGGGCCGCCGCGCTCGCTCCGACAAAAGGTAGTCCTCGAGCGCCCGGCCGCGGACGCCCACCACGTTGAGCCCGAAAGCCCCCGTGCGCGATACCGCCGCGTGCGAGTGATGGCCGCTATCGATCGCCGCCATCAGCAGTGCGGGTGCGCCCGATACCTGCGTGACCCACGACGACGACATCCCGCGATAGCGCCCCTCGTCGCTCACGGTGAGCACGTAGATGCCGGTGGTGAGGCTCGCAAGCACGCTGGCCAGCTCGGTATCCATTTCCATGTACCCTTGCGATCTTTTGTCGCCGCTTCGAGAATTTACCGGTGACGAGAATTGACCGATGAGTCATCCGCCCGCAAAATGATTATCGAAGGACACTCGTGGAGCAGATGACCGGGAAAATCGCGCATCGGATCGGGACTATCGCGGTCTTCGCCGCGGCCATCGCGATTTCGGCGGCAATCGTTTCACAGCCACGCGCGTGCGCACAGAGCAACTCGCCCGCCGCGAAGCCGGCAGCCACTGCGGCCGTCGCCGCCGTTTACCCGCCTGCGCACGCCGCGTCGCCCATCGCACAGGGCTCTCCGGCGCGCGTGCCGATCGACGGTGCAATCGCCGAGACGCCCGGCGAGCTCGCCTACCGCCGGACCAGCGACGCCTCGGTGATGGAACCGCAAAATTGGGCGCTGATGGCTTACAAGGGGCGCCATCAATTGATCCTCTACTACAAGAGCCGGATGTACAAAACCTATCACGCGGTCTTCGGACGCAGCCCGGCGCACGGCACCAAGCTATGGGCCGGCGACCGGCGCACTCCCGAGGGCCTCTACGTGATTATCGCGAAGTACCAAAGCCGCAGATGGAAGCGGTTCCTGCGGCTCAACTATCCGAACAAGGTGGACCGCTACCGTTACGAAGACTTGCGCGAGAAAGGCGTCGTACCGATCAACGATGGGCGCCCGCTCCCGATGGGCAACGCGATCGGAATCCATGGCACCGACCAGCCGATTCTCAACCAGGGCGACGTCGACTGGACCACCGGTTGCATCTCGGTCGACGACGACGCGATCATGGAGATCGATCGGCTGGTGCCGAAGGGCACGATCGTAGTCATCGAGCCCTGACTCCGAACCTCCAACGGCGATGACGGATCGCGAGCGATGGAAGCCTTAAGCGGCGAATATACCTTCACCCGGCTGGAGCGGGTCGTCTTCGGTCCCGATTCGGTGAGCGCGCTGGGTCGTGAATTGCAGCGGCGGGGATGCAAGCGCGCGCTCATCATTACCGGGCATACGCTTTCCCGATCGCGATTGCTCGACAAGGTGAAGCAGGCGCTCGGCCCGCTCGAGTTCGGCGTCTTCGATGGAGCCCGCCAGCATGTGCCGTCGAAGACTGTCGAGGAAGCGGCGGCGCAATTCGAGCGGGCAGGCGCGGATTGCCTGGTGAGCTTCGGCGGCGGCAGCCCGATCGATACTGCCAAGGCCGCAGCGATGAAGATCCTGAGCGCGCGCGATCAGGCGGCCGGCGCCTCCAGCGGCGCGCTGGTCCACATCGCAATCCCCACCACGCTTTCGGCCGGTGAGTTTACCCCGTTCGGCGGAGTCACAGACGAAAGCACGCGACGCAAGGGCGGCGTCGGCGATCCGCGCTTGCAGCCCGTTGTCGTCATCCTCGATCCGGCGCTGACGGTCGAGACGCCGGCGTGGCTGTGGGCATCGACCGGAATAAAGGCGCTCGACCACGCGATCGAGGCAATCTATTCGACCCGTCATCAGTTGGTCACCGCTACCCTCGCCGCGCGTGCGATCGCGCTGTTGAATGTCCATCTGCTCGCCTCGATGCAGACCCATGGCGCCGACGAGCTGGCGCATCGCGGACGATGCCAGCTTGCGGCCTGGCTCTCCATATTCGGTGCGATCAATTCGCGGCTCGGAATCTCGCACGCCCTGGGTCATCAGATCGGCGCGCGATGGGACGTGCCGCACGGCTTCACCTCGTGTATCACGGTGCCGCACGCGATGCGCCTGATGGCGCGCCTGGCGCCCGCGCGCTTCGGCCCGATTGCGGAAGGCTTCGATCTCCGCTTCGACGCCGCGTCGCCCGGAGCCGCGGCGAACGAATGCGCCGAGCGCGCGGCGCGATTGATCGGACAATTCGAGGTCCCGACGCGCCTTCGCGACGTCGGCGTACCGCGCGACGAACTGGCTCAAATCGCCGGCGCGGTGCTTGAAGAGATCAATCGCGCACACACGGTCGATCGGCCGCTGATCGAAACGGACCTGACCGCCCTGCTCGAAGCCGCCTACTGATCGCGGCCTCCCGGATGGCCGGCAGGGACATTCGGCTACTGCCCTGAATCTCGAATTCGTTGTTCAGCGAGAGAGTTCTCCAAGCGGCTAAGCCTAAAACCGCATTCTGCGGAGTGCTGGTCGGGTCAGCCGCACCGAGAACGTCTGGATCTGGTCGGGTGATCCCGAACGCGCCAAGCGTGCCGGCGCCGCGCTGGCGGCGAAGCGGTAACGGCTCAGGGTAGAGGCCGGCCACTACCCTTTTGGGCGCTCGCGAGACTCTAAGCTTGCATTACCTCAATCGCGAAAAACCCGGTCGAACCCGTCGCAGGTCCGCCTGATCGGCGCGCCGACAAGGTAATCGATCACCGGTTCAAACTTGAACAGCCTCTTGAAGAACCATCCGAGAGGACGCCCGAATACAAGACCCGGATGCGGCATCGCAGACCAGATTCCGAAAGCTGGAATCCAATGCCGGATCGTGTATGCCGCGTCCGCAGCGAAGGCCGCTTCAAGGTGGGCCTCCCGGTCGATCGCTTGGCCCAATTGCGCCTCCAGTTCGTCGAAGTACACGCGTGTGAACTGATCCCATCCCATCAGGAGAGGCTGCAGGATCGCGCGTCCGAGCCAGTCCGCAGTCCGCAGGCGCTGCACGTTGAAGAAATAGCTGAGATCGAGGATCGCGGGCCCCCGGCACATGTTCTGCCAATCGACGATCGCGGCCTCGCCGCGCCCGTCGCGAGGAAGTATGAAGTTGTTCAGGTTCACGTCGCCGTTGACGAGAGTTTGCGGAAGCGCCGAGAGACGATGTATCGCAAGCTCGAAGCGCTCGGCCGCGCGTCTCAACAGATCGCATGATGGCTCATCGAGCAGACGCGGAAAGTACGCGAACTTCTCCTGCAAGTTCCGCAAGGCATCCAGACCGGCCTGGAACGTCGTGCGGAAATGTTGCGCGTCGTAATCCGCGAAATCGGGAAGCCATCGCAGCTTGTTCAGCGCGTCGTCGTCCCAGAACTGCGCGTGCATTCTCGCCAGCAGGCGGAGCGCCTCTCGCATATGCGACTCATCCATCGAGACGGAGGGGACGCCCGCAGGCAGGGCCTCGAGCACGATGACCAAGCCGCCCGCGCGCGCCGATGGATTTTGCCGGCTCCCATACAAGCGCGGAACACGAACCCGAAACGCGGGCGCCAGGTCGCGGTAGAAGAAAAGTTCGTAGGGCGTGTTCTTGTGGGCCAGTTTGACGATGGTCTCGACAGTTCGATGGTCGTCGAGTTCGAGCGCGAACTTGAGCAGCCTCGCACCGGAGAAGCCGAGCAATCGCTCGCGGCTGAACCGCGCTCTTACGACGTTCTTGCCGCCCAGGCTCTGTTCTAAAGCACGATTGAAGAACTCCGATGTGAAGTCTCGCGCGCGCAGCCTGATTCGATCGGGCGCCTCGTACACGAACAGAGGCCACTCCGACCGTTCCACCGGCGCATCGATAGCTAGCCCGGCTTCGGGTTCACGCACGGCGTGACCTCCCTGTCAGCGGACCGTCCGGCGTCGATCGGGCTGCGTCTGGACCGAGGATCAGATGCGGCGCCTAAAGGTCTTGCCCAGATCGGCCAGCTCATCGGGGCTGAGCTTGATCGTGATCGTGGGCATTATCTAAGACCCCATCAAGGCGATACGGCGACAAGATATCCGGTTCCATCGCCCTCGAACGGCAGGGGCGCAACTGAAAGCAGCGTGCCGGTGGGAGAGAATACCGCCAACTCGTGTTGGACCTCCGCGGTGTTACTGGTGGTTATCGGCGTGAGGCTATAGAATCGCCCCGCCGAGTCGATCCTGACGCCCACCAACCCGCTGGCCGAGGAGACGACAATCTTCGGAGCTACGTCGCCGTGGCTGCCGAGCGGATACTTGCTGATTGTGCCAAGAGGCCGCGACGGTCCGGTCGAGCTCGGGTAGTTGACCGCCGAGACCAGGAGGTTGCCGGCGGAGTCTATGGCGATACCGTTGGCGCCGCTGAGCAGGGTATGCGGTCCACTGATCACCGCCGATGGTTGATCGGTGCCGTTCGCGTCCGCAGGATACACGAGCACCGCCATCGAATCACCCGCGGCGCCATTGTCGACGATTTCCAGCAGGTAAAGGTCATTTGCGGCGTCGACCGCCATATCCGACACCCATCCTCCGTTTCCCGATGGCACCACCTGGTCGAGGTGTCTGACCGGCGCCGCATCGCCGGTGCTGCCCGGCGGATAGACGAACAAGCCGGAGCTGTAGGTGTTCAGATAGATGCTGCCGTCGGGGCCTAGCGTGAACCGTCCCGGATTCACCGCGGCGTCGCCCTGCAGAGCAATGGAATTTATCGGCGCTGAGTCCGTGGACCCCGCAGCAAACTCTTCAATTACGGCACTCCCCAGTTCGCCGCTCACATATACGTTGCCCTGCTTGTCTACGGCGGCCGCAGCATCCGAACCAATCAGCGGGCGCGTGATTAGAGCCATCGGCGATATGTTCCCGGAGCTTCCTGCGGCGAACACCCCGATGCTGTTCACGTCCGTCTCGTAACTCAGGTAATTCCGGTTGCTCTGGTAGGCCGTATAGACGTTGCCGTCCGCGTCTACCGTCAGCGGGGGGGGCTGCCCGCTGGTGTCACCGTTGGTATTGATGACGCTGACTGGAGCCACGTTACCGTCGGACTGTGGCGCGAAGACTGAGGTGCCCGCGCTGCTGCGAGCGTAGATGTTTCCGCTGGCGTCAAGGGCTACCCCTTGCAGGAAGCCAACGTCGTCGAGAGTGGTCAAATCGCCGAAGATTGCCGCAATCGGGGCGACGTTGCTGTTGGTTCCTGCCACTGCCGCGGCGGAGAACTCCAGGATCGCGCCGCCGCCCTGAGGTACGCCAAAAAGCGGTGGCACCACGATGACTTCGGCCACGTATACGTTTCCGGCGGTGTCAACCGCGACTGCGCCGGTGTTTTCCAGTTCCGTGTTCGAAACCGTGGATAATGAGCGCAAGCGCAGGATTGCCGCCGGCAAACGCATGAAAGATCGCCAGGTAGCTGCCGTGAAGTGAATTCGAAATTCCGGTCAGGAAGACATCTCCTTTCCCGTCGACCGCCATCCCTGCGATTCCCTGTTGCGGGCCGTAGAGGGACGTCGGCGGATTGATCCGCGCCACCGGCACGGCGTCCCCGTTGCTGGAAGCCTTGAAGATCAGCACCGATGGAGTGCAATTGTTATTCGTTCCGCAAACGGTGTTCAGAACGTAGATCCGTCCATTGCTATCGACGCCGATCCCGTACGGATCGACCAGGCCGGTATCGGGTCCACCGATAGTTGCTATCGGCGGCGCGGCGCCGTTACTGCCCTTGGCAAAGACAGTGACGGTGCGGGTGTTCTGGTTGGCTACGCAAATTACTCCCTTGTCATCGACGGCAACCGCAAGCGGCGAATCGTCGCCGACCGCAGTCGAGGTCTGGAGCTTGCCGTTCCGATCGGGCGAAACGCGTGTCAGGTTGAGGCTGAGGTTCGGAGAGTCGAGAACGCAGTAGGCCGTAGCCAGAGGGGTCGTCGTCGCAGCCCGCGCGACTGCGGCGAGGCCTCCGCTCGCAGCGATCGAGAGCTAAGGCGGCCACGGCTGCGGCCCGCATCCAGTTGCGCCGGTGAAGAGTGGCCATTGGAGCTATCCAGCCCATTGTCGGCCTGCTTCGCGCCCCGGTGCTGAAGGCGCAGAATTTACCTCGGATTTCTCCCCGCCCTGGAAAGAGCATAGCAAATCGGGTTTTTCATTGCGAACCGGGAGTTGCGGGCTGATATTCGCTGTGATGATTTTATAGTGGGAAAAGAACAGTCCCCCCGGCCGCGTGCAGATGATCTGCCACGCCGCCGCACTTCTCTTTTCGTAAGAAGGCACTCCCTCTTTCAGAAAAAGAGGGCTCGCGTCGCCGACGGCACAGGCATAAAACCTGTGGCGGGAGGCTCTGCGATGCGGGCGATAGTCTGCGCCCCGTTTTTCGCAACCGCGGCTTGTGCGCTGGCCGCGTGCAGCCTGCCTGCCATCATGGGGCACGGGCCGAAGTCGTCCGCCGGCGCGAACCATGAGCTCGCCGTTGCAACTTTCGACGAGGCCCGCATTCCGATCGCTCCCAATTCGCACGGCGTGATGGCCGGTTACATTCCCGGTCCGGATGGCAGCGCGGCCGACGATCCCAGGGACGCGCGGTTCACCTACCTGATCGAATTCCTGGTGGTCGCCAGCCATAACATGGGCGAGCAAGTCGAATGCCGCGGCGTGCGCCGCATATTTTTCAGTCCGGGCGGCGCGCACGCATCGTTTGCCGATCTTTCCAGCTTCAGCCACGGCCGCCAAATCGAGACCGACACGGTGAGGCTTTTCGGCGACTATAATTCCGAAGACACTCTCATAACGCTCCAGATGCGCGTGTACGAGAGCACGTTCGAGCCGGTCGAGTTCGAGGGCCGGACGGTCGCCGCGCCCGCGAACGAACCTTCGATTTTCCTGGGCATGTGGCGCGACAACATCGGCGGATGGACGCTCAGCAGCTCGCCGGCGAGTTTCTGAAGATGGCGGCTCCGACCCGGATAATCGCGGCGCTGGCGCTGATCGCTGCGGGATGCGGCGCCGGCGTATGGCCGCGCGGTTCGAACGTCGATCAGGCGGCGGAGCGGCCCACCGCGGTCGCGACCTTAGGCCGGTTCACCGTCGGTTCACGGGGCAGAATTTGGGGCGTACCCGAGTGGCCGCTGGACGGACAGGATCCGCCGGCCGGATCCAAAAACCCGCTGTTCACGTACGTGACCGAATTCCAGATCGTCGCGACCGACGCGGCGAACGGCCTGCCGCTCAAGGCCGTCGGCGTTCGGCGAATCTACTTTCATCCGGGCGGCGTGCGAATCGCATGGGTTGACGGCTCGCGATTCGTCAATGGCGAACCAATCGCGGTCGAGCAGGTCAAATTCACCTTCGAGTATCTGCCCGGATTCGCGCAGATAAAGCTGCGGATGACGGTCCATCAGAACGTCGTCGCGTTCGTTCGACTACGACGGCCGGACCATCGGCCCGGTGGCGCAACGCGATGAATCGTTCGAGATGTTCGGCCGCTACTCGGCGCAGTACCGCGGCCTTCTGCTGAGCAGCACGGAGACCTGAGCCCGGGCTGTCCCGGACGGTGCGTGCTGCACGCCGCGAAAAGCGGAGCTTCTACCTCGCCTACGCCATCATTACTATCGATGGCGCGTGCTCCGGGGTAAGCACCGGTTTCAGCCCACTATCTTCGGCGCGACATAGACCGCGGTCTCGATCCGCTCCTCAAAAACGCCGGACGGATTCAGGCGCAGCAAAACTTCCGCAAGCTCAGCCTCGAAGTCCGCATGCCGAGTGCCAAACATCGGCTTTGTTGCGTTCGCGCTGGAAAAGACCCAACCCAGGATGGATGCGACATCGCGCGTGATTGCAAACGGAAATTCGCGCACCGTGAAGATTGAAAAGTGCCGCGAGCGCGCCAGGGACGGCTCGTGCGCAGATTCCGGATGCTTCATCGGATGGCGACCACGCCAGCCGAGGTATTTCGCGACCACTTGCAGAGCAGTAGTTTCCCAACTCTCCTGCGGCCGGCGTCGCCCCTCGTCCAGGATGACCAAACCGCCGCCGTCCTCAACGACGTCCGCCAATTGGCGCAGGACGAGATCGCGATCCATCCAGTGCAGGGACTGGCCCAGTGTCACCAATTGGAACCGGCCAAGATCAGCCAAGACATCTTCAACGCGCGCGCACAGCCAACGAATGCACCCACCTCCCCTTTCGCCGGCCAATCGGCGAGCCTCCCCGAGCATCGCAGCATCGCGGTCTACAGCGACGACGTCTGCGCCGGTGCGGGAAAGAGGGATTGCGATCGTGCCGGGACCGCAACCAAGGTCGAGGACGCGCGCGCCGGCGGAGAGCGCAAAGGCGGAAATGATGTAGTCCAATGCCGCCGGCGCATAGGGCGCGCGATGGGCGTCATAGTAGGGAGCCGCTTTTTCGAAGGGCGAGGCGCCGAGCGATTCCAGCATCCACTAATAATAGCAGGCGACCGCATTCAGCACTTGTCGTCTGCGCTTTTGCCACGCGGACCAAGGCTCTGGGGCGACGTGTCCATCAAGCCGGGACGGAGGACTGCCCTGCGGCAATTCGGTGGGCGCATGAGGCGGCGGAGTGGGAGGATCCGGTCACGGATTTTCAAGGCGGCGGTGGTGCGTGGCGGGTGACGAATGGGCGGGTCGCGGATTCGCAAAGGTTGGGGTGGAAAATGCGAGGCGGAACAAAGGGTTAGAAGGCGCGGAACCGAAACCCGGCGCAACGATCAGGTTGGGGCCGGTCGCGGAACTGGGGGCGGGGCCTGAGTGGCGCTTGGCCCGCGCTATCCTCTCAATGCCCCAAGCGTTCCATCGCGGTGGGCTCGAAGAACGGCTTGGAGACCACGCCCATGTTGATATACCAGCATTCGCGCTCTTCGGGCTGGCGTCCCGGCGTATAGATCACCGTCGAGAATCCGTTCTGTACGTTCTCGTCCACCAGCGCGGTCTGAAACATCCGCTTGAACGGGTAAATGGCGACCGTCGCGTCGGGCACCGGCCGATCGCGATAGGCATTGTAAGTCGCGATCGTTTTCCACAGTTGGCCTTCACGATCGTACTGGTCGGAGGCGGTGATGAACCATCCTTCGGAATCGATATAGAGGATCCGTTTCGGGACCGAGACGCCGCTGCTGAGCAGCCCGATTTTCTTCGCGTCCGCCTCGATCACATATAGCCGGCGCATCTCCCAGTTCTCGGGACAGATGGTGCGGCTGCCGTCGAAAGGGCAGGGCTTGGCCGGCGAATTCTCCGCATGCACGCATCCGAGCATCGGCTTCTCGCCGAGCAGCTTGTACGTATAGTCCTCTATTTTGGCGGCGAAGCCGAAGAACGAGTCAGGGTCGAGGTTGTTGGCGTAGGTCGCGGCGCCGCCGCCGCCCATGTCCGGCAGAATGCCCATCGTGTCCGACAGCGTGGTCGGCGAAACCCGGCGCTTCAGCCGGCTGTGGGGATTGTAGTACCAGGCGTTGTCCTCGATGTTCGAGTCAAGGTTGCGATAGCGCACGAAGCCGAAGCCACGAAGCTCGGCCGGCTCCAGGCACGGAAAGGCGCCGAAGCGATAGCGGATTCCGGCCCCGGTCGCTTCGGGGTCGGTCGGAGTCGGCGCCACTTCGACTCGTCCGACGTTGTTGTAGAAGGCGAAGTGGGCGATCACGATATGCGCCGCCGGTTCGGCCAGGCCGGTACCGGCCGCGTAGCTGGCCAGCTCGACATCGCGAACATCGACGTCGTCGGTGTAGAGCGGGCGATAGCTGAAATTCCACATCACCTTGGTGGCGCACTGCGGGTCGTTCGCGTCGAGCAGCGGAAACGGCTGGCCGGCCACGTAGTTCTTCAACTCGCCTTTGTCGCCAAGCTGTACTTGCGGAGAGTATTTTTCGGTCGCGGTTTTATACGGCGGCGGCCAGTCAAGCCGCCCCGCCGGAATGATCTTCATCTGCATCCCCTGCTTGACCAGGATCAGATTGCCCGGGCTCAGCAGGTCGGCAACTTTGTCGGCCTCCTTGGGCGTGATCAGGTCGCCGGGTTGAACCTGCGCGCAAACGCGCCCGGCGAAGATCGCGAGTGATGCAAAGATCAGAGCCGCTCTGAAAGTGGTGCGCATAAGCCTCCTGCAGAGCGTTGCCCTGCCCAGCGAAATTGCGTCCTGACACGGTATCTTACGATGTAACGGAGGCGATGGAAATCTTGAAATGAAGAAACACTCCTGCTGAAGACTGCGCACACACGCCCGCGTCACGATTGGGGCTTGCGCGGCGCGACTCCCTGGCGGCGCGACATCAGCGCGTACACCGGAACGCCGCTCATCGCGATCAGAAGGCCGGGCCAGGTGTAGCGGGGCTTGATGACGAGCAGATTCGCCATCATTGCAATCGCCGCGACGATATACGCGCCGGGAACGTACGGGTAGCCGGGGGCGCGGTAGGGCCGCGGGCGCTCGGCCTGGGTCGCCCGCAATACGAAGATCGCGCCGACGGTTAGTACGTAGAATAGCAACTGAGCAAAGACTACGTAGTCGAGCAGATCCGAGTAGGTACCCGACAAGGCCAGCAGACAGGCCCACAGCGCCTGGATCTTGAGCGCCGTGCCCGGCACGCGCGCGCGATTGAGGCGCGCCGCGGCGGCGAAAAACACGCCGTCCTCCGCCATCGCATAGATCACGCGCGCGCCGGTCAGTATCAGCCCGTTGGCGCATCCGAAGGTCGATATCATTACCAATATCGCGGTGAGCGCCGCCCCTGCCCTGCCCCATACCATCTCCATCGCGGCGGCCGCGACGCGATCGCTCGAAGCGGCGGCGATTCCGGCGGCGGGAAGCTCGCAGAGGTAGGCCAGGTTGGTAAGGATGTAGAGCGCGATCACCGCGATCGTCCCGCCGGCGAGCGCGCGCGGTAAATTGCGTTTTGGGTCGCGCACCTCCGAGGCCGCGAAAGTCACGGCCGCCCACGCGTCGGCCGAAAACAGTCCCCCAACCATCGCGGCGCCGAACACGCTCAGGAATCCGGGCGAGAGCGGCTGCGACCCGAAGAAGGCGGCGTGACTCGAAAAGTTCGCCCGGATCGCATCCTGATCGGGCGCGAGCACGCATCCCAGCACGATTATCAACAGGAGCGACAGCGCCTTGGCCGAGGTGAAAACGTTCTGGACGATTCGTCCGGCGTCGAGTCCGCGCAGATTCGCGGCAGTGAGCAGCACGATCACCGCGATCGCCGCCACGCGCTCGCCCGAAAATCCCATCGAGCCCCAGCCCAGCCATACCCGGGAACCGAGCGCGGGCCACAGCACCCCCGCGAAGCGCGCGAATGCGACCGCCACCGCCGCCACCGTGCCGGTCTGAATCACGAGCAGCAGGGTCCATCCGAAAAGGAACGCCCACAGGCCGCCGTAAGCCTCGCGCAGATACACGTATTGCCCGCCGGCCTCGGGCATCATCGCGGCCAACTCTCCGTACGAGAGCGCGCCCGCGATCGTCATCAGGCCGCTGACCAGCCATACGGCGAGAATCGCGGCGGGCGAGCTTACGTGGCGCGCGATGTCGGCGGAGACGATAAAAATCCCCGAGCCGATCATCGAGCCGGCCACGATCGTCGCCGAGTCGAAGAGCGACAGGCCGGGCTTAAGTCCTTGCGATTCCATGCCTCACGACGCAAGCATCCGGCGAACCACCGATGGGGATACGTCGCTGGTGCGCGACATGCAAGCCTCTTTCACTTTTGTCGGCGCGGGTCTATGTGATGGATCAGGAAAAATCCGGACGGACGGAGGCAACGATGGCAGCCAAGAAGAAGAAGAAACCTGATCCCCAGCGCAGCCAGATCGAGCAGTTCCGCGCCACCATCCTCAAGCTGCGGGACAAACTCGAGCAGGAGGCGCGCCAAGGCAGGCTGCACAAGGATCTCGCTCAGGCGGCACAAAAGGCGCGGACCAAAATCGCCGAACAGGTCGAGGTGCTCAAAGAGCGCGGAGAATCGCTCGCCAAGCAACTGCGCGGAGCGATCGCCGAAGGCGAGAAAAAACAGAAGAAGGCGCGCGACGAGGCGATGGCGAAAGTAGCGGAGCTTCGCAAGGAGCTCGCACTCAAGACCGCGGAGCTGAAGCGCAAATCGGCAGAACTATCGAAGCTCGCGATGGAGTCGGCCGAGCGCGCCCGAGCGATCATAACCGAATCGGCGCCCGTTGAGACGGCCGGCGAAGCGTCTCAGACGCCAAAACCGCCCGAAGCCTGATCCCGCGCGGACGCACCCGGGCGCCGTCGCGGGCCGGATCAGCGAATCAACAGCAGATCAAGAGAGACGCGCGCGCGGCGCTGGCGAAGAGGCGCGCCGCTTGTTCCTTGGCCGGCCCCGATCTCTGAGACCGGCGCCGGCCGTGGAACGTTCAAACCTTGATCAGGGAGCAGCAGGGCTGGCTGCCGGGGCGGGAGCGGCGGGAGCCGCAGGGCTCGCTTCCGCAGCCGCGGGGCTCGCCTCAGCGGCGGCAGGGCTGGCTTCCGCGGGAGCCGCCGACGCCTCGGGTGCCGCAGGAGGAGCCGTCTCTTCGGATTTCTGACAGGCAGCAGCAAACAACAGAGTCGCCAGTGCTAAAACCAGGATCTTGCGCATCGCTTCCTCCTTGATTCCTCTCACCAGTCGCGCAGCCGAACTACGAAACGGCGCTAAGGATACTTTAGGCCGGTGCCCACTTCAAGCGCGCCTCGTCCAACAATGAGCCTTCCCCTGTGACAAAAGCAGCACGGCGATTTTGATCGTCGCGTTGATTGTCACGACGTAGTCTGTAGAATCTCTTGCAGATGACATACCCGTTACGGGAGGAAAGAGATTGGTGGAGAGGTGGAGCAGGACGGGATTCAGTGCACAAGCAACGTCAAATCAAACATCGCGAGTGGTGGAACCTGAGCTGGATATGAATCGCCGGGGCTCGCGAGTTCCGGCGGGCGTCTTCTGGCTGCGGGACTTCCTGCGAGTCTTCGTACCGGCCGGCCGCCTGACAGGATCGCCGATGCGATCGGTGGGCCGCGAGCTCGAAGAGGCCTGGCCCTCGCGCGATCACTGAGCCGCCGCCGCACGGCGCAAGCCGGCGTTTGGACCATCGCAAGCGCGCAAAGAAGGGACATTCCGATGGGTGCAATCGTACGAATTTCCAGCAACGCACCGTGGGAGCCAATCGCGGGATATTCGCGCGCGGTGAAGGCGGGCGACTGGGTCGCGGTTTCCGGGACCACGGCCACCGGCGCGCAGGGCGGCCTGGTCGGCGTTGGTCAGATGTACGTGCAGGCCAAGCAGGCGATCGCCAACCTCGCGGCGGCGCTCGGCAGGCTCGGGCTCGATTTGCGCCACGTGGTGCGCACGCGAATCTTCGTCACCGACATGACGCGCTTCGAGGCGGTCGCGCGCGCGCATCGCGAGGCCTTCGGCGAGGCGCCGCCGGCGACCTCGATGGTCGAAGTGCGCCGCCTGGTTCATCCGCACATGCTGGTGGAGATCGAAGCCGACGCGTACGCGGGCGCCGTGGAAGTATCCCCAGCGCCGGCGCACGCCACGATGCCGGAAGCGGCGCCGAAGCCGCCGGCCGCGCCACCGCGGCCTGAGCCGCCCAAGCCGCAGCGCGCCGCAGTCCCGGCGGCGGCGATGAATCCGCCGCGCGCCGCAGCAGCGAAGGCAGCGGCATCACCGCCGCCCGTCCGGGCGGCGATGAAGCCGCCGCTGAAGGCGAAATCCAAGGCGGCTGCTTCGCCGCGCGCGGCGAAGAAGCCGCCTGCGCGCAAGCCGCCCAAGCGCCGCAGATAGGCGGCGACGCGCCCGCCGCGGCTACGGAGCCAGCGACGCGGCGTGGATCGGCGAGACGCTCATCGCCGAGGCGAACGCGTTGGTCGCCGCTGCCATATACGGCTGCGGATAAAGCCCAATCAGGATCACACCGGCCACCGCGATCGCAACGGTAGCGAGCAGCGCGGGACGCCCGCGCATCCGCACGTTCTCCACGCCGCCCTCTTCCATGTACATCGCAACGATCACCGAGATGTAGTAATAGGCCGAGGCCGCGCTGTTGAGCGCCGCGATAACCACCAGCCACACGAGGCCCCGGTTGAGCGCGGCGCCGAACAGATAGAACTTGCCCACAAAGCCCGCCAGCGGCGGCACGCCCGCCAGCGACAGCATGAACAGCGTCATCGCAGCCGCCAGGCCCGGATTGCGCCGCGCGAGTCCGCGATAGTCGGCGATTCGCTCGTGCGGCGCGTCGGGCCGTCCGAGCGCGGCGACCACCGCGAAGGCGCCCATGTTGGTGAACGCGTACCCGAGCAGGTAGTAGAGAATCGCGCCGCCGGCCGCGCCGTCGGCCGCCGCGATGCCCACCAGCAGATAGCCTGCGTGCGCGATCGACGAGTAGGCGAGCATCCGCTTGATATTGCTCTGCACCAGCGCGATCGCGTTGCCGGCGGTCATGGTCAGCGCGGCCAGCACCCATAGCACCCAGGTCCACTGGGCGCTCACGCCTGCGAGATGGACCACGAAGATCCGAAGGAAGCCCGCGAACGCGGCCATCTTGACGCCCACCGCCATGAAAGCCGTGATCGGCGTCGGCGCGCCCTCGTAGACGTCGGGCGCCCACATGTGAAACGGCACCGCCGCGACCTTGAAGGCGAATCCGATCAGCATCATGCCGACCCCGAGCAGCATCATCGGACTGTGCGCCATCGGACCGGACATCGCCGTGCCAATCCGATCGAGCCGGATCGTGCCGGTCGCGCCGTAAACCAGCGCGATCCCGTAGAGCAGAAATCCGGTCGAGAACGCGCCCAGCATAAAGTACTTGAGCGAGGCCTCGATCGATCTGGGATCGCCGCGCCTGAAACCGGCCAGCGCATAGACCGCGATCGACATGGTTTCCAGGCCGAGGAAAATTACGATCAAGTCGCCGGCCGTCGCGAGCAGCATCATGCCGAGCGTCGCGAACAGCAGCAGCGAGTAGTACTCCGCGCCCGGCAGGCGAAGATCGCCGACGTATTCGAGCGACATCAGCACGGTCATCGCGGTGCTGATCAGGATCGCAAGGTCGAAATAGATCGCGAAGTTGTCGAGCACGATCGAGCCGCCGAAGGCGAGCGCGCTCTGGCCGAGCGCCGCGAGCGCGAGCACGAACGCCAGCGCGAGCCCGCCCAGCGAAAGTACCCCGAGTCCGAGGCTTTCGTCGTCGTCGACGCTGACCCCGACCATCAGGACCGCGATGGCCGCGACCGACACGACGATCAGAGGCAGCACGGAGGGCCAGGAGAAATTGATCGCGCCCGGATTGAATTCGCTCATTTGACGGCGACCGATTCCCCCGGCGAGCGGATCGCGGCCGCGGCCAGCGTTCGCACGTGTCCGGCGTCGAGCTGCGCCTGCGCGGCCTGGACGCGCGAAAGTAGCTGCTCCACCGACGGCTCCATCCGGGTAAGCAGCGGCTTCGGATAAAGCCCCATCAGCAGCATCAGCGCAAGCAGCGGCGCCATCACGGCGATCTCGCGCGCGCTCAGGTCGCCGATGCTCTCGTTGACCGCCTTGGTGATCGGCCCGAACCAAACCCGCTCGTAGGTCCACAGCAAATAGAGCGCTCCGAGGATGGTGCCGCTGACAGCGAAGGCCGCGGCCTGCCAGGTTCTGAGATAAGCACCGAGCATGATCAGGAACTCGCCGACGAAGCCGTTGAGTCCCGGCAGCCCCATCGAGGACAGCATCACGACCATGAAGACCGCCGCCATTAGCGGCACACTGCGCCAAAGTCCGCCGAATTCAGCGATCTCCCGGGTATGGCGGCGCAGGTAAATCATCCCGACCATCAGGAACAGTCCGCCGGTCGAGAGGCCGTGATTGAGCATCTGGTAGAGCGCGCCCTCGACGCCCTGCGTGTTGAGCGCGAAGACCCCGAGCATCACGAAGCCGAGATGGCTCACCGATGAGTAGGCGATCAGCCGTTTCAAGTCGGGCTGGACCATCGCGACCAGCGCGCCGTATACGATCCCGACGATCGCCAGCGCCATGAACAGCGGCCCGGCCGCAATCGCGACGGCGGGGAAGAGCGGAATTGCGAAGCGCAGGAACCCGTAGCAGCCCATCTTGAGCATGACGCCCGCCAGGATCACCGAGCCTGCGGTGGGCGCCTCGGTATGGGCGTCGGGGAGCCAGGTGTGGACCGGCCACATCGGGACTTTGATCGCAAACGCGAGCGCGAATCCGGCGAACAGCCAGCGCGCCTCGGTGGGCGACAGCGGGACACCATAGAGGTCCGGCAGGTCGAAGCTGAGCCGGCCCAGATGGCCGGCCGCGGCGTGGACGAGGTACAGGATCGCCACCAGCATCAGCAGCGAGCCGATCATCGTAAACATCGCGAACTTGAGCGCGGCGTACACCTTGCGCCCATGGCCCCAGATCCCGATCAGGAAGTACATCGGGACCAGCATCACCTCCCAGAATACGTAGAACAGGAACAGGTCTACCGCGAGCAGGCCGCCGAGCAGGCCGGACTCGAGGACAAGCATGAAAAAACAGAACTCGCGCGGACGCGACTCTATATCACCGCCGCCCGAATAGAGTATCGAGAGAGTAATCAAGATGGTAGTCAGAACAACCAGGAACAGCGATATGCCGTCCATCCCGACGTGGTATGAGATGCCGAAGCCGGGAATCCACGGGTACTGCTCGGCGAACTGGTAGCCCGATTGTCCGGGCTCGAATTCGGCGAACAGATAGAGGCTGATAGCCAGCGGCACGAGCGAGAAAATGAAGGCCGCGCGCCAGATCGCGTCCGCGCGCTCCTGAAGCAGCACCAGGCAGGCCCCGAGCAGCGGGATAAAGATCAGTGCGGTTAGCCAGTAGCCGCCCATCATTGCCGGCCACCCGTCATTTTGCAGCCGCCGATCATGGCATCACGAGGTACAGGTAGTAGGCCCCGATCGCGACCGCGCCCAGCAGATAAACGAAGGCGTAGGTCTGCACGTTGCCGGTTTCGGCGCGCCGCGCGATCTCGCCGCCGGTCTCGACCGCCAGGCCGGCTCCCACCGCCGCGCCGTCGATCGCGAACGAATCGACAGTGCGGTCGAGCACCCAGGTCGAGACCCAGAACAGCGGCCGTGTAACAACAAGATTATACAGTTGATCGATGTAGTATTTCTCGAGCAGCAGCTTGTATAGCCTGCCGGCCTGCCAGGCGAGGATCATCGGAAGGCCGGGAAGCCGGATATACATCAGGTAGGCGAGCCCGATTCCGATCAGCGAGGCGCCGCTGGCCGCGCCCGAGAGCACGAGCTCGCTGGCCCCCGGCAGCGGGTTGAAAGCGCCGACCACGGGCGTAAGGAAGCGGGCGAACGCGTTTCCCCACAGCAAGCCCTCGGGCAGGCCGACCCATCCGCCGGCGATCGATAGTACGGCCAGCGCGATCAGCGGGATCGTCATCGCCGGCGGCGATTCGTGCACGTGTTCGAGCCGGTCGGAGTCGACGCGCGACATTCCGAAGAAGGTCATGAAGATCAGCCGGAACATATAGAAGCCGGTGAGTCCCGCGGTGAGTACGCCGAGCACCCAGAGCACCCGATGGCCCGAGCTGAAAGCCGCTTCCAGGACCAGGTCCTTGGAAAAGTAGCCCGCGAATGGAGGCACCGCAGTGATCGCGAGCGTCGCGATCAGCATGGTCGCGAAAGTGATCGGCAACTTGCTGCGCAGGTCGCCCATCTTGTTCATGTCCTGCTCGCCGCCGAGCGCATGGATCACCGAGCCGGCGCACAGGAACAGCAGTCCTTTGAAGAAGGCGTGCGTCATCAGGTGAAAGATCCCCGAGGCGAACCCGCCGACGCCGACGGCCATGAACATGTAGCCGAGCTGGCTAATCGTCGAATAGGCGAGCACGCGCTTGATATCGGGCTGGACGAGCGCGATCGTGGCGGCGAAAAGCGCGGTCAGCGTGCCGATTATGGCGACCACTTCCATCGCGGCGGGCGCCAGCGTGAAGAGGAAGCTCAGCCGCGCGATCATGTAGACGCCGGCCGTGACCATGGTCGCGGCGTGGATTAGCGCGCTGACCGGAGTTGGTCCGACCATCGCGTCAGGAAGCCATACGTAGAGCGGAATCTGCGCGGATTTGCCGGTCGCGCCGAGGAACAGGAGCAGGCAGGCGGCGGTCGCGGCCGCGCCGCTGAACAGGCCTGCGTGCGCCTTCATTTCGGCAAAGTTCACCGTCCAGACTCCGTGCGAAGCGAGCGTCGCGACGATCGTCAGCAGCCCGAGCACGAAGCCGGAGTCGCCGATTCGGTTGACGATAAACGCCTTGCGCCCGTTATAGGCGAAGTGATCGGTCGCGTACCAGAATCCGATCAGCAGGTAAGAGCAGAGTCCGACCCCTTCCCATCCGACGAACATCAGCAGCAGGTTGTCCGCCAGCACCAGCAGGAGCATCGAGAGCGCGAACAGGTTCACGTAGGCGAAGAAGCGGGCGAAGTCCTCGTCGTGCGCCATGTAGCCGGTTGAGTACACGAAGATCAGCGAGCCGACGCCGCTGACGACCAGCACCATCACGGCGGAGAGCGCGTCGAGCCTGAGCGCGAAATCGGCATGGAATGATCCGGAATAGATCCACGGCCAGAGCCGGGCTTCCAGCGAGCTTCCCGCGGGCATCTCAATCAGCCTGGCGCACGCCGCCAGCGCCACGGCCAGCGCGGCGAACATCACGCCCGGGCCGACCAGGTTGACCGCCGAGCGACCGAAGCGGCCCGCGAAGAAGAGGTTGAAAACCAACCCCAGCGCAGGGAAAAGCAGGATCAGGCCGAGAGCTGGATACGGAGCCGACATTCCATCACCACCGCATCAGGTTGAGTTCGTCAGCATTGACGGTTTCGCGGCTGCGGAAGATCGAGATCATGATCGCGAGGCCGACCGCGGATTCCGCCGCCGCAACCGTGATCACGAAGAACACGATCACCTGCCCGTCGGCCGAGCCCAGCGCGCGCCCGAGCGCGACAAAGGCCAGGTTGACCGCGTTGAGCATCAGCTCGATCGACATGAACATCACGATCACGTTGCGGCGCACGACCACTCCGGCGACCCCGATCGCGAACAAGGCTGCGCTGAGCGCCATGTAATAGCTGGTCGGGACCATGGTCAGCGATTCCCTGCCGCGCGAGCCGGCGCGACCGAGCCGTCGTGCGCGCCGGCCGTCCGCCGCGCGATCGCGATCGATCCGACCACCGCCGCCAGCAGCAGCAGCGAGGTAACCTCGAAAGCGATCAGATAGTCGGAGAACAGCAGCATCGCGAGGCTGTGAATCGAGCCGTAGCCCGGCGGCAGCTCGACGGCGGCGCCGGCGGGCGCGCGGCCCAGTATCGCGAAGAGTTCCGCCACCAGCGCGGCCGCGGCCAACGCACCGAAAAATTTGATCGCCAGCCGGCCTCCGCCCATGCTCGCCTCGGCCTGCAGGTTCAGGAGCCAGATAACGAACAGGAACAGGACCATGATCGCGCCGGCATAGACAATCGCCTGGATGAAGCCCAGCGTGACCGCGCCCAGGCCGATGAAGATCACCGCGACCGCGAGCAGAGTCATCACCAGCGCCAGCAGGCTATGGATCGCGCTGCGCTGCAGGATCACGCCGAGCGCCGAAACGATCGAGAGCGTCGCCAGAAAGGCGAACAGCCACAGCGGCATCAGTGCGGCCCTCCGAAGGCCACGATTACGAAAGCGGTCGCGAGCACGTTGAGCAGGCCAATCGGCACCAGCCCCTTCCATCCCAGCCGCATCAACTGGTCGTAGCGAAAGCGCGGCAGCGTAAAGCGAATCAGGGTTTGTAGCCAGCAGAAGGCCACGACCTTGACCACGAACGCGACCACGCCGAGAATCGCGACCACGGGGTTGGCCAGCGCGAGGAACGCACCGCCGGGAAGGTGAAATCCGTCCGGGTATAGATACGGCACCTGCCATCCGCCGAAGAACAGGGTGATGGCCAGCGCGGCGACCAGGATTACCTCGACGAAGTCGGTGAGCATGAAGGCGGCCTGCTTGCCGCCCGAATACTCGGTGAAGTAACCGGCGATCAGCTCGGATTCGCTTTCGGGCAGGTCAAACGGCACGCGCTTGGACTCGGCCATCCCCGCCGTCATCAGCAGGATAAACGCAACCGGCTGGAGCATCACGCCCCATCGCGGGAGCCATCCGAACCACACTCCGCCCTGGCCGCGGACGATCTGCTGCAAATCGAGCGTGCCGTACGTCATCACGACCGCGATGATCGCCAGCCCGAGCGCAAGCTCGTAGGAGATCATCTGGGCCGTGGCGCGAATCCCGCCCAGCAGCGCCCACCGATTGTTCGAGGACCATCCGCCCAGCGCGGTGCCGTACACGCCGATTCCAATCACCGCCAGAACGTAGAGCAGGCCCACGTTCAAATCGGCCGGCTGAAGATTGAACGTCATGCCGCGGACCTTGAGCGTGTCGCCAAACGGAATGACCACGAAAGCGACCAGCACCGGAAACAGCGAGAGGAACGGCCCGAGCGTATGCAGAAAGTGGTCGGCGCCATCGGGCACGAAGTCCTCCTTGGTGAACATCTTGATCGGATCGGCGACTGCGGTGTTGATGAGGCCGAGGTTGGGCATTCCCATCCGCGCGCCCAGACCGGTGATCGCGGCCCTGATTCGCCCCGATCCGGTCGTGAATCAAAGCGCTGCCTTTGCGCTCGAACCAGAGCATGACGATCCCCATCATCAACACCGCAACGATCACGACGATCGCCTCGATTGCGGCGACTACCAGTTCAATCATCACGGGCGTTGAGCTCGTCGATCAG
This sequence comes from uncultured delta proteobacterium, assembly GCA_963749215.1. Classification (GTDB taxonomy): domain Bacteria; phylum Desulfobacterota; class Binatia; order Binatales; family Binataceae; genus CAVVMA01. Next base: position 274,796 of record CAVVMA010000017.1, on the reverse strand, counting down.
TTTGAGCGTCTTCTCCACGGTCAGATTCTCGTGGAAGGCGTCCTGGTTGAGTTGGAGCATCGGAGCCGTCCCGCACGAAGCGAGACACTCGACCAGGCCGAGAGTAAATTTGTCGTCGGCGGTGGTCTGGCCCGGCTCGACACTGAGCCGGCGCCGGATGCAATCGACGATCTGGTCGGCGCCGCGCAGCCGGCACGAGAGATTGGTGCAGACGTTCGAGCAGGAAGCGTCCCACCGGCTTGCGATGGAACATCGTGTAGAATGTGACCACGGCATGCACATGCGCCGGCGGCAGCTCCATCAGCTCGGCGACGTATTGCTCGGCCTCGGGGCTGACGCAGCCGAACTCGCGCTGCGCCATCCAGAGCGTCGGGATCAGTGCCGCCTGACGACTGGGATAGCGCAGCACGGTCTGCCGATACTCCGCGAGCGTCGCGTCGGAGAACTTGATTTCGGAGGTCATCTTGCGGCTGGTGGACATCGGCGTCTCATGGCGGCGTGCGGCAGATGGATCTTCGGCGTATGGGGCGTCACGAGCTTCCGAGTCTAAGAGTGTTAGTAGAAATCTCACGCGCGCGCCAGCATATCGACCACGAACGACGAGCGTGGAGAAGCGCGGCTTGCGGCAGTTTTAAGACTCGGTTATCTTTCCGCTACTTTTGTCGCCGCTACTTTGCCGCAGGCGGCGCGGCTGCACGATGCGAGTCATAGCTGGAGAAAATCGCGGGCATCGGCTCAAGGCGCCGCGCGGGATGGTGACGCGGCCGACTACGGCACGGGTGCGCCATTCGATTTTCTCGCGGCTCGGCTCGCGTCTCGATCTCGGAGGACGCAAGGTGCTCGACCTGTTCGCAGGCAGCGGATCGCTGGGGATCGAAGCGCTGTCGCGCGGCGCCGCGCACACGACCTTCGTCGATTCGTCACCGGATTCCGCGGCGACGATCCGGCGCAACCTCGACGAGCTCGGTCTCGCCGCGCGCGGGACGATCGTCGCAGCGCAAGTGCGCCGCGCGCTGGACGATCTCGCCTTAAGGGGTGAGCGCTTCGACCTGGTCTTCATCGACGCGCCGTATCGGGACGACTTCACCGCCGAGGTCCTCGATCGGCTGGTGGACTTGAAGCTGCTGACAGGGCAGGCTTGGGTGGTCGCGGAGCAATACCATCGCGCTCCGCCGCCGTCGGGAGGGTTCGGCGACGCGCTCACGCGGGTGAGCGTCGCCAGGCTGGGCGACCATCGAATCGCCCTTTACCGGCGCGCAGAGCAGACGGAGAAGCCGGCGACTTAGGCACGGAGAGCCGCGATGAACAAGGGCAAGGAGTCACACGCGTCAGTCGCGATCTACACCGGCACCTTCGATCCGATCCACAACGGCCACATCGACATAATCCGGCGCAGCGTCGCGATGTTCGACGAGGTGATCGTCGCGGTGGCGTACAATCCGCACAAGGACGCCGCATTGTTCACGCCCGACGAGCGCGTCGAGATGATCCGCGAGACGATCCGCGACCTCGAGCCGCGTGCGCGGGTCGACAAGTTCAGCGGGCTCTCGGTCGACTATGCGGAGCGAATCGGGGCGAAGGTGATCATCCGCAGCCTGCGCGCGGTGACCGACTTCGACTACGAGCTGCAGATGGCGGCGATGAACAAGATGATGAAGCCGCAGGTCGAGACGGTCTTCCTGTTCGCGAACCCCAAGCTGTTCTTCTCAGCGTCGCGGCTGATCAAAGAAGTAGTCGGCTACGGCCAGCTCCTGCCCGAGCTGGTGCCGGAGACCGTAATCAAGCGCCTGCAAGCCAAGCTGAACATCGGCTGAACCGGGTCCCGCTGTTTTCTCGCGACTGACCCGGCGGTAAGGTTCTTGCGGAACTTCCCGGGTCGTCTGGAGACCTCCGAATGATAAAGCTCAATCGCAGAGTGGCGGCGATCAAGCCGTCGGCGACGCTGGCGGCCGAGAACCGCGCCACCGAGATGAAGGAGAAAGGCATCGACGTCATCTCGCTGGCCGCGGGCGAGCCCGATTTCGACACGCCCGAGCACATCAAGGAAGCGGCGCGCAAGGCGATGGCCGCCGGGAACACGAAGTACACGCCGGTCGCCGGAATAAGCGCGCTCAGGAAAGCCATCTGCGGCAAGCTCAAGCGCGAGAACGAGCTCGACTATGAGCCGGCGGAAGTGATGGCGTCGGCGGGCAGCAAGCAGGCGGAGTTCAACGTGATCGCGTCGCTGTTCGACGAGGGCGACGAGGTGATCATACCGACGCCGGCGTGGGTGAGCTTCGTCGCGATGGTCCAGCTAAGCGGCGCCGAGGCGAAGCTCGTCCGATGCTCCGAGAGCGGGGGATTTCGGCTCGATCCCGACGACCTGCGCCGTGCGATCACGCCGCGAACGCGCGGAATCATGCTCAATTCGCCGTCGAATCCGACCGGCGCAGTGTATCGCGCGGACCATCTGACGGCGCTCGCGGCGGTTCTGCTGGAGTCAGGAATCTGGGTGATGTCCGACGACGCCTACGAGCATATCGCGTACGACGGCCTGCCGCCGCATATCTTCAGGATCGAGCCGAAGCTCAAGGCGACCGGAATCATATTCAACACGCTGTCGAAGGCCTACGCGATGACGGGATGGCGGGTCGGGTATGCGGCCGGGCCGAAGGAAGTCATCGCGGCGGCGACGCGGCTGCAAGGCCAGAACAGCGGGAACGTGAATTCGATCGCGCAGGCCGCGGCGATCGAAGCGCTCAACGGCCCGCAGGACGAAGTGCTCAAGATGGCCGAGGAGTTCGGCGCGCGCCGCAAGCTGGTGGTCGAGCGGGTACGCGCCCTGCCGGGCTTCAGCCTGCCCAACGTCCCCGAGGGTGCGTTCTACGCTTTCCCCAACGTGTCAGGAGTACTCAAGCGAAAGTTCCAAGGGCGTGAGATCGGCAACGGCGACCGGCTCGCCGAACTGATTCTGCAGGAAGCGCACGTGGCGGTCGTCGGCGGCAACGACTTCGGCGCTCCGGAGCATATCAGGATCTCGTACGCGACCTCGCGCGACAACTTGAAGCGGGCCTTTGATCGGATCGCGGAGTTTCTGAAAAAACTCGAATAGCAACCGGAGCTGCGCTCACCCGCGCCACGGCCAGCGGCACTTCCCTGAGGAGCGGCGTCTATCGGCAACCGCAGCCGCCGCCGCAGCATACGCTTCCCTTGAATGGAGCCTCCGTTGCGCCCGTCGCAGGAGCTTCGCCGTTGCTCGCGGCGCGCGACGCGAACACCGACATCTCACGCACCAGGTTGGCGCCATGACAGGAGGGACACTCGGCCTCGTCGCGGCCGGGCCTCACGAACACCTCGAATCCCTGCTCGCAGTCGGCGCATCGATATTCGTAAATCGGCATTTTCCGCTACCCTCGGGTCGCAGCCCGCATCTCCACTTTATACCCGGAGCCTGTCATTTGACGACTATGTAGTAAGCGGGCGTGCCGTCGGGATAACGAATCGTCGCCGTGGGCGGCACCGGGATTATGTCGCGCCCGCCAAACACGAAGACCCCGTGCTCGATTGACTCGTAGACCGATACCGGAAAAACGACGGGGAATAAATACCGATCGAACCCCAACACTCTCCCAAACAAACCGTCTTCCCGCGTCACTGGAGTCCGCTGAAACAGCGCCGGCGGGTAAGGCCGGAAGAACAGCACGTAGATATAGCCCTGGTCCACTGGGGTCAGGAACACCCGCGGGCGCTGGTCGCCATACTTCTCGAGCTCCCGCACAACCTGGTCCATCCCGTACGTGAAGTCAGGTCCCACCAGGACCGGATAGTCGCCAAAGTAAACTCGGACGAACTGCGAGCCATGAACAATCGCTGCGGCTACTATCGCAACGGCCGCGGCAACCTTGAAAGAGGGATAGGGAAAGTCGAACTCGAGCAGCGCGACGAATCCCAGCGCGGATAGCAAGACCAACGGCGCGAACGCCAGGACATCGTGCAGCGAATGCGGAGAGGGCACCAGCATTGCCGCAGGCAGCGTCCCAAGCACGATCCATCCCAGGAGCAAAAGCGCGAGCTTTCGCCGCCGGACGCTGAGGATCGCGATCAGCCCCAGAGCGAGCAGCAGGCTCTGTTCGGGCAGCAACTCGCCAAAGCCTGGCGGATCGAGCCTCGTCGGGTTGGCGTCGCCGTCCAGAAAAAGATACGACGGGCTGAAATAGCTGGCGAAACCGGAGCCGAAGAGATTGAGATGATCGCGCGTCGAGCCGCCGCTATTGAACACCGTGGTGTCCATGAAGCGCGCCTGCATCGCGGCCGCATGCCGCAGGAGCATTACCCCTTGCGGCAACGCGAGCAGGACTACGAGACTCATCGCAATCGCCGCGGTGCGCGCGGATCGCATTAGATCACGCCAGTAGAATAGCGCCAGCCATCCGATCATCAACGGAACGAACGCCTTGGTAATCGGGTACGAGTAGAGCGAAAGTCCGAAGAACAGCCCGCTCAGCAGCAGCCAACGACCCTTGCGCCCGATCAGCCAAAGGAAGAACGAGGCCATCGCCAAATCGACCGTCGCGGACCCAGTGGCGGTTGCAATGGCGAAGCGGCTGATTGGCAGATGCCACGGTGAGAATGCGACCAGCAGGGCGGCAATCGCCGCACCCGGCCAGCCCAGGAGCACGCCGGCGAGAAGCGCGATCGCGGCCACATCCACCACGCCCCACATCGCCGCGCACAGCCTCACGCTGGCAGGCTTGAGCCCGAACGCGGCCACAAATGGCACCAGCGAATAGTCGAACAGCGGCATGCGATAGTCATTGAAGCCCTGCATCACCAGCGGCATGAAATTGCCGTGCTGATCGCGGCCGGTTTCCAGGATGCTGTAGGCGTCGTAGCCGTTGCAGGCCTCGTCCTGCGCGAGACCGGGCGGTGATCGATCGAGCCGCACCACGCGCAGCGCCGTTCCCGCCACCATCGCCGCGACAAGAATCAGAACGCTCAGCCGGTTGATGACAGGCGGGAACCGCAGGTATGAGGCTCCGGCGCGAGCGCGAGTGATCAATGCTTCCACCGCGAGCCAATCTTATCCGGGATTTCCGTTTCGCTCTGCGAATTCAACTCGCCTTGTAGACCAAACGGCATTCCCTCGGCAAGGCGTTAGCCATTTGTAGGGACCTTAGCAGCCGTTAGTTGCAATCAGGCGGTCACAGCACCGAGCGATGCAATTCCGGGCCGGATAAACTCTTGAGAAACGGCAGTAATTCCCGGCATGAGCAATTGAGCCCATTTGGACTCTCGCATAACCTTTTGCTACTGGACATACGCGTGAAACAGGTCTGGCCGAATTTCTTTATCGTGGGCGCCTGCAGAGGAGGTACCTCGTCGCTGCACTTCTATCTCAGGCAGCATCCGCAGGTGTTCATGCCGGCATGGAAGGAGCCTTGCTTCTTCTCGCCGCTTCGACCCTTCGCCGAAATGGCCTTCCCGCACCCGTGGATCAGCGATCAGGCTGCGTACCTGAAGCTCTTCTCCAAAGCGGCGGGGAGCCGAGCGATCGGCGAAGCAAGCGTCTCGTATCTATGGGATCCCGGAACGCCGGCCCGGATCCGGGCGGCCATCCCCGATGCGAAGATCGTGGTCTCGCTTCGCGACCCGATCGAGCGCGCTTACTCGCATTACCTGAAGGACGTGCGCGAAGGATGGCAGGGACTGCCGTTTTACGAAGCGCTGCTGGAAGACTTGAACCGTCCGGAAAGGGGTTGGGGCGTTTCGCATCTATACACGGAACTCGGACTATATCACCGTCAGGTCGAACGGTACCTCGACACGTTCGGGCCGGAACAAGTGCTGATCCTGCTCTTCGAAGACCTGCGCACCGCAGACGGACGGCGCAGGATACTGGCCGAACTGTCCGGCTTCCTTGACCTGGATCCTTCTCATATCGATCGAATAGACACTACTCGCGCCAAAAGTCAGTATGCCGTCCCGCGATGGAACTGGTCGCGCCGGTTCGCGGGCAATTGGTTCGTGCGCAGACTGACGGACCTTCTGGTGCCGCCGAGAGCTGGGTCTACTTTCCGTCTACAAATGCTGATCTATGACCGTTTTTTTGTGCGCCGCGCTGCGAAACCGGCGATGGACGAGAGGGCACGGGACTGGCTCGGCGCAGTTTACGACGACGACGTAGCGGCACTGGAAAAGTTCCTGGGGCGCAGGCTCCCCGAATTGCGATCGTCCTGGGGCCACGCCTCCGGCGATTACGCGATCCGGGCCGCAGCCGGTTCGCAATAGGCCGGCGCGCCGCTCAGACCGCTGCCGAACGCCCATCACTTGACGACTATGTTGTAGGCGGGCGTGCCGTCGGGATAGCGAATCGTTGCCGCCGGCTGCCCCGGGAATGTGTCGCCCCCGCCGAACACGAAGATCCCGTGCTCGAACGATATGTAGATCGATTCCGGATGAACGACGGGGAACAGGTACCGATCGAAGCCCAGAACTCTTCCAAACAAACCTTCTTCCTGGGTCACTTTAGTCTGCTGAAACAGCGCCGGCGGATATTGCCGGAAGAACAGCACGTAGATGTAGCCCTGGTTCATTCGCGTCAGGAAGACCCGCTGGCGATCGTCGTCATATTTCTCGATCTCGCGCACAACCTGATCCATCCCATACCTGAAATCGATTCTCGCCTGGGCCGGATAATCGCGAAAGTACGCCCGGACGAACTGCGAGCCATGCCCGATGATTGCGGCTACGATGACCGCGGCCGCGGCCAACTTGAAGACCGGATAGCGCAAGTCGAGCTCGAGCAGGACGACGAATCCCAGCGCGGAGAGCAGGATCCACGGCGCGAACGCCAGGATACCATGCAGCGAATTGGGAGAGGTCAGCAGCAATGCCGCAGGCAGCGATGCGAGCACGATCCAGCCCAGGAGGAAAAGCGCGAGCTTTCGCCGCCGGACGCCGAGCAGGGCGATCAGTCCTGAAACGATCAGCAGCGCCTGCTCGGGCAGCAATTGGCCAAAGCCCGGCGGATGGAGCATCGGGTTGACGTCGCCGTCCACAAAAAGATACGACGGGCCGAAATAGCTGGCGAAGTTTGAACCGAAGAGGTTGAAACGATAGAGCATCGAGCCGTCGTTATTGAACACCGAGATGTTGGCGAAGCGCGCCTGCATCTCGGCCGTGTGCCGCAGCAGCATCACCCCTTGCGGCAACGCGAACAGGACTACCAGACTCATCGCAATCGCCGCGGCGCGCGCAGATCGCATCAGATCGCGCCAGTAGAAGAGCGCCAGCCATCCGATCATCAACGGGACGAGCAGCTTGGTAATCGAGTACGCGTAGAGCGAAACACCGAAGAACAACCCGCTCAGCAGCAGCCAACGGTCCCTGCGCCTGACCACCCAAAGGAAGAACGAGGCCATCGCCAGATCGACGATCGCGGACGCGGCGGTGCCCTCGATTGCGAAGCGGCTGAAGGGCAGATGCCACGGCGAGAATGCGATTAGCAGCGCGGCAATTGCCGCGCCCGGCCAGCCCAGGAGCAGCCCGGCGAGAAGCGCGATCACGAACATGTCCACGGCGCCCCACATCGCGGCGCACAACCTCACGCCGGCAGGCTTGAGCCCGAACGCGGCGACAAACGGCACCAGCGAATAGTCGAACAGCGGCATCCGGTAGTCATTGAACCCCTGCATCACCAGCGGCATGAAATTCCCGTGCTGATCGCGGCCGGTCTCCAGGATGCTGTAGGCGTCGTAGCCGTTGCAGGCCTCGTCCTGGTTGAGGCCGGGCGGCGACTGATCCAGGCGCACCACGCGCAGCCCCACTCCCGCCACTATCGCGGCGGCCAGAACCAGGATGCTCGCCCGACTTACGACCGGCGGGAGCCGCGCGTACGCGTCGCTATCAGACCGGGCCCGGATGGACGTCGATTTCAATCGTCGAACGGCTGCGCGTACTCGACCAGCACTCCGCGCGCGGCCTTGGGATGGAGAAAGCAGATCATGCCGGCCAAGCCTCGCCGCGGCTTCTCGTCGAGGAGCGGGAGGCCCTTGTCGCGCGCCGCGGCCAACTCGCGCGCTACATCATCGGTCTCGAAGCATACGTGATGGAGTCCGCCGCCGCGACGCGCCAGGAACTTGCCCACGCCGTTCTCCGGGTTCAGCGGCTCGAGCAGCTCGACTTCGCTCTCGCCGGCCTTGAGCAGCGCGGCGCGCACGCCCTGATCTTCGATCGTCGCGCTCCTGGTCAGGTGAAGCCCCAGCGTATCGCGCCAGAAGCGCAGCCCGGCCTCGAGGTTCGGCACCACCACGCCCACGTGATGGATCTTCCGGAGCATCAGTTGCCGGCCACCTTCTGCCCGAGGCAGATCTTGCGCTGCAGCGCGTCCCACTGGGTCTTCATCTCAGGCGTGCCGAGGCTCGGATGCTCGCTGCGGGTCTGGGCCAGCTTGTCGCAAGCGCCCCTGATATTGCCCTGCGCGGCATAGATCGCGGCCACGTTGTATTTGGCCTCGTACCAGAGGTCGTCGGACTCGGCCGCGACCTGCTCTACGGTGGTCCACAGCTCGACCGCGTTTTTATAGTCTTTCTTGGCCTGCGCGATACGGGCGAGTCCGGCGTTGGCGTCGGGCGAGCCGGCATCCGCCTTCACGACCTGGTTGAAAATCGTCTCGGCAGCGTCGACATCGCCCATCGCGATCCTTGCCTGGCCGAGAATCGAGAGCGTGCCGGTCAGGTTCTTCGCGGGAATCTTGCCGGCCTGCACCTGATCTTCGAAATAGGTGTAGGTAATCGCCGTCAGCTTGGCGTCAGCCGCTGCCCCGGCAGTATCGCCCTGTGCCGACTTGGCCGCCCGGGACTTCCAGAAGTCGAGTCCGAGTTCCTTGACAAAGTCGCCGGCGGCGGGATTACCCTTGCTGCGCTCGAGCAGCGCGTTGACGTCGCGTTCGAGTTGGTCGTATTTGCCGAGACGGTCCAGGCCCGTGACACGCCATTCAGCGACCTCGTTGAAGCGCTCGCTCATCCCCGGATAGTCGCCCTCGTAACCGTCAAGCAGGCTCGTGACGCGCTCGTAGTCGATTTTGGGTTCGCGCTCCAGCAGGCTCACCAGCATGTAAATCGCGCGGCCCTTGGTCTGCTTGACGAAATTGCGCTGCGCGGCCGGAGCGCTCCGCTCGGCTCCGGGCTCCATCTTGATCGCCTCGTTCAGGTCGGAGAGCGTGGTGTTTTCGAGCGCCCCGACATCGACCTGCCCCGCAGGGGCATTCTTGTTTCCCGCGGCGTTGGCGGCCTCGACCAGGGCCAGATAATCGCATTCGCCGGCGTTGAACCTGGCGGTGTAGGCGTAGTCGGAGTTACCCGTCACCTGGCTGTATTCTTTCGCCGCTTCCACATATTGCTTGTTCTGTTGCAGCCGCTCGGCCAGGCGGAAACGCGGTTCATAGGCGTACTCGCCGTGCGGATAGGATTTGAGATAGTCCTGCGCCGCCGCCACCCATTGACTGTCCAGCGTCGCATTCTTCATCCCGCTCTGCTCCCATTGCAGGCGCGGCAGCTTGAATCGCATGTAAGAGGCCCATTGCGCGTCGGGATTGCTGGGCTGATGGGAGAGCTCGGCGAGAAGCTGCTCGACCAGGTCGAACTTCTTCTCCGAGTAGTAGATATCGGCGGCGAACTTGTAGGCCTTGGGGTACTTGCCGCTGCGGGCCGCCTCGAGAAAATACTTGGCCGAGTCGGCCTGCTGTTTCTTGGAGTAGAGCACGTTGGCCAGCAGCCACTTCTCGAACGGATCGCTCGAACTTCCGAACTCGGCGACCGGATCGCGCACGTATTGCGCCACCGCGGCCACCACGATTCCCCAACTGTCCTTGTCGTTCTCCTTGGTGCGCATGAAGTCGACCGCTTCCTTATGATAGGCGGCGCGCTTGGAAGCGTCGTTGGTGGCGCTCTCGGCCTTGAACAACTGCTGCAGCCGAAACATCTCCATGCCCTTCTGCTGCGGTCCGGTGGCGCCCTGCGCGAGCTGGCCGGTCAGCTTGGCGGCCTCGTCCATTTTGCCCATCGCGGCGTAGGTGGTGGCGAGGCCCTGCTGGGCGGGCCGATACTGCCTGGTGTTGGGCCCGTCGCTCATGATCTGCTTGAAGTCGGCGACCGCCTTGTCGTACTCCGACTTATCGTACTTGCCGAGTTCGCGCTCGCAGTATGCGCGCCCGAGCAGGTTTTCGTGAATCAGATTCGGGTCAACGATTACGAGCGTGCTCTCGGTGAAGCCGTCGATCGCCTGATTGAGCAGCTTCTGGGCCACGTCGGGTTGGCCGGCATTGAGCACGGCGCCCTGGAAATGCAGCCACGACAGCGGATATAGCGCCTGCAGCGACAACTGCTCCGGCTGATCGTAATCGCATTGCGCTCCGTTGGAGATTTGAGCGATACAGTCGTCTTTCTTCTGCTTGTAGGTGTTGTACATCCGGCTCAGCATCGATTCGAGCCGGGTGTAGGCTGAAAGCAACTCGCCCTTGTCGATCTTCGGGTTCTCCGCCAATTTGGCAAAGGCCGCCTCGGCGTCGTCGAGCCTGGTTATCACGCTGCCCGCGGTGGTCTGATTCGACGTCGCGGAACTGATCTGCGGCTCCAGTTCGGACAATTCACTGTTGAGCTGGTCAAGGGTTTGCGCGGTTTGCGCGCCGGCCGTACCGGATACGGCCGTGAACGCGGCCAGGGTGAGGATCGCAAATGCAAGTGCAAGACGACCCTTATCAGCAATTGAGTTCATCTTTGGTGACTCCATGGAAGCGCCTGCGGCGGCGCCCGCAAACTAGCTAACGACAAACGGTCCAATACCGTCAAGCGAGTCGCAATCTTTGCGCAACCTCGAAGAGATAGGCAAGCGAGCCGACCTTCGCTATCCGCTCGCTGATCACGGTCTGGCCGTGGTAGTCGCGGTCGATCAGCACGGCCGCGATTCCTGCCGCCGCCGCGCCCTGGACGTCGAGCGGCTCGGAATCTCCGACGTGCAGCGACTCGGCCGATTGCACGGAATGCTTGCGCAGAGCGGCGCGAAAGACCTCGGGCGAGGGTTTGGCGAAGCCGGCCTCGGACGAGATCGTGATCGAATCGAACGCGGCCGCAAGGCCCAGTCCTTCCAGAATTCCATAGAGGCGATAGTCGAAATTGGAGATGACGCCGAGCGCGATTCCCTTGTCTTTTAGACGGCCGAGGACCTCCCGCACTTCAGGGCCGGCGCGCCAGTTGCCCGCGTCGGCGAAGAACGCGAAGAGCGCGTCGAAGTAGGCGTCGAAATCGTCGAAGTCGCCTAAACCCTCGAAAACCCCCGCGACGACTCCACGCCACCAATCGCGCTCCAGCCGCCGCAGTTCGCCGGCCGGGCGTCCGGGGCCGAATGCCAACCCCGGCGCGGCGTTGAACGCACGACGAAACGCCGACGCGACCGCGGTCGCGTCGGCGCGGACGCCGAATCGCCGGGCGATTCGGGCGTAGCTCTGCGCGACCGGCTCCCTGGGCTCGAAGAGCGTTCCGGCCGCGTCGAAGAAGACTACGCGCAGCATTTGACGTCGCCGTGGTGGGAGGCGGTGGCAGCGCCCTCACCCGGCGAGCGCTGGCGCGCTCGCCGACCTCTCCCGGCTTGCGCCTGCGGGCGACCCGCAGGCGCGGGAGAGGTGTTTTCGCTCACGCTCATCGCGGGCTTACGAGCATCCCCACTGGCGTGAGAGAGGTGATCGCCTTCGCGGTCATCCCATGTCCCATACCTGGATCAGGGCGCCGAAGGCCGAACGGGGTGAGATGAAAAACTCGCGCTCGCCGCGCCGGTTGGTGTTCTCATCGACCACTCTGACGCCGCCGGCCTTGAGCCTGGCGAGTGTGCCGTCGAAGTCCCGCAAGTCCATCGAGATGTGATGCATCCCCTCGCCGTGGCGCTCGATGAAGCGGCCGACGAAGTCGTTGGGCGCCTGCTTGCCGGGGCTTTGCAGGAACTCGAGCTTGAAGCCGGCGACTTGCATATGCCCCAGGATAAAGGTCCCGCGATGGTTCAAATGCGGCGCGCGCGTGACGCGGCCCGCGAAATAGCGCTCGAAGAACTCCATCGCGCGGCCGATGTCTCTGACCGCGATCGAAACGTGATCGAAGTGGGCGTTTTCGTCCCTGGGATGGGTGTGAGCCTCATCGAAATGCGGCACCTGCCAGAACTGGATCAGCGTGCCGAAGGCCGAGCGCGGCGAGACGAACGCGGTCATCGCGCCGTCGGGAAAGCTCTGCTCGTCGACCACGCGCACGCCGCCCGACTTGAGCGTCGCCAGAATCGGGGCGAGATGGTTCACCTCGATCGACAGATGATGCATCCCCTCGCCGTGCTTTTCGATGAATCGGCTGACGAAACCGGGCTTGCCCGGAGAATCCTCGATCAGCTCGACTACGAATCCGCCGAGATAGAAGTCGCGCCAGTTGAACGTGCCGCTGACCTGCTCCTCGCTGAATCGCGTGGCGCTGCGTTCCCGAATCGGGAAGTAGCGCTTGAAAAAATCGAACGCGAGATCGATTGAACGCACCGCTATCGATACGTGATCGAACCGCATCTTGACCCCTTCCGGCAAAATCGATGTCATCCGCGACAATTCTCCTTCCCTGATTGCAGCAATTGCGAACGTCAGTGAGACGCGCCGTTCATCCGATCGGCCGCGGCAGGAAGCGCCTCAGCAGGGCGCGCCAGTTTCGCCGGATCAGCGGCCATCCCCTGACAAATTTGTCGCCATAGATCTGAAGCGACTGGCCGGCGCGCGAAACTGTGGGCACGCTAAAGAAATTCGAGGCTGGCGTCGAGGCGGCTGCCCTCGACGCGGACCACAACGTACCCTCCGCCCTTGAACGGACCGGCGTTGAAAATCCGGGTCGAGCCGATAGAATCGACGCCCGCCGACTCGTGGATATGGCCCGACACGCAAACGTCGGGCTGGACCTCTTCGATAAACCGGCGCGCGGCGGTGCTGCCCACCGGCTGACCGCTGACGATTCGATCGCATCGCGTATCGAAAGGCGGCGTGTGGCAGATCATCAGTAGGGGGCGGCGCTCGCGCACCTGCTCGTAACCGGTCCTGAGCGTGGCGTAGATTTCGTCTTCGGTGAGCTCGGTCGGAGTCGCAAACGGCGTGATGTTCGAGCCGCCGCATCCGAAGATTCCTACTCCGCCGACGACGGTACCTTTGCCGTGCAGGGCCACTCCTTCCTGCTCCAGAAAAGGAATCACCTCGCGCTGATCAAGGTTCCCGGGCAGCGCGAGAACGGCGGGGCATGCGCGGCGAACGTCGGTGAGCACCTTGCGCGCCTGGGCGGCGCCGCCGAAGTTGGTGAGATCGCCCGAAACGATCACGAGGTCGGTGTCGCGCATCACTTCGCCCATCCGGTCGAGGTTGCGCGTCGCCATATGCACATCGCCAAAGGAAACGATTTTCACGATCCTTTACGATAGCGCACGATACTTGTCCGGACCAACGCCGAGAGCCGGGCTCCGTACCGGTGCTTTCCGCGTGTGCTCTATACTAAACGCATGACCGTCCCCGCTGATCGACTCGCGTTCGTGCTGTTCAAGCCCAAGGCGTCGGGCAATATCGGCGCGGCGGCACGTGCGCTCAAGAACATGGGCTTCAACGACCTGCGCCTGGTCGCGCCCGGCAAGGTCAACCAGCGCGCGGCTCGCGCGATGGCGGTGCATGCGCGCGACGTTCTCGAGGGCGCGCGAATATGCGCCGACCTGAGGGCCGCGGTCAGCGACTGCGGGCTCGTGGTCGGAACCACCTGCCGGCCGGGACCGTATCGCAGCGCCGCCAAGCCGATCCGCGCGGCGGCGGCCGAAATGATCTCGCTCAGCTCCGCCAATCGGGTCGCGATTGTCTTCGGCCCCGAGGACTTCGGACTTACCAATCGCGAGCTCAAGCTTTGCGATCGGCTGGTGACGATTCCCGCCGCGCCCGACTATCTGTCGTTGAATCTGGCGCAAGCCGTGATGGTGGTCGCGTACGAGCTGATGATGGCAGCGGGCGCGTCCCTCGACGCGGCGGCCGCTATCGACTTGCCGGCGCTGGCGCCGGCGACGGAGGTCGACGCGATGCTCACCCGGATGGCCGAGGCGCTGGTGGCGATCGGTTTTCTCCCCGCCGACAATCCCGACCATCTCATGTTCGCGGTGCGTGCGATGCTGGGACGCAGCGGCGTGACGCCGCGCGAGTGCGATATCCTGAACGGAATCGCACGCCAGATCGGCTGGTTCGCCACCGGGCGGCCGCGAGACGATCGATTCCAAGCTCCGCGCCGGAAGAAAGATTCGCTAGCGCTGGCCGATTCGACAGCAATCCGCGATAATCGCGAAGCGGAAGGCGCTGCGATGGCGGAGATCATCTACCTTCGGGAAATCCGGGCCGAACGCCGGCGCGGCAGGATCGCGCAGCGCCAGAACCTCGAACGCGCGGTCCAGTTGCTCAAGGAAAATCTCGCCGATGTGGCCGCTCGCCTCGCCGCAGCGCCTGCGTCGGAGCAAAGCGAACTGCTCGATCGCGTCGAGAAACTTGCGGCGCTGATCGGCTACGGAGGTCGGATGCTCGGCGAGGACCCTGGCACGCCGCTATCGGCGCTGAAGTAGCTTGGCGACGGGCGAAGACCTGAGCTTGAGCATCGTCGGCATCGACCCCGGCGAGGAGAGCGCCGGCGCGCAGCCGATCACGATTCGCACCACTCGCGGCGAGATCAACCTCATGCTGCACGCAGCGCCGAATCGCGGCCGCGCCGTAGTTTGCGTCAGCGGCGCGCACGGTGGTCTCGACGGTCCCGCGAAGTTGTACGCGCGGCTTGGATCGAACCTGCCGCCGGCGGGCCTAAGCGTCGCGCGGGTCGATTATCGCGAGGCCGGCGAGTTCGGCGAATGTCTGCTGGACGCGATGGCCGCAGTGAGCTTTCTCAAGGGTATCGGCCATCAACGCATTACGCTGATCGGACATTCATTCGGCGGCGCGGTCGCGATCAATGCGGGCACGCTCAGCCCGGCGGTCGCGACGGTAATTGCGATTTCGAGCCAGCTCGGCGGAGCGCACGTGGTCGCCGAGTTGTCGCCCCGGCCCCTGCTTCTGATCCACGGCACCGACGACATCGTGCTCTCGCCGCAAAGCTCGCAGGCGCTCTATGAGCGCGCCCGCGAACCGAAGGTGCTGAAACTCTTTCCCGGCGCCGACCATGGATTGACTCAAGTCGGCGACGAGTTGCTCGAACTTGTCGGCGACTGGATTGTCAACTACGGTTGAGCAGCACCGGCGGCGCGACGTTCTCGAACAATCGCGAATCGAATCAGCGAGGGCACATTTTCATGGCGGATCAAATGACTCCGGAAGACGCTGAACGCACTATCGAGACCTTGGCAGGCTTCATGGGCAGCGCGGCGATGAAGGCCGGGCTCGACCTCGAAGTTTTCACTCACGTCGCGCACGGCGACACCAGCGCCGAACAGTTGGCCGCGGCCAAGAAAACCACTCCGCGCGCGATGCGGATTCTATGCGACGCGCTGGTCGTCTTCGGCCTGTTGAACAAAAGCGCAGGCCGCTACAGCCTGCCGCCCGCCAGCGCGATGCTGCTGGTCAAAGGCTCGCCCGCCTACATGGGCGGGATGGCGAAGATAATGGCGAACCCCGTGATGTGGGAGGCCGCCGGGAAACTTACCGAAGTGGTCAAGGCCGGGCATTCACTCGTCGAGCACCCGGCAGAAGAGGCCGGTAATCCTTTCTGGGAGGAATTTTCGCGCGGCTCACGCCAGATGGCGGCGATGACCGCCCCGATATTGGCCGAGGCGGCCGCTGAAGCGCTAGGCCAGTCGCCCGGCAAGATCCTCGACATCGCGTGCGGCTCGGGGATGTACGGCTTCTCCGCGCTGAAGCGTTTCCCCCAGGCCCGATTGGTATCGGTCGATTGGGCCAACGTGCTCAAGCTCTGCGAGCCGACCGCGGCTCAGATGGGGCTCAAGGAGCGGGTCGAGTTCCGCCCGGGCGACATCTTCACCGACGACCTCGGCGCGGGCTACGATTTGGTGCTCGCGGTCAACATCTACCATCACTTCAGTATCGCGAAGTGTATCGAGCTCACGCGCCGGCTCCACGCCGCGACCGCGCCCGGCGGTACGCTCATGATCGTCGATTTCGTCCCCGACGACGCGCGCGAAAAAGATCGATTCGCGCTGGCCTTCGCGCTCACGATGCTGATCTGGAGCCAGGAAGGCGACACCTACACGCTGCCCGAGTACCGGCGGATGATGGAGACAGCGGGGTATCGCGACGTCGCGCTGAAAGTGATTCCCGGCCCGCGCCCGACGCAGGCCATAATCGGCCGCAGGTAGCCGCCGGTAGCCACTTCTGGTAGGGGCGGGTCGAGACCCGCCCTCCTGCCGCCGCGAGCGTTCACTCGCGATGCCTATCTGCGATAGAATAGCCGCACTATGGGTGGCGGATTGAGGGTCGCAGTCGTCGGCGCCACGGGCGCCGTCGGCCAGACCACACTGAAGCTGCTGCACGAGCGCAAGTTTCCGATCAGAGAGCTGCGCGCGTTCGCGTCGGCGCGATCGATCGGCAAGACGGTCAAATTCGGCGACGAATCGATCGCGGTGGAAGTTCTCGGCGCCGACTCTTTCAAAGGCGTCGATTTCGCCTTCTTCTCGGCCGGGGCCGGCCAGTCGCGCGAGTTCGCTCCGCTCGCCGTCAAGGCCGGGGCGATCGTGATCGACAAATCGAGCGCCTTCCGGATGAATGCCGACGTGCCGCTGGTGGTCCCGGAGATCAACGGCGACACCGCCAAGCGCCACAAGGGAATCGTCGCCTGCCCGAACTGCACGACTATCGTCACCGTGATGCCGCTCAAGCCATTGCACGACGCCGGAAAGCTGCGGCGCGTGATCGCAACCAGTTTTCAGGCCGTATCCGGCGCCGGCGTCAACGGAATCGCGGAGTTGCGCGAGCAATCGCTGGCCTGGGCGCGTGGCGAGACTATCAAGCCGAAATACTTTCAGCATCAGATCGCTTTCAACCTGATCCCGCATATCGACAAGTTCGTCGAGGGCGGATACACCGGCGAAGAGATGAAGCTGGTGGACGAGGTCCGCAAGATTCTCGATTTGCCCGACCTGCTGCTGTCGCCCACCACCGTGCGCGTGCCGGTCTTCGCCGCGCATTCGATCTCGGTCAACGCCGAGACCGAGCGGCCGGTCAGCGCGGCGCAGGCGCGTGAAGCCTTCGAGCGCTTTCCGGGACTGCGGGTCTACGACGATCCGGCGCACAACCGTTATCCGATGCCGATCGTGGTCGAAGGTCAGGACGACTGCTTTGTCGGACGAATCCGCGAAGACCTCAGTTGTCCCAACGCGCTAAATTTCTGGGTGGTCGGCGATCAAATCCGCAAAGGCGCCGCCCTCAACGGTATCCAGATCGCCGAGCTGCTGATTCGCTAAACGCGCGTATTTCGCAAGCCATCTCGATACTCCCCCGGCGGAAACCGATCGCCGAGCGGCGCTGACCGATTGGTTCGCCGGTTGACACTCTCGGCGCGCTCCTTTAATTTGCATTGCAGCGTAGCCTTATCGAGAGCGGCGGAGGGACTTGGCCCGAAGATGCCGCAGCAACCGGCCCCATAGGGGTGCTGGTGCTAACTCCAGCGTGGCTTCTCAAGTTGGAAGCCTCGAGAGATAAGGCGAGAAGTCTCAGAGACCCTCGTCCTTATCGCTAAGGAAGAGGGCTTTTTGTTACCCTCCCCGGACCGCGCTCGAAGGCTCGCCACGAGTGACGCGTGGCAACTGGACGGATATTGCGCATATTGATTGTCGGGGCAGGCGGCCTCGGAGTGCCGGCGGCGATGGCCCTTCGGCGCGCGGGTTCGTGTGTGATCGTCCTCGCCGACCCCGACCCGGTGGAGCTGTCCAATCTCGCGCGCCAGGTGATCTATCGCGAGGGCGATATTGGCTTGCCCAAGGTCGAGGCCGCGGAACGCCATCTGGCAGAGGGGCTGGCGGATGGGCCGGTCGAATTCGCGATCGAAGCCTATCGATGCGCGCTGGAACCGTCGAACGCGATGCGCCTGATTGGCGCCTGCGACTTCGTTATCGACGCCACCGACAATCCCGCCGCGAAGTTCCTGATCAACGATACTTGTATCGCGGCGCGGCGGCCTTTCGTCTACGGCGGCGTGATCGGAATGAAAGGTCAGGCGATGGCGGTGATTCCGCCGGCGACCGCATGCCTGCGATGCCTCTTCGAGGAGCCGCCGGACGAAGCAGAGGTCTTAAGCTGCCGCGAGGCCGGGATAATCGGGCCGGTCGCCGGAGCGATCGGCGAGGTCGAGGCCGCGCAGGCGCTCCAATGGCTTCGCGGCGAGCGGCCCTCGCTCGCGGGAAAAATCCTGACCTACGACGGCGCCGCGAACGGTACCGGAAGGCGAATTCGAATCACACCGGTGCAACCGCGCACGGGATGCCGATGCAGCGCCGGTCGCGAAGGAGACTCAGCGGGGTACAGAGGGGAACGATGAGCTACATCACATGCCTGAAGTGCCGCGAATGCGGCCAGGAATATCCGATCGAGCCGTTGCACGTATGCGAGACCTGCTTCGGCCCGCTCGAAGTCGTCTACGACTACGCGAAAATCAAGGCCGCGATCTCGCGCTCGATTATCGAGTCGCGTCCCCGCAATCTCTGGCGCTATCGCGAACTGCTGCCGGTCGACGGCGAGCCCGTTATCGGACCCCATTCGGGCTTCACACCCCTGCTCCACGCACAGCGCTTGGGGGCCGAGCTCGGACTGAAGAAGCTCTACATCAAAGACGACACGGTCAACCATCCCACGCTCTCATACAAGGACCGCGTGGTCTCGGTCGCGATTACCAAGGCACGCGACTTCGGCTTCACCACCGTCTCCTGCGCCTCGACCGGCAATCTCGCCACTGCAGTGGCCGCCCATGCCGCACGCGCCGGACTCAAATGTTACATCTTCATGCCCGAGGGCGTGGAGGCGGGCAAAGTCGTCGGCTCGACGATCTACGGCGCGCAGGTCATCACGATTCGCGGCAACTACGACGACGTTAACCGCCTGTGCAGCGAAATCGCCGATAAGTACGGATGGGCCTTCGTCAATATCAACCTCCGTCCGTACTACACCGAGGGCGCCAAGACCTTCGGCTTCGAGATCGCGGAACAGCTCGGATGGCGGCTGCCGGACCACGTCGTGGTGCCGACTGCGGGCGGCACGATTCTGCCCAAGGTCGCCAAGGCCTTCAAGGAACTTAAGGAAGTCGGGCTGCTGAAGGGCGGCAACTGCAAAATCAGTTCGGCGCAGGCGGCGGGCTCGGCGCCGGTGATCCATGCGCTGCACAAGGGAGTCGACCTGATTACGCCGGTCAAGCCCAACACTATCGCCAAATCGATCGCGATCGGAAATCCGGCTGACGGTTACTACGTGCTCCTGGCCGTACGGGAATCCGGCGGATGGGGCGACGCGGCCAGCGACCCCGAGATCATCGACGCGATCAAGCTGCTCGCGCGAACCGAGGGAGTTTTCGCCGAGCCGGCCGGCGGCACGACGCTCGCCGTCACGCTCAAGCTGATCGCGCAGGGCAGGATCAAGCCCGACGAAACCGTGGTCGTCTCGATCACGGGCAACGGCTACAAGACGCTCGAAGCGGTCGCGGATGCGATCGACCAGCCGTTCGTGATCGACGCGCGGCTCAAGGACTTCGACGCGCTGTTCGAGCGCCTCAGCAACGGCAAGCTGTCCGCGGCCGGCGCTGCCTAACTCCCTTGTAAGGCGCCGGGACTCGGCATAAGCATCAAGGCAAACTACGATTCAGGAGGAGAGCGAAACTATGTCAGTGCGGGTTCGAGTACCCACTCCGCTGCGCAGATTCACTGCCGGCAGCGAGGAAGTCGCCGCCGCAGGCGAATCGATAAGGTCGGTAATCGAGGATCTGGAGCGGCACCATCCGGGGATGCGCGAGCGGCTGCTGGACGACAAGGGCGAGGTGCGCCGCTTCGTCAATATCTATCTCAACGGCGACGATATCCGCTTTCTCGATCAGCTCAATTCCAGGGTCAAGGATGGCGACGACATTTCAATCGTCCCTGCGATCGCCGGCGGACGCTAGCGAAAATCCGGTGCCGGCCGCGCGCGTCGCCAGCGCGCTCGACCTGATCGGCAACACGCCGCTGCTGGAGATCACCAGGCTCACGGCCGGCCTGATCCGGCCCGGCGTGCGGATTTTCGCCAAGCTCGAAGGCTTCAATCCCGGCGGCTCGGTCAAGGACCGCCCCGCGCTGGCCATGATCCGCACCGGCCTGGAGCGCGGCGAGCTCAGGCCCGGCAAGGTGATAATCGACTCGACCTCGGGCAACACGGGGATCGCGCTGGCGATGGTCGGCGCGGTGCTGGGCTATCCGGTCGAGCTGGTGATGGCCTCCAACGTGAGCCGCGAGCGCAAGAAAACCATCGAGGCATTCGGCGCCCGGCCGATCTATTCGGATCCGCTGGAGAGCTCCGACGGCGCGATTCGGATGTGCCGCAAGATCATCGCTGAAAACCCCGATCGCTACTTCAAGCCGGACCAGTATAACAACGAGGCGAATGCGCGGGCCCACTTCGAGACCACCGGCCCCGAAATCTGGCGGCAGACGCAGGGACGGGTAACCCACTTTCTGGCCGGAATCGGCACCGGCGGCACCGTGATGGGCACCGGGCGCTATCTCAAGTCGCGCAACCCGGCGATCAAGGTGATCGCGGTCGAGCCCGACGACGCGATGCACGGTCTGGAGGGCCTCAAGCATATGGCCAGCTCGATCGTCCCGGGTATCTACCACGAAAATGAGCTGGACGACAAAATCCCGATCGACACCGAAGACTCCTACGAGATGGTCTACGCCCTGGGGCAGGTCGAGGGGATTCTGGTCGGGCAGTCCAGCGGCGCGGCGCTGCTGGCGGCGATTAAGGTGGCGCGCGGACTCAAAGAAGGATGCGTGGTCACGATTTTCCCCGACTTCGGCGACAAGTATCTCTCCACCAACCTCTGGATCGGATGGCAGGGATGGGGGCGCGAACGCCTGCCACAGCTTTTGAAAAAATGGCACGCATGACCGAGCGTTATTACCTGAGCTACCCGCGCGATCTGATCAAGCAGCCGCTGCTCTATCAGCTCGTCAAGAAATTCGACCTGGTGTTCAATATCCGCGGCGCGAGCGTCTCGGAAGAGATGGGCCTGGTGGCGGTGGAATTCGAGGGCAGCAGCGATCAAATCGAGCGCGCGCTAAGCTGGCTTCGGCAGACCGGCGTGACCGTAGAGCCGATCGAGAAGAACGTCATCGAGTAGCGCCGCGCGCGCGACTCCTGCGCCGGCCAAAAAATCCGAATGGCGCTCAGCGACGCGCAAATCGAGCGTTACAGCCGCCAGATAATCGTCCCCGAGATCGGCGGACGCGGCCAGGAACGCCTGCTCGCCGCGCGGCTCATGATCGCCGGCGAGCCCGGCGACATCGAGCCGGTGCTGGCGTACATGGTCGGCGCCGGGGTCGGAACGATTAAGGTTCGAATCGACATTGAATCGGCAAAGTCGGACAGATCGCGCCTCGAACGGGTGGTCGCGGATATGCGTTCGCTGAATCGCGACGCGGAGGTGGTTTTGGCGAAGGACGGTTCTGATCCGGCGGACCTTGTTTTGGTCCTCGCGGGCAGCGCCGAGTCTGTGAATTTGGCGCAGACACTTTCGCGCGCGCCAGGATCGCCGGCGCTTATCGTGGCGCGTCTGGACGCCCCGGGCAAAATTGCCGTGATGGCGAAAGCGCCTCCCTGCCCCGCATGCGCCGACGCCGACCTGCTCGCGCCGTTCGCCGCGCGCGCGGAAACCGCCGGCTTCGTCGCGATGGCCGCTGCGGTCGAGGCGTTCAAGCTGCTGGCTGCGCCGATGGGTTGCGCGTCGATGGTGCTCGAGTTCGACGGATACCAATGCACCGCGCGCGAGATCAAAGCCCAACCAAGGGCGCGTTGCGGATGCACGACCGAGTCGGAGCCGCGATGACTGCCGAGCGCACACGATCGCACCAGCCGCCTGCGCGCAAGCGGCAGGGAAGTCGGGCGCGAGAGCATCGGGAGGGCGTGGCACCCGGCGATATCGCGCTGTGGCTTTTCGACTTTGACAACACGCTCGCGCTGCTGGAGCCGGAGGTCGATTGGGCGGCGAGCCGGCGCGAGCTCGAGGCTTTTCTGCGAAAGTCGGGCACGCCGTGCGATTTGCTGGAGCAATTTCCTATCGGCAACCTGCTCTTGTACGACGCTCTCCGCTCGCGTCTGCTGGCGAGCGATGCTGCGCACGATTCAGCCGCTGCCGGCGCTGCGCGCGCGATCCTGAATCGGGCCTCCGCGATTATCGAGAAGCATGAGCTGGCGGGCGTCGATCGCGCCGCTCCGACGCAAGGCGCGCTGGATCTGCTGCGCTCGCTGGAGGCGCGCGGCGTTCCGATCGCGATCGTGACGTCCAACTGCTCGCGTACCGTCGCGCGCTGGATGCGCCGTAATCGGCTCGCCGGCGTTATTCGCACGATCGTCGGCCGCGACTCGATGCTGGCGCTCAAGCCCGCGCCCGACATGGTCGAGCGCGCGCTCGAGCTTTGCGGAGCGCCGGCCGCCGCGGCGGCGCTGGTCGGCGACAGTAGCGCCGACTTCAACTCGGCGGCGGCGGCCGGCGTGCGCTTCTACGGAGTCGCGATCAGGCCCGAAAGCCGCGACGCGCTGGTCTCAGCGGGAGCGACCGAAATTTTCGGCTCGCCGGCGGCCCTGGGAGTTCATTTGAACCTGCCTGGTCTCGATGGCCGCGCGCACAAGCCGCAACTCGGCGCCGCATAGCCGCGATGGCTCCCGAAGCCGCCAATCACCCCGGCCTGCTCAAGCTCGCGCTCGGATTAAACGGCATCGCCGCCACCGGACGCGCGGCGGGCGACTGGATCGAGCTCGTGCTCGAAGGCGAAGTCTGGGCCCGCGCGCGAGTCGATCCCGCCTCGACGTTGAAGTTGATCGAACTTGGCGGCGGCGCGGGCTTAATCAAGCTTGGCATCGGCGACAGCCAAACCGAGGTTGCGGCCCGAGTCGCGCCTGCACCGGAGTTCGCGCTGCGAACGACCCCGCGCGGGATTCCGCTGGGGACTATCGCGCAGGTGCGAGGCAGCTACGCGACCGTCGCGCTCGGCGGGGGATGCGGTCTCGGCTTTCAGGGACGCGCGTGCGCGTTCTGCCTCGGGCGCGAGCTGACCCACCATCCGGGCGAAGTCTGGGAGGTGAATGATGTCGTCGAGGCGGTTCGCGGGGCTTTTGACGAAGGCGCCGCCGAAGCGGTCCATCTGCAAGTCGGCTACTTTCCTGGCGACGACGCCGGCGTGCAGCGGTTGATCCCGTATCTGGAGGCGATCCATCGCCACTTCGATACGATGGTGGCGGTGACGATGCATCCGCCGGCCTCGCTGCGCGCTATCGATTTGACTTACGCCTCCGGCGTTGACGCACTGAGCTACAACCTCGAGGCGGCCGACGCCGCAACGATGGTGCGCCATTTTCCCGGCCGCGCGCGATTTTTCGGCCGCGCGCGCTATATCGAGGCGCTCGGCCACGCGGCGCGGATTTTTCCGGGCGGAGCGGTATGGTCGGAGATCGCGATCGGGCTCTCGCCGGCGAGCGCGATCCGGGCGGCGATCGACGAGCTCGCAGCGATCGGCGTGCTGCCGCTGCTCGGCGTGCCGGCCCCGGAACATCCGCTCGACCCCGCTGAGGCGGCGCCTCTGTGCGCGGCCCTGTTCGAGTCCGCGATCAAATCGGGCCTCAACATGACCTGGGCGCGCGACCTCTCGGGCGCGATCACGCCGCTCGAAGCGCGCTTTTTCGTGCCCGGCGCGCCGCAGCTTCCGTTGCTCCATCAGTTGGCCCGCAACCGTCTCGGCGCGCTCGCGACGCGCTCGCTGGCGCGGTTTCGCCGCCGTCTGCGTGTCAGGCGCGTGCGCGCCTCGTTCGACTCCTCCCACCTGTGAGCGCGCCGGACGATCGGCGGCGGGCGCACGCCGCGCTGCCTCATGAGCTTGAAGAAGTAGTAATCGATACGCGGCCGATCGCGCTAATCCTGCTCTCGCAAAGCGTACGGCCGTTCACGCTGATCGCGGGCGTGGTGGCCTTCGCGATCCTGGCCACGGCTGCACCGCCGCACGGATTGAGCGTAGTGGCCGAGCGCGCGCTGGCGGTCTTCGCGATCGCGGTAATCTACTGGGTCACCGGCGCGCTGCCGCTGATGGTCACCAGCCTGCTGGTAATCGTGCTGCTGGGAGTGTCGGGCGTGATGCCGCCGAAGAGCGCATACGCGCTGTTCGGCAACGAGACGATCTTTTTCCTGCTCTCGGCCTTCATGCTGGCCGCAGCGGTGAACCATCGCGGTCTCGGCCGGCGGATCGCGCTTGGGATTTTCGGCCGCTTCGGACGGACGCCCGCGGCGCTGGTCCGCTCGATCTACCTGCTGAGCGCGGCGATGTCGTTCCTGATTCCGGAGCACGCGGTCGCCGCGATGGTCTTTCCGATCGTGCTGGATCTCGCGGCCTCGATGGAACTCGAGCCGGGCCGCTCGCGCTATGCGACCGCGTTGTTCCTCGCGATGGCCTGGGGCGTCAATATCGGCGGAATCGGCACGTTGCTGGGCGGCGCGCGCGGACCGCTGGCGTTGGGAATCCTCGGCGAGGCGACCGGCGAAACGATTTCATTCATGCGATGGTCGCTCGCGACCGTTCCACTCGTCGCGATCCTGCTGATCGCGGGGTACTTCGTGCTGTCGCGCTACTTCCGCTCGGAATCGGTCTCGGTTGAAAAGAGCGTGGCCGAGCTCGACCGGCGCTACGCCGAACTGGGCAGGATGAAATTCGAGGAGAAAGCGGTCGCCGCGATCCTGGCGCTGACCGTGCTCGCCTGGCTGTTCGGTAGCACCAGGTACGGGCTGGCGGGAATCGCGACCCTCGCGGTCGTGGCGCTGTTCGTCTTCAACCTGCTGTCGTGGCACGAGGTCGAGGAATACGTGAACTGGGGGATCATCCTGATGTACGGCGGCGCGATCGCGCTGGGTTCGGCGCTCGATCACAGCGGCGCCGCGGCCTACCTTGCTTCCGCGACGCTGGGCCGCACCCGGTCGTCACCCTTGATGCTCGCGATTCTGTCGCTGATCACGCTGCTCTCGGCCGAGGCGCTGAGCCATTCGGCAGTGGTCGCGGCGTTGCTGCCGGTGGGACTCGGATTGGCGAGTCGATTCGGAATCGACCCGCGATCGGTCACGTTGACGGTGGCAGTCCCGGCGGGTCTCACCTTCGTCCTTCCGGTCGGCACCCCGTCGATCGCGCTCGCCTATTCCAGCGGCTATCTTCGCACCCGCGAGTTGTTGGGAGCCGGCGCTTTGATGTGGCTTTGCGCATGGGTCGGGCTCAACATCGTGATGCATTTCTACTGGCCGCTGATCGGCCTCGGTTCATTCGCGCGCTAAGGTCCACTGCCTTCCTTTCCGAAGGACCCTTGTCACGCCCCAGGCTATTAAGTAACTTAGACGGCTCTACTAGTAATCTATTCCCTTAGAGGAATCTTTTGCCGTTATGAATGAAGGGTTTACGCTCTGGTTTACCGGCCTTTCGGGTGCCGGCAAGTCCACGCTGGCGAACATGGTCGCCGAGGAGTTACGCGCGCGAGGCCATCGCGTCGAGGTGCTCGACGGCGATGAGATTCGCACCAATCTCTCCAAGGGCCTGGGCTTTTCCAAGGAAGACCGCGACACCAACATCAGGCGCATCGGGTACGTCGCAAAGCTGCTCGCTCGAAACGGAGTAATCGCGATCACCGCCGCGATTTCGCCGTACCGCGAAATCCGCGACGAGGTACGCAAGTCGCACGATCGCTTCGTCGAGGTCTACGTGAAGTGCTCGCTGGAGAAGCTGGTCGAGCGCGACGTCAAGGGCCTCTACAAGAAAGCGCTCAAGGGCGAGATCGCCTCGTTCACCGGGGTCTCCGATCCTTACGAGGAGCCGCACCACGCCGAGTTGATCGTCGAGTCGGATCGTGAAGCCGTCCCCGAAAGCCTCAACAAGCTGCTCAACCGGCTGGAGGAATTGAACTATGTCCGGCGCCGAGGTGCCGCGCGATGAGCACGCAGGCTTCCGGAGCCATTTCGGCGCACGGCGGCGGCGAACTGGTCGATCTGAAGGCCACCGCTGCGGAGCGATCGAAACTCAGCGCGCACGGCGCGGGTCTTCCGGTCGTCACGCTCGGCTCACGCGACCTCTCGGACCTCGAGATGCTCGTCTCGGGTGCGTTCTCGCCGCTCACGGGATTCATGGATGAAGCCGACTATGCTCGCAGCCGTGACGAAATGCGGCTGGCCTCGGGCGTGCCCTGGTCGATCCCGATCACGCTTGGAGTCGAGGAAGCGCAGGCGCACAAGCTCAAGCCCGGAACCGACGTGGCGCTCGCGGCTGAAGACGGCACGCGCCTGGCGATCCTGAAGCTCGCGGAAGTCTTCAAGGTCGATCGCAAGCGCGAGGCCGAAGCGGTGTTCGGCACCCCCGACGAGAACCATCCGGGAGCGAAGAACGTTATCGCAACGCCGTCCTGGTGCCTGGCCGGGCGCGTCGTTCTGTTCGCGGATATTCCCGGGCGGACTTTCCTTGAGCACCGGCTCGAGCCGCGCCAGACCCGGGCGGCCTTTGCCGAGCGCGGATGGAAGAAGATCGTCGCGTTCCAGACCCGCAACCCGACCCATCGCGCGCACGAATACATCCAGAAGGCCGCGCTCGAAATCTGCGACGGCCTGCTGCTCC
This sequence comes from uncultured delta proteobacterium, assembly GCA_963749215.1. GTDB lineage: Bacteria > Desulfobacterota > Binatia > Binatales > Binataceae > CAVVMA01. The sequence continues at coordinate 247,922 of CAVVMA010000017.1, read as the reverse complement.
ATCCGCTGGTTGGCGAAACCAAGGGTGACGACGTTCCCGCCGCGGTCCGGATGGAAACCTACAAGGTGCTGCTGGACCTATACTATCCGAAGAACCGCGCGATGCTGTCCGTGATGCCGGCGCACATGCGCTACGGCGGTCCGCGCGAGGCGATTCTGCACGCGATCGTGCGGCGCAATTATGGATGCACCCATTTCATCGTAGGGCGCGATCACGCGGGCGTGGGAAGCTACTACGGCACCTACGACGCCCAGAAAATCTTCGAGCGCTTCAGCCCGGCCGAGATTGGAATCACGCCGCTGTGCTTCGAGAACACCTTCTATTGCCGGCATTGCGCCACGATGGCCTCGTACAAGACCTGCCCGCACAGCGACGCCGATCGGCTGATTCTGTCGGGCACCAGGGTTCGCGAGATGTTGCAAAAGGGCGAGGCCCCGCCACCGGAGTTCACGCGCCCGGAGATCGCAGCGATTCTGGTCAAAGCGATGCGCGTCAAGGGCTGACCCCGAAGTTCTGTTTTGGAAAGCAGAGGGCCGGCACGGAGGCTGGCCCCTACCCTGACGCGTGATTAGCCGATAGCAACCGCAGAAGGTAGTGGTCAGCCTCCGCACCGGTCATCACGATGCCGCCTGCGCGATCTATCGCTTGGCCGCCAGCGCGGCGCGGCGGGCGCGTTCGGGATCGCCCGACCATAGCCACGCGTTCTCGGTCCGGCTCACGCCGACCAGCACTCCGCAAAAGGCCGTGGGATGTATGAAGATGCCGGACAGCCCCGCTGCGTCGCGCCGCCCCGTCGCGAAACGGGCGCCCTGCTTCTCCAGCCGCGACGCGATCGCCGCAACGTCGTCGCTCTCGACATAGAACATGTACAGCGAATCGCCGCGCTTGGAGTGAAAGCGGCCCATCGCCTTCGCAGGCTCCGTGATCTGCGAGAGCTCGATTCGATCGAGCCTGGCGGGTGCGTCGAACATCAGGAGAGATCCGGTGTAGCCAAACTCGGTACTCGTGATCGGCACGAAGCGCGACGGCTCCAGCCCGAACAGCTTCGTGTAACGCTCCGCGGCCGCGCGCCAGTTGCCGATCACATTGGTGACTTCGTAAATCCACTTGATCAACCCGACCGAAGCCCGCTCATGATGCGCGCTCAAAACCACCCGCATCCCGCAGGTGGCCGACGGCTCGACCAACAATTGGCCGCCCGCCGATTTGAACGCCGCACCCGTACCTTCGAGCCGGCGGGCCGCCGCGTCCATATCGTCGACCGCGAAGCCGGCGGCGAACAGTCCGTTGCCCCATCGCTGGAGAAAGTCGGCTACCGCACCGCTACCCGCCGGTTCCAGCAGCTCGATCAGGCTGGCGCCCGCCTGCACCGTCGTGCGCTTTGCGCCCAGCGGCGCGATTTCATCCTGGCGGAGTATCTCGGCGCCCAGAACCGCACCGATTGTCCGCGCCGCGAGCGCTGCGTCGCGCACCGCGATCTGCACCCGGTCGAGCCGCTTGAGCATGGTCGTTCTCTCCTTCGCTGCGCGAGCGAGCAAGGCTACTGAAGCGGCGGCTCTTTCATCGGCGGCGTCACCACCGGCGATCCGTGATGAATCGCGAGCCACCACTTGTGGCCGGAGCGCTGGAAGACGTTGGTCGCCAGCACCTTGCTGTGCGAGGGGCCGTCGTAACCGTTCTGCGTAATGTTTTCCTCGACCACCGCGACCGCAATGTCGCCGCTGATTGTCACTTCGATCTCTTCGAGCTCGAACTTCATTGCAAAGGTGTTGTCGAAAATCCGCGACCAGCTCTCCATCACGGGCCCCCATCCCGAGAGTTTCGCCCATCCGGGATGGATGCACACGATATTGGGTTCCTTGAGCCAGACTTCGGCCATCTGGTCGATGTCCAGACTCTCGAAGGCGCGGTAGAAGGCGAGATTCGCCTCGAGTACGGCTTCGCGATCCGACGTCACGGCAAAATGAAACCACAGATGGGCGCCCATGAAAAGTAGATAGGCAGTGTAGAAGCGGCGAAAGCCGCTTATGCCCTACGATTCCGCCTCGGCGGTCAGCATCCCGGCGAGTCGCGCCCCGCTGGCCTTGAGCCGAATCGCGTCGCCGACCAGGCGGATGATCTGCGAGGCCGCTTCGCCGGGCTTGAGACCGCCGCGATGGATATTCGAGATGACGGTGCGGTCGGGCTCGAGCGAGCTCAAGCGCGGACGATAGATCACGTAGGCACTCAGGCTCTCGGCGGTAACCAGGCCCGGCCGCTCGCCGATAAGCATACAGATTACATCCGGCCGGACAATTTCGCCGATATGATCCTGAATCCGCACGCGAGCGTTGCGAACGAACAGCGGCTTCAGCATCCGGTACTTCCGGGCCATCCGCGCGGTCAACGCCCGCACGAGAGGGGCGGCGTTGGCCTCAACCGCCGTCGAGGAGAGCCCGTCGCCGACGCAGAGCAGGACGGATGGCTTGCCCGCCGACGCGCGGCCCGGCTTCGCTGAATTGCTCGAACTTGGCGATAGACGGCGAAGCCGGCCCGCGTCGGCGTCGACGAGCATGCGGCCCAACTCGGGTCGAAGCAGGAAATCCTGACGGGTCGTCGCGCGGCTGCGGACTTCGATCAGCCCGCTGCGCTTGACCCATTGCGGCGACACTTCGGTAATCACCGCGTCGATCGCGCGTGCGTGGTCGGCGCGGAACTGGAGCAGCGCGGCGGTCGTGTAACGCGAACCGGCGCGCCCGACGCCGAGCCGCGCCGGGGTTGCGCGCCGCATCCTGGCGAAGTCCGGAGCCTTCATCGATGGCTGCTGGCGAAGAGCGAACTCGGGTTATCGGTGCGACTGGTCAATCGCCCGTCCACGATAATCCCGTTCTGCTCGCACCATCGCTCGAACTCGGGCGCGGGTCTGAGCTTCAGAACGGCTCTCAGAGCCGCCGCGTCGTGATAGCTGGTGCACTGATAGGAGAGCATCACGTCGTCGCCCATCGGCACCGCCATGAAATAATTGCAGCCGGCCGCGGCCAGCAGGATGGCCAGGTTCTCGCAATCGTTCTGATCCGCGCGGGCGTGATTGGTATAGCAGGCGTCGGCGCCGTGCGGCACGCCGAGCAGCTTGCCCATCAGATGGTCCTCCAGACCGGCGCGCGTGATCTGCTTGGCGTCGTAGAGGTACTCCGGACCGATGAACCCGACCACGGTGTTGACCAGCAGTGGAGCATAGCGGCGCGCCAGGCCGTAGCATCGCGCCTCCAGCGTGACCTGGTCGCTGTCCTCGTGCGCGTTGGCGGAAAGCTCGGAGCCCTGCCCGGTCTCGAAGTACATCAGGTTGGGCGCCTTGAGCGCGCCGCGCTCGCGAATCGCCGCCGCGCCTTCATCGAGCATCGCAACGTTGATTCCGAAGCCGGTTTGCGCCTTCTCGGTTCCGGCCAGGCTCTGGAACAGGATATCGATCGGCGCGCCGGCTTCGAGCGCTCTCATCTGGGTCGTGATATGGCCGAGCACGCAGTTCTGCGTGGGAACGCCGGTGCGCTCGATAATCCCGGCGGTCAGCTCGAGGAGCCGCTTGATGTTGCCGGGGTCGTCGATGCAGGGATTGATTCCGATCAGCGCGTCGCCGGTGGCGTAGCTGAGTCCCTCGTAGATCGCAGCGGCGATTCCGTCCGGGTCGTCGCGCGGATGGTTGGGCTGAAGACGGGTCGAGAGCCGGCCAGGCAAGCCGATTGTAGTGCGCGCTTTGGTGACGACGCGGATCTTCGACGCGATCGCGATCAGGTCGAGGTTCGAGCAGACTTTCGCAATCGCGGCCGCCATCTCGCCGGTGAGCCCGCGGCTTACCGACGCAATGTCCGCGCCCGAAGTCGCGTCGTCGAGCAGCCATTCGCGGAACTCGCCGACGCTGCGGTTGCGAATTCGCGCGAAGCCTTTGCGATCGAGGCTGTCGTCGATCACGCGCGTGACTTCGTCGCGCTCGTAGGGAACCGCCGGGTTCTCGCGCAGATTGTCGAGGGTCAAATCCGCGAGCACCATCTTGGCGGCGATTCGTTCGCGCTCGGAACGCGCGGCGAGCCCGGCCAGCTCGTCGCCGGAGCGCGCCTCGTTCGCCCGCGCGAGGACTTCACGCACGGAGCGGAATCCGTAAGTCGTTCCGAACAGGCGCGTCTTGAGCTTCACGGGTAATTCCTACGGCCTTATACAGGCAATCGCAACCAGACCTCTACCCGCACCGCTCTGATTTCGTTGCTGTGATTCGCGGCGGTTTGCAACCCGGCCATGATTGGAACTAGGTTCCGGCTCGATGAGCACTCACCGAATTCTGATTCGCGGCGGCTACGTTCTCACGATGGACTCTCAGCTCGGCGACCTGCCGATCGGCGATGTATTGATCGAAGACGATCGCATCGCCGCGATTGCGCGCGATCTCCCGGCCGGCGACAGCGAGGTTATCGACGCGCGCGGCTACATCGTGATGCCGGGGATGGTGGATACGCATCGCCATACCTGGCAGACGCAGATGCGGGCGCTCTGCGCCGATTGGACCCTCAACGACTATTTCAACGGCATCCGGCTGGCGCTCTGCCGGGCCTATAACCCTGAGGACGTTTACATCGGCAACTATGTCGGCGCGCTGGAAGCGGTAAACGCCGGCGTCACGACCATCCTGGATTTCTCGCACTGCAATAACACTCCGATGCACGCGGACGCCGCGCTCGACGGCCTCGCGCACGCGGGAATCCGGGCGGTGTTCTGCTACGGATTTTTCGACTCGGGGACCGGCAATTCCAGCTTCGGCACTCACGACCGGCGGGTCGCAGATCTGGAACGGATCTCGGCGAGCTTGCAGCCCGGCGGGTTGCTGACGATCGGAGTCGCGCTCACCGAAGTTGGACTGGTTCCATGGAACGACACCGTCGCCGAAATCGAAGCGGCGCGCCGGGTCGGCGGACGAATTGCGGCGCATACGGGATGCGTGTGGGGTTCGCAAATCTGTATGGGTGTGCGGGAGATGGACGCGCAGGGTCTGCTCGGCCCGGATCAGGTGCATATCCATTGCAATACGCTGGCCGACGAGGAATGGGCGATGCTTTCGCGGGCGAACGCAAAGGTCTCGATCTCGCCTGAGACCGAGCTGAACATGGGCATGGGTGCGCCGGTGTTCGCCAAGTGCCGCCAGTTCGGGATCAGGCCGACGCTCAGTTGCGACATCGTTTCGCTGAACTCCGGCGATTTGTTCACCCAGATCCGGCTGGGGCTGGCCTACCAGCGCTTCAGGGACAACGAACCGATCAACCGTTCCGGCGCGATGCCCGAGAAGCTCGGCTACAGCGTGCGCGACGCGCTCCAATGGGTAACCGTCAACGGCGCGCTGGCGTGCGGGCTGGAATCGAAAATCGGGTCGCTCACGCCCGGCAGGCAGGCCGACGTGGTGGTGCTCGGCGGTGATTCCTTCACGATGCGGCCGCGGCTCGATCCGGCGGGGAGCGTGGTATTCCAGGCCACATCGCACGACGTCCGCGACGTGATGATCGCGGGCAAGCTTGTCAAGCGCGGCGGCACGCTGGTCAATGTCGATTTGCCGCGCGTTCTCGACCGCGCCGATAAGTCGGCGCGCGAGATTCTGTCGCGAGTGCAAGCCACCGCGCCCTCCCCATTGCCGCCGACGGTCGCCGCGCAGTTCGCCGCGGTCGCTCGCCGCTAACGTCGCTGACCCGGGTCGCGGCGCCCGTGCATGATGGATGGTCTTGCCGGCCCAGCGTGGATATCATTTTGCCAGCAGTCCGATCGCACAAGCCAAAGGCGAGCCAGGCAAAACATGAAAACTTGTCCGCAATGCGAGAAGACTTTCCCCGACAGCGAAAAATTTTGCGACGCCGATGGAAGCGCACTCATTTCCGTCGGCGGGCCGGGGAAAACGGGCGGCGCAGCGGAGCCGAGAGCCCCCGGCGCGGCTCAGGCTATCGCGTGTCCGGTATGCGGAGGAAAGGCGGAGCCGGGCGAGACGGTTTGTAACTTTTGCGGCACGCGGCTCGACACTGCGAAAGCCGACCTGCCGCCGCTCGGTAGAACGACGGCACCCGGTCCCTCGAGGCCAAAGGGTGTTACCAGGACCACATTCGACGACGAGCCGCTCGAACCTGCGTCGAGCGGAAGGAGCATCCTCGGGACTGTCGGCTATATCGTGGCCGCGCTGGCGGCACTGGCCGGCGGAGTTTGGTTCGCAATTCATCTGAGCCAGGGACAGCCTGCGAACGTCGCCATGCAACCCACGCCGACCGTCGCTGCAACGCCGGTGGTTGCCGAGGGTACGATCGTTGCGCTGTCGGAGAAGATTCCGGTGGCGGTCACCGGCGAGTCAGCCTCAGCGCCCGAGCGCGACAAAGACGCTTCGAGCAAGCTCTTCAGCGGCAACGAATCGGGATTGATGGACCTCTACAAGCGATCGCTCGCATCCGACAGCACCACGCACGACGGGATGGCCGTGAGGTTGCAGGTCATGCCGACCGGCGAGGTGACCGACGGCAAGGTCCTGACTTCGACCGCTTCCAATCCGATTCTCGACGAGGAAGTGGTCAAGGCCTTGATGGGCTGGCGGTTCAGCTCGTTCGGCGGCACTGCCGTGGAGGTCGACTATCCGATAATCTTCGCTCGCAACGGAGCCGAGCGCGACGATATCGACTCGGCGCTGGCCGACAAGCTCGCCCATCTGGAACCCACGGCGCCGCCCGAATACGACTCGGCCATTGTTCCGACGCCCGAAGCGATCCCAAGCGTCGAAGCGGCAACGCCCAGCCCGGCACCGGCGATCCTAGCGACGCCGAGGCCGACGCACCGGCCGAGACCGAAGAAAACCCCCACTCCAAAACCGCCGCTGCTGAAGCTGGTGCAGGATCGACTGAGTTCCGACCGCAGGTTCAATCGCGTCAAGGCGTATACCGACAACGGCACCGTGACGCTGTTCGGCAAGGTATTCGATGACGACTCCAAGCGGGCCGCCGAGCGCGCCATTCGCGACGTGCCGGGAGTTACCAACGTGGTCGACACGCTCACCACCGACCGGGAGGAGTGGGCCGAGAACGAAGCGAAGATCAATCGCGAGCTGCAGAACGCGGGGTTGGGCAAAGTCACGGCGACGGTGATCGGAAGCGACGCATATCTGAAAGGCCAGGTGACCACCGACATGGAGAAACAACGCGCGGTGACGGTCACCGAGCAGGCGGCGCCGGTGAAGGTCAGAACGAATCTGATCATGGTCGTTCCCGGCAGTATTTTCTGAACGACTGACGGAATCCGAAACGGTTGCCGGATTCGCGACTATTGACAAGGTTTGTGACGCGGGCTTATATGGCTCAGAAATAACGAGTTTTCTTCCCCATCAGGAGGTTTGCATTTCCCATGGCAGAAGCTGCTCCCACTTCGTGTAAACAAGCGTTCGATATGATGGCAAGCCGCTTCAACAAGGACGCGGCCAAGGGCCTCAAAGCCGTTTACGTGTTCGACCTGTCCGGTGACGGCGGAGGCAAATGGAATGTTTCGATCGATAACGACAAGTGCGAGGTGAAGGAAGGACCGCATCCGTCACCGAGCATCACAATCTCCATGGCGGCGCAGGACTACCTCGACATGTTGAGCGGCAAGCTCAATGGCCAAGTGGCCTTCATGAGTGGTAAACTGCGCATAGCGGGCGACATGGGCCTGGCGCTCCGCATGCAGAGTCTGTTCCAGCAGTAGAGTTTTCGGAACGTCGCACCGGGCCCTCCCTGCGAGGGTCCGGTGCCCAAAACCGCCGCCAGCCAGACACCCTTCAGCAAAAGACACTTCGTTCGAGCATTTCCGGCAAACGCCGTCATATCGGGCAACAAGGACAGGAAACCACCTGCTGACCGCTCAAGACTATCGTGCCTGAGTGCTCGCCCTGCCAGAGTCCTCCATTAGAAATAATGGCTTAACGATTGCGTTCAAAGACTTGAAAAGAGAGAGGTCCACGCTTGAAAGAGAGAGGAGCGCGATGAGTTTGGAAGACCGAAATGGTGTCCAGGTGAAGGGTGATGAGGAGGATCGGGAGGCGGAGCACGAGAGCGAGTCGCTGACCTCGAAGCTCTCCAAGGAGCTGAGCAACTGGCGGAAGAAGCGGACGACCGGGCGACCCATTCGGATTGACCACGGTTCGGGCAACAATCAATCCGAACCAGCCCGCACGATCAAAGTCCGCGGTCACGAGACTCTGGTAATCCGCAAGGCGAAGCTTGCCCCCAAGCCGCCGGCCAATCCCGCAACCGGAGAAGGCTAGTCCGCGCAGGCGCGGGCGCCGCGTCCGCCTTCGCAGCGCCGAGCGGGCGTCTTACGATCGCAGAATAGCGGTCGGAAGCTCGCGGGACGCTTGGCGCGCCGGATAGAGCGAGGCGAGCAGGCACAGCGCAAGCGAGGCGAGCGCCACGCCGGCAAAGCTCAGCGGCGCGATCTCGATCGGCAGCGTCGAGATGCCGTAGATTTCCCTTGGAATCGTTATGAAGTGGTAGCGCGCAAGGAGAAAACATCCCAGGGCGCCCAGGATCAGACCGGCGGCAGTGCCGGCAGCGCCCACGATCAAACCCTTCAGCACGAATATCAGCCACACGCCTCGCTGGGTCGCGCCCATCGTGATCAGCACCGCGATGTCCTTGCGCTTTTCCATCACGACCATGATCAGAGTCGCCACCAAATTGAAGGCTGCGACGCCGACCAGCAGCAGCAGCACCAGCGAATAGACCCGCTTCAGCATTGCGAACCCCGCCGACGCGGCCTGATTGAATTCTATCCAGTTGCGAACCCGGTACGGATGAGGAAACGCCTGGCTAAGCGCGGCCGTCACGCGCGCGGTATCGTTGAGGTTCGCCAAGTGGACCTCGACGCCGTCGACCTTGCCCTCACGCCCGAAGAACGTCTGCACGACCGGCAGGTTGACGAAGACCATGCTCTTGTCGATGTAGTTGACCCCCGAGTCGAAGATCGCGCCGACTTCGAAGGACGCGCTTTTGGTGGTCAACTCCGAATTCGGCCCGGACAGTATCGGCGCGACCAGCTTTACCGTGTCGCCCAGCTTGAGCTTGAGCTTGTCGGCGAGAGTCCCGCCGATTGCGATCGCGGCAATCGGCGCCGTGCCGGAGCCGGATGAATCGGCAGCGTATTTCTTGCTGAGATTCGAAAGCTCGCCGCGATCGACATATTTTCCCATTTCTGCGGTCACGACCGGATTGGCCGGTTCGACGCCGCGGATCAATACGCCGCTGATTCCGTGCGTGGAGCTGAGCATCGCCTGTCCCACCAGAAACGGATCGGAGCCGGTCACCCCGGCGATCTGGTCGGCGCGCAGCTCGATCGCCGGGTAGTCGGTGATCGCACTGCCGTAGTTCAGGATCTGGATATGCGGTGTGAGACTAAGGACCCGCTCGCGCAGATCGGCCTCGAAGCCGTTCATCACGGAAATGACGATCGTGAGCGCGGCGACGCCGATCATCACGCCAGCGGCCGTAAACAGCGTCGTGACCGAGATGAAAGCTTCCGTCCGGCGCGCGCGCAGGTAGCGTAACGCGATCTGGAGTTCGTAGCGCAATCAGCCGGATATCCTGGTCTGCGCCAGCCGCGCCTTCAGAAAACCACTCGCTCGTTCCTGAGCTGCTCGATCTCGGATGCGCTCAGGCCCAGCATCCCGCTCAGCACTTCGTCGGTATGCTGGCCCAACACGGGCGCCGCGCTCAGCTCTCCGGGCGTGCGGCTCATCCGATGCTGAAAGCCCTCGTAGACGGACGGACCCATCTCCTTGTGCTCGAGCCAGTGCCAGAAGTCGAACGCGTCGAGATTTTCGTCCTGATGCAGGTCCACGCAGTTCTGCACCGGGTAGGCTGCAACGCCCACGGCTTGAAGCTGCGCGGTGAGCGCAGCCGCCGCGCGATCGCGCACCAGGCGCGACACGAATTCGTCGAGCTGCGCGAAGTGTTCGAGCCGTCCCGCGACGGTCGCGAACTTTGAGTCGCAGACGGCGTTACCCAACACGGCCAGCATCGCGCGCCATTCCCGATCGCTCGCTACCGCGATCGCGATCCATCGCTCGGCGCCTTCCTCATCGCCACATCGATAGGCGCCGTGAGGAGCGAAACGATAAGAACGATTCGCGTCCGGCCCGACCACGCGTCCGCTCGCGAAGTAATCGACGATCGCGGGAGCAAGGTTGTGCAGCGCGGCCTCGTATTGCGACATGTCGATATACTGGCCCTTGCCGGTGCGCCGCCGGTAATCGAGCGCCGCAACCACGGCCGCCGCCAGCAGCCGCGGCGCGACGAAATCGCTATACGCGCCGTAGGGTGGGCTCGGCGGCTCGCCCGGCCCGTAGCCTGAGATGTGGTAGAAGCCCGAGAGCGCGGCCGCCAGTTGGCCGAATCCGGGGTACATCGCATTCGGCCCGGTCTGACCCTGCATACAGGTCGAGAACATGACCAGGTCCGGCTTGATCTTTCTGAGCTGCTCGAAATCCATCCCCCACTTGCGCATCGCCTTGGGCGTAAAGCTTTCGCCGATCACGTCGGCCCATGGCACCAGACGAAGCACCAGCTCGCGTGCCTTGGGCTGATTGAGATCGAGCGTGACGCTCTTCTTGGAGGTATTGAAGCTCGCGAAGAACTGGCTGTGATTGATTCCGGGCTGACCGTCCTTCCAGGGCGGCGCGATCCGGAGAACGTCGACCCTCGCGGCCGATTCGATACGGATGACTTCGGCGCCGTTGTCGGCCAGGTATTTGGTCGTGATTGGGCCGACGCCGACCCATGAGAAATCCAGGACGTGAACTCCCTCAAGCGCATGACCGCCCATTCTGATTCTTCCTCGCTGATTCTCCCTCAGATAGCGCCCGAGTTGCGCAGCCGGCTCAGGCGATCGGCGCTCAGGCCCAGCAGATCGCCCAGCACCTGCTGGTTGTGCTCGCCGAGCCGCGGTGCACGCCCGGGCGGGCCGATCGGCGTTTCGCTCAACTTAGCAAACGGTCCCGGCAAGGTGAGAGTGCGGCCCAGCGTGTCGTCCTGGACCGGAATGAAAAAGTTGCGCGCCTTGAGATGCTCGTCGGCCGCGATATCGGCGACATCCGCTACAGGAGCCAGCAGCAGGCGGCGCTTGAGCGCGCCCGCGTAGATCTCGCGCTTGGTCATGGTGTTGAAAAAGCGCTGGATGCAATCCTCCAGCTCCTCGGTCTCCTGAAGATCCTTTTCGGTGGGCTTCATGAAGATGCCGGGCGTCCAGAAGGTCCAGTCCTTCTGCTTCATCCATTCGGTTGCGAATCCGGCTTCGGCCAGCCAGTCGACCAGGGCCTTGGTCGAAGCGCCGGCTCCAATCACGGCGGAGATGTAGCCGTCGCGGCACGCGTAGACCATCTTGCGGCGCGCGCCCAGCCCGCCGGTATAGACACCGGTGCGCGTGAGGTGGTCGCCGTGCAGAATCGGCATTGCCTGCTCGTTCATCAGCGTCCACACGATACAGGCCTGCATGTCGACCACCACCTGCTGTCCGATCCCGTCGGTCTGGCGCGCGTAGTGCGCCAGCAGCGAGGCGACCGCGGCCTCGCCGCCGGCATGTAGACCGGCCTGCGGCAACGCCATCTGCAGCGGGGGTCGGCCTTCGTCGCCCATCAGGTACATCATTCCGCCAGCGGCCCAAGTCACGATGTCTTCGGCCTTGTAGTTCCTGGCCGGCCCGCGCTCGCCGAACGGCGTAATCGAGGTGTAAATCAGGCGGCGGTTGAGCTTAGAGAGCGCCTCGTACCCCAGCCCGATCGAATCGAGATAGCCGACCGGATACGACTCGACCAGAAAGTCGGATTTCGCGGCCAACTCAGCGAGCACGCCGCGGCCGTCGGGCGATTCGAGATTGAGCGTGACGGAGCGTTTTCCGGCCTCGTAGGCGAGAAAATAGAAGCTGCGATCGGGCCCGGGCTGGTCATCCAGAAAAGGCGGGATGTTCCGCGTCGAGCATCCGCCCGGCGGTTCGACTTTGACTACGTCCGCGCCAAGGTCGGACATGATCTTGCCGCATAACGCGCCCTTCTCGTCGGTGAGGTCGAGCATGCGGAACCCTTTGAGCAACTCGCAGGTCATAGCAGTGTATTTCCCGATTTTCGGTTTTCGCGGCGGCGCGAGCGCGATCGCCCGGCCGTCTGCGGCGAGTCATTCTAGCCTAGACGATGGCGAGCTTGGAACGGTGACATCTCGCGATTAAGGTCCTGTACCATTCGGTCATGGACAAGCCTGAAATCATCGGTCGGCTCCTGCTCGATGCATTGTCAAAAGCCCGCGAGCTGCCTAGTATCGCTCTTGAGCCTGAGTTACGGCTCCGGGCGTCCGAGATCATGAAAGCTGCAAAAGACGCTTCGCGGAAGGTCGAAGAGTTGACCGAGGTTCATCGGCACAACGGTAAACTGGACAAGGCGACCCTGGAGCGCGGTTTGGACCGTGTTCTCACTGCCATGGAAGAGGTCAATAGCGAGCTGGATGATCTTCTTGCCAAAGCTCGCGGTTAGCCTACCCTGATCCCCCTCCAAGAGGGCGCTTTCCTTAAAACGTCACTGCGCGAAGCGACGCCGGTCAATCTGGCCTACGGCTGCGTGGCCTTGCGGGCGGCGCCGATCGCGGTGGCGTAGTCGGCGTGCTCCGGGATCACGATTCCGTGGCCGAAGACGAACTCGAGCTTTCTGAACCGCTGCATGAAGCGGAAGATGCGCGTGAGCTTGCCGGTCAGCACGATATCGTGTTGATGGCAGGCGCGCGCGCTGGCGCGGCTGAGCACCGCGATCACTTCGACGATCATGTTCATGATCGCCAGCGCCTTGTCCTCGGCGGTCGCATCGGCGTTGAGCTTCCCGAAGTTGGCGGCGGTCGCGTTCGGCGGCAGATCGCCGACCGCTCCGCCCGCGATATCCTGCACCGTCAGATCGACGCGCTTTAAGTCACCGCGCTCGGCCAATCCCTCCAGCGTCTCGATCGTCGAGACCCCGAGCATGTGCTTGGCGAGACCGAGCAGCGTGCCGCCGCCGACACCGGTGCCGCTGAAGTGCTCGATACGGTTGTCGCGCACCGTAACGATCGCAGTGCCGGTTCCCAGCGACACTACCATCGCCTCTTTTTTTCCGGCCAGCCACGTGCCGCCGATTCCGATCGCGGTGAATTCGTCGACCTTGAGCACCGGCCGCCCGAGCAACGTGTCCGAAAGCGCGCGCGCGCCCGCTCCGGTCGCGGCAACACGATCGATCTGCTCAAGCCGCAGCCCGAGATCGGAGATCAGCTTGCCCAGCGCTCCGGCGGCCGCGGCCACAGGATCGTTGGCTTCTATCGTCACAACATGGAGATCGCCGTTGCTGGTAACTACTGCATCGGTGGTAGACCCGCCGATATCGATGCCTACGATCATACGCGGTGCCGGCTCCCGTCCAGCCCGCCTCAGAGGCTAGTCCAGCGCGCCGCGATACTGCAAATGGAGCGCCCCGCTCCTTAGCCGGGTCGCCGGGCTATGCTAGCTTCCAGCCAGTGGCAAAGCGCAGAGCCGCCCAGGACAGTCTCTTTCGATCGATCGGAAGGCCGCCGGCTGGACAGCCGCTGGCCGACAGGATTCGTCCGGCGAGACTCGATGAAGTAGTCGGCCAAGACCATCTGCTGGGTCCCGGAAAGCTGCTGACCCTGATGGTGGCGGCGCATTCGCTGCCGTCGATCATTCTGTGGGGACCGCCCGGGAGCGGGAAAACAACGATCGCGATGCTGCTCGCGCGCGAATCGGGCGCGGAGCTGATTGCGATCCCGGCGGTCTCGTCCGGGGTCGCCGATCTGCGCGAGGCAGTGGAGATCGCGCGCCATCGCCATTCGATCGACGGCAAGCGGACTGTGGTTTTCATCGACGAGATCCATCGATGGAACCGGGCGCAGCAGGACGCGATGCTGCCGCACGTCGAAAGCGGACTCATTACGCTGATCGGCGCGACCACCGAGAACCCGTCCTTCGAGGTGGTCTCGCCGCTGCTCTCGCGGGTGCGGGTCCTGGTGTTGCAGCCGCTCACCGAGCAGAACATCGCGACGCTGGTGGAGCGCGGGCTTAGCGATCCCGAGCGCGGGCTGGGCAAGCTCAAGATGCGACTCGAGGACGACGCGAAAGAGGAATTGATCTCGATTGCGGGCGGCGACGCGCGCCGCGCGCTCAACACGCTCGAGGTCGCCGCGGCCCTGGCGCATCAGGCCGGCTCCGACGCCATCACGCGCGAGCGCGTCAGCGAAGCCGCCCAGCACAAAGCGCTGTTGTACGATCGCGCGGGCGAGGAGCACTACAACGTCATCTCGGCTTTCATCAAGAGCATGCGCGGCAGCGACCCCGACGCGGCGGTCTACTGGCTGATGCGGATGGTCGAGGCGGGCGAGGATCCGCTCTTCATCGCGCGCCGGATGGTGATCTTCGCGGCCGAAGACGTTCGGCAACGCCGATCCCCGGGCGATCCAAGTCGCGATCGCGGTCAAGGATGCGGTCGATTTCGTGGGGTTGCCGGAAGGCGTAATCCCGCTCGCGCAGGGCGTCACCTACCTGGCGGGCGCGCCGAAATCGAACTCAGCCTATCGCGCGCTGCTCGCCGCGCGCGAAGACGTGAAGCGGCACGGCGCGCTGCCCGTGCCGCTCCACCTGCGCAACGCGCCTACGCCGATGATGCGCCAGCTCGGATACGGCGACGAGTACCGCTATCCGCACAACTACGAAGACGCCGTCGTCCGACAGGAATACTTACCCGAGCAGCTCTCGGGACAGCGCTACTATCGCCCGTCGGACCGGGGCTACGAGACGCGAATCCGCGAATACCTCGATCGGTCCCGGGCCGCGATCGCGGGGCCTGCGGCCCCATCGGTCACTGCGGCCCCCTCGAAGGACAAAAGCCGGAAGCAATAATGCGGCGGCGCCGACAATTCAGATGAGATCGAAAGCCTTATTACCCGGCAGGCCCCGCAACTCGAAGCCTATTTCGCTCCGAGCACAGCGTCCTTCAGCGCCTTGGCTGCGGTGAAACGCAGCCGGGTGCGCGCAGGAATATTGATCGGTTCCCCCGTCGCCGGATTGCGGCCGACCCGCGCCTTGGTCTTGCGCTTGCGAAAAATGCCCAGCCCTGCGAGGCGCAGAGCGCCTTCCTTCTTGAGCTGTTTGACCACGAGAGCGGTGAGCTCTTCGAGCGCCGACTTCCCCTGCTTCTTGGTAATCCCTACTTTCTCCGAGAGATGAGCTGCGACCTGAGACTGCGTCATCATCCTCCTCCTTGAGGCCCTGATTTGGGTACATCAAAGCGTGAACGACTGCGAGACATTTTTCAAGCGAAACGGGCCGAAAACATGCTTTTTCCTGCGATTCGGGAAGGGTTTTGAACAGATCGCCGCGTCGCTCAGTAGCGAACCTCCATCAAAAAGAGGCCCGCGGCGGGCGCCGCGGCAGGCGCGAGCCCACGATCGCGCCGCGCGATAAGGAGGCTTACGCAGCCGGGTTCGAGCTTTCCGCGGCCCACTTCTACCATCGTCGCGACCATCGTCCGCACCATGTGGCGCAGAAATCCGTTGGCTTCGACCCGGTAGGTCAGGCGGGCGCCGTCGCGCAACCATCGGCTGAGTTGGACGTGTCGAATGGTGCTTTTGACGTCCGACCCCAGCGTCTGGAAGGCCGCGAAATCGCGTTCGCCGACAAACAGCCGCGCAGCCTCGTTCATGGCGTCAAGGTCGAGCCGATCGCGAACCAGCCACGAGTAGCGATATTCAAAGGCCGACGGGCAGGCCTGATTGAGCACGCGATATTCGTAGACCCGAAGCCGCGCGTCACGGCGCGGATCGAAATCGTCGCCGGCCTGCTGCGCGCTGAGCACAACGATATCCGGCGGCAGCAGGGCATTGAGCGCGCGTTGAAGCTCCGCCGGATCGAACGGTCGCGGTAATGCGAACGATGCGGCCTGACCGAGTGCGTGGACGCCGGCGTCGGTTCGGCCCGCGCCGCGGACGCGGACCTTCTGCGCGAATACGCGTTCCAGCGCAGATTCGACGCGCGCCTGAATCGAATCCTGTCCGCTCTGGTACTGCCAGCCCGAATAGTTGGCGCCGTCGTATTCGAGCGTGATCCTGATCTGCATGACGGCTCAAGCCAGGGTCGAGCCGCTTCCCGAGCCGAGATTCTCGGCGACCCACAAGGCTGGAAGTACCGCCAGGCGCGCACTGTCGAACAGACACCAGAGCACGACCCCGGGCGGACGTTCGAGCACCCTGACCAGGATCGCATCTTCGCCGACCGCGTCGATCACGCCGCGAAATTCCGGCCCCTCGTCCTCGACCAGCAGTACACCCGGCGCCTCCCTGAGCTTGCGTCGCGCGAGATCGCCGTCAAGACGCATCGACAGCGCGAGCGCCGTGCCGTGAAGCGTTGGCGCCTGTGCGATCAGCAGCGCCAACGAGGGCGAGTAGCCCAGCAGCGATGCCGCTTGGGAGGCGATCCCGTCTGCGATTTGAGCTTCATGCGGATCGACGAAGACATTGAAAGCAAGCTGAATCTCGCCCTCGCCGACGTTGAGCTGCGCGTTCATCAGGTTGGCCGATTGCGTGATCAGGTTCGTGATGCGCTCCCGCCCGCCGGCGCTTGCGCCGAGCATCGCGGTCGCCGCGACAAACTCCGCACGCGCGTCGAGCGCCTTCAAGAGCGTGGCAAGCGCGTAGGCCACCGGATGCGGCATCGCAAAGATGCCGCCGGCGGCACGTCTGGCGATGTCCTCGCGCGGAGTAAGTCCCGGCGCGACCAGCGGCGCTTGCGACATCGAACGGGCGGCGCCGCTCAGATCGATCAGCAGCGGGCCGGAAGACGCCGCCGAAATGGTCCTGATGATCTCGACGGCGCCCTGCTCTGGCAGGGCCAGAAACGCAACGTCGGACGAGGCCAGCTCGCCGGCACTCGCGAGCACATCGACCGGCAACTCGCTTGCGCCGACTTCGATACGCTGCGGCGAGGAGTCCGCCGAGGCGAACAGTTTCAATTCCGCGTATGGAAACCGGCGCTCGTCAATCAACTCCACCAGGCGCGCACCGACTGTGCCGGTGGCGCCGACGATCGCCAGTTTCAAATCGCGGCCGGGCGCCGCTCTCATCTCAGTTTTCCAGGCTTTCGATTCGTTCGCGCACCAGGCGTCCCATCGCCTTGCATCCCACCAGCTTGCCCGTGCCGCCGGTATGGAGGTCGCGGGTGCGATAGCCTTCGCGCACCACCTCCTCAACCGCGCGCCCGATCAACTCCGCGTCGGAGCGCATCCCGAGCGAATGTTCGAGCAGCATCGCGGCCGAGAGGATCGCGGCGAGCGGGTTCGCCTCATCGCGTCCCGCGATATCGGGCGCGCTGCCGTGAATCGGCTCGTAGAGTCCCACGCGATAGCCCGCGCTGTTCTGCTCTTCGCCCAGCGACGCCGACGGCAGCAGCCCCATCGATCCGGCCAGCATCGAGGCCTCGTCGGTCAGGATATCGCCGAACATGTTCTCTGTGACGATCACGTCGAAGTCCTTCGGGCGGCGAATCAGATGCATCGCCATCGAGTCGACGAGCTGGTTTTCGAAGCTCACGTCCTTGAATTCCGCGCTGATTTCGCCGGCGATCTCCCGCCACAGCCGCGAGGAAGCCAGGATGTTGGCCTTGTCGACCGAGGTCAGGCGCTTGCGCCGATTGCGCGCCAGCTCGAAGCCGAAGCGCAGCACGCGCGCAATCTCCTGCTCGGTGTAGAAGCAGGTGTCAACTGCCTCGCGGCCGTCGGCGGTCTTTCGCTTCTCGCTGGGCCGTCCATAGTAGATACCGCCGGTCAGCTCGCGCAGCACGATCAGATCGGTGCCGTTTACGACTTCGGGCTTGAGCGGCGACGACGCGCTCAGCTCCTTGATGGTCTTTACCGGTCGGAGATTGGCGAACAGCCCCAGCGCCTTGCGCAATCCGAGCAGGGCCTGCTCGGGCCGCTTGTCGGCGTTGGGATTGTCCCACTTCGGACCGCCGACCGCACCGAGCAGGATAGCGTCACTCTCCCGCGCGTGCTCGAGCACGTCATCCGGGAGCGGAGTGCCGCGCGTATCGAGCGCGATACCACCGATCGCGCCCTCCCTGAATTCGAGATCGACGGCCGAATGGCGCGCCACGATCTTCAGGACCTGCATCGCTTCGGCAACCACTTCGGGTCCGATGCCATCGCCCTTGAGGGTCAGGATTTTGTACGACATTTGTCAGCGCGCTACGGCAAGTGATGGAGCGGGCGGCGAGTCGATTGGTTTCGTGCGCGACACTATTGAGGAAAATCGGGTTCAGGCCCCAAACGCTCTAGCAATTAGCCCAACTGCGAGACCTTCGGCAAGCCCCCGCAGGTTGCTTGGTCTGCGCGCCGCACGCCATCCTGACATTCCCGCAGGCATTCACGCCGAGGGCAGCATCGCGATGGCGGAGCCGGTCTTTGCTACCAGCGGCGAGCGAAGCGATCGGCGGTTAAGCTAGCAACTCGCCAGGCGATGCGCCCTCACCCGCCGGGCGATTTGCGGAGCAAATCGCCCGGCGACCTCTCCCGCCTGCGGACAGTCCGCAGGCGCGGGAGAGGTGAGGGAGAGGGGCGAAGCTGCCCCTTACGGACCATCCGATGCGCGCACCTGCGGCGCATGGCCGCGGGCGCGCAGGCGGTTGAGCGCGTTCACCAGCGCGAGTGCGCTCGCCATGATGATATCGCTGTGGGCGCCGTGCCCCGCGACGGTCATCCCGTCCTCACGCAGCATGCAGCTCACCTCGCCGAGCGCGTCGGTGCCACCGGTGATCGCCTTGACGGAATAGCGCTCCAGCACGGGGCTGACGCCCGCGATCTTGAGGATCGCCTTGTAGCACGCGTCGACCATCCCATCGCCGCTTGACGACTCGGTGCGCTCCGCGCCTTTCACGCGCATCGTGACGCGCGCGTGCGGCGTTTCCTTGCTGGACGAGCTTACCTGCAAGTCGACCAGCTCGAGCTGGTCGCCCAGGCGCCGAAATTCCTCGCTGACCAGCGCCAGGATGTCGTCGTCATAGACGACCTTCTTCTTGTCGCACAGGGTCTTGAATTCGGCGAAGGCCTTTTCGAGATCGATCGCAGAGCTGTCGACGCCCAACTCGGCCAGGCGGTTGATGAACGCGTGGCGCCCCGAATGCTTGCCGAGCACGAGCTTGTTCGACGGTATCCCGATCTCCTCGGGTTTCATTATTTCGTAGGTCAGCTTGTACTTGAGCACGCCGTCCTGATGGATTCCGGCTTCGTGGGCAAACGCATTGTCGCCGACGATCGGCTTGTTGGGCGGCACCGGCTGCCCGATCACCTGCGCGAGCAGGCGCGAGGCGGGATAAATCTGGCGCGTGTTGATGCGGCTCTCGACCCCGAGCAGGTCGCGGCGCGTCTTGAGCGCCATCACGACCTCTTCCATCGAGGTGTTGCCGGCGCGCTCGCCGATCCCGTTGATCGTACACTCGATCTGACGCGCGCCGTTGCGGATCGCGGCGAGCGAATTGGCGACCGCGAGGCCCAGGTCGTTGTGGCAATGCGCACTCCAGATAACCTGGTCTGCGCCCGGAACATTCTCGCGCATGTAGGCGAACATCCGGCCGTACTCCTCGGGAATCGCGTGGCCGGTGGTATCGGGCAGGTTGATGATCTTCGCGCCTGCGCGGATGACCTCGGTGCAGACTCTTGGCCATGAACTCCCAATCGCTGCGCGAGGCGTCCTCGGCAGAAAACTCGATATAGTCCAGATGCTGGCGCGCGCGCGTGACCGCCCAGGTGGCCGCGTCGAGCACGTCCTCGCGGGTCATGTTGAGCTTGTACTTGAGATGGATATCCGAAGTCGCGATGAAGATATGGATACCGGGACGGGCCGCCTTGTCCACCGACTTGAGCGACTGGTCAACGTCCTGCTCGCGGGTGCGCGAGAGGCTCAGTACCACGGGTTTGGTCACGGCCTGGGCGACGCGCTGCACGGACTCGAAGTCGCCGGGAGAGGACGCTGCGAAGCCGGCCTCGATAATATCGACGTTGAGCCGTTCGAGCTGGCGCGCGATCGCGACCTTCTCCTCGACGTTCATGGTTGCGCCGGGCGATTGCTCGCCGTCGCGCAGCGTGGTGTCGAAGATCCGGACGTAGTCGCCGTTGTCGGGCGGGGTGCGGTTCGTGTCAGCCATAGCTTTCACCTCTCCTCATCACTTCGGCCTCTGGCAGGCCGGCGAACCGCGCGCAAAAGAAAACGCCTCGAGCGGTCCGCTTGGCCAGCACCCGAGGCGTTAATCGCGAAGCTTTAAGAGCCGTTCAGGCCCGCTGCGCGACGCACCCGGAGCGGGCCCCTCTAAGGGCCAGTCCGAGTAGCAGCGTAAGCAGCAGGGCTGAGAACAACATCGTGATCGCAGTATACGGCGCGACCGGAAGCCCGGTCAAGCACGCGACGATCACAACGGCTCCGCACAACGGTCCCGATAGAGCTGCCTGTCACAATCTGTTACATTCCTGCGGCGTTGCGGGAGTTTACCTTTAGAGATCGCTCAGGAGAGTATCAATATGCGTCCACCCGACCGGGCATTTCATGCGAGGAACAGTGCGTACTTTGTCGCACTATTGCTCTTGTCATTCAGCATCTTGGCCGCTGCATGCGCTTCGACTTCAACCAGCGAAAGCACCGGCGGGTATATTGATGACTCGACGATCACCGCGAAGGTGAAGGCAGCCATCATAGCGACGCCCGGACTAAGCTCGCTTGATACGAAAGTCGAGACTTACAAGGGCGTCGTGCAATTGAGCGGGTTCGTCAACTTGCAGCAGGATGTACAGCGAACGGCAGAAGTCGCAAAAGCGGTGGCAGGCGTCAAATCGGTCCAAAACAATCTGATCGTAAGGACCCGGGTAGGCAGTTGATCGCGGCTGAATCGGACGGCGACGGCAAGCACGCCACTAAAGAACGCCTCAGGCGAACACGTCCTCGAACCTGATCCCGAGGAATTCCAGCACCACCTGCGCGTACAGCTTCAGCCCCCAGAAAAAGCCCTCGATCGGGATTCGCTCGTCATTGCCGTGAAACAGCGCGGCGAAAGGCGTCGTCGGCTCGAGCTTGACCGGCGAGAAGCCATAACAGATCGCGCCCAGAAGAGCGTAGTATTTGTTATCGGTCGCGCCGGGGATCATCCAGGGCACCACTCGCCCGCCCGGATCGGCGGCCTCGGTGTGCTTCCTGATCAGATCGAATAGCGGTGTCTCGGCGCTAGCCTCGACCGGCGGCCCGGTCTTGAGCAGCTCAAAGGACGGTTCGGGCCCGACAATCGAGCGCAATTCCGCGCAGAAGCTTTCCGGGTCGTCGCCGGGCAGTGTGCGCCCATCGAGTACGACCGACGCCTCGCCGGGAATCACGTTGTCTTTGTAGCCCGCGCGCACGATCGTGGGCGAAACGGTATTCGCCAACGTCGCCGCCATCAGGTCTGGCGCGTTATCGGCCGGAAACCCCATCTCGGCCAGCACCCGGCCCATCAAGGGCGTGACCCTCTGGCGCATTGGGGTTTCCGCGATTTTCACGATCAATTTGGAAAGTGTCGAGATCGCGGTAGTGCGCCGTGGCATCGATCCGTGCCCCGGCGCGTCGGTCACGGTCATCTTGACTGTCACGTAGCCTTTTTCGGCGACTTGCACGGGATAGATCTTGCGATCGCCAAAATGGATGGTGAATCCGCCGATTTCGTTAAGCACGTAACCCGCGCGGACGAGGTCGGGATGCTGCTCGACCAGGAATTTGGCGCCGAAATCGGAACCCGCCTCCTCGTCCGCGACCGCCGCCGCGATCAGATCGGCGCCGGGAGTCACGCCCGCTCGCTTGATGGAGGTCATCAACACGAGATCCATGGCGCACTTGGATTTCATGTCGAGAGTGCCTCGTCCCCAGAGGTATCCCTCCACGATTTCACCGCCGAACGGCGCCCGACTCCATCCGGACGGCTCGACCGGGACCACGTCGGTGTGGGCGGACATCAACAGCGGCGGCCTGGCGCTGTCGCGGCCCTTGATCCGCGCCACCAGATTGGCCCGAGTCGGCGCGCTCTCCCGCACTACTGCGTCGATTCCGTACTTTTCAAGCTCTGCCGAAAGGTAGTCGGTCGCGAGGCGCTCATTACCGGGCGGATTGGTGGTATCAAGCTTGACCAGCGCACCCAGGCTCGCAATCGCTTCTTCGCGGGCTCGTTCCCAGGGAACTCTCATAACCACCTTTCGCTTCCGTTGTTTTGCGGCAAATTGAAAGGCGAGTGTACTAATCCGCTGGCGATATTGACAACCCGCCGGAAGTCGATCGATCTGGGAAGCAGAGCCCCGGCTGGAGGCGTGCAACGGCAGGCCGTCTCGGGTATATCGGGAGCCTGAATATAGGGGGCGAAATGGAAACTGCGGCAGAATACGACAGCGCGGCTACTCCACCCAGCATCGGCTCCAGGCGCTGGCAGCGCCTGACCGAACGGCGACCTCTGCGCCTCGGCGCCGTGGCGGCTGCGCTGCTCCTTCTGTTCCTTGTCTATAATCACCTGGGTGCTCAGTTGGTTCACAACTCCGACAACGCCGAGATCGTGTTGGCTTCTCAAGATATACTGCGTGGGAATTGGAATCTCCACGGCTGGACGCTCGGTCCCGACAACGAGTGGACCCTCGACCAGGGCTTTTATACCGTGGCGATGGCGTTTCGCGGCGCCACGCCCGCGCTTATGCACGAGGTCCCGGCCGCACTTTTTGCCATCCTTATCGCCTGCACAGTATGGCTTACGCGCCTGGGCAGGGAGAACCCAGTGACTATTCCGGGTGAGCTTCTGCCGTTCAGCCTGCTGGGTATCCTGGCATACACAACTCTCAATGACTTCACCGTTCTCGCGCTGCAGGGATATCACGTCCTGACCACCGCCGCCGGATGTCTGATATGCGTGGGTCTGCTGCAGCCGATTGCGACTGAAACCGTAAGAACGGGGCGTTCCGCCCGCATACGGCTCAGCGCGGTGGCCTTGATCATGACGATGCTGCTGTTCGCCGACCCTTTCACCAACATCATGCTGACGCTGCCGCTTCTAACCGTCGCGACGGTCGGACTAGCCCGCAAGGGCCCATCGATGGGCAACCTGGCAATATGGGGCGTAGTCATCGCTGGTGTCGCATTAACCTTCGCGCTGCGCCTGGTCATGAAATGGACCGGCGGCTTCACCATGACAATGATTGCGCCTGACTTCACTGACTATCGCAACTTGTACAGTAATATCGCTCTGACTATTCATTCGCTGCTGATGGTGTGCGGAGCGGATTTCTTTGGCCGGGACGTCGTTTCTCTGGTGACTATGGCACTACTTATCCGATTCGGCGCGCTCGTATTTCTGGTCTGGTGTATCTATCGTACCTTGCGGCGCTTTGCGGCCGGGAATGACTCGGACTGGATTGCGACGGTGCTGTCCATCGGCTGTGCCTTGGATATTGGCGCTTGCGTGTTCAGCACACCGTTCAGCGTCTTCGGCATTTGGGTGGCTCGCTATACGGCGCCCGTGATCGTACTCGGGGCAGTGGTGGCGGGCCGCACCGTTTCCTCCACGCCTCCGGCATACCGGCGCCTGGCCGGCGCGGCGCTCGCCCTCCTGTTCGTGGCTTCGGTCGGGTTGTGCGGTACATGGAAGCGAGCTTCGCGTGTCGCCATATCAGGAACTGGCGAAGGCGCTCGAAAAGCGGGGGCTACACCACGGATATGGCACCTATTGGAATGCCGGCATTGTGACGGTTGAATCGCGCGGGAACGTGGTCGTGAGAGCTGTCTTGCCGGGAGTGCCCGGAATGCCGCTCTGGCATTGGCTGGCGCCCGAGGTCTGGGATCTGGAGCCGAGGACAAATCCTACCTTTCTGGTATGGGACGATAACGACTCCAAACGCAGGAACATCCTTGAGTCAGCGATCGAGGCATGGGGTCTTCCTAGTAGTGTCTTCGAGCTGCGCTCCGCCGGATACAAATTTCATGTCGCGGTGTGGGGCAGAGCTGGAGGCTCGCGCGGGCAGGATTCGCCAACCTGACATCATTCTTTTCCCGCCCCAATCCGTTACCATCGCACCGTTCGTTCGATAATGTGTCTCTCGCGATGGTAACGATTCTAGGCGGACTCCTGCTCTTGTCGGTCGGCGCCGGATTTGTCGGCTCGATCTCCGGCCTCGGCGGCGGCGTTTTCATCGTGCCGGCGTTGGTGGTGGTTTCCCATCTGCCGATCCAGGTGGCGATCGCCGCGAGCCTGATCTCGGTGGTCGCGACCAGTGCCGGCGCGAGCGTTGCTTTCGTGCGCGACGGATGGACCAATCTGCGGGTCGCGATGGTGCTGGAGTGCGCGACCGTCACGGGCGCGATCAGCGGCGCCTACTTCGCGGGAATCGTCCCGGCACGCGTGCTCGAGCTGCTCTTCGCCGCGATCATGCTGCAGTCGGCATACTTTTCGCTGCACAAGCCGGGGGACGATATCGTGCCGCAGAGCGACGCGCTCGCCGCGCGGCTGCGGCTCGCCGGCGACCTGCCGGGCGACGGCGTGCAGCCGGTCATCCCGTACGGCGTGGTCAACCTGCCCGGCGGCGCGGGTCTTATGCTGGTCGCCGGTCTGATGTCGGGACTGTTGGGAATCGGATCGGGCGCGCTCAAGGTGATGGCGATGGACTACGTCATGCATCTGCCGCTCAAGGTCTCCAGCGCGACCAGCAACTTCATGATCGGCGTCACGGCGGGCGCAGGCGCACTCGTCTTCCTGTTCCGCGGCGACGTCTCGACGGTTATCGCCGGGCCGGTCGCGCTGGGCGTGACCGCAGGTGCGCTCGCAGGCAGCCGCGTGCTCCCCTACGCCAACGTCCGCGCGCTCAGGATCGTGTTCGTCGTCATCATGATTCTGATCGCAGCCGAGATGGGATGGCGCGCGCTGGCAGGATTGTAAGCTCCATGGCGACCGCATCAGAGCTTCAGCCGATTCAGGACGAAGAGACCCGCCTGCTGCGGGTCTGGACGCCGAAGATCCTCCGCACCGTGCTCGTCGCGGCGGTGACGGTGCTGATCGTCGGCCTTGCGGAAGCGACCTTCGGCTCGCCCGGCCATTACGCCAGGCGCTTTCACGAGCTGCAGCGCGGAATCGACTTGAGGCAGCCCAAGGACTTCGGACCGCTCGTTGGTGACGCGCTGCGCGGCGACGGGCGCTCGATCATGACGCTGGGCCTGATGCTCCTGACGATGGTGCCGATCGCGCGCGTCACCTTCACGCTCTTGGTTTTCCTCAAGGAAAAGGACTACCCATATGTAGCGATGACCGGATACGTGCTCGCGGCGCTGATACTCGGCGCTGCGCTAGGCAGAATCGGCTGAATGTCCTCCCCGGAGGAAGGTGACGTAAATGGAACTCAAAGGAAAGGTCGCACTGATAACCGGTGGCGGCTCGGGAATCGGCCGCGCCACCGCTCAGCGCCTCGCCAAAGAGGGCGCGTCAATCGTGATTGCCGACCTCGACGAAAAAATGGGCGCGGAAAGCCTGAAGCTCATTGAGGGCGCAGGCGGCCGCGCGACTTTCGTCAAGGCCGACGTCACCAAAGAAAGTGACGCGCGGCGGATGCTCGACGCGGCGGTCTCGAAGTTCGGACAGGTCGATATTCTGCACAACAACGCCGGCATCGCGGTCGGGCCGCCGGGCTTTCCAGCCGCTGAAGCCGAGCGATGGCGTCTCGTGCTCGACATCGATCTATATGCGGTCGTGCTCGGATGCTGGCTGGCAGCGCCGATAATGACGCGCTCCGGCGGCGGCGCGATCGTCAACACCGCCTCGATGGCGGGCCTGTATCCGCATCCGCTGGATCCGATCTACGCCGCGGCCAAGGCCGCGGTCGTTAACTTCACCTACTCGCTCGCGCCATGGGCATCCGAGCGCAAGATTCGCGTGAACTGCGTATGTCCGGGAATCACGGACACGCCGATGGTCCGGCGCGGGATCGAAGCGGCGACCGCGGTCGGTATGAGATCGTGGCTGCCGTCGAAAATAATCCAGCCCGAAGAGATCGCCGACGCGGTGTTTACGCTGATTCGCGACGACTCGCTCTTCGGCCGCGCACTCGAGGTGCGGCCGACGGGCCGTCGATTGATCGAAACTCCCGGCGCGCCACGCGTGAGACCTTAGCGGCCTTTCGCTCCGTCGCGCTGCCTGCGCGAGAGGCACAGCCGCGACCGCCCGCCCCCTCCGGACCGTGCGCAAGATCGATAGAAAACGACGAGATCGCGATCAGGACGACTTGGAATTGCGCTCAAGGCACCAGCGATCGATCACCTCAGCATTGAAGCGCCAATCCGTGCCGATACGGAAGCCAGGCAGTTCTCCGCGGCGCAGGAGCTTGTAGATGGTGGAAGGATGCACTCGCAAGTACGCCGAGAGCTCCTTCACCGTCATCACACGAGGCAGAGAATATTTTGGTTCCATCGCCTGATCCATCCCGACAGCCCCTTGGCGCCGCTTAGCTGAGAGATCGCTCGGTTTCTTCCGTCTCACTAACGCCCGCGTACAGACCATAAGCCCCCCTTGGCCATCTTCGACGCTCTCAAAAACGCCATCGCTCGTCAAGAGGGCCAACGTTCGCGTTACATCATTTTCGGCAGTCCAAATGGAACACCCCAGTGCCCGTCTGACAGAAAAATCGGAAATTAACAAACGCTCAGAACCTACGGTTCGCGGGCGAGGGCATGCTTATTAAGACGGCGAATCTGTATTGTTACGATATTCGGTCGAGGCGAGGCTATGCTGTCCAGGATGCTATCACTTCCGGTGCGAATCGCGGCAGCTTTATGCGTGGTCGTGTTCGCGATCCTGGCGAGGCCGCCGGCTCGCGCACGGGCCCAATCGACCGCCGAACTGGAGAGCCCGGCGTTCAAGTCGGGCGAACCGATTCCGATCGCGTACACCTGCACTGGAGCGGACAAGTCGCCGCCGCTGACCTGGAGCGCACTTCCCGCGACCGCGAAAGTAATCGCGCTCATAGTCGACGATCCCGACGCTCCGGCCGGTGATTGGAACCATTGGGCGCTCTTCAACG
Organism: uncultured delta proteobacterium; assembly: GCA_963749215.1. Lineage (GTDB taxonomy): Bacteria > Desulfobacterota > Binatia > Binatales > Binataceae > CAVVMA01. Next base: position 220,789 of record CAVVMA010000017.1, on the reverse strand, counting down.
TTCCCTCAGAAGAGGGCCATCTTGCTGCGGGGGTCGCCCAACGTCTCAGGCTCTCGAACGGGGCAGGTCAGGGAATCAACAGCTTCGGCAAACCCGGATACAACGGACCGTGCCCGCCTCCCGGTCCGGCCCATCATTACCACTTCCGGCTGCTCGCGCTCGATTCCAGGCTCGACTTGCCGACGACCGCGACCGCGACGGACTTGCGAAACGCAACCAGCGGCCACGTGGTTGCGAGGGCTGATCTCGTCGGGACCTTCGGCCGCTGACGGCGGCTCCGATGAATAGCGGCTCGACTGACGAGCACCTGCGGGGATAGGAGATAGGAGGAGGGGCCGAAGTATTCTTCGCAGCCCGCGCAGGGAGCGTCGCGATGGCCAGCAGGACTCATCGAATCGTCAGCGCACTCGCAATCGTCGCGGTCGTCGCCGCCGGCGCGTGGTACTTCTATCAGAAGCATCAACTGCGCCGGACCGGGATCGTTTCCGAGGAAATCGTGCACGATGGTGAGAACTGGAAGGCCAACTTCGTCGCGCGAATCCCGGCGTCCCAGAAGCAAGTGTTCGACGCGATCGAGCATGTCGAGGACTCGCACTCGGACAACGTCAAAAGTGTTCGGATCGTGGATCAGCACGGCAACAGCAAGACCGTCGAGATGGTGCTCGATGGTCCGACCGGTGAGATCACCACCCGGCTGGCCTTCGAGTATTTTCCCGACGAGGGGAGGATAACTTATCACACGCTCAGCAATCCGCTGATCGACACTCGCGCCGAGTACCAGCTCGACAGCGACGGCGCGGACACGATCGTGAATTGCCACCAGACCTCGCGGATGCTCCAAAGCTTGCCGGTGCCCGACGCGCTGGTGAAACGGGTCATTGGCGGCCTGTTCGTCACACAGATGGCTGATTTGAGGAAGTCGCTCCATATCGCCGCCGAAGATGATGAAGCAGACGACGAGCCCTAGCGCCGATGGCAACCGATCGCGAGCGTCTGGCGGGAGCGGTCCGTTATCATGAAAATTGAAGCGCAATTCGTGGCCTCGGCGTCGGGCCTCGCCGACTGTCCGCGATGGGATCGAGTCGAAGTCGCGATCGCCGGCCGCTCCAACGTCGGCAAGAGCTCGTTGATCAACGCGCTCACCGGGGTCAAGGGTCTCGCCCGCACCAGCAAGACGCCGGGACGCACGCGCGCGCTCAACTTCTTCGCGATGGGCGACGACCTCGGGCTGGTCGACTTGCCGGGCTACGGCTACGCGAAGATGTCGCACGCGGAGGCGGCGCGAATCGCTCCGATGATGTCGGAGTATCTGGAGCAGCGGCCCAATCTTGCGGCGGTGCTGATCCTGATCGACGCGCGCCGCGGGCCCGAACGCGAGGAGCAATCGCTGGCCGACACGATCCGGAGCCGCAACCTGGACCTGATCGTCGCCGCGACCAAGAGCGACAAACTCAAGAACTCCGAGCGCGCGGCCGCGGCCAAGAAATTCAGAGCGATCGGCGTCCAGCCGATCTGGTCCTCCGCCACCGGCGGCGAGGGACTCGACGACTTGCGGCGCCAACTCTTCCGATTGGCCCGTTCCGCCGGCGACGCCGGCGAGAAGCCGCGCTCACGCTTTCGCGCCGCTTCCCGATGACTCCCGAAGTCAGCGTAATCATCCCGACCTGGAACCGCCGCGCGATGGTGCGCGAGGCGATCGCTTCCGCGCTCGCGCAGACCGGCGCGCGCTTCGAGCTGATCGTGATCGACGACGGATCGACCGACGGCACCGTTGACGACTTGAAACTGCTCGTGGACTGCGCCCGGGAGAATCCGATCCGAATCGAGCGCATCGCGCATCGCGGACCAGCCGCAGCGCGAAATCGCGGCGTCGAGATCGCGCGCGCGCCGCTGATCGCGTTTCTCGATTCAGACGACCTGTGGCTTCCCGGCAAGCTCGCGCGCCAGCTCGCCTTCATGCGCCGGCATCCGGAGTACGCGATCTCGCAGACCCAGGAAATCTGGATACGCAACGGCCAGCGCGTGAACCCCGGCCGGCGCCATCTCAAGCGCGGTGGCGACCTCTTTATCGACTCGCTGCGCGTGTGCCTGATAAGCCCGTCCGCAGTGATGATGCGAATCGAGTTGTTCCAATCGAAAGGCGGGTTCGACGAGTCGATGGCGGCGTGCGAGGACTACGACTTGTGGCTCAGGATCCTCGTCGATCACGAGGCCGGCCTGCTCGACGAGACGCTGGTAACGCGCCGCGCCGGCCATCCGGATCAACTCTCCGCCGCGACGCCCGCGCTCGATCGATTCCGAATCCTGGCGCTTGCCAAGTTACTCGCCTGCCAACGGCTGTCGGATGCGCGGCACGACGCGGTCGCCGCGGTGCTCGCCGAAAAGTGCCGCATCTATGCGAACGGACTCGCGCGCCGTTCGCGAATCGAAGACGCGGCGTTCTTCGAGCGCGTCGCCGAACATGCGATGTCGTCGGAGCGATCGGAAGTGATCGATGAGCTACGCCGGCGAACAAACCTCACCCCTAACCCCTCTCCTAAAAGGAGAGGGGAACCGAGATGCAGAGTGTTCCCCCTTCCCGGTTTCGGGAAGGGGGTCAGGGGGTTAGGTTTTCGAAAATGCCGAGCGCGACAGAAAACCTCACCCCTAACCCCTCTCCTGAAAGGAGAGGGGAACCAACCGCTCAATGTTCCCCCTTCCCGTCTTTAGGGAAGGGGGCCAGGGGGTTAGGTCTTTGATGGCCGACTCCGACACGATCGCCGCGATTCGCGCCTGGGCCGGCGAGCGCCGTCTGTCCGAAAGCCATCTCGCGCGATGGCTCAGGATGCACGAGCGCGATCGCGCCGCTCTGCTCGCGATCGCCCGAGCGCTTCGGCTATCGACCGGCGCGATGATGACCGCGCTCGCGACGCTGGACGAAATCTCGGTGCGCGAGGGCTGCGCGATCGAGTCTGTCCTTGCCCGCGACGAGATCGCGCGCGTAGTCAAGGCTCGAGGAACATCCAGGCCCGCGCGGGCGAAGGCCTTTCTCGACGCGCTCAGGTCGATTCGCTATCCCCAGCTCGCCGAGGCCGCGCGAAGGATCGAGGCCGGGATCGCGGCCCTCGATTTACCGCGCGGGATATCAGTCGTGCTGCCGAAGGACCTTGGCTCGGACGAGCTGCGTATCGAGCTTCAGGCCAATGACGGCGCGGTACTAAAGCGGCTCATCGGTGCACTGAACGCGAGCGCTGACAAGCTGGCGCAGATCGCCGATCTGCTTAGTGGCGACAAATGAATTTCGATCTCGACGCAATCTTTATCGAAGATCGATGCCGTAGCTCGGCGTTGGCCGCGCGCGTGATCGAAAAGATTCCGCCGCATGTGCCGGTCAGCTACATCGCCGACGGGCGCGAGGCCGCCCTGCCTCAAGCGGGCGATAGCGACCCGTTCGGCGCCGGCAAGCGCCGGATGGTCGTGATGAATCGCAGGTCGCCGTTCCTGATGGCGTGTCCGGCGGGTTCGGCGGAGTTCGCATGCTGCGGCTACCTCGTGCTGACGCTCGCGTCCAACTGCCCGATGGATTGCAGCTATTGCTTCCTTCAGGAATATCTGGCCGACAATCCGGGCTTCCAGGTTTACGCCAACTACGCGGACGCGATGGGTGAATTGGACCGGCTGGCGCATCGCGCGCCCGGCCGCCAGTTGCGCGTCGGCACCGGCGAGCTGGCCGACTCACTCGCCTTCGATCGTATCACCGGAATCAGCCGCGACCTGGTCGAGTCTTTTGCTGCGCGCGAGGGACTCACGCTGGAGCTCAAGACCAAGACCGACGAGATCGACAATCTGCTCGACGTCGATCCGCGGGGCCATACGATCGTATCGTGGACGCTGTCACCCGATGCGGTCTTCCGAAGCTCGGAGCATCGCACCGCCCCGCCCGCTGTGCGAATTGAATCCGCGCGCCGTGTACTCGACGCCGGCTACCGCGTGGGCTTCCATCTCGATCCGATAATCGCCTATCCGGATGCGGCGCGCGATTACGGCGAGTTGCTGGATGAATTATTCGACTCGGTCGCACCCGATCGCATCGCATTCTTCAGCATGGGCACGATGCGGATGACGCCGAAATTACGCAGCGCCGCTCGCGAGCGCTTTCCGAACGACCGGATGCTGCTGGGCGAGGAAGTGCTGTCGCCCGACGGCCGCTTCCGCGCATTCGCGCCGATGCGAATCCCGCTCTACCGGCAGATCAGCGAACGAATCAAAGCCGCCGCTCCGAAAGTGCCGACCTATCTGTGCATGGAGCAAGCGACTGTCCATCGCAAGGTGCTCGGCGCCGAGCCACCCTCTGCCGCCGCGCTCGGCGATCGCCTCGCCCGTGGGTGACTTTCCCTATGGCTCGATGTCGCCGGGTCCGAGTTTCACCCCCGCTATTCCCGCCGCGGCTCGCAACTGTCTATCCATCGTAGCCAGTGGCAACTCCTCGCGCATCGCAAGCTCAAGATAGGTAGCGTCATACGCGGAAAGCCGATACTGGCGTGCAACCGCCATAACGTTAGTGAAGATTCTTTCGATCTCCGCCGAGTCCAGGTGAATCCTCAACCCATTCATTCGCTCGAGGAAACCGTCAGTCTGCGCCGGCTTGAGCATCTTTCGCCTCTCCGCCATTGCCAAACTGTTCACCATCTCAAGCGGCCATATCCCGGGAACCCGCGCCTCGTCGCCGCGGGCAAGTCGCTCCGCCAAAGCCTCCGCGTATTCCGTCGATTGCCCCTCGAAGCACCAACATAGCGCTACCGAGGCGTCCAGCACGAATTGACTCAATGCCGCCGTCCTTCTTCGATTAGCTCGCGGATGGTGACGCCTCGAAGCTTGACGCCTTTGCGCAACTCGCGAATTCCCTCAATCGCAGCCCGCGGATCGCTACGGCGCGTATCCGCCGGGACCAGGCGTGCCACAGGCATTCCGTGCCTGGTGATGGTGATCTCCTCGCCGCGTTGCACGCGCTCCACGAGGGCGGACAAATGGGTCTTCGCGTCAAACAATCCGACGCTGTTCTGGATGGCTCATGAGCTAGTCTTAGACTAGTTGGATATACCGGTCAAGACACGATTCCCGAATAGCAGGTCTTGGCGCTACTTGGCGGCCAAGGTTGTCTGGCTTCTGGCTCCCTCTCCCATTGCGATGGGAGGGTTGGGGTGACGGACCTTTCGCTGCACGATTGACTGCCGCGCCGCGCATGTTTGTGGACTGACTTTGGAACACCGAGCCCGTGGCCAAGATACGCTCGGCTGATGATGTCCCTCACCCGGCAAGCGCGATGCTTGCCGGCCTCTCGCGCCATCGCAGAGGCTGCGGAGAAGAGAGGCGCGCCGAGCGGATTGGTCGCGGAGCGCCGCCTACCCCGTCGTCCGTCTATCGTCTATGCTGGGGTGTTTGATGTGGCTCCAATGAAGGCAGCGGGAACGACCGTCTCGTCGAATCATCGTGGGCGGACAGGCTCGCGCGGCGGCGGCGCGATAGCCGATCGCGCGATCGGCGTGTTCGATTCGGGTATCGGCGGCCTGACCGTGCTCAAGGCGCTGGTCGAACTGATGCCGAACGAGGACTTCATCTACCTGGGCGACACCGCCCGCCTGCCCTACGGCACCAAGTCGGCCGAAGTGATCGTCCGCTATTCGCGCGAGAACACCGAGTTCCTGCTGGCCAAAGGAATCAAGATGCTGGTGGTCGCCTGCAACACCGCCAGCGCGGTCGCGCTGGATGAAATCGCGCGCCAGACCAGCGTGCCGGTGGTCGGCGTGATCGAGCCCGGCGCACGCGCGGCGGGCAAGCTCTCGCGCTCGGGGAAGATCGGCGTAATCGGCACCGAAGCGACGATCGCGTCGGGCGCCTATACGGCGACGATCCGGCGCTTGCGCCCGCACGCCGAAATCTACACCCGCGCCTGCCCGCTGCTGGTGCCGTTGGTCGAGGAAGGATACCTCGACAACGAGATCGCCGCGCAAATCGTCGCGCACTATCTGGGCAGCCTCAAGAGCAGCGGGATCGACACGCTGCTGCTGGGATGCACGCACTACCCGCTTCTGAAAGATGTGATCCAGCGCGTGCTCGGCCCGGGCGTGCGAATCGTCGATTCCGCCGGCACGACCGCAGTCGCCGTGCGCGAGCGGCTTGCCGCGCTTGGACTGCGGCGCAAGGCCGGCCGTGGTGTACAGAGTTTTTTCGTAACCGAGGCGCCGGACCGGTTCGTCCGCGTAGGGCGCCGTTTTCTCGGCCCGCAGGTCGAATCGGCCGTCAGGATCGAACGCTGAAAAGATCGGGAGTCTGAGATAAAATCAGTTCGGCCCGGGGCGATGCGGAAAACCTGAGCGGCCCGGGAATCGTCCGGAGAATATGGGATCAGCCGTTTCATCAATCGCACGCAAGATTTTCGGCTCCAGGAACGACCGCGAGATCAAGCGGATGGGGTCCGACGTCCAGCGGATCAACGAGCTCGAACCGGAAATCCAGCAAAAGAGCGACGACGAGCTAAGGGCCAAAATCGCCGAGTGGAAAGCGCGGATCGGCGCGATCGACGATCGCGAGGAACGCGACGGTGCGCTGGAAGACGCGCTGCCCGAAGTCTTCGCGGTGGTGCGCGAGGCCTCCAAGCGCGCGCTCGGCCAGCGCCACTTCGACGTGCAGTTGATCGGCGGGATGGTATTGCATCATGGCACCATCGCCGAGATGAAGACCGGCGAGGGCAAGACCCTGGTCGCCACGCTGCCGACGGTGCTCAACTCGCTGGCCGGGCGCGGCGTCCACGTCGTCACGGTCAACGACTACCTCGCCCGGCGCGACTCCGAATGGATGGGGCTCATCTACAAGTTCCTGGGCCTGAGCGTCGGCGTGATCGTGCACGGCCTGACCGACCAGGAGCGCAAGGCCGCCTACAATTCCGACATCACCTACGGCCAGAACAACGAGTTCGGCTTCGACTACCTGCGTGACAACATGAAGTTCAACCTCAACGACTACGTTCAGCGCGAGCACAACTTCGCGATCGTCGACGAAGTCGATTCGATTCTTATCGACGAGGCGCGCACGCCGCTGATCATCTCGGGCGCCTCCGAGGAATCCACCGACACCTACTACGTGGTCGATCGCATCGTCCCGCGCCTGCGCAATGAAGAGGACTTCACGGTCGACGAAAAGCTGAGAAGCGTCGCGCTGACGGAGGAAGGCGTATCGAAGGCGGAGCGCCTGCTCGGAGTCGATAACCTCTACGACCCGCGCAACATCCTGATGCTCCATCACGTCAACCAGGCGCTAAAGGCGCACACCCTGTACAAGCGCGACGTTGAGTACGTGCTCAAGGACGGCGAGGTGGTGATCGTCGACGAGTTCACGGGCCGCCTGATGCCGGGGCGGCGATGGAGCGACGGGCTCCATCAGGCGATCGAGGCCAAGGAGAACGTCAAGATCGAGTCCGAGAACCAGACCCTGGCCACCATCACCTTTCAGAACTACTTCCGCATGTACAAGAAGCTGGCCGGCATGACCGGCACCGCCGACACTGAGGCGGTCGAGTTCAAGCAGATTTACAACCTCGAAGTCGTCGTGATCCCTACCAACAAGCCGATGATCCGGGTCGACAATCACGACGTGGTGTTCAAGACCGAGGGCGAGAAGTTCGACGCGGTGATCGAGGAGATCAAGGACTGCCACGAGCGCGGACAGCCGGTGCTGGTCGGCACGGTGTCGATCGAAAAGTCCGAGCGCGTCGCGACCCTGCTGCGCAAGACCGGGATTCCCCATCACGTGCTCAACGCCAAGAACCACGAGCGCGAAGCCGAAATCGTCGCGCAGGCGGGACGTCACAGGGCGGTTACTATTTCCACCAATATGGCGGGTCGCGGCACCGATATCGTGCTCGGCGGCAACGCCGAGAGCATGGCCGCCGCCGAATCGGGCACCAAAGATCCGATGGATCCCGGCTACCAGGCTGCCCTGAAAAAATTCGCCGCCCAGCGCGCGGCCGAGCGCGAGCTGGTGCTGAAAGCCGGCGGCTTGCACATTCTCGGCACCGAGCGGCACGAGTCGCGCCGGATCGACAATCAGCTCCGCGGCCGTTCCGGACGGCAGGGCGACCCCGGCAGCTCGCGCTTTTTCATGTCGCTCGAAGACGACCTGCTCAGGATTTTCGGCGCCGACCGCCTCAAGAACCTGATGGGCCGCATCGGGATGGAAGACAACGTGCCCATCGAGCATCGATGGATCAGCCGCGCGATCGAGAACGCGCAGAAGAAGGTCGAGGCCCACAACTTCGATATCCGCAAGCATCTGCTCGAATACGACGACGTGATGAACAAGCAGCGCGAGGTCGTGTACCATCGCCGCCGCGAGCTGCTCGGCGACACGCCGCTGCGGGACGACATCCTCGAAATGAGCGAAGAAGTGATCGAGGGTATCGTCGACGCGCACTGCGACCCCGAGGTCGATCCTGCACAGTGGGACTGGAAGGCGATCGAAGACGCCTTCTACAAGCAGTTCAAGTATCGCTTTGACTTCAACCAGAACGGATCGGCGCCCGACGATCCCGCCGGCTTCACCGCGATCGCGCTGCAGCGCGTGCGCAAGCTCTACGACGAGCGCGAAGCGGAATTCACCGGGCCGGTGATGCGCCAAATCGAGAAAATCGTTTCGCTCCAGACCCTCGACTCCCTGTGGAAGGATCATCTGCTCGCGATGGACCATCTCAAGGAGGGCATCGGCCTTCGCGGCTATGCGCAGGTGAACCCGCTCACGGAGTATCAGAAAGAAGGGTTCACGATGTTCGGGGCCCTGATGGCCACGATGCAGCAGGACGTGGTCGAGAAAGTCTTCTCGGTGCAGGTCACTCGCCAGCAGGACGTGCAGCAGATGGAAGCGCAGCAGCGCCAGCAGCAGGTACAGATGAGCCACGGCGGTCAGACCGAAGGCTCAGCCGCCGCGCCCGTCAAGCGCACCAGCGAGAAAGTCGGCCGCAACGACCCGTGCCCCTGCGGCTCGGGCAAGAAATTCAAACGCTGCCACGGCAAGTGAGGTCTCGCCGCTCGCGAGCGATCACACTTTGCCGATCAGGTCGCGCCCGATTCCCCCGACGAATCCGATCAGCGCCGCTTCGTCGCCGGGACGCGGCAGGAGAATCAGCCGATGCACGCCGAGATCGGCGAAGCGCCGGGCCGCATCGCGATCGACCGGTCCGCGCGGCGTCACGCTGATTTCGAGCTCCTCGAATCGGCGGCCAGCTTTGGCGCACGCATCGCGAAGACCCTCGACACATTTCGCGGTCGCGTCCGCGTCGAGCGCGAACCCGTACCATCCCTTCGCCAGCCGGGCGGCCCGGCTGAACGCATCGGGCGTGCGGCCGCCGAAGACGATTTCAGGATGCGGCTTCTGCGCCGGACGCGGCATCGCGTTGACGCCGCCGAACGAAACGAAGCGTCCGTGGTAGGCCGGCTTCTCCATCGTCCACAGCGCCAGCATCGCGGCGAGAAATTCCTCGGTGCGCGAACCCTTGTGATCGAAGGGCGCGCCAATCGCCTCGAACTCGGGCTTCAGATAGCCGATGCCGATCCCGAAGATCAGCCGCCCGCCCGACAGCACGTCGAGCGACGCCAACTCCTTGGCCAGCACGACCGGATTGCGCTGCGGCAGGATGATGATACCCGGTGCCGAGCCGGATCGACTTGGTGTGCGCCGCGACGAAGGCGAGCGTGACCGCCGGATCGAGCATCGGGGTCAGCGGCGCCGCCGGCGAGGGCGGAACTTGCGGATCGGGCAGGACGACATGCTCGCCCGTCCACAGACTCTCGAAGCCGACCGACTCGGCCTCGCGCGCTACCTTCGCGGCCGTAGCGGGCGCGGCACAGGCGCCAAAATTTATTCCGAATAGTCCGAACTTCATGTGCGCTGACTAGCACGAAGCGGCGCGCGCAGCCACTGCGGCGGCGGGCGGGCGGCTGTCATTCCCGTGCGCGTGTCCGGCGCGCGCGAGGAATCCCGGATCCGGGACCCTTCGCGCGGCAGCCACGCGCGAGGGTGACAGAAAGGGCGCGTCGGCGACTGATTGACGCGGGGCAGCGGGGGTTTCCATAATTCTGCCGATGAGATGTCCTCAATGCGGCTTCAATGCCGACGGCGACTCGGCCTTTTGCTCGCGCTGCGGCACGCGGCTCTACACGCCGAAGCCGGCCGACCGCCGCGAATACTCGCTGGTCAGGATCTTCCCTTCATGGTGGCGTTTCCGCGCCAACTTCTTTTTCGCCGCGCTGCTGCTGGCCGCGAGTGTCGCGCTGATGACGAAATCGCAAGCGCGGCTGGCGGCGGTGCCGCTGGCCTTGAGTTTTTTGCTGGCGGTAGCCACGGTTCTCATCCGCCGCGGCACGAGCTGGAGTATCACGTCGGAACGGCTGATCGAGTATCGCGGCGTCCTGCTCAGGCGCAGGCGAGAGGTCGAATTGGCGGACATCCGATCGGTTGAGGTGAGTCGCCGGCTCGGGCAGCGCATGCTGGGTCTCGGCAACGTGATGGTGGCCTCGGCGGCGAGCGCCGATTTTCTGATCAGGCTGGAAGACGTAGTGCATCCCGACGACGTCGCCGAAACGCTCCGCCGCGCCCGCCTCAAACGGCTGGCGTAGTCGCGATGCGCCTTCAGGTCCGCGCTTGTGCACGAGTCCATCTGGGAACGGCCGATCGCCTTTGACGTCGCGCGCAAGCGCTCGCATAATCGTTCCAGAGCGGAAGGAGGAGCGGTGGAATGTCCCGACATCCCGACATGCGTTACGAACGCAGGCTCTGGAAGGCGGGAATCGAGGCGGTGGCCGGCGTCGACGAAGTTGGCGTGGGCCCGCTGGCTGGTCCGGTGGTCGCGGCGGCGGTGGTCTTCGCGCCGGAGACCTTTATCAAGGGCGTTCACGATTCCAAGCAGCTCTCGCCGGAGCGGCGCGAGGCGCTCTACCCGATCATTCTGGAGCACGCGCTCGCGGTCGGCCTGGGGATGGCCGACGTTCGGGGAGATCGATCGGCTCAACATCTATCGCGCCGGCGTGACGGCATGCGTGCGCGCGGTGATGACGCTCGCGCCCGCGCCGCAGCACGTGCTGGTCGACGGCCGGCGCAACCCCGAGCTTGCGCTTCCGCAAACCGCGATCGTCGGCGGCGATCGCAAAAGCTTCTGCATCGCTGCGGCGTCGATCGTCGCCAAGGTCGTGCGCGACCGGATGATGGTCCATTATCACGAGCGCTTCCCCGAGTACGGCTTCGAGGCGCACAAGGGCTACTGCACCGCCGGGCATCTGGCGGCGCTGGAACGGCTCGGCCCTTCGCCGATCCATCGCCGATCCTTCGCGCCGGTCATCCTCGCGGCGCAGCTCAAGCTCGCCGTGTAGCAACCGTCGCGACGATTCGGGCACGCACGATTTACCGGTTGCGGGGCTTCGCTTATGATCGAATCATCATGAGCCAATCCTGGTGCGCGCTTCGCGTCATTGGGCCGGCTTCGCGGGGCTGGCTTCGCAATTGGGGCCTGGATCTTCGGGGAAGGTGAGGGATGGCGCTGGAACGTGACAGGCATACTGCGGAGCGGGCCCTTCTGACCCTGAGCGAGACCGAACTCGCCGAGCTTTACCGGCGGATGGTGCTGATCCGCCATTTTGAAGAAAAAGTCGCGGAGATGTATAGCCGCGGCAAGATCACCGGCTTCTGCCATCTGTACGCCGGCGAGGAGGCGGTCGCGGTCGGCGCGATCTACTCGCTCTCCGGCAAGGACTACGTAGTCTCCACCTATCGCGAGCACGGCCACTGCCTGGCCAAGGGCGCGCCGGCGCGCTCGGTGATGGCGGAGCTGTTCGGCAAGGCCACCGGGATTTCGCACGGCCACGGCGGCTCGATGCATCTGTTCGATCCGAATCTGCGCTTCATGGGCGGCTATGCGATCGTCGGCGGCGGATTGCCGCTCGCGACCGGGCTGGGGCTGTCGATCGCCTACAAGGAAGAGCCCGAAGTGGTCTGCTGCTTTTTTGGCGACGGCGCGCTACCGCAGGGCGCCTTTCACGAAAGCCTCAACATGGCCTCGCTGTGGAAGCTGCCCGTGATCTTCATCTGCGAGAACAACTTCTACGGGATGGGCACGATGGTCCAGAACGCTATCTGCCAGGAGGAGCTGTACCGTTTCGCCGAGCCCTACAAGATGCCCGGCGTGCGCGTCGACGGAATGGACGTGCTCGAAGTCTACACCGCGGTCACCGAGGCGGTGGCGCGCGCCCGCGAAGGCGACGGACCCTCGCTGATCGAGGCGGTCACCTACCGATTTCGCGGCCATTCGATGTCCGACCCGGGGGAGTATCGCTCCAAGCGCGAGGAACGGATCTGGCAGGAACGCGACCCGATCAAGCGGTTTCGCGCGAAGATACTAACCGAACATCGCGTGGCCGAGCAGCGCCTCGAGGAGATCGAGAAGGAGATCGCTACGACGATCGATGATGCGGTCAAATTCGCCGACGAAAGCCCGGAACCATCGCTCGATACGCTGATGAAGGATGTGTATGTGGACGAGTGACTTCGCCGCGACGCGCCTTCTTACGCCTCTCCGGGCATACCCTCACCCGGCGAGCGCACGCGCTCGCCGACCTCTCCCTGGTCAGGGAGAGGTGTAAAACAGCGAGGCCGCCGACTGGTCGTCATGCCCCAGATCCAATATCGCGAAGCGCTCAACCAGGCATTGCGCGAGGAATTCGATCGCGACGAGCGGGTCTTCATCATGGGCGAGGAGGTCGGCTATTTCGGTGGCGCCTTCAAAGTGACCGACGGACTGCTGGCCGTCTACGGCGAGAAGCGCGTGCGCGACACGCCGATCTCGGAGTTGACGATCACGGGCGCGGGAATCGGCGCCGCGATGGGCGGGCTCAAGCCGGTCGTCGAGCTGATGACGATCAATTTCGGCCTGCTCGCGATGGATCAAATCGTCAATCACGCGGCCAAGATCCACTACATGTTCGGCGGCCAGGCCAAGGTGCCGATCGTAATCCGCGCTCCGCAGGGCGGCGGCCATCAGCTCGGCGCACAGCACAGCCAGAGTCTGGAGGCCTACTTTCTCCATTCGCCCGGGCTGCGCGTCGTCATACCGGCGACTCCCGCCGACGCCAAGGGTCTCCTCAAGACGGCGATTCGGAATGAAGACCCCGTGATTTTCCTCGAGCACGAGTCGCTCTACGGGGTTAAGGGTGAAGTGCCCGAGGGCGAGCACCTGGTTCCGTTCGGGGTCGCGAACGTGCTGCGCGAAGGCAAGGACGTGACGATCGTTTCATACTCGAAGTGCGTGTATGACGCGCTCGACGCGGCGACGGCGCTCGAGAACGAGGCGATCGATGCGGAGGTGATCGATCTTCGCACGCTCAATCCGCTCGATCTCAAGACCGTGGCCGAGTCGGTGAAAAAGACCGGCAAAGCGATCGTCGTGTACGAAGGATGGCGTACCGGCGGCGCGGGGGCAGAAATTGCGGCGCAGATCTACGAGGCAGCGTTCGACGATCTCGACGCGCCGGTCGTGCGTGTCGCCACGCGCGACGTCCCGATGCCGTACAACAAGCATCTGGAAAAAGCTGCGCTGCCCAGTGTCGCCGAAATCGTCAAGGCCGCCGAGCAGTTGTCCTAGCGGCCCGAGTTGGAATTTCCCGCACAACGCGCCTGGTCTGTAGGCGCTCCCCGCAAGCCGGGAGGGGGCTCAGACATCTTCAGAGAATTGAGGTAGGGGAGAAAATATATGCTTTCAGGACTGATCGGGACTGATAACGATAGCGCAATCGCGATCGTGCGCATCGTTTTGGGAGCGGTTTTTCTCGCGCACGGGTCGCAGAAAATGCTCGGCTGGTTCGGCGGCGACGGCTTCAGCGCCACCATGGGCTTCTTCACGAAGGTGATGCACATTCCGGCGCCGCTCGCGTTGCTGGCCATCTGCACGGAGTTCTTCGGCGGCCTGGGGCTGATTGTGGGATTGCTCGCGCGCGTCGCCGCGCTCGGTATTGCGGCCAGCATGGTGGTGGCGATCGCCACCGTGCATTACCAGTTCGGTTTCTTCATGAACTGGTTTGGCAAGCAGAAGGGCGAAGGTGTCGAGTATCATCTGCTCGCGATCGCGATGGCCGTGCTCGTGATGATGAGAGGCGCGGGAGCCTTTTCGCTCGACCGCTGGCTGTCGAGTGTCGCGGGCTAGAATGCGATAGACTTCGATCTGCGCGGATACTTCCTGGAACGCCGGCTGAAGGAAATTGGTTTTGTCAGAGCCAAGGAATCTCGCCGCCAATCTCTGGATCTTCGACGACACGGATTTCAACGGCGGGGCCGGCAGGATCGGGACCCGAATGACCGTTATACGGCTGAGCGACGGCGGGCTCTTTCTCCATTCGCCTACCCGTCTCGATGAGGAGACCAAACGCGCGCTGGGGGCGCTCGGAGCCGTCCGGGCGATCGTCGCGCCATCCAGGGCGCATCACCTGTTCGTTGGCGACTACGTCAAGGCATGGCCCGAAGCGAAGCTGCACGGGCCGCCGGGCCTCACCGGCGACATTCTTGACTTCCGCGCCCTGCTCGGCGCACGGCCGGATCTCAGGCTCGACTCAGTACTCGGCGACGAAGCGCATCCCGACTGGAGGGGCGAAATCGAGCAGCATCTCTTCAAGGGCGCGCCGTGGATGAATGAAGTCGTGTTTTTTCATCCGCCGAGCCGCTCGGTAATCTTCACGGACCTGGTCTTCAACGTGCCGGCTGATTTCCGCGGCGCACCGATCTTCTACGGGCTGGTCGGCGCCAAGGGCCACTTCGGCCCGCATCGCTTGATCCGGATGATGATCCGCGACCATCGGGCCGCGCGAGAATCCGTCGCGCGGATTCTGAAGTGGGACTTCGATCGCCTGATCGTCACCCACGGCGACGTGCTCGAATCCGGCGGGCACGAGGCATTCGCGCGGGCGTATTCGTACCTCTAGGCCGCAGGCTGGTTCGACGGCGGCGCGCCGGAGCTCGGGGAAATCGACTGCAGCTTCCGAATCGAAAAGTACCCCAGGAACAGCGTGCGCCAGAACCACGAATTGCGATCGAGCCCGGCGCGTTGCGTCAGGGTCGTGCTGTAGAACGCCTCGCCGATATGCGCAGCGATCGTCAGGTTCAGCGCCCAGCGCGCAAGTATCCCCAGCCACGAACCGCCGATCGGCGGCATCGTTCCGATAAACCCGAGCGCCATGAAGATGAAGCCCACCGTGAGCCAATCGCGTTCCGGAATTTCCATATGACCGTTGTCTCCTTGCGCCGGCGTCTTCGCCGGCGCGACATTTGTGACTTGTGGTTCGCGCGTGACTTGCGCGTCTTGTGACTCGTCACTCCATCCGTGCAAGATATTGAAGGGAGGGCGACCCGAGCAAACGAGATGGCGAACAACGAGATTACAATGCCCAAGCTCTCCGACACCATGGAGGAGGGCAAGATCATCCGATGGCTCAAGCGTCCGGGCGACGCGATTCACCGCGGCGAGGCGCTGGCGGAAGTCGAGACCGACAAAGCCGATATGGTGCTCGAAGCGTACGGGGATGGCGTGCTCGGCGAGATCAAGCTCAAGGAAGGCGAGAGCGCGCCGGTCGGAGCGGTGATCGCCGTGATGAGGGGCGAGAGCGAAGCAGCGGCGGCGCCGCAAGCGTCGCACGAGCCCGCCGGTGAAACGCGGCACGGGGGTGACGGTTCGCGCGGCGAAGCCGAAGCGGACTCGCAAGGCGAATCGGAGGAAGCGCCGGTTGAGGAAGGTCCGGAGTTCCATCCCGCGATGAGCGCCAATCTCGCCGCCGGGCCGACCGCGATTGCGCGGCCGCCGCGGCCGGCTTCCGTGAAACCGCAAGCCGTGCCGCCGCCGCGCGCCGACGAGCCGAGGCTCAAGGCCTCGCCGCTGGCGCGCCGCGCGGCCGAGGAAGCCGGAATCGATCTCGGGCAAATCCGCGGCACCGGGCCCGACGGACGAATCACCAAGCGCGACCTCGACAACTACCTTCGTGAGCAGCAGATGTTCCGCGTGCGGCGGCTGGTCTCTCCCGACAAGGGCGCGCCCGGCTCGCACGAGGAACTCTCCCGGATGCGCAAGACAATCGCGAACCGGATGGCGGCGTCCAAGCGCGAGATCCCGCACTTCTACGTCACGGTCGAGATCGATATGGAAGAGGCGGTCAAGCTCAAGGGCTCGCTCGAGCAGTCGGAGCTCTTCGATCAGGACATCACCTACAACGACATCATTGTGAAGGGAACCGCCCTTGCGCTCGGCCGCTATCCGCGCATGAACTCGAGCTACGAGAACGACGGCATCACGATTCGCCCGCAAATCAATATCGGCGTGGCGGTCGCGGTCGAGGACGGCTTGATCGTGCCGGTGATTAGAGATTGCGAGCGGCTCTCGCTGCCCGAGATCGCGCGCGCCAGCCATCGCCTGGTCGGCAAGGCGGCGCGCGGCGGATACACGGCGGACGAGCTTTCGGGCGCGACCTTCACCATCTCGAACATGGGGATGCTCGGGATCGAGCATTTCGCCGCCGTGATCAATCCGCCGCAGGCGGCGATTCTCGCGGTCAGCGCAATCAAGGATCGGCCGGTGGTGCGCGACAGCAAGCTGGCGGTGGGCAAGATTATGATGGTCACGCTGTCGTGCGACCATCGCATCGTCGACGGCGTCGTGGCCGGGCGATTCCTGCAGGAACTCAAGCGCTTTCTGGAGAATCCGGCAACCCTGCTGGTGCAAATCTGAAGTGGCCGGGGTCAAGTACGATCTTGCAATCATCGGCTCGGGGCCCGGCGGCTACGTCGCGGCGATCCGCGCCAGCCAGCTCAAGATGAAGGTCGCGGTCGTCGAGCGCGATCGGCCGGGCGGCGTGTGCCTGAACTGGGGATGTATCCCGTCGAAGGCGCTGCTCGACTCGGCCGAGACGATGGAGTCGATTCGCGGCGCCGCCAAAGAGCACGGCATCGAGGTCGGCGAAGTGCGCGTGGACTTCAAGCGCGTGATCGCGCGCTCGCGCGAAGCCGCCGACAAGCTCGCGCGCGGCGTGCTCTACCTGTTCCGGAAGAACAAGGTCAACTACTTCGAGGCGATCGCAACGGTCAGCAGTCCGCACGCGATCGCGCTGGGCCAAGCCGAAGGGAAGCAGGCGCCCGCGGCGGCGCAAATCGAAGCCGAGCGCATCCTAGTCGCGACCGGCTCGGGCGAGCGGCTCTTTCCCGGCATGACGCCCGGCGACGGATTGCTCACCAGCCGCGAGGCGCTGGTCTACGACCGGCTCCCGGAAAGCGTGATAGTGATCGGCGCCGGCGCGGTCGGACTCGAGTTCGGCTACTTTTACCGCGCCTTCGGCTCGGCCGTGACAATCATCGAGATGGAAAAACAGATGCTGCCGGGCTTCGACGCGGAGATCGCGGAGGAGCTGCGGCGCGCATTCGTCAAGCGTGGTACGACCGTGATGCTCGGTCACGCCTACAAATCGATCGCGCGCCGCAACGGCCGATGGGCAGTGACGGTCGAGGCGGGCGGCGCCGCCACGACGATTGAGGCGGAAGCTGTGCTGGTCGCCGTCGGGCGCCGCCCGCTAAGCCCCGGAATGGGACTCGAGCAAATCGGCGTCGAGGTTGAACGCGGATTCATCAGGATCGACGACTCGTTTCAGACGACTTGCCCGGGCGTATACGCAATCGGCGACGTGGTGCGCCCTCCCCTGCTCGCGCACAAGGCCTCGGCCGAGGGAATCGCGGCGGTCGAGATCATGGCGGGAGTGCGCCAGCCGGGGTTCGACCTGCTCTCGATCGCGGCCTGTATCTACTGCGAGCCCGAAGTCGCAACCGTTGGGTTGAGCGAGGCCGAGGCGCGCGCCAAGGGAATCGAGGTCAAGGTCGGCAAGCTTCCGTTTCGCGCGATCGGCAAGGCGGTCGCGACCAATCACGTCGAGGGATTCGTCAAGATCGTCGCGGGCAAGCAGTACGGCGAGGTGCTCGGCTGCCAGATAATCGGCCATCGCGCGACCGACCTGATTTCGGAAGTCGTGCTCGGCAGAACGCTGGAGGCAACCACGGCGGAGTTCGGCAAGACCCCGCATCCCCATCCGACGCTGTCCGAAGCGATAATGGAGGCGGCGCTCGCCGCGCAGGATGAAGCGATCGTTATCTGAGGGTCGCTCGATGCCTCTCGCTTTCGTGGGAAAAGACTGGCCGGCATGATCGCGGAACGCACAAAGACGTTGCGCGTCGCCCGCCTTGGCACAATTGGCTATGCCGGCGCGCTCGCGCTTCAGGAGGCGATAGTCGGCGCGCGCCAGCTCGATCAAATCGGCGACACGCTCCTGCTCCTCGAACATCCGCACGTCTACACGCTGGGACGCGGCGCCGACGAGCGCTACCTCATCGCGCGGCGCGACGACGTTCCGGTCTGCCGAGTTTCGCGCGGCGGCCAGGTCACCTATCACGGCCCCGGCCAACTGGTCGGCTATCCGATTCTAAAGCTCGAAGGCGCTGCTCGCGACGTTCATCGCTACCTGCGGGCGCTCGAAGACGTAATGATCGATTGTCTGGCGCAAATCGGAATCGTCGCCACACGGCGGCCGGGCCTGACCGGGGTGTGGGCCGATACGCGCAAGATCGGCTCGATCGGGGTCGGCATCCGGCGATGGGTAACGCTGCACGGTTTCGCGCTCAACGTTTGTCCCGACTTGACCTTCTTCGATGCGATCGTGCCGTGCGGAATCCCGGGATGCGTGATGACTTCGATCGCTGCACTGGGCCATCGGGAAGTTTCGCTTGCCGGCTTCGCCGAAGTTACCGAGCAGGTCTTCGCCCAGGTCTTCGGTTACGCGCTGGTCGAGCGCGCTAGTCCAACGGCGCTTGCGGCGTCGATTGCTCCCGCCGGCTTGCTCTCCGATAGCGCGATTTCCGACAGCGCGATCTCCGACATTTTGGTTTCCGAAGCTCGCAGTCAGGTGTGATCATGCCCGAGCGGAAGCATCCGGACTGGATCAAGGTGCGCGCGCCGGTTTCGGCGGAATATTTCCGGACCAGGGCGATCCTGGCGGAACTCAAGCTGCACACGGTTTGCCAGGAAGCCTGCTGCCCGAATATCGGCGAGTGTTTTTCTCATCGCACGGCCACCATGATGCTGATGGGCGACGTATGCACGCGCAATTGCCCATACTGCGCGGTGGCGCACGGCAAGGTGCAGCCGCTGGATCACGATGAGCCCGCGCGGGTGGCCGAGGCGGTGAAGGCACTCGGCCTTCAGCACGTGGTCGTCACTTCAGTGGACCGCGACGACCTCAGTGACGGCGGGGCGGGCCACTTCGCGGCGACCGCGCGCGCGATCAAGGCGCTCGCCCCGGCCGCGCGCGTCGAGGTGCTGGTGCCGGATTTCAGGGGCTCGCGCTCCAGCGTCGAGACGGTGGTCGACTCGCCGGTCAACGTCTTCAACCACAATATCGAGACGGTGCCGCGGCTCTATAAAAGGGCGCGGCCGGGCGGCGACTACGCGCGCTCGCTGGAAGTGCTCGCTCACGCCAGGCGGAGAGGGATTTCACGCGGCCTGCTCACCAAGACCGGAATCATGCTCGGTTTGGGCGAGGAGGTTGGCGAGCTGACGGCCGTGATGAGCGATCTTCGCGACGTAAAATGCGACATTTTGACGCTGGGGCAGTATCTGCGCCCGTCGCGGGACCATCTTCCGGTCCAGCGCTACGTCAGGCCGGCGGAGTTCGCGGAGCTGAGGGCGCAGGCGCTCGCGATGGGCTTTCGCCACGTCGAGTCGGGCCCGCTGGTCAGAAGCTCCTACCACGCCTGGGAGCATGTGAGGTAGGCGCCGCCGGCATCCCGGGGGCTCGCCGCGCAAAGCGCCTCGCGCTCTACTGCGTTATGTACGAAGGCCCCTGCGACCTCGGCAGCACCGAGTCGCGGTCGATCGCCTTTTGCGCGGCGGCGCGGCGCTCCATATAGCCGTCTTGTACGGCACCGTAGATATCGATCGAGAAGCGATCGACATCCTCGAACAGATCCATGTTCAGGGACCGGTAGTTCACCGCGTCAGCGATCGCTTCGCCCCCTGAAGCCGAAGTTGTGATGTACCACGGCAGCAGGTAGCTCATCGGATTCATCGCGCCGTCGGCGACGCGGCCGACCGCGTCGCGGATCGTGGAAGGGCCGAAGAACGGCAGCATGAGATAGGGCCCGGTGGGCACGCTGTAACGGCCCAGCGTCAAACCGAAGTCGTCGGGATTCTCCCGGAGGCCGAACCACTTGTCGGCGGGATCGAACAGTCCCGCCAGGCCGATCGTGCTGTTGATCCCGAAGCGCGCGACCTCGGTGCCGGCCTGCACCAGCCTGAACTGGAACAGGTTGTTGGCAAAACGCGGAATCACTCCCACGTTGTCGAAGAAGTGGCCCACGCTTCTGCGCGCGGTTTCGGGAACCACTTTCGCGTAACCCGAAGCAACCGGATGCAGGAAATAATCGTCGAGTTTCTGGTTGAACCAGAACATCCTGGTGTTGAACGGCGCCAGCGGATCGGTCAAGGCCGCGCCCTCATCGGGACTCGCTTCCGCGACCGGCGCGCTCTCCGCATGCAGGGCCGGCGCCGCCATGAGACTCAGGGCGAAAAGGAAAGCTACCAGAGAATTTTGCACCGGCTTCTCCTCTCTGTCCCAATCTATCAAGCGGGATTCCGTGAGCGTAACGCGGCGGTGGATCTCAGTCGCGACCTCCCCGAAGCCAGGCGCGCCGCTGATGCGTTATTTGGCGATACGCTCGTCAAGCCCTTGCTGCTTGGCGCGCATATCGTTCATCAGAGCGTCGAAGCCCTGGTTGTTGATCACCCGGTTGAACTGGTTGCGGTAGTTGGCAACAACGCTGATGTTATCGACCGTGACATCGTAGACTTTCCAGTCGTCATTTTCCAGGTTGAGCCGATAGCTCAGGACGATCGGATCGGCATTTTGCTGGATGATGTTGGAGGTAACCTGGGAGTAGTCGGGACCGTCGTTGGCCGCCTTGACGAAATCGATCCGCTGGCCGCTGTAGCTCTCCAACCGGCCGATGTAGGCAGCTTCGACGAAGCGCGTGAACAGATCGACGAAGTCCTTGCGCTGCTGATCCGAAAGATCTCTCCAGTGGACGCCGAGCGCCGAACGCCCCATCTGGGTGAAGTCGAAACGCTCAGCAGCTACATCCTTGAGCCGCTGCCGGCGCTCGGCGGTGTTGGACTTGAGGGCAGGATCTTCAAGGATCGCCACAAACTTGTCGACGGTCCCCTTGCACACTGCCATCGGGTCAGGCGGCGCTGCCGCCGAGCGCAAAGGTATCGCGAGCGCGGCTGCAACCAACCCGGCTCCCGCCATGAGGCGAAAACGCCCGGGCAAAAGATGTCTTGCGACAACCCTCCTGCGCCCGGACCGGTGAGACGATTCGGTACCGATCATATTCATGGACCTGCGTCGATTGGAGCTTGCTACTTATTGTCTTTGGCAGCCGAGTCCTTGCCGCTGCTGTTTTCTGTACTGCTGATCAGTTGCCCGATTGCGTCCTCGAGCACGAAGGCGGACTGGGTCTGCCTGAGCGTGCCGCCATCCGTCACATCATGATCGCCCGGCCCCGGCGCGATAGACACATATTTGTCGCCGATGATGCCGCTGGTCTTGATCGCCGCGATCGCCTGGTCGTCGACTTTCACGTCGTTGTTCAGCCGCATCGCGATCCGGGCGCGGTCCTGATTGAGCGAGATGGCGACCACCTTCCCAATCTGGACCCCGGCGATCTCAACGCGGTCGCCCTTTCTGAGTCCCGAGATGTTGTCGAAATTCGCGTAGATCGTGTAACCGGGCTCCGGCAGCAGCTCGATCCTGCCCAGCCGCAGCGACAAGAAGGCGAGCGCGGCGATCCCAATCAGCGCGAAGATGCCTACGATGAATTCGGTTGATCGGCTTGCGTACATCTCAGGCTCCCTGTGCCAGGGCGTCTTCGGCTTCATCGCCGGTCCTGCCCGCGAGAAAGCGTTCGAAGACCTCGTCGTTCGCGCCTGTCACCTGTTCGACCGTCCCGTAGAGCCTGATCTTTCCTTCGTGCATGAAGGCCAGGCGATCGGAGATTTCGAATACCTTCGGCACGTCATGGCTGACAAGCACCGCCGCCATGCCGAACTTCTGCTGCGTGCGCCGGACCAGCGCGTGAATCGAACCGGTGCGGGCCGGGTCCAGACCCGTGGTCGGCTCGTCGAGCATCAGAATTTTTGGCCTCCGAATCAGGGCGCGCGCCAGCGCGGCCCGCTTCTGCATCCCGCCACTCATCTCCGAGGGGAACTTGTTCTCCATCCCTTCCAGACTCACCTCGGCCAGTGTCGCGCGAACCGCCTCTGCGATCTCTGCCTCACTCAGCCGGGTCTTCTCGATCAGCGGAAAGGCTACGTTTTCGAACACGGTCATCGAATCGAACAAGGCGTTGCCCTGAAAGAGCATTCCGAACTTCTCGCGCACCGGGTCCAGCACGCGGCCGCGCAGCCTGCTCACGTCAACACCGTCGATAACGATCCGGCCGGAATCCGGATGCAACAGAAGGTTCAAGTGTCTGAGCGTGACCGTCTTGCCGCATCCGCTCGGCCCCACGATCGTCGTGATCGCGTTGTGCGGACAGTCCAGGTTGACGCCGTTCAGCACGCGCTGCCGCCCGAAGCGCTTGTGGAGGTGACGGACCTCGATCGCGTTGGGTCCTGAACTGTCGGTCCCGGTCAGACTCATGACGCCAGCTTCTTCGTCATAGGAAGCTTACAGAAGAATCGAGGTCAGGAAATAGTCCCACACGAGAATCGAAACGCTGGAGGCCACTACCGCTTCGGTGGTTGCGCGGCTGATCCCGGTCGCCATCCGCTCTGCATTATACCCTTTGTAGCAGCATATCCACGTCACCACGAGTCCGAAAACCAGCGCTTTCCAGATCCCGGTCGAGATGTCGTGCCAAACCAGATTGTAGGCGATGCCGTTAAAATAGTTCGAGCTCGGCACGCCCATCAGGCCCACTCCAACGACGTATCCCCCCATGATTCCGACCACGTCGAAGATGAAGGTAAGGAGCGGAAAGCTAACCAGCCCGGCCACAATCCTGGGCGAGACCAGATACTGCACCGGATTTATCGCCATCACCGTAAGCGCGTCGATCTGCTCCGTCGCCTGCATCGAGCCGAGTTCCGCCGCCATTGCGGAGCCCGCTCTGGCCGTGATCATCAGCGCCGCCAGCACCGGCCCGAGTTCGCGCACCAGGACCAGCGCGACCACTGAGCCCAGAGAGCCCCCGGCGCCGAAGCGGGTCAGCGTATTCGCTCCCTGGAGCCCGAGCACCGCGCCGATTGATGCGGCGATCAGCACGATCAAAACTATAGAATCGAAGCCGATTTCCTTGATCTGGCGGATCGCGAGGCCAAACTTGTAAGGCGGCGCAAAAATGTAGAATATCGCCACCCCCAGAAACGTGACGACGGCGCCGAGCGACTCGACCATCGCAATAATGGCCGTGCCGAGGCTTTCGATCTCTTCAACCACTTTCCACTCCGCCTGTTCCATCGCACGCTGCCGTCAACCCTGCGCGATACCGATACGCGCGAGCTGGTTAAAGGTATGAGTCGCGCTCGGCACGCGCATGAATTCGATCAAATCGCCAAACACATCAAGATCGATCGCCGCTCGCGCCATCCGCACCACGCTGCACGCCACGTTGCGCCGGCTGCAATCGTGGAGATGCCTGGCGAGGCTCAGGCGTCCGAAGCGCGTGGGCACGATATCAGGCGGCGTCCTGACAATGATATTGGTGCCGGTCCGATCGTGCGAGGGCACCAGCACCACACCCGGACAGCCCGGGAGTTGCGCAAAGGCCGCGGCGATGTCTTCGCCGGTCACGAGCGGGATATCCGAAAGCACGGTTGCAACTTCGGTCGCGCCTTCCGCGACCAGCGCGGAGGTGGCGATACGCAGCGCGGCATTGAGACCGCGCGGAAACTCCTCATCGATCGCGAGCGCGCCCGCAACTCGCGCGAGGTCGAGCAAGCGCCGATCGGAAGTCACCACTGCGACATGATCCGCGGCTTCGACACCCATCGCAGCGCCCAGCACGTCACGGAACATCGCCTCGGCCAGCGCCAGACGTTCCGGGGGCGGCATCGCGGGAGCAAGCCTCGTCTTGGCGAGCGCCAATTCCTTGGCGGCTATCAGAATCACGCGCACGGCGCCTTTATAGCCCAGCAACCAATGCGGGCCAACCGCGTCGCCCCCGCCGCAATTCTTGGAAGCAAAAGTAAAGCAGGATATTCTTTACCCGATATGAAAAGCACGATTTCCTCCAAAGGCCAGATTACCGTCCCGGCCGAGATTCGGGACCGGCTGGGATTGCTGCCCGGAACAGTGGTGGTCTTCGAGCTGCGCAACGGCACAGTTCTGATGCGCAAAGGCGGCCAGGCGGTACATCCGGTCGACCGGGCATATGGCACGCTCAAACTTTCGCGGCCGGTTGACGAACTGCTCGACGAGATGCGCGGACCGAGGCCGAAGCGGCGATGAGAACCGCGGTCGATTCGTCAGTCCTGCTCGATGTGGTCTCGGGCGATCCGCGATTCGGAGAAAAGTCGCGTGCGGCTTTGCGCGCTGCATACGATGCCGGCACCGTCGTCGCGTGCGAAGTAGTCTGGGCTGAAGTGCGTGCCCACTACGGTTCCGACAACGCTTTCACAGAGCGCCTGGTCGACATGGGGGTCCGTTTTGATCCGATCTCGCCGCAAGCCGCTACGCTTGCAGGCAGGCTGTGGCGCGAAGCCGGGAAGGACCGGACCCATGGCAAGCGCGTGGTCGCCGACTTCCTGATAGGCGCGCATGCGATGCTGCACTGCGACAGGTTGTTAATGCGCGATCGCGGCTTCGTTCGCGATCATTTCGCCGGGCTGAAGCTCATCGATCCGGGCTAATGGAGCGGCTGTACCTGGCGACCGCATCGTCGAGAGAAGCCATGGTCATGAGCGGCTACCTTGAGGTCCCAGGCGGGCGAGTTTGGTATCGGACGCTAGGCGGCGGTCGCGCTTATCCGCTCATCGTGGTGCATGGGGGACCGGGCGGTGCGCACGACTATCTGGAGCCGTTGAGCGCCTTGGCGGATGAGCGGCAGATAGTCTTCTACGACCAGCTGGGCTCCGGACGCTCTGACCGTCCGTCCGACACGCAGCTATGCCTGATACGCGAGCCTCGTTGGACGATCGAAGTTGGTCATCTTCGAGCGTAGCGCGCATTTGCCGCATCTCGAGGAAACAGAGGCGTATATAAGCGCTCTGCGTCAATTCCTTCGTGGCGCTGAGAATAAGTAAATCAACTGAGGTGGTCACGATGCCGATCGATCTTCAACACCACCCTGCTTACTAACCGGCCCTGGCACCCCTGCCCCTCATTCCCTATTGCCTCCCTCCCCCGCCATCAATGCCACAATCCAGCACGGTCGCTGCTAGTGAGGGACATGCTGGAGGTCGGGAGTTGCAGGTATTGGACCCTGCGTCAGCGGCCTTTGGAGGCCCTCCGCGACCATCGAACCGATCGGCATCGAATCGGTCAAGTCGGACCGAACCGTATACTGCGGGTTGGCGGCGAGATAGTTCCGGGCCCGCTCGTAGAACATCATCGCCTGCTGCCGTAGTCCTAACCGATCGGCAATCACCCCCCGCATGGTCAGCGCGAATGCCCGAACCTCGAACGGAGCCCGTTCCTGATCCGCTTGCCAGAGCAGATTGTCAGCCTCCACCAGTTGCCCCAGCGTCCAGCGAACTCGCGCACGCGCCCACGCGAGCCTGTATGGGTCGATCAACTGTTCGTGAGAGTTCGCAAGGCGGTCAAGGATGGCGCCGGACCCTTGGATGTCGTCGGCCCGAAACAGCCTGACCGCTTCCCGCAGTTCCCGAATAATGTCCGCTTCGTGTTTCATCTCGGGCGAGCCGAGACCAGCGTCTGCGGGAATCGGCGGAGCCTTAGAAGAGTCGCCGAAGGTAAACGGCAGATACTCGCCAAACGGAGCGAACGGCTGCATCGTGGTCGAAACCCATATGGTGCGGCTGGCCGGGTGAACGATAGCGGAATCGAGAGCGAACAACGCTCCAACATTCGAACCGTTGATATAAGGACTGGAGCGATCGCGCAGGATGCCGGCTCCAAGGTTCGGAGTGAGATGCCCCATAAGGGGCTGCATCGCCCTTTCCGCCTCCGCAAGGCGAAGATACGAGTCTTCAGTGGGCGCCTTGTCCAGCTTCTTCATTTTTTCCGTAAGCGCGTGGTTGGTAACACAGAACCAATCTCTGCCCGGCCGATAGACTGCACACTCCTTGGCCGTGCATTCGACCATCGCGATGTTCCCGTTCGCATCCGCCATCGAGAACAAGCCGGCCAATCCCAGCGCGCGGGCGCTGGTGAAGATCCGAATGCCATCCTCGACCGTCGTTGCTTTCTCCAGAACGCGGCGAAACGGAAACTCGGGAAGCCACATCGCTACAAGATCATCCGGTCCCCATAGATTGAAGGAAAAGGCGAGGCCGGCCTCGTTCATGCCGACCGCCGGAGCGGTGCTGAGCGGCCATGCAACCGAGATCCATTTGAGGTCGCCGTTATCCGGATGGTATCGCACCAGGACGGGCGGACGCGCGCCGTAGCCATCCTCGAAGTCCACATTGCGGACCATCAAGGCCTGTCCATCGGCGGTGGCAGTGCGAGTGGCCAGCAGCGCGGTCGATCCACTGAAGAAGGCGCCCAACGTGAAGCGGCCGGCGTTGCGGCGCGACAGTCCAAGTCCGTCTATGATTCCGCGCGTTTCGTCGAAGGCGCCGCTCTTTTCGTAGTAGGGGCCGATCAGTCCGTTAAACCAGGAGAACAACTCGAACACCCTAAAGCCGAGCCCGAGACCGGTGGTGCCGCGGTCATAGGCTCTGATTTGGTATTCGACGAGCCGCTTGCCGACCTCACCCAACAGCTCGGCTTGCTGGCGCCCCATCTCGTAGTAGGAACCGCAAACATCGAGCACAATGAGCGAACCAAAGTCCTGACGCCTGGGAGTTGCGTTAGCCCCATAAGTCAGACCTGGGGTAGCGAGGAGGGCCGAGAGAACCAATGCCAATCGATTATTCATGCTTCTAGGCCAACCCGTGCGCGGCGCGACACCGAAGATCGTGAAAAGGTCTTAAACTCCGCGGGGAGCCGATCCCACATGGCAAGAAAGGCTGAGCACTCCGATGATGTTCTTATCTCGAACGGGCGCCGCAGCTTCCCGCTGATAGGGGAGAGTTTCATGAGCCGCCCTGAAAAGACGCTGAACACGACCCCACTTTAAGCACGCCGTCGTAGAATTGTTTCCCGAAGGCGCGAACTCGTTCGCCCAGCACCTGCCCGGAATTCCCGTCTTGAATCCTGCTCACCACTTACCCCAACTCTATGCCGCCTGCAAATGTTTCCGATCTGCGAGATGGCATATTATCGTTCAATCGGAACGCCGGTCGGTTTCTCAGTATGCTAGTTTGACGAGCCCTTTTTTCAGCGCTGCGCCCAACGCCGTTTCATCGCGAGCGACAGCCGCCTTCGGCCCTCCGGAGTGATGAAGCCGCGCGGCTTTCGTCTCGCCAGTTGCTGAGCCGCGACGCCGAACAGTGCCGTGATGGCCGGTCCAATCTGGCTCTTTCGCGCTCCAAACGGCCGACTATTTCTTCAGGCGCCCCGCCACCTTTCTTGTGCATGGTGTGTGATGGCCATCGCTACAACGCCTTAAGTGCTGCCACGATCACGGATTCGTGCGCGATCATTTCGCGGGGCTGAAGCTCATCGATCCCACCTAGCTCTTCCCCCACACCGCGACATGAAAGTTGTACGGGCCGGAACGCAGTTCGAAGAGACTGCTCGGAGCACCCCATGCCTTGGCCGCCAGTTTGGCAACGTCGTTGTCTTTGGCATCGCCGTCATCCCATACCAGAAAGGTAGGATTTGTCCTTGGTTCCTGATCCCAGGCTTCGGACGCCAGCCAATGCCAGAGCGGCATTCCGGGCAGTCCCGGCAGGACCGCTCTTACGACGACATTTCCGCGCGATTCGACCGTCACAATCCCGGCATTCCAATAGGTGCCATACCCGTGGCGTAGCCCGCGTGCTTCCAGCGCCTTTGCCAGTTCCTGGTATGGCGACGCATGCAGTTCGTTGCCGGGGGAATCCCACAGCACAGCGCTTCCGCGCCAGGCCCCCAACAACCCGACCGAAGCCGCCAGCAGGAGAGCGATGGCCGCGCCGGCCATGCGCCGGTATGCCAAAGGCGTAGCTGAAAGGGCGCGGCCGGCCACCACTGCGCCAAGTACGGCCACCGGCGCCATGTAGCGATACACCGCGATGCCGAACCCGCTGAATGCCGTGCTGAACGCGCAAACGCCAAAATCCACAGCACAGCCGACCGACAACACGGTCGCGATCCAGTCCGAATCCTGCCCGATCGCAAAGCGCAGCAATGCTCCATAGATACACCAGACCAGGAATCCGACCGCGCCGAACCGGACAAGTAGTGCCACAGTCACCAAAGAGGCGATGTCCCGGCCAAAGAAATCCGCTCCGCATATCATCAGCAACGAATGAATAGTCAGAGCGATATTACTGAACAAGTCGCGATAGTCGGTGAAGGCCGTCGGCAGACCATGTGCAGTGGTGAAGCCGCCGGTCCATTTCAGGAGCAGGCGTAGCGCGAAGGTCAATGCGACCGCGGCGATGACTACGCCCCATGTTGCCAGGTTGCCCACCGACATTCCCTTGCGGACCAGGCCAACCGTCGCGACCACCAGAAGCGGCAGCGTCAGCATGATGTCGGCGAAAGGATCAGCGAACCGCAGCAGCATCATGATCAAGGCCGCCGCGCAGAGCCGGATGCGGGCAGAACGCCAGGTTCCGACGGTTTCAGTCGCGATCGAATGCAGCAGACCCACACATATGAGACATCCCGCCGTGGTCAGTATGTGAGTGCACGCCAGCGCGTTGAAGGTGAAACTGTTGAGAGCGGGGCATGCCAGGATACCCACCAGGCTGAGCGGCAAAAGCTCACCGCGAACCGTCACCGGTTTCTCTCTGGCAAAGCGCGTAAGCCATACTGCACAGGCGATCATGAAAACCAGAATCGCGGCCGGTACTTCGTGCATGATCGCTGGTGTGGCGCCGCGAAATGCCATCACCACGGCAAAAACGGTCAGGTCGAGAGTCCAGAAGTTATCGGGACCGAGCGTCCAGCCGTGGAGATTCCAATTTCCGCGCAGCATATCCTGAGCGGCCAAGACCTTCTCGGCATTGTCGGAGTTGTGAATCAACTGAGAACCGAAGTGATTATAGACAAGGAACAGCAAGAGCATCGCGGCCGCCGCCGCGCCCCGGCGCGGATAGCGTCCTTCAGTCAAGCGCTGCCGGCGGCTGGAGCCAACGCTGGGTGGCGTGGCCTCGCTGTCGCGGTTCGGTTTAGCGAGAATTTCCAATTCGAAGCCTCGATTCAAGCTCCCCGTATACACCTAACCCGCGGTGCCTCGCGAGGTTTCAGCCCGGCGTTTCCGCTCCGAACCCGTTTGCCTTTTCTTTCCGGTCGGGATTTATTGCCGGAATGTTGTGGGTGGTAACCGCCTACTTCAACCCGTCAGGATGCCAGAATCGGCTGGCCACTTGGCAGACAGTCTTACTGAGGAAACCAATGCCTGCATTCGTTTTTGCTCATCCGGCGGGGCTGATTGGCGTGCTTTTCGGTGTGCCGTCGGCGTATGTGTTGATCAGCTACGGCTACCTTGCCTGGTGGCACAAGAAACTCTGGTTGTTCAACACCGTGGTCCACGAGAATGGGCGCTTGACGCTGGTCGGCAGCCTCTTCTATTTCGACCACTTCGTCTCTCACGTTCCGATGGCCGGGGTATTTGCCTTGTGCGCCGCCGGAGGAATCGCCGTGCAGGCGGGAGTACCATTCGAACGTCCATCTTGCCCATCGCGCGTGGCAAGCCGCGACGATCCTGATGAGCGCCGCGATCGCGCTGGTTGTGCTGTCCTTTGGCGGCTCGCTGCTCGTCGCCGGATGGCAACGTACGATTGACTACTTGCTGCAGCGCATCGAGCGCGATGGTGTGATGTCCAGGGGAGGGCTCTGGAACGAGTTGCAACTGAGTAACGTCCCGATTGCGCTCGGAGCAATCGGCATCGGCGGCGCTCTACAGACTGTGACTACCGGGCGGGCGGCCGCGGGCGATGTGCGCCTGTTCGCAGGTGGTATGGCCCTGATCGCCGCTGCCGCCGCCGTCCTTGTCGTGATGAGTCTAGCGACCTGGCAAAGCTGGACGGCCTTCCGTAATCCGCGTTGGCTCGCACACAGCATGCGCGAGGTCGCGACTTTCCCACTCACCGGCATACCGGTCGCGCTCGCCAGTGTGGTACTGGTGCAGTATGTTCTCACCGGGCCGAGCACGTGGATCGCGCGGCCCCAGTGGCTATCCCTAGCCCTCATTGGCTTGGCAACGTCGATCGTCGCGATCGAATTCGCATTCGTGAGAAGCGCGGATATCCTTGCGATCGCGCAGAAGCCGTCCTTTGCCGGCGAGCGGATGTCGATTTGGTACCTGCTCGCTTCGCACGTGTTCGAACACGCCTTGGACTTTGTTTTCATGGGGTTGTTTGCCGGCGGCGCCTACGCACTGGCCGAGACGACCTCCGCAACCACGGCGAGACTGTTCTTCCTCTTAAACGCTCGTGCCGGATAGGCAGACATGAGGCGATTCGAATGAGAATCGAAGCGAAATGGTGATCGTGCGGCAACTCAGGCGGGGTGAGGATGCGCTGTGGCGCGCATGCACGTGCGGCGAATGGCCACCGGACGGGCCGACGTTTACCAGCGATCCTGGCTTTCGGCCGCAAGCGCACTTGGTAGCGGAACGCGCCGGTCGGATCATAGGCAGAATGGAGTCTATGCTGAACGAGCCGTATACAGCAGTGCTCATAGATCCAATCGTCTGCGATGGCGAAGATATAGAAGAGGTCGCCCGGGCTTTGATCGGCGAGGGACTCAGCGTGGCGCGCTCGATAGGTACCGCAAAAGTCGAGTTGATCCTGGAGTCTTATCTACCGTATCTCGAACGGGTGAGCGCTCTGGTGACGGAGCTTGGATTCCGGCGCACTTTTGAAAAAGCGCTCTACATGTGTGACCTCGCGGGATTTACTCCAGGTGTGTACGCGCAACCACTTGAGTTCCGTTCAATCGCAGAGGCGGGCGACCTCGCGGCGATTGGCGTAGTGCGCGAGGTCCTGAAGAAACCGCTGAATCGCTATGAGATGGACGTCGCACCGTCATCGATGTTCGAGGAACTGAGAGATCTCTGCCGCAGAAATGATGTCTTTTATCCCGAAGATTGGCTGATTGCCTACGAGCGCAATCGTGAGGTCGGCGTCGTGATGCCGGCGCTGACAGACCTTGTCACGAGGAGAGGAACAATCCTGTTCGTCGGCGTGACGCCCGAGGCACGAGGGCGAGGGCTCGGCTTCGCTCTCACGCTGAAAGGGCTCCAGACGATCGCCGCCAGAACGCCGACAGGATGGCTCGATTCCGCGGACGTGCGAAACACGCCGATGAGGAAAATTCTCGAAAGAGTGGGATACAGCTTGACGGCCATTCAACACTATTTCGAATGGCGAGTGACCGGTAACTGAAAATAGCTGCCCATATGTATGCGCGACAGATGGTTAGCTATGAGCAACACGAGAGCAAACAAGCTGCCGAGGATCGTGGTGAGTGCGATATTTTGCGCCGTCGCTACGATACTCGTCGCCGGCAGAGCTTTCGCGATCGATTTCTACGAGATCCAGATCTACGATACGGATACCGCGCCGGTCCGCCATCTGACGCTCGAACTGCATTCAAACACCACTTCCACCGCCACGGGCCAATTGGCCAAAAGCCAGATGGACGTGCATCAAATACACGAAACGCTCGAGGCCACATATGGCGTCCTGCACTGGCTGGAGATCGGCCAGTACTTTTGCACGGCGAAACTCTCCAACGGCGACTACGAATACTCGGGCTCGCGCTCGAAGATCCATTTCGGCGTTCCGCAGACCTTCGAGTGGCCGGTGCAGTTCGGCGGCAATATCGAGCTCGACTACATGCGCCACGCCGCCGAGGAAAATCCGATGACGCTCGAACTCCGCCCGATCGCGGGCGCGAATTACAAGGATTTTCGGCTGGTCGCAAATTTAGCGTTCGAAAAACCCTTCAGCGGACCGCAGACGCATCACGGGTTTCAATTCGATCCGTCGGGCGAGCTGGTTTACGGACTCAACCGATGGGTCTCGCCGGCGCTCGAATACTACGGTGACATGGGATCAATCGATCCCCTGGCGAAGGTGCAGGACCAGCAGCATTTCATCGTGCCGACACTAAATTTCGACTTCCTGCCGCAGCTTGAGCTCAACTTCGGGGTCGGATTCGGCGTCACCCGCGCGAGCAACGGCGTGTTCCTGAAGTCGATCGTCGGCTGGACGTTCTGATGGCAGCATAGCGATGGGGCTCGAACGGCTTGGGAAAATCCGGAGAAGCACACTTAGCAATCCGGCTTAAATGCGCCAGCGGTGCACGCCGAGCGTCGCGGGATCGAGCCGCGGGCCATCGAGCCAGATGAGCTTTCCGTCGTCAGGGTCGCGTTCGCGGAGCCATCGCGCGACCATCGTCATCGCCTCCAGCTCATCGCGCGCGACCGGCTTTGCGCGGTAGCGCTCGTAGTTGTCCGCGACGCACGCGACGATCTCCGCCGCAGCATCGGGCGAATCGAGCTCCCTCGCGAGCGCCAGCCGTCCGCTCAGTACGACGTACGCGGCGCGATCGTCGTTCGATCCGGTCACGATCACCAGGTTGTTCTCGGTCACGATTCGACTGAGCCGCGACGCGCGCGCAGACAGCGTCGCCAACGCCTCGAGGTCGCGACGGGCCCGCGAGGCCTCCTCGAAGCGCATCGCGGCGGCGGCCTGATCGCGCGCGGCAACGAGTTGTCCCATGATCGGACCGCTTCGCCCGCGGATAAACTCCAGCGCGCGGCGCACCCGAGCACCGTACCCGTCCTCATCGACGGTCGCGTTGCACGGCTGCGCGCAATGGCCCATCTGCCCGTAGATGCAGGGCGAGAAGTTCGCGTCGGGCGCAAGATGCTCCGCGCAGGTGCGTAAGCCCAGGATTCGCGAGAGCGCGCGTACCGCATGATCGATACCGCGCCGCCCGATGAACGGCCCCAGTTGCATCACGCCGCGACGCGCCGTCATCCGGCTCGCGACGACCAGGCGCGGGAAGTCGTCCATCAGGTCGATGCGGAGGAAGTACGATGGCGCCGCTCCCTTGAGCATCCGGTTGTACGGCGGCTTGAGCTCGCGAATCAGCCGCGCTTCGAGCATCGCGGCTTCCAGCGGCGAGCGCGTAAGGCGCGTGTCGATCGACCACACGTGCCCGACCAGTTCGATAGTCTTCGCCTTCAGTCCGAGGCCGGCGTTGAAGTACGAGGAAACGCGGTCCCTGAGCCGCCGGGCCTTCCCTACATAAAGTAGGTCGCCGCGCGCATTGCGCATCAGGTAAACGCCGGGCGCCTGCGCGATCGCGGCGATTTCCTCGGGCGGAACGTGGCGCTCGATCCGCCGGCCGGCGGCGCCGCGATGCTGCCAGTCGAGCAGCAGGTCGAGCCGGTTGATTCCGGCCTGGCGCGCGATTTCGAGCAGGATCGAGAGCAACTCCGCTGCCATCCGCGCATCGCCGAGCCCGCGATGGCGCCCCTCGGTGGATAGCCCGAAATGCTCGGCCAGCGCGTCGAGCCGGCGGCGCTTGACCGACGGCAGGAAGCGGCGCGCCAGCCGTATCGTGCACAGAACCGGATTGGTGAGGCCGATCCCGAACACGCGCCGGAATTCGAAATCAAGGAAAGCGAAATCGAACTGCGCGTTATGCGCGACCATCACGGCGTCACCGAGGAAGTCGCGAAAGGCGGGCAGGACCGCCTCGATCGGCGGAGCGTGCGCAACCATCTCGTTCGTGATCGAGGTCAGAGCAGTCACGAAACGGGGAATCCTCATCCGCGGCCGCACCAGGCTTTGGAACGAGCCGGTGATGCGCGGCCCTTCCATCCGGTACGCGCCGATCTCGGTGATCGCGCCGGGCGCGGCCGGCCCGCCGGCGGTCTCCAGATCGACCACCACGTAGCGCGCCTCTTCCAGCGGAATCTTGAGCCAATCGTTTTTTCGGACCGACCACAGGCCGCTGGCGGAATCGAAAGCGAAGTTTGGATCGCCGCCCAGAAGATGGCGAATGACGCGCGGCGCAAGCTCGGAATCGGAACCGGCCCCGCTGAAAAGCAATCCGGCCAACTCGGCCGCATACGCGCCGCTCGGACGCGCCTCGAGAAACGCGAACAGCTTCTCCCGGACAGACGCGCGTGAGCCCGGAACGAAATCGCTGCGACTTTCCCCTGCCGCTCCCACCTCAGACCACCTCGTCGCCACCTTCGTCGTGTGTTCGCTTTATCAGAGCGTCCCACGAAAGCCAACGAGTCTTGAACGCGGAAGCTGGAACGGGAGCGCGCGGGAGTCTAAGATCGGCGCATGGAACGAATTGAACTCGCGCGCGACGTGGATGCCGTTCAAATTCCGGCCGGAACCAAAACGAGGCTGGAAAAGGGCTGCGAAGTCTTCCTGACGCAATCGCTGGGCGGCACCTACACCGTGCAGGTACCCGCATACGGCGGGCTGTACCGGATCGCGGGCAAGGACGCCGATTCGCTCGGCAAATCGCCGCAGGAGAGCGCGGCGGCGGCGCCCGCGAGCGGCGACCTCGAAGCGATGGTATGGGAGCAGCTTCGCACCTGCTTCGATCCGGAGATTCCGGTCAACATCGTCGAGTTGGGATTGGTCTACGGGATGGAGGTCACGCAGGTCGGCGACGGCGCCAGCAAGGTCGAAGTGAAGATGACGCTCACTGCGCAGGGATGCGGGATGGGCGCGTCAATCGCGCTGGACGCTCGCCAGAAGTTGCTCGCGCTGCCCGGCGTCTCCGAGGCCAACGTCGAGCTGGTATGGGAGCCGGCCTGGAACCCGCAGATGATCTCCGCCGAAGGCCGCGCCCGGCTGGGGATCGACTAGAAAGCCCCCGCTACGGCTCGAGCCGCGTTACGTCGCGCGGACAGAGCGTCGCTTCGCGGATATTCTTGAGCCCGAGGACCTGTGCGGTCAGGCGCTCCAGCCCGATCGCGAGTCCGCCATGCGGCGGCATCCCGAGGTCGAACATCCTCAGATGCGACTCGAAGTCCACCGGATCGATCCGCCGCTTGCGTAGCGCCGCCTCGAGGTCGGCGCGCCGATGGAGCCGCTGGCCGCCGGTGGTGATCTCGACGCCGCGAAACAGGAAGTCGAACCCCGCCGCGTGGACCCCGTCGGGCGCCGGATGCGTATAGAACGGCCGCTGCGCGAGCGGGAATTCGGTCACGAACACCGCCGCGATCCCGGCCTCTTTATCAGCCAGCTCGCAAAGGCGCCGCTCGGCCTCGGGATCGAGATCGTCCACCAGCTCGCTCGTGCCGTGAGCCATCCGCAGCCGCTCGAGACAATCGCTGAAGCTCCACACCGGCACGTTTTCGAGCGAAGGCAGAAAAGCGCTGAACCCCTTGAGCGAATCGCTGAACCGCGTTCGGATCGATTCGAAAGCTTCGTCGAGCACCTCGCGCTCCATCTCGATCACGTCGCGCACGCCGTCGATAAAGCCCATCTCGAAGTCCAGCGACAGATATTCCGTCAGATGGCGCGAAGACGCGTGCGGCTCGGCGCGATAGACGTGCGCGGTCTCGAACACGCGCTCCAAACCGGCCACGCCGTGTTCCTTGTAGAATTGCGGGCTCTGCGCCAGGTACGCCGCGCGGTCGAAGTAGCGGATTTGGAACAGATTGCTGCCGCCCTCGGTCGCACGCGCCACGATCTTGGATGAGAAAATTTCGGTGAAGCGCCGACGGCGCAGCGCCTCGCGAAACGCCTCCGCGAGCGCCGCCTGCACGCGAAAGATCGTCGAGCCGCGCTCGGTGCGAAGCGAGAGCGGCCGGTAGTTCAGGACGATCTCCATAGAGATGTCCTCCAGCTTCGACACCGCCGCGAATGGGAGCTCATCCGCCGCCGGTCCCAGCACTTCGATCTCCTCCAGGTCGATCTCGGCGCCGCCCGGTGCGCGTTCGTCGCGGCGAATCCGGCCGGCGATCGCGACGGCGCATTCGGCTCTCAGGCCCAGATGGCGCGTGCGGGCAGGCTCGGCAACCACCTGAATCGCGCCCGAGCAGTCCGCAACGATGATGAAGGTGGTCGACTTGGTCTCGCGCAAGCGGCGAATCCATCCTTTGACCAGAACTCGATCGGACGTCGAGGAGGCAAGTTCCGCGATTAACGTTCGCTTCATCCGGGCTCCGTTCACACGACGATGTACAGAATGATTGCCAAAGAGAACTTACTTGCCGGGCGCAGGAGATTCGAGATCCCGTCGCGTCACAACCTGATTTCCTTCTCCAGCCACGGGATGTGGTCGGTCTTGCGCTTCCAGAAGATGTCCTCCCAGATGTAGTGCACCGCGAGCATCGCGTACTCGCCGTACTGCTTGCGGATATCGTCGCGGATTTTCTTCGCCGAGACCATCGCGCGGTTGTAGAACAGCCGCGAATAGATCTTCTGCTGCCACGGAGCGACATGGTCGAACGCGGCGTAGTCGTGCAACGCGTCGGACATCAGGATCTGCGCGGTCTCCGGGCCGACCCCGTAAAGCTTCATCAATTCATCGCGCGCGTCCGCTCTGCCCATCGAGCGCAGCGCGCGCTCGTCGATCAGGCCTGCGGCGAAATCGGCCGAGAGCCGCTTGATGAACTTGGCGCGATAACCGATTCGCATCGCTCGTAACTGAGGCTCCGACACCCGCTCCAGGTCCGCCGGCAGCCAGATCGCAAACAGCTCCTTGCCGTCGAAACGAAGCCTGGTGCCGAAGGCCTCGAGCAGCGATTTCATCATCTGAACCGTTCGGCGAACCGTCGCGTTCTGGAGGACCACGCCGACCACCAGCAGTCCGTACAGGTCGTAGGCGTTGGAGGCTCGCATCCCGAGCCACTTGCGGAAGACCGGCGCGAACCTCCGGTCGCGCGCCGCGCGGCGATTGAACTCCCGCAGGTCGGCGTCCAGATCGAACCGCCAACTGATCTCCTGCCGCAGCCGGCGATCTCATCATCATCGAGCCGGCGGTTGCAGAACGTGGTCACTTTGAGTTTGGGACTCCGGCGACGACCGCGGTCCTCGATCCTGAGGCCGATCAGCTTCGCGCCGATCCTGATGCCTTGCCAGTAGATACCGGGCTGCCAGTCGTCCATACCAGCCGGAAAGTGCGACGGCTTGTGGAACGTGCCGTCGAAGTGAAACGGCGCAGTGGGGATGAGGATGAAGCTCCGGTTCTTTTTGAGGACACCCACTATCCATCACACCGAATCATTCGCAAGCGCCGCGAGCACCTTGAGCCCGTCGCGCAGCGCGGCGACGTCGTGAGTGCGAACATAATCGGCGCCCTGGCGCGCGGCGAACAATTCGGCGGCCAGCGTGGCTGCGCCCCGCTCTGTCACCGCACGCCCGGTGATCGTGCCGAGGAACGATTTCCGCGACACCGAGACCATCAACGGCAAATTAAAGTATAGCTTGAGCTTCGGAATTTCCCGCAGCACCATCAGGGAAGGCTCGGCATTGCCGGCCAGAAAGTAACCCATCCCCGGATCGAGGATTACGCGGCTGCGATCGATGCCGGCGGATTCGAGCGCGCTCAGGCGCTGCTCGAAGAACCGATAGATACCAGCGACGACGGCGCGCGGGTCGGCATCCGATCGCGCGGGCCGCGCGCGGCCTTGTACCGAATGCATCACGACCAGCTTGCATGCCGCGCGCGCG
Source organism: uncultured delta proteobacterium (assembly GCA_963749215.1). GTDB lineage: Bacteria > Desulfobacterota > Binatia > Binatales > Binataceae > CAVVMA01. The sequence goes on along the minus strand of CAVVMA010000017.1, from coordinate 182,757 downwards.
AGGTCGGGATAAACCGCCGGATTCGCGAATCCCTCGACGTCGTTGATCAACGCGACATCAGGACGCCGCGCGCAATAGCGCTGTGTCGCGGGCTGGAACGTGTCCACGGAAATCGCGATGCGGCGTTCGGCGAGCTTCGCGAGCAGCGGCTCGATCCGGCGGAGCTCTTCGTCGAATGAAACCTCGCTCGCGTCCGGATTGCTCGACGACGGTCCCAGCTCGACGATATCGGCGCCGTCGGCGGCGAGCTTGAGCGCGTGTTCCAGTGCGCGATCGAATTCGAGATAGCGTCCGCCGTCGGAGAACGAATCTGCCGTGACGTTGACGATGCCGACGATTTTGGGTTCCGCGAATTTCACGCGCGCGAATCTGAGCCGCGATAGCTGGCAACGATTTCGAGCACCTCGGGCAGCAGCAGCCGGTTGGTCGAGATTGCATTGCCGCCGCGAATCGTTCTGCGCCCCTCCCAGTCGGTGAACGTTCCGCCGGCTTCCTCGAGAATCGGCATCAGCGCGGCGTTGTCCCACACGTGCATCACGTGATCGAGCCCGACGTTGGCGCGGCCGGTCGCGACCAGCACGTGACCGTAGCAATCGCCCCAGGTTCGATACGCGCGCGCCCGCCGCATCATTTCGGCAACCGCCGGACCGAACGGCGAGCGATTTATTGCGTGGCCGAAATCAGTCGCAACGATCAGCGCCTTGCTCAGCGACGATCGCGTCGATACCTGCGCGCGCTTGCCGTTGAGGAAGCATCCCAACCCGCGCGCCGCGTAGACCATCTCGCCGATCGCGGGAAGATTTACCGCTCCCACCATCGGATCGCCTTCGACCTCCAGGCCCACCATCACGCCGTAGAGCGGCACGCCGCGCACGAAGGAGTAGGTGCCGTCGATCGGATCGATGATCCAGCATCGGCCCGACGATCCGGCGCGCTCGCCCGCCTCCTCGCCGATAATCGCGTCGTCGGGAAAAGTGTTCACGATCCGATCGCGCAAGTACGCCTCGGCTTCGCGATCGGCGATCGTGACCGGGGAGCCGTCGGCCTTGCGATCGATCTCGAAAGCGCCGCGAAAATGGCGCAGCGTCAGCTCGCCCGCGCCGCGCGCGATATCGACCGCGAAGTCGGCCAGCGACCTTAGAGTCGATTCATCAAGGTTCATCGTTCACCTATCCCTGTTTTGCCGGCGCACTCCTTGCTGGTGTCAGTTAATCGCAGACGTTGCGGGCTGCCAAGCTCATCGCAGGAGTCTCATCGTAAGAATAAGCGCACGGCCGGATTCGCCGTTTCGTCCAGATAGGCGAAGCCGACCTCGCGCAGCCGATTGTGCAGCTCGTCGCGAGCCGCCGGCGGCGCCTCCAGCCCGCACAGTACGCGCCCGTAGGCCCCGCCGTTGTTGCGGTAGTGGAACAGCGAGATATTCCATCGCGAGCCCAGCGCCGAGAGGAACTTGAGCAACGCGCCGGGCCGCTCGGGAAACTCGAAGCTCAGGATAATCTCGTCCCTGACCTCCGCCGAGCGGCCGCCGACCATGTGACGCAGGTGGGTCTTGGCGATATCGTTGTCGGTGAGATCGTGACATTCGATGCCGCTCTCGCGCAGAAGCCGCTCGATTCGTTGACCCTCTTCGCGGCCCCCGATTTCGATTCCTGCGAAGACCTGCGCCTGGACCCTTGAGTCGAGGCGATAGTTGAACTCCGTGATATTGCGCGGGCCGAGCGCGCTCAGAAATTCGAGAAACGCACCGGGACGTTCGGGAATCGCGGCGGCGAGGATCGCCTCGCGATGCTCGCCGACGGCGGCGCTCTCCGCAACGTAGCCGAGCCGGTTGAAGTTGACATTCGCGCCCGAGGCGATCGCGACCGCCGCTCCGGGCGCAATCGAATCTTGCGCGATCGCGCGCTTGAGCCCGGCGACCGCCAGCGCGCCCGCCGGCTCCAGCACCGAGCGCGTGTCCTCGAACACGTCCTTTATCGCCGCGCAGATCTCGTCGATCTCGACCGCGATACAATCGTCCAGGTGGCGGCGGCAGAGATCGAAAGTGAGGTCGCCCACGCGCCGCACGGCAACTCCGTCGGCGAAAATTCCGACATGGTCGAGCGTGACGATTCGCCCCGCGATCAGCGATTGCCGCATCGCGTCCGAATCGCACGGCTCGACCCCGATCACTTTGATATCCGGCCGCAACGCCTTGATCACTGCGGCGATGCCGGACGCGAGCCCTCCTCCGCCGACCGGCACGAAAACCGCGACGGGCGCGGGACTCGCCTGGCGCAGGATCTCCAGACCGATCGTCGCCTGGCCGCAGATTACGTCGGGATCGTCGTAGGGCGGGATAAGCGTCATGCCCGTCGCGGCGGCGAGTTCGAGGCAGTGGGCCGCGGCCTCGGAATACTCGTCGCCGATCAGATCGACGCGCGCGCCGAGGCGGCGCACGGCTTCCACCTTGATCGCCGGCGTGGTCCGCGGCATCACGACCCGGGCCACGAGGCCAAGCCGCGCCGCCGAGTAAGCGACGCCCTGGGCGTGATTCCCGGCTGACGCCGCGATCACGCCGCGGGCTCGCTCGCCCTCGTCCAGCATCGCGATACGATTGTGAGCGCCGCGCAACTTGAACGAAAAGATTGGCGTCAGGTCTTCGCGCTTGAGGAGCACAGGGCGTCCGAGCCGCTCCGACAAGCGCGGCGCATGCTCCAGCGGCGTCGGAACCGGCACGACTTCCGCGACGTGCGAATTCAGCGCTCTCTTCAGTATCTCGTGATGGTCCATCGTTTTCTCTCCGAACTGGCTCCCCGAAATAGAGCCCTCGCGGCAACCAACCGGAGAGGTGACAGCTCGAAAAACAAAACCCCTCCGGCCGGTTCGGCGGGAGAGGTCCTTTTATTCTCGCCTGAGCGCGCCTGCTATTTGGGACGCTCAGGAGGGACCCCGCCCGCCGCGCCAATAATAATTGCGCGCATGATCAAGAGGGCGTGGGCATCGGTCCGCATAACGAGTGCAATCATCCTACGGACGCGCGGGCGCGCCGGTCAAGCGTCGCCCTGAAAAAAGGTAGTGGCCCGGTTTGACCGGCAGCGCGAACGGAGATCTCTCAAGGTCTGCCGCGTCGGTCTGGATGGGGCAGCGTATTCCCTTCAATGCGCATCAGATCGTCTGCAATTTCAAACCAACTCAGTTTGGTCTCGCAAAACTGATGGATCTGCGGCCTGACTCGCTCGGGATTGTCGAGCGTTCCCACCGGCACCGAATAGTAACGGCCGCCTCGGGCGAGCAAATGCCCGGGATCGAGCCCTTCCCAATAGATCGGCGATCCGCAGTCGCCGCAAAAGTTGGATTTCCCTTGCGCGGAGGTGGCATGAACGCGCGGCGCGCCCTTGGTCAACCGGAATGCGGCCCCATCAATAGCCATCGTGCAGTTTACTGGCGCACCCGTCCTCTTGCGGCAGCGCGTACAGTGACAGTAGATAACGTCGAACACACGGTCGATCTCGTAGCGGATTGCGCCGCAGAGGCATCCTCCGCTGAGAGGTTCCCTGTCCACGATCATTCTCCGCCTCTCCGAGTCCCCTTAGCGTCGCGACAGCAGCCACACCAGCGCGATCGGCATTCCCGACATCGCCGCGCGAAATGCTTCGGGCGCCGCCGCCGCCATCCGGATCATCTTCACCTCGGCGTCACCCCATCGCGGCTCGATACACTCGCGGATCTCGAATCCCGCTGACAGGATCGCGGAAATGTATTCGGAGTGATCGTGAGGGAAGCCGCGCACGAAGCCGTACCTCCCGTCGCTGCCCTGAAAGAACGCGCCGCCGCCGAAGTAACGGTTGATCGGATGGGGGTCCGAGATGATCGCCCATCCGCCGGGCCGCACCACGCGCGCGAGCTCGGCAATCGGCGCCGTCAGCTCGGGAGCGTGATCGAGCGCGAGCGAGCATACCGCCAAATCGAAGCTCGCGCTCTTGAGCGGCAAGCCGGTGAGGCTGCCGATACAGAAACTCGCGTCCGAAACTTTGGCGCGCGCCTTGGCAAGCATTTCCGGCGTCATGTCGAGCGCGACCACCCGATGGCCTCGCGAGCGCAGATATTGCGCATGTCTGCCGGTGCCGCAGGCGGCGTCGAGCGCCATCCCCGCCGCGATGCGATCGATAAGGCTGCGGACCACCGGCTGCTCCGCGTTGATCAGAGGGTTATCGAACGCGTCGTAGACCGGCGCCCACGCCGAGTAGCCGGGCGCGACTTCCAGTTCGAGCAGGTCGAGCCCGATATTGATCGAGCTGCGATCGAGACTGCCGGCGTTCTGCACCAGATCCTCAACCCGCGGCGCCGCGGCCTCTTCACCGCGAAACCAGTTGCGCAGCACCGCGAGTCCGTGGATACCGAGCACGTAATGCGAAGGCCGAATCCTGGCCATCGCGATCAGCCTCGCAGCTTCGCGGCCAGCGCGGCGTAGCGGTCGAGCATCGGCAACGCCGCGTCGCGCGCAAGCGGCGGAAGAAAGAACACGATCCGGCCGAAGCCCAGCTCGATGAACTTGCGCGCGTCGTCTTCGCGCGGACCGACGCCGAAAATCGAGAGCGAAATCGACTCGAACTTGCGCCCGGCGCGCGCCGCCGTTTCGCGCAGCGTCTTCACCGCGCGGGAAAAATCGTAAACCGGATTGTTGATCGGCATCCATCCATCGCAGTAGTCGACCACCCGCTCGAAAACCCGCTTGGACTGCGAGCCCAGGATGATCGGCGGACCGGGCCGTTGCACCGGTTTCGGCCACGACCAGATCGGATCGAACTTGACCAGCTCGCCGTGAAATTCCGCCGCGTCTTTGGTCCAGATTTCCTTGATCGCGAGAACTTTCTCGCGCACCAGTTTCCAGCGCCGTTTGGGATCGACGCCGTGGTTCGCCATCTCCTCGACGTTCCATCCGCCGCCGATCGCGAACAGGACGCGCCCGTTGGAGATCAGGTCCAGCGACGCGACCTCCTTGGCGAGCACGATCGGATCGCGCTCGACGACGAGGCAGACACCGGGCGCCAGTTTGAGTTTTTTGGTGACGGCGGTCGCCGCGCCGAAGGCCACAAACGGATCGTGCGTGTGCGAGTATTCCTTCGGCAGCTCTCCTCCCCCGGGATACGGCGTCTTTCGCGAGGTGGGGATATGCGTATGCTCCGGAAAAAAGAGCGACTCGAAGCCGCGCTCTTCCACGGCGATCGCGAGCTCGACGGGTTGAATCGCATAGTCAGTGGGAAACATCGAAACGCCGAAATCGGCCATGGCTTATCTCTCCTGCGCCTGAGGCCTGCGCGCTTGCGGTTTTCGTTTCAACCAGACAATACACCGGCAGACATAATACCGGCCATCGAATCGAGGCGCGGGGAATCAGCGCCGTTTTCGCGAGCGCGGGGAATCTGGCACGGTATTAAGGATGATCAACGGCTCTCAGCAGGATTGGTAGTCAACGTGGCCGGCGCTCGCATCGTTCTGGGCAACAACTCGCTGGCGAAGTATCCGGACGGCGGCGGGCATTGGACCTGGTTTCTGCAAATCGCGCTCGGATTAGTTGACCTGGGTCACGATGTCGTGCTGCTCGAGTCGCTGCTCTCCAGCGGCGACGAACGCGAAGATCGCCGGCGTATCGAGATCTTCTTCAACCGGATGCAGGAGTACGGGCTGCGCGAGCGATGCGCGCTGCTCTTGTATCCCAAGACCCTCGACGTGCAGGAATTCGAGACGGCGCGGGAGTACGGCAAGAGCCGGACCGACATTCTGGAGACGGTCCGCAGCGCCGATGTGCTCTGGAATCTGGCCTGTTCGGTGCGCGAGCCGATGCTCTCGCGGTTCAAACGCCGCGTCCTGATCGACGTCGACCCCGGCCATCTGCACATCTCGGCGCTGACGTGGGAGATGGATATCGCGGCTCATCAAGCGCTGCTCAGCGTCGGGCGCAAGATCCACGACCTGAATTGCGGCGTCCCGACGCTCGGACTCAGGTGGCAGGGCTTCTCTCCGTTCGTGTTTCTGCCGATGTGGAATGCGAGGCCCGATCCCGGCCGCGAGGCGCCGTTCAGCTCCGTCACCCACTGGACCTGGGAAGAACTTCTATATGAGGGCCGGGTGGTCAGCGTCTCGAAGCGCAGCGCATACCTGCGCTACGTCGAGTTGCCCAAGCGCGCGCGGCGGCGCTTCGATCTCGCGGCTTATATCACCCCGCAAGACCAGACCGGCGACCGCGAGCTGCTGGAGCTCAACGGATGGACCGTGCTCGACCCGCTTCGCGTAGTCGCGACACCGACGGACTATCGCGAGTTCATCGCGCGCTCGCGTGCGGAAATCCAGTGCCCCAAACCCGCGTACCGGGAACTCAGGACCGGATGGTTCAGCGATCGCAGCGCCTGCTACCTAGCCAGTGGGCGCCCGGTCCTGGCCGAAGACACCGGCTTCCGCGAGTTTCTTCCCGCCGGCGAGGGACTCCTGAGCTTCAGCAACATGGAAGAGGCGCTCGCCGGGGTCGCCGATATTGACGCGGACTACGAGCGCCACAGCCGCGCCGCGCGGACGATCGCCGAGGAGCATCTCGATTCGCGCCGATGGCTGCCCGCGATGCTCGCCGCATCGGGCGTGTAGAGTAGTCGGCCGGCAGAACCTAACCCCCGGCCCCTTCCCGATACGGGAAGGGGAGCGGGAGCACGGGCACTACGAAATCTCTTGCGAGAATCGAATCGTGCCGCTGACGAGGCCCTCGCGCACGATCTCGATCCCGCCGCTTCGCATCATCCATTCGAGCCGATGGTCGCGGTACTGGCGCTTGAACGCGCCCGACTTGAGCATTTCCTTGAGCATCTCGATGCCGCCGATGAAGCTCTGCGCCGCCTCGATCGTTTTGCGGACGCTCTCGCGACTTTCGACGCGCGCGACCCACTCCTGTAGCGGCGAGCCTGGCCTCGGCGCGTTGCCGAAAACGATCGAGCCGCGCACGAACGGGTAGACGCTGAGATCACCGTAACCAAAGGCCGCGCCGTTGAAATACGGATTCGAGCCGAGCTCGCGCTCGAGCCAGGCGAACACACCCGCGGTTTGCTCGCCGGCGCGTTTGACGATCCCGGCCGCGAGGTCGCCGCTGGCGCGTCCCCACGCGGTAATTTCCATCAGGCCCCAGTTGATCGGCTCGTAGTAAGTGTCGCACAGCTCCTCGATCATGCGGACGCGGGCGCGGTCGCGCGGCGATTGCGGAAGCATCGGCGGAGTCGGCCACTTGTCCTCGACATATTGAACGATGATCGTCGAGTCGAAGATCGGAAAGCCGTCGTCAACGAGCGCGGGGACTTCAAGCCGCGGATTGGTCTTGCCATATTCGGTCGCGCCGCCGGCAAAGGCGTTCGGCACTTCGAGCTCGAACGGGATGTTCTTTTCGTAGAGCGCGATCTTGACCTTCTGCGCATATGGAGAGAACGGATGTTCGTAGACTTTCAACATCGCCACGGTGTCCTTTCGCGATAGCGGTCGGCCCACTGTATCGCGATTGCTCTCCCGACGAAAATCGCGGGGGAGCGAGGGAGGGCTAATGGGCCAGGCAAGAGCTTCCCGACTTTCGAAGAGAAACCGCAAAGCAATTGCGAGAAAAGCACCTAAGGCGCGCTCGGAAAGGGAAACTTCGCCCGGAAGGCAGCTTTTGCCTTCTCAATTTCCGCTTGAGGCAGGTCTTTGATATCGCGTTTGTAGTAGAGCCGAAGCAGTGCGATTTCGTTTCTCGATCTTCGCCACCAATAGGCCAGCCTGAGCGCACCACGCCTCCCCATATTCGCGCCCGGTCTGCCAATCCGGCGCTTCCAAGTTTCGTGATGGTCTTTCGGGTACGGCAGCCCAGCCCTCACCTTATCGGGGTTTCCGGGGTTCTCGCGAAGCGCGTCTTTAATCTGACGCAGCGTATTCTCGATTTCGCGAAGAGTCTGCTTGTCTAGGCGAAGGTTCTCTAAGTCTCGCTCGTAAGTGGGTCCGAGGTAGACGGTGATCTCGGGTCCAATTGCCACTCAATTGTCGGTTCGCAGTTCGACGAGAGTCTTGGCTTCGGTCAGTTCGCGGCAAAATTCCTTGCTCAAGCTCTCGCCTATGATCTCATGTACTTCAGCGATCTCGGCATTGAGAGCCCTTATGTCCTGCCATATACTGAACGGAAAATCCCTCATGTACCTGCGCAGGTGACCCTCGGCTATCGGCTTCGCCTTTTCAAACAAGGCTGCCATCCTTTCCTGGTTGACGCTCAAGACAGCATAGGCATGCCGTAAATTTTCCTCGGTCGGCTCTTCCTCAACGTCCAAGAATACATGGCACGCTTCTATGATCTTATGCATCCCAGCCCGCAACGCCAGCAGCCGGACGCGCAACTGAGGCATGAGTTTTTTTACCGATATCCGAGGGATATTCGCGACTTCAAAAATGGCTCGCGCCGCGCCAAGAGACTCTGCGAAGCGGAAGCCATCTGCAATCATCAGTTCCATAATACTCAACGATTGAGACGCGATTAAAACATCAATCGGCGGTACGGACAAGAACTTGATCTCCGCCCCGCCGACTGTGTGATTGAGAGTTTTTCGTTTGATTTTTATGATACCAGACCTGCTGTTGGTGAGCAAAACCTGACATTGCCTAGAGAGGTTCAGGCATAGTGGCGAGTTCGCTCGGGGAACATGCTCGGGGTCGTGGACGCGTGGGTAGCGAATCAGAAGGCGGAACATTCAAACTGACCCACTACTCATCGCGCCGGGCGCTCGATCACAGACTGATCGACACCGACTGCGGCGTCAGATCGTAGTTGCCCGAGGTGTCGAGTACGCCGATCCAGAACGTGTAAGTCACCGGCGGCGTCGACGCGCCGATGTAGAGCGTTGGAGCGTTCGAGCGGCCGCGCCAGACCAGCGTGGCCGACGCCCACGTCGATCCCTGGCGTACTTCGTAGTCGGCGAAGTTCGGCCACGAAACCGGACTCCATTTCAGTTGGACCGATCCACCGCCGATGTTCGTCGCGCTCAGGGTGGTCGGATCGATATCCGGCGGCAGCGTGACCTGGCCGGCGACCTGATGGGCCGCGAGCGTGGCCCAGTGCGTCACCGAGCCGTCGGTCATCTCGTAGCGCATCCGCACGTCGTAGATCGCGCCGGGTGTGACCGGCTCGACGTGGACGAGCCGGCCGAGGATCTGAAGCCCGGCCTCGGTCCAAAGCGGCGCCTCGGGTTGCACGGTCGTGACCAGGACCGTCCAGTAGGGGTTGCCACCGCCGTCGAGAGTCCCCGGCGCGTGGTTGGTGTTCGCCTCGACGCACAGCCATACGTATGCGTTGTACGTGACAGTGTCGCCGATCACGTACGCCTGTGTGTTCGACCATCCTGCGGCGACGTTGGTCGTGCCGTTGCCGATCGCCGAGCGGCGATACTGCACGCGGATGCCGGTGATCTTCGGCAGCGCGCCGCTCGCAACTCGCGGCGGCTGCGCGAGTTGCTGCAGTGCAGAGTCATCCAGCGCGATCAGGATTCGCGGTGTGCCCGAGCCGTCGGAATCCTTCGCCATCGCATGGTCGTCGCTGCGCGCCGACGCAACTACTGGCCCGGACAACGGAACATAAGCCTGCGCGCCAATGAAATCCGGCGCCGACATGGCGTCGGCGGTGTAGACCGCGGGCGCATAGTCGACCATCTGGAGCGTCGCGCTCAAGTCGGCGCCCGGCGTGATTTTCGTCACCAGGAGCTGGACTGTCTCCGAGCCGCTAAGACCGAACATCACGAGGTCGCCGGCGGCGGGCGCGGGCGAATCTGCGGCGATCGCGGTCGCGAAGCTGAGCGTGCTGGATGAAACGTCGTCGCCCTCTTCCGGAGGGAGCGGTGACGAGAGCGGAATCAGAAGAGAGGAGCCGTCGCCGGTGCGGCGGACCCGTATCACGTAGTCTTCTCCAGGCGCGAAGCTGAAGGTCTCGTCGGTGATGACGCCGGTGGCGTTGCCGTTCGCTTCGGCCACGACCTGCTTGACGCGTCCCGCGCCGAGACCCCATTGCGGGACGTCGTGGCTCACGAACACCAGGTCGCCGCGCTGGCATACGAGGTTCTCCACGTCGACGCTCAGCTCGTAGCTCTCGGGGCGCAGCCGCGCCTGCGCCAGATTGTAGCGCCCGTCGCGCCACGCCTGATTGGGATCGGTCACTCCGGCGGTCAGATCGAGCGCCTCGTAGAGCGCGGTATTCACCGGCGTGAAGCCGTCGTCGTAAACGATTTGCTCATCGGGTTGCCAATCGGCGGCGGGATTTATGAAGCGGACCTTGAGCGCGCCCGGAAGCTGAGGAAAGGATCGCGTCGATTTGAAGCCCCATGAGTTGCGCGGCGTGAAATGCTGGATCGGCGCCGCCTGCGGCAGGTCGCGGATCACCGAGTAGAGGCCGTCGCGCATCCCGAATGAGGCGCGCCCGATCGCGGCGATCGCGCGCAAGGTATCGAAGACCGTCTGCTGCTGATCGACGATCATGTTGTTGTTGCGGCTGTTGGCGTCGCAGTCCGACCACCAGTCGGTGAGCGCAGAGAGATCGAGGCGTGAATCGATCAGCGGCTGCTTGTTCGCGGGGCCTTGCACGACGTCGCGATAGTGCGAGGCCGGGTTGGACGTGATGCGCCCGGGAAAATCGAACGAGGGATTGGGAAGCCGTTGGACCGCGGCGCCGACGGTCGGGGTCACCGAGAACATCGTCCCATTCAACGGTCACGCCGCCAACGCCGTCGGGATCGTGATAGACGGCCACCCGCATGAAAAAGTTCTGGCCCTCGCCGGCCAGCGTGGTTGGCGAAGTGATAGTCGCGCTGGCCTCGCGCCAGATGGTGGCCGCCGCGCCGTTGGAGATGATATCGACCGACGCGAGCGCCGCGCCAACCGCGAAGTCTTCGGCGATGCCGAACAGCACGCGCATCCGGATTCCGGCCCCGATCGCCGCGCTCGCCTTGTACCATCCGCTCACAATGAATTGCCGTCCGGGCAGCGCCGCGGTGAAGTTGTCGGGCGGATCCTGATGCACCACGATCGATTTGCCGGCGACCGCGGCGCCGTCGCCGCCGGCCGCGGTCGCGATCGTGAGCGCCCTGCCCGCTCCGGCCGTGACGATCTGTTGGGCATACGAGGCGTAAATCGGGTCGCCCGCCGCCGGCGGCACGCCGAAGGTTATCGATACGCGGCCGGTCGAGTAGTCGATCGAGCCGGCGGCGATCGCGAGAACCCACCACGCCGGGCTGCTGCCCGGCTGGTGGTTCAGGTTGGCGCTCTGTAACGAAATGTAGACTCGACCGTCTCCGATGTAGCGAACCAGCGCGTTGGCGCCGTAGGCGTCGGCGGCCTGCCATTGCCCCACGTTCTGGCCGTCGCAGTAGATATTGCCCATCGCGTCGTCGATAAACGGTACGGCGCCGCTGTTGCCCTGGAAGCTGTCCTTCTGCACCGGCACGGCCGCGAGGGTAGCGGCGATCGTGGCGCTCGCGCCGTCGCCGGTTGCGAACTGTTCGCCGGCCACAAAGTTGCGGCCCGTTACGGCAGTCGTGGTGTGGGGCGCGATCGAATCAAGGCCGTAGGCCGACGCGCCGGCGCCCTGGTTGTCGTAGTCATAGAACCAGCTTCCGGCCCGGTCGCTCCAGGCGGCGGCCGCCGGGTCATAGTCGGGAAGGATAGAGCCGGCGACGCAGTTCAGCTGATCGACCACCCCGTTGAGCTGGTTGCTCGCGCGAATCCTGAGCCCGATCACGGCCAGGCCGGCCATCGAGATCGCGCTCCGATGGCGTATGGTGCGGAGCGCCGTCCAGTAGCAATCGACTACAAACGGATTGCTGAAGTCGCCCTTGTAAACCTGGATGTCGAGCGCCTGGACCTCCACGTCGTACTGGCCGCGCGGGACCTCCCACAGGTCGCCGCGCCGGATCACGCTCGCGGTCGCGGCGTTGACGACAATCCAGGGGCGATAGCTCCAACCGGTGGTGCCGGTCGGCGCGTAGCGAATCGCAATCGCGATCTGCGCCCACAGATGCGCGCCGTTGCTCTTGCCGATCGTCAGCAGACCGTCGGGAAAGGTCACATCGACGGAGATTTCATCGCATGAAGTCCCGGTGGTCTGCTTTTGCCATCCGGTGAGATTCACCACGTTGTTCGGCGCCTGCGCGAGCAGCACGTTCATGTCATCTTCGATCACCTGGCCGGTGTAGATCGGCGGCGGCGGATCGTCGGGAAATCCTGCCAGCGCGGACCACCTCACGTCCTCGAAATTGCTCACCAGCGTGTCGCGGATCCTGAGCTGCGTCACGTCGATCGGTCCGTAGCCGAGCACGAAAAGCTGGCGCAGGTACTGGTTATTCCCCTGATTCTCGGTGAAGGGCGCCGCCGCCATCATCGGCGAGACCAGGCGCGAGCCGTAGACGCGCGGAATCGGCGAGAACGGAGCCAGCAGGTTCTGGTTGCCGGAAATCGAGAACGACGCGGGATCGGTGGAGAGCTTGGGACCGGTGGGCACCGGCGGAGGAACCAGCGCGCGGGTTATCAGTGAGCCGACCAGCCCCACCGCCGCGCCTGCGAGCACGCCGCCGACGTGCCCCGCCGCCGCGCTGAATCCGGCGCCGGCGAGCAATCCGCCGGAACCACCGACATAGAAGGTGGCCGCTGCGGCCGCCGCGACCACGACGAATTCAAGGATCGCGCCGAGCGTCTTGTTGCCGCCCTGCGGGACTACGCGGATCGTGACAACGTCTCCAGGAGCGGGAAAGATTCGCTCGCGATCGGAGTCCGAAACGAGCAGGGAAGATACCCTCACCCGGCGCGGGCGAGCGTCAGCTCGCCCCGCGCCGGGTGAGGGTATCTTCGTCACGAAGATTCTTGCCGGAATGTCGCGCGGCAGCCTGATCGCGGCGAGCAGATCGCCGACGCTGCCGCCGGCGCGTACTTCGACGCGGATCCGCTGCGCGAGAAACGGCGAGGTACGCACGGCGACATGGACGAGGCCGTCATCGCCGGGCAAGCGCGACTCATCCCACATAGCGATAGAAACCGGCGATCCTTCTGCGCCAGCGGATCGAGTCGTAGCGCTCCAGGCATGAATCGGTCCCCGGACGCACGTGGAGAAACCATCGCTCAGCCACGATGACACCAACGTGCCAGGGCTCACCGGCGATCCGCAGCAGAATCACCGCGCCAGGAACAGGATTGGCGATCTCACACCACAGGCCATCCTCGGCCACGGGAAGAGCAAGAAGGCAACGGGAGATCAGCGCGGCGACTTCGGCGTACTCGAGCGCATCGGGGTACTCGCCGGCGTACGAGGGGACCTCGACGCCGAACCGTTCGCGCAGGACCAGGCGCACGAGGCCGTAGCAGTCGCATCCGGCGCGATCGCGGCCGCCGCTGAGGAACGGAATCGCCATGTAATCCGCGCACCAGGCGGGCACGCATCCTTCTTTGTCCCGTAGCGCCGGCGTCCCCGCCGGTTCCTTCTTTGTCGAAATCACCGGCACGGAGGCCGGCGCTACGGAAGAAGAAAGATCGCTCATATATTCAAAAACACTCCGGGGATCGTCGCCGGCGTCACCAGGTCACCGGGAAACGGCTCGGCGAGGATCGCCTCGAAGGTCAGCGTGCCGCTGACGGTCATCGCGTCGTAATTCACGTCGCGGAGCGTCAACTCGCCCGAGGCGAACTCCACACTGTCGGGCGCCACAGCGGTGACCACTTCGATCAGAAGCATCGCGGGCACCGTGCCCATGTTGCGAATCGCAGTGACTATCGACCGGTCTACATTGTCGATAGTAATTGCGGCCTGGGGAAGTTGCTGGTCCTGGTCGTCCGGGATAGTCAGTTGAAAGGGGAACGGCAAATATACGTTACCCCGGCTCATCGTCTGGACCCCGTCGCTGGTGAAGAACAGCGGCGACTCAAGCGTCGGATGAGAGATAGTGAGCAGAATCAGAAAACAGGTTCCGGTTTCCTGAGAGTAGAGCGCCTGAAGGGCGGCCGATGAAAGCGTGCGCGGCACTGCAAAGCGTCCCTGCCCTACTGGCAGACCATCATCACGGCGTCGGTTCCGGTTCCCGCGAGCGCGACCGATCCGGCGGCGGGCGCTGCCACCTGGACCGGGTTTGCCGCACTCTGATCGTTCGCGGTGCAATGGCTCGCTGCGCTCACGCACGAGTTGGAGAACGTCGCGGCGCCGCCACTCAGCGTTACGACTCCCGCGCACGAAACCGCACCGCCGCCGGTGTAGGTCTGCGGATACGCTCCAGCGAGCACAGTGGGCGACGAGAAAGTCAAGGTCTTGCCGCTCGCGACGGTTGCGCCGTTCAGCTCCGTCGCCAACCTCACGCTGGTAATTCCCGCGGCCGGCACCGTGTAATTCGTGGCGACCCGGCCCTTGAGGCCGGGCGTGGCGCTGGCGCAGAGGATCAGAACGCCGCCCGCACCGACCGCGAGGCACCATTGCGGACTCCCCGCAGTCACATTGGTCGCGTCGATAAAGCCCCCAAAAGTGAGAACTTCACCCGGCGCCACGGTGATGTTTTGCGACGACGCCGAGGTTGAGGGCCCGGCGCTGCCGGTTCCGGTATAGACCAGGGCGGCGTCCCCGAACTTGCCTGCGCCGGGCGTGAGTGTTTCGTTGCTGTCCGTGGTGAACGACGCGAGAGTGCCGGGAACCAGATTCACGCCGGGAACATCGGTCGCGATCACGTCGAGGGAGGAATCGTTACTCGCTCCCAGGGGAAGTTGAACCTTTCCGAACGGACTGCTGACGGCCGCGCCGCTGGAATGGGAAGCTGCCGCGGTGCCGCTGGTGCCGCGAGTCAGTCCGGTGAAGGTCGTCCCGGTGGTTCCTGAGTAATCGAGATACTCGCTGTCTATCGTCAGGTTTCCCGAAGTTGGGAATCCGCTCGTGCTCGCGACCGTCGCGGTAGCAGCGCTGGAGCTGAGGCTGGCGCCGAGTGTGGTGGTGACCGGCACATTCGAGCCGTCGATGTCCGGGTCCAGCAGGGTGACATCGGAGACGCCGGGATCGATTTCCAAGGCCCACATGCCGGTGTTGCCGTGGATGACCGGACGCAGCCGGACTCTGCTGCTGCTGCCGCCGATCAACACCGGCCCGGCGACGTGGCTCGTGTAGTTCTCGATAAAGGTACCGAGGTCGAGGTCGCTGGAATTGTAGATATAGAGACCGGTGCCGATGAAGGGGCCGTTGCCGGTCGTGCCCACGTCGTCGTTGTCGTCGCCGAGAACCTTGTTACCGCTTACGCCGTTGAAGTAGAAGCCCTTGCCGCCCTGGTTGTTGTGGTAGCTCTCATTGCCCAGGATGCGTCCCGGCGCGGAGGTCCCGGAGAACTCGTAGTTGACCTGGCTCAACTCCGAGACGTTGTCGTGGATGTAGTAGCCGGTCGTGTTCACCACGTTAAGGCCGACAGCGCATCCCTGGAACCAGTTGCGGTCGATAAAGATGCCGGAGTCGCCGCTGAGCGTGAGGCAGGCTTGCGGGGAACTGCCGGCATCGCCGATTATCCCCATATTCTGCACGCCGGTCGGCGTCTGCGTGAAGCCCGCGATCGTCACGCAGTCATTGGTCGAGGAAGTGGAGCACTGCCAGATCGAAACGTAAGGTCCGTCGCCGGTCACGAAGGTTCCCTGATGCTGCACCGTCACGCCGTTTTTGATCAGACAGCGGCCGGTCCAGCCTGTCCGCGCCGGATTGACTGAGGGCGTATAGACGGCACCGCCGCCGGTGACGCCGGTCGGGACTGCCGCGAGCGCGGCGTCGATCGCTACTGTGTTGTCGGTGCCCACCGTCCAGAAGCCGGTGCCCGCAATCGTCGCAGTAGCGGCGCTGCTCATCTGAACCGAGGTCGAACTGAGTATCGCAACTACCGTCGTTCCCAGCGCGACGCCGGAGTTGCTCGGATCGATTATCTTGCCGACATCGGATGACGTGAACGCGGCGCTGGCGGAACCGAAAGTCGTGGAACCCGCGGTCGTGCTGCCGTCTGTTCCCTGACGTGCATCACATTCGGCGCCGTAGGTCGCCACGTTGATGACGCCGTTGACGCTGCCGCTTACATTCCCGCCCGAGAAGATGTCGCAGGTCGTGTTGGCCGCCGGCGCCGTATAAGGAGTGGTCGCCTGGCCTGTGTCGCTGACCGCGAGTCCGGTCACCCCGGTCGCGAGAGCGGTCGAGGTGTTGCCTTTCAGAACGTCCCACGACGCGCATCCGCTGACCGCCGGCCATGAAATGAGAACATAGTTGGACGTGTTGAGCGTCGCATTCGCGTTGGAAATCGTCGTCGCGCTCGAGGGCAGGGTCGCGCCGCCGTTGGAATCATGGCAAACCAGAGAGTAGGAAAGCGTCGTCGTGCCGGCGATACCGGTCTGGACGGCGGTTGGCGCGGCTGGATTCGCAATGCAGCTCGCGCTCAGACGGCCTGTCGAGTTGAGGCCGCCGGAACTGGTGGTCCCCGACGCGAGCTGCGGAGTTATCGGCGCCTTGCCGTTGAGATGCGCATTGAGGTCCCAGCGTTCCCACTGCCCCGCGTCGGTGCCAATATAGCGCGGGACCGGGCTTTCCTGCTGTCCGGTAGCCGGCGGCGCGGTTGACGCGGGCGAAGTCTGCGCAAAGGCGCGAATAGCAACTGTGGCAAGAGTGAGTACTACCGGCAGCATTCTCATTCGCGCCCGCGCACGATCGTGCTTACGATTGCGAGCCGAACCGGTGCGAGCGAATGTGATGCTGCGATTCATGGCATGATCTCCAGTGATAATGTCACTTCGTAGTGCTTTCCATCGCCAGTGTCCTGGTACTGCGGCGGCTTCACGAAGCGGAACGTCGCCGGCTCCCAGCATTTGGGCAGGCCGATATCGGTGTCGCTTATCGCGTCGGTGTCGGTCGGCGCGTCGGTGTCCTCGGACTCCCGCTGCATGGTCCACGAAAAGGCGACCGCACCACCCGCGCAGTCGTTCAGGAAGAAGCCGTCGAGGACGCTCACCTGATCGTCGGTAAGAACGAGGAGCCCGCCGATCGGCCGCACGCCGGCGGTGAAGCGGCGGCGGACCTTCGCGGGACCAGCGTCCATCGTGGTGCGGATGACAAGGTTCGGCGCGGTCTCGCTGTAGTTGCGGGTGAGGAGATATTGCGGCAGCGAAGCCGGCCAAGTGAGCATCAGAGGCCCTCGCCCGCGCCGGCCGCATCGGCCGGCTTGCCCTGTCCCTGGTCAGGAAGAAAGATAAGAGATCGCGCTGGACTTGGGTTCTTCATCGTTGAATCGGCACCGTCGAGGCGCCGTACTGCTGGCGGATCGCCTGGCCGAGCGGACCGTTGGTGCGAACGTCGCGCGCGTTCATCTCGCCGATAACCACGTCTATACTCTTGCCGCCCTGCGCATTCTGGCTCTGACGCGTGGTCGCGGGAGAACCGCTGTAATTGTGAACGTTGACGCTAACCGGAGCGCCTGCCACGCTGCCGGACCCGGCCAGTTGACCTTCGATTCCGCCCGCGATTGCTTGCTCGGAGTCGCCGCCAAAGAGCAAC
This sequence comes from uncultured delta proteobacterium, assembly GCA_963749215.1. Taxonomy (GTDB): domain Bacteria; phylum Desulfobacterota; class Binatia; order Binatales; family Binataceae; genus CAVVMA01. Next base: position 165,203 of record CAVVMA010000017.1, on the reverse strand, counting down.
CCGAGCAGTCCCCCGTCGCTCGCCGGGCTGCCGAATCCGCCTGACTCGAGATCGAGTCCGGCGTCGGCAACCATCGCGCGGGCCCGATCGAGGTCGGCGCTCAACTGGTCGAGGCTTGCGACAATCTCGATCTGCGCGGTGCCAAGTATCTCGTCAGCCATGGCAGTACCTCGACGCGGTTGCGCAGCGTGTCACTTTCGCCTTCGCCTCATTCATGCGTGCCACGATCTCGCGATGCTCGCGCGCACGGCGCTGAAGGTCCTCCCCGGTCGCATCGTTGCGCGGCGGCCGCAGGACCTCTTCGAGCGGCGGCAATCGCTCGACTCGTTGGAAGGCCGCAGCGTGCCAGGCGATTGCGAGCGCGCGTCGCGTCCGGGTCGCGGCGCGACGAGCGCGGGCGCGGGCACAAAGCGCGATCTCGCGCGGCGTGGAAGACCAGAACCCCTCGATCGTGAGGCCCAGTTCGATTGCGAGCATGACCGCATCGTCCCATCGCGTTTCGGAATCCTCGGGCGCGTGCGACGCGCCTAGGTAGGGTCCCCCTCACTGCGGTCCGTAGCCGCCTCGCGGTTGCGGCGCGGCATCGCCGCGCGCCACGCATCCATTATGATCGCCGCGGCGGCCGCAGCGCCGCCGACCTCGTCGATGATCTCGCCGGCCTCATCGATCGTAAACGGCCGCGCGCGTCCGCCCTGATCGACAGCCTCGTCGGTGGGACAATTCTCGGCCCGCCGCTTCAGCCGAGCCCCTTCCAGACCCGCCCACATCATCGCCTGCACTTCGACCACTCCCAGCGACTGAAGCGCCGCAAGCAGCGGGCGTCCCAACTCCTTCTCGAGCCGGTAAAGCGCGTTCTGCGTGAAGCGGATAGTGTAGCTCTTCCCACCCGCCTCGAATCTGCGTTCCTGGTTAGGCACCCTCAACTCCTGGCTCGCGCGAGGACTCCTAGCTGCTCCAGTTGCCCGACACCTGGAACGTCACGCTGATCGTCGCGGGGGTTTTGTCCTTGAACACGCCGGTGATCTGCGTGACGATCGCGCTGGCCTGCTCGAGCGCGCTCCCGCTCTCCTGACGCTGCAACATCACAGCCGTGCCACTACGCATCGCGCCCTTCAATTGGACGTAGGCCGCGTCGGTCGGAATATACAGATGGTCGAGCGTCACCGTCGCGTCGTACTCGCCCGGAATATACTGTTTGTTGCGGCTGGACTTGTTGCTGATATCGATCGCCTTGGTCTTCTCGTCGAACTTCGCCTCAGTCTGCGAACCGACCGCAACGTAGGTTATCCAGGTGTAGTTCGCGGCGATCGCGGCAAGGTTGGCGGGCGCGGCGGAAAGATTCAGCGTCGCGGCGCCGGTCAGATAATCGATCGTCGATCCGGACGCGACGCCCGTCCCCGCCAGATTGCCGCAGCCGTCGTCGCTCGCGCTTACCGCTCCGACCGCTATCGTCACGCTGCCGGGCTGAATCGGCCGATTGCTCATCGTGTGGCTGAAGCCGGTCAGGGTCCCGTTGCCGGTGCCGAACGCTTCGCCGGTCACCGCAGTGGTGGCGGTCTGCGCGAGCACCAATACCGCGGTGCCGCTAAGTGGAGTAGCCATCACGCCTCCTTCAAGACGGACATCGAGACGACTGTGGATATCGACTGATTACTCACTACTTGCCAAAGGCCGAAGTGCATACCGTCACACCAATACGAAGCGTGCGGCCAGAGACAGCATCATGATCCGTGGGTCGCTGGGCGCCGCCACCGGACCGCTCACGTCCGCGACGATCATCGTAAAGCCGGCCACCGCCAGAGACTGGCGATGAAGCAGCGCGCGGATGCGCTCGGCGACCGCCTCGATCTGCTGCGAGCTTCCGGTGGCATCGGCGACCACTCGAACATCCTGATAGATCTCGTGGCCGAGCGTCGTGTTCTTGCCGTCGAACGGCTCGTCGTGCAGCGGCTGGGTCGTAACGACGTATGGGCGGGGCACATCGTACGGTACCGGATCGGCGGTGATTATCGCCGGGCCGCCGCCGTAGCTCGCGAGCATCGCGACCAGGGTCGAGTCCGCCGCCAGCGCGCCGTAGATCGCTTGAGTCAGCGCGTTCATCGGCGCGGGCCTCGGACCGGAGAACTGAGGACTCTCAAATTCGTGCCTCGCTCGCGACTATGGAAACGACCTGTGCCGAATTGTCGTACAGCGCAGGCCGCAGGAAGGGCCGCGGAGCCTGATTGTAATGGCGGCCGAGCGAATCGACTCCGACGAACCCCAGCTCCATCCGCAGAGCATAGGGGACGTCGCCTCGCACGCCGAAGAAGCCATGCACGCCGTCGCTCTGGCTCTGCACGTCGAAATCGATATTCGCGTGGAGCGTTCCGCTTTGCATCGCCGGCGGATCGCCGGGCGCCGACGGTTTTCCGCCGCCGGCGACTCCAGCCAGCCGCGCCGCGTCGGCGGCCAGCGTGGCCATCGCCAGGTTCATCCCGCGCTCGAGGCCGTCGGCGACCGTGGCGAGTAATGCGCCCGCGTTCCACGATGTGATTGTGATTCCACCCGCCATCGTCGCTGCCCTTCTACGGTTTCCGCCGATCTATTGTCCCGACTGAACTTCGCGGCACTCGCACTCGAGCTGGCGACGGGGCATCGCGCTCGGAGCGCGCACGGCGAGCACCAGGTAATTGACGCCGGAGGAGTCGGTAATCTGATCGCCCCGCTCGATTCCGGCTCCGGCGCGGCAGAACAACAGATGCGAAGCCCACTCCTGGAGTTGCGCGCCGATCTCGCGTTCCTGCGACTTCGCCGCGTCGCGCCCGAGCCGGCTCATCCGGCCGTGCTCGGTAGCATATTGCGACCATACGTAGGTCCATCCGCCCTGCCCGTCGCTGGAGCGGCTCTTGCGACAGAGCGTGAACCATTCGTTGAAAGCGCCGGCGATCACCCCTCGGACTCCGCCAGCTCGCTTTCGGTGCCGGGCGCCAGGACAACCTTCACCACCGACCCGACCTCGAGATCGTCGCCGGCTTCGGGCGGCAGGATCGCCGCGAGCTCGAGCGAGCCGTTTACCTCGACGCTGATTCGGGTCGGCTTTTCGTCGGGCGAATGGCCCTCCGGCACGGCGCGCCCGTATGCACTCCACGGCAACTCGCGGTACATCTCGACCACCCGCCCGACAAACCTGACTTCCTTCATTTTGACGCTCCTTGGGTTGGTAAGTGTTTCGACGGTCAGATGACGACCTCGCGCCACGGCGATAGCAGTTGCTCGACTTCGGCGGAAAAGCCCGAGTTCGGGCCGGTCTCCGCGCTGTAGCTGTAGTCACCCACTTGCTCCTGGGCCAGCGCATCGCGGCGATTGTAGCGGCCCGCGATCATCATCAGCGCGGCGAGTTGCACGTCGGCGGGAACAACTGAGTATCCAGCCGTATAGCTAATCTGCCATCTCCGCTCTCCGAATCCCCACGCCGGTTTCAACTGCATGAACTGGAAGAGTCCGGCCGGGATCGGAAAGTTCTGCGGCGGTTCGGGCAGTGGAAAGATCAGGCCGCGTGCGTTGTCCAGCGAGTAAAGCAGGGGCGAGATCACAGCCGTGTTGGGCGCGTAGCCGGCGGCAATCGAAGTCCCACCCGCCGGCGCAACCGTCAGGTTGAGCACGATCGCGCCGGTCGTGTAGTTCACCGTCGAGCCGGACGCGACCCCGGCGCCGGCCAGGTTGCCGTTGCCGTCGTCGGTGGCAACTACGATGCCGGCTGCAACCCGAACCGACAGCGGCTGCAGCGGCGCCGACGCCAGGGTGTGAGTGAAGCCTACCGCTGCGCCGTTACCCGTCCCGAGCAGCTCGTTCGCCACCCGCTGACTGAGATCGGCCAGCGCCGAGACTGCGACCACCGGCCGGCTGTTGAGCGCGAGCGCGACGACACCCCCGTCGAGGATATCGGAGCACGGAATCACGGCGCTGAAAGAGCGGCGGCAATAGCTCTCGACTGCGGCACTCACGTTGGTGATTACTTGAGTGAGTAACGTGTCATCGGTGGTGAAGGTACTCGCGATCTGCAAGTAGGTCTTCACATCCGAGAGTTGAACCAGCAGTCCCATTGCTTATTCCGCCTTCGCTTCCGTTTTTCCGGCTCGCTTCCGTTACTCCGGGTACGGCGGCGGGCCGCAAGCGGCCCGTGCCGTTCCGGGCGAGACGCTCAGTTGGTGAGCGGAGTGCCCGGGGTTTGCGGGTAGGATCCCGGCGCGGGCTGTGCGCCCGCGTACTTGAGTCCGCCCTTGAGCACGTTGCCGCCGACCACGACAGTCGGCGAGCTGCCGCCGGTCAGCGCGGTCACCGCGCGCAACGTGACATAGCGGAGCTTGCCGTTGACGCCGCCGAGATAGCGATAGCGCAGCACCGTCGGAAAGGTCGCGTTGTAGGCGGCCTGCACCTGGTCGGTGCCGTTCACCTGCGCGGCGTCGGACCCGTTGGAGAGCTGCCCTTCCATCGGGACCAGCGTGATCGTCCCGCCGGTCGGTCCGCCTGCGGGGGCAGCGACGGTGAGCTCGAACACGACCGACTCACGGTCCTTCACATCCACCGTGACGCCGGTCGCGGTCGCCGCGGCCGCCATCGATTGCGGCGCGAGGCTGTTGGTCTGCTCGCTCGTTACAAAAAGATCAGGCATTCCTACAGGAGGCATCTTCGCTTCTCCTCCGGACCGGCGAGTGCCGATCCCGGTTTCTGCGATCGTTACCCTCACCCAGGCGGGTTGGTTTGCTTCGCAAACGCCCGCCGGCCTCTCCCCGCGCCGTTGCGGCCGGCGGGGAAAAGCGATCGAACGTTCAGTTCCGGGTGAGGAACTGGAACGGATCGGCCAGCACCGGAGCGCCGTCGTAGCGCTTGCGCATCCGGAAACCGACCTGGTCGTTGCCCGCGTACAGTTCGTTGAGCCGCTGCACCATCAGATCGATCCGATCGACGATCCAGTAGAATTTCAGGTTGGCGAACAGCGCCATCGGGTTGCCCGCCGCGCCGATGTACGGATTGGGCATGAACTCGCTCTCGAGGAGCGGGAAGCCCAGCAAGGTCGGCGGCTGACCGGCCTGAAACGAAGGCTGAAAGATGAACGTGCCGGTTCCCGCGCCGCCGATATTGGTGCGGAACAGCCGTACCGCCTGCACGACCAGCCGATGCATCAGCCAGGCCGCATCGCGCCGATACACCGCGCGCATCGCATAGACGGTCTTGATCAGGTCCTCGGGCACCATGTTGGTGGTGGTGCCGGCGATCGCGATGCTCGGCAGGTTCGGCGCGGTGAGCAGCCCGAGCGGCTGATTCACGCCGGTGCCGTTGATGAAATCGTTCTCCTCGATTTCCGCGAAGCGCAGCGCGAAGAAATCGGTCAGCAGCGCGCCGACATCGACGACCGCGTCCTCGACCAGTTCCAGCGGTATCGGGATGATGACGGCGCGCTTGTGCGGGGTGAACTGGATCTTGCCGAACAGATTGCTGAGCTGCGCCTGCGGGATCGGAGCGTTCTGGACGACCTGCGGCGGCGCGGTCTGCGTGTCGGGGGGCTCCAGGGTCGGAAAGGCCACGGCGCCGGCGCTGGTCTGGATCACGGTCGCGTGCTGGCGGATGTAGATCAGGTTGCGAAGCTTTCTGATCACTTCGACGCGGAACTCCTCGGTGACGAGAAATCCGCCTTCCGCGTCGGTCAGCGAGCTGAGCGCCTTGCGCTCCTCGAGCGTGAGGCTGCGCTCGCCGAAGCGGACGTAGGCTTCGAACGCGCGCCGGAACTCGGGCGAGCGGTGGATCGCGATTCGAGGATCGGCCGACTTGAAGCGCGGGTCGGCGAGCTCGAGCGCGGTGCGCTGAGCGGAGGCTCCGCGCCGCACGGGTCGCGCGTCGTCGTCGACCGGAGCGTCGTCATCGCCGCCGCCCATCGGGAAGCGCCGCTCGGGCAGCTCGTGCCAGGTCTTGAGATCCGCCTGGCGCTTGGCGGCATCGGCGCTCAGCTTCCACGAGTCGGCCTCGTCGAACCATCGGTTGGCTTCCGCGATCCGGTCGGCGGCGGGCGCGACGCCGCTGCGGTCGCAGTCCTCGATAATCGCCTGGCCCTTGCGATAGGCCTCGAGCGACTTTCTGACCAGTTCCTGTGCTGTCATTGCCCCCTCCGTCGGGTTGATTTGCGTTACAACGCCCGACGCCCCGAAGGCGTCGGCCCGTTGCGATCGCTTGGTCCGTGGGTGGGGAACCCGGCCCGGCGGAGAGTTGATCGAATCGGCCGCGTCGCGGGTTTGCGCTCGGAAGCGCCGGAACCTGTGCGCGGCCTCCTTGGCTCGAACTCATTGTATATCAATAGTGACATGATGTCAAGTATAGTTGACTCAAATCGCGCTTGAGGTAGCATTCGAATTCAACCGGCGCGGCTGGAGTCATCCGATGCGCCGGCGCGCGAGCTCGCCGCCGAGCATCGATGCTCTGTGCCTCAATGAGTCGAGCGTCTCAGCGGCGCTGGTTCCGCGTGTGTCTCGTTCAGCGATCGCAGCGGAGGCGACCTCGGCCGAGCGAATGGACGCGATCAGCCGCGCACGATCGTCCGCTCTCAAGACGCCCAGGAGTTCTGCCGCCGCCCGGCCGACCTCTTCGAGGTCGTAGATTCCCGACGCCGCCGCCTCGAGCACCAGAGCGTCGAGCGACTTGCGCTTCCACGGCGCGACGAGGGATTCGTCCTGGAACTGGCGCGCCATCTTGTCGTAGTAGCGCTCGATATTCGCCTTCACGGCTTGCTCATCGTCGCCGAGGTCCAGCTTTGCGTGATCGCCGGCGGTCCTCGCGCCCTGGACGGCGCCGGCTGCGGCAAAGACAGCCCGCGGCAGCGCCATCAGGTCGCCGCCGATCACGTCGGCAATCGGCAGCTTGTAAGCGCTGATTTGATCGGCGTTGTCGCGGTCGTACCAGAGAAACGCGCGCCGATAGCGCGCCCAGTTCATCTTCGGCAGATCTTCAGCGCCGCCCGCCCAGGCCGCGATTCGTGCCCGCGCGGCTTCGCCGTCCCATCGGCGGGCGCGATCTGCGAGAGGGAGATCCTGATAAGGCACGGCGGATTTCACGGTCGTGATGGTCGCGGCTTCGTTGGCCGCAATCGGAACGGCGGAAATTTCGAACAGCTTCACTTCGTGCAGATGCCGCACGATAGTTTTGCGCCGGCTCAGCGCCGCGCCCAGGCCGTCGTCAGAGTTCGAGGCCCCGTCTCCGCGTTCGTAGCTCTCGCGGACCGCGACGAAACCGATCGAGAGCCGGCGAATGTGGCCTTCGAGCATCTTCTGCCGGATTTCCCGCGCACTTGGAGCGTTGCTCATCCGGGCGCGAAAACGGAGCCCTTTCTGGTCCTCGTGCGCTTCCGTGACGGTGCCGATTGTGTGCGCCGCATCCCACTGATGGCTGTCCAAAAATGGGACCAATCCCCGGCTGACGCGCTCCTGGATGGTCTTCTTGAACGCGCCCGGCCGGACGACGTCGCCGTTGTGATCGAGGTTGCCGAAGACATTCGCATAGCCTTCGACGAAGCTCTCGTCCGGGCCGTCACGCAGGAGTTTGAAGTCCGCCGGTAAGACTATTCGCTCAAAATCCGGATTGGGTTTCATATGCAACTGGACTCCCGCCATCCCACCCTCAGCCGCCCTCCAAGTGACTATTCCGGAGTTGCTAATCGGCTGCTACGTGGTTATCGCTCAAGGTTTTCGACCTCTGCGCAGAGTAAATTCTCAAAAGCTCTCCGAAAAATGAACGCACCAGTTGTAGAGATGGGTCCCGTCGAGGCGCGAGACCGCCGGGTCGGAGTCGCGCAGGTTGCCGCGCGCGCCGGTCGTCGGGCCTGCGTTGTTGCCTGAAATTCCCGTGTAGGCGTAGCTCAGGATGCGATTGCCGGCGGTCGCGGTCGGCGCTGCCGAGAGGTGAATCGACACCACGTTGCCCGAGATCGTCGGGGTCGCGTTGATCGTCGGCGGACTCGAATTGTCGGTGTACTCAAAACCGCGGCAAAGATTGCTCGTCGCGCTGCATCCGGTGCCGGTGGCGGGATCGGTGACCAGGCTCGTATCGAAGGTCAGCGGCCCGATCGGCACGTTGAAGGTCGCCGAGATGGTCTGGCCGCTCAGCGTGATCGAAGTCGGATAAACCGGCATCCACGGGTTGCCCTTGACGATCGCCTGCTCGTAAACCTTGGCGAACATCTCGCCTTCGTACTCTTCGCTCGCGGCGGTGATATGTGTCCCGTCCGTCGAGGCGAGCCAGTATTTCGGCCCGACCAGCAGGATCGAGTACGGGTTGTGGAGCGCGGCGTTGAGCTCCGCCTGAGGGATTACCGAGGTCGCGCGCGGGACGAAACGCGTCCAGTTGGAAATCTGATCGATGATGAACGGCACGCCCTCGGTCTGGCCGGTGATCGCCTGGATATCGGCCTGAAGGTTCTGCTGCCAGGTCACCAGGTCGTTTTCGTAGGTCGATTGCGACGTGCCGGCCTTGTCGTCGGACTCGCCGTGAAGCACCGGAACCGCGCGCACGATCCGGCCGAGGCCGCCCGCATGCGCGAGACCGCCCGTCACCGCAGTCAGCAGATTCGCGTAGGGCGTCGTTCCTTTCTCCAGCGCTGTGTAGGGCTGGCCCGACACGCCGTGCGCGCTGCCGAGAAAGTTGTAGGGTGCGATATCGTTGAGCCCGTTCGCCATCCCGGAATAGATCGTCTCGCCGTCCTGCGTGCCGTTCGGCGAGACCGTCGCCTCCGTCTCGGTGAGGCCTTGGAGACCTGTAAGGTTTGACGCTGAGAGCGAGTAGAAGGTACCGCTGTTGTCCGGGACCAGGCGGATGCCAAGGTTGCTCGGGGCAAGGTTGAGTTCGTATGGATACAGCGTGACCGTGTAGGTCCCCCAGTAATAGTCACTCGCTGCCGCCGTCGAAGCACTGCTGTCGGCCGCGACCGTCCCTGCGGCGCCGAGAACCTTGTCCCCGGCGGCTCCGCCTGGGAATGTGTTGCAGGTGACGTTTACCCTGCTCGTCCAATCACCCATCGTCAGCGCGCTGATCGAAGCCCAACCGAAAAATGAAACCTGCCAGTCATTCGCGACCGCGTTGGCGAACGACCCCGTGGCTGGATTCTGAGTTGTGCCGCTGGGATTGGAGGCGGAGCCATCGGAGAGCAGCACGTTGCGATAGGCAACCATCCCGCCCGCGGGCGTTGGGCTCGGGCTCCCGCTCGCGGTCCAGGTGTAAGAACTCGGCTCGCTCGCCGCGTACCGATACCAGATCGTGAGCGTCCCATAGCCGAAGAACGCCGTGGTATTCAGCAGCGTCCATCCGGCCGGCGCCGTTTCGCCCGCCGTCGCGCCGCCGCAAAACGGCTGGAGAATTTCCAATGAACTGCCGCAGTAGGAAAGGAACGCGAAAAGCAGATCGCCGTTTTGAACGCCGCTCGGTACCGAGATCGTCTGGCTGCCGCTGTCGGTCGTTTCACCCACAAACGACGCAGTCTCGGTCGGGACCGTCGCGGCAAACATCTTCGCGGTGAGCGGGTAGGCCGCAGTCGAATCTTCGAGCGGGATAGAGGAAAAGCCCAGCGAGAGCGACTGCCCCGTGCTCGGCACCTGATTGATCACGCCGGCCGGATTGCGCGCGGCGAAGCCGGAGAGCATCAGCCAGGATGCGAATAGCCAGATCGCAGTACCCTCACCGCGCGCGAAGACGCGCGCCGCCTCTCCCTGGTCAGGGAGAGGCCTAGGATCGCGACCGCGAAGCGTCTGCCCCTCTCCCTGACCAGGGAGAGGTCGGACCGTCCTCGGTCCGAGTGAGGGTATCTTCGGCGGATAGCCGCCGGCGCTCCGTCTGATCTCGCTCATCGCGCGGCGCATCAGTAGTGCCCCGAAAGCTGGAGAGTGACGCCCGAAGGATAAGTGCCGCATCCCACCGCCGCAGTGCCCAGGAACATCGTGATGTAATTCCCGCCGGCGCAAGTTCCCGAACAGCTCGACGAGTAGTACACCGCGCTGGAGGTCGCGGAGTTGCTCAGCGTCACGTTGCACGAGCTGATATTTGTGCAGCTTCCGATCACGTCGGGCGATCCCGAGGTCACTGGGCAACAATCGACCAGGAATACCGGGCTGGTGCTGCACGTGTTCAGCGCACCGTGGAAAAACGCCGAGCTATTGTTGACTGTCAGCGTCAATCCGGGCGGCACCAGTTCAGTGATGGCATACGCGGTTAGCCCTGTAAGACCGCCATTCGTCGCCTCGTTTGGCTGCGGCGCGGAGCGCGACCAGGGGATGCCGAAGAAGTTTCCGTTGACATCGATTCCAGCGATCGCCGCGTTGTTCGCGGCGTTGCGCACGGCGAAGCAATTGCCGGTCGGCGAGGTGTCGGTGTTGCGGAAGCAGTCGATGGTATCGTTACCGTTCGCCGACTGGACCACGTTCGCGGTCGAGCCGCTGTTGCTCACCGGAGTCGTGTTGGGAGACACAAGCAGGCCATTGGTCGCGACTCGTGGCGTGTTCAGGAAGCCGGTCTGATCGACGGTCTGCGGCGTGAAGCCGGCCAGCGTCCCTGCCGTGATGTTGCATGAATTGCCGCTGCTGGTGAGGCAGGAACCGGCCTTGATGCTTGCCGACGCGGTGGGCACGTTCGAGCTGCTGGTCTGCAACAAATAGTATTTGACCGCGCCGGTCTGGCCGCCGCAGCTCATCGTGCCGCTGGTCCCGGTCGTTCCCGTGCCCGCGCCAGGAATCGTATCGGCGCCGTTGGCGTCCTCGGCCACGCAGAAGTAATAGTCAGTCGTTCCCGACGTGAAGCCACTGACTATCGAAGGCGCGGACGGCGTGCCGATTGCGATGATATCGATCGAGCCGGTGCTGCTGATTCCACCCGAGCTGGATACGGAGCCGCTCCCGTTCGCGGCCGCCGTGACGCGCCCGTAAGCATCGACCGTGATGTTGGTGTTGGTATAGCTGCCCGCGCTCACCCCGCTGGTCGGAAGCTGGCCAGTCGAGATAGTTCCGCTGAGATTGCTGAACCCCGGCTGCGAGCAGGTCGGCGCGGCATCCGCGTTCAGGGTCGTCGCAAACTGGTTGGACGAGCACCCGCCGATGCCCGAGTAGCTATCGTGGAGCTGGGAATTCGTGACCGTACCGCTCAGGTCGGCAAAGCCGGGTTGCGAACAGGTCGGCGCGGCGTCGGCAGTGAGCGTGCTCGCCCACTGATGCGTCGAGCACGCGCCGGAGCCCGAGTAGCTGTCGTGGAGCTGTGAGTTCGCGATCGTGCCGCTGAGACCGGAGGCCGCGACGGCCGCGCACGTCGGGGCGGCGTCGCGGTTGCCCGCGTCGACAAATTGGTTGGCGGGACAAGCGCCCGTGCCCGAATAGCCATTCGCGAGAGCAGCGTCGCCGACCGAAGAGCAGGTCGGCGCGCCGCCGGACGTGATCGAAAGTGCGAACTCATTGGCAGGACAGGTTCCGCCGGTGATCGAGCCGCCGCTGCCGCCACCGCCCTGAACCTCGAAGCCGACGTCCGAGGCGTAAGCCCGCACCGAGGGGACAATAGCGACGAGCACAAGCAGAAGTACAAAGCCGCTGCGGGTGCTGCGATCTTTTCCGCTCGCCTTGTCAATCGTCACGGCTTCTCCTCCGCGGTGTCGACGGAAGTGGAGGAGCTGACCGCGATACAATCGAGCCGCATCGCGGCGTTGACGCCGCTCTCCTTCCAGAGCTGGCCTTTGACGTATGGGATCAGAAAGCCGACGGTCGCGCTCGGCTCGGGATTCGGTGGGTTGTTGAGGAGATCACCGAAAGCGCAGCGGAGGTCTCCGCTCTCAGTCTCGAGCGACCAGTTGGTGCGCGGGCCCGCGGCGAGCACTTCGACCGCGGCCGAAGTCCCTACCGTAAGGGGCGCGCCGCCCGCACCGGCCGAATTGAGGATCATCGTCGACCGTGCGGGCGGCGGCAACAGAAGAATTAGAGCGCAAACGAGGAGGCCCGCGCAGTACGCTGACCTGCTTCGTTGAGATTCGCTGGATTGCGATCTGTCACCGTGGTTCACCTGCGCTCTGATCCCTGAGTTCATAGCCCCCCTCCTCAGCGAAAGCGCGAAGCGTTTCGCCCGATGCGATCGCGTCTGCGCCTGACGTGTCCCATTCCTGAAACCTGGCCTCGAGCCGTCCGCGCAGCTCGCCCATCGAGTAAGCGCCGGCGCGCGCCTCGATCAGAATTTCCCCCAAGTCGGCGGCGACCTTGGCCGAGATCCGACAGGCGAGCTCGCGCGCACATTTTTTCGCGCGCTCGGCGGCGCGGCCGCCAGGCTCATCGATCGCCGCGATCTGCGTCGCCGCGCTCTCGACCGCGACAGACTCCCATCGGGGCGCCAGCGCGGCGATCTCCGCCGAGATCTCGGCGGCCTGCTCAACGGTAAGAGGCCGGCGATAGGTCTTCAGCGCGCGCATCACATCGCCGGCCTGGCGTCTGAATTCGCCGCGCGCCCAATCGCGCAGCCTCAACCGAGGCGAGCGGGCCGCGTCCGCGCCGAGCGCGCCGGCGGAAGCATCTTCGCCCGCGCGCTCCGAATCGGAGCGCTTGTCTTCTGCCGCAACCAGGCGCGATAGGTGGGCGACCGGCACGGCGAGCGTGGTCTGCGGACGCAGGTATACGTCGCCGTCGGGCTCGGGCGCCTCGCCGACCATCGCGAGCGCGCGATTCACGCTGAGCCATCCGCCCTGCACTCCGGCCTGCGCGTTTTGCCATCGCAGCTCGCGCACCGGCCTCAGCGCCGAGACCTTCGAGGTGTCGAACTTGAGCTCCAGATCGTGTGAGCCGTCGAAGTCCGCGTACAGCAGGTCCGAATCGAGGCGATCGTCGAGGCGCGATTGCAGCGGCTCGGCCGTATCCTCGTAGAAGCTCATCCGCGCCTGCGCGTAGTTGCTGAAGGTGGCTTCCTGGCCGAGCAGCACCGGCGGCACTCCGATCGCGACCAGCACGCGCTGCTGCGAGGACGCGTCGAGGTCCGGAAACGCCAGGTCCTTCATCGAAAGGCCGATCGTCTTGATATCCATCCCGGCCTGCAAAAAGGCTGGACCGCCGCGGTTTCGGCCGCCGAACTTTTCGCGCCATCGGACCGAGAGCCGATCGGCGGTAGCCTGATCGATCGCGTTCTGGGTCGTGACCGCGATCGACGGGGTGGCATTGTTCTGCAGCAATACCTTGGTGAAGTCGGCGGTTTCATTGTCGATTACTATCCGGCGCAATGCTGCCTGCAGAGGCGAGAGTCCCCAGTAGTCATAAATCGGATGCGGGAACTTGAAGTGGACTATGTCGGCGGTGTCGAGTGGATATTGATGCCCGCCGATCTCATATATATAGCCCGCAACGAACTTGCGGTTGTCGGGAACTATCCGCAGGCGGTCCGGACGCAGCGGCCACACCTCGACGACCCGGCCTGACCGCGAGCGCACCTTGACCCAGAAGGCGTTGCCCGAGAGATAGAGGTAAAGCACCGTCGTCTCCCAAAGCAGATGCTCGCCCATGAAGGGGTTGGGGCGTTTGATCAGGACGCGCAAAGGATGGTCGTCGAGCGCGCGGCCGTCGCGGTCGTAGACCCGCAGCGGCGCCTCGGCGATCGCACCGGCGAGCATGTTCAGTCCGCGATAGACCAGCTCGTTGCGCAGGTAACCCTGCTGCGAGAAGACAAAATAATCGCCGACCGGAAACACCGGCGTGGTGGTGAGCCACGGATTGAGCACCGGCGGCTCGAGATTCGGCGACTTGTCGTCCGCCGTTCGTCCGCGCCACAACCGTTGCCACAACGACATCAGAGTGCCCTCGCCGACGGGAGCGCCTCGTCATCGGCGTCGTCGGAGGAAAAGAAGACCTCGGGCTCGGGGCGGCGATCGCCGGAGTCGGCGGCGGCGATTCCAAGGAATGCCGCCCATGCGCGATCGGCGTGGCCGCCGCTGTCGCTCTCCGCGACGAAGCGCGGGATACCGGTGGGCCCGATTACTTTTCTGAGCTTGTGCAGGTCGGCGCGCAGGGCCGGATCGCCTTCCGGAATTCTCACCTTGCGATCTTCGAACGCCGCCTTGCCGACGGTCGCGAGCGCGAGCTTCACTCCCGGTGTGAACAGAACGCCCTCGACGCGGCCCGGATAGCGCCGCCGCGCGTCCTCGACCGGCTTCTCGCCCATCCCGGTCTGGTCCATCGCGAGCCGGGCGACCCGGTAGCGCGACATGATCTCGGCAATCACCGCGTCGTGCTCGGCAAAGGAGGTGCGGCGGAGCTGTCGGACCTCGCGCGTCCAGAGCACGTCGCCGACGACCTCCCATACCCACGCCACCCACAAATCGCCGCGCGAGGCGATGTCGTTGCCGACGAAACAGGGATGGCCGGCGTACTTCTCGGGCTTGCCGGCCTCCGGATGCTCGACTGCGGCGATCAGGTCATAGCTCAGCCAACTGGTGGCCTCGTCCACGAAGCGCAGCTCGTACTCCTGGGCCCAGACCTCGTCATCGGCGCACGCGGCGCGCAACTCGTCGATATCGCGGTCCAGCCCGTCGGCGACGGCCTGACGGATATCGACCACGTGGCGCGACCATACCGAATCGCCGGCAGTCATGATCTCGTAGAACTTGTTGTTGCGACCGTTGGGAGTGGAGAGCACGCGCAGCCTGAGCCCCTTGCGCGAAATCACCGGAAAGAGCGCCGCCCAGATCCGGCGGCTGTCCTGATGGATCGCGAACTCGTCGAGCATCACGTTGGCGGTGAAGCCGCGCGCGGTGTCGGGATTGCTCGGCAGCGCGGTGACGCGCGAGCCGCACTTGCGAAACACGATCTCGGTGGCCTTGTAGCGAAGCTGCGAGTCGGCCTCCCATACGTAGTCGAGCGCCTGCACCGCGGCGCCGTAGATTTTGCACAACGGCTTGAGCCCTTCTTCCATCGCCTCGGTCGCCTGGCGCTCGCCGCGCGACAGCCAGATCCAGCGGCTGCGCTCACCGCGCGCCTCGGCCTCGAGGCAGTCCTCGACCACCTCGATCGCGGCCATGTACTTGGTCTTGCCGCCTTGCCGGGTCACCATCGCAGCCTTGAAGCGCGATCGATCGGCGAGCCATCGGCGCTGATACGGATAGAGTGTGATTAGCGATTCGGGCATCAGGAATACTCAGTTACGATTGCGATCGCCTTCTATTGCGTCGCCTTCTATTGCGGCTCTTGGCGATCAATCGGCGGCCCACAGCAGGCGGAAGAAATGGCAGTGCATGACGGTCAGGTCGTCGCGGGCGATCGACTGCCACAAACAGATGAGCTCCCAGAGGTTTTCGAGCTCGACGGTGCGAACGATCTCGCGGAAATCCATCTGCGCCCTCCCTTCTCCATCCCCTGCGGCCTCAGCCGCCCTCATCGATGCGCCTGACTGAAGCTGCTCAACCCGGGCTCATAGCAGGCCGCGCACCAGTTCCTTGGCTTTCTCCAGGGTCGCGACGTCGCCGGGAGCGCCGGGCCGTTTCATCTGCTCGGCCTTGCGATCGACATCGGTGCGAAGCTTCTCGCGCAGCGCGTCGTCGCGCTCCGTCACAATTTTGGCGGTGGCTTCCATCTCGCGGATCGCCTTGGCGAGCACGGCGATCTCGGCCGGCCGCGCGGTCTCCTTCGATTTTCGGTCGCCCATGTCGGCGAGCTGCCGAAAGGCAACCATCCGCAGCATTTCAAGGAGCAGGCGTCCGACGTCGCCTTGAGGTTCCTTGCCGATCCTGGCCACCCATACGGCCGCGATCTCCTGGGCCTCGCGATAACGCTCGACCTTCTGTCTGAGCCCCCGCACGTAGCGATACATGCTGTGGCGGCTGACCGGCGCGCCCTTGGCGCGGGCGTGGGCCACGAGTTCCTGGTTGCTTCGGTTGCCCTCGATCACCATCGCGTCGAGCTTCTCGCGTCGTTTGCGAGGCAGTTTCAACACGCTCGATCGCCGCGACATCACGGCCTCGGCGCCGGACGCCTGACGCCCGGCACGATCGCCTTGCCGCGCGCCACGTCGAGTCCGCGCCGGGTTGCGATCGCGATAGTGATGCCGCCGATCTCTTCGGTGATGACCAACTGCTGCTCGGCGAGCCAGGCGAGATCCCCGCGAACCTGGTCGCCGCTGCTGCGATGGCCGAAGTCTTCGAGCGCGAGATCGAGCAGACTCTCGTTGGCGCTGTAGCCGGACGTCCGTTCGAGCAGCCGCAGGATGACGAGGCGGCGATCCTGCGCGATTCGCTCGGCGAAGGTCATGCCGGAGCCCCGGGATCGGCGCCGATCGGTAATGCCCGCGTGCTCATGAAGGGTCTCCTTGCAGCAGGTGTTGTTGCACGATGTCGAGCGTGCTCTGAAGATTGCCGAGCACGTCGCGCAGCCCCTCGATCTTTGCGCCCACCGCCTTCAGGTCGCCGTCGACCGCGCCAATCCGCGTCTTGAGGTCGTCGAGCACGTCCCATCCCGGCGCCATCTCCGCCACGTCCTCGAGATGGGCGAGACGGCTGCTGACGGCGTCGAGCTCGTGCTTGGAGACCAGGGTTTTGCCGACGATCCAGAGCACCGCGTAGAAGGCCAGGTTGATCATCGAGAGCGCGAGCGGCGACCACTTGAGCATCAACTCCGTCACGTTCGCCTCAGTCTCCATCCGCTTTCCCGGCGCAAAACCGGACGGCCACCTTCTTCGCAGGAACCCGGGAAAACGCAGGGCCTCATCTCGCGGCCGGCTCCTCGCTGGCCTTGAGCTTGACCGCGCCGGACATCGCGATCAGCACCAGCCCGAGTCCCTCGCCATAAGACCTTGCGTCGCCTGAAGTGAAGGACTCCGAGTGCCAGACCTGCACGGCCCAAAACGTGACGTAGGCAAACGCTCCAATCACGCCGACCACGCGTGCGGCGTCGTAGGTGAGGTTGTCCTTCCCGGTAAGCACGTCGCTCAGGAACTTCTTCACCCTCACCGCCCCTCTTTTGCCCGCCGCCGCACGCCCCTCTTCGGAGGTACCAGATCGGCACGGGGCGCAAACCCTCTGCAATTTCAGGGGTGCAGGCTTAGGGGGACGGAATCAGGCGGGAGCGAGGTATCAGGCCGCACACGCGATTGGAGCGGACGCCCAATCGCGGCGAGCGCAGGCGCGGCGAACGCGGCGGAGCGCCGGAGGCGGCGCCACGCCGATCCGCATTCGGGCCGGCCGGAAAACCGACCGGCGCAAAGATCTACAGGTCGGAGATTACGTTGTTGAGCAGCGTGCCGATATTGTTGCCCAGCGACTCGTAGGTCAGAAACGCAACCACCGCCACGGCCGACAGAATAAGCGCGTACTCGGTCATCGCCTGACCGCGACGCGTCAACATCCTGGCGTAAGTTTTTCTCACGAAGTTCATGTTTTCCTCCCTAAGCAGTTCCTTTTTACCCGCCGATGGAAATTCGGGCTCGTGGAAAGCGGTTGCACGCACTGTGCCAGATTGGCGCAGACGCTAAAGGTTCCAAAGTGTATCCGAAGGGACGCCGCAGCACGGGGACAGCAGCCGGGCGGTGGATAAAGTTGCAAGGCGTCCACAGGTCTGGTGCGCAGGCGCAACCGCGATGATCGATCTATGAACGCGGTTCCGCGGTCGGGTCGATGACCTGGATCATCTGGCGACACCCTGACCATGGTGTAAGGAACCCGCTGCCAACGCTGAGCGGCTTCGCTTCCCGAATCGGAAGCTCACCCAGGCAGTCAAGGATACCTTGACAACGAACAGGCGCGTCAAGTAAACCTTGACATGAGGTTCGAGCGATCATGGTCAAAGGCAAGATGCTGTATTGCTCGTTTTGCCGAAGAAGCGACGAGCAGGTCACGAAACTCATTGCCGGGCCCGCGGTCTTCATCTGCGACGGGTGCGTGGAAATATGCAACCGTATCATCGGTGGCAAGCCGGTGCCGGCGTTTCCCGGATTCGACGCGCTCAACACTGACGATCTCCTGAAGACCCTGGTACCCGCCGCCGCCCAGCTTCACACGAGCGAAGACGTTCTTCGTCAGCACGTCGCAATTCTCAGAAAGCGAGAGGTAACCTGGACGCGGATCGGCGAAGCCTTGGGTGTGACCCGACAGGCGGCATGGGAGCGATTCTCGCAAGAGGAATAGCGCCTGGTCGGCAGCACCGCCTCGTCGGCGGTCAGAAAGATTCGGCGGGCCAGGTCGAAGTAAATCCTGAAAGTGCGGTGGTCGGAGCGGCTGAAAGAGGCGAGGGCTCTGGGCGGCGAACCCCCGCTAACGGAGCAAGCGCGGACGCCGCACGCGGCCCAGCGGACCGATGATGGTCTTGATCGACCTGGGCGGGCCGCCATGGAAGTAGTTGACCGCCATCAGCAGGACGAACGCGATCGAGGCGGGAACCATCGCCACCATCGCGAGCGGAATCGAATCCTGCGACACCATGTAGTGCAGCCTGTGGATGCTGAAATGGGCAAGGTCTCCGAAATCATCCGGGAAGTACGCGTACCAGCTCGTGGTCAGGCTCGCGCCGAGCAGGCAGGAGAGCAGGCCCTCGTATTTCGAGCCCCGGTCATGAAGCATCAGCAGCCGCCCGCCGATCAACATCACCACCGACAAGACCAGTACGATAAGTGCGCTTTCCATATCAGCGTCCCACCAAAATATAACCGTTGGTAGAAATCATATACTATTGGTTTATAGCAGTGCAAGGAGCAAAGCGAAGCGGGCCGGACGCATCCGGCGCGCATCTCCCACTGCCGGCCCGGCGGAGGAGCGGAACCGCCGGCGGCGGCTCGGGGGTGCCGGCGCGCGCCGGCGAGGGTTGTGAGCGGGCGCGTTGGCGGAGTAGATTGCGCGGCACGGGGTGCTCACTCGAGCGGGGAGATTCGGGATGAAGCTTGCGGGAAGTTCCGAGATGCGCTGTTCGTTCTGTGGCAAAAGCAGCGATCAGGTCACTTATCTGATCGCCGGGCCCACGGTGTATATCTGCGGCGGATGCGTCGAGCTGTGCGCGGAAATCATCGAGCAGGCCAAGGCTTCCGGCGGCGTCAGCGACCCGGCGCAATAGGCGCTCCTGACAGCCCGCGGTCCTGACCACCACCACGATGCCGCCGGAGATCACGATTCGACCGGCCCGCGAAGGTGAGGCTCCCGTGCGAGGTCGCGACGACCCGGCCTCCCGCTAGACGCGTCGCTTCAGTCCGGCCGCCTTCGCCCGATCCGATCCCGCCCCCGCTCCGGAGAGCCCGCCATCGGCAATCGAAGCGGGGCAGCAGCCGCGCCCGCCCGGCGCAGCGCGTTTACGCCACCGCTTGACTCGTCTGATTGTACTTGTTTATTACAATTTGTTAGGAACACACACGGGGCGCCTCTCGCCAAATCAGGCGAGACCGTTTCGATAGGGCCGCCGGGCCGGGCAGCAGCACCGGCCGGACGGCCTGGGGGAGACGAAGCTCCGAGCGGAGGTCGGGCAGATGAGGCAGAAGGGCAGGGTCGGAGCACCCTCAATAACACTGGCGGTCATCCTGGCGGCAACGTCGGTTACGGCAATCGCGACGGCCGCGGCGGCGGCGACTTCCGGCGCGCTGACCGTCAATCTCAATTCGCTGGTCTTCGGAAAGGTGCCCTCCCTCACCAGCAGCGCCAAAACCCTGAAGCTCACCAACCGCAGCGCGGCCGACCTGAGCGAGGCCGTCGCGATCGATCCTGCCGGCGGCAACCCCGCGGACTTCGCGGTGGCCGACAGCGCGGCCGCGACCGGATGCGGCGGCGTCGTCGCGGCCGGCCAGTCGTGCTCGGTAACGGTCGACTTCCGGCCCACGGCGGTTGGCCTGCGCACGGCCAAGCTCGACGTCTTCAACAATTCCGGGAGCATCGTCGAGGTCGTCGCACTCAGCGGCACCGGTCTCAAGGCCAATGCCGCCCAGTCGGCTCCCAGCTCCCAGGGGCTGCCACCCACGCTGTTCCCGCTGGTGCTCAACCTTGGCGTACAGGCGGTGGGAACTACGGGCCAGCCACGCCCGATCGTTCTGACGAATAACCAGGACGTGCCACTGAGTATCTCAGGCATTACTCTGAATAACGACCAGTTCGCAGAGACCGACAACTGCGCGAGCGTGGCGCCGTTCGGCCACTGCTCGATCGAGGTCACCTTCTCGCCGACCGCGACCGGCGAGCAAATCGGCATGCTGACCGTCAACGACGCCTTCAGCGGCTCGGCGCTGTATCCGCAATCGGTGCAGTTGTCCGCTCTCGGCAGCGGTTCCGGCCAGGCCGCGCCGAGTCCGACCGCGACCCCCGGCCCCGGAGGCGGAGCGGGCGGGCTGCCGCCGAGCCTGTTCCCGATGGACCTGAACCTCGGCAACCAGGCGGTCGGCACAACCGGCGATCCGCACACTATCATCCTGACAAATAACCAGAATGCGCCACTGACTATTTCCGGAATCGCGCTGACTAATGACCAGTTCGCGGAAACCGACAACTGCGCCAGCGTGGCGCCGTTCGGACATTGCGCGATCGAGGTGACTTTTTCGCCCGCTGCAGCCGGCAATCAGAGCGCCAGGTTGAGCCTGAACGACGGCTTCACCGTCACGCCGCTGTACCCGCAATCGGCGCAGTTGACAGGCCACGGCACCGGATCGGGTGCGGCCGAGCCGAGTCCGACCGCGACCCCCGGCCCCGGCGGCGGGTCGGGAGGGCTTCCACCCAGCCTGTTCCCGCTGGTGGTGAATCTCGGCACGCAGGCCGTCGGAACGACCGGAAGCGCGCACACGATCGTGTTGACCAATAACCAGGATGCGCCACTGAGTATTTCAGGCATCACGCTGAGTAATGACCAGTTCGCGGAAACCGACGACTGCGCGAGCGTGGCGCCGTTCGGGCAGTGCGCGATCGATGTCACTTTTTCGCCGACCGCAACCGGCGACCAGACCGGCAGGCTGGACCTCAACGACGGCTTCGCCACCACGCCGAAGTACCCGCAATCGGTACAGTTGGTCGGTCTCGGTGCGGGATCGAGTGCAGGTGGTCCGGCTCCCAGCGCTACGCCTACGCCCGGCGCGGGCGGGACTCAGGCGGGATTGCCGCCGACGCTCTTCCCGCTGCTTTTGAACCTCGGCACGCAGGCCGTGGGGACGACCGGCGAGCCCAAGACAATCGTGCTGACTAATAACCGGGACGCACCACTGAGTATTTTGAGCCTCACGATGACGAATGACGAGTTCGCGGAGACCGACGATTGCGCAAACGTGGCCCCGTTTGCCCATTGCACAATAGACGTCACCTTCACGCCGGCCGCGAGCGGCGATCAAACCGGCGAGCTCATCGTGGATGACGGCTTTGCCAGCGCACCACAGTATCCGCATACGGTACAGTTGGTGGGTCGGGGTGCCGGAGGATCCTGAGCATCCGCAACGAAGCAGGGCCGTCACCTCGCGGGCGAAATCGCGAGGACGGTCCGACCGTGCCTGTGCGCCGCGGGTCAGGCTTTTGCGCTCGGGCGGCTCGAAACCGCCTGATGCCATCGATGGACGTGCTTGATGGCGGGCGGAATCTCGAGGCCCGCGTAGCCGCGCCCCAGATCGATTCCGACCAGCGCCGTGATGTCCGCGATCGTGTAACGGTCGCCCGCGACGAACGGCCGCTGCGCGAGAATCGAGTCGAGCCATTCCAGACGTTCCAGGGCCCGCGCGCGCTGAGTGTCACCGAAGGCTTGGAACTGCTCGAGGCGGCCCTTGAAAAGCGGATTCGTATGCTGCATCGCGCGCCCGATGGGACCAAAAATCTCCAGCTCCATGCGGCGATTCCACATCTCGACAAACGCCTGATCGCGCGGATCGACGCCCATCAGGGGCGGCTGGGGAAACATCCCTTCGAAGTACCGGCAAATCGCCACCGACTCCGCGAGATAGGTGCCGTCGTCGAATTCGAGCACCGGGATCCCGCCGAGCGGATTCTTCTGGAGGAACTCGGGCGTGCGGTTCTTGCCGGAGAAGATGTCCACCTGCTCGTAGACGACCGTGACGCCCTTCTCGGCCAGGAAAATGCGCACGCGGCGCGGATTAGGGGCCAGTGCGTGATCGTAGATTTTCATCGGCGCCATCCTGATGCCTGCCGGAGCGGCAGGGCCGCGGTTGTTGCTGCTTGCGTATCGCTATCTCTACTGGTTTCCGCGCGACGAGCCAATTGGTTTCGTGCGCGGGCCGCGGCGCTTAACATTCGCGGATGCCGGCCAGCCGCTTCGATCTTTTGTCTCTGCTCTGGGGCCGGCAATTGCATGGTTTTCGCCTATACCCGCTGATGGGTCAACGGGCGCGAAAGAGGTGCTCTTCATACATAGCGAACTCGATCCGAGTCGCGCCCACTCGCAACGCGCCGGGCCGCCGTCGGGCGAAAGCATCGAATCGCTCTAGGGAAGGGCTCTAAACCGCACTATCGTCGCGCCTCAGGGTACATCAAAACCACTTTGGCCGTAGCTTCGATCCGCGCGATGAACGGCGCCGGCTGCTTCACGATCAGGTTGAGCATGGCCGGCATGGCTGCCGCAAAGATTGCCGCCATCTCGCGCGCCTTCAAGTTGCCGGCGACCAAGACGAACGCTCGGACTCCCGAATTTATCAGCGCCCGCCGTTCCAAAGGCCGCCTGCGAATGCGTTGATCCTTGGTGACGAGAATCCAGCCGTTGGCTCCGACCGCTGGCAGCCAATCAACATCCTTCGTGCTGGCTGGAAAATGCGAAGCATGCCGCTCGACCTTGGCACCGCTGCTCTGCGCAAGCGCCTGCGCGATCTGTTCGCTGGCCAGGTCGGCGTCTGTAAAGAAGACAAGTTCAGCTGGCGTTTGATCGGCTATGCCGTGGCTTCCACGACAATTTGTCGTGGCCTTTCGTACCGAACCGCTTCTTCGATCTCCGCCTTGGTCAAACGGTAGTCAGTAACAAGATCGTCCATCGAATCGCCGGCGAAGAAGCGCTCCGCGATGATTTCAGTCCGGATACTGCTGCCGACAATGACGGGCCGTCCGAATGAAACGTACGGATCGATTGAGACCAGTTTCGACTGCTCCTCGATGCCTGGCCCCTTTAGTCGAGGTTCCCTGCTAAACGGATAGAGCCTCGCGGCCATACACTTTTCGTCGCGTTCGATCCGCTTGAGGTACGTGAGCATTACCTCTTCAATTTCGATCTGCTTTCCACGATTGAGATTTACCAACTGGCCATATTTCGTAACAAAGAGGTTCTGGCCCTCGGTATACAGATCGATTTCGGCGAGCGGATGTTCTGACTGAAAATCCTTTCGCAGGATAGCCAGCGCTTCACGGACCATCTTCATCTGGATGTGATGCACACGCCGAATGGCGCTGAGCACGTGAGCTTCGATCAAATTCACGAACGACAGTTCCCGAGAATCCGACTCGGGCGGGATGATAACGCGCGTATAGGTGCGGTCGCGGCCGGACGATCCTTCACGCCACTCGGAGCCGATTACCCAATTCTTCAGGGTGGACACGGGCAGCCAGAGGTACCGGGCCACGTCTTCGACACTGTATGCGGGCAGAAGACGTGGGTTTTCGCCCCCGTAGAGATCGCTTCTCTGTGGTTCCATTGGGAATTCGCGCCGCACGTAACGCTCACCAGGACCTTACCAGATCGTCAAACGCAAGTCCCCCCTTGGGCATGTCCTCTCCCGATCCGCGCCCTGCTCCGCCGAAATGCGCAAACGAGCGTCGGCCGAAGAGGGGGCCTAGCCTCGCGCTGATGCTGATCGTTCGAGGCACAAACTTTTGATCGGGATAGAGTGCTAGAATCTGCGGATGATATTCGCAGCTCGGAAAGTTCGGCAATCCCCCGGTGGCAACGATCGTCAACGCGTGGTGAACTGAACGATTCGATCGAACCTATTCTCCCCGAGTTCGCTCGGCTTTGTCCAATCGAGCGGCTCGCCGGCGCTCGCACCCGCGTCTGCAAGGCGTTCATCAGCGGTTGAGGAAGTTCGCAAGTTCGGCCGTACCTGCAGGAAAAGATGCGCCGGCGGCAGGCTAACGCGCGTTAGGGAACGATGCCCATAAGAACGAGAGGCACGGCGGGCACTCCGCGCCCTTCCCGAATCACGTTGTACAGTTCGCCCTCATAGTAGGCAGACCCGCTCGCGAATTGATCCTGGAAGTTCTTCATCGGCACGATCTCAACCCCAACGTCGATCACATCGCCGATATAAAATGCGAGATGTTTGACGAACAGGTCATACGCAACCGCAAAGTATTTGCCGAACTGCACCTCGACCGCGATGCGATCCTTGACGAAATCAGTCTGGTCGAGAGAATAGATCGGTGTGTTCGCGGCGGCCGCGATCTCTGCCTTTTGCTGCTCCGGCGCGAGAGGCATTGTCGCTCGGGTCAGCTTCTCGTCTCGGTTCCCCCAATATGCCGGGATTTGCTGAGCCCAACCGCGATTCTTGAACCCGTTCCTCATTTCGTCGTTCATCGCGGTCGGCGAGTAGAGCAAACCTTTCCCGGCTTTCCCCTTTTCCTTTGAAGCTTTGGTCCGACACCTCTCGGGGTTGACCAAGCCGATCACCTTCTGAATCTCTTTCCAGCGGTCGGGATGGCGAACGAGCAGAAATTCAAGGCCATTCAGATGAGAGTACTGAGCGGCGATCTTCATCGACGCCCGCCATACGGTAACGCCGGATCGCGGATCGGCTCGCCCATTGTGGTTGCCCTTGACGTTCGGAACAACCCGCTCAAGAGGTCATGGCGGTGCGGCTCGGGGAGGCCGACGGATCGGCTTAACGGGCTATTAGGCATGACGTTTCCCTCCTGTCCGCAGCCTTCTATGCCAATCAAATACGTTGCGATACTCAAAAAAGGTGCAAAGCTCATGGAGTCTACTTGCCCTAAATGTCGGCCGACTCATCTGTCGGACGAAAAGCGCTCGACGTTCGTCGTTTGACACGATGCCGAATCGCAGGGTCGGGTTAGGGAGCATCAGATGGACGTCATTGAACCGGAGCAGTCCGCTGTAAACGGGTGTCGAGTGTTCCACCTCGTAGAGGGCCGCCGGACGATCACCGCCGCGCTCCAACCAGATCACATCTATTTCCTCTGCGATCTCCCTTATGGGTATAAGGCACGGGGGAAGAGAATTCCTAAGCCCGAAGGGAGTAGTTAGGTTCCAATCAACTTTGCCCCTGTCATTCGAGGGGATCCATACGTCGAAGCCCTTGCTGTCGCCGATGCCGCCGAGAAGCGTCTGAACCTGCACATGAGATAATTCGGGACGCACCTCGCCCAGGGTTCCGATTCGGGACTCAAGATAGGACCACCCAAGATAGCTCTCCACGTTAAATCTGCCCGCGTTCGCAATATAGAGCTCGGTGCCGTCCACCTGCTCGTAAACCTGTGCCTTGTACTGACCGTCACTGGCAGGGGTCAGGCCCGCAAAGATTTCGTCGAATTCCTCAAAAGGTACAAAGAGAGGCTCTGGCTGGCCGTCCCAGAAAAAGCAGATGGCGCCGTTGTGCCCTTCGAGCAATTGAAGATCAACTTTACGGAGGCCAAAGAATGTACGATTCCCCGGGTGTCTTCTGGAGTATCGGAAGTACAAACGCGCCGTTCCGTCGGCAATCTCAAAAAGCGACTCACTGTTCTCGAGCTTGCGGGGCGCACCAAACCGTTTCCTTAAGTTTTCAAGGAAGGCGACCTTTACCGGATTCCTCATACGAATCGCGCCAATTCATCTCCACACGTCTCGGCATTCCGCATACGCAGACTTGTCGGTCTGGAGCCGCTGAACGCTCGCGATTGTCAGCTGGGCTGCCCGCCCACGGCCACGCGCCACCTCGTCACCTCCGCTGCCAATTCATATCAGAGCCAGGTCCGGCCTGTCACGTAAGGCACGTTTACGGCTTTGGCGAGCCGCGTCTATTATTGCCCTAATCGGACACTACCAGATCGCGGGAACCGTCCCGCACCACGCGCCGATCGTCAGCGGGCCGGGAATTGGACGGTCGCGGTGCCGATCACGAGGCGCTCGGCGTCCGCATTTTCGAGCCAGACGTTCAGCTCCGCGGTGCGATCGGCGATCTGCGTGTGCGTGATGAAGCCTTGCAGGGTGAGCGTGAAATCGGGCTACACGGGCTGGCGGTACGTAGTGCCAATCCGGGTAAGCTGGCCGCCGCCTGAGCCGAGCCAATCGGTGACGAGCCGGGTCAGGATGCCGAGGCTCATGTTGCCGGGCAGGATGATACCGGGCAATCCCTCCTTGCGCGCAGCCTCGTCGTCGGTGAAGCGGGGAAAGTCCAGTCCGCACCCGCGTCTGCAGGGCGTTCATTAACGACTGAGAAATTTCACAACTCAAGTTCGGCAGAGTCTTTCCGTCGGAAGGTTGATCCGCTCGCTCAGGCGATCACGCCAGGATGCATTTGGAACCCAATGGTAGCGCCGCAACCTTGTGGGAGATATGGCGGAGACCGCCATCTTGCCGCAGGCGGGGATCTATCGGACTTGGGGTAGCGAAAACGCCCTCAGGTCTCCGCCGCTCTCCCGTCGTCGAAGCGGACGGCCGCGCGCCAATGGAGCGCCAGGCGGTAGCCAAGATTGCGCGGGAGGTTCCACCAGATACCGACGCGCGACTTGCAGAGGAGCCGGTCGAAGATCGACGGCAGCGAGTAGAACTGATCCGCGAACCACGCGACCCCTTGCTCCAGCTCGCGCGGAGACATGTTGCGTGGTCGAAAGACCGCGTTGACCTTGCCGTTGTAGCGGTCCCAATCCGTCGTCAGCAGGCGTCCGGTACGGACCATCTCGTCGAAGAACGGCGTGCCGGGCATCGGCACGACGATGCCTACCGTTGCGCTGTCGATGCCGATCCCTCGATAGAATCGTAGAGTGCGCTCGAAGATCCCCGAGTCGTCGCCGTCGAGGCCGAACATGGTGCCCGCCTGAATGGCGATGCCGTGCCGGTGAAGGTTGGCCACCGCCCGCTCGTATAGACGCACCTGATTGAAGCGCTTCCCCTGCAGGTCGAGGCTGCGTTGAGAGACTGTCTCCAGCCCCACGAACACCGCCTTGCATCCGCTCTCTGCGGCGACCGCCATCAACTCCTCGTCGAAGGCCACGCGCATCGTGGTCTGCGTCGTCCACCACTTGCGATAGGAAGCGATGGCGCGGCACAACGCGAGCGCATAGGCTCGGTCGGCCATCAGGTAGTCGTCCCAGAAGACCACTGATTTGCCGGGCATCAGCGCCACCTCCCGTGCCACCTCCCCGACTGGACGCCGACGCTGCCCGCGCCCGTACAGGAAGGGGATCGAGCAGTAGCCGCAGCGGTGCACGCATCCGCGGGTGGCGATCGTAACCGCGCGTCCATAACGTCGACCGCGAATGAGATCCCAGCGTGGCGCTTTCATGCCGCGTAGATCGGCGGGCCGACCGCGATAGATCTCCTGCCACCGGCCGCGTGCGAAGTCATTGACGACCTCCGGCCAGACGAGCTCCCCTTCGCCGATCACCAACGCGTCGGCGTGGCGCAGGGCATCCGAAGGCATGGCGGTGACGTGCGGTCCGCCCAAAACGACGCGCCGGCCGCGGGCGCGCAGCTGCCCGGCCAGCCGATACGCGTGCGCCGCCGCCGGGGTGTTACAGGTGATCGCAACGAGATCTGCGTCGCAGTCCAGGTCGACGGGCTCAACGATCTCGTCGGTGTGGTGCAGCTCCACGCCCGGCGGCGTGTAGGCTGCGAGCAAGGGCATTGTGAGCTGCGGAAACCGGATCAATCGCCATTTGCGCAACCGCCGTGACGGTCCAGACTCGGGAGTGATCAGCTCGATCTTCATGCAAATGCCCTATACGGCCCTGGTGCCAGTGTAGCTGGAAAGGTGAAATGGTATTCCGCCCCACGCTTACGTTGCCCTAATAGGACACTGCCAGACGGCGGCAACAGCCGTCCGCAGCACGCGCCGATCGTCAGCGGGCCGGGAACTGAACGGTCGCGGTGCCGATTACGAGGCGCTCGGCGTCGGCGTTTTCGAGCCATACGTCGAGCTCGGCGCTGCGATCGGCGACTTGCGTGTGTGTGATGAATCCTTGCAGGGTGAGCATCAGATCGGGCTGCACGGGCTGGCGATAGGTGGTGCCAATCCGGGTAAGCTGGCCGCCGCCTGAGCCGAGCCAATCGGTGACCAGGCGGGTGAGGATGCCGAGGCTCATGTTGCCGGGCAGGATGATGCCGGGCAATCCCTCCTTGCGCGCAGCCTCGTCGTCGGTGAAGCGGGGAAAATCCAGGCCGCACGCGCGGGCATACTTGCGCGCCTGATCCCGGCTCACGACCAAATGGACCGGGCCCAGCGGGTCGCCGATATTCAGGTCTTCGAATGTTCTCGCGCTGTTGTCAGCCATCGTAAGGTGCCCTGGGTATCGAGATTTTGGGTGGTGGTCAAGTTTGAGCCGACAAGCGGCCAACCTGCCAGCCCAATCGCCTCCGGGAGAAAGAGCCGGGATTCTTCGCGCGCCAGGCAACGCAAACGCGCGAGAATGACAGACGAGCTTTTTCTGTCATTCCCGCGCGTGGCATGCGCCGGGGGCGATGCCGCGCCAGGAATCCCGGATTCTGCCTCCTCTATTGCCGAGTTTCAAAGTTGACCACGAATATCGAAGCTGCGGAATTGACGGCTCAGCGATGCATGAAGCGATGGTCGATATGGGCGACCGTTTCGCCGAGCTGGTTGCTGAGCGTGGAGCGGATCACGACGAAAACCATCATGCCGCTGCGGCCGGTCTTCTCGTAGATTTCCTTGACGTGCGAGCTGAGCGTGATCGTGTCGCCGATGAAGATCGGATGGATGAACTCGACGTCCTTGCCGGCGTCGAAGCCGCCGCGGCCGAAGCGCGGCACGTGCTCGTAGAAATGCCGTCCGGTGCGGAAGGTCACCGCGAATGACGGCGGCGCGCATAGCCGGCCGTGCGGACCCTTTTTGGCCGCCTGCTCGTCGGTGAAAAGCGGATTGGTCTCGCCCAGCGCCGCGCAGTAATCGCGAACCGCTGCGGCAGTGACGGGCACCGGATTGGTAACGTCAAAGACCTTGCCGATGATCGCCGGATCGTATTCGACCGCCATCGCAGTTACTTCGCCTCGACCGGAATGGCGCGCGCAATCGGGGCCGGCCGCGGCCGGAAGTCGACGGCTTGGTACTCGCCGCCCTTCAGTTCCCGCACCAGCTCTTCGATAGTTCTCACGTCGGCCTCGAAACGGGTCGCGCACACTCCAATCAGGCTTACCATGTGGCTATCAGAGCCGCCGGTCGCGCGATAGCCGTACTTCGCCACCAGCGCGGCGCTGCGCTCGTTCTCGCCCTTGCGCGAGCCGCCGTTGAGAATCTCGACCGCGACCACGTTGCCGAGCGCGGGGCGCTTCTCGTAATGCTCGCAGAGCCCGACGTTGGGGCGTCCCGGATGGCACGGCACGACTATGCCGCCCATCCTGGCGACCTCGTCGATCACCTTCTGCGCGGGCAGCCGGACGTCGGCGAAGTCGAAACGGCGCGTGATGTCGTCGTTGACGCCGAACACCAGCATGTGCCCGTAGTCGGTTTCGACCTCCGAGGCCCGGAGGACCAGTATCCCGTACTTGTCCTCGAGCGCGCGGTAGTCGGCGTGCCGGTTGAACTGGCGATGCTCGGTGAGGACGATTCCGTCCAGGGGGCGCTCCTGGCGCCGGAGCTTGATCCAGTTGAGGTAGGCCTCTACCGGTGCGCGGCTGTCCTCGGAGGCTTCGCTGTGGCTGTGAAGGTCAAGGATAGTGCTCAAGAAAAATTGCCTCACCTCGCCGGGCGAAATTTCGCGAGCGTCACCTCGGCGGTGACGTCCTCGTATACGACCTCGACGGGCATGCCTATTTTAACCTGTTCCGGGCCGCAGTCGATAATGTTGGTCAGCATCTTTGGCCCTTCGTCGAGCTCGACATAGGCCATCACATAGGGCAACGAATCGCGGAATCCCGCGGCCTGATTCTGCCAAGTGGTAGTAAATGTATACACTTTGCCGCGGCCCGACGCGCGGACCCATTCGGTGCGCGGGGACAGGCATTCGGGACACTGGGCGCGCGGATAGTAGCGGATCGCGCCGCAATCGCGGCACTTCTGGCAGATACAATTCGTGGCGCTTGAGCGCCTCCCACCAGGGGCGGTTCTCCTCATCGAGATGCGGCAGCGGCTTGGCGTATTTTTTTTCCTGGGCCATCGAGATTTCCGCATCACTGATTGGTGAGGATCAGGGTCGCGCCGGAATGGCGCGTGCCGAGCGTTCCGCCGGTGCCGTGCGCGAGCGCGATCTTGCAATCCTTCACCTGGCGCGGTCCGCACTCGCCGCGCAATTGTTTGGTCGCTTCGATCACCAGGAAGATCCCGCGCATCCCCGGATGGTTGGACGACAGGCCGCCGCCGTCGGTGTTGAGCGGAAGCTCGCCGTCGAATCGCAATCGCCCGCCGCTGACGAACGCGCCGCCCTCGCCGCGCTTGCAGAAGCCGAGATTCTCCAGCGTCACGAGCACCGTGATGGTGAACGAGTCGTAGACCATCGCCATGTCGATGTCCTTGTGGGCCACGCCCGCGCGCTCGAAGGCGAGCCGCCCCGATTGCGCCGCCGCGATCTCCAGAAAATCGCGCGTGCCCCGCGCGGCGTGGCGCACGGCCTCGCCGCTGCCGATTATATAGGCCGGTTTCTTTTTCAAGTCGCGGGCGCGCGCCGCCGAAGTGATCACCAGCGCGCCGCCGCCGTCGCTGATGATGCAGCAGTCGAGCAGATGCAGCGGCGACGAGATGATTCGCGAGGCGAGCACGTCCTCGACCGTGATCGGGTCGCGATACTTGGCCTGCGGATTCATCGAGGCGTGCAACCGCATCGTGACGGCGATCTCCGCGAGCTGCTCCGCCGTCGTTCCGTATTCGTACATGTGGCGCTGCGCGATCATCGCGTAAGAGCCGACGGTGGTGACTCCGAACGGCACCTCGTACTGATCGCACGGGTCCGGGCTGCCGCCGAAGCCGCCGGTCCCGACCGCGAACCGCTGCGAGGCCGCGCTCGATCCATAGACGATCAGCGCGACCTCGCAGAGCCCCGACGCGATCGCGCCGGCGGCGTGCTCGGCATGCGCCACGAATGACGAACCGCCGATCGAAGTCGAGTCGAGGTAGCCGGGCGTCAGGTTGAGGTAGTCGCAGAAGCCGACGATCCCCATCGCGCCCATCCCGATTCCGGTGGTGAAGAGCCCGTCGACATCCTTGATAGTCAGGCCGGCGTCCTCAAGCGCGCCGCGCGCGCTCTCGGCCATGAGTCTGGTACATGGTCTTGTCGGGCGCGAAACGGGTGGGATGCTCGTACACCCCGGCCACCGCCGCCTTGCGACTGATACTCATGCCGGCCGTCTACCTCAGCTCCGCGAGGAATTTTTCGATCGCGGCGCTGACCTCGGCGGGCCGCTCGGTCGGGATATTGTGCGCGGCGTCCGCGATCACTTCGAGCCGGGCGCCCTTGATGCGGCTCTTGATCAGCTCGGCGTCGGCGACGGTGGTTCCCTGATCGTCAGCGCCGGCGAGAATCAGCGTGGGCTTGTCGATTCGCGCGATCTGATCGCGCAAGTCAACCTCGGCGCACGCCTTGAGGTCGGTGTAGCGCACGCGCGGATCGGTCTTGATCTGTTCCATCCATCCTTCGCGGATCGCGTCGAAGTTTCCGCTGATGGTCTTGGGCGAGTAGCCGTCGGTCACGAAGGCCTGCGGCGCGCGGCCCATCGTGATCGCCCGCAGTCCCTCGATTCGATCGGCCGGGATGTTGAATCTGGCCGCGGTCGCGATCAGGATCAGCGCCTCGACGCGGTCCGGATATCGCACCGCGAAGTCCATCGCGACCGCGCCGCCCAGCGAGCGTCCCGCGATCACCGCCGACTTGATTTTCAGCGCGTCGGCGAAGGCGGCGAGAAAGTCGGCGTAGTCGCGCACCGAAGCGAGCCCTTCGACGCCGGCCGAGCGGCCGTGTCCGGGCATACAGAACGCGATCGGGCTGTGCGCGGCGCCAAGCTGGTCGATCTGGTGATGCCAGGAATGGCCGTTGGATCCGGCCGCATGCAGGAAAATAATTTTGCGGCCGCGCGAGAAATCCGGAATCACATCGGGCAGGGTCGTCGCGCCCGCGTAATGGCAATAGATGGCGTGGCCTTGGACTTGAACGTACCTGGTCGGCATCGGGACTCCCCGCTTGTCGCTGGAGCTTAGCTATTCGGTTTGCCGCGCGCTTGTCAAACGCGCCGCATCGCAACGTCCACCTTCGATTCCCGGCCCCGAATCTGCTACGCTCGCGCCGCCGCGCGCAAGCGGATCATTCGTAAGGCGGGTCTTCGACATGAGCGACGTTGTATTCGTTCTGATTCTCGGGTTGACGGCCGGAATCCTCGGCGGATTCTTCGGCGTCGGCGGCGGAGTCCTGATCGTCCCGGCTCTGGTCCTGATCCTTCACATGCCGCAGCACGAGGCGGTCGGGACCTCGCTCGGCGCGCTGCTGCCGCCGGTGGGATTGCTCGGCGCATGGGAATACTACCGGCACGGGAACCTGAACATCCCGTACGCGCTCTACCTCGGTATCGGGCTTCTGATTGGCGCCTACCTCGGCGCGATCGGCGCGGCCTATCTCTCGGGACTCGTGCTGCGGCGCGCGTTTGCGATCTTCCTGATTTTCGTCGCGATTCGGATGCTGATGCGCTAGCGGCGCGCGGCTTGCCCCCGTTTCACCGCGGGACTAGATTCGCTTTTGATGGACGCCGCGCTCGAGCAAATCCTGAACCTGCTGCTCGAATCGGAGCGCGCCGGCGCGCTCGCGCTGGACAATCTTGCGACGCGAAGTAGAGCATCCTGAGCTGCGCCGCTTCCTGCTCGCGGCGAAGCAAGACGAAGCGCAGAACGCCACCCGAATCGAGGCATTGATCAAGGCCGGCAACGGCGCGCCGTCCGATCGTACCGGCCCGTTCGCCGCGAAGGTCGCCGCGCTCGGCTCGCTCCGCGAGCGGCTCAGCCTGTTGTCGCGTGGACAGGAATGGGTTGCGCGCAAGGTCGAAGAGGCGCTGGCGATCGCGCCGGACGGTCCGATTCGCGACTTCCTGAATCAGATGGCAAACCATCATCGGCACGAAGTCGAATGGGGCCGCGCCGAAGAGACGCAAGCCGGGAGAGGTCGGCGAGTGGATTGCGCGAGCAAGCCGCTCGCCGGGTGAGGGCGCTGCCGCCGCGCCGCTCGCCTCAACCCAATCCTAACAAAGTCCGCAACCGCTTGGGGCTGAAACCGACCATCGTCTCGCTTCCGACCCGGATCACCGGCACGGCGCGAAAACCCAGCCCGATAAGCTCGTCACGCGCCGACTCATCGTCGCTGATATTCTTCTCGGTGTACTTCACACCGTTGCTCGCGAAGAATTCCTTGGCCTGCTTGCACGCGGAGCATCCCTGCCCCGTGAAAATCGTCACGTCCATCGGCGCGTCCTCCCCGCGTCGAGCATAATCCTCGCACGCGCCCCAGGCTATTGGCGTACGTTTCACGCCCCAATCTCTTCCCGATAGATCGCCGCCTGACCCGGCCCCTCGGCGACCGACACTTCGATCGCCACGATATTCTTAAGCGCCGCGCGCGCGCTCAATGCTGCGCGCAACTCGCTGAAGATGAAACGCGCCAGCTCCTCGGCCGAGCTGTGCACGATCGGCAGGGCGCACACGTCTGCCGCCGGCAGCACGAATTCATCGTTCTCGTAGCGCACCCTGATCCGATCGCCGTCGCGCTCGATCTTCAGGCAATCGCTGTCGAGCGGAATGATCGTGCGCTCGTCGATTCGATCGACGATCTCTTTGGTGAGCTTCTTGATCAGCCCGAAGTCGAGCACGTAGCCGGTCGTCGCAAGGCTTCCTTCGACCCGCACGGCAACCTGGTAGTTGTGGCCGTGCAGCGGCTCGCGAAATCCGGGGTACGCGATAAAGTGCGCCGCCGAGAACTTGAGGTTCTCCTTGGCGACCTGAATCGAGAAGCGGGATTTCACCCTTCGATCCTTAGCCGACCGCCGCGCGCTTTAGAAGCGCCGTGGCAGCAGGAGGCGGGTCTCGACCCGCCGCTACAAGGAGCGATTCTGCGACTCACGTCAAACCTGCCGCTACCTGCGCGTCGCGTTCCTTGTGATGCGGCGGCGGTTCTGTTAGCAGCACTTTCATGCGAGTACAGGTCGGCGACATCAAGCTGTTCTTTGACGTGGAAGGCGCGAAGCTCAGGCCCGACGGCCCCACGATGCGCGAAGTCCCGACTTCGCTGCTGCTTCATGGCGGCCCCGGCGGCGATCACTCTTCGTTCAAGCCGCTATACGCCGAGCTCACCGACGTGGCGCAACTCGTCTACCTGGACCATCGCGGACAGGGCCGCAGCGATCGGAGCACGCCCGAGATGTGGAACCTCGCGCGATGGGCCGACGACGTGAAGGCGTTCTGCGACGCGCTAGAGATCGAGCGGCCAATCGTGATGGGCGTGTCGTTCGGCGGTTTCGTCGCGATGGCGTATGCGACGCGCTATCCCGACCATCCGGGAAAGCTGGTGCTGTGCAGCACTCGCGCGGGCCGTCCCGAGCCCGAGCGCGAAGCGATGGTCTTCGAACGCTTGGGCGGCAAGCAGGCCGGCGAGGCCGCGCGCGGCTACCTGTGCACCGAAACCCCCGACGCGAACGCGCTCCGCGATTTCATCAAGTTTTGCCGGCCGCTTTATTCGCGGGCTCCATACAATCCCGAGCGCGACGCGCGCCAGCAGTGGAAGCTCGATGTCCTGGGCGAGTTTCGCAAGGGCGAGGATTACACGTTCGACTATCTGGACGAGCTGAAGCGGATCAAATGTCCCACGCTGGTGCTCGCCGGCGAAGAAGACCCGATCACGCCACCGTTCTACTCCGAGCAGATCGTCGCCGCGCTGCCGAATAGTTTGGTCCGCTTCGAGCGATTTCCAGACGCCGGCCACGGCATCTCGGCCGACGCTCCCCAGCGGTTCTTCGCGGTATTGAGAGACTTCATCAGATCTGAGTCTGCGTAACTTTCGCGCCGTGTCTTTGGTTCATAATGTCGCGCGACACAGGTGAGAGACGATGACCGACTTTGGCGTTGTCATGTTTCCGGCCGACTTCGCGATTCATCCCGTAGAGTTGGCCCGTGCCGTCGAGGAACGCGGCTTCGGCTCGTTGTTCTTCCCCGAGCACATCCATATTCCGGCCTCGCGGAAAACGCCCTATCCCGGCGGCGTCGAGATGACCCGGGAGTATTGGCAATCGCACGAGCCGTTCATCGCGCTCACCGCCGCCGCGGCGGTGACCACGAAGATCAAGCTCGGCACCGCGGTCTGTCTGGTCGTCGAGCGCGATCCGATCCTGCTCGCCAAGGAAGTCGCGTCGCTCGACGTGATCTCCAACGGGCGGGTCGTGCTCGGAATCGGTGGCGGATGGAACGTCGAGGAGATGGAGAATCACGGCGTGCCGTTCAAGCGGCGATGGAAAGTCGTGCGCGAGAAAGTGCTCGCGATTCGCGAGATCTGGACCAAGGAGGCCGCCGAGTTTCACGGCGAGTTCGTCAATTTCGATCCAATCTGGTGCGGTCCCAAGCCGGTGCAGAAGGGCGGGCCGCCGATTCTGCTGGGTTCCTTCTCCAAGCGCGCGTTCGAGCGCGTGGCCGAGTACTGCGACGGATGGATACCCGTCAATATTCCAGGCTACGACTTCGCCGCGGCGGTAAAAGCGCTGCGCGAGACCGCAGAACGCGCCGGACGCCGGCCCGATTCGCTGTCGCTTACGATTCCCGGCGTCGCGCCGAAGGAAGAGGAGGCGCGCAGGTTTGTCGCGATGGGCTTCGACCGAATCCTGTTCGGATTGCCGCCGGCCGGGCGCGAGGTCGTGATTCCGTTGCTCGATCGATACGCAGCGCTGGTAGCGCGACTCGCGCGCGGGTGATGGTCGGCGGTGACGCGCCCTCACCCGCCGAGCGACTTTAGTCGCTCGGCGGCCTCTCCCGGCTTGCGCCTGTGGACGTGGCCGCGATGCGGCCACGTTCGCAGGCGCGGGAGAGGCGAGTCAAGCGCGGTGGCGAGCGGGCGCGGGAGAGGTGGGAGGAGAGGCGATCAGGCGAGTAGTGCGGCGACAGTTCGATCGGTGATCGCGCCGGTAAAGCGTTCGCGATACTGGGCCTGGTCGAGCGAAGTAGCTTCCGCGAAGCGGGCGCGCTCCGAATCGATCGCTGCCGCGGCATGCCGCGCAACCTCGCGCCGCAGTTTCGTGTCGGCATGGACACGGCCCGCCAGGTCGGCGACTCCCAGGCCGTGCACGCCGCTTAAGATGCATTCGACGAAGTATCCGATCTGACCCTCGCGATCGATTTCGAGACGATCCAGCGCGAGCGCCTCGCCCAGGCTGAGCAGCCGATCCATCCCGCATTCGCTGCGCCGCGAGCGGACCGACGGATCGCCGCTGCCGTCGTAGCCCGAACCGATCGCGACGATCGCGACCCGCCCGTCGTCCAGCGGCATTGGATGAAAGATGTATCCGGGCGAGGTGTAGCCGAGCAGATCGAACAGCGCGCGGCGATAGGCGAGCAGATCAAAGCGCGTGCGGCGCGCGATATCGAGCAGGTATTCTCCGAGCGGCATCGCGGCGCGATCGGCAAGCTCTATCAGCTCGACGAATTTCGCGGCGCTGTACTCCTCGCGGCGCGCGATACGCGGAGCCCAATGGCGATCGAACACCAGGCCCAGCGCGCCCACTCCCGCGCCCTTGTCCCCGGTCCGCCCGCCAATCGGTTCTCCAGCCGCGAGCGGTTGGAGGTCCATCGCGAGGTAGTCGCCGTGGCTGGAAGGCTTCGCCAGCCCGCGCCGCGCATTCGTGAGCGAGACGGGAAATGCCTCGCGCGCGATCAGGCGGCTTCCGCCGCCGCGCCGATGCGCGAGCATCCCGTAGCCTGAGAGCAGCGATCCGTAGCCGACCAGCAGTAACGTGTCGTTATGCATCAGAGGTCTCGCTCGTGGGAACAGCTTATCCTCGCCCGCGTGGCCGCGCGCGAGGGTCGGGGGGGATCGCAGCCGCTGGATGGCCGCCCACGGGCCTTACATGAAGAAGGGACCGGCCATTTCCTTGAATCGCCCGTACATCAGGTAGACGCGAACTCCCGGGACGTGGGGATGCTCGATCGGGCGCGTGCCTACAGTCTTGAGCCCGAGCTGCTTGTAGAGCTCGTGCAGCGACTCGACCGGGGTTGCGATCACCAGCTCTGGCCGGCGCGAAAACAGGAACAGGCGGATCGTGTCCGCCATCACCGGCATCAGTTGCTCCCGCCGGTACTCCGAGTCGACCACCATCCCACCGAATTCGAACACGTCGCCGGCGAGCAGTCCCTTGAACAGCGCGGGAGGGTAGAGATGGCCCAGCGTGAGCGGCGCTTCGGCCAGCGAGCGCGCCCAGAAGGCGCCAACCAGCGGCGGGCGTTTGTTCTCGCGGCCTCGTTTGACCCAGTACAGTCCGAAGTGCAACGCGAGCGGCCAGAGCATCATGTGGACCTTGCGCTCCAGCGCACCCAGCTCGCCGCCGCTTTTCTTGTAGAGCTGAGCCAGCTCCTTCAATCCCTGAGTGGTTCCGATCGGACGGACATCGACATAGCCGTCGATATCTTCAGATGGCGCAACCGAGTCTTGACCGGTTTGCGCGGGTGTAGAGGTAGCTTCACTCGTGTGGTCAGGCGCAGGCGATTCTGCGCTGTCCGCAGTCGTTCCGCCGTTGGCGGAATCGGCTGTTTCTTCAGGGCTTTTCGGAGTTTTGGTCCGAGCGGGAGCCAGGTCGCCCAGCGTGAAGCTGATCAGGTCGTCGGTTCGCCTTGGCATAGCTCGTGCATTTCGGCGCGCATCTTTCCCCCACACACGGCCCCATCAGAAACCATCTTGTGCTGCCTACTATTTTCGTGACTATAATCGCCCGCACGCGGATAAGCCAAGCAGAAGGGCAGGATTAGGGGAGGCGGGAGGTGGCGATGGCTTCACTGGTGAATGTTCGGTCGACCTTAATGCGGGCAGGACGGCGACATGACGCGCCAGGCCAGCCTGACGCGCTGAATGTTCGAGAGGTTGACGCCTTGGTCTCGAGGCTGCTCGGCGAGATCAAGATTCCGTTCGCGTCGCTCGGCAAACGCGTCCTCGCCCAGTTCAGCGACCTCAAGCAAGTTCTCGCGGCCGATTACCGTGAAGCGCCGGGGCTGCCGGAAAAGCGGCTGGTCGGCGAGTTGGCGCATACGGTCGAGAACGACATCCTGGGGCGCGCCGATATCCTCAAGCAATGGGCCGACCCGGAAAAGTTCGGCCATCTGGTGAAGCAGTTCGGTCCGCGCGAGATCGAGGTGCGCACCGAACCCTATCGCCAGGGCGCGGGACTCGCGCTGCGCGGATTCTTCTGCCGGGCGGCGGTTGGCCACAAGGCCAAGTTCGTCAT
This sequence comes from uncultured delta proteobacterium, assembly GCA_963749215.1. Lineage (GTDB taxonomy): Bacteria > Desulfobacterota > Binatia > Binatales > Binataceae > CAVVMA01. The sequence goes on along the minus strand of CAVVMA010000017.1, from coordinate 126,696 downwards.
CTTCCTCAACACGGCGCATCATCCGGCGGCGGTCGCTGCGACCTTGGGCCATGAGCTCGGCCACTATCTTTACGGCTCGATGGTGGGTGAGACCGGGCCGATGACGGCCTTCATGGAGGGGACCTTCACTTCCCATCTGCGCGAGGAGCACGAGCTGTTCGCGGATTCGGTGGTCTCGCTCTCGGCCTATACTCCGGACTTGATCAAGACTATCGGCCGGATGGACCGGCTCGAGCCCAAGCGCACCGACGAGTACTTCAATCGCATCTGGAAGACCTACGAAACGATGGGGTCGCGATTCAAGCTCGACCTCAGCCAGAACGGCATCAGCGCACCCTGGCGCGTCTGCTACCTGACCTCGATGATCCATTTCTTCAAGCTGCGCTGCGCGCTGCTTGAAACTGCCGGCGTTTAGAGACCTCGCGGGTTCGCGATAACGGCCCCCGGACGCATGCGACCGCGCATGCGTTCGGGCCCGCCGCGCTGCACGGGCCCAACGGCCTGATCGGAGACTCTTCAGGGTTTCGCTGGAATCGACTCAGCCGCCTGGACTATGCTCGGGCGCGATGACTTATCGCGGCGGATGCCATTGCGCACGAGTGGCCTTCGAGGTCGAGGGCGACCTGCGTCAGGTCAGCGAGTGTAACTGCTCGATCTGCACGCGCAAGGGATATCTCCACTGGATCGTGCCTCGCGAGAGTTTCCGCCTGCTCACGCCGGAGGCCGACCTCGCGACCTACCAGTTCAACCGGCGCATCGCGAAACATCACTTCTGCCCGGTATGCGGCGTCGCATCGTTCTATATACCGCGCTCGGATCCCGACAAAATCGACGTCAACGCGCGATGCCTCGAAGGGGTGGACGTGACGAAGCTGGAGCGCCGCTACTACGACGGCCAGAACTGGGAAGAGGCGCACAGGAAGCGGCAGTCCGGCGAGCCTCAGGAGTAACCGTGGCGAGGCTGGGATTCACGCGGGCCGACTTCGACGTCTTCAAGGTCGAGGGCTTCAACGAACGGATGCAGCAGATCTACGCGCACGATTCGTCCACGGCTGGTCAGGCTCGGCAACGAGCTGGCGCCGGAAATCGCGCGCAAGCTGCACATGGAGTTCTTTCCCCACGTCGCCAGGCATGCGCGGCGCACCGTGAATCCTCCGCCGGAAACCTGGACCGCGTTCGGCCCCTCCGCGAGAGGCTACAAACGGTACGGTTATCTGGCGCTGTGTATATCCGCGGCCGGAATCCACGCTCGCGCGGTCGTCAAGTCCGAGGCGGACAGCCGCCCCGCGATGGCGGCGCTGGTGAAAAAGAAGTCCGCCGAGCTGACGCGATCGTTCAAGGGCGCGCCGATTGCCCGCTACGATAAATGGGACTTCGTGAAGATGCCCGCCGAACAGGCCGCAACCGACGAGCTCTGGAACGACCTCGCGAGGGCTCTGGAGAAAAAGACCGGCGGCCTCGACCTGGGCTTCGGATGGGCCGTCGGCGAAGCGCTGGAACTCGATCGCGCCGAACTGCTCGATGCATTCCGCGAGCTCGAGCCGTTCTACCGCGTCCTGCGCTCAGTGGCGTAACAGAGCATCGCGGAAAAGAACCGGCACGGAGGCCGGCGCTACGGGAAGATCAGCGAGCGCTGCGTAATGAAGGATACGATCGGAGGGCCCCATGTCTACGATGCGTGTCGTGCAAGTCAGCAAACCCAAAGGCCCGTTCGAACTTCGTGAACGCGAAATGCCGGAGCCTGGAGCCGGCGCCGTGCGTATCAAGGTTGAGGCGTGCGGCATCTGCCACAGCGATTCCTATACAAAGGAAGGGACGTGGCCTGGAATCCAGTACCCGCGCGTGCCCGGACATGAAATCGCCGGAATCATCGACGCGGTCGGTACAGGCGTCACCGGATGGACTCGCGGCCAACGGGTCGGGGTCGGATGGTACGGCGGACACTGCGGCTATTGCGATTCCTGCCGTCGCGGTGATTTCGGAATGTGCCAGAACGCCCGCGAGGTGACCGGGATCACATTCGACGGCGGATACGCGGAATTCGTGGTCGTTTCCGCAGTCGCGCTGGCGCTGATCCCGGTCGAGCTTTCGGCCGTAGACGCAGGACCGCTGATGTGCGCTGGAATCACCACCTTCAACTCACTTCGGAACAGCGGCGCGCGGCCGGGCGATACGGTCGCCGTGCTCGGGATAGGCGGCCTCGGCCATTTGGGGATTCAGTACGCCGCCAGGGCTGGTTTCAAAACCGTTGCTATCGCACGAGGGCGGGACAAGGAGGCGCTGGCCAGGAAGCTTGGCGCCTGGCAGTACATCGACAGTGATAGCCATGATCCTGCGGCGGAACTCCTCAAGCTGGGTGGCGCCAGCGTTATCCTTGCAACCGCGACGGACGGCGAAGCGATGAGTGCGGTGATCGGCGGACTCGGCGTCAACGGGAAGTTGATAGTTCTGGGTGCGCCAGCCGAGCCGCTCCAGGTGCCCGCCAGCCTGTTAATTCGAGGGCGGCGATCGATCTTAGGATGGTCTTCCGGCACGTCTATCGATTCGCAGGATACGCTCTCCTTCAGCGCGTTCGCCGGTGTGCGGGCCATGACCGAAGTCTTTCCGCTGGAGCGTGCCGCCGAGGGTTACGAACGCATGATGAGCGGCAAAGCACGGTTTCGAGTGGTTCTCACAACCGCGCACTGAGAGCGCCATCGGCCAGTCGCCAGGTGGCGAGCGAAGGAGTTATACAACCTAACGCGCCAACCAAGGAGATCTCGACATGCCGACAATCAAGACCCGCGACAATACGGAGATTTATCTACAAGGATTGGGGAACAGGTCAGCCAATCGTTTTCTCCACGGATGGCCGCTGACCGGGGACGACTGGGACGCGCAGATGCTGTTCTTTGGCCAGCATGGCTATCGCGTCATCGCCCATGACCGGCGGGGACATGGGCGCTCCAGCCAGACGTGGGACGGCAATGAGATGGATACCTATGCGGACGATCTGGCGGCGCTTTTCGAAGCGCTGGACCTCAAGAACGCCATCATGGTTGGGCACTCCACCGGCGGTGGTGAGGTCGTCCGCTATCTGGGCCGCCACGGCACCAAGCGTGTTGCCAAGGCGGTGCTGATCAGCGCCGTGCCACCGCTCATGCTGAAGACGGAAAAGAACCCTGGCGGCCTCCCCATGTCGGTCTTCGACGGCATCCGAGCCGGAGTCGCGGGAGATCGGTCGCAGTTCTACAAGGACATCACGCTTCCGTTTTACGGATACAACCGCCCAGGCGCAAAAATTTCAGAAGGTATCCGCGAGCACTGGTGGTTGCAGGGCATGGTGGGAGGTGTCAAGGCCCACTACGACTGCATCAAGGCCTTCTCTGAGACGGACTTCACCGAGGACCTGAAGAAGATCGACATCCCGGTGCTGGTGATGCATGGTGACGACGATCAGATTGTGCCGATCGGCGCCGCGGGTCTCATGTCCGCGAAAATACTGAAGAAAGCAACGCTCAAGGTGTACCCCGGCTTTCCGCACGGGATGTGCACGACCAACGCGGACCAGATCAACGCCGACCTTTTGTCATTCTTCAGGGCCTAGCCATCGATGGCTACGGAGCGGAGGCGTACCAGTGCCGGATACTGAAAGATGTATTCCAGCGATGTTCGCGCTGGTCGACCACAGCGGAGAAGCGGAAAAAGCGGGATTAAAAATGCGTCCCACCAAGCTGTTGATCTTCGGGAGCCCCAAGGCCGGCACGCCGGTCATGCTGGCCGCTCCCAGCATCGCCATCGATCTCCCGCTTAAGATTCTGATCTGGGAAGGCAGCCAAGCAAAAGTCTGGGTTTCCTACAACAGCCCGGCGTATTTGCAGGAGCGGCATGGCGTACCGGATGAGTTGCTGCAGAACCTCGCAGTAGTCGAAGGATTGGCAGCCAAGGCGGGCGAGTAGCTCCGTCCAAGCGGCCCGAAAATGTCGTCTGGCCAGCATGCCGATAGCCGGCATACTGAGAACGAGGACGATTTCCACTCCGCGCAGGTTCCTGAAAATCCTGGTCGTCGCGCGGAGCGATGAGATACTATCGCGGAGAAGAACCATGGGTACAAGCAAGATCGAGCATGGAATTGTGAATCGCACTTCGGCACTCGGACCGGGCACGCCGGCGCCGGACTTCAGCCTGCACAGCACGCCCGACCAACTCGTCTCGTTGAGTGAATTGCGCGGGAATCCCGTGATTCTCGCCTTCTACCCGGCCGACTGGAGTCCGGTGTGCGGAGACCAGATGTCGCTCTACAATGAGATCCTGCCGGAGTTTCGCCGCTTCAATGCGGCGCTCGTCGGCATCTCGGTCGATGGCAGTTGGTGCCACAGCGCGTTCGCCAAGGACCGCAAGTTGCACTTTCCGCTGCTCGCTGACTTCGAGCCGAAGGGCGCCGTCGCGCGCGCCTATGGTGTCTATCGGCAACAGGACGGCCTTTGCGAGCGCGCGCTGTTCGTGCTGGATCCGAAGGGAACGATCTGCTGGAGCTACGTCTCCCCGATGGGCATCAATCCTGGCGCCGACGGCATTCTCACGGCCCTCGAAGCATTGCCTCAACAGGACAGGTGAACATGGCGTCCAGAACAGCTAGTCGCCTCACTCATCCCGTTAGCGAACGTGATCACATTTTTGGACCGGCTTCCGCAGCGGTCACACTGGTGGAATACGGCGACTATGAGTGCCCGTATTGCGGAGAGGCATATCCCATCGTGAAAGCGTTGCTGCAACGGTTCAGAAATCGGCTATGTTACGTCTTCCGCCATTTCCCGCTGGCCAACGCGCATCCGCACGCCCAGCATGCCGCAGAAGCAGCAGAAGCGGCTGGCGCTCAGGGCAAGTTCTGGGAGATGCATGATTCCCTCTACGAAAATCAGGAGGCGCTCGAGGACGAAGATTTCATCAGATACGCCACCAAACTCGGCCTCGATGTAACCAGATTTACCCGCGAGATGTCCCAGCATCACTACGCGGCGCGCGTGCGCGAGGATTTCCTCGCCGGAGTGCGGAGCGGCGTCAATGGCACACCGAGCTTTTTCATTAACGGTGTGCGGCACGATGGCTCCTACGATTTCGACTCGTTGCTGGCCGGAATTCAAGCCGCAACGAAGTAGAAAGCGCCGCGAGTCGGAGACTCTTCCCTCCGACGTGGAGGGAGTATCCGTTCAAGCATCTCTGGCCGAACGAGTCCGCAGTGAGCTTCAGTCGTCCCCGGTCGGAGGCGGAGACTGAGGCGGAGGCGGGGTGATAACCTTGTCCGTCTCCTCCTGATGGCCTTCCCGGTCGGCCTGGTATTCGTCGTTCTGCTGCTGTTCCTGCTGCTGTTCTTGTTGCTGCTTCTGGTCGCCCGCCTGTTCCTGCTCATCCTGGTCGCGTTGCTCAGTCTGCTCGGCCTGGTTGTCTGAGTTAGCTGAGTTTTCCGAGTTATCCGAGTTCGAGTCTTCCTGAGCGAACGCGGGCGTCGAGCCGAGCGACGCGCGACCGGCCCGGCCGAGCCAGGCTGTGGGCGTCAGGCTCATGATCGCGCCGATCAAGAATCCGATCAGTATCAAGAGTGATCTTTTCATCATCGAACGTCCTCTACTTCTGATAGTACGGCGCAGTGCCGAAGATCGCTTCACGCGAAGGCGCTGCCGGCGCCTAATGCCCCGCATTGACCATCGCTTGCGGTACGAAGAAGTCGTTGCTCATTACGCCCATGTCTATATACCAGCATTCGCGGTCTGGCGCTGCGGCGCCCGGCATGTATGCGACCGAACTGGTGCCGGTCGTGATGTCCTCGTCAACCAGTCCGAGCTGGAAAATCCGCTTGTATGGATAGATCGCAACTTTCGCGTCGGGCACCGGACGATCGCGATAGGTGTTGAAGGCCACGATCGTCTTCCAGAGCTTGCCCTCGCGATCATACTGGTCTGACGCCGTAATAAGCCACCCCTCGGAATCGATATACAGGATGCGCTTGGGGATCGAGAAATTGTTGCCGGGTTTCGCGTCCGCTTCGACCACGTACAGATGGCGCATCTCCCAGTTCTCGGGACAGATGGTCCTGCCGCCGTCGGACGCGCAGGCGATTTCGGGCGAACTTTTGGCGTGCACGCAGGCGAGCATGTTCCGGTCGCCGAGATATTTGTAGTCGTAGTCCTCCACCTTGGCGGAAAATCCAAAGAACGAGTCAGGGTCCAGGGTCGAGACCAGCGGCGTGGCGACCGCGCCTCCGCCCAACGAGAACCCGGGCACCATTCCGATAGCGTCGGTCAACACGTCGACCGATTCACGCCTGACCCTTCGCGTTCTTGGGTTGTATACCCACGTATTGTCGTCGACCTTCGGATCAATATGCCGATAGCGCACCATCCCGAAGCCGCGCAGCAACGCCGGTTCGAGGAACGGATAGAAGCCGAAGCGGTAGCGGATTCCGCTCTCCGCGCCGTCGGGATCGGTCGGCACCGGCGGGACCTCGATACGGCCGATATTGTTGTAGAAGGCGAAATGGCCGACGGTGAAAAATCCTGCCGGCTCGCCCCTGGAGCTCTGGTCGAAGCTCGCGACCTCCGGAAAACGCAGGTCGGCGTCGTCGCTGTAAAGCGGCCGGAAGCTGAAGTTCCACATGATTTTGCTCGCGACCTGGGGATCGTTCGGATCGAGCAGTGGGAACGGTTGCCCGGCGACGTAGTTTTCCAGCGTCCCGTCGGGATTGAGTCTAACCTGAGCGTGATACTTCTCGGTCGCTGCGGTGTAAGGCGGCGGCCAAATCAGTTTGTCGGTCGGCACGATATCGAGTTGCATCCCCTGCTGCACGAGCATCAGGTTGCCGGGGCTGAGCAGGTTCTGGACCTTCGCGGCATTCTCCCTGGTGATCACGTCGCCGGGTTTGACCTGCGCCATCGCCGGCGCGCCGGTGAAAAGCGCAATCGCGAGCCCAAGAACGCCTGTCGCGAACCTGCGCGATGCAAACCTGCGCGAAGCAAACATGATCGTCCTCATGCCGGCCCTCCGGATCGTCGAGTCGGCAGGACGATACTAATCTGATCCGGCGCACGGCTCTATGAAGACCGCCTTGCAAACGCTATGGTCGAAAGTCGCCGCAGGCGTGCCTTTAGCGAGCGCCGATCGCGGCTTTTCTGGAAGGGACCCAATGGCGAATAAAGGAAACTGCACGGCCAAGGATTGCACGCGCGAGGCTTTTGCCAGGCATTACTGCCGCAAGCATTACCGGCTCTGGAAGGCGGGCGAGATGCCCAAGGCGCGCTACAAAAGCTGCACCTTCGAGAAGTGTCACAAGCGTCGCTTCCGCGGCAGCCTGTGCGAGGAGCATTGGAACGCCGCGCACGGCAAGAAAGCCGAGGCGACTGCACCACCGGCAGCCGCGCCGGCCGACGCCGCTCCCGCCGCGAGCGCGTAACCCGAGCGCCGGGCGACGCGCGGCTGCGAGTCGGCACGCGATGGCTGATCTCCACAATGGCTAATCTGCGCGATGGCTAATCTGATCGTCGCGGGCGCATCGGGCCGGATGGGCCGCATCCTGCTCTCGCTTATCGCAGCCGATCCGGCTCACAAGCTGGCCGGCGCGATCGAGGCGCGCGGGATAGCCTCAATCGGCCGCGACGCCGGCGAAGCGGCCGGCGTGGGCCGGCTCGGCGTCGCGATCACAGACGACTACGCGGCGCTTGCCCGCCCCGATACCGTTACGGTCGATTTCACCACCGCGGCGGCGTCGCTCGAACATCTCGAAATCGCGGCGGACAAAGGCGCCGCGATCGCGATCGGCTCTACCGGCTTCAGCGCCGAGATGGAAGATCGCGCGCGCAAGCTGGCGGCCCGCACCCGCACGATAATCGCGCCTAACATGAGTATCGGCGTCAACGTGCTGACGAAGATCGTCGGCGAGGTCGCGGCGATCCTCAAGGACTTCGACGCCGAGGTGATCGAGATCCATCATCGCACCAAGCTGGACGCGCCCAGCGGCACCGCGCTCGCGCTGGGCAGAGCGATCGCGGCGGCGCGCGGAGCAGATTTCGCGCCGGTCTTCGGGCGCGAGGGAATCACCGGCGTGCGGCCGGCCGGAAAGATCGCCGTGATGGCGCTCCGGGCCGGCGACGCGGTCGGCGATCACACCGTGATTTTCGGCGGCGCGGGCGAACGGCTCGAGTTGACCCATCGCGCCCAGAGCCGCGAATCGCTGGCGCGCGGCGCATTGCGAGCAGCCGCCTGGCTCGAAGCACAGAAACCGGGCCTGTACACGATGCGCGACGTGCTCGGCCTCTGAATCCATGATTCCCGATTAGATAAAGTTCCCGTCTAGACCCAGTTTCAGACGGCCCCGAAGTGTGTTAATTACACTAGTCGGGGACAGCTCTGGTGCAGATTAAGCCCGCTTCCCGCCTAAGCCTGCTGCCTCCCTATCTTTTCGCTGAACTCGACCGCTTGAAAAGAGAAGTCCTGGCAAAGGGCGTCAACGTCATCAGCCTTGGTATAGGTGACCCTGACCTTCCCACTCCACCAAATATAGTGGAAAGCTTGAGGAAAGCCGCAGGGGACGCTAATAACCATCGCTACAGTGACTATGAGGGCATAGAGCGCTACAGAGCTGCCGCTGCCGCGTGGTACAAGCGCCGGTTCGACGTAACCTTGGACCATCGTCGCGAGGTCTGCGCACTGCTGGGCTCCAAAGAAGGGATCGCGAACTTCGCGACCGCAGTGGTCGATCCGGGCGACATCGTGCTGATCCCCGATCCCGGATATCCGGTCTATTTCTCGGGCTGCGTCTTCAACGGCGGGGAACCTTACTTTCTCCCGCTACGCAAGCAGAACAGATTTCTTCCCGACCTTGACTCGATTCCATCCGAGGTCGCGCGCCGGGCCAAGCTGCTGTGGCTCAATTACCCGAACAATCCCACTACGGCGACCGCCGACCTCGGCTTCTTCAAGCGCGCGGTGCAGTTTTGTCTCAAGAATTCGATCATCCTGGCGCACGACCTCGCCTACTCGGAGATCGCGTTCGACGGATACCGCGCTCCCAGCATTCTCGAAATTCCCGAAGCGCGCGAGTGCGCGATCGAGTTTCACTCGCTCTCGAAAACCTGCTCGATGACCGGATGGCGGATCGGGTTCGCGGTCGGCAACGCGGACGCCGTCCGCGCGCTCGGCCGGGTGAAGACCAACATGGACTCGGGCCCGTTCCAGGCGATTCAGGAGGCTGCGATCACCGCGCTCGAAGGCGGCGACGAGAAGCTTCAGGAGTACTGCGCTACCTACAAGACGCGGCGCGATCTGATGGTGGCGGCGCTCAGGAAGCTCGGGCTCAGTTGCGAGACGCCAAAGGCCACCTTCTACCTGTGGGTGGAAGTTCCAAGGGGATATACCTCGGTGTCGTTTACCGAGCGGCTGCTGAAAGAGGCGGGAGTCCTTACCACGCCGGGTTCCGGCTTCGGCAAGGCGGGTGAGGGGTTCGTTCGCTTTTCGTTGACGGTTCCGAGCGAACGGCTCAAGCAAGCTGCGGACAGGCTGGAGGCGCTTCGGCTGTAACTCCTGGAATGCCCCATAGGGCTTTCATCGGCATAGGAACGAATCTGGGCGATCGCGCGGCGAACTATCGGGAGGCAATTCAGCGCATCGCTGAGTTACCCGAGAGCCGGCTCGCGCGTCAATCGTCGATCTACGAGACCGAGCCGATCGGAGAAATAAAAGGGGCCTTCCTCAACGGTGTGGTCGAAATCGAAACCGACCTCGCCCCCGAAGTCCTGCTCCGCCGCCTCCTCGCGATCGAGCGCGTGATGGGCCGCAAGCGGATCAAGGGCCGCAAGGCTGCCTCCCGCGGCAAGTACAAGCCGCGCATCATCGACCTCGACCTGCTGTTCTTCGACAAGGAGATAGTCGAAACGCGAGCGCTGCAGATTCCGCACCCGCGGCTTCAGGAACGCCGCTTCGTGCTGGCGCCGATGAGCGAGCTGGCGCCCTCCCTGATGCATCCGAAGCTCAACGCATCGATCTCCGAGCTGCTGGCCGGCCTGAAGTCGCCCTATCGGGTGGCGCTGGCGCGCGCCGACTTGCTGAGGCCGCCGCCGGTCAAACGTGAGATAGCATCGCGATGAAGTTCTTCATCGATACTGCGCCGGCAAATGCTTCCGCGCAGGTTCGCGACCCGGATTACCGGCGCGACAGGCGGCCGCGCCAGTAGCCGAAGAAATTCATACACTCCATCTGATGGTAGAGCACGCCCTCGCGATCGCCGTGCGCGGCTGCCAGCGCCATTCGCCACGCGTTCCTGAGCAGCTTGTCGAGATGATTGTGCGCGCGCCCACCCGCGTACGCGCTGCCGACGCCGTAGGTGAAACTCTTGCGCCGCAGGTACGCGGGAGTCATGCGCTCGGCTCCGATCAGATGATACACGCGCGCGCGCGGCGCGAACCCCACCGCGCCGCCGCGCGCGATGATGCGCGCGAAAAGCTCGGTCTCTTCTCCGCCAACCGGATTTCCGCCCATCACTCCAAGATCCTCGCGAAAGCGCCCGAACCGCTCCAGGGCATCGCCCCGAAAGCCGACGTTGGCGCTGAAGTAATATTCCAGCGCCTCCATCCCGCCGCGCGACGAAGTTTCGAGCGCCCGTTCCTCATGGATTGACAGCTTCGCGTAAAGGCGCGGACCGAGCCATGGCGGTGGCGGCGTGCTCCATCGCGGCAGCACCGCTCCGCAGGCCACGTCGAGCTCGCGCCGTTCGAGCTCGGCCAAGAGTTCACGGGCCCAGACGCGCTCCACGACCACGTCGTCGTCGAGGAAGAAAAGGAAATCGCCGCGCGCTTCATCGATCGCGCGATTGCGGGCGAAGCTCGATCCCTGTCGCGGCTCGAACACGCGCCGGATCGGAATCGGCGCGCCCCGTGCAACCTGCTCGACAACTCGAGGCGTGTCGTCGGTCGAATTGTTGTCCACCACGACGCACTCCGCCTCGATCTCTGCGCCCAGGTCGAGCGACACGACGCTTTCGAGCGTCGTGCGCAGCGTCGAGGCGCGATTGTGGGTAGGTATCGCGATGGTGACGGTGCGCTTCGCTCGCAAGTGGGCTTGTCCGTGCGCGCTACGCGCAGGCTTATCCTGGCATCGCCGCCGACGAACCCGGCCCGACGCGCCGCCTATTTCGGCATCGACGGCGGGGGCGGCATCGGCGGAGGCGCTGCGGCGCCGCCCGCGGCTGCCGCCGGCCCACCGGCCGCGGGCGACGCAGCCGGCATCGGAGTCGGTGCCGGCGGCTTCGGCAGCGGCGCGGAGGACTGGGTGAACACGATCGACGTCACAGTCAGGTCGGGATTCGCTTTCTGCTGAACCTCCGGCGGTGCGTTCAACTTGAAGCCGAAGTCGCGCGTCTCTCCCGGAACCAGCGGCAGCACGTTGCGCGAGAAATTCGTGAACTCCAGCGGCGTAACGACCGCGTCATGATCTTCCGTATAGACGACCTTCTTTTTCTTGCCCTTGCCTTCGTAGTAGGTGACCGTCATCCCGACTTCATCGATCGCTTTGTCGCCGGTGTTGGAAACCTTGCCGAAAATTCCGGGCACCCGTGACGCGGCCATCTTCATGTCAACGTCGCTCAGCGCCAGCTTGGGGACATACGCTTGCGCGTCGGCGATTTGGGCCTTGACGTTCTGGATGTCCTTCAGCTCATTGGCGTAGAGGAACTTCAACCCCGGAATTCCGGTTGCTTCCTCCTTGTCGCATGCCGCGAGCAGGTCCTGGTACGCCGCGATCGCCTTGTCGTAGTCGTGCTTGTGGTAAAGCTCGACCGCGTCCTTGTGCATCTTCTTGATTTTGTCGCGCGCCGAATAATCGACCAGGACCTTCCAGTCGCTGCCTTCCTTCACCATCACGATCGCGTCGTCGTAGGTGACTTTTGGATACGTTCCATTCTGCAGCGACTTTTGCGCATCCGCATCGGCGGAGTCGCCCCCGCTGCCGACGCCGGCGTCAGTCGTCCGCTCCCATAGCGCAAGGTCGGGTCCCGTCACTTTGACCGACACGATCGCCTTGTCGTCGCCTTCCATTTTGGTATCGCCGACCTCGTACTGCATCTTTTGCAGCACGGGCCTGAACCAGTCCTTGCTGACGTCGGGCGCCATCGGGATGTCTTTGAGAAAGTCGTCGATCGGCCTGTCGACCTGATCGCCATGCGAGAGCATCGAGTAGATCGCCTGGTAACCAAACAACTGCAGGTCGTCCAGGTAATCGCTGGCGCCTTTCTTGGAAGCGTTGCCGCATCCGGCCAGAATGACCGCGCACAGCATCCCGGTCACCGCAGCAACGCGCATCGCTCTTGGACTAGTCGTCGTCATGCTCGAGCACCTCTCCCCCGGAGCGGTCAGGCGCTACGATTCTAGTGAGGCATGACGCAAAAACAAGTCGGCGGCGGATCGCCGAATGGGGCAGAATCGCCCCTCGCGGACCGATCAGGACTGCGCGGAGAGCTTGCGCAGCCGCGCTTTGCTCTCGGCCGGCCAGACTTTGTCGATCTTGTAGAACGATTTGAACGCCGGCACGCCCTTGGGAAGATCCAGCCACGGCAGTTTGCTCCTGGTGTAGATGTGAACATCGGGCCGGACCGCTTGCGGAGTATCGAGCGTCCCGGCGCGAACGAACAAGCACCGGCTGGGCGCGCCGTATTCGCTCCACAGGTAGGTTCCGCAAGTGCCGCAAAAGAAAACGTCGTGGTGTTGTCCACTGCCTCCGCTCAGCCTGAACGACTTCGCAGCGGCGCCCGCTTCAACAAACTTCTTCTCGATCCAGATGTTGATCACGAACGCGCTGCCGGTGATACGTTGACAGTCCCGACAGTGACAGGCGTGTACGATCAGCGGACTGGCGGTCAATTTGTATCGGATCTTTCTGCACGCGCATCCACCCTCCAGATTCATTTGATTTCTCCCCGGCGCGATCTGCACCCGTTAGCAGCGGGTTCGTTTGGGGCGCGGACGGTGTGAAACGCCCGCCCGCGCCCTGCCCGCCCCTGCGTTCAGCCTTGCCTCGTTCAACCTTTTTTCGTTCAGCCTGGCAATCCGTCCGGCGCTTTCCGCCTAGTCCTTACGGCTGCAGTACGCTTCGATACGATAACCGTCCGGATCGCTGATGAACGCCGCGTAGTAGTTGTCGCCGTAATCCTTGCGCAGGTCCGGCTTGCCGTTGTCGCGCCCACCCGATTTCACCGCCGCGGCATGAAAGCGGTCGACGCCGGCGCGATTCGCCGCGTCGAAGCACAGATGCAGTCCCGAGGCCTCGTCCGGCCGCACCGGCCGCTCGACCCGCATCACCCACAACTGGGGACTGTCCGCGCCGTAGCCCAGCGCTTCGGCGCTATCGTAAAGCCGCTTGTAGCCCAGCGGCGCCAGCGCCGCATCGTAGAACCGGCCCGCCTTGGCGAGATCCCGCACGCCAATCGAAACATGATTGATCATCGTCGTTCCTCCGTTTCGGGAAGCGCAATCGCGCTTCCGGGTTGCCTAACCTCTATGATGGTTAGAGATAGATCAGATCGCGATAGATGTCAACCGCCAAGCCGGTTAGAATGAAAAAGAATGTCCACCTCTGCTAACTCGCGGACCGCGCGCAATCTGATCGCCGTTCCGCGCCGCGACCTCAGCCTCGATCTGGCCAACACCGTCGCCTGGCGCGGCAGCGCGCCGGCCGAAAGTCTGCACAGCCTGGAGGACGTTCTTGCCTGGATTGCCTCGGCCAAGGCTCTGCCGGCGCGCGGTGTCGCCGGGCTCCGCAAGTGGTTCGACGCGCATCCCGCGGACGCGGCGATGGTCTTCAGCGAGGCGATCGAAATTCGCGAAACGGTCTACCGGCTGCTTCAATCGGTCGCGGTGGGCTCGGTTGCCGCGAGCGAGGATCTGCGCCGCCTCAATCGCGCGCTCCGCGAGGCGGCGCCGCGCGCCGGCCTCGATCGTGCCGACAAGGGCTTCGGCTGGCGTATCGAGGTGAAACCCACCGCGGCCGGTATGCTCGCGCCCGTGCTCTGGTCCGCGGCGGATATCCTGGTCGGCCGCGACTCCGCGCGCGTCCGCCAATGCGCCAACGACCGCTGCCTGTGGCTCTTTTTCGACGACAGCAAGAACGGCACGCGCCGATGGTGTTCGATGCAGGCCTGCGGCAATCGCGCCAAGGCCCATCGCCACTACCTGCGCCAAAAAGGCAAGTGACACGCGACCGAACGGGAAAATTCGCGCGCTGGGCTGTCATTGAGCACCCGGCGGTTTTTTTCGCCGATGCAAGCTGTGTGATGGGTTTCGCCGGCGTGGTACTTAAAAGATCCGATGCAATGCGCGCGATGTGGTTTCGAGAACGCCGCGAACGCGAAGTTCTGCGGTGAGTGTGCAGGCCCGCTCGCGCGCATCTGCGTAGCCTGCGGCTTCGAGAATCCTCCCCAACACAAGTTCTGCGGCAACTGCGCCGCCCCACTGACGCAGCCGGCGTCAGCTTCCGCCTCTCCCATAGCAGAGACACACTCACCCGGCATCCTCACCTCTCCCACAAGTGCGACGCAGTCACCGGGCGCCCAGACCTCTCCCGCGAAGGCGACGCAGTCGCCCGGCGCGAACCGGGAGAGAGCCCGCCCTGAGCGCGCCGCGAGCGTAGCGAGAGGCGGAGCCGAAGGGTCGACCGTCCCGAGCGAAGCGCAGGACGCGCGGGTGAGGGTGCGCACCACCGCCGACGCGCCTCCCGACGGCGAGCGCAAAACCGTGACCGCCCTGTTCGCCGACATCAAGGGCTCGATGGATCTGATAGAAGATCTCGATCCCGAGGAAGCGCGCGCGATCGTCGATCCGGCGCTCACGCTGATGATCGACGCGGTCCATCGCTACGACGGCTACATCGTGCAGTCCACCGGCGACGGCATCTTCGCGCTGTTCGGTGCTCCGCTCGCCCACGAGGACCATCCGCAACGCGCGCTCTTTGCAGCGCTCAAAATCCAGGAGGAAATGCGCCGCTATGCGGCCAGGCTACGTGAAGCCGGCAACCTGCCGATCGAAGCGCGCGTCGGCGTCAACACCGGCGAGGTGGTCGTGCGCTCGATCCGTACCGCCGACGCGCACACCGAATACACGCCGATCGGCCATTCGACCAGCCTCGCGGCGCGGATGCAGGCGCTCGCGCCGACCGGATCGATCGCCGCGACCGACTACACGCGCCGGCTCTGCGAGGGATATTTCGCCTTCCGGGCGCTCGGCCCAACCAGGGTCAAGGGCGTCAGCGAGCCGGTCAACGTCTATGAGCTGATCGGACCGGGCGCGCTACGCACGCGCCTTCAAGTCTCGATGCAACACGGGCTTTCCAGGTTCGTGGGGCGCCAGACCGAGATGGACGCGATCAAGCGGGCGCTGGATCGGAGCATCGCGGGCCGCGGGCAGATCGTGGCGGCGGTGGGCGAAGCCGGGATGGGCAAGTCGCGGCTGGTGCATGAGTTCAAAGCGATCGCGCGCAGCGGATGCCTCATCCTCGAGGCCTACTCGGTCTCGCACGGCAAGGCCTCGGCTTACCTGCCGTTGATCGATCTCTTAAAGAGTTACTTTCAGTTCGGCCCCGACGATGATCCGCGCAGGCGCCGCGAGAAAATCGCCGGGAAAGTCCTGGTGCTCGATCGCGCACTCGAGGCTACCCTGCCCTATCTCTACGGATTGATGGGCGTGGTCGAGGGCGACGATCCGCTCGGCCAGATGGACGCGCAAATCCGCCGGCAGCGCACGCTGGCCGGAATCAGGAGCATCCTGCTGCGCGAGAGTCTCAATCAGCCGCTGATCGTGGTGTTCGAGGACCTTCATTGGATCGACGCCGGGACCCAGGTCTTCCTGAACCTGCTTGCCGACGCGATCGGGAGCGCGCGGGTTCTGCTGCTGGTAAATTATCGGCCCGAGTACCGGCACGAATGGGGCAACAAATCCAGTTACACGCAACTGCGGCTCGAGCCGCTCGGCAAGGAGAGCGCCGGCGAGATGCTGGCCGCGTTGCTGGGCGATTCCGGCGAGCTAGCCGGGCTCAAGCAGTTCATCATCGACAAGACCGAGGGCAATCCGTTTTTCATGGAAGAGATGGTCCAGGCGCTGTTCGAGGAGGGCGTGCTGGCGCGCAACGGCGCCGTGAAGCAGGTCAGGCCCGCAACGGCGATCCGCGTTTCGCCGACCGTGCAGGGAATCCTGGCTTCGCGTATCGATCGGCTGCCGCCGCGCGAGAAGGAACTGCTCCAGACCCTGGCGATCATCGGTAGAGAGTTCCCGCTGGAACTGATCGAAAAGATCGCCGTGACGCCGCCCGACGAGCTGCGCGCGATGCTCTCCGATCTGCAAAAGGCGGAGTTCGTCTACGAGCAGCCCGCTTTTTCCGAGGTCGAGTACATTTTCAAGCATGCGCTCACCCAGGAAGTCGCTTACAACTCGGTACTGATCGAGCGCCGCAAGACGCTCCACGAGCGGATCGGATCGGCGATAGAGGAGCAGTTCGCCGACCGGCTGGACGATCACTTCGGCGAATTGGCCCACCATTACAGCCGCAGCGGAAACGTGGGCAAGGGTATCGATTACCTGTGGCTCGCCGCGAACCAGGCCACCCAGCGCTCGTTGTACGCCGAGGCGATCAACTACGTCACCATCGCCCTTGAACTTCTACCCGGCCTGCCGGATGGCCCGCAGCGTGTCCAGGACGAGCTGCGCCTGCGCGTGACCCAAGGCGTGTCTCTGATGGCGGCTAAAGGATTTTCCTCCGACGAGCTGGCGCACGTGTACGGCCGGGCGCGAGAGCTCGCGCGCGGGATGAGTGCCAATCCATTCGTCTTCGCGGTACTGCAAGGCCTGTGGGCTTTTCACTACACGCGCGGAAACGTGAAGCCGGGTCTCGATATCGCGGAAGAATCGATGGCCCTGGCGAATCAGGTGAATGAGGGGTTCACGATGAAGAACGCCCTCCATGCGATGGGGTCGTCGCTGGAACTTGCGGGCGATCTCGCCGATGCGCGGCGATATCTTGAACAGGCGCTTGCCATACCATACTCGCCGGCATCAGAGGGAAGGCCACAGCGATACGGCCCCGACCCGAACGTGCTGTGCCTGACCAGGCTGAGCAGCGTGCTTTTCGATCTTGGCTATCCCGATCAGGCGTTGAAGATGGCGAATGACGCGATGGCCGTGACCGACGCGAAGTCGGACCCGTTCAGCCTCGCGATGGCTATGATGTCTGCCGCGCAAATCCGCTGCTCGCGTAAAGAGCCCGGCAAAGGCGAAGAGCTGGCGCGCGGGTTGATCGCACTGTGCGAGGAGCGTGGCTATCCGT
Organism: uncultured delta proteobacterium; assembly: GCA_963749215.1. GTDB lineage: Bacteria > Desulfobacterota > Binatia > Binatales > Binataceae > CAVVMA01. The sequence continues at coordinate 109,365 of CAVVMA010000017.1, read as the reverse complement.
TCTGGCTGTCGGTGGGGAGAAGAATGCTTGCCTGGGCGATGATGCAGCAGGGCCATCCGAAAGAGGCGATCGCGGCAATCGAGCACGAATTGCAGCAAATTCCCGGCCCCGAAGGGGACATGATGCGCTTTCAGATCCTGCTGAATCTGGCGCAAAGCTACGAGATGCTCGGTCTCAGCGAGCGCGCCCTCGCCGTGCTCGATCAGTGGCGAGCCGTTCGGGACAAGCTGGGCATCGCCATAAACGATTGCTGCTTCCATGACCTGCGCGGCAAGCTGCGGCTCGAAGCGGGAGACTACGAAGCGGCGGAAAAAGACTTCCGTGCGGCGACGGAAGTCGCCATCCGACGCGGCGCCAAGCAACACGAGTTGCGTTCCGCACTGGACTTGGCCCTTTTGCTGAAAACTACGGAGCGTCGCGAAGAGGCCCGCCGGCTCCTGAGCGGAGTTTACGGATGGTTCACCGAAGGCTTCGACATGTCCGATCTGATCGAGGCGAAGGCCCTGCTGGAGGAACTGAAGTGAGTGTCGAGAGGCGGGAGCCGCAGCGACTCCAGCGCGGCGATCGCCCTCAGGAAAGGTGCGACGATACCGCTTCCGGCGAACGGCCGGTGCGATGCGCGCCGTTGTGGTCGCGCGATCCGCGAAATGCCGCCATCAGCTTGCTGTTGCGCGATAGCTGCCGCCGCGCGGCCTGCGCGCGCTTGCAGGCCGCAGTTCCGATCTCGCGCTCGATCCGGTCGCGCCGGCGGCCCAGCGCTGCGACCACCGCCGAGTAGATCTTCAACTGCAATCCCAGCTCGAACCAGTAACACGGCCGGCATACCGGCGCGCAGAGCCCGGTGTCGTCGGGTCCGGGGCATCGGAAGTCGGCGCCGCATCCGGCGCATCGATGGGCGTGAGGGGCGAGCGCGCGCCGGCGGGCCATTCCCGCGGGCGGCCACGGCAGCGGTTTGATTCCGGCCGGCACGCCGGCATGTCCATTGCGGCCTGCGGCTGCGCCATTTGTCTCACGGCTTCTCATACGCCTAATGGTTAAACTATCACTACAAAAAGTCAAGATACCGGATGACGCGGATTGTCAAGGCTCCGACCGGCATTTTATCCAGAACCGAACAGCGCTGCTCTGGTCTTGCGCCTGTGCCCCGAGGTAGCATCCGGCGCGGCACGACAGGCCCGGTGATCGCGATGCAGGCGGACCAGAAAATGGAATGGCTCGAGGCCGACGGACTTGGCGGTTTCGCCAGCGGGACCGCATCCGGTATCCGCACCCGCCGCTACCATGCCTTGTTACTCGCCGCGACCACGCCGCCGACGGGCAGGGTGGTGCTGGTCAACGGCTTCGACGCGTGGGTGGAAGCCGGGAGCGGCAGTTTCGCGCTTTCCTCGCAGTGCTACGCGCCCGACCAGATTCATCCCGACGGCGCGCAACACATCGTCGAGTTCGACGCCACGCCGTGGCCGCGATGGAAATACCGGATCGCAGACGGGCTCGAGATCGAGCAGGAGGTCTTCGCGGTCTACGGAGCGGCCGCGATTGCGATCGCGTGGCGGCTGGCGAGCGGGCACGGCGTCCTGCACGTTCGTCCGTTCCTGTCGGGCCGCGATCCTCATTCGCTCCATCACGAAAACCCGGCCTTCTGTTTCGATCCGATCGTGCGCGAGGGGCGCGTGATCTGGCGGCCGTACCGCGGCGTGCCGGAGATCGTGTCGTATTCCAACAGCGAGTACCGCCATCGCCCCGAATGGTACCGCAACTTTTGCTATGTCGCGGAGCGCGCGCGCGGACTCGATTTTATCGAGGACCTGGCCTCGCCGGGCGAGCTGGTCTTTGATCTGGATCGCGGCGAAGCGGTCTGTATCTTCGCGGCTGAGGACCACGATGCAATCGTAACGGGCGCCTCGCCGCTCGAATGCGTCCGGCGGATGCGCGCCGCCGAGGAAAAGCGCCGCGGCGCGTACCCGACGCGCCTCGAGCGGGCGGTCGATTCATACGTCGTGCGCCGGGCCGAGGGCCGCACGATCGTCGCCGGATATCCGTGGTTCAATGATTGGGGACGCGACACGTTTATCTCGATCCGCGGGCTTTGCCTCGCCACCGGCCGGCTCGAGCAGGCGCGCTCGATTTTGCTCGAATGGACCGGCAGCGTGTCGCGCGGGATGCTCCCCAACCGGTTCACAGAACGGGGCGAGCAACCCGAATACAATTCGGTCGACGCCTCGCTCTGGTTCGTCATCGCCGTGGGCGATTTCCTCCGCGCGTGCGAGAACGCATCGATTCCCGTCGCCGGCCAGGATTTGGAGCGTTTGCGCGCAGCGATCGCCGCGATACTGGAGGGCTACGCGGCCGGCACGCGATATGGAATCCACCTCGACGCCGACGGGCTAATCGCGGCGGGCGAGCCCGGCGTGCAGCTAACCTGGATGGACGCGAAGGTGGGCGATTGGGTCGTCACGCCGCGAATCGGCAAGCCGGTCGAAATCGAAGCGCTGTGGCTCAACGCGCTGAAGATCGCCGAGCGATTCTCGGCGCGCTGGAACGAGACCTTCGCCAAGGGGCTTCAGAGTTTTCGCGTGCGGTTCTGGCGGGAGCAGCCGGGATGCCTCTACGACGTGGTCGACGCGAATCACCAGCCCGGCGAGGACGACGGATCGTTTCGGCCCAACCAGATCTTCGCGGTCGGCGGGCTGCCGATATGCCTGCTGGAACCCGCGCAGGCGCGTCGCGTGGTCGATTCGGTCGAATCGCGCCTGCTCACTCCGCTTGGACTCCGCTCGCTGGCGCCCGGCGAACCCGACTACCACGGTCGCTACGAAGGCGGCGTGCGCGAACGCGACGCGGCATACCATCAGGGGACCGTGTGGCCGTGGCTGATGGGCCCGTTCGCCGAGGCCTGGGTGCGCGTGCGCGGCGACACTCCCGACGCGCGTCGCGAAGCCGGCGAGCGGTTCCTGAAGCCTCTCATCGAGCATCTCGATCAGGCGGGCCTCGGCCACATCTCCGAAATCGCCGACGGCGACCCTCCCCACGCACCGCGCGGATGCCCGTTCCAGGCGTGGTCAGTCGCCGAGGCGCTCCGCCTCGCCAAGCTCGTCCTCGCCTGAGCCGACCCTATCGCGGCGCGAAGTTCCTCGCATACCGACCGGCTATTCCAGCTTGACCAGCAGGCCGCGATTCCTGGCCGCCTCGAAGACCCGGCGGAATATCAATACCGCGAGGCAAAAGTACAGCGCGTCAAGTCCGAACGCCCAGCCCAGATGTTGCAGCGAAAATCCGCCGCCGCTCAGGAGCTGGCGCATCCCCTCGAAGGCGTGAGTAGTCGGCAGCATCCAGGCGACCGCGCGCAGCCATCGCGGCAGCGACTTGAGCGGATAAAGGACGCACGACACCGGCTGGAGCAGTCCGGCGAAGCTCCAGGCAACCCCCTGAATGCGCGTGGTGAAGCGGAAAATCATGCCCGTGATCACCACGCCCAAGGCCAGGGCGAAGAAGATCAGGCTCGCCATGAAGGGGAGGAAGCCCGGCAGCAGCGGAAAGATATTGAACGCGTAGGCGCCCCACGCGATCAGCGACGCCACCAAAATCCCGACCATCGCTTTGATGAAATTCACCAGGATCAGTCCGGCCATGTACTCCGAGATGCTCAGCGGCGTGGAGAAAAGATTGATCAGATTGCGGCTCCAAAGCTCGTCGAGGAAGCCAACCGCCATATCTCTCTGAAAGGAGAAGAACATTCCCCACAACAGCACCGCGCCGAGCAGATAGTTCACGATGTCCGGCCGCATCCGGTTGCCGCTGGCCAGAAAGATGGTGAAGAAGCCCCACACGATAATGTCGAGCACGGGCCAGTAGACCGTGTCCGCGATCCGATCGAAGTTGCGCCGCGCCTCGTAGATGTGGCGCAGCATCACGGCCTCTATCCGGTTGCGTTTCATGCTTCGGCACCTCTGACCACGCGCATGAAGACCTCTTCGAGCGCGGGTTCGTCGCGTTCTTCTTTAAGGATCGCCTGGGTAATCTCGATCGGGCTTCCAGCCGCGATCACCTTGCCGCGATGCAGGAAAACGATCCGATCGCACATCTTTTCGACCTCGGCCATGTTGTGCGAGGTGTAGAGGATGGTCGTGCCGTGATCGCGGCGGTCCTGCAGCAGGGTCTCCTTGACCTGCCATGAGGTCTCGGGATCGAGATAGGCGGTCGGTTCGTCCAGCAGCAGCAGCGCCGGGTCGTTCATCAGGGCCTTGCACAAGCCGACCCGGGTGTTCTCACCCGATGAAAGCCGCGCGACCGGCTTGTCCTTCAGATGCTCGACGCTGAATCGCCGCATCAAGTCGGCGATTTTGCGGCGCGGCTCGGCGACGCCGTACAGGCGCGCGAATACGGTCAGGTTCTCGAGCACCGTCAAGCGGAAGGGAAATGACACGTACGGGCAGGTGAAGTTGGTGCGCTCGAGGATCGCTTCGCGATGGCGGCTGAGGTCCTGGCCGAAAATCCGGATTTTGCCCGCGCTGGGCGCGATCAGGCCCAGCACCATTTGAATCGTGGTGGTCTTGCCGGCGCCGTTGGGGCCGAGCAGGCCGAGGATTTCCGCGCGCTCGATCGAGAACGATACGTCGTCGACGGCCGTGAAGCCGTCGAAAGTCTTGGTCAGATTTTCGACTTCGACCAGCATATAGAGACTCCTCCCGCTTGACGCGGACCGGTGCGATTCGCAACCCAAAAAACAAAACGGCCACGGATGCTGCCTGATGCATCCGTGGCCGCTCTAATGGTGTGAAATGATCTAGCTAGCGAGGGTCAATGATGCATCACGCGCGCCCCTGGTGCCTGCAAGGCTCTGGTCTTGATTGATGTTGCCATGGGTTGCGTGCTCTGCCCCGCGCTGCAAGCAAAATATCAAAGCGACCCGCGCAACGCCAGAGCCGCCCGCGCGCGGGTAGTGTCTCAGTTTGAATTTTAGGGAGCCAAAGGGACGCATTACCCGAATTGGGATTCGCGGCGTGGCGCAAGGCCCAAGCGGCGGGCAAAATGGCCTGCCTAAACTTTGCCTTCTATACATGGTATTCGAGCGTGCCTCGGTCGCTTCCGATCTCTATCGGAACGAGCAGCGTGCCGAGCTTTCCCGAACGTCTTCGATTTTCAAGTTCCTCCTGCGAACAGGCTTTATCCAGCCCTACTGAGAGCCGAAATCTGCCGTTCGGCTCGATCGTCACGTCCTCGCGCTCGATCAATTTCCTCCAGCGGCCCGGCCCGTCACTTGGCAGCCGATAGCGATACCAGAAAGGGGTTTGGACCCCAGCATCGTCAGGTTGCGATTGCCAAGAAGGAGCGAGAAAGTGGATCGTCCGACCCGATAAATTGACGAATCCAATCCCAAACTTGGCTTTGTAGTTTATGCGGGTGTCCGATTCCGGCACGCGCGGCTCCAGAAATGTTTCCTCGATCATGACCTTTAAGTCTTTGAACGCGGGAGCCGGTGTGGCGCGTTCCAGTTTTCGATCCAAATAGAGAAACGCGAACCCCGTCAGACACACAATACCGATACTGACTGGCGACGCTGCCGTCCGCCCAAGCCAGTCTAACCCGGCCAGCCCTTTCGCCGCGAGAACAGGCCAATCAGCTTTGATCGTGTCGTAGCGACCGATCGTGTCGAGCACGGGGCGGACTGCGTATGCGTAGAACGCCCAAGCGAGTTCAATCCCAATCACGATTCGCACCGCCCACTTGTACTTCCGCAGAGCGGGAAAGTGCGTAAAGACCCAAGTTTGAAACTCGGCCACTGATCACGCCCTCGTTTTAGCCACGGACAGCCCGCCAACAGGGCAGCATAGCGCGCCGGATGCTGGCGCGATAACGGGGGGTTGTCGCCGGGTAGCGGCCGCGAATTCCCGATTGCAAGGGTCGGCATGGCCCATCATCAACCATCAGAAGGCCCCTAAAGTCAACCGGACGCCTCGTAGCGTCGTGGGACGCTGTTAATCTGAAAAGTTCAGGATGCTCTGCGCTTGTGATATGGGAATGTCAATTGAGTAATTTCGACCAAGGTAGCGAACATGCAGAGTGAGGAAATTTTGAAGGCCGCTGGCGTTCGCGATCATCATCGCGAAGTCTGGTTCAGCAGGGAGCAACGCAAGTCATTCAGCCATGAGGCGTTACGAGAGCACAATTCCGAATGGGTCAAGCGCAAGCTATTGGAGGATGTGCCAGACAACGAGTTCCGATTTTACCGGATGAAGTCGAACATGCAGACCTGCATCGAAACTCTAGAGCGAATGCAATTGTCGCATTTGACGCCTGTTGAATCTCTCAACTAGGGGTTGCGGATGAAGCTCCGCCACGCCGCCGCGCTCGCGCTCACGGGCTGGTATCTGACGTTTTACCTTGGGAAGACGGTTCCCAAGGACTGCGCGAATTGTGCGGTTGATCTTGGGCAAATGCAAATGTCGGTAGTGGGCGTTTCAAAACCGCTCACTACCCAAATGTCAGCGTCGAGTAGTGAGCTGTTCGAAACGGAAAGCGACTGCGCGAAAGCCGGGAACGCAGGAGTCCAAGCGTTTTCCGCGAATGCCGACAAGAGCGGCGAACGGGTGCTGTTTCCATCCAGATTTCGGTGCACGGAGCACAAGTCAAAATAAGACACCCGCGCTTTCAAATTCAGACACTCAGCCCCAAATTAAGCCAGTACCGGTGGCCTAATTTCATGTGCCGGGTGGCCTAATTCGGCCAGCGCCCGCGCGCGGGTAGTGTCTCAGTTTGAATTTTAGGGAGCCAAAGGGACGCACTACCCGAATTGGGATTATTCTTGAGCGTGACAGACGGCTTCGACGTTGTGCCCATCGGGATCAAGCACGAAGGCGCCGTAGTAGTGGGGATGGTATTGGGGCCGCAGCCCGGGCGCGCCGTTGTCGCGTCCGCCTGCTGCGATCGCCTCGCGAAAGAAAGCATCGACGGTCGCCCGGTTCTTCGCCGTAAAGGCGACATGTAGCTTTCCGGTGAATGCTGGCCCCTGGACAACCCAGAAATACGGCCTGCCTTCAGAACCATATCCGAGGGCATATCCGTGACGGCCTGAGCCGAACAACCGCACTAAAGAAATTCCGACTGGCGACAACCCTCTATCGTAGAAAAGCCCGCGCTGTTGCGATGTCACGGACGCCAATCTCTATATGGTCGAGCATTGTTTAGAGTCTCCGCGATTGACTTTCGCGCGCGGGGAGTGTCCCGATTCGGGGTCGATTGTCCTAGTTTGACGGGCGGGGTGTCCTAACTTCAGATCCAAGGCGCGGATCGTTGCTCACAACGCATCGGCCGTTCAATATCTTGAGGGCGTTTCTCTGGTACGGTGTCTGGGCGATTGAGAGTTGGCCGTTCTGCGCCTCCCACGTCGATTTGGCGTTTGCTATCTCGGCTTGGCAGTCCGCTTGGGTGGCATACGCCATCGAGGGCGTCCACTTGGACAAGGGCGCATCTTTGTCGGCGGCTCCGTCCGCAGTCAGCGGCGAAGCCATCAGGAGCCACGTCGGACCGGATGGTCCACCTCGTCCGAGCAGTGGTGCTGCACATCCGATCAGTACGAACAGGCCGAGCGCGGCGGCGTGGCAGAGCTTCATGCTGGCGTTGTAGCGCGATGCCGAGAAAAGGGAAAGGCCGAACCTTTCCGAGTGCCCAAGCTGCTTGGGGAGCGCCCCTACCCGTGCGGTCGAGCCGGTGGCAATGATCGTGTAGCCTGATAGGCGTGCTCCCGTCCAAAGCGATCTCGTCCGGCGACAAGAGCGCTGCGCCCACGGAAAACAATCGCGCGCGCAGTGGCGATGCGATCGGGGCGATCGCAATCCTCGCCGTGACCCTGCTCCCTGCCACGATTCTGTTCTCCCCGCCGATCGTGCGGGCCGACGAGACAGTTGCGGTAGCCGAGCCATGCGGGCCGTTTGGCGACGCCCCGGCGGAAGTGAACTCCGGTTTCTTCGCCACCCTGGTTTCCAGGCACAATCCGATCTGTATCGCCGGCCAGGTGCTCGGTCCGTGGCGGGACGCCGGCGGTTCCGAGCGCTACGCATGCGTCTACGAGCCCGGCTTTGCGAGGCCGGGGAAACCTCTGCCGCTGCTCGTGTTCATCCACGGATCGACCTCGACCGTGGACTCCGTCCTGGCCACCGGCCTCACCGGTCGTATCGAGCAAGCTGATCTTGGCGACGGCCCGGGCTTTATTCTGCTCGCGCCGGAGGGCCGCTACGGTCAGCATCAGTATCCGGGCTTAGACGGCAACGGGCTCGGATGGGACAACTGGTACCGGCAATTCAGCCCGGCCGGCGCGGTCACGGTCGCGGGCGTCAGTTACGATCAGAACCCCGACGCGGCGGCGATCGATCACTTCGTGGCGGCCGAGGTCGCGACCGGCAAGGTCGATAGCAAGCGGATCTTTGTGATGGGCTGGTCCAACGGCGCCGCGATGGCGATTCTGTACGCGCTCAATCGCCCACAGGTGGCGGCCGCAGCGGTCTATTCGGCGCCCGATCCGTTCGGCGCATTCGACGACCGCTGCGCTCAAACACCGGTCGCGAATCCAGCCGCCGGCGGCACGGACATTCAGGTCTACAATCCTCGCGTGCCGATCCTCCACGTCCGCAATAGCTGCGATATCGGCGGCATCTGTCCCAACGGCGAGCTGATCGCGCGCCAGGTCGACGCGTTCGGCGGCGATTTGCAGGACGTTATCCTCGACTCATCGGGGGCTCAGGTCCCCCAATGCGAGGATGCGTGCGGGACCGATCCGAAAGGCGCCGGGGAGATCGGGTTCTGGGATGGAGTTCGCGGCTTCGCGCATCACGCGATGTGGCCCAAGCCGTGGAACGACACGATGCTGAATTTTCTGAAGCACCGTCCGCTCGGCGAGGGCTCAGTGCGCTAGGTCCAAGCGTCCACCCTGGTGTTTTTCGGACCGGTTTCAAGTTCGTAATGCTCGCGAGCGGCGCACGCACCGCCGCGTCACGCGCTCCGGCGGCGCGAGAGCACGTAGTAGACGTGACGCTCGCTGCATCCGATGCCGCGCGCGATCTCCGCGATGCTGCGCCCGTCGTCGCGCAGTTTCAGGATCGCGGCCCGATCGCGACGCCGATCGGCGCGCATCTTGTGCAACGGTACATCGACCGCCTCGCCGCCGAAGCGGCGGCCCAGAGCGCGCGCCGCGTCGGCCCCGAGCGCCCGAACCAGCGGGCTCGCCTCATCGGGCCGCAGCGGTATGTACAGCCGCGTGCCACCGAAGCCGCCGATCAGCATCCGGGCCATCTCCTCGCCCAGTTCGTCCGCGATTTGTCTAAGCGTGAGGCGGTCACTGGCGATGTTCATCACAATCCTCCTCCCTTTCCACGCACGCTCGCTTCCTGATTGGCCGCGGCTTGCAGGGCGCGGCTTGACCTCGGTTCAGGCTTCGCCGATCCTCCATCGGTTGGCTCCCAGGTAGGGATCGTCGCCCCGTCTCAGCGCGGCGAGAAAACTCTCGAAGGTCATCGCTTGCGGAAGATGCCCCCACTTCATGGCGCGCTCAAAGATTCCCGCCGCACCCTCAATCTCGCGGTCCGTATCCTCGATCATGATTCCCCCTTTTCCACAGGCGCCCAGTCAGCGTCCGGCTGCGGCCGTGCGTGCTCAGCGCTCAACTTGCGCAGCTTGGACCAACGCCGCCCTTCAACTCCCAGGCGAAGCGCAGGCCGGAGATGTGCCGGCGCGTCGGCACGGCAACTCTGGCAGCCTCGCGAGGAGCCTGAAATCCTTGATGCCGGTAACGATAAGTGGGAAAGTGCAACAGGCGAAAAAGGGGTGCGGAAAAGTTAGCGACCTGCGACGAGCGACTCGGCCTCAACACAACTCCTGCGCTCCTTCCGGCCATGCAACGGGCGCGTTTCCGCGATGGCCGCGTGCGGGATCAGTTTCGGGTCGGGATCGGACCGCTTCAGTCTCTCGGAGAGTACGGCCGCCAGAGCTTGAGACGCAGCCGAACAGCTTGGCCGGATACCATCGTGCCTCCCCTTCCTTCACCCCCCAACCGCCGACTCGTAGTTTACATGAATATGGCTGGAAAGCAATACGAACGTATCACTATGACGACACGGCCTCCGAAGACAAAGCCCGCAAAATCGGGGCGGAAGAACCCTGAGCCAAACTTGCCGGAGCGCGTTGGGTTTTCCGTTCGTATTCGCGAGTTGGCTACGTTCGTAGGAGGACCGAAGCGGCTCTCAGAGCGCAGCGGCCTGTCACGCGCCGTGATCGGAAAGTACCTTAGCGGCAAGTCAGACCCGTCGCGTGAACGGCTGGTCAAGCTCGCTGACGCCGCAGGCATCTCGATTCGATGGCTTGCCACCGGCGAGGGCGAAATGTCCCGCGATGATGACAGCATAGTCCGCACGCCGCGCGCCGAGATCGGGAACGAGCAACTCTCGGTCGTCAGCGATCAGATCGTGGATTACGTAGCCTTCAAGACCAAGTGGGTCCGCGAAACCCTGCGCGCAGACCCAAGCGGACTGGCTCTGATCGAGGCTCGCGGGGACGCGATGGCGCCCACGATCCACAGCGGCGATTTGGTGTTGATCGAAGTGCGCGCGCAGGCTTTCGGACCCGAGGGCGTTTACGCAATCATGAAGCCGGATGGACTCGCGGTGAAACGCCTGGTCAGACGGCTCGACGGCATGATCGAGGTTCGCAGCGACAACCCGCTCCATGGCTACGAGGTGGCTTCCCCCGGGGCTTTCAATGTTCTGGGCCGCGTGCTCTGGTTCGGCCGAAGGCTGTAGCCGGCCGAAAGTTCCAGCGAGGTGAAATGAAAAAGCTCAGCGGATGGTTAGGTGTCGTCGTCGTTTTGCTGATCGCGCCGGCCGCGGCCGGCGCAGTGTCGGGTGAAGCGTCGGTCGGCGCGGCCGAAGCGTTACGCCAACTGCTCGACGGCAATCAGCGCTACGTCGAGGGGCGGCTCACCCGTCCCAATCAGACGATCGAGCGGCGCGCTACGGTCGCCGGCGGGCAGCATCCGGTTGCTGCGGTCCTGGGATGCTCGGATTCGCGCGTCCCACCGGAAATCATATTGGACCAGGGCCTCGGCGATCTTTTCGTCGTGCGTCTGGCAGGCAATGTCGCCGATCCGGTCGCGATCGACAGTATCGACTATGCGGTGAGCCATCTCGGGGTGCGGCTGATCATGGTGCTGGGCCACGATCGATGCGGTGCAGTGACCGCGGCGGTGCAGGGACATGAAGCACCGGGCGACGTTGGTCCGATGCTGGCGGAGTTGCGCCCGGCAGTCGAGGCGACCAAATCGATGCCCGGCGACCCGGTCGCCAACGCGATCGCCGCTAACGTCGAGCTGACGGTCGCGAAGCTCGAGTACTCGAAACCGTTAAGCGCGATGGTGAAGAGCGGTGAGCTCAGGATCGTCGGCGGTGTCTATAACCTGACGACGGGTAAAGTGGAGATTCTTCCCGGCACGTTTCCGCTCGCGCACTAGAGCCGCCAACGGCCTGCCGATAGTGCGGCGCTCACACGCGTTGCCAGCCGGAGCCTTCGTGACCAAAGCGAAACGTATCCGGATGAATCAGCTCGGCGAGAATCTCGAGCGACTCGACGATCCGCGGACCGGGACGGTTGATGTACTGGTTTCCGTCAACGACCGAGACCCGGCCCTCGCGCACCGCCTTTAGCTGCGCCCATCCGGTGCGTCCGATCAAACCCGGCAGCTCGGCCGTCGTCCGGTCAATCTTGAAGCCGCACGGTGAGATCACGACCGCGTCGGGGTCGATCGCGCGCAACTCATCGAACGTGATTCGCGGCGAATGCTTTCCGGCTTCGCCCAGGACATTGCGGCCGCCAGCCATCGCGACCAGCTCCGGCATCCAGTTGCCCGCTGCCATCAGCGGATCGATCCATTCGATGCATACGACGGCCGGGCGCGAACCAATCTGAGCCGATCGATCGGCGATCGCCGAAACGCGCGCCTTGAGCCGGCGGGTCAGATCGGCGCCGCGCTCGGGCGCGCCCAGCGCCGCGGCAACGCACTCGATATCGTCCCAGATGTCGCGCAGGGCGTTGGGCCGAAGCGAGACGATTTGCGGGCGCGCGCCGAGCCAATCGGCCAGCGCGTCCTCCACGTCGTGCTCGCTCACCGCGCAAACCTCGCATTGCGATTGTGTGACGATCAGGCCGGGATTGAGCCGCCGAAGCATCGCAGCGTCCACCGAATAGACCGACAGCGCGTCGCGCACGATCGCGTTTACGCGGCGGTCGATTTCGGCGCTCGATCCTTCGACCTTGAACTTCGGCGCGGTGCAAACCGGCCGCTCCGCGATTTCGGCCGGATAGTCGCACTCGTGCGAGCGGCCCACGATCTGATCCGTGAAGCCGAGCGCCGCGACAATCTCGGTGGCGCTGGGCAGCAGAGTTACGACTCGATGCATCGGTATACCCGGTGGCGTCTCGCACCGGCCCGCGCTCAACGCGGCTTTCGCGCGCTCACGTAGAAGAACAGCGGCGCGTGCTCGCGCCATCGACGGAGAAACGGATGCGCGCGGCAGGCCTCTTCGCTGGGCCGCGGCTCGCCGATTCGGCTGAGCGTGAAGCCCGACTCGATCAGCGTGTTGAGATAGAAGGAAAGCGTGCGGTCGAAGCGGGGCACCGCGAACGGCTCGGCCTCTTGCGGTTCGGGAGTCTTCTTGAATCTCCAGCGCTCGATCCAGGGCTGGTCGTCGAAATATCGGGCGACCGCGAGCGCGGTTTCCTTCCCGGATTCGTCGCAGATCCAGTTGAAGCCTTTGGTCATGAAGCATGGATGCGTGATGTTGAAGGCCAGCGTTCCGCCCGGCCGGAGCACGCGGCCAATCGCCCGCATCGCGCCGGAAAAATCCGGACCGTCCATCAGCGCCATAAAAGAAACCGCCGCGTCGAAGCTCGCGTCGGCGAAGACCGAAAGATCGGTGAACGAACTGACCTCGTAGCGTATCCCGAGCGGGTCGGACTGCTCTTCCTGGCGGCAGAGCTCGATCATCCGCGCCGAGATGTCGGCACCGGTCATCCGGGCGCCGCGCCGCGCGAGAATCCGGGTGTTGTACCCTTCACCGCATCCGGCGTCCAGCACGCTGATCCCGGCCAAGTCGCCGATCGACTCGCCGATGAAGTCCAGGAAGGCCGGATTGTTGTAAACCTCGCGGTAAACGTCCCAGCCCTTGCGGACCTGCTCGGCCCACGAGTCGGCGTTCTCGTCCCATGCGCGCGCGACATCGCGGTCGGAAAACGGATGAGACTCCGGTTCGGAAAAACGCGAGGGTTTCATGGCGCAGCCGGAACCGCAAAGGATAGCCGTTGCCGGCGCCCGATAGAAGAGGAATCGGTACGATCGATCAGGCGGAGCCGCAGAGGTCCGTTACGGCCTGGACGAGATCGCGGCACTGCTCGACACGCGCGAGCAATTCGTCGGGGCGGGCCGGCGCGAATATCGCCGCGACGCGCGCGCCGAAACCGGGCGGCTTTTGCGGCATCGAGTCGACCTCGGCGATCGATCCCTTCTCGTTGACGAAGTAGCGCTCGTTCAACGCGTAGAGCACCTGCACGACGCATCCCACCGCCCTGAAGAGACAACCCGAAACGTAGTACACGTCGCCGCGCGCGGCCGGCTGGTCGGCGATCCTGATCGAGAACGACGCCTCGAACAGGTACTTTTGCACCAGCGCGTCGCGCATCGCGGGCGGATATACCGCGGTCAGCGCCTTGAGCGTTCCCAACACGCCGAAACGATCGAACAGCGGGCGGCAGCAGTGCGCCTCGCCCATATAGATATGGTTGTGGAAGCCCGCCGGATGGCCGATCTGATAGTCGCATGCGATTCGGCCGGCAGCGCATCGCGCTATCACGTCGGCGAGCTTGTCGAGGTCGCGGTAGAGAAAGTCTACATGAAGACCGCCGATCACGAGCCATCCGCCGCCGTTAACCCACGGCCCCCATTCACCCGGCCGGGTCACCAGATCCGGCAGATGGCGGTCGTCGAGGTCGCAGGCGACCCCGGCCAGCTCGTCGAGCGCAAAAGGCTTCTCGGGGTAGTAATAGATGCCGAGGTCGAGGTCGGAATCCTCGCGCGCGGTTCCACGCGCCTGCGAACCGCCGATCGCGACCGCGGCCACGCCCACCAGCGCGCTGAGGCGGCCGGCGATCGTATGCGCCAGTTCGATCGGCGCCGGCATGGTCAGGCCAGCGCGCGCGGATAGCCCGCCGCGAGCCGCGGCATCTCGAGCCCGGCCTGCGCGACTCGCCGCGCGAGCATCTCGAGGTACAGGTCTGCGAGTTCCTGGTTATCGCACCGCTTGAGTCCGTAGATCAGACAATCGTTGGTGAACCCGCTGCCGGGCGGGCCGAAGAAGTTGGCGGCGCGCGGAACCCATTCGCGTAGCGCCTGGTTGACGCGCTCGCGCCCGAAGCGCTCGACTGCCCCGCGCAACTCGTCGGCGGCGAACTGATCGTGGTCGGCTTCCTCCTGCACGATCAGCGCCGCGGCCCGGCTGTGCGGCGCATAGCTCGAGTCGCCGTAATTCTCGCTGATCATCAGGAGGCCCGTCATGTCGAGGCTCAGCCCCGCCATCAGCAGGTCGAGATCGCCCGATGCGCGCTCGGCGAAGTACCGCGGCGCCTCGAATGACGGCCCCTTCAGCGCGGAGATCATCGAGCGGTCGGCGGAGGTCTCGCTGACCCCGAGATCAGCGAGCGCGCGATAAATCATCGCCGCGTGTTCGCGTTCCTCCGCCATGTTCTTCTCGACTACCTGGCGCAGGGCGGGCGTGGAAAGCCGGTTCAGCGCGCGCTCGCAGCCCTGCGCGGTGAGCTTTTCGGCCAGCGCATGGGCCGCGAGCAGTCTGACGAGCACCCGCAGGTAATTCCGCTCGGGAGAGCCGCTGCGTACCTGCTCGGCCTCGAAAGCGCGAGGCGGAAACTGCCGACGCGCGTGCATCCTTACTGATGATCCGCCCTGGAGGGCAGGACCACGGTTGCGGAGCCGGGCGTGGTCTTTTCGCCCTTCGCGTTCTCGATCCAGATTTCGCACTCGACCAGATGCTCGCCGTTGTCGATGCGCTTCTTCGCGATCTTGCCGCGGCAGGCGATTTTCGAGCCCGGCTGATCCATCCCGCGATACTGCACGGCGAGCTTCTTGAGCCATCCGAGCTCGCCGGCGAAATCGGTCACGAGCTGTCCAAGGAAGCCGTTCTTCAGCGCGCCGTGCAGAATCACACCGGGCAGTCCGCTCGCGAGCGCGAAGTCCTTGTCGTAGTGGATTTGGTAGAAATCGCCCGAGGCCCCCGCGTAGCGCACCAGTTGCTGGGTGGTGGGATCCTTGTCCAGGCCCGGAATTTCCTGGCCGACTTCGACGTCTTCGAAATAAAATTGGCGCGCCATAAATTCCCTCTCAGTAGCGAATTCCGGTCGAGCGCTGGATTGCGCAGAGCCGGCCGAACTGGTTGGTGTAGCGGGTCTCCGTGACGATGAAGACCATCGTGCCCATCCGTCCCGCCGCCTCGCGGATATCGGCCAGCCTGGAGACCACGGTGATCCGATCGCCGGGACGAATCGGCTCGGAATATTCCCACTCGGAACCGCCGTCGAGTGCGCGCGCGAGGCTGAGCGGGACGTTGAAGAAGCCGCCGCCAAGCGAGCGGCAAAAGGTGGGGGGCGCGATCATGCCGCCAAAGCGCGAGTGGCGCGCCGCGGCCTCGTCGTTGAACAGCGGGTTGCGGTCGCCGATCGCCTCGGCGAAACGCCGGATCGCGCCGCGCTCGACCTCGACCACGCGCGGCTCGCTCTCGGTGCCGATCAGCTTTCGTATTTCGTCGGTGACAAGCTTGTTCGCCATGGACTTTCCCTGCAACGACTTTCCCTTAATGATTGCCTTCGTGCTTGACTACATATCATAGCGCTTGCGACAAACTGAACGGGAGCAACGAACCGATGGCAAAGCTGAGCGACGGGCAAATCGCGGAGAAGCTCAAGGCCCTCTCCGGATGGGAGTACAAGGACAACGCTATCACCAAGCTCTTCCGCTTCAAGCAATTCATGGACGGAATCGAATTCATCAACCGCATCGCGCGGATCGCCGAGGCCGCCGATCACCATCCCGACATCACGATCAACTACACCCGCATTCGCTTCGCCTGCAGCACGCACAGCGAGGGCGGAGTGACCGACAAGGACTTTAAGCTCGCCGCCGAAATCGAGCAGGCCTTCAAGAGCGCAGAGCACTGAAATGCGCGCTACGCTGGATACCGACTTCTTCGCGCCGCCGCGCCCGCGCGTGATCGCTCATCGCGGCGACAGCGGCGCGTTTCCCGAAAATACCATCGAGTCGTTTCGCGCCGCGGCCGAGCTCGGATGCGATTGTATCGAGCTCGACGTCCACATGACGCGCGACGGCGAGGTCGTGGTCTCGCACGACGCGGAGCTGACCCGGATGTGCGGGCGCGAGGGAATCATCGCGCGGCTCACGTGGCAGGAGCTATCGGCGGCTGATGCCGGGTTCACTTTCACGCCGGGCGATCGCAGCCATCCATTTCGCGGCCGTGGATTGCGCGTGCCGAAACTTCACGAGGTGCTGAGCGCGTTTTCCTCCCGCCGCTTCGTGATCGAGGTCAAACAGGTCGAACCGAGCCTGACGCAGGCGATGCTCGAGACAATAGATCGGACCGGGATGCGCCGGCGCGTGATGGTGGTCGGCGAGCATCAGCAGCCGCTCGATGAGATTCGCAAGCTCGCGCCGCAGATACCGACCAACTTCTCGGCGCTGGAAGTCGCGGGTCTGCTCCAGGCGATCGCAAGCCACGACGCCGCATATCGGCCGCCCGGCGATGCGCTTCAGGTGCCGCCGGAGTATCAGTCGTGGCGGCTGGTCACTCCGGAAATCGTCGGCGCGGCCCATCGCATGGGTATCGAGGTGCACGTCTGGACCGTCAACGACGCCGCCGAGATGCGCGCGATGCTCGACCTCGGCGTCGACGGGATAATCACCGACTATCCGGCTCGCCTGCAGGGGTTGCTCTCCGAGCGCGCGCCGCGTTGAGAGCGGTGCGGGGACTTTCGCGTCATGCGCCCCAACTGCTCTTGAGTAGTTCGCGCGTGCGATCGAGATAGCGGCGGAGATAGCCGCGCACGGTCTCCGCGGCGGCGTCGTCGAGTTTGCCCAGCGCCAGCGCCGCCGCGAGATCGGCCATCGCGGCTTCCATCGCAGGCCGATCCAGAGATGACGCCTCGGGCCTGATCGCCGCGAGAGTCTGCTTCAGATCGGCGACTTCGGCGGCATCATAGGCGGGCGCGTTTTCCAGCGAAGCGATCACGTGAGTCAGGTCGGCAGCCGCCATCGCGGCCTGCCCCTGGGCGTACGGCGACGATAGTTCGGCGAACAGCGTTCCCAGTATGGTCCGCTGAATGCCGCTCAAAATCTCCGCGAGGGTCGGTCGTAGCATTCGGTTATCTCGACGCTTCGATCATACCAGCTTGAGTTGGATCGCCAGATCGTCGAACAGGAGCGGCAACAGCAGTTGCAGAAACGGCATGATTGAATCCGAAGTCCGGCCTTCGACGAAGTCGCGAATTCCGGTCAGGCATATGACCGCCATCTTGGCGTTGCCCAGCACCTGGTAGAAGAACAGCCGCTGGCGATCGACCGGATAGCCGGTCTTGCGCTCGTAGAGCCGGTAGAAGGCCTCGCGTTCCATCAGCCCGCCCGCGAGCTCGGCGCGTCCCCAGAACATCATCGAGGCCCAGCCGAGATCTTCCATCGGATCGCCAAGATGCGCCATCTCCCAGTCGAGCATCGCGTTGATGCCGCCGTCATCGTAGAGATAGTTTCCCGAGCGATAATCGCCGTGGACCACGACCACGCGATCGGTCTTTACCGGGTTCGCTTCGAGCCACGCGAACGCGGCGGACATGATCGGATAATGCTCCCCCATCCGGTCGCGCTCGTAAGTCTCGCGCCAGAGCGCGGTCTGCGCGCGCGACGGCTCGGCGGAATCGCGGGGCTCGCCGAGCCATTGAAGTCCGAGCGCGCGGTAGTCCAGCGCCTGGATGCGCGCCAGTTGCTCCAGAAATTGATCCGCGACCCTGGCTTGCAGCGCTGCCGGCTCACCGGCCGGGAATGCGCCGGTGCTGACGCGGCCTTCGGCCCGCGCCATCACGAAGAACGGCCGTTCGATCACGGCGGCGTCGAGCTCCAGGTACAACGGCTCGGGCACCTTGAGGCCGGCGCGATGCATCGCCAGGAGCACGTTGAACTCGCGCTCGCGCGAGGTTTGCAACAGACTGCCGGTGGGATCGCGGCGCGCAATCAGCGGACGCGATCGGCGCTCGCCGCCCGAGTCGATCCATTCGAGATCGAATGCGTAGGTCTCGCGCGACGAGCCGCCGGAGATTCGCTTGAGCCCCGCGACCTTGACCTCGCGGGCCGCAGGCATCCGGCGCGCGAGGTACTCTGTGAGGCTTCTTTCGTTCATCGGATCACGCGCCGGCTCGCGCGAAGGCGGGCATCACCTCGCGCGCGAAAAGCTCCGCCGCGCTGACGGAGGGAAGCGGCAGCAGCACGAGCTGAAAGAGGCTCACGCCTTTGGCGGCGCGCCTTTTGAACTGCTCGATCACCTGCGCCGGGGTGCCCTTGATCGCGTTGCGCATATCTTGTCCCATCGACTGCGCCTGTTGCCAGGCCTGCGCAGCTTCATGCTCGTTGCGGCCGAGCACGGCGAAGACCATCTCGGAGATCTTCAGCGTGTTGAAGTCGCGTCCGACCGCGCGGCAGTGCTCCTTCAGGATACCGAGCGTGCGATCGAAGTCTTCATAGGTCGGCATGAAGTTATAGTGATCGGCGTATTTTGCTACCAACCGCAGCAGCACCTTTTCGCCGAGGCCGCCGATCATGAGCGGCGGATGCGGCTTCTGGATCGGCTTGGGATTCAGCGGCGCGTCGCTAATCGAATAGTACTTGCCCTTGAAGCTGGCGCGGCGCTCCGCGAACAGCGCCTTCATGATCAGCAGGCCTTCCTCGAACTGCTTCAGGCGCACACCGGCCGGCGGAAATTCATACCCATAGGCGCGGTACTCTTCTTCCATCCATCCCGCGCCGATCCCCATGTCGAGACGGCCGTTGCTGATGTGATCGATCGTGACCAGCGACTTCGCCAGCAGGCCGGGGTTGCGATAGGAGTTGCAGAGCACGATCGTGCCGAGGCGGACGCGGCGCGTGCAGGCGGCCAGCGCGCCCATCATCGCGATCGCCTCGTGGTAGTCGAGATCGGGCATCCCTGGAATCCACATGTGATCGGAGAGCCAGATCGAATGGTAGCCGAGCCGATCGGCGGCTTGCGCGAACTCCAGGCACATCGCCCACGGGAGTCCGCCTTGCGGAACTTCGAGTCCGAATTCGACTTTCATGTTGGCCATTGGTTCTCCGTGAGCAGAACCTAACCCCCTGACCCCCTTCCCTAAAGACGGGAAGGGGGAACCCGAAGCCGCCTATCTGAATGCGGGCATCACCTCGCGCGCGAAGGTCTCCAGCGTGGGCGGCGGCGCGAAGTCGCTGAAGAAGATCGTGAACATCGTGACTCCCCGGTTGACGCGTTCGCGAAGCTGCGCGACGACCTGGCCGGGCGTGCCCTTTATTCCGGTGGCCGAGAACGGGAAGCGCTTCGCCATCTGCCATTTCTGCTCGACTTCGGCGTCGTCCTTGCCCATGCAGACCAGCACCTGCTCCGAGATCGTGAGCGTGTTGAAGTCGCGGCCGACCGCCTTGCAATGATCCTTGAGCACGTTGAGCTTGTGGCCGAAGTCTTCGTAGCCGGCCGGACAGTTCCAGCGATCGGCGTACTTCGCGACGATTCGCAGCATCACCTTTTCACCGCTGCCGCCGACCAGTATGGGCGGATGCGGTTTCTGGATCGGCTTGGGATTCAGGGGCGCGTCGGCGACCTGGTAGTATTTGCCCTTGAAGTTGGCGCGCTTGTCGGCGAACAGCGCCTTCACGACCTGCAGGCCCTCCTCGAGCTGACGCAGCCGCGTGCCCATCGAGGGGAACTCGTAGCCGTAAGCCCGATACTCTTCGTCCATCCATCCCGCGCCGAGCCCGATTTCGAGCCGCCCGTTGCTGATATGGTCGATCGTGGCTCAGCGATTTCGCCAGCAGCGCCGGGTTGCGATAGGAGTTGCAGATCACGAGCGTACCGATCCGCAGCCGCTCGGTGACGGCCGCAAGCCCCGCCATCGAGGTGAGACATTCGTGCTGGTCCAAATCGGGCATCCCGCGCGCCCACATATGATCGACCAGCCAGATCGAATGGAAGCCGAGCTTTTCGGAGATTCGCGCCCGGTCGACCAGCGCGGGCCATGAAATCGCGGCCTGAGGCGAGAAGATTGCGAACTCAACTTTATTGGGCATCGTCAACTCCGGATGAGTGGGTTGGTCGCGGCAGCGACGCTTCTGTTTCGCACGGCGCGCGCGAGGAATCAACCGCCCAATCCAAATCGGCACTGGTGCAGTTTGTCGGCGAGCGCCACGATTTCTTCCATGCTCCATAGGTGGTCGCTAACGCCAGCTTCCATCGCGGGCGTACAGCGCACGGCCTGATTCACGCGCGCGAAGTTGTAGTGCATAAAGTGCAACGCGACCGCGTGACAGTGATTCTCCAGCTTCTTTGAATGGCCGTTAGTAAGCCGCGTCAAGCGCCGCATGCCCATTCGCATCGTGAGGTTCTGGCGCTCCACGTGCGACGCGCAGATATGCTCAGGATCAGGGTTGCCGCGAATAACGTCGCTCTTGGTTCCGAGGCAGACCGCCGGACTATAGCGCGTGAGTGGGGAGCTGAGGTCGCGGTCGCGAGTCGCCGGTGCCGGCCGTCGCTAGTCGCCCGTGCCGCTCACGGGGATCGAAACGCCGCCGCCGTCGCTGGTGATCACGATCGTGCCGGCGAAATCACCGCTCGTCGGCGGCGCAAACTTGACCATCACCACGCGGCTCGCGTTGTGTGCGAGACTGAATCCCGCCGCTCCCACGACGCTGAAGGCGGTGCCCGACTGGCTCACATTGATGTTGACGTGCAGCACACCCGGCCCCGTGTTCTTTATCGCAAACTTCAGCTTCTTGCTGTGATTCGCTTTCACCGCCGGAAAGTCGAGCGGCGCTGCCGATGTGCTCAGGATGCCCGGCTCTCCGATCCCGCTCACGCCCACCTGCACATTGGGGTCGGTTGGATCATCGCTCGTGATCGTCAGGCTTTCCGACGACGCCGTCGGCGAAGTAGGTGCAAACCCTATCGTGACGACTTTGCTCTGATTGTGGCCGAGCTGGAAATTACCCGCGCCCGCCTTTACGCTGAACGGCGCGCTCAAGGCGTCCTTGCTTACGCTTCCGGTAAGTTTCGCGGTACCCGTGTTGGTGAGCTTGAGGCGCTGGGTCGCCCTGGTGTCGATACCCACGTCCTGGAAATTCACCGACGGAGGAGTGACCAGCAGGAATGATGGCGCGGCCGTCGGAGTTGCAGTTGGCGTGGGGGTTGGCGCTTTCGTCGCGGTGGCCGTCACTCCGCTGGTCGAGGTCGCACTGGCTGTCGGCGTAGGCGTAGAGGCCGACGTAGGCGTGGCGGTCGGGACCGACGTTGGCGTCGCGGAGGTGGTGGGCGACGGCGTCGGAGTTGGCGTCGCGCTTGAGCTCGGGCTCGAAGTCGGCGTCGGGCTTGAAGCCGGGGTCGGGCTCGGCGTCGGAGTTGGAGTCGGCACCGCGGTCGGCAGCGACGCGAGTCGGGCCACCAGCGGGGTTTTGACCGACACGCCTGCGCCGATGATCTCGGTCACGCTGCTGCTGCCGGAGTTGGCGACCCATATGTCGCCCGCGCCATCGACGGCGATACCAAAGGGCGTGTTCACGCCACCGCTGTTGAAACCGTTCGTCGTCGAGAGCGGAATACCGGCGGGATTGATTTCCGCCACGCCGCCGCCGCCGTTCGACACCCAAACGTTGCCGGCGCCGTCGATCACGATTCCGTCCGGACTGCTGAGGCCGCCGCCGGTGAAGGCGAGCCGCGAAGCGACGCCCGCAGAGGTCAACTCCGTTACGCTGTTGCCGTTCTGGTTTGCGACCCAGACGTCGCCGATGCCGTCGATTGCGATCCCGTACGGCCCTGCGAGGCCGCCGCCGGTGAAACCGCCGGCGGGCGAAATCGGCGTGCCCGCCGAGTTCAGCTCCGTCACGCTGGCGTCGCTGTGGTTCGCGACCCAGATGTTGCCGGCGCCGTCGATCGCGATACTCTTGCCGCCCTGCAACCCTCCGCCCGTGAAGCCGGTCGCAGACGAAATCGGCGTGCCCGCCGAATTCAGCTCCGTCACGCTGTTGCCGTCGAGGTTCGCAACCCAGACGTTGCCGGCGGCGTCGATCGCGATGCTCTGGGGTCCCAGCAGACCGCCCCCGGAGTAGCCGAAGGCGGGCGAAATCGCCATGCCGCTGGAATTTATCTCCGTGACGCGGTCGTTGCCGTAGTCCGCCACCCAGGCATTGCCGGCGCCGTCGATCGCGATTGCTGATGGAGCGTTGAGGCCGCCACCGGTGAAGCCGAGCGACGACGAGACTGGAGTGCCCGCCGAGCTCAGCTCTGTCACGCTGTTGCCTTCGGTGTTGGCGAGCCAGACGTTACCGGCGCTGTCGATCGCGATCCCGCCGGGCGCGTCGAGGCCGCCACCGGTGAAGTTCAGGGCCGTCGTCCAGTCGCTCGGAGCCGCAGGCAGCACTGGAGAATACGGCCCGCTCGAACCGAGGCCGAAGATCGTGCCGATGTTGTAGGTTGGCGTCTTCGCTACATTGATGATCGCGGCCAGGGTGTCGGTCGGCGTAGTCGGCGCGTTCGCCGCGCCAAAAAGATTCGCGCACGCCTGCGCGCCGGTCCCCACGCGAACGCAGTTGGCGAGCGCATTGGCGAGCGTATTGAGCTCCAATTCGGTCGGGTCATTGTTGCCGTTCGCAACCACGTTCCCGGCCAGGCCGGTGTGAATGTTGGCCAGATTGCCGGCGCTCGCCGCCGCGATCGCCAGTCCGTGAAACGCATTGTCGGCGATACCGGTTCCACTTGTAAAGAAATTCACCGCCGAGTAGGCCGCCGCAACCGTGGTGAGCTCGTTGATTGTCAGGCTGGTCGCGGCGTTGCTGACGCCGCCGATAATCAGCATCAACTCGGTCGAGCTGTTCGCGCCGCCGCCGGCATTGCCTCCGCCGGCTACCAGATAGAGAATCGCGCCCGCCGGCGGCGTGGCGCCAGGCGAGATTGAAAAGTCGCCGCTGGAATTGCTGGTCGACGATCCGAGCGATGTTGCGCCGACGCCCGGACCGCTCCCGGCCTCGAAGAGCGTTACGGACGAGCCCGAGATCGTGCTGGTGGCCCCGCTCATGACAGTGCCGCTGACGGTAAGATTCGCCGACTGCGCAGGAGAGGGAAACGCGAGGAGCGAGAGCAAAGCGACCGCGGCGGCAAGCACCCGGCCTTGCGCCTTCGGGCGCATCCTGATCGCCCCAGGCCTCAGACGCTCTCCGAGCATTGCACCAGCACGAGCACTTCCACCGGTAATAGTTGAGACGTTGCAGCCGGCCGTATAATTCGCCTCGCGGCGGCCGCCGCGCCCCATCCAGCAGGCTTTGGCGAACCGCGGCGCCCGCGGCTCGGCGAATAACAAGGTTACTCGCCGGTTCCCATGAGGGTAATCGATGCTCCGCTGGGCGGGCTGCCGTCGCTGGTGATCGTGATCACTCCCTGGAACGGGCCCGGCAACTTCGGCGCAAACTTAACCATTATCATATGAGTCTTTTTGTCGGCCAGGCTGAAATTGCCGGCATCCATAGCGCTGAACGGGGCCTTCAGCTTGTTCTGCATGTCCACAAAGACGTGCAGCACTCCCAGTCCGGTATTCGTGATCGTCAGTTTGAGCGACGTGGCCTTGCCTACTTTCGTGGCCGGGAAGTTGAGGGTCGTGGATGACAAGCTCAGCGTTCCGGGCTCCGCCGTTCCGCTCACGCTCACCAGCACCGCAGGATTGGTCGGATCGTTGCTCGTGATTGTGATGCTTCCCACCGATTCGGTCGGCGACAATTGGACCGGGGGTATGGTCGGCGCGAACTTTATCGCCACCGTCCTGGTCTTGTTGTGCGCCAGGCTGAATTTGCCCGAGCCCGCCTTGATGCTGAACTGCGTTCCGGCAAGTCCGCTGTTGCTCACGGTCCCGACGAGCTTGGCCTCGCCGACGTTCTTGAGCTGGATCTTGACGGTCGCAGAGGTGTCGGTGCCGACGTTCCCGAAGTTTGCCGATGGAGGCGTGATCGACAGGAATGACGGCGACGGGGTTGGAGTAGGCGTCGGGGTTGGAGTGGGAGTCGGCGTTGGAGCGGGAGACGGTGTTGGAGTGGGAGTCGGCGTCGGGCTCGGAGACGCGAGCTCGATTCGCACGATGAACCCGTTGGAGAATTTGTCGTAAGTCGGATTCACAGGCGTGGCGCCTGACTTGGTCTCGATCGGGAAATCACTCGAGTAAGTAGTGCCCGCGACGTAGATGTTGTTGCCGGCAGGATCGACCGCAATCCCGCCGGGCTCGTCCCGGCTCGTCCCGCCCAGGTAGGTGGAGAACACGGCCTGCGAACCCGTTGGGTTGAGCTCGAGCAGCACCGGATGAGATTGCAGCAGCGTGCCCGCGAACGGCGACTTCAGCCCCGTCAGCCCTCCGGGCTGGTCTGTCAAGTTGGTCGGCACGAATGTCCCGCCGTAGCCCGACGTGTTTGCGAAGACCGAAGCCTGTTGCAGGCTGCTGACGCCGACAAAGACCGTGGCAGGAGTAGTGCTCTTGTCGCGGTCCAGCGCGAGCGCGGTGATACCCAATTTAGGGATGCTCGCGGATATGTAGCTGTTGAACCCGTCGCTGCTTTCGAAGAGCCCCGAGAAGTAGGTGCCGGCGTAATCCACGGCCGGCGAGGAGTTGCTATCGGAGGTCATCGCCGCGACTGCATAGGAGGTGAGATTGGTCGGCGCCCACGTTCCCGGGAAATTTTGCACGACATCCGAACTCGTGAAGACTCCGCGGCTGGTGCCGATAAACGCCGTCGTGGGCGTGTTGCCCGTACCGTTCGCAGTGAGCGAGAACACTTCCGCCTTGGCCGGGACGCTCGCAACCTGTGCGAAATGTGCCCCGCCATCCGAGCTGCTCCAGAAGCCGTTGAGAGTGCCGGCGAAGATTTTGGTGTTGCTCACCGACGTCCCGGTAAGATCGGCTATCGCCGAAACGGCCTGGGTCGTCAGCGCGGTTGCGGCAAAGGTATTGCCGAGATCGGTCGAGACATAGAGGCCTTGGGGACCGCCGGCGAAAAAACCGAGCGGACTGGGGCCGTCGATCTGCAGCGCACGGACGGCACCCGCCGGCAGGCCCACCGCCGGAGCCTGACTGAAATTGATGCCGTCGCTGCTGACAAAGAGCCCGGTCGTTGTCCCGATATAAGTGGTATTGCCGCTGCTGCCCTGTTCAATCACCAACGGCGATCCAAACGACGGCGACCAATTGACCTTGGCGGCAGGAGTCGGAGTGGGAGCCGGACCAACTTGCGCGAACTGGTAAACCGCGCCGTTGGGTCCCGGAAATGTTTGGACGGGATTGGTGAGATGGAGCGACGCCGACTCGGTTGACGCAGTCACGTATGCGTCGCCGGCTGAATCGACCGCGATCCCATTGACCGCTCCGAAAGTGTGGGAGTCGGGCGCGCCGAGAAAAGTGGAATACAGGGCGCTGGTCCCGTCGCTGGAAAGCTCGGCTACGAAATTAGTGGCCGCACTCGAGAGCGATGTCTGCTGCGCGTTGGCTGAAATGGGTGCGAAGTCCTTCGAGAACGTAGTCCCCAGCACGTACGGATTGCAGGCCGGAGCGCAGGCCGGCGGCAGGGCGATTCCCAGGCCCTCGTCGAAGTCGCTGCCGCCCATCAGGAGCGCAAACGCTACGCTGCCGTCGGTATTGAGCTTGGCTGCGAAAGCGTCGGTGGAACCGGCCGAGGCCGGACCTTCCGTTTTGGGAAAGTTCGTCGCGTCGGTGCCGCCGGTCAGGTATGCCGAGCCGCCGGAGTCGACTGCGATACCAGTCGCGAACGTGTGGGCGCTGCCCGGGCCCGTAGCTCCGTTGCTGCCGGCCAACAGCGCGGCATAATCGATTGTGTCGAGACCGCTGTCGAACTTGACGACGAACGCGTCGCTGCTGCCGAGAAAGCCAGAGCCGGGAAAGTTGGGGGAAAATGTCTGGCCTGCGACATAGGGGGTACAGTTCTGCAGGCAGCCTTGCGGTATCGCGATCGAAGACGGCCGGTCGAAATTGCTGCCGCCCAGGTACGTCGCGCTGTTCAACGCCCCGGTGTGGTCGAACGTCGCCACCCATCCGTCGCCGTCGCCCGGAGCTGTCGTCGGTCCGGTCGTCCGCGGAAAGTCGGCGGAAGCGGTGAATCCCGTAACCAGAGTTGAGCCGCCCGCGCTGCTGACCGCGAGCGCGGTTCCTTCGTCGAACTGGCTGCCTCCGATCAAGGTCGAAAAGATCAGGGAAGTTCCGTTGGCGCTCACTTCCGCCACGAACGCGTCGGAGTTGGCGTCATACGCCGGCCCGCCAGTGGTTGGAAACGGGACGCATCCAAGACACTCGTCGTATGCAAATCCGGTGACGTAGACGTTGCCGTTTGAGTCGATCGCGGTGCCGTTTATAACGGTGAGCGAACCGCCAAAATAGGTCGAGAAGATCAGCAGCGGATCGATGATGAGCGGCTGCGAGCGATCGTAGTCGCCCACCCCGATCGTTATTCGCGCGCTCTTCGAGGGGTTCGAGGCTTGGGCGATTCGGTAGCGCGCGCGCACTTCGCGATGTGCGCCGCCGATCTGCTGGTACGCGACCGGGGGCTCGAGCGTGAGACCGCCGGCGCCGTCGGTCAGGGTCGCGCTTCCGTCGGGATTCGTCCGCGCGCCGCCGACTCCATTGAAGTCCATCGCGATCCGCCGCGGATCGCCGCCGGGTTTCACCTCGAAGTCAAACTCGAGTCTGCCGCGATCGCCGTGATACGCGAGATCGATGCCGGGATACGTTTCGGCGTATCTCACGCGCCGGTAAGTGGACAAGTTCCTCTGCCATCGCGCGGGATCATTGCCCACGTAGTAGTTCGAAACGCCCGGAAGGCGATCCAGCGCTTGCGGATCAGACGCCGGCGAAGCGCCGGCGAACTTCATCCTGAACCTGGATAAGCTGAGCCCGGCGACTTGCGACACCGCTCCAGGCTGCGGCGCGGGTTTTCCCGCGGCCCCAGCCGTCAGGAAGGTCGCACCCGCGCGATCGAGCATCACCTCGAAGTTACGTCCACGCGAGATAAAATCGACTGACCGATTGGCCTGTCCGCGGTTCGGTTCGAACGAAAGCGGAAGACGGCCAAAATTGTCGAGCACTCGGGCCGCGGATTGCCTGCGCGCGGCTTCGACCCTGCCCGAGCGGACATTGTGGGCGATCAGCAGTTCGAGCACGGACAAACAGATTGCCGCTGCGGCGACGGCTCGCCATGCACTCCGGGCTGGATTCCTTCGCCTCTCAACCGCACCCATCGAACACCTCCACGGCGAAAACTGTCTTGCCGGAGCAACTTTGCGGGCCGCAAACCAGAGGTCCGCCAGCCCGGGGCGCTAATCAGGATACGGGAAATGAAGCCGCGCGATAAGCCGCTTCTTTCGGCTCAATCGCGCGTTGATCACTGGCGCGACAAATTTCAGGCTTTTGCTGCTTATCGAAGGTTGACGAGGTAAATCCTGGCGTCAATTAGCAAACCAAGCCTTGCTTTCAATCATAGAAACACTGCACAGCGACTCTACAAATGGACTTTACTTGTAACCCAGCGTTGGGGTACGTTTCCCAAGCTGAGGAGAACACGACGCCTACGCGAGGGAACCTCTCAGAGGCTCGCGAGCATTCGTCGTTACGAGTGGGCCGGGTACTACTGCACTGTTCTTCCTGGAGACAACCCGATTCGGCCCCTCCTTGCGGCGAAGTGCGCTCGCGGCCCGGATCTGATGGGAGGGCGGACGCGCGCCCGATGCGAGCATTCCGGCGGCGCCTCGCCGGGCAGGCAAGGCCTGCCGCACTACATACTTCGCGGTCGCAAATGACTAGCTACTATTATATGTCTATATATCCACTATGATGTTCGCAGGCATCCGCCGGAACCCACAGTGTTACTATTGCCGCGCTTAGGCGGGAAATCGAAATCAAAGCAACGTGAACCAGGAATGAATTACATGGCTGAAATGATTATCGTTGGCAAGGCTGCCTCGAACAGTGATTCAGTCGTCCGGCGCGCGCGCCGCGCGGGAAGCTGCCGAACACCCGGGCACGGGAATCCGCCGTCGAGAGCAGTCCAGGCCGTGCTCTTCCTCTCCGCGATCCTGACCTCGATGCTCCCTTTCTTGCTGGCCGCAGCTCCGGCCCGGGCGCAGATGCCCCCGGCGGCTGCGACTGTCGGCAACTTCATCGATGGTCCTTCGCAGTCCGCGGCGCCTATCGCAACCTCCCCCGACTTAAACTCCACCGACTTGAACTCCACCGACGCGCTGGCCGGCCATCCTGAGGCCGCGGCCCTGTTGAACTCGGATGAATTCCAGCGGCTGAAGGCCAATCCACAAGCGCAGTTGAGCGACGACGAGTACCGGCAGCTTTGCGCGGCTATAGCCGCCAAACACCTCTCGGTGCGAGACATTCAATCCCTGGGTCCGATGCTGGGGCTCAGCAGCCGGCAGTTGGCGCAAGTTGCCTCGTGCGGCGGCGCCGCGCAGCCCGCTCAGTCATCCCGGATCACGACCCCCAGCGCCGCCGAACGCACCACCGGCCTGCCCGCCCCGAGTCACGTCTCGTCGATCGAGGCCCGTTTCCACGACCTCGACACTCCTTACAAACTTCTTTCGCAGCCCAGTTCGGTACATCTCTCGCAGTTCGGCTACGAGCTTTTCTCGTCCAAGGTGTCGACCTTTGCGCCGGCTGAGAATGCCTCCGTCAGCGAAGATTACGTGCTCGGTCCCGGCGACAATATCAACGTGCTGCTCTGGGGCCGCATAAACCAGACTCTTTCGCTGCAAGTCCAGCGCGACGGGACGATCCTGATGCCCGAGATCGGGCCGATTGAGTTGTCGGGGCTCACGTTTGGCCAGGCCAAGCGGCTGATCGAGCATCGCGGCGCGCAAATCACCGGCCTTCAGGTCGACGTAACGATGGGGCAGGTGCGCGCGATTCAGGTTTTCGTGATTGGCAAGGTAAACGAGTCCGGTCTGTACACGGTCAGCTCGCTGTCTCATGTCTCAAACGCCCTGGTTGCCGCCGGCGGGATCAGCAAAATGGGGAGCCTGCGCAATATCCAGGTGCGCAGGGACAACCGTTTGATCGACACGCTCGATCTCTATGACCTGCTGCTCAAAGGCGACACCTCGGGCGACATCAGCCTCAAACCGCGCGACGTGATCTTCGTTCCGGTGATCGAGCCGGTGGTCGCCGTAACCGGCGACGTGAGGGACCCCGCGATTTACGAGCTCAAGCGAAAGGAGACCTTGGGCAGCGTACTGAAAATGGCCGGCGGCGTGACCGCGTTCGGCTACTCCGAGAGAGTCCAGGTCGAGCGGGTGGAAGATCACGAGCGCAGGGTTGCGCTGGACCTCAACCTCAACGACGAAGCTTCGGCGATGTATCCGATCAAGGATGGAGACCTCATCAAGGTCTTCACCGTCTTGCCGCGCCAGCGCAACGTGGTGAAGGCCGAAGGCAACGTCAATCAGCCCGGCACTTACCAATGGCGTCCGGGCATGAGGGTCGCCGACCTGGTGCGCGAGGCCCAGGAGGTTTCCGATCATACCTTCTTCGACTACGCACTCGTGCGCAGGCACGAAGGACCGGAGCGGAAGACTCATGTCATTCCATTCAATCTCGACGGCGCGCTTTCGGGCTATTCAGATCCGAATAACATTCCGCTCGAACCCGAGGACACGCTGACTATATACAACGTGAAAGATATCGGCGATCTCCCCAAGGTCGTCGTTCGTGGTGAAGTCCGAAAGCCGGGCACCTATCCGCTCGCGCCGGGCATGCGAGTGCGCGATCTGGTCTATGAAGCCGGCGGCCTCAAGGACGCCGCCGCGCGCGACCGCGCGCAGCTTGCGCGGACCGAAGTCGAAGCGGGCTCGACCGCCCGCTATGTGCGCTCCGACCTCGACCTCGAGTCGGCGCTCGAAGGCACCCAGGACAACCTTGCGCTCAAGAACGGCGACGAGCTTTTCATCCATCAGGTCTCCAACTGGCATTCGTCCTGGCACGTGACTCTCAGCGGCGAAGTGATGAGACCGGGGCCCTATGCGATCCGCGAGGGCGAGCGGCTCGCGTCGGTACTGCGCGAATGCGGCGGCTTCAGGACGGATTCTTACCCGCCCGCAGCGGTGTTCATCAGACAGTCCGTGAAACAGCTTCAGCAGCAGGAACTGGACCGCGCAAGGATGCGTCTCCAGGAAGAGGCTGCGCGGCTCTCGGTTATGCCGCGCCAGGCGGGTCAGGCCGAAAACGTCACCGAGGCGTTGATGTCGCTGAAGAGCGTGCTGGCGCAGACCGAGTCGCAGCAGGCGGTCGGCCGAATCGTCATCGATCTCTCGACGCTCGACGCGCTCGAGAGCTCCAGCGACAATATCGTGCTCCAGGCCAACGATACGCTCGTCATCCCGGTGCAACCTTCCTCGGTGCAGGTGCTGGGGCAGGTGTATAATCCCAATGCGATCGTCGCGCGGCCCGGCCTCACCGTGGCTGATTACCTGCAGCGCGCCGGCGGCCCCACTGAAGGCGCGGACAGCGATCATATCTACGTGATCAAGGCCAACGGCTCGATCCTGACCGAAGAGGGCGTGCGGCTGGACAGCAAGAGCCGGCTTTTCCCGCTGTTGCCGGTGATATCGGGCGGACTGATGGGCACCCGGTTGGAGTCGGGCGATACGGTGTACGTTCCCGAGCGACTCGTCTACGTAAGTTCTCTCCAGTACGCAAAGGATATCACACAAGTTATTGCAAATAGTGTAGAATCGCTGGCCGTGCTCGGTATACTCGCGACGAACCTGTAGCGAATTGCCTGACGGGGTTGAGTAATCGCCGCGCGTAGATTTCGCGGCTTCTCCGGTCCACGCTTCCGAAGCAGAAAATCTGCGGAGATGGACAGCGCGCGCCGGATCTGAAAGTTGAAGTGAGTAGCACGCCCAAGTCGTTGCCGATCGTCGAGCCCGCCCACAGGCGCCACGGTCGCGCCGACCTGCCGCTGAGTCCGCCCATGATTGCGCTGCTGCGGTCGTGGAAGCTTATCGCGGCGATGACGATTGCGGCGCTGGCGATTTCGGCGGCGGGCACGAAGTTCGCGATCACGAAACTTTATCGGGCCGAGGCCATCCTGCGCCCGATATCGCAGCTCATGCCGAACGGGATTAGCTCGTCGCCCACGAGCACACTCGGCTCCTCGCTCCTGGGTACCACGCTTGCGCAGTCGCGCGCGGAAGAGATCGTCGCCACTCTCGAGAGCCTCGACTTTGGCCTTGCGTTGGTCGGGCGCCACAAGCTCCAGAATGAACTGCTCGCCAAGGTCAGTGGCTGGAGTCGCGGCTCGGATCCGCAATGGGATGTCCTGCGGCTTCTGCAGCGCAGCTTTAACTGCGAGTACTCGCTGAGTACCGGCAATATCACCATGAGTTACCTGGATCCGAGTCGCGCCTCAGCTCGGCGCTACCTCAGCTACTACGTGGACGATCTCAGGGCGAAGCTGCGCGAGGAGCAGATTCGCACCACCGGCGCGGCCATAGAGTCGTTGCAGGATGCCGCGAGGTCCACGCCCGACTCTCTGCTCGCCACCCAGCTCTATCAATTGGTCGCACAGGAGTTGCAGGAACAGAAGCTCGCCCTGGTCGATGCGGATTTCGCGTTCAAGGTAATCGAAACCCCGGCGGCCTCGGACCGGCCCTATTCGCCCAACGTCCTGATGGTCGCCGGCCTTGCCGGGATCGTCACGCTGGTCCTATCTTGCCTGATTCTGGTAGGGCGCGATTGGATGCAAAGGATCCGCCTGACATACGAACGCGACTCCGCGCCGGTCAGGCGGCGAGACACCCCCGCTACGCGCTGAAGCCGCCGTCGCCCCGTTCCGGGCGGATGTATTCCGCTTCAGATGCCAATCTCGGCCATCGCAACTGCTCTGGAAGAGCCGTCAGCCACGCCCGTATCGGAGAGCCTGCTTAGAGGCACGATCCTGGTCGGTGCGATCCAGGTCGCCTCGGCCGCGCTTCGCTACGGTTCTGCGCTGCTCTTCGCGCGCTGGCTGGGCGTGAGCGATTACGGGAACTACGCCTACGCAATCGCGCTGTCGCAGGTGCTCGCGATCTTCGGCACGCTGGGACTGCCGTCGGGCGTGATGCGATTCGTTCCGGAGTACGTGGCGCGGCGCGACTGGCCAAGGCTGCGGGGCCTGACGCTTCGCGCCAGGCAACTTTCGGCCGCCACCGGGATCGCGATCGCGTTGCTCGCCACCGGCGGCCTGATGATCGTGCGGCCTGGCCACTTGAGCCTTGCGGCGCTATTGGCCGGAGTTTGGCTCACGCCTCTCATCGGGCTCTCCGAGCTCGAATCCCAAATCAGCCGCGCGCTTCACCGGCTCGGAACGTCATACTCGTTGCCGATGCTGGCCGACCCGTTCCTGTCGGTCGCGCTGGTATTCGTGCTCTGGCGCCAGGCCGGATATCTCACCGTGGCGCTGGTCATGATCGTGCGCTGCATATCGCTGGCGCTGACAGTGGGTGTGCAGCTCGCCGGGTCGCAGGCGGCGATGCCCAGGG
Organism: uncultured delta proteobacterium; assembly: GCA_963749215.1. Taxonomy (GTDB): domain Bacteria; phylum Desulfobacterota; class Binatia; order Binatales; family Binataceae; genus CAVVMA01. The sequence goes on along the minus strand of CAVVMA010000017.1, from coordinate 76,438 downwards.
AGGCGCGGGATTGTGCGCCGGTCTCGGAAATCCCGCAATGGCTCAACGTCTCCTTCCACATGCTGTTGGTCGGCTCGTACACGATCATCATGTACCGGACCGACGTGCTGATACTGGGGCTGTTCCGGCCGGCTCGCGAGGTGGGCATCTATTCAGCCGCCGCGACGACTGCGGGGGCGGTAGGCCTGGTGCTGGTTGCGGCCCTGGCAAAGGCCGCTCCAATGATGTCGGCGATGTTCGCCGGCGGCGACAGGTCCGGACTGGAACGGGTGGTCCACACGGTGACGTTGTGGTCTTTCTGGCCGGCAGTTGCCGTTGCGCTGGCGATGTGGGGCGGCGGCGACCGAATCCTCGCTCTGTTCGGGCCCGGATTTTCCGCCGGCTATTGGGCGCTGGCGATTCTGGTTCTGGGGCAGGTCGTAAATTGCGGGGCCGGACCGGTCGCGGCGCTCGCGTCGGTCACCGGCCATCATGCCGAGGCGGCGCGCGTGTTCGGCTGGAGCACGTTGGGCAACGTGGTGCTGTGTCTGATGCTGGTTCCACCCTTCGGGCTGCTCGGTGCAGCTTTTGCGTCGGCCGCGACCTTGGCGATTTTGAACGCGCGGCTCTATCGAGTGGTGACCAGAAATCTCGGCATCCGGCCCCTGGGCGCTCTCAAGAGCCAGCTAATTTCCGCCGCGGGACAGCTTTCCAGCCGCGAAGTCTGACCATGAGCATCGGACCGCGCCCTGAGTTGGACTCTCCCGAAAGCGAAAGCTGCGGATTACCCTCACCCGCGCGCGCGATGCTTGCGCGACCTCTCCCTGGTCAGGGAGAGGTGAAACAACCCGCGCCGCTCTTGTGCCTCTCCTTGACCAGGGAGAGGCGGTGAGCGTAGCGAGCGGTGAGGGTATCCACGGCGCGAAGTCTGACCATGGAAGGAAGCCGAACCGGCTACCTCTACATCGTGGGCGAGGGCCGCAGCGGCAGCACGCTGCTCGGCCAGATCCTCAATAACCTGCCCGATTTCAACTTCGTCGGCGAATTCAGACATGTCTTCTGCGATCTGTACATGGCCAACTACCCGTGCGGATGCGGCAAGCTTTTCCGCGCTTGCGAGTTCTGGCAGAGCGTGATTGAGGGGGCGTTCGGCTCCTTCGAGCGTATCGACCGCGAAGCGCTTGCGTCCTGCAACTTCGGGGTTCCCAGAGAACGCTTCACGCCCATGCTGATGCTCTTCAACCGCTTGCCCTCCGAATTTTTCAGCGACAAGTGGCGCCGCGCGTTCGCCGGCGTGATGCTGCCGCTGTGCCGCGCGGTCGCGCAAGCCTCCGGCAAGAATGTGATAGTCGACTCCAGCCACGAACCGTCGCAAGCCCTGGTGCTGGCGCGGCTTCCGGAGATTCAGCTCAAGATACTTCATCTCGTAAGGGACAGCCGTGCGGTTGCGTTCTCGAGCACACGCACCAAGCTGGCATTCGATAGCGCAAGCGCACGGATGTATCTTCCCAAAAAAAGCGCCGTCACCAGCGCGCTCGGGTGGAGTTGGAGGAATCTCTGGGCTGCGCGGATCGCGCGCCTGCGGCGCAACGGCATCCAGTATGCCCGGCTGCGCTATGAGGACCTGATTCGAGCCCCGGCCGAGGCGCTGGCACGGACGCTGACCCAGCTCGGTTTCCCCGCGCAGGATTTTTCCTTTATCGACGGCGCCACGGTCAAACTCGGCAGCAACCATGCGATCAGCGGTAACACCGTCAAGTTCAACTCGGGCGCCGTGAGCTTGCGGCTGGACGATGAGTGGCGGCATGCGATGGCGCAGCGCGACCGCCGGATGGTCACGCTGCTCACGCTGCCGCTGATCCGGCATTTCGAATACACACTCTGAAGCAGCAGCGCTTCGCGCTGTTTGCGCCCGAAACAGATGGACGCCACCTGGCCGGCATCGGCCGCCGTCGCAATCCTGATGCTCGCGCAGGCGCAACTTGCCAGGCGCCAGCTTGGCGGCTGGCTCGCGCCGGGCGCGCTGTTCTGCCTGGTATGGACGACGGCGACGATCGTAAGCCTGCTGATCGCCCCGGAGTATCGAATCTGGCCCGGAGTCCTGTGGATTTTCTTCATGACCTGCACGGCGCATCTCGGCGGAGCCTTGGCGTCGACCGAATCAGCGGAGCTTGCCGAGCCGGAACCGCGGGAACCAATTCGCCGGCCCCCCAGGTTCCCGCTGCTGCTCCCGCTGCTATGCGCCTCGGCGGTATTGGGGTCAGCCAGCGAGTTGTATCTGCTACATAGTATCGGGAGAGATTTCTCATCGGTGCTTTCCCTGCGGGAGTTGAGTGAAGTCTCGTCGCGCTTAACGGGCGCCAGGTACACCGATCCGGGCTACCGTGAGCCGACCGGCTATCTGGTGCTCCAGACCTTCGTCTACCTCGGCGGGAACCTTGCCGGGGTCGTGTTCGCGCAGACGCGCTCCAGGACTCGCAGGGGTGTCGCCCTCGTCGCGATACTGCCGGCCCTGCTCGGCACCCTGGTGGCGGGTGCGAAAAGCGTCGCCGTCGGCTTTGGAATGTGCTGGATCGCCGCCTATTGCGCAGTCCGCGTGTACACCGGGTACACGTCGCCCTGGAGGAGCGCCAGACGCGCCTACGGGGCGATGGCGCTCGCGCTGGTGGCCTTCACCGGCTTCTTTGTGGTTGTCCAATCGATCAGAGAGGATCTTTTCGAGCACCCCTTTGAGTGGGCAACCAAGCGCGACAGGGTAGTCTCCTATAGCCTGTCTTCGGCCAAAAACCAGTACGTAGGTTATATAGCAGCATTCTCTGACTGGTCTTCCCGGAATTGGGACGTATGGGAGACGCCGGGACTAGGCATCTACAGTTTCGACGGACCGGCCGGCTGGTTCGGCTATGAGGTCGTCCGCAACCCGGAACCGATTCAGCTATCGCCCGAGTCCGAAGCTTCGCTGACCAACATCTTCTCGATGTTTCGCCAGATGGCGCTGGACTGGACGCTGCCCGGCTCGGCGGTCTTCCTTTTTCTCATGTCGGTATTCGCGACCTTCGCCTACGCGAGGGTTCGAGCGGGTAGCGTCGCCTGCATCCCGTTAACGGCCATCTTCTATTGGATCGCGCTGTACGTAGCGGGCTTCGCGCTGCGCAGCACGGTGACCGACGCATCCTGGCTCATGTTCGCAACCTATCTATGGCTTGCGTGCTCGGCAGCCGGCGAACCCGAGCCGGCGCCCTGAAGAGCGGACACTGGCTCCGGGCGGCATACTTCGTGCGCTACTCGGTAAGGATCGCGGTTCGATAGCATGTCGATTTCCGCTGCTACGGAACGGATACTAATCTTCCGGCCGGGAAGCCTCGGCGATACGGTCGTCAGCCTCCCGATCTTCCATCTCCTGGCCCGGCGCTTTCCGGCCGCCGACAAGCGCGTGTTGTGCTACCGCCCGATGGGCTCGGTCTACGCGTCTTTGAAATCGGTGCTCGACGGCACGAATCTGGTGCAAGGATATTTCGAGGCGGACTTTCATCGCGTGCGGCACGAGTTGCGCGCCCAGCTCGAACTGAGGCGGCAATTGCGAAGCTGGAAGCCTGATCTTCTGATCTACATGACGATGCCGAGGTCTCTGCCGCGCCTGCTCGCCGAGGTGATGTTCTTCAAGAGTTGCGGTATCTGGCGGATCGTGGGTGCTCCGTGGGCCAGGTCGCTGCGGGAGTATCGATGGATACCGGAAAGGCGGACGTTCGAGCACGAGGCCGAGCGCATCGCGAGATCTATCGGCGAGCTGGGCGATCCGCGGCTGGAGGAACCCGAGAGCTGGAATCTCGGGCTGACGCCGATCGAAAGAGGCAGGGCCGATGCCGTCGTGCGGGAGTCAATCGGCGATCGGGACTTTCTCGTATTCGCGACCGGCACGGCGATGGACGTGAAGGACTGGGGCGAAGATAACTGGCTCAAGTTCACGGAGCGCCTGGGCGGCGTTGCGGCGAGCTACGGCCTGGCGCTGGTCGGCGCCGAAGCCGATCGCGCGCGGTCGGAAGCGATTGCAGCGCGTCTGGCCCGGCCCGAGCCTGAACCTGTGCGGCAAATTCACGCCGCGCGAGAACGCCGCGCTGATGGAACTGGCGACGCTGTTCGTCGGCCATGACAGCGGCCCGATGCATCTGGCGGCCGCGATCGGTTTGCCGTGTGTCGCAATTTTCAGCGCCCACAATAAGCCGGGGCCGTGGTTCCCATTCGGCGAAGGCCATCGCGTCATTTATCACAAGGTCGAGTGTTACGACTGCGGACTGGAAAAGTGCGAGCGCTATGCGAAGAAGTGCATCGCCTCGATCACTGTCGATGAGGTGCTCGAGGCCGCGACCGAGCTTCTCGGCCGCGCCGTGCAGAACCAGGCCGGCGCACTCGCTTCGCACAACGGCGCATCCAGACCGATGAGGCTGCAGCACGCATGAGCGAAAGCGGCGCCCGGCAGCAGATGCGGAACCGGTTCACGAAGTTCCTGTTGTATCCCGAACCGAAACATATCGTGTTCCTGCGCAGGTTTTTCGGCCGCTTTCGCCTGGGTAGCTTTCAATTCCGCCAGGCGCTGGGAATCGTGCCTTATCCGGGCTACGCGTACTGCATGTATCAATCGGCGCGGCTCGCCAAGGCTTTGGGACACGACGAGATCAGCGCGATCGAGCTGGGTGTGGCAGGCGGCAACGGGCTGGTCGCGATGGAGCGTCACGCCGCCGAGATCACGGCCGCGCTGGGTGTGCGGTTCAGGCTCTACGGCTTCGACAGCGCCGAGGGACTACCCCGGCCGGAAGACTATCGCGACCTGCCATACCATTGGCGGGAAGGTTTTTTTTTAAGCGATCGCAGCCGGTTGATGGCGCGTTTGTCTTCGAGCAAGGTATTTTGGGGCCCGGTCAAAGATACTCTGGCGCAATTCCTTGACGGCCATCCGCCGCCCATTGGCGCGATCTTTTTCGACCTCGACTTTTATAGCTCCACCCGCGACGCCTTTCGGATCTTCGATTCCGGCAAGAGCGCCTGGTTGCCGAGAGCGTTCTGCTATTTCGACGATATATTCGATGACGACTCCGATCTGGATGACTCGATGGACCTTGAACTAATCAATGACTGGACGGGCGAGCGATTGGCCATCAACGAGTTCAATGCGCAGAACGAACGCAGAAAGATAGCCAGACGGTATCAGGCTCCGGGCAGATACGTCAGGGCGCCCTGGCTGCTCAAAGTGTTTGTCTATCACGATTTTGATCACCCTGACTATTGCAAATGGGTCGGCACCCGCAGCCATCAGTTACCACTGGCCTGAACTACTGACTATAGGTACTGAAGGACGAATCTTGGATAGTCGAACTTCGCCGGCAGCGGTTCTGCCCAGGTCGTGGTTCACGCGCAAGGCCAGGAGGCTGGGCTCCTACGGACTCCGCGCGATTTCAGCCGTCGCTCCCGATCGCTACAGGCCCTATCGGTTCGCCGGCGGGAGAATTTATTTGAACCTGCACGAATCCGAAATGATGGTGCAGCGGGCGATCGGCCAATATGAAGTACCGAAGCGGCGGCTCATCGAGCGTCTCTTGCGTCCCGGGATGACCTTCGCAGATGTCGGCGCCAACAAGGGCGACTTTACGCTGATCGCCGCGCGACTGGTGGGAGATCGTGGCGCCGTATTTTCGTTCGAGCCCGAGCCAACCAACTTTCAGTGGCTCGAGCGCAGCATCGAGCTGAACCGGTATCGCAACGTTCGCGCCTATCTTCTGGCTCTGAGCGACGCTGAAGGATCCGTCCAGTTACACCTGGGTCCTCGCAGCGGCTGGCACACGCTGGTCACCGGGATCCATAGCGATTTCGGCGCCAGGACGGTGCTGACTCGGACCTTGGATTCTGTGCTCCGCGAAATCGCCCGGCCCGGAATCGACATGATCAAGATCGATGTCGAAGGCTGGGAACTGCCCGTGCTTCGCGGCGCCCTCGACACACTGCGGTCGAGTGAGCGGGCGATCGTTCTGCTCGATCTGCATCCTCAGTTGGGAGCCGATATTCGCGAGATCGGAAGCCTGCTTCGATCGCTGGGATTTCGGCTCTACCTTCAGTGCGATCTTTCCCAGGAAGTCACTGCGCTGCCGGACTATCCGGTTGACGTCGCCGCCATCCGGGGCGCCGGCGATATGCGCGCATGTTGACGGTCGTTCGGAAGAAACGTTGCGTCTGAACATTCGAGACGGCCTGCTAATCGTTGCGATTACGCTCGCGCTGTTCGGACTGCTCGAGGCAGGCTCGCGAATCTTCTGGTCGCAGGCTTCGAGCGCCGTCTACCTCCGCGAGCGCTCCATCCTGACTCAGGACGATCAAATCGGCTGGGTAAACCGTCCCTGCGCCCACGCGATCGCAAAGACTCCCGAGTTCACGACTGAGTATCAGATCAATCGGCAGGGTTTCCGCGATGCGGTAGTACATTCGCCGTCGCCGCGGCCGGGTGTAACCCGCATACTATTGCTGGGCGATTCCTTTACGTTCGGACAGGGTAATGAGTACGACAAAAACTGGCCCGTCATTCTCGAGCGCGAGCTGAACCGGAGCGGTTTCGAGGTCGAGGTAATCAACGACGGCGTCTGCGGCTACGACACCCGCCAGGAGGTGCTGAATCTCGAACGCCTCGCTCAGGAGTATCACCCCGGCCTGGTGGTACTGGTGTTTCTGCCCAACGATCTTTTCACGAATACGCCGTTTGATGCTCCCGTGCCGCAACTCGACGCGGTCAATGACCTGAAGCACTACCGCACTTCGGTTGAGGCGACGCTGACGTCGATCGCGACCCATTTGAACATCGTCGAACTCGCAGAGCGGATGATGCTCTCGAACGATTCCATGTATGACCGCCTCTACATGATGACGCCCCGCGCGCGGTATTTCGCTAATCCCCCGGCCGAAAGGCTGCGGAGCCAGTTGAGCCTGACCGAGGTTTTGCTCGAGCGCGGAATGAACTTCTGCAAGGCGCGCGGCCTCGGCTTCGCCGTATTGTCTCTGCCTCAGGAGTTTCAAGTGCTGGCGCTTGCCAACGGTGACTCTCCGCGGGGAATCAACGTCGAGGTCATCGACTCGACTCTCTCGGGATTCGCTCAGACGAAAGGAACTCCGTGGTTCGCCGCGCTGGACACGATGGCGTCGGCGTACAAGGCTCGCAGGTCTGACCTCTACTACCGCTCCGATGGGCATCTCACCAACGCCGGCAATGAAGTGGTCGCCGGTTTCCTTGCCGATCAGCTTGTGAAGCGTGGCCTCGTCAGCCGGCCGGCGGGCGTCAATCCAACCCCGGTCGCGCTGTCCGCGCAGGGCGCAGATTCCGGGTGCGGCCCGGACCATCCGAGCCAGGCGGGTGACGCGCCGCTCTCGGCGTCGCCCGAGTGACGATGAAGATTCTCGGCATATCGGCCTTCTACCATGACAGCGCCGCGGCGCTGGTCAGCGACGGCGAGATCGTCGCGGCGGCCCAGGAGGAGCGCTTCTCGCGCGAGAAGCACGACGCGCGATTTCCGCGCAACGCGGTCGCGTACTGCCTGCGCGAGGGCGGGGTCAAAGTCCGCGACCTCGAAAGTGTCGTCTTCTACGATAAGCCGCTGGTCAAATTCGACCGCCTGCTCGAAACCTATCTTGGCTACGCGCCGAGAGGGATCCGTTCGTTTGTCGCGGCGATGCCGGTATGGATGCGCGAGAAGCTCTACCTCAAGTCTTTGCTCAAGCGGCAACTGCGCGAGCTCGACGGCGGTGACTCCGGCGAACTGCCGCCCCTGCGTTTCACCGAGCATCACCAGGCGCATGCAGCCTCCGCATTCTTCCCGAGCCCGTTCCAGCGCGCGGGAATACTCTGTCTCGACGGCGTTGGCGAATGGGCGACCAGCTCGGTATGGCTCGGCGAGGACAATCGACTCACTGCGCAATGGGAAATCGATTTCCCCCATTCCCTGGGCCTGCTCTATTCGGCATTCACCTATTTCACCGGATTCAAGGTGAACTCGGGTGAGTACAAGCTGATGGGGCTCGCGCCCTATGGCGAGCCCAAGTACGCGGGGCTGATTTTCGAGAAGCTGATGGATCTGAAACCCGACGGCACGTTTCGCCTCAACATGGATCACTTCGATTACGCCACCGGGCTCACGATGACGAATGATCATTTCGCGTCGCTGTTCGGCGGGCCGCGGCGACCGCCGGAGAGCCCGCTCACGCAGCGCGAGATGGATCTCGCCGCATCGATCCAGAAAGTCACCGAAGAAGTGGTGCTGCGGCTCGCGCGCACGGTTCGTCGCGAGTTGAGCGTCGATTATCTCTGCATGGCCGGCGGCGTGGCCCTCAATTGCGTGGCCAACGGCAGAGTCCTGCGCGAAGGCCCGTTCCGCGACATCTGGATTCAGCCTGCCGCCGGCGACGCCGGCGGCGCGGTCGGCGCCGCACTCGCCGTGTGGCACCAGTATCACGGCAAGCCGCGCACCGTCCGCGAGGGCGACGCGATGCATGGCGCATACCTCGGCCCGCGTTTCACCGAACCGGAAGTACGCGAGCAGCTCGACGCGGCGGGCGCATCCTATCAGCGCCTGGAGCTGGACGAGATCGTCGACCGGGTGGCGCGGCTGCTGGCGGCCGAGAACATCGTCGGATGGTGCCAGGGACGGATGGAATTCGGGCCGCGTGCGCTGGGCGGCCGATCGATTCTGGGCGATCCGCGCAGCCCCCGCATGCAGTCCGTCATGAACCTCAAAATCAAGTATCGCGAGTCGTTCCGGCCCTTCGCGCCCGCGGTGATGGGCGAATGTGTATCCGAATACTTCGACCTCGATCGTCCGAGCCCGTACATGCTCCTGGTCGCTCCCGTCCGCGAAAACCTGAGAACCCCGATGACTGCCGAGCAGGAGCAACTCTTCGGTATCGCCAAACTGAATGTGCCGCGATCGTCCATCCCTGCGGTTACTCACGTGGACTACTCAGCGCGTATCCAGACCGTCCATCGCGATACCAATCCGCTATTTCATTCGCTACTCGAGCGTTTCCGGCAACTCACCGGATGCGGCGTGCTGGTGAATACCTCATTCAACGTGCGCGGTGAGCCGATTGTGTGTTCTCCGGCGGACGCCTATCGATGCTTCATGCGAACCGAAATGGATTACCTGGCGGTTGAAAACTTCCTGCTCGCAAAAGCCGATCAGCCGCCGCGTCCGCAGGACGATTCCTGGAAAAAGGAATTCGCACTGGACTAGCAATTGAACTTCGGATTGCGTGATTTGCCCGGCGTCAATGCTCCGAAGCGCGAGCTGCGAAACTTCGGGCTCGTGACCGGATCGCTGTTTCCGGCCCTGTTCGGACTCCTGCTGCCATGGCTCAAGGCGCACCCGTTTCCGGTCTGGCCATGGATCGCTTGCGCGATCCTGATCGGCGCGGGAATCGCGGCCCCCGCCGCGTTGCGTCCGGTGTACGTAATATGGAGCGCACTGGGGCGGGCGCTTGGATGGCTGAACTCGAGGATCGTCCTGACGGTTGTTTTCTACGCGGTGGTGATGCCGATGGGGCTGGTGATGAAGGCCTTCGGCGCCGATCCGATGGCGCGGCGATTCGATCCCGAAGCGGAGAGCTATCGCGTCGCCAGTCGCCGCGCGCCGATCAAGAGTATCGAGAGGCCGTTTTAGTGCTCGATTTGTTGCGCGACCTTTGTGGTTTCATGGCGGAGCGCAAGAAATTCTGGCTCGCTCCCCTAGTCGCAGTTCTGCTCATGATCGGAGGGCTGATCGTGTTGAGCCAATTCTCGGCGGTCGCTCCGTTCATTTATACGCTGTTCTGAAAGAGCACTTGCTAATGACGCAGGATTCTCAGTCTCGATGTGCGGGATAGCTGGAATAGTATCGGCAACGGCCGGCGAGGGTTTCCCGCTGGCGCTGGGCCGCATGATGCGTATCCAGCGCCATCGCGGCCCCGACGGCGAAGGCTCATGGACGGGCAAGGTCGCCGGCTTCCAGGTCGGGCTGACGCACAATCGCCTCGCGATCCTCGACCTCAGCGAAGCCGGCCGCCAGCCGATGTTCCTTCCCGACGGCAGCCAGGCGCTGCTCTTCAACGGTTTAATCTACAACTACAAAGAGTTGCGCAGCGATCTGGAGGCCGAGGGCGTTCGCTTTCGGTCCCAGTGCGATACCGAAGTGATGCTCTGGGCGCTGGCGACCTGGGGCGAGTCGGCGGTCGGCAGATTCAACGGCATGTGGGCGTTTGCGTGGCTCGACCTGCGCGCGGGGAAGCTCATGCTCTCGCGAGACCGGTTCGGGATCAAGCCGCTCTACATTTACCGGAACAGGAACTCGCTTTTCTTCGCGTCCGAGATCAAGGCGATCGTCGCAGGCAGCGCCGAGCGCTTCGCGATAAATCCTCTGGTCGCAGGCCGTTTTGTCGAGCAGAGCCTGCTCGACGCCCAGAGCCGAAACGTTCTTCTCGGCGATCGAAGCGATACCCGCCGGGCACAATTTCGTTTACGACCTCAAGGGCGGCGCGAGCCTCGCGCCGCGCAGCTACTCGTACTGGTCGCCCGCCTCCGAAGCAGTCGTCAACGGCAACCTCGCCGGGCGGATCGAGGAGATCCGCGAGACCTTTGCCGACGCGGTGCGGATCCGCCTGCGCAGCGACGTTCCGGTCGGCGTGCTGCTGTCCGGCGGCCTCGATTCATCTTCGATCGCCGCGGTGATGCGCCGGGTGCTGGGCCGCGATGCGGACCTGCACGTGATGTCCGCGACCAGCAGTGACCCGAGGTTCGACGAAAAGCCGTTCATCGATCAGATGGCGCGGCATCTGGAGTGCCCGGTTCACTGGATCAAACTCGGCAGCGACCCGGCGCAATGGTTCCGGTTGCTGAGCAACGTCGTCTACTCCAACGACGAACCGATCGGCAGCTTCGCGACGGTCGCGCATTACCTGCTGATGGAGGAAGCCAAACGCCTCGGCATCACGGTTATTCTAAGCGGCCAGGGCGCCGACGAGCTTTTGTGCGGTTACCTCAAATTTACCGGCTTCTACCTGGAACAGCTCGTGCGCCAGGGCCACCTCGGCACCGCGGCGCGCCTGCTCGCCGGCTTCGCTCGCCGTGGCACCGTGCTGCAGCAATTCGAATTCAGCGAAGCCCGGCGCTATCTCCATCTATCCAGGCGCATCGGTATCGACATTCGTGGTCCGCGGCTGAGGGAAGCCGCCAGCCCGCTGCGAACGGGACTCGGCAAAGGCAGCGTGGTCGACCGCCAGCGCGCCGACCTCTACCAGTTCTCGGTCCCCGGCCTGGTCCATTATGAGGACCGCAGCTCGATGGCCTCGGCGCGGGAGATCCGGCTGCCCTTCCTGGACTATCGCCTGGTCAATCTGCTGTTGCCGCTCGATCCGCAATGGAAGCTGCGCGACGGATGGACCAAATGGATCTTCCGCCAGGCGATGAAGGACTGGCTCCCTCCTTCGATCGTCTGGCGCAAGGACAAGCAGGGCTTTATCAGTCCGCAGGGCGAATGGCTCAAGCATGAGCTGCGTCCGGCGATCGAGCGCTTTTTGCGCGAAGACCTGCTGATCGTGCAAAGCGGGCTGGTCGATCGCGACGCGCTCGCCAGGCGCTATCAGGCGTATAGCGCCCAACCGCCGCTGCGCGGCACATACTCAGTCAAGGACATCTTCAATCCGATCGTACTGGAGCTCTGGGCCAGGCGCTTCGAAGCGCAATTGTCGCTTTGAATACTAACTCGATGGCAAACCCTATGACTAATACCGCAGCCGTGGACAGAAAAGAGGCGGAACGCGAGTTCCACGACGGGCTCCGGGGCGAACTCGCCGCCGACCAGGTAAGCCATTCCAATGACAAGTTCTATTCGATCTTCCGCAGCAACGAGGAATTTGTAGACGCGTTCATCGCTGGCCGGACCAACGGAAAAAAGGTTCTCGACTACTGCTGCGGATATGGCGGGACGGCGAGAAAACTCGCCAAGGCCGGCGCCGAGGCGTACGGAATCGACATATCGCCAATCTCGATCGAGCGCGCAAAGGCCCTGGCCGACCAGGAGGGTTCGCCCGATGCGGTCAAGTTTCTGGTCATGGACGCCGAGGCGACCGAGTTTCCCGATAGCTTTTTCGATCTGGTCCTGATCAACGGCGTGCTTCATCATCTGGACCTGCCCAAGGCGTACCGGGAGCTCGCACGAATAGTCAAACCCGACGGCGTGGTCCTGGCCACCGAAGCCCTGCGGCACAACCTGGCGATTCATCTGTACCGCAAGCTGACGCCGCATCTGCGCACCGCGTGGGAGACCGAGCACATTCTGGGCAAGAGCGAAATCTTCGCCGCCTCGCGATATTTCGATCGGGTCGAAGTGCTGAAATTCTTCCACCTCGCGACGCTGCTCGCACTGCCGTTTCAGAACTCGACGCTGTTCGAGCCGATGCGCAAGGCGATGGGAGCGCTGGATTCGATCCTGCTCCGTCTTCCGATTCTGAAATGGCAGGCCTGGGTGGGCGTGTTCATGCTGGCGGCTCCGCGCAAGCCGCGGCCGAATTGAGAGCCGTCGCGGTATCGCGCAAGCTTGCTCGGGCGGATCGCGTTTTGGGATTGGCGGCGCGCTGCGAGTCAGGCGTGGACGATTTCAAGACCGTAACGGAGAGTGCAGGCGTCCGGATCACCCGTGAGGCGCTCGCGATGCAACTCTCGCGCTACGGGTTCGCCGCTTCCCTGTGCGCCGGTAAGGAAGTCCTTGAGGTGGCCTGCGGCAGCGGCAGCGGCCTCGGTTATCTGGCCGGCAAGGGGGCCCGGCGCGTAACCGGCGGCGACCTCACCGAAAAACTGATCAGCGATGCGGCGGCGCATTACGGATCGCGCGTTGCTCTGCTCAGGCTCGACGCTCACGGGTTGCCGTTTTGCAACGCGAGTTTCGATCTGGTCGTGCTGTTCGAGGCGATTTACTACCTGCGCGATGCGGCCTGTTTCGTCTCGGAATCCGCGCGAGTGCTGCGGCCAGGCGGTCAACTGATTATCTGCACCGCTAATAAGGAGTGCGCCGGTTTCAACCCGAGTCCCTATAGCACAAAGTACTATTCGGCCCGCGAGCTTGCGGGGCTGCTCTCGGCCTGCGGCTTTCAGCCCCGCATCTACGCCGCGTTTCCCGCAGCACACGGCGGATTGAAGGACCGCGTCGTAGCGATGATCAAGCGAGCGGCGGTATCGACCAATCTGATGCCGAAGACCATGAAGGGAAAAGAGCCGCTGAAACGGTTTTTCCTGGGACCGCTCCAGCCGGCACCACGCGAGTTGAGCGGCGACGACGCCGCGTTTCAGCCGCCGGCTCTTCTCGATGATCTGTCGCATGCGCGGGATTACAAGATAGTGTACGCAGTGGGGCAGCGCCCTTGAGCAGCCGCGCGGAGCCGGAATGCGAAGTGAGCGAAGAGGCTGTGCGCGATCGTTATCCCTGAGCGCGGCCGCGATCGCGATCGTTACCGTCGCGACCCTGACCCTATCCTGCGCGCAACTGGCCGCGGCGCCGTCGCCGATAGCGACGCCGACTCCAGTATCGTTGCCTCCGTCGCTTTCTCCGGCCAGTCTGACGTTCAACCCGCAGCGCATCGGCGCGACCAGCGTGGTCCAGAAGGCGACGCTGACTAATGGACAAAACGTGCCGCTGCATTTCTCCAGCGTCACCGCAGACCAGCCGGCAGCTCCGCCGAGCATGAGCTTGATCGGCACCGCCACCCGTTCGACACAGGCACCTACGCCCAGCCCGACCCCGATACCTTCTCCTACTGCGACGGTGGACGCCACGACGCTGAACCAAAAGCTGCTCATGGGCTACCAGGGGTGGCACACCGCGGCGGGCGATTCCTCGCCGCTGGACAACGGAGGGGCTTCCGGCTGGGATCACTGGGCGCAGTTCGTAACACCGAGCCCTTCCACCACCGAGGTGGACTTCTGGCCGGATAACACCGAGCTGGGATACGACGAGCTGTTCCCGACCAACTTCACGTATCCCGACGGCAGCAATGCGTCGCTGTGGTCTAACTGGAACCAGAAGACCACCATGCGGCACTTCAGATGGATGCGGGACAACAATCTCGATGGTGTTTTCCTGCAGCGTTTCATCAGCGAGGTGGGCGACCCTCGCTACTTCGCTCTGCGCAATCGGCTGGCGCAGTATACGCGGGCGGGCGCCGAGAAATATGGGCGGGTGTTCGCCATCGAGTACGACATTACCGGCTATACAGGGAGCAATCTTGTCAGCGCTCTCGAGACGGACTGGAATTACATGGTCAACACCCTGCACATCACCTCCAGTCCTAACTACCTGCATCACAACGGCAAGCCGGTGATTGTCATTTACGGCTTCGGCTATTTCAACCGCCCGACCGCGGCTCAACCAGCCACACCAGCTCAGGCAGCCGCGGCGATTGCGTTCTTCAAGTCCAGGGGACTGACTGTAGTGGGCCAAACGCCGATCTTCTGGCAGTTACTCGGGCTAGACTCGCTGTCGGACCCGGCGTGGACCAATGTCTATCTGTCATACGACGTCATCAGCCCCTGGTTTTTCTGCTGCTACAACACCGATGCCGACGTTGATAACGGCTTCCTAGCCAGGCTCACTTCCGACGTTAACTTTATCAATGCAAACGCAAGCGGTGTCGGCTATATGCCTGTAGTCCACCCGGGATTCTCCTTCCACAACGAGGCGTTCAATGTCTATAGCGACGCCTCCGGATACGCTTACAATCAAGAGCCGCGTAGGGGCGGCGACCTCTACTGGCGCCAAATCTACGACGCGATCTCGGCGGGTACCTCGATGATCTACAGCGCTAATTTCGACGAGCTTGAAGAAGGTACCGCCATGTTCAAGATGGGGGCGACGGCGGCTCGGGTCCCGACCACCGGGGGGATCATGGCGCTGAACATCGACGGCTACTCATTGCCCAGTGACTGGTACCTGCAGCTGGCCAATCAGGCGAGTGAGATGCTCAAGGGCCAGATTACCCTCACCCCTACCATCCCGATCGCCGCGAATCCGAATCCGCCGAGGGTCTCGTTCGTCGCCGCCACGAGGACTACCACCCTCACACAGACGGTTCCGGCCAATGTCCAGAACTCCGACCTGTTGCTTGCGCATTACTCGTACTACTCACGTGCTACAGCCAATGCGCCGAGCGGCTGGACCATGCTCACTTCTGCGTCTTTGGCCAATCACGGCGCCGAAACAGTTTGGTATCGGTTTGCCAGTAACGATACACCCGGCTCGACCTACATTTGGTCATTCAGTAGTGCCGCCTACCAGGCGGGTGGCATGGTTGCGTACCGGGGGGTGGACCCGGCCGCGATGCTCGATGGCTCTTGCACCACCGAGGGCATCAGCTTGACTCCGACATTGTGCGGGCTCACAACCTCTCATGCCGGCGACACTTATGTAGGATTTTTCTCTCTCGGTGCCACAGGCTTCGCACTTCCACTTGACCTGGCTAACCGCGCGAGCACGCCGTACGCTGCGGGCGTCAACTTTGGCGCAGCCAATCTTGGCGCAGCGGTTGGTGACATGACCTTGGTCGCGGCCGGCCCGGTGGGTGATAAGGCTTCCATGAACTTCGGTGGATGGGCGACGGTAGCAGTGGCTCTCAAGGCGCTCGGTGCGCCGTAGGAAATCCAGGATAAATGCTTAAACGCACGTTCGATCTGGTCTGCTCAGCGCTTGCGTTGATCGCGCTCTCGCCGGTGTTGATGGCTATAGCGCTGCTGGTCAAACGCTCGGACCGCGGTCCGGTCTTTTACCGCGGACTCCGAGCGGGAAGATTCGGCAAACCGTTTCGGGTTTACAAGTTCCGCACGATGGTCCCGGGCGCCGAGCGGATCGGCGGTCCGTCGACGGCTGACGAGGACCCTCGAATCACGCGGCCGGGCAAATTCCTGCGCAAGTACAAGCTCGACGAGCTGCCCGAGTTGATCAACGTGCTGCGCGGCGAGATGAGTATCGTCGGCCCGCGCCCCGAAGTGCCGCAGTACGTCGCGATGTTCGACGAGGAGGAAAAAAAGATTCTCAACCTGCGGCCCGGTATCACCGATTGGGCGACGCTGTGGAACAGCGACGAAGGGGCAGTGCTGGCCGGAACCGAAGACGCGGAAAAAGTCTACCTGGAGAAGATCAGACCCACCAAGGTGCGCCTCCAGCTCGAGTACGCGCGCAAACATTCGTTTTTCATCGACCTTTCGATCGTCGCGCAGACGCTCGCTCGCGATCGTTCTCCGTAGGAAGCCCGCGGCTCTGAGTGTCCTCGACGGCTGAGCCAACGACCGTCGCGTATCAGCGGGCTCAACACACGATCGCGGTGCTGATTGGTTGGGTTACGAACGGTTTATCTAAATCCCAAGAGGGGCGCTGCTTGCGCGCCCCCCCGAGCTTGATAGACCGTCGATGGCTGAGCGCGGGTTTCGCTTCGTCGGCAGGATCACGAGAGGTGAAAGGAGACGAAATGAGCGAGTGTACGGCGAAGCTGATGCTGCGCATGTACAAGTCGATGTTCCTGATCCGGGTGACAGAGGAAAAGCTCGCGGAGCTGATCGAGCAGGGAGAAATAAAGACCCCCTGTCATCTGTACGTCGGCGAGGAAGCAATCGCAGCCGGCGTTTGTTCGGCGCTGCGGCGGTCCGACTACGTATGGGGAGGACATCGGTCGCACGGACACTATCTGGCCAAGGGCGGCGACTTGCGCGCGATGATGGCCGAGATTTATGGCAAGGCGACCGGCTGCTCGAAGGGCCGCGGCGGATCGATGCATCTGTGCGCACCCGAAGTTGGCATTCTCGGCACTGTGCCCCTGGTCGCTGCCACGATTCCGCTCGGCGTCGGAGCGGCGCTGGCGGCCAGGATGCTCGGCAACGGATGCGTATCGGTATGCTTCTTCGGCGACGGCGCCACCGAAGAGGGCCACTTTCACGAATCGATGAATCTCGCAGCCCTCTATCGCTTGCCGGTGTTGTTCGTGTGCGAGAATAATCTCTACTCGAGTCATCTGCATATCTCGGAGCGTCGCGCCGAAGATAACATCGTCAAGTCCGCCGAAGCGCACGGGATTGTCGGCGTCCGTATCGATGGCAACGATGCGGTCGCAGTCTATCTTGCGAGCGTTGAAGCCGTGGCCCGGGCGCGCGCGGGCCATGGTCCCAGCCTGATCGAGTGCCGGACTTATCGCTGGAGGGGCCATGTCGGCGCTTCCCGCGACATGGACGTGGGCGTAAAGCGCCGAAACGAACTGAAAGGATGGATCGCGAAGGATCCCATCAAGCTGCTCAGAACGCTGGTGATCGAGCGCGGCCTCACGGAGGAAACGCTCGAAGCCGTGGAGCGCGAGTGCCGGGCCGAACTCGACGACGCGCTGCAATTCGCGCATGAGTCTCCGTACCCCGAGCCGGGACAGCTCCTCGAACACGTCCGCTGAAGGACGCGCCAAAGGGGACGGCTGAAGTGCGAACGCTTACCTATACCCAGTCGATTCGCGAAGGGCACGCGCAGCTTCTCGCCAGCGACCCTCGCGTGTTCGTCATCGGCCAGGGGCTTTGGAGTCCGTGGTACGCCGGCGGATCGATGCAGG
Organism: uncultured delta proteobacterium; assembly: GCA_963749215.1. Lineage (GTDB taxonomy): Bacteria > Desulfobacterota > Binatia > Binatales > Binataceae > CAVVMA01. The sequence continues at coordinate 58,825 of CAVVMA010000017.1, read as the reverse complement.
ATCTGGAGAAGGAGTTCGGGCGCGACCGCGTGCTCGATTCTCCGGTGTCCGAGAACGCGACCACGGGGCTGGCGGTCGGAGCGGCGATCGCGGGAATGCGTCCGATCGTCTTCCATCCCCGCATGGATTTCATGCTGCTGGCGGTCGATCCGATCGTCAATCAGGCCGCGAATTGGTCATACATTTTCGGCGGAAGAGTCAAGGCGCCGGTCGTGATACGCGCGGTTATCAATCGGGGAGGAGAGCAAGGCGCCCAACACTCGCAAGCGTTGCAGGCGATGTTCATGCACATCCCGGGGTTGAAAGTCGTGATGCCGAGTACTGCCTACGACGCCAAGGGTCTGCTAATTTCGGCGGTGAACGATGGCGGTCCCGTGCTGTATATCGACGACCGCTGGCTCTACGCCGAAACCAGCGAAGTTCCGGAAGAGATGTACGAGGTGGCAATCGGCAAGGCGGCGATCCGGCGCAAAGGCAAAGACGTCACGATCGCGGCCACGTCGGTGATGGCGGTGGAATCGCTCAAGGCCGCCGAGGAGCTGGCCGCAAGCGGGATCGATTGCGAAGTCATTGACCTGCGCAGCATCCGCCCCTGGGACGCGGATGCGGTGGTCGAATCGGCGAAGCGCACCGGCCGGCTGGTAGTGGCCGACGCGGCGTGGCGCACGTGCGGCGTCTCCGCCGAGATCGCAGCGACCGTCGCATCCGCGGCATTCGGCCATCTCAAGGCGCCGATCGCAAGAGTCGGCCTACCGGAAGCTCCGGCTCCGACCAGCCGGACGTTGGAGCAGGAGTATTGGGTGACCGCACGGGACATCGTTCACTCCGTCAGGCAGATGTTGGAAGCGAAATGAGCGCCAGGAGTCGCGATGGCCTATAAGGTACCGTTCGTAGATCCACGCGCTCACTATCGCAACCTGAAACCGGAGATCGACGCCGCGATTGTCGATTGCCTGACCAGAGGCGATCTGGTCTATCGGCAGCAACTCCGGGACTTCGAGCAGAGCCTGGCCGAATTCGTCGGGGTCAGGTACGCGGTCGGCGTCAACAGCGGATATCATGCGCTGCTGTTCGCGCTGATGGGCGCGGGTGTGGGGCCGGGCGACGAGGTAATCACCGTCGCGCACACTTTTGTGGCTAGCGTCTCGGCGATCGTCAATTGCGGTGCGACGCCCGTGCTGATCGATGTCAGCCCCGACTACAACCTGAATCCCGACCTGATCGAGCGCGCGATCACCACCAGGACCAGGGCGCTCATGCCGGTGCATCTCAACGGCCGAGCCTGCGCGATGGATCGGATCATGGCGATCGCCGCAGAGCACAAGCTCGCCGTGGTCGAGGACGCCGCTCAGGCCCTGACCGCGACTTTCGACGGAAAAATGGTGGGCAGTTTCGGGATCGCCGGATGCTTCAGCTTCTATCCGTTCAAGATGATGGGTGGGTTCGGCGACGGCGGCGCCCTGACCACCAACGATTCGCAGGTCGCGCGGATGGCAGCCCTGCTGCGATACAACGGTGAGGATCGCGAAACCGGGGAATTTCACTATCATGGGCAAACCGCACTGCTCGACAACGTGCAGGCGGCCGTCCTGAGCGTGAAACTGCGTCATCTCCCCCGCTGGGTGGAGCATCGCAGAAAAATCGCCGCGCTCTATCACGAAGGGTTGGAAGGCGCCGGCGATCTTCGCCTGCCCCACTTCAATCAGGAACGGCACAAAGACTGCTTCCAGAATTATGTGGTGCGCACCGGCCGCCGCGATGAGCTGCGCGCGTTCCTCGCCCGCGAGGGAATCGAGACGCTGGTGCATTGGCGCAAGCCGATGTGGGGGCACAGGGGGCTAGGGCTCGCTGATCCCGGCACTCCCGAGACCGAAGCGATTTGCCGTGAAGTCCTCTCGCTGCCGATGAGCGCGGAAACCACACCCGAGCAAGTAGAGCTTGTCGTGCGGATGATCCGCGAGTTTTTCCGCGGGTAGCGGAGTGGCCTGAACATCCAGGGGATGGTAAACGCACCGTCTTTCTGTTTTGGTGGGTAGGCGCGGCGGCGGATTTCCGGAAAATCGACGGGAGATGAGGCCCTGAGTGGCTCTGCGGTAGACTTGAATCGGTCTGCGGCGAAGATGCTCCATCGCCTGCGAAGCATCGGCAAATCGGGCGCCCAAGGGCGCGGACAAGGAGTGCGATTTGATGCCTGAGATTCCCAAGAAACCTCTGGCTTTTCGGCGGCCGCTGATGCTCCTGATCGACACCGCGTTGATTGCGCTCTCCTACTATGGCGCTTTCGTTCTTCGCTTCGACGGCAGAATTCCCCCGGCCCAGGTCGAGGTCTTCGCCAGAACCTTGGTGTGGTTGGTGGCGATACGGCTGGCGGCCAGCACGGTCTTCCGCCTGCATCACATGGTCTGGCGCTACACGGGGCTCTCGGATCTGGTCGCTATCGCGGGCGCCGCGCTGACCGGAACGATCATTTTTGCGGGCCTGGTGAGCTTCGTGTTGCGGGTCGGATGGCTCCCGCGCTCGATCTATGCGATCGACACGCTGCTGCTGGTCGCGCTGTTCGCGGGAGTAAGGGCGCTGCGGCGAATTGCGCACGATCGCGGCGACTTCCAGAGCCGCAAGCGTATCCTGATTTTCGGCGCCGGTGACGCGGGCGAAATGATCGTCCGCGACATGAAGTACAGCCCCTACTACGGATATACCCCGATCGGCTTCATCGACGACGACCCCACCAAGATCGGGCGCCGCATCCACGGCGTCCGCGTGCTGGGAGCGCGTGCGGACCTGGGCAACGTGATTGCGACTCACGCGCCGGATGAGGTGCTGATCGCGATGCCCAGCATGACCCCGGCCACGATCCGCGCAATCATGAAGGCGCTTGAGTCGTGCCGCGTCCCGGTCAAAACGCTCCCCAGCCTGCGCGACGTGATCGACGGCCGCGTAAGTATCACCGACATCCGCAACGTCGCGCTCGAGGACCTGCTGGGGCGGGCCCCAATCGGGCTCGACAGCAACCGGCTCGGCCATCTGATCGCGGGACAAAGCGTGCTCATAACGGGCGCCGGCGGCTCAATCGGCTCTGAGCTGTGCCGTCAGATCTGGGCGCTCAAGCCGCGCACGCTGGTGATGTACGAGCGCTACGAGAACGCGCTCTATACGGTCGAGAAGCAGTTGCGGGACGGCGGCGCAGGCGAGGGCCTGGTCGCGGCGATTGGCGACATCTGCGACCAGCGGCGGCTGGAATCGCTGCTCAAAAGACACGGGGTGCGGCTGATTTTCCATGCCGCGGCTCATAAGCATGTTCCGCTGATGGAGTCGAATCCTTGCGAGGCGATCAAAAACAACGTCTGCGGCACGCGTATCCTGGCCGAGACTGCGGCTCGATGCGGCGTGAAATCGTTCGTCCTCATCTCGACCGACAAGGCGGTCAACCCTACCAACGTGATGGGCGCGTCCAAGCGCGTCGCCGAGTTGCTCGTAAAGGCACAGGCCCGCCGGACCGGTCTCGGCTTCGCGGCGGTGCGCTTCGGCAACGTCCTTGGCAGCAACGGCAGCGTCGTGCCGAGATTCATGGAGCAGATCCGCTCCGGCGGCCCCGTCACCGTAACTCATCCGAAGATGCAGCGCTTCTTCATGCTGATTCACGAGGCCGTGCAACTGGTTCTGCACGCCGCCACGCTGATTCAGCCCGGCGCGATCTACGCGCTGAACATGGGCGACCAGATCGCGATCGCCGATATGGCGTCGCATCTGATCCGCCTTTCCGGCCTGATGCCGGACCGGGACATCGAGATCGAGTTCACGGGCGTGCGGCCCGGTGAGAAGATCCAGGAGGAATTGATCGGCGCCGACGAGCGCGTCGAGCAGTCCGAAATCTCCCATGTCCTGCTCCTCCGCGGCGGCAAGGAACCCGACTCCGAGTGGCTCTTTGAAAAGGTCCGCTCGATGGAGAAGGCCGCCGACGCAGGCGACGCGGACGGCATCCTGGAGCTGCTTGGACAGGTTATCCCCTCGTTCAGCAGGTCGCGCCCGGCAACCGTCGAGACCCGGTTGGCTCAATCGAACGGAGTCGCGGTTCACGCGATGACCAATGGCGCGGAGACCGATCCGCTTTAGAGCGCGGACGTATAGTCGACGCGACGACTTTGTGAGCCGCGCGGTCCCGTTGCCGCGAGGCTTTCTGGAATGCGGGTCTGGATTGCCGAGATAGGGGAGCCTCTGCCGATCGATGCGGGCAGCCGCGAGATGCGATGCGGAATCCTCGCGGATCGGCTCGCGTCAGACGGTCACGAAGTGCTCTGGTGGGCCGCGACTTTCAACCACAACCGGAAGCTCCATCGGTTCTCTGAATCCACGACCTTGGCGATCAAGCCCGGTCTCACCATTCGCCTGCTTCGAGCACCCGCCTACAAGCGCAACCTCTCGCTCGCCCGCCTGCGCCACAACCGCATCATCGCACGAACCTTTGCGGCCGAAGCCGCGCAACAGAGCGCCCCGGACCTGGTCTTCTGCTGCATGCCTACGCCGGAGCTTGCCGAGCGATGCGTCGAGATCGGCCTGCGCCGGGCCGTGCCGGTGATCATCGACGTGCGTGATATCTGGCCCGAGTCATACCTGAGCAATCTGCCCAGGCCGCTCCAGGCCGCGGCCCGAATTCTCCTGCGGCGCGAATTCGCCCGCGCGGGATGGGCGTTGCGCAACGCCACTGCCGTCACGGCCGTTTCCGAGACGTTCCTTGCCTGGGCGTTGAAGCGTGGCGGCCGCGCGAGAGCGCCGGCCGACGCGGTATTTCCGCTCGGCTATCCGGCGCCGTCGGAAGTGAGCGAGCCCGAGCTCTCGGCAAGGATCGAGCGGCTGTGCGCGACTCACGCTATCCGCCGCGACAGCCTGATCGTGTCGTTTGTCGGCACGTTCGGCGCGTCGTACGATCTGGAAGCCGCGGTCGGCGCCGCGGCCTTGCTCGCGTCCCGGGAGCGCTGGCCGATTCAATTCGTTCTTGCGGGCGACGGTGGCAAGCGGTCACCGCTCGCGACCCGAGCCAAGGACCTTTCCAACGTGATACTTCCCGGCTGGCTGAGCAAAGACGAAATTCAGACGCTGCTGCATATCTCGGACGTCGGCCTTGCCCCGTATACACTGTCCGCTACGCAATCGATGCCGAATAAGCCTTACGAATACATGTCCGCTGGACTGCCTATAGTCTCGTCGCTGACGGGCGAGCTGGAAGCGCTGCTCCATTCCGAGAAGATAGGTATTCAGTACCAGGCCGGCAACGCTCGATCGCTCGAAGCAGCGATCATTTACCTCGCCGCCCACCCCGAAGAACGCGTCTTGATGGGCCGCCGCGCGCGCGCCCTGTTCGATCGGCGCTTCAACGCCGCCGCCGTCTACTCCGGCCTGATCGGGCACCTCGAGCGCATCGCATCTACGGGGACGGCCGTCAGCGTGCCCGCGCCGCACGCGCAGGCGGCAGGCTCCACGCGCTGATTCGCGCGGCCCGGCGAGCCCACAAGTTTCGATCTCCCGCCCGTTCCGCCCCGCCTCTCACCCTCCCCCCAATCACCAACCACATCGCGCACCGCGCCTTTCACGCATGCCGGAGGGTTGCGTATAATTTCCTCACTGCTGCGACCACGAGACCGTCGAATGGTCGGATGAAAGCGAAGACCTGATCGTGACAAAGCCCTGTCCCTGACTGTAGCCTAGAGCGTTCGGCGTCTCGCTGGTCTCTTCCGTGACGATGATCGGCCGTGAGCCGGTTATGCAATCGTTTGTGATTTTAGCAATTCCGCCGATCAGAGCGACTCTGCCGGAGCAATTGTTGCTAATCCGGTCGACTATCCAGTTGCCGCCCAACTTGTGAATGATTTCGCTGGTCGAGTTGTTTCGGCCGGCCTCCTCGATAATGTTATTGGAGGCTGCACCGCCGGTAGTCGTCCATTTGCCGTTTCGCCCCCAGAGATTATCGTTGAGGCTAATCAGGTAAGCTCCAGGAGTATTAATTCGATATACTGACTTCGGATTCCAGGAAACGTTGTTGTGAGAGAGCACCATTGCGGGTACGTCGATGCTTACGTCGTTGGTAAATACCGCATTGTGGATCTCGATCGCGTTGCCAATGAAGCTATAGCCTCGCACCCGTATTGAGTAATCGCCGTCAATCTGGGGCTCGTCCTGGTCGGCGAAAATGTCGATGCCGGAACCGTCCTGCAAATCGATGCAGGTGGCATCCGGAATCATCGCGCAGTTCATGAACCGCAGATCGGTGAGATTGGCCCGGTTGAAGCTTTCGAAACCATAGGCGTTGCGCTTGCTGAAGATGTGATCGTAGGTGGTCAAGTCGCCGGCGTTACTGGACTCCACGGTGATACCTTGTGCGCCGCGACGCATCGCGCCGTCGACCACAATGTTCTGAAAGATGGCGTTGGAGGAATCGCACGAGGGCTGCGTAGTGCCGACCTGAGGGCAGAACTCCCCGCCGTTGAGGATCCCAATTCGGCCGCCCACGGCCGCGAGGTTCTCAAACCTCGACTCGAAGGCGCCGCCGCTGGGGTGTTGGCTGGTGCCGTCTACCTGCATCCCGATCATCGCTTTGGTGGGAGTGCCGCGAGCGGTAGTGCGGGCGTCAAGACGCAGGCATTCGGTGCGGCTGTTTTGCATATCGATTGCTCTCAACAGCACGGATGCGTCGGTCCCCTGCCAGACCAAACTGGTGCCCTCTGAGGTTGGGGCCGGGTCCGAGGTCGCGCAGGTGCCTGCCAAGCCGGCCGAAAGCGTCTCGGTGATGGTCCTTGCAATGTTGTACTGCCCCGCGGGCAGAAATACGCGGCCTCTCAAGGTGCTTTTCGCGGCGTTCAGCGCGGCCTGAATCGGCGTCGCGTTGTCGTGCTCGAAGGGAAATGAACCGTCAGCCGACGACGGCGCCGCCAGCGTCACCTTGGCGGTGCCGCCTCCGCTGACGATTCTGGTGAACAGCGTATCTTGCGTCGCCGCAGAGGGAGGAGCGATTCCGCTCGGCGCGATTAGATGCTCGCCGTAGTCCGCGAAGTAGGGAGCGTTGTAGGCGAGCCCGGCGAATGTCGGCGCGCATGATGGCCCCCGGCAGCAGTAAGCGCGGTAGTGATCCGCATTCTGGACGGGATCCCAGGAGAGGACATTCCAGGACTGCCCGCCCAGCTCGTCGTTACCGTCGGCGACCGCAACGATCGGTGAAGCCGGGCTCTCGCCCTCGTTGCCGTCGACCGCGGTAACCTTGCATCTGTAGCTTGTGTTGCCGGTAGATTTGAGAGCCGCTCCCATTTTGCTGATTAGCTTCGGGTTGGTGGGAGCTTTGATTGAGGCGACAGGGCCCGCACCAGGGATGGCGACGAACTGTCCGTCCCTGAAGTCCCCTGGCTCGGCGAGTACCGCGATCGGTGAACCCCTGCGCATCGCCGCCGGCGGCTTCGCTCCAGAGGCGAAGGCTCCGTAGGCGAGAGCATCGATGAAGCCGTAAGCGTTGCGGCTTTCGCTGCGTACCGGCGGGGAAGCGTCAACCGGTGACGAACAGAATCCGGCCGGCGCCACGAATATGCTCAACACGCTCACCAGGACCGCGGCAAGCCATGACTCGCCAGGCATATCGTCCCTCCCAGAAGGCGCGAGCGCGCGCCGCAGGCATCCCCTAGAGCGCAGGAAGAAGCCGCCTCGAGGTTCCGCACCAGGAGCGCGTCCGGGCTCGGCCGCAGAGCTCTAGCTGATCCGGGGCTAGTGGCCAAGCCCCAAAACGGGCGCCGGCTTTTTGGCGTAACCGGCAGGCGGATTGAATTCGGCCGGGGAAATCGACTGCGCCTTGACGCTCGTCACGGTAGTGGTCAGCAACTCGGTGGCCTGGCCGCTGCTCGAGGGCGGTGGATTGGGCTGCGCCTTCGCAGCTCCCGACGTTGCCGGTTTCCCGGATGGCGCGGGCGCCGGCTTGGAGGGGCCGATTGCAACCGTAGCCTGGGTCTCGAGCGGGATGCCATCCGGAAGCACGATTTTCGAAAGCGGCTTCTTCCGATCGCGGTCAAGTTTCGCGATCAGACCCCGCACAAACGTGTCGTAGTCTTTAGCTCCCGGAGCTTGCGGCGAGAAGCACACTACATCGTAGTAGGACACCGTCGGGAACTGCTTCGAACCGCTGTATTCGTCGCATTGATAGCCCAGAATCGTCTTGTGCTTTCCGGTTTTCCGGTAATCGACCATCGGAGGAACAATCGCGCTGGTGACGATAAATGTCAGCATTTCCGGCGGCGGAAACGGTGTCTGGTAATAGCTCTTCTGACGGGGATGGATCATCAGCGTCCTGGGTTGCTCGAAGTCCACCACAACTGTGTCATCTTTACCGACGACCTTGGCCTTGCCGCCTTCCACAAGAATGGTCCGCTCGGTCTTCCAAGAGCCCGACCTGCGAGTGACCAGTTGCTCCTGCTGGAAAATCACGCCCGCCGCGGCCGCTCCCGCACATGACACCAACGCCGGCAATACCATGGCTGCAACCCATAATCTCATCACGTTTCCTCGCTGCCCGCGTGAAGCCGGAGAGCTTCGCCTTCTGTTAACTGCGTCGCCGCCCTGACCGCAGAGAGCGCCCTGCGGTGCGCCACAATCGCATTCTTCCAAACGGAGAAGGTCAGCTCTCACGGGGCAAAAAATGAGCGATTGATTCGATCTTGAGGATTGGGCGGCACGCGCTTGGGCAACGATGAACAGCGCGCCCCTTGTCCGCCTTCCCCTTATCCAACACGTGGGCTGGTCTTTCGACCAGCCCACGTGTGTCACTCAATTCTCGGAGTGGATCGCCAAGCTCTCTCCCACTCCACTCGGACCGGGCGCCCGACCTGTGTCGGGCGCCCTGGCCGTTTACGATCTCAACCCAGACGCGCTACAGTTCCGTTTACTGGCCGGTGTAGCACAGAGGCTGCGGCTGGCCGTTCTCGTTCTCGAGGATGTACGACTGCGTGAAGCCATAGAGGCCGGCCGGATACGGATTGATGCCGCCCGCTTCGCACACGGCCGCGCAATTGCCGCGACCCGGGAAGGTCGAGTTGGGGCTGTAGTTCGTGCGGTCGCGGTTCGAACTGCACTGAGCGCCCAGATAGGTCAAGTCGGCATTGGGCTCATCCGTTCTCTCGAACCTGGTCTCCGTTACGTAGCCGTTGGAACCGCCGGTCAGGAAGTGGGTCTCCCACGCGCGAATGTACGGCTGCGGAGTGTAGAAACCGAAGTGGGGGTTGCCCAAGGTCGGATCGCAGACTACCGCTGAGGAGCCGGCGCACGGTCCATTGATGGTCGCGTTGGAATTGATCGTGGCCGTGGTCGAGTTGGTCGCCACGATCTTTATGGTCCCACGGAACAGGAGCGAAGGCAGGTTGGTGGCTCCCGGCGGCAGACCGTTGTTCAGGTAGTCGCTGAACGGCAGGTACGTCAACCCGTCGACCGAAAGGTCCAGACGGGCGCCCGCGCTGAGCGGACATCCGCAGCACTCCTGCATTTCCTGGAATTCGTCGAACACGTAGACCATCGCGCACATCGGATACGGGTAGGAATCGGTCCCGGTCTCGTCCGAGGTGCGAACCTGGGTGTCGATGAGACGAACGATATCATCGTCCTTCGCGGTTCCCTGAGCGTTGGCGAAATAGTTGACATAGAACGCGTCAACCGTTTGAGCATTGGCCGCGGTGCCGGCCAGCAGAAGCGGCAGCATCACAAGTGCCGCCAAAATCCCGCCGGCACCTGCCAAGCGGCATACTTTCTGTAATTTCGACATAGAGAAATCTCCTTGAACTTTAGTACGCGTTGACATCTGCGCAACTCGAACAAAAGCGTTAGCCGCCATGTTCCTCATTCTCCGCCAGTGTTCTCAGCGGCGAATTCGTTGCCGCAAGTGCAGCTACCATTTCCGGACGAGATGGTTTGGGCGCAAATGCCGGCGAGGTTGTCGGCATCGCCCGGACTGATCGGATTCTCTTCGAATTCGGTGTTGGTGTTCCCGTCGTTCTGGATATGGTCGGCCCAGGCGCGCACGGTGGTGATCAGGGTCAGAGCTGCTCGATGAAGCGCCTGCACTCAATATGCCGCCCGTAGGATCGCAGCAATTGTCGCTCGAAGCCGGCAGGAACCGATTGCAGCCGACGCCGGGGAAGAGATATTCGTCAGTGCCTGCCGCATCGTCATAGGCCTGGGCTGAAGTAGCATCACTGCTCTGGGTACTCGTCGAGGCGTTGGTTTCCGTGGAAAGAATCCGGATCACGCCGTCCTGCATATATCCCGAGTTGTCGAAGAAGAACTGCCCGGTTACACTCAGGGGATTGCTGTTCAGGTCGCCGTTCAGGGCCTTGACCGGACCCACGATGCCGTAACTGAGCGTCAGCAGGCCGTCTCGGGTGATCGGGCACCCGCAGCACTCCTGCATGCCCTGCTGCACGTCGAACACGTAGATCATCGCGCAGATTGCTTCCGGCTGATGAGCCGAGCTGTTGACTTCCAGGGGGTCCGTGATGCGGACGTAGCCCCGGCCGTTGCCGTCCACCGCATTACTGAAGTAATTGACGTATTCCACGTCGTAGCAGAGTCCTGACTCACAGGTTCCCTCCGCGCGCGCGGTCCGCGAAGTCGCGGCTATCAACAGGACCGCCGTGACCATCGCCAAGATGATTTCTTTATGGACTCTCTTTCCTGCAAGCATTCCGAATTCCTCCGTGACTTTTAGATACCTGGCCAAAACACTGGATCTCGCGAGATCTCGCGCATCTGCCGCTTTCATCTCATGCCGATAACCCTCCTTCCGACCTCCCACCAAGAGACGCCATTGAAGCCGCAGGAAACCGAGCCTCGCGAACATACCGCCTGCCTTCCCCGGACTTTATCCTTCCCTGAACGACTTCGCGACGGTCTAAGGGCGTCGCTTTTCTCCTCACCAAAGGCATAGGGCCAAATTTAATGACTTGCGACCGCGTATGTACCACTTCTACGTGCGGCACGTCAAGCCAAATGCGACCTGCTTCCCATCGACTCAACACGGTCGATTCGGCCTGCATCCGGGTGGCGGTCGTTACGCTCCGGGCGGCCGGGCCTCCCCGCCGCCGGCAGCAGACGGTGGGGGCAGTACCGGCCTCTCCAGCCGGCCTCGATAACCCCCGACTCAGGAAGCGGCGTGTTCCAGACCACCCTTCCCGAACGCATCGGCGGCTCGCCGTCGCGACCGGTTTCGCCGCTTCGCTTCCGCTCATCGCAAGCCATCCTACTGGTTTGTACGAGATATCACAAGTAGTCAAGATTACCTACAATCAGGTGATCCGCCGCCAGGCTTCAGGCCGGCCCACGCGGCTCGGCGACGCGCTGCGGGCGCCAGTCGCGGGACAGGCGAGCTTGTGCAGCACGGCCCGATCGGCCCGCCGGCGGTCACCGCAAGACGATTCGATTCCGGCCGCATGGCACCGCGTTGCGGCCGCCGGTCGCGTACCCGAAACGATCGGCACGGGCCGCAATCCCGGCCCGGCCGGGCTCGATTACAGGCCTCTGCGTGAGTCATTTTAGCCTACTCTCCGTTGGAGCAAACCGATCGCGCCCGATCGCCGGTCCGGACCCTCCAAGCGCTCCTCCCGCGACCTGCGTTTACACCCTGTCCGATGGCGGGTAGACTGCATGACGCGCGGCGGAGCGCCTTTGCGGCTCGCGCCGCGCACGTGTTTGAACGATGCGAAGAGACGACATACGCAACCTCGCGATCATCGCGCACGTCGACCATGGCAAGACTACGCTGGTCGACGCGATGCTGCGACAGTCCGGCGTGTTCCGCGCCAACGAACAGGTGATGGAGCGCGTGCTCGACTCCTTCGCACTCGAGCGCGAGCGCGGCATCACGATCCTCGCCAAAAACACCTCGATCAGATGGGGCGCCACCCGCATCAATATAGTGGACACTCCCGGCCATTCGGACTTCGGCGGCGAAGTCGAGAGAACCCTCTCGATGGTGGACGGGGTTCTGCTGCTGGTCGACGCCTGCGAAGGACCCCTCCCCCAGACCCGTTTTGTCCTCAAGAAGGCACTGGAATCCAAGCTCCCGGCCATCCTGTGCATAAACAAGATAGACCGGGCCGATGCCCGCCCGGCGGAGGTGCTGGATGAGGTCTATGACCTGTTCATAGAACTCGACGCGGGGGAGGACCAGCTCGATTTTCCGGTCCTCTATACAAATGCGCGCAGAGGCGTAGCAACGGCGAAAGCCGAGGACGCCGAGGGCACCCTCGAGCCGCTGTTCAAGGCTATCAAGGAGCATCTGCCCGGCCCGATCGCGGATCGCGACGCCCCATTGCAGTTCCAGGCCAACAATCTCGACTACAGCGATTATGTCGGCCGCCTCGCGATCGGACGCGTGATCGCAGGCGTCATCGTCGCGGGTGAAACCTATTCGCGCTGCGGAATCGGGGACCCGCGCGCCTGCAAGGTCGAGCACATTTACGGATGGCTCGGGCTCAAGCGAATCGAGCAGGAGCGCGCGGAAGCGGGCGACATCGTGGCGATCGCCGGGGTGGAGGATATCGCGATCGGCGAGACGATCTCGGACCTCGAAAATCCGCGCCCGCTGCCCCCGATCCGAATCGACCAGCCCACCGTCGTGATGACCTTTTCGGTCAACAATGCGCCATGGGCAGGACGCGAGGGTGAGTACGTCACGTCGCGCAAGCTGCGCGAGCGAATAGACTATGAGGCCCTGCGCAACGTCAGCATCCGGGTCGAGGAGTCCGGGGTCGATTCGTGGCGGGTCGCAGCCCGCGGCGAACTTCAGTTGGCCGTGATCGTCGAGACGATGCGCCGCGAAGGCTACGAGCTTCAGGTCTCCAAGCCTACGGTCGTGACCCGCAAGGCCGACGGCGTGCTCGAAGAGCCGATGGAACTGGTAATGATCGACATCCCCGGCGAGTACATCGGAATAGTCACGCAATTGTTGTCGCCGCGCAAAGGCCGGATGCGCAACATGGTGACCCACGCAACCGGACGCGCGCGCCTGGAGTACGATATCCCGGCGCGCGGGCTGATCGGCTTTCGAGGCTTTTTTCTTACCGAGACACGCGGCACCGGAATCATGCATTCGCTATTCAATGGCTATGCGCCGTGGACCGGCCCGATTCAGTCGCGGATCAACGGAGCAATGATCTCCGACCGCGAGGGCGAAGCCAGCGCCTACGCGCTGTACCATCTACAGGAGCGCGGGCGACTGTTCATCGGCGCCGGCGAACCGGTCTACGAAGGGATGATAGTCGGTGAGTATTCGCGCGAAACCAATCTGCCGGTCAACGTCTGCCGCGAGAAGAAGCTCACCAACATGCGCGCTTCCGGCCATGACGAGGCGATCCGCCTGGAACCGCACAAGGTCATGACGCTGGACCTGGCCCTGGAATGGATCGACGAAGAGGAACTGGTTGAAGTCACGCCTAAATCGATCCGGATGCGCAACCGCATCCTCAGGACCCAGTTGCGCAGGAAGCAGCGCAGCGGCGCCCCTGGATCGCAGACCGCCGAGCCGCAGGCCGCGGCTCGCGACTGAGCGGCCGGAAATCATTTTCCACAGCCTGCCGGTGGCTCAGCCTTTCTCCATCTGGCGGCCCGCCCTTTCAGCCTCGGCGCTTTGCCCCAGAGCCTGGGCGCCGGCTCGATCGGCCAGATCGGGCCGCACCACATGCAGCGGGTCGCGCAGGTCATCGACATATCCCAGCGAGTAGGCGCCGAGCCGATATCCCATCAGGCGCAGCAATTCGACCGGCAGGGTGCGCGCGATGTCGAGCGGCACCGACAGGTACTGGTTCTCCTCCTGCCTGAGCCACGAGACGTTGTACGTGATGTTGATCCCGGCCCGCGTTGCGCTGGAGCGGTTCGCGCCCGCGCCGTGATAGAGGCTGCCGGTGTAGAGCAGGAGCGATCCCTTCGCCATCTCGGCCGGCACGGTGTCTTGCTCGGTGAATCGCAACTTGTCGTCGTAGCGATGGCTCCCCGGGATGACGCGCGTTGCGCCGTTTTCGGCCGTGAAGTCGGTCATCGCCCAGATCGTATTGCATTCGACCTCGTAGCCTTTCGGAAACGGGAAGAAATCGAATGCCCACTGGTCGCGATGAATCAGCTGCATCGGCTCGTCCGGCCCAATCGCGATCACCTGGGTGAGCTGCAACTGGAAGCTGGCCGCGTGTCCCAAAACTTTTCCGACCGTCGCCAAAACCAGTGGATGCGCGACGAGGTCGCGGCACTTCGGCGAGCGCCCGATTAATCCGCCGGTTCGGCGCGTGCGCAGGCCGCTGAACTCGTCGCGGCCCGCCGGAGTCGCCTCCATCCAGGAGCGCAACTCATCCGCAACTTCATCCATAAACTCCGGGCGGACGGCATAGTCGACTACCGCGACGCCATCCTGGTCCAGAGCCGCGGCGACCTGGTCGCCTGAAGCCGATGCCGGCAGATGCTGGATATTCATGGTGTGCGCCTCGCCTGCTTATCTTATGAAACTCCTGATCTCGAAGTCGAATGACGCGAAGCGGAGATCGCGCTGCCGATAGCGCGCGGGAAGTGAATCGGCGCTTCGAACGCCGAGGGCGGAAAGCTACGGCTGGGCCGGCGTCAGGTCGCTTTGCACGTCCATGTCAAGCACCGGATCGCTGTCGTCCGGACTCGGCCCGTCGACCTCAACCGCGCTGAAGTCCTTGCAGACGGCCTCGCCGGTGTTAGTCGCCGAGTACCCGCCCAGCCGGCACTCGAGCGCACCGTCGGCGCCGCTCTCGCCCGCTTTCACATAAATCCCGACCGCCTGCCAGTCGGTTGTGCCACTCACCTGCCGCGAACATGGACTGGGCGGATTGCCGAATCCAGCGGTCCCTCGACGATCGAAATTCCCCGGCGCGCTTTCCATCACGCAGAGCGCGGCTCCGGCAGTATTAGCAGTATCGGGGACGTTCTTGGTCTTGATGCTGGCGGTGAAATGGTACCAGCCCGGGTCGAGGTGAAAGGAGTAGCCCCATCCCGCATCGTTGGGTTGTGCGTTCGATATTTCCAGTTGCCCCGGCCATTGGTCCAAATTCCAGGTAAGCTCGGAGTTGCACTGGAGGTATGCCCCGGGACGCCAGTAATCGGGCGTGCCGTCCGTTCCTTCTCTCAAATCCGGATTGAGCAGGAGGTTGTCGTTGTATCCGGCGGACGACGGAACCGTCCAGGTCAGACAGAGCGCCGCGACTATAGCCACAGGGCCCACTCGAAGAAACGCGAGCCGCGAGAAACCAACTCGTAGCATTGTCATAGCTCTCATCCGGAATTAGCGTTTTGCGTATCCTATTTCAACAACCCATAATGAATTGGCAGGTTTCGTCATCTTTCCGCCCGGGGCGATATAAATTCCTGTCCGAACTATAGCGCGGATTCTTCTTTCCCGCATCTCCTGGCGATCACTCGTAACTCAGTCCTGCTGCTCCTCGGGGATGCGGAGCGAGCGGAACTGGATCAGGAGCAGGAGATCGTAAAGCACCTTCAACCCGCCGGCGAAGACCAGCGGCCAGCCGAACGTCGAGTAATCGAGCATCATGCCCGCAGGCAGCGGCGCGAACGCGCTGGCAAGGCTGCGCGGCACGTTGGTCACGCTCGCCGCCGCCGCGCGCTCCTCCGGTGGCACCACCGCCATCACGTACGATTGGCGCGCCGGGATGTCCATGCTCGACATCGAGGCGCGCAGCAGCAGGCACGCGATCGCGAGCGTGGCGTTCGGCATCAGCGCCGCAAGAATGAGAAACGCGTTGGCCGGCAGATGGGTGTAGATCATCGTGTTGATTCGGCCGATTCGCGCCGCCACGCGCGGGGAAACGAACTGCGAAAGCGATCCCAGCAGACCGGCCACGAAAAAAAACGAGCCGGCAGTCTCGATCGAAAAATGAAATCGCCGGAACAGCCAGAGCGCCAGCAGCGACTGGATAACGAAGCCGCCGCCGAACGAATCCAGGCTGAAGAGCGCGGAGAGCCGCAGCACCACGCCGCGAGACTTGGTCAGCGGCGCGCTCCGGGGCGCGGCCGCGCCGGTTTCCACCGCGGCTGAAATCGACCGGTAAACCATCGCGGCCAGCACGCCGATCGCTGAATACGCGAAGAACCCCGAGCGCATCGCGGCCGTCTGGCTCAATCCATAACGGGCCGCGATTGCTACCGGCACGCCGCTAAGCAGAGCGCCGATCGCGCCCGCGAAAGCGCCCGCAACGTTGTAGAGCGCGAACATCCCGGTCAGATCGCGCATCGCGACGGTCCCGGCCAGCGCCGCCTGTTCGATCGGCAGAAACAGGCTCACGTCGCCCGCCGACGGATTGAGGGTGCCAACGGCCGCCACCACGAACAGCGCCCAGAAGCTCGTGAGGCAGCCGAACCCGATCCCGGTGGCGACCATCAGGACGCTCGCCGCCAGCAGCACGCGCCGCCTCCCAATGCGATGACTGGCGAGGCCGACCCACAGCGCCAGCGCTGCCGAGCCCGACAGCGTTCCGAAAACGATCGCGCCGACTTGCGTGGAAGTGAACCCAATCGCGGTCAGATAGCCGGGCAGCAGGACGCTCACGGCGCCGTCGGCGAGTCCGCGCAGGGCCCGCGACACGAGCAGGCGCTCGCCGTCGGCGGTCGCGCTCTCAGGAGTCCATCGCCTCAACCGGGACATGTGGATAGCGCAACCCTGAGCCGAGAGCGAGACCGCTACTCTGCGCAGGTCGCTGCGGCCGTCAGCTCGTCATGAAGCCGAGGTCGGTGGTGGAAAAGTTGGCGAGGTTCACGAAAACGCTGCCGAGGTCCGACGCGCCGACGCCGAACCAGCTCGCCAGCGTCGCGCCGTACTGATCGATAGCGGTGCTCGGGATCCAGACGCCGCGATCGATCGCGTCGTCCGGTCCGCTGAGCTGAAGCGTCGGGAATTGCCCGTACAGGTCGCCGCCTTTGACGCTGCCGCCGACGACCAGTTGATGGCTTCCCCAGGCGTGGTCGCTGCCGTTGGTCGAATTGGGCTGAAACGTCCGGCCGAAGTCCGAAGCGGTGAAGGTCGTCACCTGGTTCTGCACGCCCATCTCGACGGTGGCGTTGTAGAACGCGTCGATCGCCTGGCTCACTTCTGGAAACAACGCATTCTGGTGGTCGAGTTGAGCGCTATGAGTATCGAAAGAGCCCAGCGATACGAAAAAGATCTGGCGCGTCACGCCGAACTGCGACCGGACCTGGATAATCTGCGCAATCTGCTGGAGCTGTGAGCCCAGAGAAGTGGCCGGAAATGTAGTCTGCAGCGCCGGCGCGCCCGCCGTCGCCGCGCTCAGCGCCGCGTCGATCGCGATCCCGCTTGATATGACCCCGTTCGCGGCCTGCACGAGCTGAAATCCGGAGTCGAAGCTGAGGAGCTGCTGCAACGCCGTGCCGCGCGCTAGCGCCGAGGCCGAGCCCGAAATTCCGGCTATCCCCAACGGAGCGCCCGGAACGACCACCGCCGGGCTGGTCTGCTTGCCGGTCGCGAACAAGCTGTTGCCCGCGGCCGACAGCGCGATCGGAAAGCTCGAGCCCACGCTGCTCCGCAAAACATCCGCGGTCCTGCCGCCCCATCCGGTGGTGGCCTGGCCGGTGTTCGCGATCGCGCTCTGCCATTGGATCTGCTGATCGGCGTGCGAGAACAGCGAGGTCGGGACCGGCACGCTCGACTGCGAATACTGATCGCGCGTGGTCGGCTGAATGAGGATGCCCACGTTTGCGACCACCGCCGCGACCTTGTTGTTGTAGAGCTGCTGAATCTCGGGAAGCTCGGGATGGAACCCGTACGGGACATTTTGCGAGGTCGTAACCGGCAGTAGCGACGCCTCGGCGATCGCAAGGTTGCCGCGGATCTGCTGGTACTGCTGGTAACGCGAATCGAGCGGCACGATCAGGTTGTTGCTGTCGTTCCCGCCGAACAGAAAGATGCAGACCAGCGCCTGATAGCCCGGCGCGCTCTGAGCCAGCGCGCTCATCAGGCCAAACCGGTTCATCGTGGCGATCGCGCTGAGCGTCGCCGCCGTGCAGCATCCAAGCCGGATAAACCGCCGGCGCGAAATAATCGTCACACCGCTGTGGGCCGGGATCTTTTTGCGGTCCCGCGCCGCGAACCGATCTCTCATTGCTCCACCTGATACAGTCCGGAACTGGCGGTCAGATAGACCGCGTCGTAAGCGATCGTGGCCGGATCGCTGGCGGAGGCCATCGCGGTCATGATCGTGCTGCGCACAGCCGCCGGCATCTGGCCGCCCATGAACGCGTTGTTGACCGCGTCCATCAGCGCGGCCGGATCGGCGGCCAACTGCACGAACGGTGTCGGGTCCACCGTGGTGCCGGCGCCGAGCTTCGATAGCAGCACTTCGGCGACCAGGTTGGCGCGCAGCAGAGCAGTCCCGGTGCTGAAGATCTGGAACTCCGGTCCGGCCGCCGCGCCGCCGGGAATCCGGGAGAACGGCGAATAGTAGTTGAACACGCTCGGCGGGATGAGCAGCGTCTGCCCCATCGGCGCGATCTTCTCGGCGAGCTGATTGGTGGAGCCAACCGACGCGCCCAGCTCCCGCAGCATCGAGGTCGCAAAGAGCACCGGCTCGCGCAGATGGCCGCCGGTCGCGATCGCATTGGCGGCGATGTCGCCCTGGCGGGCTTCGGGATCGCTCAGGATCGCGTTCGTGACCGCCCATAGATCGCCACGCGTGCCGCTGCCGTTGTTGGCGAACACTGACGCGATCCGCTTCACGTACGCCGGGCTCGGATTGCTGGTCACCAGATGCTGGATCAGGCGCAACGACACGAACGGTCCGACGTTGGGATGATTGAAGACGATATCGAGCGCCTTGGAGAGATCGTTCGGCGCGGTCTGGCCGGCCGGGAGCGTCTTGCCGAGGAAGGTCTTGGCATTGGCGTCGTGAATGATCTCGAGCGGAACCATCGACCCGATAAAGTACGGCGGATTCGCCAGGGTCTTCGCGGCGCCCGGCGTCGGCGGATAGGTCCATCCGGTGAACACGCGGGCGAGGTTCTGAATGTCGCTCTCGCCGTAGAGCGGAATCGTATTGCCATGGGAATCGAGCGTGGGTGTGGCGTCCTGATTCAACTTCACCGTGCCGATAGTGAAAAGCTGCATGAACTCGCGAGCGTAATTTTCGTTGGGCAGCGTTCCCTTCGACGGATTCGGCTTCTGGTTGTCCGCCATGTCGAGGTAATGGCCCATGCTCGGGCTGAGCGTTACCGCCTGCATCAGGGTGCGATAGTTGCCGAAGGCGTTGTCCTGGAGCAGTTGCAGTACGGCATCATCCCGGCGAGCGGGACTTTGTCCTCCGAGATCACCATGATCTGTCCGAGCGCGAATGAGACTCGCTGGCGAAGCTGGTCGGGCCCGTTGATCGCGTTGTACATGAAGGTGGATTGCGCGAAGTCAGCGGGCGCGCCCGTCGGCGGCTTGGGAAAGTCCGACTCCTGCGCTGTGTGCTGCGCGTTCAGCCACGGCTTGAAGCCCTGCTGCTGAAGGCTGATCAGGTCCTGCCCCTGGGGCCCCCAGGTGGCCTGCTCGAGAAATCTGAACGCCGCCGGATAGGCCACCGCCGGCTGATTGACGGCCAGCGCGATCTCGTACGGCGCCGACGCCGCGCCACCCGGATTGGTAACTACGACCAGGGCTACGTTGCCGATCACTGGCGTAAGCTTGAGGCTGGCGGCGACCTGGGTAGCGGATTGAAACGAAGTATGCAGCGCCGTGCCGTTGAACAGGATCTGCGAACCGTTGACGAATCCCGATCCCGTCACCGTGAAACCCACCGGCAGCGCCGACGGACCATAGTAGAGTGTACCGGGCGATACAGAGTTGATCGCAGGCGCGCTTGCCTGCGGCCATCCCACAGTGGCAGCCATCAGGACCACCAGCGCCGTAGTCGCAGCAGCGAAAATTCTTGTCATCGCATCGTCCCGGCCATCAAGACGACCGTCGCGGGAACGCCGCCCGGCATCCTCGCAGGCAATCCGCCAGACCGTAGCACATTTGATCGATTCCGTAAGAGAGGAATTTTCCGAGTTTATCGGTTGACATCGTGCCACCGGAGGAATCGCATAATCGCCAAGGCGCGCCCCTCAATCCTTCGGCGTTGTCGGCTACCCCGATGATGCAAACTTCCGCCGGAGCCGGGGTCGAACTTCACGCCGGGGCCTCAAAGAACAAAGTGAGCAGGAGGTCTCATCATGGCGACCAGCGGACCTGTTTCCGAATGTCATTCCAGACTCGGGGCGGCATGGATAGCGGTCGTTTCGATCGCGCTTCTTCCGACAATCGCGATCTTCATCGCCGCGGGCAGCGCGATTGCGGTCACGGCAACTCCCACTCCGACTCCCAGACCCAAGATTCTGGTCCAGCCGTTTTCGCTCGTAGGCGCGGGGATCGGATTCCAGACCGCGGTGACCAGCCCCTGCCCGGCCGGCGACATTTGCTACGCGCTGAGCGGAACAGCCACCGGCTCGCCGACCGGGACCGCTACTTTCACCGCGACCATCGACGTGTTCAACGCCCCGTACATCGGCAACAACGGCAGCGGCGGCATCTGCGCGCCTGAGAGCGGCATGATGACGGTCAAGTTCGGCACCACCGGCTCGATCGTTCTCGCGATGGTCGGCGACTTCTGTGACGTTGGCGCAGCGCCCGCGGCCCCCAACGTCGGCCCGATTACCGTGGACGGGAGCTTCGTCGTGACCGGCGGGTCGGGCGGGATTTACGCGCTGCTCAACGGCAACGCAGGCCGGGGCGCCGGCGGCTCGGGAACCGGAAGACTGACCTTCAGCGGCGACGCCAATGGAAACGTCCTGCTCTGGCTGGCCGGCATCGTTACCTTCTCGACGCCGTGACTTGACGGAACCTCACCCCCGGCCCCTCTCCGAAACGGAGAGGGGAGCCCGCCACGCCCGCAACAGGTTCCCCCTTCCCGTCTCGGGAAGGGGACAGGGGTTAGGTTCTCAATATCTTCGCCACTCCGCCTCCGGCAGGCGGCGGTAAAGTCCGCGCTCGCGGGAGAGCATCCGGCAGCCGATCAGCTCGCGGCGCAGCGTGGCGCAGTCGCCATGATGGCGCTTGATGACCGGTTCACATCGGCTTCGGAATATGTCGTATCGGGCCTGAATCGCTCCGCCAGCCATCGCAGGATCACCATCCGTTTCTTGAGGCTGACGGGAATCTCGATCAGGCGTTCGCCGTCCAGGAAGTTGCCGAGCACCTTCTGATCGTAGGTCCGGCCCCGATCGGAGCTTTGGCGCTCGACCCGATCGGCCAGCGATGCGAGTCCGTCGTCGCTGAAGACCGCGCGCTTGAGCGTCTTCAGCGCGTCGTGATTGAGGCGGTACCAGTGAGTGTTGCCGTCGGCGCGCAACCGGACCAGCCCCTGCTCACGGAGGATCGCCAGGTGATGCGATACAGTCGGCTCCTTGAGCTCAAGCAGCATCGCCAGCTCGCGGACGTTGCGCTCGCCGCCGGCGAGCAAGCCGACCATCTTGAGGCGGCTTGAATCCGCCATCGCCTTGAAGAACGCGAGCAGGTTTTCGGCTTGTTCCATCGCTTCGAAGCGCGCGGGCGTTACTACTTTGATAGCCCTCTAATTAGACGTCTGTCAAGATAGGCCTGCCAGATGGGCCACGAGCGGCCTTCGAGGATAGGCCGGTCGCGCAACCGGACCGTCGCCGACTGCGTTGACAGCAATCGGGCCGTCCGATAGTTAAGAAGGTTCTGGTTTGGTCATGTTTGCAATCGTCAGAACAGGCGGAAAGCAATATCGGGTCGCGGTCGGCGACCAGGTCGCCGTCGAGCGGCTCGAGGGCGAGGTCGGCTCGCAGGTTTCGTTGGCCGAGGTTCTCGCGATCGGCGGCAACGGAACCGCACACGTCGGCAAGCCGATCGTCGCCGGCGCCTCGGTGGTCGCGAAAATCGTGCAGCAGCCGCGCGCGACCAAGGTGATCGTGTTCAAGAAGAAGCGCCGCAAGAACTACCGCCGCAAGCGGGGCCATCGCCAGGAATTGACGCTGCTCAAGATCGAGCAGATCCAGGCGGGGGCGTAGCCCTCGGGGAGACCAGCCGTGGCGCATAAGAAGGGACAAGGATCCACGCGCAACGGGCGCGACAGCCCGGGGCAGCGGCGCGGGATAAAAATCTACAGCGGACAGCCGGTCAGGGCCGGCAATATTCTGGTGCGCCAGTGCGGCACGCGAATCCATCCGGGACGCAACGTCGGGATGGGCCGCGACTTCACGATCTACGCGAAAATCGACGGCGTTTCGAATTACCAGACCCGCGGCGACCGCAAGGTCGTGAGCGTCGAGCCGAAGCCGGCGGCGGACGGCGCCCCTGCTCCGGCTCAGTAGCTTGCGGTTCGAAGTGGACGTATAAAGGCCCCACGGGAAACCGTGGGGCCTTTTGATTTTCGGGCCACCGCTTTCGCAATCATTAGAAAAACCCTGTGCGGGAGGAAACCATATGCGGCTTGGATTGAACGCCGGATACTCGGGCGGAGTGATGTCGCTGAACCTCGAACCGATTCTGGAAGCGGAACGGCTCGGCTTCGACTCGGTGTGGACCGCCGAAGCCTACGGTTCCGACGCGATCTCGCCGCTGGCCTGGATCGGCGCCAGAACCAGCAAGATTCGCCTCGGCACCGCGATCATGCAGATGCCGGCGCGGACCCCCGCGATGACTGCGATGACCGCGATGACGATGGATGCGCTCTCGGGCGGCCGCTTCATGCTGGGAATCGGCCCGTCGGGTCCGCAGGTGGTCGAAGGATGGCACGGGATGCCGTACGGCAAGCCGCTCCAGCGCACCCGCGAGTATATCCAGATCGTCCGCAAGATTCTGGCGCGCCAGGCGCCGGTCGAGCATCATGGCGAGGAGTACAACATCCCGTACGTCGGGCCGGGCGCGACCGGACTCGGCAAACCGCTCAAGAGTATCCTGCACGGCCGCGCCGACATGCCGATCTACACCGCGTCGATAAGCCCCAAGGGAATCGCGCTCAGCGCCGAGATCGCAGACGGGCTGATTCCGGTCTGGATGAGCCCCGAGCGATACGATCTCTACCGGCCGCAGCTCGAAGCCGGCTTCGCCAAGTCCGGGGTGAGCGGCAAGGCCGGTAAATTCGACGTGGCGCCGTTCGTCACCTGTATCGTCGGCAACGATCTCGACAAGTGCCGGATGCCGGTGAAGGGGATGCTCGCGCTGTATATCGGCGGGATGGGCGCGCGGAGCAAGAATTTCTACAACGATTACACCCGCCGGCTCGGATACGAGGAAGCCGCGGTAAAAATCCAGGACCTCTACCTGAGCGGCAACAAGGGCGAGGCGATGGCGATGGTCCCCGACAAGCTGGTCGACGAGGTCGCGCTGCTGGGGCCTCGCGAGCGAATCGCCGAACGGCTCCAGGCGTGGAAGTCGTCGCCGATCCAGACCCTGCTGATCGGGACGAGCCAGATAGAGGCGATCCGCGTGCTCGCGGAGTTGTGTCTGTAGCTGGGCGGGGCCGAAGATACCCTCACCGCGCGGCTCGGAAGCCGCGCCGCCTCTCCCTGGTCTGGGAGAGGCCCGGATCGCGCCGCCCGTCTTCACCTCTCCCTGACCCGGGAGAGGTCGGCGCGTGCGAGCGTCAGCTCGCCACGCGCCGGGTGAGGGTAGCCTGAGATCTCCTCGGAGTACCGCTCAAAGCGGACGGCCAACCCGCTATAATCACGTCGAGACGATGCGGTTCATAGACGAAGCCCGGGTCTTTGTGCGCGCCGGCAAGGGCGGCGACGGCGCGGTCGCGTTCCTGCGCGAAAAGTACCGGCCGTTCGGCGGACCCGCCGGCGGCGACGGCGGGCGCGGCGGCGACGTGATCTTCGAAGTCAACGAGGGGATGTCAACTTTGCTTGACTTCAAGTACCAGCCGCGGCTGGTCGCGCGCGACGGCGAGTCCGGCCGCGGCAAGGATCAGAACGGCCACGCCGGCGACGATCTGCTGGTCAAGGTGCCCGCCGGCACGATGGTCTTCGACGAGGACAACGACGGCGCGATGCTCGCCGACCTGGTGACGCCGGGCCAGCGCGCAGTGATCGCGCACGGCGGCGCGGGCGGCCGCGGCAATATCCATTTCGCCACCTCGACGCGGCGTGCCCCGCGTATCGCGACTCCCGGCGGCGCCGGCGAGCAGCGATGGGCGCGCCTGGAGCTCAGGCTGGTCGCAGAGGCCGGCCTGATCGGACTGCCCAACGCCGGCAAGTCGACGCTGCTCGCCGCGCTGAGCGCCGCGCACCCCAAAATCGCCTCCTATCCTTTCACGACGCTGACGCCCAATATCGGACGAGTGTTCGTCTCGGACGAGGAAAGCTTTTCCATCGCGGACATTCCGGGATTGATCGAAGGAGCGCATCTCGGCCACGGCCTCGGCGTCCGCTTCCTGCGCCATCTGTCGCGCACGCGCGTGCTGGTCTTCGTGATCGATCTCACGGCCGAGCCCGAGTGCGATTTCGACACCGTGCGCGGCGAGATCGAAGCCTTCGACGCGGCGGTGCTCAAGCGCCCCTCGATGGTCGCGCTGAACAAAATGGACCTCGTGTCGCAGGAGCAGGCCGAATCGGCCGCGCGCGCGATGCGCGCCCATGCCGGGATGGAAGTCTTCGCGATCTCGGCGCATCGCCACGAGGGCCTCGCCCCGCTGACGGCCGCAATCGCGCAACATCTGCGCGCGATCGATCGGCAGGCCTGATGTCGCAACTCCTTTACAAGCGCGAGGCGATCGCCAAAGTTCGCCGCCTGGTCGTCAAGGTCGGCAGCGCCGTGATCTCCGACACCGGCGGGCTGTGCGCCGACGTGATCGAGCAGCTCGCGCTTGAGGTCGATTCGCTCGTCCGCGACGGGCGCGAAGTCGTGCTGGTAACGTCGGGCGCGGTTGCGGCCGGGCGCGCGCGGCTCTCGCTCGCCAAACGCGGCGGGTCGATCGCGGCCCGACAGGCCGAGGCTGCCGTCGGGCAGATCGAGCTGATGGCGGCCTACTCGAAACATTTCGCGGCGCACGGACGGATCGTCGCGCAGATCCTGCTGACCCATCAGGACCTGGCGGAGCGCAAACGCCGCCTCAACGCGCGCCAGACTATCGAGACGCTGCTCGGCGCGGGCGTGATTCCGATCGTCAACGAAAACGACACCGTGGCGGTCGAGGAAATCCGGCTCGGCGACAACGACGTGCTCTCCTCGCTGGTCGCAACGCTCACGCAGGCCGACCTGCTGGTGATCCTGAGCGACGTGCCCGGCGTGCTCACCGGCGACCCGCGCAAGCGCTCCGACGCGCGGCTGATCCCGCTGATCGCCGACCCCGAGGCCGAGATGCGCGGTCTGGTGGCCGAGAGCGCAGGCCCGCTGGGCAGCGGCGGGATGGCGACCAAGCTCAAGGCGGCGCGGCAGGCCGCCAGCGCGGGAATTCCGGTGATGATCGCGTCCGGCCGCGAGCCCGGTGTTCTGCGCGCCGCGCTCGACCCCGAGCGCGAGTGCGGCACGTTGATTCTGCCGGGCCGCGCCCGGATGAAGGGCCGCAAGCACTGGATCGCATTCGCGCTGCGGCCCGCGGGCGCGCTCGAGCTCGATCGCGGCGCGGCCGAGGCCCTGCGCGCCAAGGGCAAGAGCCTGCTCGCCTCGGGAATCCGCGGCGTGCAAGGCGAATTCGCCAGCGGCGACTGCGTGAGCCTGCTCGACCACGACGGCGTCGAATTCGGCCGCGGACTGGTAAATTACCCGTCCTCCGATGTGCTAAAGGTTAGGGGCCGGCACTCCTACGAGATTCCCAAGGTGCTCGGTTACAAGGTGGCCGACGAAATCGTCCATCGCGACAATTTCGTCCTGCTCGAAGATTTGGCCTGAAGGCCCGGCATGTTGCTGGAAGCAGAAATCCTCGCAGCCCTGAAAAGCACGCGCGCCGCCGCGGTGCCGCTCGCGCTCTGCCCGGCTGAAGACAAGAACCGCGCGCTGGACGAGCTGGCGCGCTTGCTGCGCCAGTCGCGCGCCGAAATAATCGCCGCCAATCGCGCCGATCTCGATCGCGCACGCGCCGCCGGGATGACCTCCGCGATGCTCGATCGGCTGACGTTAAACGACGATCGAATCGAGGCGATGGCGCGCGGGGCCGAAGAAGTCGCCCGGCTGCCCGATCCGGTCGGCGAGGTGATCGCGCGATGGCAGCGCCCCAACGGGCTTGAGATTTCGCAGGTCCGCGTGCCGATCGGCGTAATCGCGATCATCTACGAGTCGCGGCCCAACGTCACCGTCGACGCGGGCGCGCTGATGGTCAAATCGGGCAACGCGGTGGTATTGCGCGGCGGCAAGGAGGCGCTCCAGACCAACGGGGTTCTGGCCGCGCTGATCAAGCGCGCGCTGGAGCGAACCGGGCTTACGCCGGATGCGGTGATGTTCGTGAACAATCCCGACCGCGACGTGATCCGCGTGCTGAAGAGCCATCCCGAAGCGGTAGACCTGATCATCCCGCGCGGCGGCAAGGCGCTCAAGGAAGCGCTGGCGGACTCGGCGGTGCCTCTGATGCCTCATTTCGAGGGAATCTGCCAAACCTACGTCGACCGGGCGGCCAATCTGGAGATGGCGGAGGAGATCTGCTTCAACGCGAAGTGCAGCCGCCCCTCGGTATGCAACGCGATGGAGAATCTGCTGGTGCACGAATCGGTCGCGGAAAAATTCCTGCCGCGAATCGCGGCGCGCCTGAAGCGCGCCGGAGTCGAGCTGCGCGGATGTCCCCGCGCCTGCGCGATCGTGCCGGGTATGAATCGCGCGGCCGATTCCGACTGGGACGCCGAGTACAAGGACCTGGTGCTTTCGATCAAAGTGGTCGATTCACTCGACGAAGCGATCGCATTCATCGCGCGGCACGGGTCGAAGCTCGCCGACGCGATCGTGACCGAGGATCGCGCAGCGGCGGCGCGCTTCGAGCGCGAAGTCGATTCCGCCACGGTCTACGTCAACGCTTCGACGCGCTTTACCGACGGTTTCGAGTTCGGCTTCGGCGCCGAGACCGGAATCTCGACCAATCGCCTGCACGCGCGCGGACCGATGGGCCTGCGCGAGCTGACGACTTACAAGTACCTGATTCACGGCACCGGCCAGGTGCGGAACTGAACGATGCGGGTCGGGATTTTCGGCGGCAGCTTCAACCCGATCCATTTCGGCCATCTGCGCGCGGCCGAAGAGGTGCGCGAGGCGCTCTCGCTCGATCTGGTCTACTTCGTGCCGGCGGCGTCGCCGCCCCATAAGGCGCAGGGCGATCTCGCCCCGGCGGAGCATCGCCTCGCGATGACGCGGCTGGCGACCAAGGGCAACCGCTACTTCATGGTCTCCGAGGTCGAAGTGCGCCGCATCGGCCGGTCCTACTCCGTGGATACGGTCCGCTACTTTCTGTCCACGTTGCGCGCGCCGCTCGACGGTGCTCCTGATGATGGGGTCGGATCAGTTCGCCGAGCTCGAGACCTGGAAGGATTGCGACGAGTTGACCGGCCTGTGCGGCATCGCGGTGCATTCGCGCTTGCCCGAGGGCGAACCGGGGCCGCCGCGGGTTTCGCTTGCCGCCCTCAAACGCTTTGGCTACAGTAATAAGGACGATCATTACGTGCATCCGAGCGGACAAACCCTTTCATTCGTAGACACGACTATCTTTCCCATCTCCGCGACCGTTATCCGCCAGAAGATCCAGAAACGACGTTCCGTGCGCTACCTGCTGCCCGGCGACGTCGCAGACTATATCGAGCGGCATCAGCTCTATTGATGGCGGATCAGACGCAGCCCTCTTTGTTGACTTCGCTGGACAAGGCAATGGCCGCGGTCGAGGCGGCGCTGGAAAAGAAGGCTTACGATCTGGTCGTCCTGCAGACGCCGCATCTGGGGTCTATCGCCGACTACTTTCTGATCGCGACCGGCCGCTCCGACGTGCAGGTCCAGGCCATCGCGCGCGGGATCGAGGAGCGGATGGGCCGCGAAGCAAGCCGCGCGCTATCGGTCGAGGGCGTCAAGCACGGCCATTGGATCGTACTCGACTTCAACGACGTGGTGGCGCACATCTTTTTCGAGCCGGTCCGCGATTTCTACCGGCTCGAGACCAACTGGACCGACGCGCGCGTCGTGCCCCTGCCGGAACCGCTGCGCTCGCAGGCCGACGGCCTGAAGCTGCACGCGACCGGCTGACGCGACCCCTCCAGCTTCTGCGCAGCGCCTCTTCTCTGCGCTTTCCTTTCTCGCCGTAGCGCCTTTCGTGTGCCCCTTCCTTATGTCTGTGTCTTCCCGTAGCGCCGGCCTCCGTGCCGGTATTTTCTCCTGCCTTCGAAAATCGCTGGCAAAGAGAAGGCACCGGCACGGAGGCCGGCGCTACAGAAGAAGGAGCGCTACGGGAAGGAAGCCCGCGCTACTACGCGACGGATGCTACCCCGGCAGACGTAGACGGCGGCGGGGGCGCCCAGGATCGTCACGTATAAGACTCGCGTGACCCTGAAGCGGCTGCGCGCGAGCAACTCGCGTAGCAGGCGCGTCTCGGCGGTCAGGAGCACCATCGCGCCGTCCGGAGCGAGCACGCGATCGAACTCCGCGACGAGGCGCGGATAGAGCCGCCGGTTGTCGGCGTGCGATCCCGACCTGATTCCCCATGGCAGGTTGGTGACGATCTTCGTGACGCTCGCATCGTGAAGCGGAAGTTCCGCGGCGTCCCATGGCACGAGCGCGATTGGCTTGTAGCGTGGTCCGACATTGGTCTGCGCAGCGGCGAGCGCCTCGGGATCGGAATCCCCTCCGAGCAGCAGCCGGTATCGCCCGAGCTGCGCTCGCTCGATCAGCACGGTACCGGCGCCGCATAAAGGGTCCAGCACTATATCGTCGTCGCGCGGGTCGGAGAGCAAGCCCATCGCCGCCGCGATCGCGGGGCGTAGCGAGGCCGGGCGATGGGCGGCCTTGTACTCGCGATGGCGCATCCGGTCGTCGCTGAGCCGAATCGCGAGCACGAACTCGTCCGCGAGCATCGTGGCCCAGAACTCGACTTCGGCCTCGTCGCCGGCCAGCCGCAATCGACGGTCGCCGCACTCGGTGATTCCGCGTTCGACCGCGCGCTGAAAGTCGACTCGCCGGAACTCGTGATCGCCGCCGGTCAGGCGTGCAACCACGCGGAAGCTCAAGCGGCGGCCCGATCGGCTGCCGGGCAGAAGCCGCACCCGGGTAGCGAGCGCGGCCTCCAGATGTGACGCGCCGCGTGCCGCTATACGGATTGCCTCCAGAGCGGATCGGTCGAGGCCCAGACCGTGCCGGTACGCCACGATTGCGAAAATGTCCTCGGCGGTCCGAAGCGTGTTGAGCGCCTCAGGCCTGGGCGCGGTGAAGAACAGCATCCCGGCGCGGCCGGGAACGACGCGCCGCCCTACTTCGCTCGCGCCGGGAATCCGCGCGGCGACTTCTTCCCATGCGACGGCTTCGAACCCCGGCTGGGTATGAGCCGCGTACAGGTTGGACGCTGAGCTAAGCGGCGCGAGCCGCGATACCGGGGGCTGCCGTCCGGCGGCGGGATCGGGTTTCGACGGCTGCGATCGGATCGGCGCGGGCTTTTTCGGCGCGAGCCTTTGAGTCCCGGGCCTATTTGGCGCGCGCGACGTACTCGTGGGTCTCGGTCTTGATCGTCAGAATGTCGCCTTCGGAGACGAAGTGCGGCACCTGGATTACCAGCCCGGTCTCCATCGTCGCAGGCTTGAGCGTGTTGGTCACCGCCGCGGTCTTCACGCCGGGCTCCGTCCGCGCGACCTTCATGTCGACCGTCTTGGGCGGAGTCACATTGAGGGGCGTGTTTTCGTGGAACTCGACCTGAACCTTGAGGTTGGGCGTGAGAAACCCGGCGACATCCTCGATCAGATCCTTGGGAAGCGTGATTTGATCGTAGGTCTCGGTGTTCATGAAGTGGAAGTCGTCGCCGTCCTGGTAGAGGAACTCCATCTCGACCTGGTTGAGCACCACGCGCTCGACGCGATCTTCGGAGCGGAACCGGTTTTCAGTTTGCGAGCCGGTCTTGATGTTGCGCAGCTTGGTTTGCACCATCCCGCGCCAGTTGCCCGGCGTGATATGCGTGATCGTCATCACGCGCCACAGTTCCTTGTTGTACTCCAGGACCATCCCGGCGCGCAGTTGGGTCGCTTGAATTTGCATTCGTCAGTAAAAATCCATTCGGTGAGATTTCAGCCCTCAAGGTATGGATCGAGCGCCTGCGTGGCAAGCCGCTTTAGTGCAGAAGCTTCTGCCACCACGGCGTGCTGCTCGACGTCGACGGCGGCGGCGGATAGGCCGGCGCTCCGTACGGATTAACGCCCGCTCCGTATGGATTCACCGCTCCGTAACGATTGATCGCGTACGGATTGACGCCCGCGACCATCAGCGGCTGCTCCACGAACTGGCCGTTGTTGTCGAAGACCCGGACCGTGACCGCGCCCGCGATCGGATTGACCGTCGCGTTGAAATTCACCTGGCGAAACGAGCTCGAGTCGAGCGCGCTCAGCAGACCTGCCGACACCGGCAGAGCCTGCACCTCGATTCCGTTCTGGTACACGCCGGCCGCCGAAAGGTTCTTGCCCGACAGCACGCCCGCGATGACCATCGCATTCGCCGCCACCTGCCGCACAGCCGTGATCTGCACGGCGAGCTGATTGGGGTTGGGATTCATCACGATCGCGGGCATGGCGGGAATCTCGCCCCCAGGCATCTCCGGAACCGCAGCAGCCAGATTGATCGGATGCTCGATATACTCGTCGTGCGCGTTGTAGACCCGCACCGTGGCGTTGTGTCCGTTCATCTGGAAGGTTTCGTCGAAGGGCTGGGCCGCGAACGCGTCTTCCTGGTCGATATCGATGGGCCGGGCGAGATTGCCATCGACATAGATCCCCGCATGATTCACGCCGCTGCCGTTGATCTGGCCGATCACGTCGTAAAGGCGGGTCTCGGGATCGTCCAACGTGGCGCTGATAATACTCACCTGGAGATCGCCAAGCTGGGTGTGCGGCGCGCGACGGGCCACATGGCGCTGCGACGGCGATGACGGCGGGATCTCGGCCACGTTCCCGTCCGGCGAATTGACCTCCACCGACGGCGGCTCATCGCCGATGCTCACCGGAACGTCGGACGGCGGCCCAAGCTCGACCTCTCTGGCTCCGCCCGTCCCCTGGATACCGAGGCGCGAGGCGACCGAGGCTTCGGCGCTCAGGCCCGCGCCGTCGTACACCCGAAGCACCATCCCGGGTTGCACGTCCTCCAGCTCGATGTCGAAGTTGACCTGCTGCCGGCCGGGGAGCTTGTCCACCTTGAGGTCGCGCACGAGTTGGTCGCCCTGGTAGATACCGGCGGAGTTGAGCGCGAGTCCCTCGAAGAATCCTCTGATACGAACCGTATGGCCGCTCACCGAGTAGGAATCGATATGAACCTTCGGAACGTCGGATGATCCTTCGGCGGACGATCCGCCGGACGACACCGCACCGGCGGGCGACGATCCACCCGGACCGGAAGAAGGCGCGCCCGCCGCGCCGGCCGCGGCCGCGCCCGAACCAGCGGAGGCCTCCGATACCGGCTTAACCTGCGCGGCTAGTTTCTCGACTTCCTGTTTGAGCGAGTTCCACTGCGTGATGTCGATCGCGCCCGGATGGGCCAGCAGGGCCGCGTCCACCGCGCTTCGATCCTGCATCAAGGCCGCCATCGCGCTGCCCGCATCGGATCCACCGCCGGCCTTGAGCGCGCTGCTCAGCGCCTGCGCGTCTCCCGCGAGACTCGCGACAGCTCCCAGAGCGGGATTGCTGCCCTTCGAGGCCTCCGGCGACGCGCTGAGGGAATTCAGCAGGGCAAAGGCGCGGTCGCTGAGTTGCGCGGCGTCGCCGCTTGAGTCCTGCGCATACGCGATCGCGAGCAGGCCCGCGCGCGATACCAGGCTCGCACACAGCGAACACAAAAAGACGGTGGCGAAGAAAAAGCCCACAAGGCTTCGGCGACGGTTTCGCGCGCCGAACCCGAGGCGGCCTTCTATCGTCGAATGGAAAGAGAGGGTCCGCTCATCCGTGCTGCTGTTTGTAGCGTTCGGCAACCAGTTTTACCTGACGGGACAGTTTCAAAAAGACTTCACCCTCGTCGTAGAGGAAAAGAAGCAGCGTCCCGCCACAGCCGATTATCAACCCGAGTATGAATGCGCCCATAGCTTCATCCCTCCGGTAATTCGAGTATACGCAAATGCCGTACCTAACAGAACCGGTCGCTCTACACCCTATCCTACTCACGGTTATGTCAACTGGCATCGTCGAAATCGACGAGAGCCATGTCGGCGGCGAGGACCGCAACCGGCATTGGGGGAAGAAAAGCCGACAGGTTCGCGAGCGGCTTGGTGAGCGTTCGCCCGGTCTGGCGGGCAAGACTGGCGAGGCTTATGGGTACGGCAAAACCGAAGTGATCGGCGCGATTGCCCGCAAAGGCATGGTCGTTGCGCGAGTCGTCGGGACTCAGGACGCGCCCACTCTACAGCACTTCGTCCGCAACACCGTGAGCGATAAAGTCTCGCTGGTCGCGACCGACGAAAATCCAGCTTACAACTACGTGCGCGCTGGGATGCCTCACAAAACCGTGCGCCACGGGCGCGGCGAGTACGTCCGGGGCGAAGTTCACACCAACAATATCGAATCGTTCTGGTCGTTGATTAAGCGTGGCGTGATGGGCAGCTACCACCACGTCAGCAAGGATTATCTGCCGCTCTACCTGAACGAATTTAGCTGGCGCTTCAACAACCGAAACAATCCGAGCCCGGAGCCAATCGACGCGGCGAGACTGCGCAGTCGGACTACTGCGCGACTTAGCCAGGTGCCGCAAAAGACCCCTCCCCCGGCCCCTCCCCGAAACGGAGAGGAGGAGCTCGTTACCCGCTATTCCGGTTCCCCTTCCCGCGTCGGGAAGGGGACAGGGGTTGGGTTCTTCTCGTCCGGGTTGTGCGCACCAGTCCCCGGTTGTTACGTTGATCTGGTCGCAACTCTATCAGCGCCGGTCCTCGGCCGGGGAGTGATTCAAGCAATGACCAGACCAACTCGTATTGCTTCACCCAATGAACGCGCATCCAAATCGGCCGCGCGCCAGTATGTCGAATCGTTCGGCCTTGCACTGGTGCTCGCCCTCGTGATGAGGGCGTCGTTCGTGCAGGCCTACATGATTCCGTCGGGTTCGATGGAGCCCGCGCTGCTGATCGGCGATCACATCTTCGTCAACAAGATCGTCTACGGGCTGCGGACGCCCGAGACTATCCTGGGCCTGCGAATTCCCGGCCTCCCGATGGGCAAGTACCTGCTTCGCTTCGAGGCGGTGCATCGCGGCGATATCGTCGTCTTTGTCGCGCCCTACGATCGCCAGACCGACCTCATCAAGCGCGTGATTGGAATCCCCGGCGACCGGGTCGAGGTCCGCAACGGCGTCGTGTGGCTCAACGGAGCGGCGATGGACGACCCGCACGCCCGTTTCAAGGTCGCGACCGAAGACCGCGCGAGGGGCAATCCGCGCGACAACCTTGCGCCGGTGATCGTGCCGCCCGGCAAGCTCTTCACGATGGGCGACAATCGCGACAACAGCTACGACAGCCGCTTCTGGGGCTTCGCCAATCAAACCGACGTGGAGGGCCGCGCGATGGTCGTCTACTTGTCGCTGGACCAGGACCACCCGAGCCTGCTCCCGATTCGATGGGACCGGTTCGGCAAGATCGTCGACTAGACGGCAGGCGATGGAGGCAGGCACCGAAACCGGCGGGCGCGATGGCGGCCTGGAGCGCGGATATCGCGCGCTCACATCCGGCGCCGGCTTTCGCGTCCTGGACGATCGCGTCGTGGTGCGAGTCATCGGCGACGATCGGGTCTCGTTCCTCCACGGGATGTGCACCAATGACGTCAAGGGCATGCGCCCCGGCGCCATCCTTTACGCGTTGTTTCTCACCGAGCACGCGCACGTGATCGCTGATTGCTTCATATGGGCAACCAAAGATGCGCTCTTGATCGAAACCGACCGCGCCTCGTGGAAGCCGACGCGCGCGCACCTGGAAAAACTACTGGTCGCCGACGACGTGGAGATCGAAGAGGACGACGGACTTGCGGTGATCGATCTCGAGGGTCCGGCTGCGATTGAGGCTGCCCGTCGACTGATCTCGGATCCACCCAAGCCGTGGCGTTACGTTCGCGACGGCGACTTGATGATCGGCAACGTGCAGCGAGTAGGAATACCAGCATTCACGATCCTCGCTCCGAAGCCCCTCTCCCGCTCTTTTGCGGGAGAGGACGCGCCGCGCGAACAGCGCGGCGCGGGTGAGGGCGCTGCGCCGTCCGCGCTCGCCACCATGCTCGACGACGTGATCGAGGTCGGCCCCGAAGCGATCGACACGATCCGCATCGAACATGGAATCGCAAAAGTCGGCGTCGATACCGGCGAGAAAACCATCGCGCTCGAAGCGCGATTGAACGACGCGATCTCGTTCAGCAAGGGATGCTATCTCGGCCAGGAAACGATCGAGCGTGCGACCGCGCGCGGCGGGCTCAAGAAGCGGCTGTACGGGCTGCGCTTCGACGGCGCGCGCATCGCGGCGATCGGCGCGACCGTCCTGCTCGACGGCAAAGAAGTGGGCCGCGTCAGCAGCGCGGCCGTGTCGCCGCGGATGGGCGCGATCGGGCTTGCGATCCTGCATCACAGCGCCTGGACACCCGGCACCAAAGTCGAAATCCAGGAGCTATCGGGCCAGTTCGCGGACCGCTTCGGAGCGGTTGTCAGCGACCTGCCATTCAAGTGATACTTCAGAGCGCGCGCCCGGCCGCGAACGTTACTCCGCGGGGTTTTTCAAAATGGCGAACACATTAGGCAAGCGTTATCTGTGTGAAAAGTGCGGCACCGAGGTGCTGTGCAACAAGGCCGGTCCCGGCGCGATCGAGTGCTGCGACGGCGCGATGAAGATCAAGGAAGCCAAACCGCTCCCGTCGTCCGACTAGCTTTGGTGGCGTCCAGTGGCCGCCTCGAACGCCGATCTGGTGCTGCACGACGGCGTCGTGATGGGCCATCCCGGCAGCGACTCGGTCGCGATCGCCGGCGGCCGAATCACCGCCCACGGCCGCTTTGCGGAGTTCAAGCCCCTGGTCGGGCCGCGCACCCATCTGGTGAGGCTCAACGGCCGCACGGTATCGCCGGGTTTTATCGATTGCCATCTCCACTTCCTCGGCGCGGCGTCAGTGGCGGCGGGCGTGCAGGTCTCGAAGTGCCGCACGATCGCCGAGCTGCTGGCCGAGCTTAGAATCGCCGCCGGACGGACGCCGCCGGGAAACTGGATTGCGGCGTTCGGATGCGACGAAGCACTGCTGAAGGACCAGCGCGCGCCGACCCGCGAGGAACTCGATCGCGCCACCCCGCGCCATCCGCTTCGCTTGCGTCATCAGACCCTCCACGCCTCGTGGCTCAATTCGCGCGCGATCGCGGCGCTGGGGCTCGAGCGCGAGGACTTCAAGCCGCCCGACGGCGCTCTGCTCGCGATCGACCCGACCGGTCGCCAAAGCGGACTCGCGATCAGGATGGAACAATGGATCACGAGCCGGATGCCGCCGGTCACCGAGGCGGCGCTGGAGGCGCGCGCCCGCGTGCTGAGCCGCGAGCTGGCCGCAGCCGGCGTCACCGCCTTTACCGACGCGACCGTCCGCAACGGCCCCGACGAAGTCGCCCTGTTCGCCAAGCTGGCGCGCGACGGCGCTATCTGCCAGCGGATCGGAATGATGATCGGCGCCGACCATCTCGACTCCGCGCCGGGCGCGCTGGAAGTCGCGCGCGCCGGCGGTCTCAATCTGGTCGCCGCCAAGTTCATGGCGACTTCGGCCGATGAATCGGCGGCAGCCGCCGAGCGCGCAGCGCTCGCCTTTCGGCTCGGCCTGGACTGCGCCTTTCACGCCACCGAAGTCGAGGACCTCGAGGCGGCGCTGACCGCGGTAGAAGCGGCGCGCGCGCAAGCCGGATCGCAGACGGCCGATCCGACCTTCACGCGTATCGAGCACGGCGGCCTGATCACGCCCAACTACGTCGAGCGGCTCGCCGCGACGCCCGATTGCTGGGTCGTCACGAATCCCGGCTTCGTGCACTATCGCGGCGACAAGTACTTGAAGGATCCGGGGCTGGTAGCGCACACCTATCGCGCAAGGAGCCTCATGCAGGCGGGCATCAAGCTGGCTGCAGGCACCGACGGACCGGTAACGCCGGCGCGACCGCTGGCGGCGATCGCGACCGCAATAGCCAGGACCACGATCGATGGTATGGCGCTCGCGCCGCAGGAGGCGCTCACGACCGAAGAATCCTTCGCGTTGTTCACCAGCTCGGCAGCGCGGCTGGCCCGGATCGACGCCGGCGAAATCTGCGAGGGAAGGCTGGCGGACCTGGTGGTCCTGCCCAGAGATCCGCTCACCCTGAGCGCCGCCGAAATCATGGCGTTGCAAGTCGACCTGACGATCGTCGGCGGAAAGATCGTGTACGAGCGCGGCCGTCCCGCGGTCGCCAACAGCGACATCGCGGACCTCCGCACGGCGTAGGCCGAATCTCGGCAAGACTCCCGGTAGTGAGCGGTTTCCGTCTTGCCGCATCCGGGGCGGTGGTATGAGATCCTCGCACGATGCGCACGAAGACCGATATGGACGCGGATGGCTCCGGCTTCCGCACCGTGCTCTTCGAGGTCCGTGGTGGCGTCGCGTGGGTCACTCTCAACCGCCCCGAACAACTCAACGCGTACAACGTCGCAATGCGCGACGATCTCTACGCGATCCTGACTGCGATCCACGACGACCCTTCGATTCGCGCAATGGTACTCGCCGGGAGCGGACGCGCCTTTTCGACCGGCGGCGACCTGACCGAATTCGGCACGGCGCCCTCGCCGATCGTCGCTCGATGGGTTCGCTTCCGCCGCGACGTATGGGGCCTGCTCCGCCACCTTCCGATCCCGACGGTCGCCGCGATCCACGGCCTCACGGTCGGCGGCGGCCTCGAGATGGCGCTGTTGTGCGACCTCGCTATCGCGGCCGACGACACCCGAATTTGCCTTCCTGAAACCGGCGTTGGGATGATTCCGGGGGTGGCGGGGACGCAGACTGCCTCGCGACGGATGGGACTCGGCCGCGCGCTCGACCTTTGCCTCACCGGGCGTTGGATTGACGCGAAAGAGGCGCTCCTTGTAGGGTTGGTCGCCGAGGTGGTTCCAGCCGCCAAACTCGGCCGCTCGGCCCATGCGATGGCCCGCGGCTTGAGCCGCCTCCAGCGCGAGACGATCGCGCTAGTAAAGCTTGCGGTCTGGGACGGGCTGGATTTGCCGCTCGCAGAGGGGCTCAGGATGGAGCGGCGGCTGGCGCGCCGGCTGGCTCGGATGTCGGCACCGGCCTGATAGAATGTGTGGGAGGGGAACTCGGTCAGTGAACACGGTCAACTTCGTCTCGATCCCGGCCTCGATCGTTCCCGATCAGGAGGCGACGGTGTTCGGCGAGCGACGCCTGACTTACGCGCAACTCAACGGGCTGATCTCGCGCCTCACGGCGGTCTTCAAAGCGCAGGGCTTGAAGCCGCGTGACGTGATCGCCGCGCTCGACACCAACTCGCATCAGTACGTCGCGTCCTATTACGCCGCCGCCAAGGCCGGACTGACTTTTCTGCCGCTCAACTATCGGGCCAAGGAGCCCGAGCTCGAATACATGATCCGAACCGCCGGCGCGAAGCTTATCCTGGTCGGCGATCGCTACCTCGAGTTGGCCGCGCGGATCGGGCCGCGGCTCAAGAGCATCAGGCTGCTGGCGATCAACGCCGGCGGCAAGGGATGGACCCGGCTTGGCGATCTGATCGAGCAGGCGGAGCCCGAGGAAGCTGAAGTCGACGTCGACGAAGAGGACGTGTCGGTCCTGATGTACACCAGCGGCACCACCTCTTTGCCCAAGGGCGTGATGCTGCGGTTTCGCGATTTCACCGCGTACGTCACGGCGAACGTCGAGATGGCGGACGGAAGCGATCGCGGCGTGGCGCTGGTGTGCGTGCCCTTTTACCATATCGCCGGCACCACCGCGATGATGACCAACCTGTGGACCGGCCGAAAACTGGTGATCATGCCGCAGTTCGACGCGCGCGCCTGGCTCCAGCTCGTGCAACGCGAACGCGTAACCCATGCGTTTGTCGTGCCCACGATGATGAAGCAGCTTCTCGACGAGCCGGCTTTCAGCCGGACCGACCTGTCGAGCCTGAGCAACCTGGCCTACGGCGGCGCGCCGATGCCGCTGCCGGTGATTCGCCGCGCGATCGAAGCTTTCCCGCCGCAAATCGGTTTCGTCAACGCCTACGGACAGACCGAGACCACCTCGTCGCTGACCGTGCTCGGCCCGGACGATCATCGGCTGGCCGGCAGCGCAAAGGAAATCGAGGTGAAGCTGATGCGGCTGAACTCAATCGGCCGGCCGCTCCCGGACGTTGAGATCAAGGTCCGCGACGAAGACGGAAAGATGCTTCCCCTCGGCCAGGTCGGAGAGATCATCATCCGCACCCCACGAATCATGAAGGGTTACGCCGGCCGCGAAGACGACGCGGCGCTGGGCGACGGATGGCGCGCGACGGGCGACCTCGGATGGATCGATGAAGAGGGCTACATATTCTTCGCCGGGCGCAAGGACGACATGATAATCCGCGGCGGCGAGAATATCGCGCCCGCCGAAGTCGAGACCGTGTTGATGAGCCATCCGGGCGTCGACGAGGCGGCTGTGATCGGAGTGCCGTCGGTCGAATGGGGCCAGACCGTTAAGGCTTACGTGGTCCGGCGCGCGGGCGGCGACTTGAGCTTCACCGAGATCATCGATTACTGCCGCTCGCGGCTGGCGAGCTTCAAGCGTCCCGAGAGCGTCGAGTTCCTCGACGCACTGCCCAAGAATCCGCTCGGCAAGATTCTCCGCAAGGACCTGCGTGGCAAAAAAGAGCAGTAAACCGCGGCGCGGCAAGCAATCGGCCGACGGGGCGATCGAGATCAGCCGGGAGCGCGGATGCGTCACCGCGATTTTGGCCCGCCCCGCGCTGCGTAATCGGCTCTCGGCTGCGATGGCGCGATCGCTTATCGAGCTCGCAGAACAGGTCGAGGACGATGACTCGGCCCTGATGCTCGCGATCACCGGCGCAGTCACGCTGGGCGGAGTCACCAGTTTCTGCCCCGGTTTCGACAATGACGTAGATCCGCGCCTGGTGGAAACGCTGGCGATGCTCTCCAAGCCAACGCTGGCGATCGTCAACGGCGACGCGCTCGACGAAGGGCTGGAGCTCGCGATCGCGCTGGATATCCGCGTGGCCGCCGCGCGCGCGCGGATGGGCCTTACCCAACTGGCGCGCGGCGCGATACCGCGCTTCGGCGGCACGCAACGCCTGCCGCGGCTGGTCGGGGGCGGCCGCACGCTCGCGATGCTGCTGACCGGCACCACGATCGACGGCGACCAGGCACTGCGCATCGGGCTGGTCGGCTATCTTGCGCGCGAATCGCGCGACCTGCCCGCAGTGGTCGCAAGCGTGACGGACTCGATCCTGAGCCGCGGCCCGGTGGCTGCACGGATGGCCAAGGAAGCCGTGCTCAAGGGCTACGATATGACCCTCGAGCAAGGTATAAGGCTTGAGGAAGATCTCTACGCCCTGCTGCAAACCACGGCCGACCGGGCCGAAGGCGTCAAGGCGTTTTTGGAAAAGCGCAAGCCGCTCTTCAAGGGCGCGTGAGCGCCTGATTCTTTGGAAACGGAGCTTGAATTATCAGGATGGCCAACCAGTTAGGCAAAGTTTATATCTGTGGCAAATGCGGTTCGCAGGTGATCGTCACCAAAGGCGGAGGCGGCGAGCTCAAGTGCTGCGGCACCCCGATGGAGCAGAAGAAGTGACCGCGCGGCGTTAGCCAAGCTGTCATCCCGAGCCCGGCGAGGGATCTCAAACCAATGGACGGTCAGGCATTCGTCGCATCTCTGGCGCGCGAAAATGACGAGCTGCTCAGGCGGCTCGCTCCCGCTCAGGCGCTGACCGCGGAGAGCGGCGGCGATCTGAGCCCGGCCAGGTTGCTGAGAATCGCGCTCAAGAACGAAATCGAGGCGAGCGAGATCGCCGCGCTCTGGATCGCCTCCGCCCGGGACTTTCAGTTGAAGCTCGGTCTCGCCCGTCAGGCCGGCGACGAGGCGAAGCATTACCGGCTCATCGAGGATCGGCTGCGCGAGCTCGGCGAGGACTTGTCGGGCTTCGACCCGCTGGCCGAAGGATACAGCCCGCTGTTCAATTATCTTCGCGGGCTGCCGACCGACGTCGAACGGGTCGCGGCCGGCCAGTTCACGCGCGAGGCGATCGCGCTGGTCAAGAACCAGCAGTTCATCGAGCTATGCGAGCAGCGCGGCGATCCCGGGACCGCGCGGCTATATCGCGACGTGATTCAAATCGATGAGCGGTTCCATCACGAGATGGGCGCAAATTTCCTCTCCCGGCTGGCACGCGACGAGAAGTCGCAGTCGCTCGCCCGCGGCGCGCGGCTTCGCACCCTTGAGCTCGCCGAAGAGTTGCAGACGCTCGCGTACAGCAAGAAGAAAGTTCATCACGCGCCGGGCTGCTGAGCGGGCCGACAAGCGGACACGCCAATGCGATCGTGGAGTCCCGCGCTGAGCCGCGCGCTTGGCGTCCTGCTCGGAGCTGCGCTCGTTCTTGCGCCGGGCGCAGCCGCGCATGCCGGCGACGCGCCGGTCAAAATCGGCGTCGGATCGCAGGGGCCGATTTCGCCGCAGGCGATGTATCAAATCGAGCAGGTGGTCGGCGAAATTCCCGGTGTGAAGGTGGTGCCGATCGTGCCGCCCGGGGACATGCTGGCGTGCGTGCGCCGCTTCGTCGCGGGCGAGCGCGACGACCAGCTCGACGGCTTGGTGGTCGTGTCGCTGCCGCCCGATTTATTCAAGGTCGGGCGCGACTCGCACGAGGCGAGCTTCAGCGGCTCGTACGATATCTATACGCTCGATCTCTCGACGCTGGCCGAGGATCGCCACAAGTTCACCTTCTCGGACAGCGAGCCCGTCACCGGCGGGATGGCGGCGATTCTGGCGATACCGGCCGACCTGCTGGCCGAACGAACCACCGGCACCAAGCTGATCTCCGGCAACAGTTGGCAGGCCTTTCAGGCGGTGCAAGCTCGAATCGAGGCGAAACTGGTCGCGGCGACACGGCTCTATATCGCAGGCGCGTCGATTCGCAACACCCGCCCGCTCGATCCGCTTCAATGCGCGCAGCATCTGCTGGACGCGGGCGACGCCGACGCGGCGATGGCGGTGTTCAAGAGTGCCGGCAGCGATAGTCCGCAGCTCGGCGCGCGGATCGACGCGATGATCGCCAACGCCCGCGACCAGATGCGCAAGACCCGCGCCGAGACCTTCTTCGGTGAGGCGCTGGGCGCGATCGCCGGTGATGACCCCGACGCGGCCAACGCGATGCTGGCGTCGTACGAGAAGGAACCCGCCTCGCAAGCCTCGAACGCGGCCGCCTTGCGAACCGCGATCGGCGCGCTGCATCCGCCGGCGCCCGACGCAATCGACGAGCGGACCCTGCGCGAGTATGTTCCCGGACTCGATCGCGCAGCTTTCGCCGCGAGTCTCAAGCGGGTGTTCGCTGCCCAAACCGGAACCGAACCCACGGCGGTGGAAGTTGCCGGGGGCAGCGTGGAGATCGCCGATCAGCACGCGGCGGACGGAGTGCGGACGCAGATCGACCGCTATGCGGCCGCGCTCGCAAAGAGCGCGTGGCTGATGAGCGTCAAGTGCGGATGCGAGGCGACCGCAGCCCTGAAGGCGGATCCCGCCGGAGCAATGCTCTTGCAGGCGCGCTCCGGGCCCTCTTCCAGAAGCGGACAAGTCGGGCTACCCTAGTGTGATCCTGTTCGGTACGGGTAGGGTTCAATGCGTCATTGTCACATTTGCGGCAAGCACCGGTCGGTCGGTAATAAGGTCAGCCACGCGAACAACAAGACCAAGCGGCGATGGCATCCGAACCTCCAGGAAGTTCGCGCCGAGGTCGGCGGCGGCGTGAAGAGAATCCTCGCCTGCACGCGATGCATCCGCAGCGGCAAGATCCGCAAGGTCGCCTAGCGCGGTTGCAATCGACCTGCACAGCGTGCGCTTGATCCTCCACCAGCCATGATGTCTTCTGTCCGCCGGTTCATCGCGATGCTGGCTATTCTGGGTATCGCGGGCGCGGCTGCGTCGCCGGCATGCGCGGCGCTTGTGAGCGGAACCCTGACCGGCGCGGCCTCTGGCGGCCGCCAGATCCATTTCGAGAATCGCGTCACGCACGATCTCTTCCTGCTCAGCACCGACCCCGACGGCAAGTTCTCGGTCGACCTGCCTCCCGGCAGCTACGATTTGCGGGGCGACCGTGGTGCGATAATCGGCTCGCCGATCGTTGTCGACGAATCGGACCTGGCGCTCGGCAAGATCGCCGGGTCCGACGGATGGGGAGCTTCGATTTTTCATCGCGAGGGCGTGCTCGAAGGACTCGTGACAACGCCCGCGCCATCCACCGCGAACCTCCCGTCGATCGAGCCCGAAGCCACCGAGCCCAGCGCTCCGATGGCGCCCCCGGCGCCGGCGCCGAAGCAATCGCAAGTGCCGCTGCTCTCCACGCCAGCGTCGTCAAAGTAGACGGGCGAAGCCGCTCGCCGCGCAGCAGAGACCGCACCCGGCCGCCGACCGATCAGGTATCGGTTGCAGAGAGCGAGCCGGTTTCCTAATGGCGGCGCGAAAAATCGGCGAGCGGCTCAGGACTTCGGCACGCGACGCGTTCCCAGCAGATAGATTCCACCGGTCAGCGGAAGCGCGAGCGTCATCGCGAACACGAGCCCGCCAATCACCGCGATTGCCAGCGGCTGTTGAACCTTCGCGCCGGCGC
Source organism: uncultured delta proteobacterium (assembly GCA_963749215.1). Lineage (GTDB taxonomy): Bacteria > Desulfobacterota > Binatia > Binatales > Binataceae > CAVVMA01. Next base: position 15,804 of record CAVVMA010000017.1, on the reverse strand, counting down.
CGAGGCCGATCGCCAGCGGCAGGAGTCCGGCCACGGTCGCCATCGTCGTCATCATTATCGGCCGCAGCCTGACCTTTGCAGCGCTGAGCAACGCGGCGTCCGGCGGATTTCCGGACGCGACTTCGTGCTCGGCGCGATCGAGCAGGAGCACGCCGTTTTTGGCCGCGATCCCAACCACCATGATGAGCCCCATGAAGGACGAGATGTTGAGTGTGACCCCCGACAACTGCAACGCCAGGAGACTGGCGCAAAGCGCCGGAATCGCCCCGAGCAGCACGGCCAGCGGCGGAGCGAGGCGGCCGAACTCCCAGACCAGAATCAGGAACACGCTAACCGTCGCCGCGATTAGAACCAGCGTCAACTCCGCGAAGGCCCGCTGCTGCTCGGCGTAGAGGCCGCCGTATTCGAGCGTCACGCCGGGCGGGAGCCTCAAGCCTGCAAGGCGGCTCCTGACCTCGCTCATCGCGCCGGCGAGATCGATCCCTGAAAGACGCGCGGTCACGTGAATCACGGGGCGCAGGCGCTCGCGATCGAGCTCCGGCGCGCTCGCCCACCCATCGAAATCCGGCTACCGAGCCAAGCGGCACCATCGAGCCGTCGGGCGCGGTCAGCATCACTTCGGAGAGCGTCGAGAGATCGCGATGGAACACATCGGGATAGCGGACGCGGACCCCGAACAGCCGGTCGCCGGCGCGTACCTGAGTTGCCACCGTCCCCTCGACCGCGGTTTCGAGCGCGGCGCGCACGTCTTCGGCCGAAATCCGATAACGCTCGGCAGCGATCCCGTCGACGATGATCTCCTGCTCGGGATTGCTCAGTACGATTCCGCTGAACACATCGACCAGCCCCTTCACGCCGGCGAGTCTCGCCGCGACCTCCGCAGCCGTCGATTCGAGCACCGCCTGATCGGAGCCGAAGACCTTGACCTCGATCGGCTCGGGCACTCCTGAGAGATCGCCGATCAGATCCTGGAGCACCTGCGAGAACTCGATCCGTACGCCCGGCACTGTGGCGAGGATCCGATCGCGCACCGAGTCCATCACCTGATAGATGTCGCGGCCGCGAGCGCGCTTGAGCCGGACCGAAAAGTCGCCGCGATTCGACTCGGTGAGAAAAAAGCCGAGCTGCGTGCCCGTGCGCCGCGAGAACGCCGCAACCTCGGGCGTGGCGCGCAACACGTCCTCGATCTTGCCGAGCAGGACCGTGGTGTCTTCGAGGCTGCTCTGCGGCGGCGTGAAGTAATCGAGGACGAAGGCTCCCTCGTCGAGCGCCGGAAGATAATCCGTGCCGACCGTCCGGTAGAGCGCCGACGGCCAGAACTATCGCGCCCACCGCCAGGACAGGTGAAATCACAGGGAAGCGGATGAACGGCCACAAGATTGCCTCGTAGAGCGAGCGCACGATCGCGAAGATTCGGCCGTCGGGACGGCTCGGCGGGCGAAATCGCTCGACCATCTGTTCGAGCGCGGGCGTCAAGAAGAGCGCCAGCCCCAGCGAGATCGCAAGCCCCGCGCCCAGCGTCGCCGCGAGCGCGCGAAAGAAGCTGCCGGTAACACCCGACAAGAACATCAGCGGCGCGAACGCCACTATCACGGTCAGCGTCGAGGCAACCAGCGGGCGGCGCAGTTCGTCGAGCGCCGCCGCGATCGCCGAGGCCGTGTCGGTTCCGTTCGCGCGTGCGCGATGGATCGCCTCGATCATGACGATCCCGTCGTCGATAAACAGGCCGATCCCGGCGGCGAGCCCGCCCAGCGTCATCATGTTGAACGTCAGCCCGGCCGCTTTCATCACGAGGATCGTGATCGCGATCGTGCACGGCACTACCAGCGCGGCGATCAGCGCGCTCAGCGCCGACAAGGTGAACATGAAAACCACCAGCACCGCGAGCACGAGGCCGAGTAAAATCGCGTCGCGCACGCTGCGCGCCGATTCGGCCACCAGCGCCGCCTGGTCATACGAAACCGAGAAATCCACGTCCGGATAGGACTGCCGAAACCCGTCGATCAGCCGGCGCGCATCCGCCGCAATTTGCTCCGTGTTGCCGTCGGGCGCGCGCGACACACCGACCAGGACCGCCGGCCCGTGCTCCGAGGAAGCCCGGATATAGTCCTCCCGCATGCCGAGCTCGACGGTGCCGATATCGCGCACTCGCACCGGCTGGCCGCCGGCGCTGGCGATCGGCACGTCGAGCAGCTGATCCTCATCGTGGAGATCGGAAGACACCACCGCCAGCATCATCCGATGCGAATCGATGATTCGACCCGCCGACGCGATCACATTTGCCGCGCCGAGTCCGCCGATCACCTGCGCCGCCGACAACTTGCGCGCGAGCATCCGCGCCGGATCCACTCTCACCACATATTCGCGTGACTTGCCCCCGACCATCTCGACGCGTTGCACTCCGGAAATTTGATGCAGGCCGGGAATCACGTCGTAGAAGGCGATGTCGGTCAGCTCGGGCAGCGAGCGGATTTTCGAACTCAGGCTCAGGTCAAGAATCGGAAATGTTCCGGTTGTCAGGAGCCGTGAATTGTAGGTCGTACCCGGCGGCAAAGATCCGCGGACCTCAGCCAACGCGGCGTTCAGCATCTGGAAGGCCACCATCGGATCGGCGTCGGCGGCAAAGGTGACGTCAATCTCCGCACTGCCACGGGTCGTGGTCGAACGAACCAAACTCGTGCCCAGCGCGCTGTGGGCGGCCTCTTCGAGCGGGCGAGTCACCGCGACCTGCATCTGCGCGGCAGGTAGCTGGCCGCTGTCGGAGAGAATGATCGCGCGCGGAAAGACCAACTCGGGGAAGACCGCGCTTGGAATCGAGCGGGCCACGATTAATCCCAGCGCGCTGGCCGCGATCGCCGCAAACAGGACCAAGATTGTGTTTGGGCGTTTCAATGCCACGCGACCGGTTTCAATTCTGCGCGATCGTGGTGTGCACGCGGAGCCCGTCGGACAGCGCGTAACCGCCGGAGGTGATAACGACCTGTCCCGGGCTAAGCCCGCGCGCTATCTGGACACGCCCGGAGCCGTGGATGCCGACTTCGACCTGCGTGCGATGGGCCAATCCGTCGGCGCCGGCAACAAAGACGTAGAAGCCGCCATGCTCGGCGTCCTGGAAGAGCGCGGCGGCGGGAATGACGATCGCGTCCGGGACAGACTCCGTCACGACGCGCACTTCGACTGCGGCGCCGGCCTGATCGATTCGGGGATTGCCGACGAACTCCAGCCGGGCCGGGGTGGTGGCGCTATTCGGATCGAAAGCGGGCGAGATTGCAGCCACCCGCGCGTGGAACTCCGCCCCGGGCCGGATCTGCGACGTCACGATCGCGCTCATCCCGGCCTTGAGCAAACGTACGGAGTCGATCGGCACCGCGGCGTCGACGGAGATACTGGCTGGATCGATCAGGTCGGCCAGCGGATCCAGATCGCCGACCATCTGTCCCGCGCTCACCAGGCGCTGAGCGACGATCGCGTCTTCGGGCGCGGTCACTGCGATCGCGCCGCCACGTGCATAGCGCTCCACCGACTTTTGGAGCACCGAAGCCTGGTCCGGGTCCAGCCGCCTGGCAACCTCGAGACCGTTCTCCGCGGCCTCGCTCTCGCGATTGATAATCCGGGCGACGACCGCGCCCCGCCTGACCCGGTCGCCGCTGTTGAAATCGATTTCGGTCACCCGTCCGGCGGTTGGCGCGCGCAGCATTATGTGGCGGCGCGCGGCCGTGAGGCCGAGCAGGCGAAGCTCGCTTTGCATCGGCGCGATCGAGACCCGCGCCGCCGCGACCGACATCGTGGCGGGCGCGGCGGCGACCGCGCCCGAGTCCTCGTCGCCAGTCGCGGCGGCGCGGCATCCGCCGAGCGCGATCACGATCGCGAGCGTCGCGGCGGCGGCGATCATATCGAAGGATCTCATTCGGCCTGCCCGAGAACGAACGCGCCTTCCGCGGCGGCCTCGCGCGCCGCGAATTCCTGATCGGTCCGATCGAGCCGAATCCGCTCGGCCTGCTGATAGGCGTCGAGCACTTCGAGCATCGTGGTCCCGCCGCCGCCCAGCAAGCGCACCCAATAGAGTGCGAATGCGTCGTCGGCGGCCGGCTGCTCGCGCGCCAGCAGGTCGAGCGCTTCTTTGGCCTGCTGGTAACGGAGCGAAGAGTCGGCCAACTGGCGGGTCAGATCCAGCTCGGTCTGTCGCTGCCTGGCCCGCGCTTCGTGCAACCGGGCTCGTGCCTGGTCGATACGGGCAGCAATCGCACCGCCGTTGAATAGCGGAACCGACACCAGGCCGTCGTACGAAGCACCGCCGCGATCGGTGAATGTGTTCGACGGATCGACGCCCAGAAACCCCGCGCTCAGCGCAACGTGGAAAGTCGGATAGCGCTCCGCTTCGGCGGCCGTTTCCTCCTGCGCAGCCGACCGCACCTGCCTAATGGCCGCCGCAAGCATCGGACTCTGGGAAATTTCGCCCGCCGGCGCAGGCGGAAGACCCTCGATTTCAGCGGCTTGCAAATCGCCCGTCCAATCGGCAACCAACGAACCGAGTCCGATTGCGGTGCGCCGGCGCGCGCCTTTGGCCCGTGCCGCAGCGATTTCGGCGTCGTCGCGCGCGACCTCGATCTTCAGCACGTCGTTGGCGATTGCCTTTCCGGTCCGCGCCAGTTCCCGGACCGTCGCAAGGTAACTGGTGAGCCGCTCCAGGCTCGACTCGAGCTCGCGCTGGGCGTGCGCGCTTCGCAACAGATCGTAGTAGGCGACCCTGGTGTCGAAGGCGATTTGTGCGCGAGTCCCCGCAACACCGAACCGGGCTGCCTCATCGGCATAGCGGGCGGCGCGTACCTGCGCCATCCGGCGGCCGAAGTCATACGCGGTGTAGTCGAGCATCAGGAGCAAATCGGTCTGGCCGCGATTGGTGATTCGCGGGTCGTAACCCGGCGACTGCGTATACTCGCCTTGCGCGGAGAGGCCGGGAAACAGGGGCGCCCGCGTCTCACGAATCTGCGCCTCGGTGAGATCGCTATCGGCGGCTGCCGCGGCGATGCTCGGTGCGAATTTGAGCGAGCGATCGATCGCGTCCGACAAGGTTATGATTTCGGCGCCCGCGGCAGGCCGGACAATAGCCGGTATACCGCACGCAACTATAGCCATTGCAGCAACAAGGATGGACCGCATGGCCGAATGATACCAGCCGGTGCCAAGTAGTCCGAAATGGCGTTTCGCGAGAAAGTAAACCGCGACAAGCTGAATCGAAGGTGCAATTGGAACCGATTCCCATGTCCAAATGGGAACCGGGCCAGTCACTTCCAGGGCAGTGCCACGCCCAGGCTGTGCGTGAGAGTTTCGACGTCCTTGGGCGTATGGACGTGACGCGGCGGCGTCTCGAAAGTCTGGTAAGGCTCGAGGCGCAACACCACGCGCTTCTCGGCGATCGCGCCCTGTCGGATCGTCGGCCGGACTGATTCAGGCATCGGCTGGCCGGCCATCACGCCCGCGATTTTCATCATGAGGTCGGTGGCGGCCTCGAGGTCGGTCTCGATCGTGGCGTCGCAGTAGACTTGCAGATAAGTCAGCGGCCACTTCTCGTCGAGCACGCAGAGCGAGATTTTCGGATTGCGGCGGATAGCCTTGGCCTTGCCCCGCTCGGCCATCGTGGATACCAGAAGGTCGTAACCGTCCATCACATAGTAGACGACCGACATCGAGGGACCGTCGTGCTTGCGGTTGTATCCGAAGAGCGCGGTGCGATGCGACCGGACAAACTCCATTCGTTCCTGCTGGTTCATTTCCGCCAACCTCTGGCGCGATCCTTTCCGGTTTGGCGCGCGCAGGTCAAACCCGGTCTAATCAAGGTCGAATCGAGGTTCGATTTTCGGCCGAAAGATCGTAGACTCATGGGCCGTATAGTTCGCGAAAGCGGCCGCCGCTCGGCGGCAGTGAGGTCAAATTGAAGCTTGCGACTTTCACCTATCAGGGTGCGACACGAATCGGGGTTGTGGCCGGCGACGCGATGGTCGATCTCGCCGCCGAAGCACCGGAGCTGCCGCGCGAGATGGTGGCTTTTCTGGCCGGCGGCCGCGACGCGATGGAACGCGCACGCAAAGCCGCCGACCGCAGTGCGCATCGCATTTCGCTCAGCCAACTGAGGCTCGAAGCGCCCGTGCTCCGGCCGCCCGAATTTCTGGCGATTGGCCTCAACTACGCCGACCACGCCGCCGAGAGCGGCGCCAAGAAGCCCGAATTCCCGATCTTCTTCAACAAGCAGACCAGTTGCGTCACCGGCCCGTACGATCCAATCCATCTCCCGCGGGTTTCCGCCGCGCTGGACTACGAAGGCGAGCTGGGCTTCGTTATCGGCCGCCGATGCCGCCATGTGCCGCGCGACCGCGCCCACCAGGCGATCGCGGGCTTCCTGGTAGTTCACGACGTGAGCGTCCGCGACTGGCAGTTCCGCTCGCAGACCATGACGCTGGGCAAGTCGTTCGACACTCACGGACCGATCGGGCCGTGGATCGTCACACCCGATGAAGTGGGCGATCCGCACACGCTCGAATTGCGCACCTGGGTGAACGGTGAATTGCGCCAACATTCCAACACCAGGAACTTGATCTTCGACTGCTTCGCCCAGATCGAAACGCTGTCGACGGTGTTCACGTTGCAGCCCGGCATGATCGTATCCACCGGAACGCCGGCGGGCGTGGCCATCGCGATGAAACCGCCGCGCTTTCTGAAAACCGGCGACGTCGTGCGGATCGAAGTCGAGCGCGTCGGCCATCTCGAAAACCGGGTGATCGACGAACCGGCCAACAACGCCATTCTGTAGGTCATCATGAAAATCAGTCCGATACAGGCAGGTTTGATCCGGCTCGTGAGCCAGTTTCACGTCGCAGCGTATCGGCTGTCGGGCGGATGGGGTCCGCTCAATCGCAACACGCTCATCCTGACGACGCGCGGGCGCAAAAGTGGCCGCGAAATCTCCAAGCCGCTGCTCTACTTCGAGGATCGGGGAAAGATCTATCTGGTCGCTTCATATGGGGGCAGCGATTCGCCGCCGGCGTGGTATCGCAACCTGGTAAAGAACCCCGAGGTCAAGGTCGAAAGCGGTCGCTCGACACGGACCTGCCGCGCACGCACGCTGTCGGCGGATGAGGCGAAACCGATTTGGCCCCGGCTGATCGAGATCTATCCCAGCTACGCGGAGTATCAAAAGAAAACCGCCCGGCAGATCCCGATCGTGGAGCTGGACCCGGCCTAGTGTCCCATTTCCCTCCCTTCTGATTCCCTCGCCTTCAGGGAGAAGGTCAGGGTGAGAGCGTTTTCACCTCGCGCTCCGCTTGGGCTTCGTCGGCGCGAATCGACCTCTCGCGGTTTGCCGCGATCTTCTGCTATCAACGACCTACCCCCTTTCGGAGGAAGTCATGAGCAAAATCAGGGCAGCATTGTTCCATGGCGCCAAGCAGCCGCTTAAGATCGAGCCGATCGAGATCGCCAAACCGCAGGAGCGCGAAGTGCTGGTGCGTACGGTTGCGGCCGGCGTATGCCACAGCGACCTGCATTTCGTGGACGGACTTTTTCGCCTCGACGGGCCGGCGGTTCTCGGCCATGAATCCGCCGGAGTGGTCGAGGAAGTCGGCGACCGCGTCACCTACGTCAAGCCCGGCGACCACGTGATTGCATGCCTGTCGGTGTTTTGCGGACATTGCGACCAGTGCCTCTCCGGCCATCCCCACCGATGTACGAACCGCGAAGAGTTGCAGCGCGGCGCGAGCGACCAGCCGCGCCTCTCACAGGACGGCAAGCCGGTGCTGCAGTTTGCCGACATCGGCGGCTACGCCGAAAAGATGCTTCTGCACGAGAATGCAGTGGTGAAGATCACCAAGGAAATTCCGCTCGACCGCGCAGCGCTGATCGGATGCGGCGTCACCACCGGCGTCGGCGCGGCGCTCAATACCGCCAAGGTCGAGCCCGGCTCGACGGTCGCGGTGTTCGGCGCGGGCGGAGTCGGGCTCGCGGCGATTCAGGGCGCGCGGATCGCGGGGGCGCGCAGGATAATCGCGGTCGACGTGTTCGAGAACAAGCTCGCGATGGCGAAGCGGCTGGGCGCCACCGACACCGTCGACGCGTCCTCGACCGATCCGGTCAAGACGATCAAGGCGATGACCGGCGGAGGCGTGGACTACTCGTTCGAGGCGATCGGGCTGAAGACCACCGCCGAGCAGGCCTTCTACTGTCTGGGACCGGGCGGCACCGCGACCGTGATCGGGATGATCCCGGCCGGGCAGAAGGTCGAGCTCGAAGGACGCTACTTCTACCTGACCGAGCGCAAGATCCAGGGTTCCACGATGGGCTCCAACCGCTTCCGGATCGATATGCCGCGTTATATCGATTTCTACCTGCAGGGACGGCTCAACCTGGACGACATGGTAAGCCGCAAGGCCCGCCTCGAGGACGTCAACGAAGCCTTCCGCGCAATGAAGGCCGGCGAAGTAGCGCGCACCGTGCTGATGTTCGACAACTAATTCGACAACAAGGGCGATGTTCGACTCAGGGGCGCTTCCGTAACGCCTCTCCCGCGCCTGCGGATTGTCCGCAGGCGCAAGCCGGGAGAGGCCGCCGAGCGGCAGGCCGCTCGGCGGGTGAGGGCGCTGCCCCGGCACTCGCCCCGCCCTCTCAGCTCACGAATTCGCGCAGCCGGGCAATCCGCTCTTCGAGCGAGAGATCTCCCTCGATGCGCAAGCAGTCGCAAGCAAGGCCGGCCATCCATTTCTCATGAACGAGAAGGCTGCGGATACTCTCGTCGGCGGTATCGTACTGCTCGGCCCAGCGCATGAATGCTTCGGACGCTTCATGCATCCGGCCTCCCGGCGCCAGCGCGTCTGCGCCATAGCGCCGCTGCTCGCGCTCCCTGAGTCGGGCCATGCGGATGTCGTGCGGCAACAGGAGAAAAACCACCAGCTCGAAGCGCGCGATGAAGATATCGCCCCATCCGCAGAGCGAGCCCGCCAGGACCCATCGCGGATGAGCGTCCAGCGCCTCGTCCAGCAATCGCTGACGGGCGCTCACTTCGCGAATGTGCTGGAACGGCGGATCGCTCGGCTCCCAGAAGTACTCGTCGGTATCGATATGCGCGTAGCCATAGCGCTCCGAGAGCGCGGCAGCGAGCGTCGAGGTACCCGAACCCGACGCGCCCAAGACGTGTATGCGATTGACTGCCAATGCATCTCCCGATCTTCTGCGTGCGGGCGTTCTGCCGCCGAGCGACGCACGCCGCCTCGCGCGGCGCTTCGGCGCCCGGGCGCCTCTGTAACGCCTCTCCCGCGCCTGCGGACTGTCCGCAGGCGCAAACCGGGAGAGGCCGCCGAGCGGCAAGCCGCTCGGCGGGTGAGGGCGCACTCACGAAAACGCCGACTCGAACGCCTTCAGATCGACATAGGTTCTCCCGCGCGCGACTAACAGACCATTGCTCGCGTTGAGCCGGCCAATCCGGATCCAGGTCTCGACGGCGCGTCCGGGAATTCCGAAATGAAGCGAGAAGTCCCTGAACGTGAGGTTTCCGACGCGTGACCTCGCGGTTCGAACCGACTTACGTGCGCGACTCTCCGCCGCTCCCCTCGAATCTACCTGGGTCAGTTTCTCGACCGGGACACCCGACAGCTCATGAAGCTTCATCACCGTCTCGTACGCGATCCGCTTCATGCTGCCGCGATCGATCCACTTGTAGACGGTCCAGCGGCTCACGCCCATCTTGCGCGAGAGCGCCTGCACGCCGCCCGACATCTCGACCGCCACCGCGACCCAGTTCAACCCATCCTCGGAACGCCTCACGGGCCGTGACCTTAGCCCAGAAGCGCCAGGTCCTTCAATATTCTGTCAATTCTGGTCTACTGAATGGACGGTTCAGGAGTCACAAGCGGAGCGCTCAGGAACTTCGCGCCTCCGCCAGAGCCGGCGCGATCGCGGACTCGCGGCGGCCGTCGCCGGCGTTCGAAACGTTGGCAGTCATCTCGTCGATCGTGAGCAGGAGGCGGGCCTTCTTCAGGGGTTTGCTTAGATGGACATCGCAACCGGCTTCGATACAGTTTCGGACGTCCCTTTCCAGAGCTGAGGCGGTCAGCGCGACTATCGGCGTCGGCGCGTGCTGCTGCTCGCGCTCCCATTGTCTTATCTTGCGCACCGCCGTGTAGCCGTCCATCACCGGCATCTGGATGTCCATCAGGACCAGGTCGTAGCGGCCGTTGACGAATTTCCCGACCGCAACTTCACCGTTGTGTGCAGTGTCGACCCGGTAGGGAAGGTTCTTCAGATACTGCTTGATCAACAGACGGTTGTCGGGTGAATCTTCCGCGAGCAGGATGTTCAAGGGGCGCGCTGCGGCCGGCAGCGTGGGCATCTGCGATTGCGCCGGCTGCGGTTTTTCCTGCGCGCCGCTAAGCCCCATCGCGGCCGCGATCGCGCGCAGTAGTTCCGAGCTCGTGACCGGCTTGATTACGTAGGCCTTAAGCCCGAGCTGGCGCATCCGCTGGAGTTGGGGATGCAGGTCGTCCGACGTAAGCATCAGGATGATCGGCTCTGCACCTCCGGTCTGACTTTTCAGGCGCTCGGCGACCTTGAAGCCGTCCATCGCGGGCATCCGGCAATCGAGCAGCACGAGTTGATACGCCGTGCCGCGAGCTTCAGCGTCGTCCCATTCGCGCAGCGCGCTCTCGCCGCCGTCGGCTTCGACCACCGCGGCGCCGCGGCGCGAAAGAATTTCTCTGAGGATCAGGCGATTGGTGGCGTTGTCGTCGACCACCAGCACGCGCAAGCCTTCCAGCGTAAGCGCGCGGCCGGCCTGGATCGCAGAGCGAGCGGATTGCACCGCGAAGCGCGCCGTGAAGAAGAAGCTGCTGCCCGCACCGGGCCGGCTCTCCGCCCACAGCCGTCCGCCCATCAGCTCGACCAGCCGCTTTGCGATCGCCAGGCCGAGTCCGCTCCCGCCGTACTTGCGCGTGGTCGATGAATCGGCCTGCGTGAAGCTGTCGAAAATCTTATCGAGGCTCTGCGCCGCAATCCCGATTCCGGTGTCGCGCACGACAAAGCGCAAGGCTCCGGGTTCGGCAGCCTCGGGGTCCTTTTCCACCGTGAGCACCACCTCGCCGTGCTCGGTGAACTTGAGCGCGTTGCCGACCAGATTGATCAGCACCTGGCGCAGCCTGAGCTGATCGCCGATCAGCGCCAGCGGCACTTCGGGCAGTATCCGCACCGCCAGCTCGAGTCCCTTTTCGTGCGCCCGCAAGCGCAGGGTTTCGGCCAGTTGCCCGACCAGCTCGTCGAGATCGAATTCGCTCTCGTCGAGATGGAGCCTGCCGCTTTCGATCTTGGCCAGATCGAGGATGTCGTTGATGAGACGGACCAGCGCGGCGCCGTTGTTGGCCATGATGTCGAGGTACTTGCGCTGCTCCTGGCCGAGCCTGGTCTCGGCGAGAAGATCGGCCATGCCGAGGATCGCGTTCATCGGAGTGCGGATTTCGTGCGACATGCTGGAAAGAAATTCGGACTTGGCGCGCAGAGGCCTCCAGCGCCGCCTCGCGTGCTTCGATCAGCTCGCGCTCGGTCTGCTTCAGTTTGCTGACGTCGCTGGTTACGGTAAGGACGCACGGCTCGGCGTCGAGCTCCACGATCGATCCCGAAATGACGCAAGGACGCACGCTCCCGTCTTTGAGACGGAAGTCGGCCTCGAAGTGGCTCACGGCGCCGTCGAGGCGAAGTTGGCTGACGAATCGTTCGCGCTGCTCCTCGTTGGCCCAAACCCGCAGCGCTCGGCTGCTGCTCCCTAGCGCCTCGTCCCGCTTGAAGCCCAGCTCACCGCCGATCAGCGAATCCTTGCTGACGTCGATATAGCGGCCGTCGACCATGCTGTTGATACAAACCGTATCCTGGCTGGCCTCGAACACTCGCCGGAGCTTGGTGTCGCTTTGGGCCAACCGGATATGGGTGCGTTCCAGCTCGGCGATAGCGGTTTCGCGCCGCGAGCCTTCCTGCGCCAGCTTGTCGAACATTCCGGCTATCCGCCGCCGGCTGCCAGGCATTGATCGCGACCGCCACATGCCCGATCGCCGCCGAGGTCAGCAGCGTCAACCATCCCACGGCCACCGGTAAATCTGTCAGGTGCAGTCCGGCCGCCGGCGCATAGGCGCCGAGCGTGACCGCCGTGAAAGCCCACTGCCAGCCGGGCTCCCACGGAAGAAACGCTCCGGTCCCGGTCAGGACCAGCACCATCTCGTAAGTCAGAAAGTCGCGCTCGCCGACAGCCGACGTAATCAACGAAGCGCAGATCACCACGACGGAGCTCACGCAAAATCCGATGAGCCGCCAGCGCCGGCGCACGAAAGCCGAGTAGCTGATCAGAAAACCCACCGCGCCGCAGCCGACGCTGATCAGATGGAGCACGAGCAGGTATCGCGTGAAGCCCGCGCCGAGCAGCCACGCATGCATCGCGAGAAAGAGCCCCTGAAAGCAGACGATCAGCAGAGTCCCGGCGCGCAGGAACCGAATCGCAATCTCTGCGTTCGATTCCTCGGCCGGACCCTCGCGCCCGAGCGCGAGCTTGTCGTCGCCGGCGGAAGAAGAAAGGTCAGATCCCCTTATCGCCATCACCCGTTTCCCTTATGGGATAACAGGCGTGAGCAAGCATCATGCCTCGGCGAACCGACGCATCAGGGCTGCTATCAACGCTGGTGTTGAGGCGTCAACTCGACTGTGATAGACGCGCTGGATGGTGCAGCAATGCAACATCCAGCGCTGTTGATGCTACGGCGAGACCGCGCCTGCCGGTTCGAATCGGCTTGCCTGAACGATAGGTCAGCCGGCGCGATGGCTGCTGCGCGTGGACCGCCGACGCATCGTTGACGAGCGGAAAATCGTCCTGGGTTTGCGCGGCAGGATCTCTGGAGCTTCAAATCCGGCGACCTTCGCCCGTTCCAGGGTCTTGCCGAGGCTCCGCTCGATTTGTCCCAGCGAAATCCGTTCCTCGGGAGTCACCAGGCTCAGCGCCTCGCCGGCTTTGCCCATCCTGGCCGTTCTGCCGATGCGATGGATGTAGGAATCGGATCCGTCCGGCAAATCAAAATTGATGACGTGCGATACGTCGTCAATGTCGAGCCCGTGGGCCGCGACATCGGTGGCGACCAGCACGCGGTAGGCACCCTTGCGAAATCCCGCCAGGGCCGCGTTGCGCTGGCTCTGAGAGCGATCGCCATGAATCGCAACCGCGTTGATCCGGTTGCGCACCAGCATTTTGGCCACCCGATCGGCGCGGCTCCTGGTGCGCGTGAACACGATCGCGCTTTTGATCTCGCCGCGTCCGAGCAGCTCCAGCAGCATCGGCCCCTTGTTGTCTACCGTTACCGGATAGATGGATTCGCGGATGCTGGCCGGGGGAGCAGCGGCAACGGACCCGGAATTCACGCGCACCGGGTCGCGGAGGAACTCGCGCGCCACCCGCTCCACCGCGGAGTCCATGGTGGCCGAGAACATCAGCGTCTGGCGCTGTTTCGGCACCCTCTGCATGATCCGGCGCAATTGCGGGAGGAAACCCATGTCGAGCATCCGGTCGGCTTCGTCGATAACTACAAACCCGATTCGATCGAGCGTCACCGTGCCGTGCTCGAGATGGTCGATCAGGCGGCCGGGGCAGGCGACCAGGACCTGCGCACCGCTGCGCAATTCCTGGATCTGACGGCCCATCGATTCGCCACCCACGATTATCGCCATCCGCAGGCGCGTGTTACGCGAAAGCAGGTTGAACTCGCGGCCGATCTGGGCCGCCAGTTCGCGGGTCGGGGCCAGGATAAGGGCGCAAGCGCTCTTGGCCCCCTTGGCGTGAAGCCGGTCGAGCAGCGGGAGCAAAAAGGCGACGGTCTTGCCGCTGCCGGTCTCGGCCGTGGCGACAAGATCGCGTCCGGTCAGGGCGACCGGAATCGCGTCTGACTGAATCGGAGTTGGTTTGTGATGTCCGCGGTCGCGGACCGAGCGTAAGGTTTCGGGTGAAAGAGCAAGTTCAGAAAAAGACAAAGGTCTCCATTTTCAGAGCCGTTGGATTCCTGTTGGGCTGCGAGGCCAAACGAATGGTTCTGATCGTCGTGGTTGGGGGTTTGGCGTCGCGGAATCCGACGCGCGCTTCAGCCGAGATTGGCTTGTGAGGAACTCTATGGGTTGCAAGCCGCCCAATCAAGCCCCTCGCTCTACTTTTTATTTTCTATTGCGCCACCACGTCGCGCAGCCGCTTGCGGTCCTCGTCGTCGTTGGCAACGAAAATTCGCGGGCAACTCTCCGCCAGCCATCTGACACTCACTGCGTTTTCGAGTGGCCGGCCTTCATTGTCCACCGCCCATCGCCCGTGATTGACGGTGGTGAAATGGCAGAAATCGCGGGCGCAGAGGCGGCAGCTGAATCTCAGCCGCGAACCTCGCGCGGCGGACCAATCGAGCATTTTAACCTTGAAATCGTGTGTTTCCCATGAAGGCCGCTCTATGAATTGCATCTGAGAAATCGCCTTTACCTCCGGGTGGACCTGCGCCTGGTGCAAATGCGCTATCTGGCCGCCACTTTGTTTCGTGCCTTGCCGTTCTTCATCGACGGATCGGGTTCGATCGTGATCTTTTGTCCGTTCAACTCGGAGTTGCTGAGCAGGCTGAATGCGACCGCGACGTCCGACAACTCCGCCATTTCAACGAAGCCGAATCCGCGGCATAGTCCCGATACCTTGTCTCGAACCGCCAGCGCGCCGCGAACTTCCCCCGCGCGCGCGAAATGCGTGACCAGTTCCTGGCTGGTGACAGAACTTGCAAGATTGCCAACATACATCTTGGGCATCAGAGACTCACCTGTCCTCTTTCGAGCAATTCGGGCTATGCCGACGGCAGCGGCGAGCACGTCCAGCTAAGGTCAGCCGGTTGCGAGTGAAGCCACTATATTCCTTTCGGCCACAGAAGTACACCGGCCTTGCCACCTGGGCCGGAGCCCCGAATCGACGCCAGTATCATCGCCAGCCGGAAAAGCGTAATATAACAGCTATAACGACCGGAATGTTGCTTTCATCGAGACTCGGGAATGAGCGCGGGTTTTCTGTTTGAGCAGCTCCCCGGCTAAAGGACACGGAGGGCAAATGCCCAGTAAATTGTACGTAGGTAATCTCGCGTACTCGGTATCTAACGCCGATTTGGAGGAGCTCTTTGCACAGGCAGGCCAGGTGCAGAGCGTGGCCATCGTCACGGACAAGTTCTCCGGCCAATCGAAAGGCTTCGGCTTTGTCGAGATGGCGACCGCAGCGGAGGCTTCCAAGGCTATCCAGCAACTCAACGATACTGAGCTCAAAGGCAGAAACATCAAGGTGAACGAGGCCAAGCCCCGCGAATCGAGCTTCGGCGGCAACAGCCGAGGTGGCGGTGGTGGGGGCGGCGGCGGTGGAGGCGATTGCGGCCGCAACCGCTGGTAACACAGTAGTGTATATGGGGCGGGCCTGAGTCCGCCCCTTTCTTTTCTCACAGCAGACCGACGGCGCCGAGCGCCGATTGCGGTGCCGTGCGGTGCGAGACCTGAGATCCTGTCCGACCGGAAGAAGGTACGACCGACAGTTTCGGCGATTCAACAGGAGAACCAATGGAAAAGCGGCGCAGAGAACAAGTTCGGAGACAGAAGCAACTGGATAAGCAGGAGCGTAGCGCCAGACGCACCGCCGAACGCCGGCCGCATCCTGAAGTCACGATGGCGAAAGACGCCGACCTGGCGGAAATGAAGCCCGGACCCCAGCCCGGCCAGATTCTTCCGAATCAGGAAAAC
>CAVVMA010000016.1:0-278895 GCA_963749215.1 uncultured delta proteobacterium | reverse complement strand
CCGCGGGTCGAGAGCGACCGTCCCAGCGCGATACCCAGGATGAGCATCGCGAGGCCCGCCGCGTTCTCGAGGATGAAATTGACGGAACCGAGCAGCCACTCGGATGCCAAGAGCATCTGGCCGGTTTCGAATGCGTAGGTGGAAAAGGTCGTGAAGGCGCCCATGAAGCCGACCAGCACGATGAGTCGCGTTTCGCCGCTGATCAACAGCCGTTCCTCGGCCAGCGACCAGACCACTCCGAACAGGAAACATCCGATTGCGTTGACGGCCAGCGTGCCCCACGGAAATCCCGCGCCGGTCAGCCGCTGGACGGCGCCTGAGAGCCAGTAGCGCGACAAAGTTCCGAGCACGCCGAGCACGGATAGCAGCAAAATCCGTCTCACCGTCGTTGTCACTTACATCGATGCTGGCGGCGAAAAAAGTGGAGGGCCGGGTCGCCCCGGCCCTCCTGTCACCACCGCATCCACCACAGCCACCGCACTCTTCCGGGCGGCGCGTTGCCGCTCGGCGCGCACTCCTACACAGACTCCGGGGGAACTCCCTCAACACTCATCGCCCGCGCTCGTCCCGTCTCCCCTGCCTCTCCGCAGACAAGCCAAGGCTTTTTCCCCTCACACCAGGTTCCCCCGGAGTCCTTCCTGCCTCATCCTCCCGCCCGCAATCGAAGTGCGTAAACTCTCCGTCTTCTACCGAAGTGCGCAAACTCCCCGTCACGAACATCCGCTGGTCGTGCCGCAATTCATGCACTTGTAGCAGGTGCCGTTGCGCACCATGATGCATCCGCAATCGGGGCACGGCGGCGCGTCGGCCTGGTTGATGAAAGCCTGGCGCAGGCTGCGTATCCTTGCCGTCGTGCGAGCGTTGCCGCCGCGCGCACTGGCGCATCCGCAGCCTCCGGCCCGCATCGGCGTCGCCGTTTCGTGCCGACTCGCGCCGAACGCCGACTTCCTGCTTGGCCCGCTCGTCGAGGAACTTCGAGGCAAGCCAGCGAAACAGGTAATCGACGATCGACTTGGCGTACGGAATCTGCGGATTCTTGGTGAAGCCCGACGGCTCGAAGCGCATATGCGCGAACTTGTCGACCAGGAACTTGAGCGGCACGCCGTATTGCAGCGCGTACGAGATCGCGGTCGCAAACGAGTCCATCAGGCCCGAGATCGTCGAACCCTGCTTCGACATCTGACGAAGATCTCGCCCGGCGTGCCGTCCTCGTACATGCCCGACCGTGATGTAGCCTTCGTGGCCGGCGATATCGAACTTATGCGTGATCGAGCGGCGCTCGTCGGGGAGCTTGCGCCTGACGGGCCGGAACTCTTCGACCGGCAGGCCTATCGCGGATTTCAGCTCGCCGATCGCGGCGGGTGCTGGCGCGGCGGTGGTGCGGCCGGTGTTCAGCGGCTGCGTGCGCTTGGAGCCGTCGCGGTAGATCGCGACCGCCTTGAGCCCGAGCTTCCAGGCGGTGACGTACGCCTCGGCCACTTCATCGACGGTCGCGGCCTCGGGCATGTTGATCGTCTTTGAGATCGCGCCCGAGACAAACGGCTGCACCGCGCCCATCATCTTGAGATGGCCGAGATGATGGATCGAGCGCGCTCCCGCGCGCGCCTTGAACGCGCAATCGAAGACCGGCAAATGACTGTCGTTGAGGTGCGGGGCGCCCTCGATAGTCTCGTGATCGTCGAGGTACTCGACGATCTCCTGGATTTCCTTCGAGTCGTAGCCGATACGCTTGAGTGCGCGCGGCACGGTCTGATTGATGATCTTGAGCATTCCGCCGCCGACCAGCTTCTTGTACTTGATCAGCGCGATGTCCGGTTCGATACCGGTGGTGTCGCAATCCATCATGAAAGCGATCGTGCCGGTCGGCGCGATCACCGTCGCCTGCGAATTGCGGTAGCCTGCGACCACGCCGAGCTTGAGCGCGTCGTCCCAGGCCTCGCGCGAGGCGCGCAGCAGGTCCAGCGGCACCAGGGTCGCGTCGAGGTCGCGCGCGCAGGTGCGATGGCGCTCGATAACCTTGAGCATCGCGTCGCGGTTGGGCGGGTAGCCCTCGAACGGTCCCATCGCCTGCGCGATTCGCGCCGATTGCGCGTAGGCCTCGCCCGTCATCAGGGCCGTGATCGCGGCGGCGTAGCTGCGCCCCTGGTCCGAGTCGTAGGGCATCGCGAGCGCCATCAGCAGCGCGCCCAGGTTGGCGTATCCCAGTCCCAGCTGCCGATAGGCCCGCGCGTTCCGTTCGATCTCGTCGGTCGGGTACGAGGAGTTGTCGACCAGGATTTCCTGCGCGGTGATCATCACGTCGACCGCGTGGCGGAACGCCTTGACGTCGAACTCGCCGCGCTCGTCGAGGAACTTGAGCAGATTGAGCGAAGCGAGGTTACACGCCGAGTTGTCCAGATGCATGTACTCGCTGCACGGATTGGAGGCGTTGATGCGTCCCGAGGCCGGGCAGGTGTGCCACAGATTTATCGTGGTGTCGAACTGCATCCCGGGGTCGCCGCATGCGTGCGCGGCCTCTGCGATAGTGCGCAGCAAATCGCGGGCGCGAAGGGTCGCGGCGACTTCACCGGTCTTTACGAATCGGGTCTGCCATTCGCCGTCGTTCAGCACCGCGTTCATGAACTCGTCGCTGACGCGCACCGAGTTGTTGGCGTTCTGGAAAAAGACCGAGCCATAGGCCGGGCCGTCGAGCGAGGCGTCGTAGCCCGCCTCGATCAGCGCCCAGGCCTTGCGCTCCTCGTCCTGCTTGCACTTGACGAAATCGACGATGTCGGGATGCTCCGCGTTGAGCACCACCATCTTGGCCGCGCGCCGGGTCTTGCCGCCCGACTTGATCACGCCGGCCGAGGCGTCGGCGGCCTTCATGAAGGAGAGCGGTCCCGAGGCGGTGCCGCCCGACGACAGCTTCTCGCGGCATGAGCGCAGCGCCGAAAGATTCACGCCCGAGCCCGAGCCGCCCTTGAAGATCATTCCCTCGTTGCGGTACCAGCCGAGGATCGACTCCATATTGTCGTCGACCTTGAGGATGAAGCAGGCCGAGCACTGCGGCTTCGGATCGATCCCGACGTTGAAGTACACCGGACTGTTGAACGAGGCCTTCTGATTCACCAGCAGACAGGTCAGCTCGGCCCGGAACGTGTCGCGGTCTTCGGCGGCGCGGAAGTAGTTCTGCTTCTCGCCCCATCCGGTGACCGTGTCGACCACGCGCCCGATCAGTTGACGGACGCTGGTCTCGCGCCTGGGACCGGCGCCGGCGCGATCTTTCTCGGTGCCGAGCGGTCCGCGAAAGTACTTCGAGACCACGACGTTGGCCGCGGTCTGCGACCAGGCGCGCGGCACCTCGACGTTCTGCTGCTCGAAGACCACGCGGCCGTCCTCGCCCGCGATCACAGCCGAGCGCAATTCCCATTCGACCTCGGCCATCGGGTCGACACCCGCACGGGTGAAATAGCGCGGGACCGCGATCCCGCGACCGTGGTCCGCAGCGCGCTCCGCGACCTCCTCCGACTTCCTGTCCAACCCGCCCGCCATCACCGCACCTCCATCGACCTTCGCTCCGCCCGCCGCCGCCCAATTGTTAAAGCGATGTTTCTTCTCCATTGACGCCACCGGTCAACAGCCCGGTTTCACTCCGATGTGCGATGCTCTTGATGCCATCGCGGTGGGTGGAAAGTCAAGCTGCGACCACAACCGGTTGTATGTGTCCCCTGTTGACAACGCATATAGTAGGCTGTGGATAACTTCTTTGCAATTGTTTCGCTTTGACAGATTAACTGTCATTCGTGATCCTTTGGCATAAGCTGTGCTAATTGGTTTCCGGGTCGTTCACCTGAGGCGGCAGTGACGCGAAACTGCCGTCGCAAAGCTGAGGTCAAGGGGTCTCTTTTCCGGCAATTCACAGGGCGCGATTCGACGCGGTTCGCAGATCGTCGATGCTGGCGTCGCAAGCGTGTTGAGACCGGCGGAAAATTCCCGCGCCGATCGACGGCATAAGGCTTTCGATTGTCTACAAGCTCGAGGCGAGCCAACCCGTGGGTTTCACGTGCGACAACGGGGAAGAGGTTCGGGAGTTTCCCCGTGCTCTGAGCGCCGGGGGCCACGTCATCTCCCGCGGACTACTTGGTCGGCGACAGGCTGAGCGAAGGCGGCGACGACGCGACATCGGGACCCGATAGAGACTCGGAATGCGGCGACGGCTCGGCAGGAGCCGATGTCCACAGCGTCCGCGCCCGGCGTAGGAGGGCTGCGTTGGCGATAGCGTCGAGCAGGACGCGTTTTCTGACCGGCTTGGCGATGTGCGCGTCGCATCCAGCCGCAAGAATCCGCTGCACGTCCTCTTCGAGCGCGTACGCGGTCAGCGCGATTATCGGCGTCGAGTCGAGCTGGTTGTCGCTCTCCCATTTCCGGATCGCGCGGGTCGCGTCCAGCCCGTCCATCGCGGGCATCTGGATGTCCATGAAAACCAGACCATAGCGGCCGGCGGTGAACTTCTCGACGGCTTGCCTTCCGTTTTCGGCGAAATCGATCTGGTACGGTTCGCGACGCAGATACGCGCCGATCAGAAGCCGGTTGTCGGCCGAATCTTCTGCGACCAGAATCCTGGTCTCGGCTGGTTCGGTTGCCTTCGCGACCGCCCGTTCCTCTCCGCGTGCGGGGAGGTTATCGGCGCTGTTGCGGTTGGCATCTTCTATGACGCGGAAGATCGCCTCAAACAGTTCCTTGCGCGTGATCGGCTTGACCAGGTACGCGTCGAGTCCCAGTTCCTTGAGCCGGGCGAGTTGCGGCTGGAAGTCATCGGAGGAGAGCATCAGGATCAACGGCTGGGTCGGAAGCTTTTCGTGACGGATGATCTTCGCGACTTCGAGCCCGTTCATCCCCGGCATCCTCATATCGAGCAGGACGATCCCGTAAGGCTGGCCCACCGCGGTGGCCTGGCGGATTGAGGCCAGTGCGGCCTCGCCCGATTCGGCTTCGCTAACGTCGGCGCCGCAGCTCGAGACCATCTCGCGCACGATTAGCCGATTGATTTGGTTGTCGTCCACCACCAGGACGCGATAGCCGCTGAGGCTCAGCACCAAGTGTGAGGTCGGCGAAATCACGCGGCCCACCAGCGAGAATCGCGCGGTGAACGAGAATCGGCTGCCCTGGTTGAGCTCGCTTTCGACCCAGATCCGCCCTCCCATCAGGCCGGCCAGGCGCTGGGCGATGGCAAGTCCCAGTCCGGTGCCGCCGTACTTGCGGGTGGTCGAGGAATCGGCCTGCGTGAAGCTCGAGAAGATTGAGTTGAGCTTGTCGGCTGCGATGCCGATGCCGGTGTCCGAGACCGTGAAGCGGAGTTCGGTGCCTTCATTCGAGCCGGGCTCGAGGTTGACATCGAGCACGACTGCGCCTTGCTCGGTGAACTTGATCGCGTTTCCGAGCAGGCTGACCAGCACCTGCCGCAGCCGGAGCGCGTCGCCCACCAGGCGCCCGGGCATGCCGGGCGCGATCCGCGCGACCAGCTCCAGTCCTTTGCCGTGCGCCCGCACGCCGAAGGTGGAGATGGTTTTGTCGATCAGGTCGGCGAGATCGAACTCGGTCTTTTCGATTTGCAGGCGGCCGCTCTCGATTCTCGCGAGGTCCAGGATGCCGTTGATTAGCTCCAGCAGCGAGTTGCCGTTGGCGGTCATCATTTCGAGGTAGCGCCTCTGTTCGGAGTTGAGCTCGGTCTCCTGCAGCAGCTCGGCCATCCCGAGCACCGCGTTCATCGGGGTGCGGATCTCGTGCGACATGCTCGAAAGAAATTCCGACTTGGCCCGCGATGCGGCGAGGGCCTTCTCGCGCGCCTCGACCAGGTTGCGCTCCATCTCCTTGCGTTCGGTGATGTCGCGCACCATCGAGACCACGCAGGGCTCGTCGCCGATCTCCACCACGGCGCCGGAGATCAGGCACTGAACGACCTGTCCCGCCTTGCTGCGGAAGCCCGCTTCCATGTTGCTGACCCGGCCATTGGCCGCGAGTCCGGCACGGTATTCCGCACACTGGGCCGGCTCGGCCCAAATGTTCAGTTCCTCGACGGTCTTGCCCGTCAGTTCCTCGCGACGGTACCCGCGCGGGCTGACTTCTCCGTTGATGTCGAGCACGCGGTCGCCTTTGAGCTCGCTGATGATGATCGTGTCCGGGCTCGCTTCGAAAATCTTCCGCAGCGTCGCCTCGCGATCCTGCGCGACGTGCTGAGCAGCCTCCCGCTCGGAGACCTCGGTGCGCAGACGGACTTCGGCCAGGCGCCGGTGGGCATTCTCGGAGCGAAGCCTCTCCTCCCTGTTCCGCAATTCCTCGATCAGACGCTGCTGGAGCCCGTAGTAATCTTTCAGCGCGGTGAAACTGAGCGAGAACGCAGTCGTGACGCCGAGGATGATCCATCGCTCGACATCGCGCGGCTCGATCAGACCCTCGAGCGTGGCGACCAACGTCGCGCCCAGGGCGATCAGAGCCACCATCCCCTGCCAGCGCACGCTCCAGGGCACGAACAATGCGGTGGTCAGGGTCATCACGAACAGCGCCATCAGCAGCGACGCGTCCGCGTTGACGATTATCGCGATGACCATCCGGTTGGCGACCAACGCGATGCAAAGCGCCATCGCCCACGGGCGCCAACCGTAGCTGAACCGCGTCAGTGAGGTTGCGCATATCGCCAGACACGTCAGTCCGATGCCGAAGAGCCGCAGGTGAACCGGTTTCATCCGCGTCACCGGTTCCCACGGCGTGAAGTCGAATAAGGATGCAGTCATGAACAGCAAAACCAGCCCCAAGCCGATCAGAAGCAATTTCCGAAGTTGCGGCCGATCCGCGTCGGAGTCGGGCGAGCACACCAGCGCGGCTATC
Organism: uncultured delta proteobacterium; assembly: GCA_963749215.1. GTDB lineage: Bacteria > Desulfobacterota > Binatia > Binatales > Binataceae > CAVVMA01. Next base: position 272,031 of record CAVVMA010000016.1, on the reverse strand, counting down.
AGGTGCGCGAACCGGACCGAGGTCGGAGCGCCGGGCCGGAGAGCCCCGAACGACTCGTCGTCGTCGATGCCGTGGGTGTCTGTCTCGTCGGCCATGATGCGATCCGACTCCTCCTTTTGCGCGGGACAACGTTCCATAGCCTTTCAGGCAAGAGCGATGCCGCATGGCGGACGGTCAACTTGTCGCGTGGCAGGCTGACGATGGTCGTCGTAGACCGGTTGGGACGAGATCGGACTACTGCGCTCTTCGATTACTGACGCTCTATGGTACAGCGCTTCCATTTCGGGGCAGAGCGGAATGTGCTAACCATCCGCGCATGGCAACGCTGACATTTCCCAAGGGCTTCATGTGGGGCACCGCCAGCGCCTCGTACCAGATCGAAGGCGCCTGGAACGAAGACGGCAAGGGCGAGTCGATTTGGGATCGCTTCTGCCACACCCCGGGCAAGATCAAGAACGGCGACACCGGCGACGTTGCCTGCGACTACTACCATCGCTACCGCGACGACATCGCGATGATGGGCGGGCTCGGCCTGAACGCGTCGCGAATCTCGATTTCGTGGCCGCGAATCCTGCCGCAGGGCCGCGGCGCGATCAATCAAAAGGGCCTCGATTTCTACAGCCGCGTGATCGACGAGCTGCTGCGGCGCAATATCAAGCCGTTCGTCACGCTGTTCCATTGGGACCTGCCACAGGCGCTCGAAGATGCCGGCGGATGGCCGAATCGCGATACCGCGAAGCTCTTCTGCGACTACGCCGCGATCGTCGCCGATCGGCTGGGCGATCGGGTGAAGCACTGGATGGTGTTCAACGAGCCCTGGGTCTTCACGATCCTCGGATATCTGGCCGGCATGCACGCTCCCGGCCGCAACGACCCGGCGCAAGCCTTGCGCGCCACCCACGTCGTGAACCTCGCGCAAGGACTTGGGGTCCGCGCGATTCGCGATCGCGGTCACAACCCCGAATCGGTCGGGACCGCGTTTTCGATGTCGCCGGTACATCCGCAGGATCCCGGCTCGAAGGAAGATCGCGACGCCGCCGAACGATGGCACGGCTTCTTCAATCTCTGGTTTCTCGAAACCGTCATGAACGGCCGCTATCCTGACATCTATCTGAGCGGCAAATTCGAGGATCGCGTCGAAATCCAGCCCGGCGATCTCGAAACGATTAAGGCGCCGCTCGACTTCGTGGGCATAAATCTCTACACGCGGCAGATGATCGCGCACGACCCCACCGATACCAACCTGGGCGCCAAGCAGGTTCGTGCGGACGGCACGGAATTGACCGACTTCGGATGGGAGGTCTATCCCAAGGCGCTCTCCGAGATGATCCTCAGGATCTCGAAAGACTACGGCGGGCTGCCGATCTACGTCACGGAGAACGGATGCTCCTACGGCGACGCCCCGGGCTCCGACGGCGAAGTCCGCGACGAGCGGCGCGTCAGCTTCCTGCGCCGCTATATCGCGGAAGTGTCGCGCGCGATTCAGCAGGGCGCCGATGTCCGCGGCTACTTCACCTGGACCTTTACCGACAACTTCGAATGGGCCGAAGGATTCGCGCAGCGCTTCGGGATCGTCTACTGCGATTTTCCCACGCAGAAGCGGACCGTCAAGCAGAGCGGCAAATGGTACGCGCAGCTCGCGCGCTCCAACGCACTGGACTTCGACCCCGGCGAGTAGCGCGGTCGCTCAACCTGAAACGGCCTGATGCTCCCCGGCGAATTCCTGATCTGGATTCACCTGCTCGCGATGGCTTCCTTCTTCGGCCTCCAGTTCGGCCTGCTCTACATGCTGCTGCCGGCGGCCGCGAAAGCGCCCGACGAGCACTCGCGGCGCGCCGCGCTGATCGCGGGCTTTAAGTTCTACAATCCGTTTTCGATCGCGATGCTGGGCGTGCTGGTAATCAGCGGCGCGATTCGCCTGACCGATCTCAAGGCCACCATGAAATTCGAGTATTTCAGCCGGATCAGCGGACCGCTCTCGCTCAAGCTGCTGCTCGCGTTCCTGCTGATCTTCATCCAGACCTGGATTACCTTCGGCCTGACTTTCAGGATCGGACGCCAGGAAGAAGTCGCCGCGCACGGCGACGGCGAACCCTTCACCGTCGAGCAGGTCGACTCGATCCTGCGGCGCACGCGCGCGATGGCGTGGCTGACGCTGGTCCTGGCAGCCGCGATCGTTCTGGTGTCTTTGCGGATGGTGAACGTGGCGCAGGCAGTCTTCACGACCGCCGCCCCGCCCACCGGCGCGCAGGCCGCGAGGGCCTGCGCGAAACGAGGCTAGAGCAGAGCGGTCAGTGAAGTGACGACGTAGGCGAGAGTGATCAACGCGAACACGAAACCCGGCAGCTCGTCGAGAAAATTCCCTTGCGCGAGCGTGCGAGCGGCGCCTTCGAACATCCCGGCGCGTTGCGCGATCCGCGCGATTCCAGCTCCGTTGGTTGCAGCAGCCATTGTAGTTTCCTCCTGTTAATTCCTTTCCCGTTAGCGCAGCGCGATCAGCGAGCTCACGATGTAGAACAGCGTGATCAAACCGAACGCGATACCGGGCAGCTCGCTGAGCAGGTTGTTCGCCACGTAGCGAGCAGAGCTCACTACCGCTTCACGCTCCGCGAAGTTTCCTGCCAGCCTTCCTTCTGCGGTTGCCAGCCGCGTTTCCCTGATTGTCGCTTCCATCTCGTTACCCTCCATACCCGTGCTGCCCTCTACAGCAAAGCCGGTGCCAACCGAAAATGGCTCCCGTCTCGTCCTTGTGCCATTGAGGCAGGCAATCGACGAAATGGTCTAATAGCCTGATTTCACAGCATTTTTGTACTTTCGTGACTCGTGCCTAGCCGTGATGCGTCCGCATGAATCGGGCTGCGGCGCTCGGCTCTAAGCTGCATCGCGCGAGAATCGCGCTTCGCGATTCGCTAAGCGCGAAGGATCGGCGAAGCGCTCTGCGTCCGACATCCCCGGTTGATTTGGTGCGAACATCCTGATGAGAGTCTGAGTCATGGATCAGGATGCGAACGCGTCGGACGCATCGGCGGCGGAAGCGGCGGATGCCGATCGGCAGCAGCAGGAGCCGGCTGGTCGCAAGATCGGGCAAGCGCTCGGCGGTCTGGCTGTTTTCCTGGTCGCGGTAGTCGGCGCCGTCGCGCTCGGACTCGGGATCAGCGATTACCTCGTCGAGCATCCTTACGTCGCCGCGTACCTGCTCGCGTACGCCGGCTTCAGGATCGCCGACGTGATGCTGAACGAGGCCGACCCGAGCCGCGCCGATCGCGACGATGCACCCACGCGATGGCGCCGCGAGTTGCCGCTGCTGTTGTTGTTCGCGGCCGCCCCGTTCGAGCGCACCTACCTCTATGGCGGCGAAACGCCACAGGGAGTGGCTGCGTTCGGCCTTCTGATGGAGCTGGCGGGCCTATGGCTTGCGATCGGTGCGCGGGTGCAGTTGCGATTCGGCGCGGGTCGCGAAGGCAACCGGTTCGTGCGCAACGGTTTCTACCGCTACCTGCGGCATCCGGTTCGCGCCGGTATCTGCCTGGTGCTGTTCGCCTGGCCGTTTGAGTATGGAGCGCCGATCACCGCGGTCGTGACGATCGCAGTGCTGTTTGCCGCCAGCCGGCGCGCGATCCGCGATGAGGAGTCCGGCCTGATCGCGCGCTTCGGCGAGGAGTACGAATCCTACCGCCGCGAAACCGACCGGCTGATTCCAAATGTATGGTGAGAGAGACCGTGGGTGAGGGCGATGCTACCCGGCTAGCTCGGCTTCATCGCGCGGCGCGCCGCTAGCTGACACTCCACCTGAGTGCAGTAGAGCGCGCGCTTGGAGACGAACATCCTGCCGCATCCGGCGCATTTGCGGATGGTCTCGTCCTCGCGCAGCAGCGGCTCGAGCTCGCGTATCGGACCGGATTGCCCGGCCGGCTCACTGCGCCGCGGAGCCTTTGCCGTAGCACGATCGCCGCGCGCGATCCGCTCGGCTTGCGAATGTGCCAGCTCGTCGGCGCGGGCGTTCAAAGGATCGTCGGCGTGGCCGCGAACCCATTCGAACGTGACCTGCCGCGCCGCGATCTCGGTATCCAGTTGATTCCACAAATCGACGTTCGCCTTGCGCTTGCGCTTTTCGTTGATTCCCTTGACGACGTATTCGCTGTCGCTGCGGAGCACGACGCTGCGTCCCGGTTCGATTCGCTTGAGCGCCTCGATCGCCGCCGTCAGCTCCATCTTGTTATTCGTGGTGTCGGGATCGCCGCCGCTGGATTCTTCGCGCTCGCCGTCCGGCCTGACGATCACGAAGCCCCATCCGCCGGGGCCTGGATTGCCGATACAGGAGCCGTCGGCATAAACGAGCAACGGATGCGAAGACGGAGGCAAGGAGGCGCGCCCTTCAGGTCAGGCCGCGCTCTTCGCGCAGATGCTTGAACCAGTCGACATACTCGCGGGCGGCGCGATGCCAGGAAAAATCGGCCGCGAAGCCGTTGTCCATCAGCCGCGTCCAAAGCTCGCGATTGTGCCAGGTCTCGACCGCGCGCTTGATCGCCGCCGCCAGCGCCTCGCTGCGATAGTCCTCAAAGACGAATCCGTTGCCGTGGCCTGAGTCGGGGTCGAACTCGCTGATCGTGTCGCGCAGTCCACCGGTCGCGCGCACGATCGGAGCAGTCCCGTACTTGAGCGCGTACATCTGCGTGAGCCCGCACGGCTCGAACCGCGACGGCATCAGGAAGATGTCGGAGCCGGCCTGGATTCGATGGGCCAGCGCGTTGTCGAATGCGGTCACCATCCTGAGCCGGCCCGGATAGCGCCCCTCGGCCTCGCGGAAATGGCTCTCCAGGCCGGGGTCGCCGCTGCCCAGAATCACGAGCTGGAGATCCATCGCCATCACCGCGTCGAGCGCGTCTCTGAGCAAGTCGAGACCCTTCTGCGGCGTCATCCGCGTGATCATTCCGATGACCGGAGCGTCGACCGCCGGAAGCCCGAGCCGATTGCGCAGATCTTCGGTGCAGGCGCGCTTGCCCTCGCGCGTCGACGGCTCGTAGCGCGTCGCGATTATCTCGTCGCGAGCGGGATCCCATTCGTGGTAGTCGGCGCCGTTCAAGATTCCCACGAATCGCGCGCCCTTGTGGCGCAGCACTCCCTCCAGCCCGAAGCCCAGCTCGGCGCTCTCGGTGACCTCGCGCGCGTAGGTGGGGCTCACGGTCGAGGCCCCGTCGGCCAGCATCACCGCGCCCTTCATCAGGTTGATGTTACCGTGGAACTCCAGGCAATCGATCGAAAAGCTCGACCAGTCGAGATTGAGCAGTGGAAAGTCGCCCGCGTCGCAGATTCCCTGGAAGGCAAGATTGTGAATCGTGAAAATCGAGAGCGCGTGGGCGAAGCTCCCGCGCAGATTCGGGTCCGCGCCGATAACGATCGGCACCATCGCGGCGTGCCAGTCGTGCGCATGCACCACGTCGGGCTTGATCAGCCGCGCGATAGTCGCGGCGGCCGCCCGTCCGAAGAACACGTAGCGGCGCAGGTTGTCTGGATAATCGCGCCCTTTTTCGCCGTAGAGTCCCTCGCGCCCGAAATACTCGGGATGCTCGATCAGGTAGTAGCGTACGCCGCCGGCGCCGGGTGCGCCGCGCACCGTGAAGCGCTCCTCGCGCGCGCCGACTTCGACGCTCATCCGGTCGGCGACGAACGCACCCGACAGAATCTGGAGCGCGCTCTTGTAACCCGGAAACACGACCGACACCTCGCAGCCCGCAGCCGCCAGCGCGCCGGGAAGCGCGCCGATAACGTCGGCCAAGCCGCCGGCCTTGGCGTAGGGAGTGATTTCGGCGGCAACGATCGCGATTTTCATCACAAAAGAATATTGCCTGCCATCCCGCCCGCGACACAATGGCGGCCGGTAAGAAGAGCGCCCGGCGGCGAAACCATCCGCATTGACCGCAGGCGCGCCAAATGTTGAAGTCGCCGACGATGCCGAGCGCGCCCATGAGCCTGCGGGAACAGATGTTCCGGCGAAAGTCCGCCGCAGCGCTGATGGCGGATTGCGGGCCGCACGCGGGCGGTCTCAAGCGTGTGCTCGGCGCGCTCGACCTGACCGCGCTCGGCATTGGCGCGATCGTCGGCGCCGGCATCTTCGTGATGACCGGCGTAGGCGCCAAGCAGGCCGGCCCCGGTCTGGTGGCGTCGTTCATGCTGGCCGGGGTGGCATGCTCGATGGCGGGTCTCTGCTATGCGGAGTTCGCCTCGATGATTCCCGTGGCCGGCAGCGCCTACTCGTATTCGTACGCCACGATGGGCGAGCTGGTCGGATGGATTATCGGCTGGGACCTCGTGCTCGAATATGCGGTCGGCGCCGCCGCGGTCGCCTCCGGATGGTCGGGCTATCTGCGCGTGATCCTCGACGGACTCGGGCTTCACATTCCGCAGGCGCTCGCGCGCGCTCCGGGGACTGCGCCGGGCGCGATCATCAATCTGCCCGCGCTGCTGATCGTGTTCGCGATCTCGGCCGTCCTCTACGTCGGGATCTCCGAGAGCGCCCGCTTCAACTCGATTATCGTGGCGATCAAGTTGACCGTGATCGGAATCGTGATCGCGGTCGGCGCCTTTTTCGTTCGGCCCGCCAACTGGACTCCTTTCGCGCCTTTCGGATTCCAGGGAATCAGCGCGGGCGCCGCCTATATCTTTTTCGCCTACATCGGGTTCGACGCGGTTTCGACCGCGGCGGAGGAGGTCGTCGATCCGGGCCGCGACCTGCCGCGGGGAATTCTCGGCTCGCTGGTGATCTGCACGCTGCTGTATATCGCGGTCTCCGGCGTGCTGACCGGGATGGTGCCCTACGCGCGTATCGACGAGACCGCGCCACTCGCGTCGGCGTTCTTAAGCCGCGGGCTCGGCTTTGTTGCCGGGGTGATTTCGGTCGGCGCCGTGGCGGGCCTGACTTCGGTGCTGCTGGTGCTGCTGCTCGGCCAATCGAGGATCTTCTTCGCGATGTCGCGCGACGGCCTGCTGCCGCCCGCATTCAGCCGCGTCCATCCGCGCTTCCGCACGCCTTACATTCCCACCATGATCACGGCGGTCGCGGTCGGAATCGCCGCCGCGCTCCTGCCGATCGACAAGATCGCGGAGCTGACCAATATCGGAACGCTATTCGCGTTCGTGCTGGTATGCCTGGGCGTGTGGATTCTGCGCAGTCTCGAACCGGAGATGCATCGCCCGTTCAGGACGCCGCTGGTGCCGCTCGTTCCAATCCTGGGCGTGCTGTTCTGCGCCTACCTGATGATGCGCTTGCCGCTCGCGACCTGGATTCGGTTCGTGGTCTGGCTCGCGATCGGCCTCGTGCTCTACTTCAGCTACGGGCGCCATCACAGCCGCCTCGCCCCCGGATACGAGAAGCCGTCGCAGGCCTCGGTCGGCTAAGCGCTACAGGTTGGCTTCAGCCGAGCTGCGCGCAGCCGGCGTTGCACCCGAAGCGCCCGCGGCAGGCGACGCGGCCGTTTCGGGCGCCATCGTCGATCCGCCCGGAGGAGCGGGTGTCGCCACCGCCGTGGGCATCGCGGGCGCGGGCGTAGGCGGAGGAACGTAGACGGTCGGAATCGGCGTGGCCGGGAGCTCAGGCGCCGGCGTCGGGGCAGGAGCGCCGCTCGCCATCTGACCGGTTCCGACTCCGTAGCGATAGACCAGCTCGCCGCCGGTGTGCCCCTGGTAAACGAGAAATCCCACCGCGATAGACCGCAGCGAGAAGATAAAGGCCGCGGGTCTCCTGCATGAAGCTGAACAGCGCCGTCAGGAGTCGCCAGACCGCGAGCGCCGCGAAGACGATCATCAGTTCGTAGCCGAGCGCGCCATGGCCGAGGAAAGAGACACTGCCCTTGAAGTATTGATTGGCTTGCGGCGACATGACATGTCCCGAATGCGATCAGCCTCCATGTCGCCGGTCCAGTAAGACGCGGCCAGCGGCGATCGCTCCCAGGATCATCAGGGTGAGCGCCGTGTTGCGCAACCAACCTCGCAACGGGAACAGGCTCGCGACGAGGTCGATGATGACCGCCACCGTCAAAAGCGCGACCGTGTAGTGGTCGGCAACCGGATGTAGCTGCATTCCGCCGAGCAGTTTTTCGAACGCTTCCATCTGAGCTCCTGACATGGCTCCGCGTCAGCCCTTGACTGAGTATACGGTGACCCGCGGGCGCCGCTATCGATTCTCCGTTTTTATCGCAGACCGCCCCGTTTTTATTACAGACCGCAATGCCGCGCGCAAATTCCTTCTCGCACGCCGATGGGGCCGCCGGAGGTTTCAACCGCAACGCGCCGAAGCTATTGTGGCAAGGATCGGGTGCATGAAGATGCCGTCGCGAGCAATCGAAGTGCGCCGGATGCTTGGTGCGGCGGTTTCTTTTCTCCTGCTGGCATCGCTCCTGGCGCTGTTTTTCGCCTACCGGCAGAGCGCAGGAGCGTTCCACGCGCCGCCGTTCAAAGTCTCGCTCCTGAAACTCCCGTACTACGCCTTCTGCTCGTTCTACCGGATGCTCGCGGCTTACGCGCTGGCGCTGATTTTCTCGATCGTCTATGGGCTCTACGCGGCGCGCAGCAGGGCCTATGAACGGATCATGATTCCGGCGATCGATATCGCGCAATCGGTCCCGGTGGTCGGATTTTTTCCCGCCGCGGTCTACTTCTTCGTCGCGCTGGGAGGCGGCCGCCGCCTCGGAATCGAGATGGCCGCGATCTTTCTCATCTTCACCAGCCAGGCCTGGAACATGGCGCTGGGCGTGTTCGAGGCCGTCAAAACGATCCCCCTGGATTCGACCGAAGCGCTGGAGGCGTTCGGCGTCAGCGGATGGCTCAAGTTCAAGCGGCTGTTGCTGCCCGCCTCGGTACCCAAGCTGGTCTACAACTCGATCCTGTCGTGGGTGGCGGGATGGTACTACCTGATCGCGTGCGAGATCATCACGGTCGGCCCGGCGCATTACCGGCTGCCCGGTCTCGGCAGCCTGCTGATGGAGGCCGCCGACAAGGGGCAGTGGAGCGGCGTAATCGGCGGGTTGCTGACGCTGCTGGCGATCATCGTCGCGATGGATTTGCTGGTGTGGCAGCCGCTCTCGGTATGGTCTGAAAAGTTCCGCTACGAGTTTGCGGCCTCGGCCGACCCGGTTCGCGCATTGGGGCTGCGGGGCGTGTTCAGCGGGATTGCCCCGGCGATCATCCGCGGCGTGCGTATTATCCTGCGTCCCGTTGGGACCTTCACCGCCGCAGTGGCCGAGTCGATGCCCCGCGTCGATCCGTGCGCGCGTCCCGCTCTCGCGCGCGTGGGCGCGGCGCTCCAGACCTGTGTGCTCGTAGCGCTCCTCGCACTCTTCGGCTACGCGGTCATCGCCGGAATCATCGCCCTGATTCGCACGCTCGCACAACCGTGGCCCCCCGAGTTCAGGCAGATCCCCGCCGCGACGCTGGCCTCGACGCTCAGGATGGTGATCGCATATGCGATCTCGCTCGCGTGGACGTTGCCATGCGCGCTGATTGCGAGCGACAGCCCACGCTTCAATCGATGGCTCGCGCCGACCGCCGAAATCGCCGGGTCGATGCCCGCCACGGCGCTGTTCCCGTTGATCGTGCTGTTCGTGATCAAGGTTACGGGCGGCATGAACCTGGCGTCGATCCTGCTCATCCTCACCGGAATGCAATGGTATGTGCTGTTCAACCTGATGGCGGGTGTGAGCCAGATTCCGAGCGATTTGAGAGAAGCGGCGCGCGCGTTCGGGCTGTCGCGGATTGCCACCTGGAGGCGAGTCATGATTCCGGCGCTGCTGCCGTCGCTGGTGACGGGCAGTATCACAGCCTGGGGCGGCGGCTGGAACGCTCTAATCCTGTCCGAGTACTTCGTTTACGCCGGCCATCAATATCAGGTATTGGGCCTGGGTGCGCTGCTGGATGTGGCCACTTACAACACCGGCAATGGAGTGATGATCCTGCTCAGCCTGCTCTCGATGATCGCGGTGGTGATAACCTTGAACCGGCTTTTCTGGCGCCGGGTCTACGACTTCGTGACCGAGCGCTACAGGTTGGACTATTAGCGGGATGAGCGACCCCGACCCATCTGAACCATGGCCCTGCTCGAGCTCAAACAGGTCTCGAAGAGTTTCGCCCATGCCAAGGGGAACCTGAGCGTGCTCGAGAACATCTCGTTCACGGTCGAGCAGGGCGAATTCGTCGCGGTAGTGGGACCCTCGGGATGCGGCAAATCGACCATGCTGCGTGTAATCAACGGAATCATGCCGCCGACGACTGGACAGGTCCTCTACAATGGACGCCAGACCGACGGGATCAACCTGGAGTGCGCAATCGTCTTCCAGTCATTCGCGCTGCTGCCGTGGCTGACGGTCAAGGGCAACATCGAGATGGGACTCGAAGCGCGCGGTATCAGTGCGGCTGAGTGCGAAAAGCGCAGCGGCGTTTATATCGACAAGGTGGGACTCGACGGTTTCGAGGAGGCCTATCCGCGCGAGCTGTCGGGCGGGATGAAACAGCGCGTCGGTCTCGCCCGCGCGCTGGCGGTCGAGCCCAAGGTGCTCCTGATGGACGAGCCGTTCTCGGCGGTCGACGCGCTAACCGCGATTACGCTCCGCGAAGAGTTGCTCGACCTGTGGCAGGCCCCCGGCACCTCCGTGAAAACGGTCATCATGGTGACTCACATAATCGAGGAAGCGGTCGAGCTGGCCGACCGAATCCTGGTGATGGCGGCGTCGCCGGGGCGCGTGGTCGGCGACCTGAAAGTCGAGCTCCCGCGTCCTCGCGACAAGCGCACCGAGCCGTTCAACGCGCTCTCCGACAAGGTCTTCTCGTTGATCGAGGAGCGCTCCTGATGGCCGCCGGGATCAATCCGATTCCTGATTGCAATCTCATGTGGGTCTTCGGCCTGCTCGAGACCCTGGAGGATCGCGGCGGCCGCGAGGACGGTTACAAGATCGCGCGCGACCTGGCCTTCAAATTCAGCGACCTGCTCAAGGTGATGAAGGCCGCGGAAATTTTGGGCCTGGTCACCACTCCTTCGGGCGATGTGGTCCTCGAGCCGCTCGGCAAGCAGTTCCTCGCGGTGGATATCAACCATCGCAAGCTGATGCTGCGCGAGCAGCTCAAGACGCACGGCCTCTTCAACTATTTCGTTCGCCTGCTGCGCGGGCAGGACAACCGATCGCTCAACAAGGAAGTGGTTCTGGAGCATCTCGCGATACTCCTGCCGAGCGAATCTCCCGAGCGGACCTTCGCCACGCTGGTCAACTGGGGACGCTTCGCCGAGCTGTTCGGCTACAATAAGGACGAGGACCGTTTCTATCTGGATAACGAATAGCGGCGCCCGCCGCGAACGAATCATATTAGGAGGATCATACGATGGCTGCCGAGAGCGAAAAAATCGTGAACGACTTCTGCAAATGCTGGGAACGCCGCAATCTCGACGAAATCATGGGCTTCTTCACCGAAGATGCCGTTTACCACAATATCCCGATGCCGCCGGCCAAGGGCAAAGACGCAATCCGCAACACGATCAGCTCCTTCCTGCCGATGGCGTCGGCGGTGGAGTTCAAGATTCTGAAGAGCCTCGCGGCCGGCAACGTCGTGATGAACGAGCGGGTCGATATCTTCCAGATGGGCCCCAAGCGTATCGAGCTGCCGGTGGCCGGAGTCTTCGAGGTCAATGGCGGCAAGATCGCCGCCTGGCGCGACTACTTCGACCTCGCAATGTGGACCAAACAGATGTAGTAGGCCGCGCGCGATCGCTACGGGGCGCGGAGTCGCTTCGCGTCCCATTCGCAGACATGTAGCATTGACCTAATCACTAGCGGCTAGCGATTCGCCATTCGTTATGTCTGCATCTGGGCGACCATCCGCCGGAAACGGACCAAAGCTACACAGAAGAAAACCAAGCCGAGAGCCCCTATCGCGGCGCAGTCGGTCCACACCGCACCGAAACCTGCACCGCGAAAAAGTACCGCTTGCGCGAAACTGACAAAGTGAGCGGAGGGCGAGAACTGCACGATCTTCTGGAGTCGCGCGGGCATGCTCTCAAGCGGTGTAGTGCTGCCTGATAGCAGGTAAAGAACGATGAAGGTCGGCAGCGCAAGAAGCCCGAACTGCGGCATCGAGCTGACTTGCGTAGCGATCATGGTACTGAGCGACGCAACCGAAAAGAGATACAGTGCCACTCCGCCTGCAAACAGTACAAGGGAACCTTCAGTCGGCACTCCAAGGGCGAACTTCACCACGATTGTCAATGACAACAGGGCAGCGGTAACGATGACGAGAGCGTTTGCCCAGACCTTGGCGATCATTATTTCTGCGGGGCGCAACGGCATTGCAAGCAGATGCTCGAGCGTGCCGTGCTCGCGCTCACGGATGACCGCCGCTCCGACGAGGAACAGCGCCAGCATCGTGACGCTGTTGACTACCTGCATAGTGCTAACAAACCAGGCATACGTGAAATTGGGATTGTATTTTCCCCGAACCACAAGATTGATCGTCGGCGATGAAGTTTTATTCGTGTGGTACAACGCATAGGAAATCTCGTTTTCCAGAATCCGTTGTATATAATCGGCTCCGCGGCCGGCCTGGGCCATCGCTGTCGCGTCGACGTTGATCTGGAGGTTAGGTTGGCGTCCGTGCTTAACGTCGCGCTCGAAATTCGGCGGAATATCAATCACAAAAGTGTATTGACCCCTGTCCATTGCGTCGTCGATCGCCTCAACTGGTATTTCATGAGCTTTAAGGAATAACGGCGGCAGGAATGCGTCGAAGATCTGTTCCGACATCACGGTATGGTCTTCGTCAACGACAGCGATCGATGCATGATCGACGTCCATCTTGACGTCCTTGGCCGGACTGAAGACAAAAACCGTCATCGAAAAAATCATTAGGCCGATAAGCGCTGGGTCTCGCCTTAGGCTGAATAGCTCCTTAATCCCGAGCCAGAACATATTTCCCGCGGAGCGCAGCATTTCAGGGTTCCTGCTTCTGAAGAAGCGCTATACTCAGGACGAGATAGACTGCGATGAAGCATCCGAGCACGCCTAAATCCGGCATGAGGCTCGGCAAATCGCGCGCCTTGGTGAATGCGCCCAGGCTGATCTGTTGAAAGGACGCGGATGGAAACGCGCGGCCGAAGAGGCGACCGGATCGTCCGAGCGAGGAGATTGGCGTGAGCCAGCCTGAAAATTGTGAGGCAAGCAGGTTGGTAATTATCCCGGCAGCCAAGATAGCGGCTATCTGCGTGCGCAGAAAAACTGAGAGCAGAAGTCCGAAGCTGGTGGCCGCTGTCACATACAGAAACGCGCCCAGCACAAGAGCTATCATGCTCCCTTTGACCGGCACGCCGAAAAGCCAGACCGCCAGGGCCAGCAGCGTCGCGAACTGGATTAACGCAATCATCACATAGGGCGCCTGCTTGCCCCACAGAAATTCCAGACGCGTAGTCGGCGTGGCATAGAAATTAGTTATGGAGCCAAGCTCTTTCTCACGGACAATGCCCAACGCCGTGAGCATTGAGGGAATCCATATGAGAAGAAGCATGATGTCGCCCGGGAGCAAGGCGAAAATGCTCTTGAGATCCTGGTTGTACCTAAGCCTCGCCTCTACATCCGCTGGATCTTTCTGTGGCTGTTGCCTCAGGTCATATTCAAGAAAATCATCGACGTAAAGTTGATTCACGGCTACCACGTAATCGCGGATAGTATCCCCGTAGAAGGAGTTGGAGGCGTCGACCCATGCGGCGATTTCAGGACCTCTGCCGGATCTGAGGTCGCGTCCGAACCTGGGTGGTATTTCGATGGCTACCCTCATTTCGCCTCTTTGCAGCCGCCGCTCCTCGTCCGTCTGATCGTGGAAGGGCGGGCGGTGCTCGTCGAAATAGCGCGAACCTCTGAAGTTCTCGAGATAGGTTCTACTCTCAGGTGAGTCGTCCTGATCCAGCGCCGCATAAGTGACGTGTTCCACGTCCAGTGAAATCCCGTAGCCGAGAATGATCAGGAGCAAGGCGGGCGCCACCAACGCGAATGCCAGTCGAACACGATCCCGCAATATCTCCGTGGTTTCGCGCCGTGCGTACGCCAACAGGCGTAGCAAGCTGAATATGCGGGAAGGAGCCGGTTCATGCTCGGAAGGCGGGTGTGAGCGGATCGGCGCCTGTTGTTCAGTGGTTTCAGCTTCCGATCCGGCGCCGGTGGCCTCTTCCAAATAAGAAATGAACGCTCCCTCCAAACTACTTGCGTGGCGGGAGGCTATCAGCTCTTTCGGAGTACCCTGGGCAAGTACCTTCCCGGCATTCATCAAAGAGATGCGGTCGCAACGCTCGGCCTCGTTCATGAAATGAGTCGAGACGAAGATGGTGACCCCGTGGTTACGCGACAGGTCTATCAGCAGCCGCCAAAATTCGTCGCGCGCTATAGGATCGACCCCTGACGTAGGTTCATCGAGAATCAGCATTTCCGGCTGATGGATGACGGCTACTGCGAGCGACAATCGTTGGCGAATTCCGAGTGGCAGGTCTCCCGGTAACTGGTCGAAATACTCGCTTAGACCGAACTGAGCAGCCAGCTCATTGATGCGCGAGATGATCGTGTCCGGTGGCAGGTGAAACAATTGGGCGTGTAGCGTCAAATTCTGGCGGACAGTTAGCTCGGCATAGAGGGAGAAGGCTTGCGACATGTAGCCGACTCGGCTGCGAGTTTGCAGATCGTTGGGGTCAGGAGCACGTCCAAACAAGCGAGCCTCGCCTTCCGTGATAGGCAGAAGGCCGGTCAGCATTTTCATCGTCGTGGTCTTGCCGCATCCGTTCGATCTCAGGAATCCGAAAATTTCGCCTCGTTCGATGTGGAAGCTGACATGATCCACTGCGGTGAAATCGCCGAAGCGGCGGGTAAGTCCCTTTGCTTCAATGGCAATTTCGTTGCCGGTCGAGGTGCGGGGCGGAATGACAAGCGCCGTCCTTCCCTGGCGGCGCTCGGCGGGCAATAACTCAACGAACGCTCGTTCGAGAGTTGACGATTTCGTGCGCGACCGCAGCTCGTCCGCCGTTCCGGTCGCAAGCACCTTTCCGGCATCCATCGCGACCAGCCACTCGAAGCGTTCCGCTTCTTCCATGTATGCGGTGGCTACCAGGACACTCATCCCGGGGCGACGGCTCTTTATCCTCTCGACCAATTCCCAAAACTGACGCCGGGAGAGCGGATCGACGCCGGTAGTGGGTTCGTCGAGGATGAGCAGGTCGGGATCGTGGATCAGTGAGCAGCATAGTCCCAGCTTCTGCTTCATCCCGCCGGAGAGCTTGCCTGCCGCGCGGTCGCGAAATGGAGACAATGCGGTGCTCGCAAGTAACTCGTCGATACGCCACGCGCGCTCTGCAGCTGACTGTCCAAATAGCCGCCCGAAGAAATCAATATTCTCTTCGACCGAAAGTGTGGGATAGAGGTTTTTTCCCAACCCTTGCGGCATATATGCGATCCGAGCGCACAACGCCGAGCGCGTCTTCGCGTCAGCCATGTTATTGCCGAGAACTTCGACGCGGCCGCTTTGAATTTTCCTGACCCCGGAGATAAGAGCCAGCGTGGTCGATTTCCCTACCCCGTCGGGACCGATGAAGCCAACCAGGCGCCCCGCAGCAATCTCCAGATTGAGCGAGTCAACCGCGGTAGTGCTGCCGTAACGATGTGTTACGCCATCGAGCCGGGCAACTGCGCTCCGCTCAGAACTCATTGATGGGGCGTGACCTTGAGCAACTCAACTGGTTCTCGAGCCTGAAGTTGCGGCAGCCATTCGGCGTTAGGATTCGCCTTTATGTAGGCTACGCCGGGCAGGCCCACCTTGACCCACGGTTCGTAACGCCTGAGAAGCTTCGGATCGAGTTGGACCTTCACCCGAAACGTTAGTTTCTCGCGTTCGACTTTCGTTTCTACCGATTTGGGGGTGAACTGAGCTTTTTCGGCTACATAAGAAACCTGCGCAGCGAGAGGCCACTGCGGTGCAGCATCCAGAACGACGCGCGCATCAGCCCCGTATGCCACTTTTCCCGCTTCGAGGTCCGGCAAATAAATTGTCATGTACACATCGGTAAGATCGATGAGGGTTACGACATTACCACCGGCCGACAGAACCTCACCTGGCTCAGCGAGTTTGTAGAGCACTCTTGCTCGTACAGGGGCCTTCAAGTCTCGGTCATTCAGCTGCGTTTGGTATTGTTCGACTGCCGCTTGGTCGGCCGCGATCGTTCCGATGTCAGCGGCGACCTTCGCGCGGGCGGAGTCATAGGTCGCGCGATCGGACCGCATCGTCGTAAGTGATTGATCCAGTGTTTGGGCGCTCACGACAGCTTCCTGGCTCAATTTGAAGTATCGCTCGTAATCTCTGGCAGCAAATCTGAATTGAGTCGCCGCTTGTTCGGCGCTTTCTTCGTCGGCTGCCTTCAATTCTTCCGCCTGGCGTTCTTGGGCCTGTGCCTGGTGCAACTGCGCCAGCAACTCCTTAGTGTCCATCCGCGCGATGACCTGTCCGGCGACAACAATGTCGCCCTCGCGGACAAGCACCTGCTCGATGCGTCCGGCATATTTGGTAGCGAGGTCGATTTCGGTGGCTTCGATGCGCCCATTGCTGGACACGAATCCTGGGGGAATTCCCGGCGGCCGCATGCGGTACCATGCATATCCACCCGCGACAGCAGCCGCGATAAAGACCATGGCTAGCAGCCATTTTATAAGACGCTTCAGGTGCACACCCTCCCTAAAATAGCCGACGAGAGCTCCGCAACTCGTTGCGGCACGCTTCGCTAAACGCCCGCAGGGGAGCCACCGCGTCGCTGCTCACCAACTCTTCTATCTCGTCGAACGTTTTTTTCGGCCCGCGGTACGTTTCCAGGATGGTGTGAGCAATACTTTCCGCCATTTCGACGATCTTCGGCGACGATAGAAGCTGCATCTTGCCGATCAGGGCATACAGTATGACCAACTTGGCGAATTCGGCTTTCTCATGTTCGAGGGCATCTGCATACAACTGCGCCGATGCCTCAATAAAGTCCGCATACAACTCCTCCCGCCTGGTTCTATGGTGCGCCAACTGCTCCGCTCGGGCCTGAGCTTTCTGGCTCAGCCATGCCGACGCCAACATCGTCAACCCGCCGATCGCTGATCCCGCGAGCGCGGCTAACGCCGCAAAGTATTCTGAGTTCATAGCCAGACGCCGCCATCGGCCGTCTGATGATCCTCTGATCTGACGGCACCCCTCGGCGGCGCGCCTCACGAACGGCTTGATTTATATGACGAGTATGTCTAAATATGACCATATCGTCAAGTATGAACGAAAGAGTCAGCACAAGAGCATTGAGAGAACCTGGCCAGATTCGCAAACTCAAGGAGGCGCCGGCAGGGCGGGTCCCCAACCGTCGTGACCGGCGCAAGCTCGCAACCCGCCAGGCCCTCCTGGACGCGACTATTGCTTTGCTCTCATCGCGAAGCATGGATGCGCTGACCGTGGATGAAATCGCGATGCGGGCGGACGTGGCCAAAGGCACCTTTTACAACTATTTCCCCGACAAGGATGCGCTCGAGGGCGAGCTTTCTTGGTACGTTCGCGCGCGCATGGAAACCGAGATCTCGCGCACAAATGAAGGAGTCAGCGATCCAGCGGAGAGAATCGCGCGCGCATTCTGCTGCGTGCTCCATTTTTGCCTCGGCGCGCCGCAACAGGCGGCCGCAATGATGCGGTTGTTTCCGCGCGCGACTGATCCCGCAGCGCCGATCAACTCTGGTGTGCGCGGCGATGTGACGGAAGGACTGGCGCGAGGCCGTATCGTGGCGTCGTCCGAAGACGTCGCGGTCGCCTGCATCGTTGGGGTGTTCATGGCCGGGGTGAATCGCGCCTTGGATCTCTCATCTGGCCAGGTAGGTACATTTGCCGGCGATCTGGGCGCGATCATGCTGCGCGGCCTTGGGCTCAGCCGGGCTCAGGCGGAGCGCATCATGGCTCAAGCGGTCGAATCGGTGCTGCTTTGATTGGCAAGCGGTCATGGGCATCAAGATTCAGGATGTTGCGTGCGTAAGATTCAGCGCCCGATCTGTTTCCAGCAGTTTTGGAGCGCGGGCACCGCGAAATGCTCTCGGACACTTACGCCGCGGAGCCGGTGGAGAATAGGTCCTTGATACTCTGGCGGCCTTCCATTTCTCTTTGGACTCTCTTTGGACCCAAGGACCGAATCAGAACTCTTTCTACGCCAAATCAAGACTTCAAGATAACGACTCAGGACTACGATTCCCGCTTCGCGTCCCGATCCCGCCGATGTAAGCTAGCGTTGCGATGGCATCGCCGGTCACTCACGCCATCATCGGCACCGCCGGCCATATCGATCACGGCAAGACCGCGCTGATCAAGGCGCTCACCGGTCAGGACACCGATCGGCTCAAAGAGGAGAAAGAGCGCGGCATCTCGATCGATCTCGGCTTTGCCTATTTCACCCTGCCCGACGGCACGCGCGTCGGCGTGGTCGACGTTCCCGGCCACGAGCGTTTCATCCGCAACATGCTGGCCGGCGCGCACGGAATCGATCTGGTGCTCTTTACGATCGCGGCCGACGACGGCGTGATGCCGCAAAGCGAGGAGCATCTGGACATTCTGCACCTGCTCGCTGCGGCGCGCGGAATTTTCGTGATCACCAAGGCCGATCTGGTCGACGCGGTCCGATTGGACGAGGTGACGGATGAGATCGAGCTGCTGGCCGACGGAACCCGGCTGTCCCGCGCGCCGATCGTTGTGGTCTCGTCAACCACCGGAGCCGGACTTGACGATCTGCGGGCCGAGATCGCGCGCCAGCTCGACGGCTTCGAGGCGCGCCGCGCAACCGGCATTTTTCGCCTCCCGCTCGATCGCGCCTTCGTGATCAAAGGCCGCGGAACCGTCGTTACGGGGACCGCGATCGGAGCCGAGGTGCACATCGGCGACCGCCTGCGCGTGCTTCCCGGCGGCGGCGAGGTGCGCGTCCGATCGATCCAGGTGCATGGCGAAACCGTCGAAACAGCGGGGCGATGCCAGCGGGTTGCGCTCAACCTGGCCGGGAGCGAACGAGTCGAGCTCGAGCGCGGCTGCGTACTGGCCGACTGGAAGCTGGACCTTACGACCTCACGCCTGGACGCCGCGCTGGAATTGCGGCCGGCGGCGAAGCGCCCGCTCAGGAACAACAGCCGCGTCCGGGTTTTTATCGGCACCAGCGAGACTATCGGCCGCGCGATTCTGCTCGAGCCCGCCGGCGAGATTGAGCCGAAGAATAGCGGACTGGTGCAGTTGGTGCTCAACGATCCGGTCGTCGCGCTGTGCGGCGATCGATTCGTGATTCGCGACGAGACCAACCTGCGCACGCTGGGCGGCGGCATAGTTCTCAACCCGGCCGGCAGGCGCGTGCGCAAACCGCTCGAACCCTACCTGCAAAAGCTCAACGTTCTGCGCACGTCGTCCGGGGCCTCCGCGATCGAGGCGTTGCTCGGCCTGCAACAGGATTTCGCGACGACTGCGCTTCGAATCGCGCAGCTTCTCAATACGCCCGAGCGCGAAGTCGCCGACGCGCTGGCAGATTCGCGCTTCATCAAGCTGTCGCTCGGCGACGAAGAGGGGTTCACGACGCGGCCGCGATGGGATGAGCTCAAGCGTTTCATGCTCGACGCACTGACCGCGTATCATCGGAGCCATCCGCTGGACCCGGGCATGGAGATGGAGGCGATGCGCGAGCGGCTGCCCTACGACGTCGCCGCGCGCGACTTCCGCGCGGTTATCGATCGCATGAGTCCCGAGATCGAGCGTGAGGAAAGCACGCTACGCCTCAAGTCCCATCGCGTGCAGCTCGGCGGAAGCGACGGCGCGCTCGGCGCCCGAATCGAGCAGGTGCTGAAAGAGGCGGGCTTTCAGCCGCCCGACGTGAAGCAACTGGGCGAGGCGCTGAAGCTGGCCCCATCCGAGACGGCGCGGCTCAAGGCCCTGCTCGCGACGCTGGAACGTCAGGGACGGCTGGCGAAAGTCGCGACCGACCTCTATTTCGATTGCACCGCGCTGGAATCGGCGCGCGCGCGATTGATCGAGCATCTGCGCGCCAATCCCGAGATCACCGCAGCGAAGTATCGCGACCTGCTCGGCGCCTCGCGCAGGTTCGCGATCGCGCTGCTCGACTACTTCGACCATGCGGGCGTCACTACGCGGGTCGGCGATGCCCGCCGCCTGCGCACGAAGGCCATCTAGAACCTATCCGCCAAGTTCCTTCACGTAGAAGTAGGTGCGGTCCACCTCGGCGAAGCCGCACGACGGATACAGCTTGCGCGCGCGTTCGTTCACACTGGCGGTACCGGCCAATGCGGTGTGGACACCACGCGCTTGCATCCGGCGCATCCCCTCCACAGTCACGGCCCGGGCGCATCCTCGGCCGGTGAAATTGGGACGGCACCCGACCGGTTCGAAATGTCCGATACCGTTGGTGGCGTCCAACCAACCGATACAGTAACCGAGGAATCTGCCCGCGGCGTCTTCCAGCACCACGTCGAGTTCCGGATCGTAGACCGGCGCGGCGCGGAGCCGGCGATAGGTCTGCGCAGTCACGCTCGAACGTCCCCATACCGACCACGCGTCGCGATGGACGTCCGCGCGCGCTTCGAGGTCTCCGTCGGTCGCGTGCCGGAGACGCAATCCGGCAGGCAGTTCGGGTGGTGCGATCGGCGTCGCGACGAGGCTGCGGGAGTAGCAGATGCCGTGGCGGTCAACCTTCGCGTAACCGCGCCGCTCAAGCATCGAGATGCGGTCGTGGTCGCTATTCAGCGCGGCCGTCGAGAGTGTGCTTTTGCCTAGCATCGCGTATGCCTTCGGGATCGCTTCTCCGCCAACCTGCGCAAGGTTCCGCCGCCGCTCCTCAGCCCAGCGCAGGATTTCATCAGCCAGCGAATCATCCTGCGACCGGTCGGCACGGAGGTCGAAATCCACGTGCAGCGGCGGTTCAAACCAGGCGTAGGCGGCGAGGCCGCCGTCATCGAACCAGAGCTGGATGTTGGCGCACGGATCGAATCCCGGTGTGAAGAACATCCACACGACATCGCCGGCCTTCATGTAGGTGGAGCAAGGCCAGCGTGCGCCGGTTGCGTTCCGCGCGAATTCGATTAGGAGGTCAAGATTTGCGGCGCCGGTGCAGGCGCGAGAAGCAAAAGGGTTCACGACGAATCTCCTGACGCGATCGGCTCGCGTCCCTTTTTTGGGGGCCTGTGTTGCGAAAAAAACGGGGAAGGGAGATTGAGTTAGAGAACCATCGTCGTGGTGAAACCCTTGCTATGGCGAAGCTATCACTCGCATTCGCGGCACACAATCGCGCATTTCATTAGGTGAAACTTGCCGGCGACGCGGACTTCCCATCGCGTTCTGCCAATCACTCGGGCTCTTCGGGATTCGGGGTCGTCTTCCATGCCCAAATCATGACGTGAGCCATCTGCGCGATTGCGCCGCCGCGCTCGACCCACGGCCGGACATGTTCCTCCAGACGGTGACGTTCCTCGGGCGTGAATATCGCGCCCATGCTCTCCGCCAGCGTCGGCACCAGCGGGTTGAGCGAACTGTTGAGAAGCTGCTCCCACGCCGTCGAAGGACTCGGCCCCTGGCTTACACTCATGTCTACCCGAATGCCGGGGAAACCGGCCCGTTCCAGCTCCGCGAACCATTCCTTGTGCCCGAACGCCACCATCGACGCGGTGTCGTTCCGGAAGCTCGCGAAGTGAATTATAAGCCGATCGATCAGCTCGCGCACCGGCTCGATCTCGCTCTTCGTAAACCGCGACATCCCGAAACCCGGCCAGATGCGATCCGGATTCCAGAACTCGGGAGCAAGGACGGTCTCGAATAGCGCGATTCGTCCCGCGCTGCGCAGCACGCGCCGAAACTCGGCCAAAGCGGCGTCCTTGTCCTTCACATAGATCAGCACTGAGCGCGTTGTGATCAGATCGACCGACTGGTCGCGAAGCGGAAGCCTGTCGGCGCAGGCGCGCACGAAGGCGCATCGGTCTGCGACCCCGGTGTCGCGGGCAATCTCTCGCGAGCGGTCGAGAAGCTCACTTGAAATGTCGAGCAGGATCGCGCGCCCGTGAGCGCCGGCCCGTTCGAGCGCGCCGAAAGCCATCAGGCCGTCGCCGCATCCCACGTCGAGGACGGTTTCGCCCTCTTTGACCCTCACGAAATCGAGCAGGCTGTCGCGGACGCGCACCAGTCCGTTGAGCGAACGCCGGGCGCCGGCGCTCTGCGCATCGCCCCCAAAGCGCCGGTCGAGTAACCATTGCGACCATCGGTCCGCCATTCGAGTCTTATCGCCCCGCCGCTCGCTTTAGGCAAGAGCACCCGCACAAGCCTCATGAAACCACGAAAGAGTTCGCCGACCGCGGAATTCGCGCATCGGAGCTACGCGCCGCGAGACCGCTTCGCTAGTATGCTCGCATTAAGGAGAAATCATGACCCTCCTTCCATACAAAGATCCTGCGTTGGGTATCGACGCGCGCGTCGAGGACCTGCTCGCCCGGATGACGCTCGACGAGAAAGTCGCTCAGTTGGGCGGAATGTGGAGTCGCCCGCTCCTTGACCGCGATCAGACTGACGATCACGTCGATGACGATCGCGCCTCCGAGCTGCTGCGAGATGGCATCGGCCACATTTCGCGACATGCCGCGCTGATGAGCCCGAAGGAATCCGCGCTCACCATGAACGCGATTCAGCGGATCCTGATCGAGCGGACGCGGCTTGGCGTGCCGGCGATCTTCCACGAGGAGAGTTGCGCCGGATATCTCGCGCAGGACGCCTCGTGCTTCCCGGTTCCGCTCGCGCTTGCCGCGACCTTCGCGCCCGAGCTGGTCGAGCGGATGGGTGCGTCGATTCGCCGTCAGATGATCGCGGTCGGCGCGCGCCAGACGCTCGCGCCGGTCGCCGACGTCGCTCGAGACGCGCGATGGGGCCGATGCGAGGAAACCTTTGGCGAGGACACTTACGTGGTCTCGCGGATGGCGGTGGCCTACGTCAAGGGCGTACAGGGCGGCGAATTGCGGGCCGGCGTTATCTGTACCGGGAAGCATTTCGCCGGCTACAGTTTCTCCGAGGGCGGGCTCAACTGGGCGCCCGCGCATATTCCGCCCCGTGAGCTGCTCGACACCTTTGTCCCGCCGTTCGCCGCGATGATCGCGGAGGCCAGCCTGCGCTCGATCATGAACGCGTACCAGGAGATCGACGGCGTTCCGTGCGGTGCGTCGCGCTTTCTGCTGAGCGATCTGCTTCGCGATGTACTTGGGTTCACCGGTACGGTAGTAAGTGACTATTATACGCTGCCGTCACTGCATAATTACCACAATATCGCAGCCGACCGCCGGGAAGCTGCCAAACTCGGCCTCGAGGCGGGACTGGACGTAGAGCTGCCGCAGCTCGACGTGTTCGGCGCGCCGCTGAAGGAGGCGGTCGAAAGCGGCGAAGCGCCGATAGAGCTGATCGACCGCGCCGTGCGGCGCGTCCTGCGGGCAAAGTACGAGCTGGGTTTGTTCGAGAAGCCCTACGTCGATGCGGACGCGGCTGCGGCGGTATTCGACACGCCCGGCGATCGCGCGCTCGCGCGCGAGATCGCGGGCAAGTCGATCGTCCTGCTCAGGAACGAACCGGCGCTCCTGCCGCTGAGTCCCGGCCTCAAGCGTGTCGCGATAATCGGGCCGACGTCCGATTCCAGGCGGCTGCTTCAGGGCGACTATCATTACCCGACTCATCACGAGATTCTGTACGGTCCGATTCCCGAGCGTGACGCGGAGCGCGTCGAGGCCGAGGGCTACAAGCTCGAAGGCAGCGCCGCGCCGGTGATGGAGGGTGGGTCGCAAGGGTCGAGCGATCCGGCCGGCACTCTCGGCCGCCGCGCGGCGCCGGCCGGCTGATCTGAGCACGCGATTCCCGCGCATCGTGACGCCGCTCGAAGGGCTGCGCGATGCGCTCGGTTCAGGAGTCGAGATCAGAACGGCTCAACGGTTGCAACGCATTCGACGACGACCGCTCGGGCTTCGCCGAAGCCGCGCAAATCGCTCGATGGGCCGAGATCGTAGTGCTCTGCGTGGGCGGCAAGTCGGGGCTGGCCAGGGGATGTTCGAGCGGTGAGGCCAACGACCGCGCCACGCTCACGCTCCCCGGCGTGCAGGAAGAGTTGGTCGCGAGCGGTGGCCGCACAGGGCAAGCCAATCGTGCTGGTCGTGATCGATGGACGCCCGCTCGCGCTCACGGCGGCGATCGAAAGTGCCGGCGCTGCTTTATATGTCTTCCCGCCGGGCGAGGAGGGCGGAACGGCGATCGCCGACGTTCTGACCGGCCGCGTCAACCCTGCCGCGCGCATCCCCGTCTCACTCCCGCGCGATCAGGGTCAGATGCCGCTCTACTACTCGCACAAGCCGTCGGGGCAGCGCAGCCAGTTCTGGGGCGACTATGCCGACCTGAGCTGCAAGCCGCTGTTCCCGTTCGGGCACGGGCTCAGCTATTCGACCTTCACCTACTCCGACGGCGCCCTCGACGCGACCGAGGTCGCGCCCGATTCCCGCTTGCGAATCTCGATTTCGGTCGCGAACGACGGCCCGCGCGACGGCGACGAGGTCGTGCAGCTTTATCTGCGCGACAAGGCGGGCAGTGTGACTCGTCCGGTGATGGAGCTGAAGGGATTCGCGCGGGTCGCGCTACGCGCGGGCGAAAAACGGCGCGTGACCTTCGTGCTCGACATGAGTCAGGCCGCCTTTCACGGCCGCGACCTGACCTTCGCGGTCGAGCCCGGCGAGATGGAGATCATGGTGGGCGCGTCGTCGCAGGATATCCGTTACACGGCGGCGTTCCGAATCACCGGCTCGCGCCGCAGTTTGCGCCTGCTGGACGTGAAGCCGACATCGATCGCGGTTTCCTAACTCAAATGCCGCTCGCATTTTCAGTAGCGCAAGTCTTGTCGAGATCAGCCGCCATTGGCGGCAGCATTAGGCACCAGCCTGTGAGCATGGGCGCGGCAGGGTGGTGAAGCTTCGCTTCCCGTTTCTCCTGCTCCCGATCCTGCCCCCCGCCGCTCCCGAAATAAAGAGCGGGCCCCGGATCAGGAGGCCGCCGTCACGCGCACGCCCGAAAGGTAGTGTCCTAATCCGAATTTCGGAAGCCAGCCACCACCCATCCGAGGATCAAGACGAAGCCTGCCGGGAGTCCAGCAAACAGAAATGTGACCCATAGCCAGCCGACCGCAGATAAATCCGAGCCGTGTCCTTCAGGTCCGAAAGCGAGAATCAACAGCGTGGTCATGCCCACGACAGCCGCCATCAGGCTTAGCCTGCGGAATCCACGTGAAATGCTGCCCATTGCAATCGCGGTACTGCGGTACCACGTGAGGGGGTTATTTTTCCTTGAGGCGCGGGTCGTCGGTCGCGATGCATCTGGCGGCCGAGTAGAAGTCTGCCATGCCTTTTGTGTCGCCCGCTCGATCCTTACGTTGGGCCTCATCGTAGACGCGACTTTTTTTCCTCTGGCAGCCAGCGGCGGTATCAAAACTTTCAAACATCGTCCATTGAGACAGTGGCAAGGACGTGTCAATTGGCCCACCTTTAGTTTGTGCCGGTACCATCAGGTACCAGCCCGTGAGCGCGAGCGCGGCAGCGTGGCGGAGCTTTACCTTTACCTTCATCCTCTTCCGCCCGATCCTGCCCCTCCCCGCGCCCGAAAGAAAGAAGGACCCCTTTCCGTTGACGGGCCTCTTTCCCGAATGCTGGGTGGCCTGTACCTTGGATTGCATGAAAGAAGATCAAATGTGGAAAGTCACCGGGACGGAAAAGACGGCGCTACTTAAGCACTATGGGTTCGACATCGTCGGAGAAGTTTTTGTTCGGAGAGGAAAAAGCGAGAGCGAGACGGTGCAATTGATATTCGAGCACGTCCGTGACACCTCTCCTGCAAATCTCCGTGCTGAGTTGTCCCGATTGCCGAAAAAATAAAGAAGGGTCGGGAGCCCGAAGGCTCCCGGCCCCCGATCCGCGATCGCGGCCCCAGGTTATCTCTTGGCGCGCTTCGGTCTCGGTTTCGCGGCGGCGTCTTTCTTTACCAACCCACTAAGCGCCTTCTCGATCTTACGCTCTATTGCGTTCGAGTCGATCGGGCCATCATGGCCAATTCGCATGACAAATTCTTCTAGAAATTTGCCCCCGCCCTCAGTACGTCGAACTATAATTTCCAGTGGTTCGCGCGGTGTGTCGCCCTTCCGCACGCCGCCCGTCCGTGACCTCAAGATGGCGGTGATGAGGTCGATCACGCCTTTGGCAAGAGTTATGACGGCCGTGCCGGCTGCGACCCAAATGAGGAGTTCCGGCCCGCTTTCGTGTTCTACAAACCCTATTTCGGAGCAGACGTTGGGCTGCTCCGTCAGGTATTGATCAATGACTTCGTATGCGCGCGGAGAATGCTCCCGATGGAAGCAACCGCCAACGACGCGCACCTTGATCGAAATGGTTATCTCCCCCGGACGCGGACCCTGACGCCCAGCAAAACGCCGCATCCGCTCATCAAATGTTCTTCGCCAATCAGCTGGGTCAGGCATAGAGCCCCTCTTATCAGGAATTTCCATTTGATCAACCCTGCCCCTCGCCGCGCCCGAAATAAAGACGTGGCCAAGCACACGCTTCACCAACTGAGCTGCACGCGCTCACCGGCCGTGAAACGCGCCAGCCGAATCAGATCGTCTATCCGCCCTTAAGGGGTCGAAGTTTCCTGACTTGCGGCCCGCGGCCATAAATCACGTTCACACAATTCCCGATTTGCCGGTGAGTTCCTGCGGGCGCTCCGACGCCTTGCAATTGCGATAGCGCGAAGCCCTGAAGACCGCGATCGGATCGATCGCGCCGCCGGCCCTTTTGCGCGCCATCCTGATCGCCGGCTCGACATCCATGTTCACCGCCGCGCGCAGCGTCCGATTCGCGATCAACGCGTCGTTGGCGTCCTGCGCCGCACGCAGCGCCTCGCGATCGACCATCAGGGCCTGCGCATAGGCGCGCTGAATGGCCGTCGCACTCTCCAGCAGGCTCTCGATCGGGTCGGTGACGTTGTGGCTCTGATCGAGCATGTAGGCCGGCGCGAAGCCGGGAGCCCCGCGCAACTCGGCGTCCACCAGCTCGTTGAAGATCAGGAAAATCTGGAACGGATTGACGGAGCCGGTATCGAGATCGTCGTCGCCGTATTTGGAATCGTTGAAGTGGAACCCGCCCAGCTTCTGGAACTGAATCAGCCGCGCGACGATCTGCTCGATATTGGTGGTCGGCGCGTGATGGCCCAGGTCCACCAGGCATTTCACGTTCGCGCCGAGCTGCGTGGCGCAAATGAAGCTCGTGCCCCAGTCCGCGATCACGCTCGAGTACAGCGCGGGCTCGTAGAGCTTGTGCTCGATGAAGGCGCGCCATCCTGGCGGGAGCGCCGCCACGATTTCGCGCATGCTCTCCAGGTAGCGTTCGAGCGCGGCGCTGAGATTCTGCTGGCCGGGGAAATTCGAGCCGTCGCCGATCCACACCGTCAGCGCGCGCGAGCCCAGCCGCTTGCCGAGCTCGATACATTCGAGATTGTGCGCGATCGCCTGCTCGCGGACGGCCCGGTCGGTATGAGTGAGGCTGCCGAATTTGTAGGATAGTTGTCCCGCCACGTCCTCGAACGTATTCGAGTTGACCGCGTTGAAGGCGATTCCGTAGTTGCGCGCGGCCTCGCGCAGCTCGTCGAGGTCGTCGACCCGATCCCACGGAAAATGCGGCGACACGGTTGGGGTCGCGCGGCCGAGCTGCTGGATTACCGCGCAGTCCTCGAGCTTCTCGAACACGTTGCGCGGCTCGCCGGGCACCGGAAATCGCGCGAAGCGCGTGCCGCCCGATCCGACGCCCCAGGTCGGAATCGCAACCGCCAGGTGCTGGATGCGCGCGGTCAGCTCTTCGAGATCGACTCGCCGGCGCGCGAGCACTTCGCCCAGATGCTCGTAGTCGGCGTCGAGCTCGTTCTCCAGCCGCGCGTTGTGCTTGGCGATCAACTCAGGATTGATTGGCGTGCTAAGCCGCATGACGCCCTCCTGGAGCGGGGAATTTCCTACACAGCGAGCAGGTAACCCCTGAATGAAAGAGAACATTTTGGAGCCGTTTAATAAAGCCTCTTTACGGACGCGCGCCCTTAGTTAAAAATATGGTCAGATTCTTTATTAGCGCGGATGGCCGGAAGCTCAGCTTTATTACGCCCGCTGATCCGGCAAGCGGCGGCTCGGCCGCTATATCAATGTACGCTTCGGCAACGAGCGCGTGCGGGCCTTCGTCCCCCCGCCGCTGCCTCCGGACCCGCCTGTAAGGATAGAGCGACTTCTAAAGCGCCTGAGCGCTGCGGACCGGGCGCTGGGGCGCTTGGACGGTATCACCACATTGGTCCCGGATCATGCGCTCTTTCTGTACATATATGTGCGCAAGGAGGCTGTTCTCTCCTCTCAGATCGAAGGGACGCAATCGACGTTGTTCGGACCTTTTGCGCTTCGAGACCGAGGCGATGGCCGGGAAGCCGGTCGAAGACATTCGGGAGGTGTCGAATTACGTCGATGCCATGATGTACGGGCTGGAGCGGCTCAATACCTTGCCGCTCTCGCTGCGCTTGATCCGCGAAATGCACGAGCGGTTGTTGCAGAGCGGTCGTGGCGGAACCAAAAGTCCCGGCGAATTCCGCAGATCGCAAAACTGGGTTGGCGGGACGAGACCGGGGAACGCGATGTATGTTCCGCCGCCGGTCGAGGAGTTGATGCCCTGCCTCGACGCATTCGAGCGGTTCGTCCACGCCGAAACGCCGAATTGCCCGCCGCTTATCAAGGCTGGGCTTCTGCATGTGCAGTTTGAAAGCATCCATCCTTTCCTGGACGAGAACGAAGCCGGGTTCCTGATCTGCGGGCTTACCTAGCGGGTGAACGCTGCTGCGTTCCCGGCATCCACATTAATAATGTTGCCGGTCGATTTCGATGACTTGTCGGACGCGAAAAAGTATATCGCCTCGGCTACGTCTTCGGGTGTCACGTTCTGCTTCAGCAGGCTCCGCTCGCGATAGTAGGTTTCGAGCTCGGACGGGTCGATCCCGTAGGCGGCGGCGCGCTCGGCTCGCCAGCTTCCCGACCAGATTCGCGAGCCTTGCAGGACCGCGTCGGGGTTGACGACGTTTACCCGGATTCCGTCCGGCGCCAGTTCCAGCGCCATGCATCGCGCCAGATGAATCTCGGCCGCCTTGGCGGCGCTATAGGCGGCGGCGCCCGGCGACGCGGCCAGCGCGTTCTTGCTCGCTACGAACACGATCGAGCCGCCGAGACCTTGAGCCTTCAGCATCCGCGCAGCCTCGCGGCCGACGATGAAATAGCCGGTCGCCAGGACGTCGAAATTGCGATGCCATAACTGCAGCGTGGTGTCCTCGATCCGCGCGGCCGACGCGAGCCCGGCGCTCGATACCACGATGTCCGCACCGCCGAACTCGCGCGCCGTGAGCGCGAACAGGTGCTGCACATCCCGCTCGTCGGTGATATCGCATGGCGCGGCGCGAACCCGGTCGCTGCCGAACTGCCCGCCGAGCTCTGCGCGCACCCGGTCGAGCCCGTCCGCGTCGAGGTCGGACAGCATCAGGCAGGCGTCATCAGCCAGCAGGCGCCGCGCGACCGCATGGCCGATCCCGCCGGCCGCGCCCGTGACGATCGCAACCCGGCCTGCCATCGGTTTCGGTGGCGGTTGCCGGCGGAGCTTGGCTTCCTCGAGCGCCCAGTACTCGATATCGAATGCTTCCTGCTCCGGCAGGCCGACATATTCATCGGCCGCAGTCGCACCCCGCATCACGCGGATCGCATTGCGGTAAAACTCGGCTGCGATTCGCGCCGCCGCTTTGTTGCCGGCAAACGTGAACATTCCGACCGAGGGCATCAGGATAACAATTGGACTTGAGTCCCGGATGGGCGGACTATCCGGCCGGCGACAGCGATGGTAGTAAGTCTTATACTCAGTACGATAGCGCTCGATGGCGTCTCCCGCAGATTGCTTCGCGACGGCCGGGTCTGCGGGCAGCACGAGCGGCCGAATTTTGGTGCGTAGAAAGTGGTCGGGGCAGGAAGTGCCTAGCGACGCCAGCTGCCTCGAAGCGAACCGAGCCGGCGAACTCGAGCACTTCGGGATCGTCGCTGAAATGACCGATTTTGCGTTCTGCGTCCGACAATTGGCTTCGCAGCAGCGGCATCAGCTCCGATGCGATCGCGGCCCGTGTCCCCGGCGCCCAGCGCGGGAACCCGCTCGCCGCCGAATGGCGCGAGTGCGGCGCCGTGCGCATCGAGCCATTGCTCCGCGCGCCGAATCGTATCGATCGTGTTTCGGTAGCACGCTGCCGATGAGTCGCCCCACGCGATCAATCCGTGGCCGGCGAGGATCGCGCCCCGCAGCCCCGGATTGGCGCGAACCAGATCGCGCAATCTTAGACCGAGATCGAATCCCGGTCTCTGCCAGGCCAGCCAGCCGAGATCGCCGCCGAAGACTTCTTTGGTGATCGTCTCGCTATGGCGCGTCGCTGCGATCGCGATCACCGAATCGGGATGGACATGATCGGCGTGCGCGAACGGCAGAAACGCGTGCAGCGGAGTGTCGATACTCGCGGCGCACGTGCTCCGGGCGAACGTGCAGTACTCGAGGTACGCGGCCATCTCGTCCTCGTTTTCGCGCCCGCGACAACGCTTTTCCAGCGCGAGCAGTTTGTCGAGGTAGAGCTTCGCGAAGCCGCTGAGAGCCATCGAACCGAGATCGCCGCCCGATCCCTTGACCCAGAGCACCGTGGTGCGCTCGCCGGTCAGCGGATCTTCCATCGGTACTTTCGCCGAAGTGTTGCCGCCGCCGAAATTCGTCACTTGCAGATCGGATCCCAGCAGATGAGATCGGTAAAGCAGCGTCTCGGGCTCCGACAGGCGCTGCGCCCGAGCGTCATCCCATAGGTCGCGTACCACGCCGGGATCGTAGCAGGCAGCGCTTGGAATTCAATTACGGGAAATATCGCCGCGTTTGTGCAAAGCTTCTTTCGTGGGCCGTCCGAAAGCCGCCGCAGTCTTCGACGTGGGCAAGAGCAACGTGCGATTGTGCGCGGTCGACGATCGCGGCGTCGCGGTGCTTTCGTTCGAGCGCCCCACCCCCGTCCGGCCAGGACCGCCGTATCCGCATTTCGACGTGGACGTCTTGTTCGCGTGGCTGGTGAGCGGCCTTGCGGGGATCGCGCGCGAGTTCGACGTTCATTCCATTGTGCCGGTGTCGCACGGTGCGTGCGCGGCCCTGGTGGATGCTCAAGCCGACGACCAGCGGCTGGCGTTGCCGGTGCTCGACTACGAGTTCGACGGTGTAGGAGAAATCGACTCAGAGTACGAGGCGATCGCGCGCGACTTCGCGCGCACCGCTTCGCCCAGGCTCCCGGCCGGCCTCAATTTGGGCCGCCAGCTTTTCTGGCAGCATCGGAACTACCCGGACGAGTTCAGCCGCGCGGCAATTATGTTCTACCCGCAATACTGGGCGTGGCGGCTGTGCGGCGTGCGCGCGTGGGAGCCGACCTCGCCGGGCTGTCACACCGATCTGTGGGCGCCCCGCGAGAACGATTTCTCGCCTTTCGCGAAGACGATGGGATGGGATTCGCGCTTCGGCCCGCGCGTCAGCGCATGGACCGCGCTTGGCCCGCCGGGGCCGGCGGTCCTGAGCGCCACGGGGCTCTCGCCCGCGTGCGCCGTGCTGGCGGGAATTCACGACAGCAACGCGTCGTACCTGGCGCATCGCGCGACCCGCGAAGATCCTTTCTGCGTGGTTTCCACCGGCACCTGGTTCGTAAGCATGGCGCATCGCGGTTCGCTCGACGCTCTGGACGAACGGCGCGACACGCTGGCCAATGTCGATGCGTTCGGGAATCCGGTGGCTACGGCGCGCTTCATGGGCGGCCGCGAATACGCCGCGATCTGCGGGCAGGCTTTCGAGCAGGAAGCTTTCGAAGATGACGCTTTCGAGGCCGGCCCATCCGCCGCGGACCTTCAAGCGGTGCTCGCAACCGGAACGCTCGCGCTGCCTTCGTTCTCGGATCAGGGCGGGCCGTTTCGGACGTATCGGGGCCGGATTGAAGGGCGCGTTCCCGCTATCCCGCGACAGCGCGCCGCGTTGGCCGCTTTGTACTGCGCCCTGATGACCGACTACTGCCTGGATATGCTGGAGGCGCGGTGCGACATAATCGTCGAAGGCCGGCTTGCCGCCAACGAGGCGTTCGCTTCGGCGCTGGCGGGGCTTCGCGCGCCGGATGCGGTGCTCCGTTCGTTCGATCGGACCGGCACGCTCCGCGGCGCCGCGATACTGTCGCTGCTGGCGCGCGGAAAGCATCCGGAGCGCGCCGCGCTCGCTCGCTGTCCGGCCGGGCCGCGCGCCGAACTGGAAACGGCTCGCCGCCGATGGCGCAGCCTCATTCCGGCGATTGACTAATTAGTGAGTATTCGCAAGATATACTATCTAACCAGGCTGGTTCCATGCGGATGTGAGCGAATTGAACAGGGCGTGCTCCAGAATCGAAGTCTCGAGCCCAAACCAGCAGAAAAGGGCACCCTGGACCAGCCCGCCGAACCATGCGTGCGGGGTAATCAGCAGCCACCAATACCATCTGATGCCGTTCAATTGCCCGAGGCCGATTTTAGGCAGCACGTGAGCGGCGCCGAATGCGAACGCCTGCACCCCGTTTGCCGCCCACAGGATCGGGGCGGAGGGATCGTCAATCGGGCGCTGCAGGATCTTCGACAGCAGCGCGGCGGCGATCGGCAACAGCGAGAGCCTGAAGGCGGCCTCTTCGAGGAACGTGACGACGACTGCGCCGGGAAAGTTGGTGACGATCGCCGGGGTCCAGTGCGGTACGAGCGGGAGCGGGATGCCGGCCGGCAGATCGACCGTCGTGGCTCCAATCGAGGCTGCGATTGCGAGTCCGATCGCAGCCGCCATCGCCGCGCCGATTCTCACCCGCGGCCGCTTGCGATCCAGCGCTGCGTCGAGGAACGGCGTTCCGGGTAATCGAAAGCGCGCCGCGAGCCGGATTGCGAGCGGTATCGCGAGGACCAAAATGACTATTGCGGCCAGCAGGAGCCAATTGCCGCGCTCAACCCATCCCCAGGGACGCCGATAGATCAGCGCGGCAATTGCCATGACGAGCAGCAGGATGGCCTTGCCGATTCACCACTGCGCCGTCGGGTGACTCGGCAGCGCCCGGTCCCGTGACGCCCATGACGCGCGAGAGTCTACCGCCCGCAGGCTGGCGACAAAAGGATTTCGCAGGCAGCGCGAATCGCCGGCCAGGTTTGGCGCGACCCGCAGTTGCGGCTAAAATTCGATCGGAGATGTTAAGTAATAGGATGGTATCGGCCGGGCTAAAGTCCACACTTGCTCTGCGCCTTGCATCGATGGCGATCGTTGCCGCGATGCTCTTTTCGGCAATGCCGGCGGCTGCGGCCGGATCGGTCGCGCGCAAGATCAGCGTCAACGGCGAGAGCCGCAGCTATCTTTTGTACGTCCCTGCAGGGCGGAGCGGAAAGCATCTTGCGGCCTTCATGATCTTCCACGGCAGCGGCAGCACGGCTGCCAGGACCGAGCGCTACACGAACTTCGATGCGTTCGCCAACGGCCACGACTTGGCCGCCGTCTATCCGCAAGGGATTCACGACCACTGGAACGACGGACGCGTCAACGGCCGTGAATCCTCGGCCAACGATGTCGCGTTCGTTCGCGCGATGCTCACCGAGCTGGCCGCTGATGGGACCATCGACCCGAAGCGAGTCTACGCGACGGGAATTTCCAACGGCGGCTTCATGTCGCTCCATCTGGCCTGTGTGATGCCGGAGGCGATCGCTGCTATCGGCATAGTCGCCGCGGACCAGCCCGCCGATGCGGCCTGTCCGGCGCAGCATCCGATGCCGGCGATCTTCTTTCATGGCACGGTCGACAAGTTCGTTCCGTTCGACGGCGGTCCAATCGCCAAGGGCTTCGGAAATCGCGGCAGCGCGCTGGGCGACAAAGAGACCATCGCGATCTGGCAGAAGAGAAATGGCTGCGGCGCCGTCAGCCCGACTCAACTGCCCCAGACTGATCGATCGAATCCCCTGCGCGTGACGGTCGAGGCCTATTCATGTCCGGCCGGGCAAGGCCTGGAGAACGTCATTATCGAAGGCGGCGGCCATACCTGGCCGGGCGCGCATCAGGGCGCGCTGGTCACGATGTTTCTCGGGCCGGTCGATGACGATATCGACGCCAACACGATGATGTGGAATTTCTTCCAGTCGCAGGCCGGAACGCTACAGCCTCGATAGCCGCGGCCGCAGGCGCGGATTGACATACCGATCGCGCTGGTGAGATTGAGATTGCAGGCCAGACGATCGTGGCATCCAGCCCGAGGAGGCTCAAGTCATGGCGGAATTCGATGTGGTCATTCGCGACGGAATGATCATCGACGGCATGCGGATGCCGCGGTTTCGCGGCGATGTCGGGATCAGGAACGGCCGGATCGCGAAAATCGGCAAGCTGGGATCGACGAATGGCGCCAGGGCGATCGACGCGGGCGGCATGATCGTCGCGCCAGGCTTCATCGATCTGCACACCCATTACGATGCGCAGTTGTTCTGGGATCCGTACTGCTCGATCTCGAGCTGGCACGGGGTGACCTCGATCGTGATCGGAAATTGTGGTTTCGGCTTCGCGCCGGTTCGTCCCGAGGCGCGCGAGCGCGCGATGCTCACGATGACGCGCGTCGAGGCGATCCCGTTCGCCGCGATGAAGGCCGGGATGCCGTGGGACTGGATCACGTTTCCCGAATTTCTCGACAGCGTCGAGCGCCGTCCCAAGGCGGTGAATATCCTGCCCTACATGCCGGTCTCTCCGCTGCTGACGTGGGTGATGGGTCTGGAGGAGGCGAAGCGCCGGCCGCCGACCGAGCGCGAGGAGCGCGAGATCTGCCGCCTGCTCGACGAAGCGATCGACGCCGGCGCGTGTGGATGGTCCGCGCAGCGCCTTGACCCCAACGGTCCGGCCTGCGTGCAGCGCGATTTCGACGGCACGCCGATGGTCTCCGACCTGATGTCCGACGACACCTGCCTCGCGCTCGCGCGCGTGCTCGGGCGGCGCAACGAGGGCTTCATCCAGATGACGCTCGCGAGCGCCGATTCCCAGCACGACCTCCAGCACTTCGAGAAACTTGCCGAGCTGAGCGGTCGTCCGGTGCTCTACAATGTCGTTCAGCCGCGCGACAATCTGCCCTTCGTCCATCGCGGCACGATTGCGTGGCTCGAAAGCTGCCGCCAGCGCGGCCTGCGCGTCTACGGCCAGGCGGTCACCGCCGATACCGGGATGGCGTTCACGTTCGAGAACTGGAACCTGTTCGACGAATGTCAGGCCTGGTGCGACGCAACCACTGGCACGATCGCGGAGCGCAAAGCCAGGCTCGGCGACCCGTCGCGGCGCGCGGCGCTCAAGGCGCAGGTGCCGTTCGTCATTACCTCCGAGTTCGACCAGATTTTCATCACTACCGTCGAGCGCGAGGACTTGAAGCAATATGAGGGGCTCACCCTGCGCGAGGCCGGCGAGCGCGCCGGCAAGCATCCGGTCGACGCGATGCTTGATATCTGCGCGGCCGACGACTTGCGCACCGAGTTCTACGCGCCGGGACCGAACCAGAACATGGACTATATGAAGGAGATGCTCGACTATCCTTACCTGATTCCGGGGGTCTCAGACGGCGGCGCGCATACCAAGTTCTTCACCGGCGGCCAGTACCCCACGGAGTTCCTCGAGCGGCTGGTGCGCGAGCATTCGATGTTAAGCCTGGAGGAAGCGCATTGGCGGCTCAGCGCCTTGCCCGCCTTTTGCGCCGGCTTTCGCGATCGCGGTCTGCTTCGCGAGGGAGCGCCGGCGGACATCGTGGTTTACGACTTCGACCGCTTGCACGTCGGGCCGATGGAAATAGCGCGAGACCTGCCGGGCGGCGAATGGCGTCGCGTGCGCAAGGCCGAGGGATACCGCTGCATCATGGTGAACGGCCAGATCACGATCGAAAACGACAATCAAACCGGCGTGACTCCCGGACGGCTGCTACGCCACGGCGCCGCGTAGACGGCGCAACGCGATCTGCGCCTCGCCCGCCTGGCGGGAGAGGCGGCGCGGCTGAAAGGCCGCGGTGAGGGTGCAGAGTCTCAGCGTCAGGGAATCAGGAGGCTGGAGCCGGTGGTCTCGCGCGCCTCGAGCGCGCGATGAGCTTCGGCGGCGTTCCTGAGCGCGAACCGTTGCTTGACCTCGCATCGCACGACGCCGCTGCCGAGCGCTTGGAAGAGCGCGTCAGATCGTCTGACCAGGTCCGCTCGCGAGGCGGCGTAGGATTGCAGCGTCGGCCGGGTAAGGTAGAGCGATCCCTTGATGCTGAGCAGGTTGACGCTGAACGGCGGCACCATTCCCGACGACTGTCCGAAGCTCACCATCAGTCCGAAGGGGCGAATACAATCCAGCGACTTCATGAAGGTTGCCGCTCCGACAGAATCGTACACCACCGGCACCATCGCGCCGCGCGTGATCTCTTTCACCCGCGCTACGAAGTCCTCGGCATTGTATTCGATCGGATAATCGCAGCCGTTGGCGGCGGCCAGGTGCCCCTTCTCTGCGCTGCCGACGGTGCCAATCACCTTTGCGCCGAGATGCTTGGCCCACTGACATAATATGAGCCCCACGCCGCCCGCCGCCGCGTGGACCAGGATCGTATCGCCGGCTTTCACCGCGTAGGTGGAAAAGAGCAGGTATTGGGCGGTCAGCCCTTTGAGCATCGCGGCGGCGGCCGTCGCCTCGTTGAGGTTGTCGGGCAACTTGACCAGCAGGTTGGCCGGCATCGCGCGCGCCTCGGCGTAAGAGCCGAACGGCCCCGTTGCGTAGGCCACGCGATCTCCCACCGCGACTTCGCTGACGCCGGGCCCGATCGCCTCGACGATGCCGGCGGCTTCCGTGCCGGGCGTGAAGGGCATCGCGGGCGCGGGATAAACGCCGCTGCGGAAGTAGATCTCGACGAAGTTGATTCCGATCGCGCGATGGCGCACGAGCGCCTGGCCGGGACCGGGCTCGGGAACGGTCTGCTCGGTGAATTCGAGCACCTCCGGTCCGCCGGTCTTTCTGACGACGATCGCTTTGCATTTCATGCTGTGCGGCTCCTCGACAACTCGCGGGTTGTCAGCGGCCCTGCCAGCGCGGCTCGCGTTTTTCTATGAACGCGATCGGTCCTTCCCGGGCGTCCTCGCTCTGGATGATTCGCTGGAACTCCGAGAAGGTGTCGTTCCAGATTTGCTGATCGCTGTCGGTGAAAGCGCGTGCTGCGAGGTTGCGGCTGGCCTGAACCGCGAGCGGGGCGTTGCGAGCCACTCGGCCGGCCAGCTCGAGCGCGGCCTCCAGCGCCTTGCCCTCCGGGACGACTTGATTGATCAACCCGAGCTCGCAGGCGCGGCGCGCCGAGATCGGATCGCCGGTCAGGATTATTTCCATCGCGAGGGCCATTCCGATCGCGCGCGGCAGCCTGATCAGCGCGCCGGCCGCGGCGACCAGCGATCGCTTGACCTCCGGCAGGCCGAAGCTGGCGTTTTCTGCGGCCACCACCATGTCGCACGCGAGCGCGATCTCGCATCCGCCGGCCAGCGCCGGACCATTGACGGCCGCAATCAGGGGCTTGGTCCGCGCGCGTTGAACGAGCCCGGCGAAGCCGCCTTTAGCCGAGCCGAGCTCGTGACCGCGACCGGCGGAGATCGCCTTCAAATCCGCGCCGGCGCTGAAAGTCGTTCCGGCGCCGGTCAGGACGCCGACCCACAGATCGGGGTTTGCCTCGAACTCGTCGAGACGGGCTTCCATGCTGGTCGTGACCGCGCCGTTGACGGCATTTCGCGCCTCGGGCCGGTCGATCGTCAATACGGCGATGTGTTCTCGAATCTCGAGCGTCACAGACATGGTGCTTTTCTCCTCGGGATAAGCAAACTACCACGACCACAGCCGAAACTCCCGCGCCCCTATGCGTATGTTGCGGGCCGGCATCGGCGTGTTCTGGAACGAAGCGCCGCGATTGCTACAATGGCTCACGCGTCGCGTTGCGCTCGCGTCCCGGAGAAGGCGACGAATTTCTGCCGCCTGGAACTTACGGGGCGCGGCCAAGCTCGCGTCGGAGAAGCGTGAAATGTTCGAGGATGAAACCGTCGACATCGCCTGTCCAAAGTGCGGTCACAAGAATTCGATCCTGGTGAGCGAGTTCGAGCAAAACGCGGAGGCCCATTTCGCCTGCGCCGGCTGCGGAGTGGGTCTCAAAATCGACGGAGACGAGTTTCGCGGACGCCTCGAGCAGGTGCGAAAGGAACTCGAGGAGCTCGAGCGCGACGCAAAGCGAAAGACCAAGCGGCCGCGCAAAGACGACTTCCAGATCTGACCGCCGCAGTGCGGTCCGCTCGGCTCAACATAAAGTAGAAATTCCTTCTGATCCGATGATGTTTAGGCGATGCGATTTCGGTTGACAGATCGTCCGGCTCTTCGCTAAATGTGCGAACTGACAGCATCGATCACATGGCACTAAGTGGCCACGGGAGGGTTGTCTTGCTTTCACGAAGACAGATTTGGCTAGGGTTAAGCGTTTGCGCGATCGTGCTGCTCGCCGGCGCCAAGAGCGCTCTCGCCCTCTCCGTCTTCGGTCCCACGGAAACCGGCGTTCCGGAGATCGACCCGACGACTGCGGTGAGCGGCTTGATGCTTTGCGCCGGCGGGGCGATGCTCCTGCTGGAGCGCTATCGCAGCCGGAAATAGGCGTCGCCCGCATCCGGCTAAAAAAAGGGGAACGCGAGTTCAGCGGCGCGTGAGCCGCCGACAGCAGCTTGTCCTATCCGGCGGCCACGATACGAACACATCCGTATGCAGCGCGATGGCTCGTCCGGCTGGCTGGTCTGCTTCTGCTTCTAGGCGTCGAGTTCGTCGCTCTTACCCTCCCCTTCGATAGTCAGGCTGCTCTGCTCCAGCAGAGTTCCTACCTCAAAATCCTGTTCGCTCTTCTGGATGGAGCAAGACCGGCGTTTATCTCGGCCGTGGTCGCGTCCGCCTTTCTCAGTTGGGACGTGCTGCGAGACGAACTCGACGACGTTCTGGAAGAACAGCAGCGATCGGGCGCGACGGCGGTTCCGTGGCTGATCGCTCATCTGGTGCCATTGACGGCGCTGGCCCTCGTCACGTCCATCAGGAGCAGCGGCCGCGTGCTCTCGATCGCGGGCGCGGAAATCTGGGTCTCGCTGTGCGTCGTTCTGGGGCTGGCGGCGATCGTGACTTGGGCCTTCGCGCTGCTGCCGCCCCGGTTCTGGATGCGATGGATCACTCGCAGCCGCGCCGCATTTGCGGCCGGAGCTCTCTTCGGCTGGGCGGCCTATGTGCTTGGCGGCTTCGCGCAATTCCTGTGGTCGCCGATACAGCGTTGGACATTCGCGACCGTTGTCCTTCTGCTGCGGCTGACTCGCCAGCCCATTATCGTCGACGCGGACAAGTTTCTGATCGGCACGCCGACCTTCCTGGTTCGGGTGGGAGGGCGGTGCTCGGGACTCGAGGGCATCGGCCTGATCTGCGCGTTTCTTGGGATGTATCTGTGGCTCTATCGCCGCGAGATGCACTTTCCCCACGCGTTTCTTTTGCTGCCGATGGGAGTCCTGGCGATGTGGCTGATGAACTCGGTGCGTATCGCGAGCCTCATTGTGATAGGGAGCTGGGACCCCGGCGCGGGATTCAAGGGTTTCCATTCGGTTGCCGGATGGCTGTTCTTCAATTTCATTGCTTGCGGACTGATTTGGGCGAGCCGGCGTCTCGGCCTTTTCAGCAAAGCGCAAAGCGTCGCGCCGGGCCCGAACCCGGCGGCGGCATACCTGGTGCCGATGCTCGCGATAATCGCGACTTCGATGATCACAGTGGCGTTCTCGAGCGGGTTCGAGGTGCTCTATCCGCTGCGCATGATAATCGCGGCGCTCGCGCTATGGTGGTATCGCGCCGAGTTCGCCTCGATGCAGTGGAAGGTGTCGTGGTTCGCGGTTCTGTCGGGAGTATTGGTCTTCGCCTTGTGGATAGCGTTGGTCTCCGATAGTCCGGCGGCCGATCGCGGCTTCGACAAGGCGCTGCACGGTTTGCCGTTCGTGGGAGCGGCGGTCTGGCTGCTATTCAGAATAGCCGGCAGCGTGACTACGGTACCGATCGCGGAGGAACTTGCGTTTCGTGGTTACGTCACGCGAAAGCTGATCTCTTCCGAGTTCGAGACGGTGGCGCTCGGCCGGTTCACATGGCTGTCGTTTCTCGGCTCGTCAATTCTGTTCGGCGCGATGCATAGCGAGTGGCTGGCGGGCACCGCGGCCGGGATGGTCTTCGCTGCCGTGCTCTATCGCAGAGGGTCGCTACCCGACGCGGTGCTGGCTCACGCCACGACCAACGGCCTGCTCTCCGCCTACGTGCTGTCGCTACACAGATGGTCGCTGTGGAGCTGACGGCTCTCCGGCGACGGCAACGCTGCCGCGTCAGCCGTGCGAGGCGCGGGGGTACGACGTGCGGAGATCGGGATCGCTCGCGGCAGCTCTCGGGCGGCGCAGTTCCTGGCGCGACGCGCGCGATCGGGCGGCGCCGTTGCGTTCCTCGCCGAGCCCGACCTCGCTGACCTCGATCGAGAACCTGCCGAGGCCCAGATCCTGTTCGTCGGCGAACGACCAGAGCGACGACAGTTGCTCCGGTTGAAGCGAATCATCCGCGATCAGTATCTGGTTGAAGGCGGTGGCGGAATGGATTCGTTCCAGATCGCTCAGCGAGCCAAGCACGCTGAGGCCCTCGATCAGCCCGCCGCGCTTGAAGCCGTCATCGTCGACGAAGCCGACCAGCCGCTGAAGCTGCGAACGATCGTGCAAAAGGCTGCGCGCCGCGGTCTCGCCCAGTTCGCCCGCTCCGACTATCAGCACGCGCTCGTCGGGCAACGCCAGTCGCCTGATTCCGGCGCGCAGGACTCGAAATGACATCCGGCTTGCGACCAGTAGATTGAAGGTGAGGAGCGCAAAAAGCACCGCGACCGAGCCGTCCACGGCCACCGGCCTGAATTTCGCGATCCCCAGCAGCAGGACGGCGGCGATCGTCGCAGCCCCGGCGAAGCGAACCACGCTCGATAGTCCCGCGTATCGCCATATCACCCGATAAACGCCCGCCACGACGAACGCTGCGTACGACGCCACGATCACCCATGGCAAACTCTGGATCGGCGATAGGAGCGCCTGGTTGTCGATCGTGAAGTCGGAGCGAATCAGGAATGCGCCGAACCAGGCGGCGCAGACGAGCACCCCGTCCAGCGCGACATCGGCTACCCGCCACTGGTAGCTTGCGCGCAGGATCAAGCGCGCGAGGCGCGGCAGGTATCCATAGGCGATCCCCGGCGGCTTCGAGTCGAAGCTCAGGTCCATCATGAACAACCCGACCGTCGAAGCCGCCAGTATCATCAGCGGCAGAATCGAAATCAGCCAGGGATGAGGAATCACTCCCACCACGACCGCGCATGACGCGCTCACGGCCTCCGCAATCCAGCACAGATACGCCGCGCGCCGGTCGGAAAGTCCCAGCGACAACAGGCGATGGTGCGAATGGTCGAGGCCGCGCTTCGAAATCCCGCGCCCGGTAGCCATGCGCGTCACCGTGACTATCGCCGTGTCGAGCAACGGAACCAGCATCGCGAGCACCGGGAAGACATAGATCGTGAGCCGTGAATTGGTGGCCAGCCCGCCGGCCCTGAGCGACAGGACTCCAAGCAGCAATCCCACCGGCAGCGCGCCGCCGTCGCCCATGAAGATCGAGGCAGGATGAGAGTTGTAGAGCAGGAACCCGGCCAGCGCGCCCGCCAGCGCGAAACTCCATCCCGCTAGCACCAGGTCATGGTGCAGGATCGCGAGGGCGGCGATCGCGGCTGCGGCGACGATTCCGACTCCCGAGGCGAGCCCGTCGAGTCCGTCGATCAGATTGAAGGAGTTGGTAGTCGACAAGAGCCAGAAGAGCGCCAGCGCCGCGTCGACGATCGGCCAGGGCACGAGCCCGAACCGTGGCAGTCCGATCACCAGCCCCAGGCCGACCACGATGTTGGCCCAGAGCTTCTGCCGAGGAGTGAGCACGACCGCGTCATCGACGATCCCGACCGCGAGCATCGCCAGCGTGCTGAGCGCCATCCACAACGGCAATCCCGTGGTCACGGCGATCGCAACCAGGGTGGCGCCAATGATCGAGAGTCCGCCGAAGTACGGGGTCGGCTCGCTGTGGCGCGAATCAGGAACCGGGTTCGCAACCACCGAGAAGCGGCGGGCGAGGCGGCGAACCGGTACCACGCTGCCGGCCGCGATCGCGAACGCGATCAGCGGTGTCGCTACGATTTCCAGTTCGCTGTTCATCCCCCGCTAGTTCCGTTCGTGCTCTCTTGGCCGAGGGGCAAACTTTAAAGGCACAGGCGATCCCCTTCGCTGCCAGGTCTTAGGCTGACGCTCTGCCGTGCGGATGTCAAATTGAAGCAACCAACTTCGGGGCGCGCGATGAGCACAGGCTAAACAAATGCTCTACCAATAGGTATAAAAGTATATCCATTTGTTTACTAGTGTGTGGCGCAATCCCCTTGACCAATTACTCTTGCGCACCGAGTCACGATCCCCGCCGGCATCATGAGCGTGCCGTCCTGCGAGCGCTGCGACAAGGTTATCGCCATCACTATCCTGAAACGTGCAGAAGAACGCGGGCGCCCCCGGATCCGGAACCGCGCGCCTCAATTCTCCTGGTCGCCGCCGGGCTGCTCGCCCGATCGGTCCCGGGATCCGTAGCCGTAGCCATAACCGTAGCCTTGCTCGGCCCGGTGGGAGTAAGGCGGCTGGAAGCGGTTGAAGACCAGTCCGAGCAGCGGGGCCGCTTTGAGCAATTCAAGCGATCTGGAAATCGCGCTGCGCGA
The DNA here is from genome assembly GCA_963749215.1 of uncultured delta proteobacterium. GTDB lineage: Bacteria > Desulfobacterota > Binatia > Binatales > Binataceae > CAVVMA01. The sequence continues at coordinate 228,972 of CAVVMA010000016.1, read as the reverse complement.
GGTCCGGTCGGCCGCGACCACGAACAGGAGCGCGTCCGCCAGCCGAGCGACGATCTGCGTCTCCGAAGCCTCCAGCACCGGCGCGGAATCGAGCACTACGTAGTCCCAGGCCTCAGCGGCCCGCACTTCCGCGATGAACTGTCGCATCCGGGGACTCGCCAGAATCTCCGAGCTGAACAGCGCCGCCCGGTTGTTGCTCGCAATCAGAGTCAGATTGCGCACGCCGGTATCGGAGAGGCAGGATTTCAGCGGCAGGTTGTCGAGCAGAAAGCCGGTCAAGCCGCCGTTCGGAGCCAGATTGAAGGTCAGGTGAAGCTTGGGATTCCTGAGATCGACGTTGACCAGCAGTACGCGCCGGCCCAGACGCGCCAGAGCGATCGACAGGTTGAGACTCACGAAGCTCTTGCCTTCTGCGGGCGCGGAGCTGGTGACCAACACCACGCGATGGTCCGGTTCCGCCAGACCCTGGAGATGGGAGGCAAGCACCTGGAATTGATCGCTCGCCCGGCTATAGCGGCCGACACCCACGACCCGCGAAGGGGCCCGGACGCCCGCAGCCCGCGCGGGGGACTCGACCCGTGCGATCCGTGAAGGCGCCTCGACGTGCGCGACCCGCGGCGGTGCTTCGATGTCCGCGACCCGTTGGGGTGCCTCGATGTCGGCGACCCGCGGCGGTGCCTCGACGCGACCCGTCGGCACGGCCGGCGCCGGTTGCGCGAATTCGACCGGCTGCACCGCGGTGGGCGGGCGGGCGCGAATCCAGCTTCGCTGTGGGGTTTGCGTCTCGCCGCGGGCCGAGCGCTCCTTCTCGGCCTTGAGCAGGGCTTCGTAGACTCGGCTCATGATCCGAAAACCGACCTCGGTTCCGGTTCGATCTTGATCCGCGCGCGAGCGGAAGACGCCCGCTCGTGGCCGGAATTGGCGTGTGCGCCGATTACCCGCTCGACGTGATAGAGGAACGCACGCACGCGTTCGTGATAGGTCAGGATAGCCACTGACGAGACCACGACCAAAAGGGCCACGGTCAATGCTCCCCAGTATCCCCAGTATCCGCTCCGGCGTTTCCCGGCCGCCGCGACCTCCATCGCGGTCTGCTCCTGGTCGGCTCCGGCTTTCGCCGTGAGGTGCGCTTCGAGCGCGGCAGATTCCACGATCGCGGCATCGATCAATGGCTGCCCGGCGGCATAACCGGCGAGCAGGCTGTTGTGGCAAAGCATGTTGATGAGCCGCGGGATACCGCCGGAGTAACGATACACCGCAAGACACGCATTGCCGTCGAACGGCAGGAGATCGGCTCCCGCGACGCGCATCCGCCGGGCGATGTACTGCACGGTGTCCCAGCTTCCCAGCGGCTGCATGCGATGGCGCAGGACGATTCGCTGCCGCAGCGCGCGCAGCGTATTCGATTCGAGCATCGTGTCGAGCTCGGGCTGCCCGGCCAGAATCACCTGCAAGAGCTTGTCGCTGGAAGTCTCGAGGTTGGTCAGCAGACGAACTTCCTCGAGCACCTCGGCTGAGAGCGCCTGGGCCTCGTCGAAAAGCGCGACCACGATCGCGCCGCTGCGGTACGCCTCGAGCAGGTAGCGCTGCAGGGTAAGCGTCCAGGTGTCGCGGCTTCGGCGTTGCAAGCCGAGCTCCGAGGCCAGCGCCGCGTAGAGATCCTTGGTCGTGCGCGGCGGATTGAGCAGATAGGCGGTCCTCACCTCCGGGCCCACCGATTCCAGCAAGGCCCGCAACAGCATCGTCTTGCCCGTGCCCACTTCACCGGTCAGGATCGCGAAGCCCTTGCGCTCGCCTACCACGTAGATCAATTCCGCCAGCGCCTCGGCCCAATCGGGCGTGAGATACAGGAAAGCCGGATCGGGCGACAGGCTGAACGGCTCTCGATCGAGATGGTAGAAGCTCTCGTATAGCATCACGCGCGAGACCTAGAAAAAACGCGTCGCATAGATCCACACCGCGGCCAGCGCCACGGTCAGGGCGGCGCACGAAGCGGTCACGGCGCGGAGCGCGACCCATAGAAATTCGCCCCGTGCCGCGACTTCTTCGACCTCCGGAATCGCAACCAGCACCGGCACTCCGTACTCCCTTCCCAACTCGTCGGGATCCTTGAAGGAGGTGTCGGTGAAGAAAAGGACAAAGGGCAAGCCGAGCGCGGCCGCGGTGCTGAAAGCCAGGCCGAACAGCAGGATCGCGAAGCGGTTGGGGCGCACGGGCAAGAGCGGCAGCTCGGCCGGTTCGAGGATCTTCAGATGCGCGCTTTCAGCGCTGTGCTCGAGGCGGGCCGAGACCTGTGCGTCCAACTGCTTGTGCAGCAATTGGTCATAGTCTTTGGCGAGCACGTCGTACTCGCGGTTCATCACGGCGAGTTCCTGCTCGCGAGTCGGAGTCTCCGCGAGTTGCTCGCGGATTCGCTCCATCTGGCCGGTCAGGGCCTGCTTCTGGGCTTTGAGCGATTCGATATCGGGGCCGTTGCCGGCGCCGCCCTGGCCCGCGAGATTCTGCGCGCCGGCGCCGGATTCGCTCTGCGTCTTCTTGAGCGCCTCGATTTGAGCGCGCAGCGATATCACGTCGGGATACGAATCGCGGTATTGCGCCCGCAGCGCCGTCAACTGCGCTTCCAGTTGCTGCAGCTTCGTTTCGGGCGAAACCTGCTTGGCGGCGTTGAGCGACTGCTCGACGTTGTTCAACTGTTCCTGCAGGAGATCCAGTTGCCGGAAATTGTTTTCCATTTCCTCGGGCAGGGCGCCGCGATGACGCGTCTTGTACGCTTTGATCTCGTCGGCCTTCTCTTGCAGCTTGATCTGCGCCGAGGAAACCTGCTCGCCCAGGAACTGGCTGGCGGCGTCAGCCTGCTGCGACCGTTCCTGCAGGTCTTCATCGATATAAGTCTGCGCCAGCATCGAGGTCGCCTTTTGAACGATGACACGATCCGGATACTCGAACGTGATTTTGAAGGAAGTCGGCCGCGGCGAGTTCCGATCGTCGCGGGTGTTCATGTCGACCCCGATATGCCAGTGCATCCGATCCGCGATCAGGTCGATTGGAACTCCGGCCGCCTGCGCGCGCGGGTAGAGCCCGAGCTGATGGATGATCTCTTCCAGCCGGGCGCGCCGAAGCGCTTGATCGGTCAGCGCGCTGACCTTGGTCATGACGTTCGACCGGCGGCGTGCCGGGCTGGTTGCTGGCATCGACCCTCTGCGGCTCGACCAGCACGACGGTCGAGGAAACGAAGACGTTGGGCAGAATAACCAGCGCGAAGGCCGTAATCCCGAGTCCCACCACGAACGCGCAGATTCCCCCGATCCGATGGCGGTAAAGCACATCGATGTAGGGTTTTAGACTGACGACCTGCAGACCGCCCATCACCAGACCCATCGCCACGGCTGGGCCGTGAGCCGCATCCCGGCCACGACCGCGTTGGTCACCACCGGCGGCGACTCCGGCGAGGTGGTGCGAAACCCGAGGTACTGCGCAAACACGGTGATCGCGCGAGTCAGACGATAGTTGAATCCGGCGCTCCAGCTCAGGATGTCGGAGGCGGACGAGCCCTCGCTGAGCCGCGAGTAGCTGGTATTTACGAAGGCGTTGGCGCGCCGCGTGAGCGCGTAGGAAAGCGAACCGCCGAATGATTGATTGACGCCGGACCCGCCGAACCCGGCGGTCGTGCTTTCCTGGCGGGCGCTATCAAGCGTCGCCTGGAGGCGTTCGGTGGTGTAGGTGGCGGAGGCGAGGTAGGCCGCGTCGATCGTGGTGGCGCCGGAAGCGTCCACGATCAGCACTCCGGCTTGCGCCCTGAGAGTCACTTCACGCGTCAAATTGTACGCAAGCCCTACAAATGGCTCATGGGTGTCGGTGGTGGGACTGGTGGAAAAGCGGAAGTCCTCGAAGTCGTAGCCCAACAGCGCGCTCCAAACCGGCGTGAAATGATACGCGAGCGTCAGATCGCAGCCCTGATTGTAGGATTGGCTGTTGGCGGCCGCCTCGTCGAATGAATAGTAGGTCTGATGCGCCGATACGCTGGCGGAAAAGCTGTCGCTGAAATTGTGGTTGAGAGCCGCGTAGAAAGTGTTGGTCAGAAAGTTCCTTTGCAAGAGGGCCTGGCTGAGCTGCAAACTGACGCCGGTCGGCCCGACCAGGGCCTGCCCGAAAGTCGACTGCCCCTTGATAAAGGTGTCGTTCATCGACAGCTCGGTCTCGCCCGACAGGCGTTCGCGGTCGCTGAAGTCCACGTAGTGATCTTGCAGGCCGCGGTCGTACTGCTGATTCTCGGCGTACAACTGTCCGTCGGTGAGATAGTCGAGTTTCACATTCCGTTCGGGATTTGTGAAGGACAAAGTGCCGCCGCCGACGGCGCTGGTTATTTCATCGCGCACGGCGTTCGCCGAGGTGAAAAACAGATTGTCGGTGTATTCCTCGGTTAACGCGAACTGCGGCCACAGCTCCAGGCGATCTTCAGCGAGCGCCGGACGGCCTGAAAAAATCAGCATGACGCCCGCTGCGGCCAGCGCCAGGAAAGTTGGCGCTTTCCTCATCTTGCCCGGCTCGCGACGACGGGTTCACGGCACATGGACCACGTCTCCGGCCATCAGGGGAACATCGGCGGAAAGATCGCTCCCATTCTGCACGCGGCGGTAGTTCACGGTGATCTGCTCGGTCTGGGTCGCCGTGCGGCGCGCGATCCGAATCGAACCCAGATCGGCGAACTCGGTGAATCCCTGAGCCTCGGCCAGCGCCTGGGAGAGGACTTCACCCGGATGGAGGCGGAAAACGCCGGGCTTCTTGACCTCGCCGATAATATAGACGGACTGGCTGCGCGCGTCCGAAACCCTGACCGTCACGGTTGGAGCGTCGATAAAACCCGACAGGCGCTTGGTCAATTCGCTCTGCAATTGATCCGTCGTCATTCCGGCGGCGTGAACCCGCCCGGCCAACGGCACGTTGATGGTCCCGTCCTGCGCAATCACCAGCTTTCCCGAGATCTCGGCCTGCTTCCAGACCACCACTTCAATCTCGTCGTCCGGCGCCAGCACGTAGGGGGCGCTCGGTCGGGGCGGATGTTCCGAGACTTGAGTCTGCACGCTCTCCCGCGCGCCGCATGCCAGAAACAAAGAAGCGAAGATTGCGACAACCAGAAGATGTTTCAGGGAACTATTAAACACGTCAATTGGTTTATCGGTCCAGATTCGCCGGGCGCGTCCGCCCACGCATCGAGTCTAACCCGAACACCCGGCAATTGGGATAAAAATGACTCAAACGGTTCGGCCAACGGCGTCCCGAATATCGCCGGCGATCCTGCGAGTCCCCGCGGTCGCGCCGCATGGTCGGATTATTCTCCTCGCAGATGCTCATTCGAATCGGAGCCGCAATGAGGTGAGAGTTCATCAGGACTTCCCCTGACATTGATTGACACAACTACACACCTCAATGCAATACACTGTACCACTGATTGCACTCAAGAGTGTGGTCGCCGAACAGGACTCACCTCTTGACTTTTTAGCGGCACAGCATTACTTCCTCGTTTCTAGTCAGTGATCATCGAGTGAATACAAACTGTTAGTAGATTTGATTAACTATTAGTAGGCTACTGTTGAATGGGAGGAGGCGACAACTCAGCGAATAACCGGTTCTGCGCGCGCGGAGGACCCGCGATGACGGCCGACGCTCCAAACCTGGCCGACATCCAGAAAAGCAAGTTCCTGCCTCGGCTGCGGCGGCTTGGCCTGCCGGACGAGATGGTAGCCGAGCTGGTCAACGAGAGCATCGTGGTGCCCTACGGCAGGGGCATGAAGCCGTTCGCCCAGGGCGCTCCCGCCGACGTCCTGATGCTGGTCTTGAACGGTGTAATAAAAGTCTACTGCTCGCAGAGCAACGCGCGGCGATTTCTGGTGCAGATGGCGGGCCCGGGAGATCTGATTGGCTATTCGGATTTCATCGACGCCAAGGGCCGGCGCAGCCAGGTCTTTGAGGCCGAGGCGCTCACCAACTGCACGGTCGCGCTGATTTTTCGGCATCGAATCGTCAAGCTGCTGCAAGGATTCGACAATGCTGCGATGCTTGCCCTGCTGGAGCAATCCAACACCTTCTGGTCCTGGGTCACGTATCGTTATGCGTCCCTGATGAGCCTCTCCTATCGCGAACGGCTGGAAGTCGTGATCTCCGAGATAGCGAGCCGGTTCGGGATCCGGGACGCCCGCGGCGTCATGCTTACGCTCGAGCTTGGACACGAAGAGTGGGCCGAGCTGATCGGCAGCTCACGGCCGATGGCGAGCAGGCTCCTGGCCGACATGGTTCGGGCGCGGATCCTGAGCCGCGAGGGCAAGCGTTATATCGTTCTGAACGGTACCGATTTGGAGGGGAGTCGCCATCTCTTGCCGCGCACGGGAGCGGAGGGCCTCGCGTCGCTGCGGGCCTAGCAGTTTGGCCGGCGGATTTGGCCAATCGACCGCTCGCCGCGGCGTGGAAGTGCGATGAGCAAGCGGGCTTTTTACTTGCCACGATGTTGCTATTGCAAAACACTTGAGGCGCCGGCCTGAATACTCATAAAGATAATGCTCAGTAGGGTTCAGGCTATTGAATCCGGAAAATCAACAGCCAGGTCAAATGTATATCACCAAATGTCTATCACGATGATATGACGATCTTTGGCAGGGCGGAATGCTCTGAGAATGGCAGGTGCTGGCGGGGTGCGATGGTGAGCGGTGCTGAGGGGAAAAATCGGTTGCAGGTTCGACTGACGCAGAAGCCCGCTCATGGCCGCTGGAGCGTGGGAGGGCGGACGCATGGCCGGACGAGCAGCGAGAGCCGCCATGACCGCTAAGCCTGACCTCGACGCGACCGAGTGCGCCTCTGCAAGCGCGCCGTGACTTGACCGGATCTGTTAATCGTAGCCGGATTTTCGCGGTCGCCTCTGGTTCGCTGGGGCGATCTCATCGTCGACTGAAGCCATATAGCCAAAGCGTGCGGCGCTTATCGCCAGCCGGCTCGGCGCCGGAACGCCGCCTGCCGCGTGCGTATCCTTGAATCGCAGTTCGAGAGTCGGGGGGCGGGGCCGGGATGACAGAAGTGGGCAAGGCATTTCCACTCGACGCGGGCAGGGAGTTGCCGGGCGATTCGGCGCAGGCTGGAGCGGACACCGCCGGAGTCGCTATCGCGCCGGGCGAGCTGCGCAACGTCTTCCTGCGCAGTCTCGGATGGACTGGAGCGGCGCGGCTGGCCGCGGCGCTCGGCGGAGCGCTCCGCTACATAGTCTTCGCGAGACTTCTCAGCCCGTTCGATTTCGGGGTGTTCGGCGCGGCGTCAGTCGTCGAGTTGCTGCTCCGCGAGTTTACCGATCCGAATCTCTCCCGCGCACTCGTTCCGCGCAAGGAGGAAATCAACCAGTACCTCGACACGGTATGGTCGGCGGCTGTCGCGCAGGGAGTGTTGATAGCGATCGTGCTGATCGTGGCCGCCCGGCCGCTGGCGCGTTTCTTTCGGATCGGCCATCTCGGACGTGGCTTTCGTGGCGATTGCGCCGTTTCCGATCGTCGGCGGCGATGGCGAGTCCGGCCGTTGCGGCCCGCATCTACCGCGATCTGGATTTTCGAGTCTCACTGATTCTGAATGTAGCGGAGCTGGTGGCGGGCATTACCTTCGGCCTTGCCGCGATATGGTTATGGCGCGACTGGCGCGGGCTCGTGATTGCCACTTACGCGGCGCAGCTAACCCGTACCGCGCTATCTTATTACTTCTATCCATACCGCCCGCGCCTGGCCTTCGATCCCGCGCTCGCGAGGCTTCTGTTCAAGTTTGGCGGATGGATCACGGCGCGCCGGATGGCCGAGGGAGTTGCCCGCAAAATCGACAGCCTCGCGGTGGGCCACTTGCTGGGTCCGCACGTGCTCGGTGAATATCAGTTCGCATTCCGCGCCGGTGAGTTGTCGACCTTCGAGGCGGCTTACGCGACCGGTCTGGTCATGTTTCCGATGATGCGGCGGCTCGATCGGCGTGGTATCGGCCGGCTTCTTGTGGCGGCGAACACGCTGGTGCTGGTGTCCGGAATTCTTTACGCGGGCGCAATCTGGGGATGGGGCGGGCAGATCATTTCTCTCGCGGTCGGATCGAAATGGCTCGGCGCTCTCCCGCCGCTTCGCCTGCTCTGCCTGTTCGGGATCTTCGCGGGTTTGCTCGCTGTGGGAACGCAATGCCTGGACGGGCTTAACGCCCCCGAATCGTCGTTCAAGGTGAGCCTGGTGGGCATGGCGGCGCTGATGATCCTGGTAGTGCCGCTGACCCTGATATTCGGCGTCAATGGCACTGCGGCCGCAGTGGTAGCTTCGGCGGTTATTCCGCTGCCCTGGATGTTCCGGCTCCAGCGCGAGGCGCGCAGGCGGGCGCAATGAGTCTCTACTACCTGCTGCTTCTGATGACCCGCTTCCACAACGATCCGCGCTTCGGCGTGATGTTGCTCGACGCGAAGGTCCTGGTCGTCACGCCGGCCAAAGTAGTCGGCCTCTTCACGGTGCTGATCGCGTTGCTCGCGGTGCGCCCCGCGGGCGCCGCGCCGCGGCGTGCCAGTGCGCTCGGTGCGCTCTGGACGGCATTCGCGATCATGCAAGTGATCGGGACGTTCGCATTCGGATTGCCCATCCCGTCCGAATCGATCTCGTCGCTGCTCTCGTTCAGCCTGATGCTGCTGGCTACTCGCCTGCTGATCACGACCGAAGACCGGATGGTCAAGTCGGTGCGCGTGCTGGTACTGACCTCGGCGCTGGCGAGTCTGTGGCTCTACAAGGAGCACTTCTGGCTGCATTTCTATCGCGCCGAGGGCGTCGAGCAGGATTGAATTACGAGGCTTTGACGCTGGTGATGAGTATCCCGCTGGCCGTATGGATGGCGCGCTTCGAGGCCGCCCGCTTCTGGCGCCGCGTCGCGGCCGGGTGCGCCGTGGGGATGAGCGGCGGATTGATCCTGACCCAATCGCGCGCGGGTCTTATCTCGGTCGCGGTGATGGGTCTGGCGGTCGTGTTTTATTCGCGCCGCAAGGGCGCCGCGCTCGCGATGCTGGCCGTGGCTGCGGTCGTGGCCGTCGAGTTCGCGCCGGCGGGACTGATCGAGCGCTTCTATAACATCAAGCTGAACGGAGCCGTGACCAACGGCGACGATGAATCGAGCCGGCTGCATATCGAGCTGCTCAAGGCCGGCCTTGCCATGATCCGCGAGCAGCCGCTGGTCGGAGTGGGGCTGGACCGTTTCCGCTACGTGGCGCGGTACTACAATCCCGAGCTCGCGAGCCTCGAGAAATTCCACTACATCGCGCACGACACCTATATCCAGATCGCCGCCGAGTCCGGGTTGCCCGCGCTCGCGCTGTTCCTGTCGCTGATGGGGCTGGCGGTGCTCAATTGCCGCGCCGTGCGGCGCAGTCCGGAAGAATCGCTGTCGCAGCTCGCGCTTGCGATGCAGATCGCTCTGATCGGCTTCAGTGTCGGGGCGCTGTCGATCACGGCCGAATACGTCGTCCCCTTCTGGCTGATCATCTTCTTCTCGCAGAATCTCCGCGAGATCGCCGCAGCCGTCGATGTGGCGCGCGTGGGGACCCCGGTGGAGGAGCCGGCGCGCGCGAGCTTCCGCAACCTTCGCGATAAGCGGGTTGAGCCGTTTCGGATCGTGACGCCTCGCGCAGCGTGGGCGCCCCGGCAAGGGCGGGCCGAGTAAGCGCCACATCGCAGTTCGCAGGATTCCCGCAGTTCTCAGGATTGCCTACCGATGAAAGCGGCCCTTGTCGCGGGCGCGTTGTGGCTCGCTTACGTATACGCCGGCTATCCGCTGCTGCTGGCTGTGGTGGCGTTGCGCCGTCGCGTGCGTCCTTTGATTTCGAGTGAGGTTCTGCCGTCGGTTTCGGTGATGATCGCCGCGCACGACGAGGAAAAAGACATCGGATGGAAGATTGCCGAGACCTTGGATTGGGACTATCCGGCCGACAAGCTCGAGGTGCTGGTTGGCTGCGACGCCTGCGACGACTCGACCGATGAGGTCGTCCGCCGCCTTGCCGGTCCGCGCGTCAGCTTCGTTCGCATGGAGCGGCGCGGCGGCAAGGCTCGCGTGCTGAATCGCCTGGCCGAGACCGCGCGCGGCGACATTCTGTTCTTCACCGACGCCAACGCGCACATCGGACCTTCAGCCTTACGCCTGATGGTGCGCCACTTCGCCGATCGCCGGGTGGGCTGCGTGACCGGTGATTCGCGGCCGATCGAGGAAATGGAAAACACCGCGGTATCCAGCGGCGCCGGCGCCTACTGGAACTACGAGATTCTCCTCAAGCGCCTGGAAAACCGCATCGGCTCGGTGCTGGTCTGCGACGGCGCCATCTTCTGCATGCGGGCCTCGCTCTACCATCGCCTGAGCCCGGATTTGGCCAACGACCTGGAATTGCCGATGCGTGCAGGCGCGGCCGGCTATTGGATTACGCACGAGCCGGCGGCGCTTTGCTTCGAGCGCGATACCGCCGCGCCGCCCGAGGAATTCAGACGCCGCCGCCGCATGTGCGCGCAAGGCATGCTCGCGATGTTCCGACTGCGCGAGACGATGAACGGACTGCGGGGATGGCAGTTCGTCTCGCACAAGCTGATGCGCTGGCTCTCGGTGATTCCGATGCTGATGGTGCTCGCCGGGTCGATCGCGCTGGCGGGGAGCTCGCTGTTCTTCGCTGCGGCGCTCGGTCTGCAGGCGATCTTTTATGGCCTGGCTGCGGTGGGATTGACGAGGGCGTTGGCGGGACGTCCGGTGGGACCCGCGCCGGCGGTGGCCTTTTACGTAGTGCTCGGTGTGGTGGGTGCGTTCGTGGGGGTGGTCGAAACGCTGCTCGGACGGCGCTTCAACGTCTGGGAGATACCAGGTTTGTCGCGAGGTCCGGCCGGAGCGATCGCTCCGGCGGCAGAGAGTGGAGAATGTCGTGAAGCCGACCAATAGTCTGTGTGTTCTGTCAATCGACGTAGAGGACTGGTTCCATATTCTGGATCTGCCTTCCGCGCTGCGCCCGATCGACTGGGATCGTCTGCCCTCGCGCGTCGAGCGGAACTTCCTTCGGCTGCTCGATCTCACAGCCGAAACAGGGGTCCGATGCACCTGCTTTTTCCTCGGCTGGGTCGCCGAGCGTTATCCAGGACTGGTGACCGCGGCGGTCAGGCGTGGCCATGAGATCGCCTCGCACGGTTGGGACCATCGCCTCGCCTACGAGTTGACGCCCAGGGAGTTCTACGACGACGCGGTGCAGTCCAAGGACATTCTCGAACAAATCTCGGGACGGCGCGTGCTGGGATATCGCTTGGCCGGATTCTCGGTTTCCAGCCGCAACAGTTGGGTCTTCGACGAGCTGCTGCGAGCGGGGTACGTCTACGACTCTTCGGTTTTCCCCGCTCACCACGCGCACGGCGGATGGATGAACGGCCACGATTCTCCCTACCTGCTGCATCGCCCCGGGGGCACGCTGCTCGAGTTCCCGATGACGACCGAGAAGGTGTTCGGCCGGCCGTTCTGCTTCTTCGGCGGAGGCTACTTGCGGCTGTTTCCGCTGCCCGTGATCCAGAGGATGACCGCGCGAGTATTGCGACAGGGCCGGCCGGCGATCTTCTACGTTCACCCGCGCGAGATCGATCCGTCGCAGCCGCGTCTGTCGATGAACCGATGGCGGCGCTTCAAGAGCTACGTCAACCTCGGCACCACCGAGATGAAACTGCGCGAGTTGCTCGCGACCTTGAACTTCACGACGCTGGCCGAGCTGGCGCATCAGATTGCGCCGCTGGCGATCGAGCCGATCCCGTACGAGCGGCCGATGCGCAATGGCACCGCTCCGATATGAGAGTCGAGCCGGCCACCGAGCGCGCGTCCTGGGACGGCTACGTGCAAGCCGCGGCGCCGGACAGCCTGCGCCATCACTGGGTCTGGCGCGACGTCATACAGGAGACCTTCGGCCATCAGCCGCATTACCTGACTGCGATCGAAGGCCGGAGCATTCGCGGCGTCCTGCCGCTGGTCTCGATACGCAGCCGGCTCTTCGGCACGTCACTGATCTCGATTCCGTTCTTCAGCTATGGCGGTATCCTGGCCGACAGCGATGAGGCGCGCGACCATCTGCTCGCAGGTGCGGCGGAGCTCGGGAACCGGCTTGGCGCGCGTCTGATCGAATTGCGCCAGGGCGACGCATATCCGATGTCATGGCGGAGCGCGTGCTCCAAAGTCACGATGGAAATCGACTTGCCGCCGACCGCAGAGGAGTATTGGAAGCGGCTCAGCTCCGGGATGCGCAACAAGGTCCGTCAAGCCCAGAAGCACAATCTTCGCGCCGAGTGGGGCGGTCTTGAGGCCGTGCCGATCTTCTACAAGGTCTTCGCGACCAACATGCGCAACCTTGGCACGCCGGTCTACTCGCGCGAATTTTTTGAAAATCAGGTCCGCCGCCTGCCCGACCGCATCCGTATCCTGAGCTTGTGGGATCGCGAGACGCCGGTTGCAGCGTCGTTCCTGATTGCGCATCGGCGGACGCTCGAGCTGCCGTGGTCGGCTTCGATACCGCAATCGCGCAAGAAGTATTCGCAGGTCCTGATGTACTGGAAGTTCATCGAACGGGCGATCGAGGAGGGCTTCGGCAAGATCGATTTGGGCCGCTGTACGCCCGGCAGCGGCACCTACGAGTTCAAGCGGCACTGGAACCCGGTCGAGCGCCGACTGCATTGGTACTATTGGCTCGCGCCGGGCGCCTCGATGCCGCAAATCCGGACCGACAACCCACGCTTCAAGCTCGCGATCGAAATCTGGAAGCGGCTGCCGCTGGCGGTCGCGAACTGCCTCGGACCGCGGCTGGTGCGCTCGATTCCATGACCTCGCGCGGCACAGGACACGGTGAACAGAATAGGCGGTCGCCCGAGGGTCCGCGAATCCTGCACTTCATTACCACTCCGTTTCGCGGCGGCGCTGAAGAGCATGCGTTGTCGGTTTTGAGCGCGCTGCGGAATTACGGCTTCACGCCGTTCGTGGCGGCGCCGCCTTCGCTTCTGGAGCTCATGGAGCCGGAGTGGTCCAGGTTCGGAGTGAAAAGCTTAGTCAACGATATGTCGTCGCCGCTGGATTGGAGAGGTGCTACTCGGTTGGCCGCGACGCTCAAACGAGAACGCATCGATCTCGTTCACTGTCATATGGCCATGGGAACCTTGTGCGCATTGCCGGCAGCGCGCCTGGCCGGAGCGTTGATCATCGAGACCTGCCACGGCCGTGAGTTCTGGCGAGAAGGGAAACGAGTCAAAGGCAGTTTCTGGGTTGACCGCCAAGCCAGCCGATTCGTCGACAAGTATATCGCCGTTTCAGACGCAACTGCGGGGCATCTCCGTAAAGCCAAGGGCATCTCTGCCGGCAAAATCGTCGTAATTCACAACGGCAGAGACCTCACGCGTCTGCGGCCACCTACTCCGCAGGAGACCGCCGAAGCGCGCGTTGACCTTGGCCTAGGTAGTGAACCGACCGTGCTGCTCTTAGGCCGGATCGCCAGGGAAAAGGGACATGCCTTGTTGATCGAGGCTGTTAAGATGCTCGATTCGCGCTGGCCCTCCCTAATTGCGATCTTTGCCGGGATAGGTCCTCTCGAGGCGGAGGTAAGAGCCCTGTGTGACGCGGCCGGCATACGCGATCGGGTGCGCTTCCTGGGTTACCGCCAGGATTTGCAGCGCGTGATGGCTGCCGCCGATCTGGTGGCATTGCCGTCCATATCCGAAGGACTGCCGTTGGCCGCGATCGAGGCGTTTGCCGCCGCGCGTCCGATCGTAGCCACTCCGGTGGGAGGAACGCCGGAGATAGTGCTGGATGGTCAAACTGGTTTGCTCATCCCCTCTGGTAATCCGGCGGCGCTCGCCGAGGCGATGGATCGCTTACTCAGCGATCCGGGTCTTGCACTTCGGCTCGGGACGAACGGCCGCACCTTGGTTGAACAGCACTTCGATGTCCGCGCGCAGATCGAGCAGACTGTCGCATTGTATCGCGATCTTACAATGCGGCCCGATCTCTCTCCGACTCGCCTGATAACCGGCGGCGCAGCGGGGACAGTGCTCTGATGTTCGAACTGCATCCGCCAGGCTCTTTTCCGGTGTCCGTGGACCCCAGGTTCCAGGCCGACGCAGTGCGCGATCTGGAGCACTTGTCGCGGCTGGTACGGGAGGCAACCCGGCCATTCCCCGTGCTGGGCTTGATTCTGACCGGCAGCGTAGCTCGCGGCGAAGGTACGCTGATAGCCGACCCTGAAGCCGGAACTCGCTGGCTGGGTGACCTCGATTGCGTGCTGGTGGTACGTCCGGGTTGGAGTACGCCGGCGAGGGAAATTGACGACACTCTTCTCCACGTCGAGAACGAACTGAATAACGATCCGGGCAACCGTCACCGCGGACTCAAGGTTGGTTTGAGCCGCATGCCGGCCTCGCGGCTGGCGCGATTGCGCCATTCCATCTTCAACCGTGAATTTCTCGAACACGCAAAGCTGCTATGGGGAATCCCCTCGGCGCTTCCGATCCCGTCCTGGTGGGCTGCAGGTGCTCGTGAAGTTCCGATGCGCGACGCGTTCCGCCTGCTCAACAATCGCATCATGCAACAGGTCATTGCACGGATCGGGAGTGAAACCGGAGCCGCCGAACCGCTGTCGACTGAGTATCGGCTCAGTAAATTCTGGATCGAGCTGGCAACCTCGCTTTCGGTCTTCCTCGGCTGCTATCGAACCACCTATCGGGAGCGGCAGAGCGCGATCGAGGCTCTGTTGACTTCGCGGCCCGAGACCTTCGGCGCGGAGTTCTCCGAACTGCTCGTGGCCCGGCTGCGCGAGGCGATGGCGGTCAAGTTCGGACAGACCCCCACGGTGCTGATTCCTGCCGGCCGATGGTTCAACGAAGCCGCGCGCGCTGCCCGCCGCGTATGGCATTGGGAGAGCGCGCGGATGCTCGATGCGAATCCCGATGACACCGACTGGCGGCTGGTGATTTCGCGATTGCGGCGTCTGGAGACGGGGCGCCAGCGCGCGCGCGACTGGCTGCGCCTTTTGGTCCGCGACCGGGAGCTTCGTCGTCTGACGCCGTACACCGTCAGCACCTTGAGAGCGGCGTTGTCCGCGGGCTCGCTCGCCAACGCCATCTATGCCACCGGCTCTCTGTTGGAATTTTTCTGGGAGGAGATCGGACTCGAGCATGAGCCGGGGCCGCAAATCGCGCGCAAGCTGAGCACCTTCTTCAACGTTAGGGCCGGCTCGGGCCCGGCGCGTCGATTGATGCTGGCGCGGAGCGCGCAGAAGGCGTGGGAACAACATCTGCATTTCTCTCCGGCCTAGATTGAGAACTGACGATGCTGCTCAACGGCAAAGGATCTATTCCTAAGTCACTCAACGGGACCCGCGTTCACGCCAGCCTCGGGAATGGCGCAGGAGCAGAACCTCCGAATTCATCCATAAGGGTGCTCTCGCGCAAACGGCGAGCCATTCGCGGCGCATTGCGTGCCCTAAGCAGGGTCGTTGCCCGCCGCCGGCTGAGCCGATCGCTGGTTCTCCTGTATCATGCGGTCGGCAAGTCTTCTTACTCGGTTCAGCCGGAGACCTTCGAGGCTCAAATGAGATTCTTGCAGGCTCATGCCCGAGTGGTTCCGCTGGAAGCGATAGTAAGTGGCCGGCATCACGATTCCAACGTACCCCTTACTTGCGCCATCACTTTCGACGATGGCTACGCGGGTGTTTACGAATATGCTTATCCGATTCTTCGGCGTTATGGTTTCCCGGCGGTGCTTTATGTTACTACCTCGGCCCTGGATCGCGAGGGCCTGGAGCGTCCCTACCAGAATCCCGGCTTCTTTGCCGACGAGCCGACGATGACGTGGGCGCAGGCGCGGGAAATGAGCAACGCGGGAATTATTATCGGGTCCCATCTTTGTCATCATTTGAACATGACCGGGTTGCGCTTCGAGGTTGGCATGGAAGAGCTCGGTCGTTCAAAAGAAATCATCAGCGAGCGGATGGCGGCGGATTGCAAGCATTTTGCTTATCCCTACGGGCTCTTTAACTCCCAGAACGTTCACTGGGTCGGACAGAGCGGCTATCAGAGCGCCGTGACTGTTCGCCATAGTGTCGTGCCGGACAGGGTAGATCCGCTCCGAATTCCCAGGATGTGCATCGATCGCGTGAATAGCTGGGCCGACTTTGAGGGCATGCTCAATGGCGATTTGGATTACTTGCTGGTCGTGAGAGAGATCCGACAGATGTTAGGGCTGCCCATCTGATGTTCGGCACTTCGATACCATCAGAAGAACCATGAACGCCGCCACTCATCAAGTTGCCGAAACTTCGTCGGGCTCAGCCGCGAGGCGCCTCCATGTCTTCGTCCTCATCGATGGGCTGGGTTGGGAAGTTATCAAAGACCGGCCGTTTCTGAACGCTGAGCTGCCTTTTCGGAGGCCGGTGACTACCGTGCTGGGCTATAGCTCCGGCGCGATCCCGACTATCCTGACCGGTCTCAACCCCGTGCAGACCGGACACTGGAACCTGTTGTATTACGACCCGCACGCGTCGCCCTTCCGCTGGTTGCGCTGGTTCTCGATTTTGCCGAATCGAGTACTAGACAATCGCTACTCGCGCAAGTTGATCAAGGAGCTGGGCCGCCGCGTGCTCGGGATGGGACCGTTGTTTGAGTGCTTCGTCAGCCCGGTGCTGCTGCCATGGTTCAACTGGGTGGAGAAGGACAATATCTATGCCGAGGGCGGTATCGCCGGTTCGGTCTCGATCTTCGATCTGCTCAGGGAGCGACGTGTCCCGAGCCGCACCTACTCGTATCACTTTCTGTCCGACGCAGACATTCTGGACCACGCCCGCCGTGACATTCAGGCCGGCGATGCCAACTTTTTCTTCGTCTACTTGAGCGAGATAGATCGTTTCCTCCATGGACAGTGCACCGACCAGCAGGCCGTCAGCCAGCGCCTGAGCTGGTACGAACAGCAGTTGCGCGAACTGTTCAGCGTCGCGCTCCGCAAGGACTCTGACGCCACGTTCACTATCATTTCCGACCACGGCATGACGCCCGTGCGCTCGCAGTATGATCTGGTTGGAAAAATAGAACAGCTTGGCCTCAAGATGCCGAAGCAATATCTATCCGTCTATGACTCGACGATGGCGCGTTACTGGTTCTTCGATCAGGCCGCGCGCCGGGCGATCGTGACCGAGTTGGAGCGCACACCGTGCGGAAGGATCGTGGATGACTCCGAGCTCGATCGCCTGGGAATCCTGTTTCCCGACCGGCGCTATGGCGAGGTGGTCTTCCTGCTCGATCCCGGCTGGCTGTTCTCCAGGAGCGATTTCAACGGCGATGGATGGCATCCGGTCGGCATGCATGGCTATCACCCGTCCGACGCGCACTCCGACGCGATATTCCTGAGCAACCGTCCGCCGCGCCGTCCGGTGAGTACAATCGCCGACATCTATCCCTGCCTCGAGGAAGCGGCATCGTCCTGCGAGGAAACGGCATCGTCCTGATGGAGACCGGCGGGCGCATACGGGTCCTGCACTTCACGAACGCCATCATGAGGGCCGGCGCCGAAGAGCACATGCTGACGTTGCTAACGCGATTGGATCGGTCGCGATTCGATCCGATGCTGGCGGCCCCGCCCGAGTTGATCGCGGCGCTCCGCCCCGATCTGCCGGCTGACCTCGAGGTTGTGCCAGTCACGTTGCGGAGTTTGCGCAACGCCGGCGCAGCCTGGCGTTTTGCTCGCATGCTCGCCGCAAGCCGCGTCAACGTCTTGCATTCGCACATGTTCCAGGCGAGCAGGTTCGCCTCGCCGCTGGGATGGCTGGCGCGCGTGCCGGTGGTGGTCGAGACCAGTCACGGTCGCGAAGGATGGCGCCATGGCCGGCTGAAGAGCAGTTACTTCGTGGATCGCCGGATGGCCAGGTTCGTAACGGCGTTCATCGCGGTTTCAGAAGCAACCGGCAGGTATTTGACGGACGAAAAAAAGCTTCCGGCCGCGAAGGTCGTCGTGGTCCTCAATGGAATCGCAATCGAACGATTCGATCCCGAGCGCGTCGCGCCGCCCGCGTTGCGCCGGAGTTTTGGTATCGCGCAGGACGCACCGGTAGTGCTGGCGCTGGCGCGGTTGGAGCCGCCCAAGGGGCACGCGGTGCTGCTCGACGCCTGGCAGTCGATCGCAACTTCGTTTCCCAACGCGCGATTGGTGTGTCTGGGCAACGGCAGGCTTCGCGCGGAGTTGCAGGCCAGGGCCGCCGCACTCGGGATAGGCGCTTCGGTCCTGTTCCCCGGCTATCAGTCCAATGTTCCAGACTGGCTCGCGCTGGCCGACTTCACCGTCCTGCCCTCCTTCTACGAGGGCTTGCCGTTGGCCGCGGTGGAGTCGCTGGCGGCGGGCCGGGCCGTGGTCGCCACCGCGGTAGACGGCACTGCTGAAGTGGTCTTCGATGAGAAAAACGGTCTGACGGTGCCTGCGGGACAAGCGGCGCCGCTGGCGGCGGCGATCGGCCGGCTGCTGGCCGAGCCCGGCCTGGCGCGGAAGCTGGGGCGAGCGGGCCGCCATTTTGTCGAACAGCACTACAATGAGCAACATCAGGTCGCCGAGACGGAGCGCCTCTACCTCCGCTGTTACCGGGGCGGCGCGGGCCTCGCAGCGCAATCGTCCGCGCCGGTCGCGGCGAATGCGAACCTGTTTAGGGGCAAGACCTCGTGATCGCGCCGGTCTCCATGTCGCCGCTGGTGAGCGTTGTCATTCTCAACTACAAGCGCCGCGAAGCGTTCGCGCGGAGCCTCGAATCGATGCGTGGGCAGGCGTATCCGAACCGCGAGATAATCGTGGTCGACAACAATTCGCAGGACGGCATAGCTGAATACCTGGCCGCGCATGCGCCTGAGGTGCGGCTCATCGAGCTGGCGCAGAACGGCGGCGCTGCCGCGGGACGAAACGCCGGCATCGCCGCGGCTCGCGGCGAGATCGTCATCACGCTCGACAACGATGTCTTCTTCGAGAGCCCCTTCGAGATCGAAAAGGCGGTCGACACCTTCCAGCGCAGGCCCGACGTTCACATTCTGGCCTGTCAGGTGTGCGACGAGCAGACCGGCGCGTTGCGCGTGCGCGAGTGGTGTCATCCGAGAAGTTGGACCGAGTACGGCCAGACCGAGTTCGAGACCAACTACTTCGTCGAGGGCGCTTGCGCCGTTCGGCGCGAAGTCTACGATTCGGTCGGCCTTTACTACGAGCCCCTGTTCTTCGGCACCGAGGGTTGGGACCTTTCGCTGAGGGTGCTGGACAAAGGCTTCAGGATTCTCTACGAGCCGCGCGTCCGCATCCGCCATTCGATGGCGTGCGAAACCCGCGCGCCCGAACGGCCTTATTACTATTACACGCGAAACTATATCTGGATTGCGTATAAGGATTACCCCTTTTTTGCGGGCGTATCATTTCTCGCGGTGAAGCTCCTGATGATGCTGTACTTCTCGATTCGCTCCGGACATTTGAAGGCTTACTTTCGCGCGGTCAAAGAGGGTGTCGCCGGATTGCCGCGCATACGGCGGGTCCGCACGACGATCCGCCCGGCGACGGTCAGATATCTTCGCGAGCTCGAGCGTGGCCGGCCTCCGCTCTGGACGCGTTTCAGCCGCCATCGCGAAGCCGTGCAGATATAGCAATAGTCTGTGAGATCAGGCCCGCGAGACTAGGGTGTCGGCTGCGGGGTGGGCGTGGCTGAAGGGGCTATCAAGCTGGAATAGATACTCGAGTTGGCGGACTGTACGGAATCGACGAAGTCGCCGTAGTTGGCTGCCTCGCCGCCGGTCGGATAACCCCACTGGTCGGTGCCGGTGGCGATGATCGCCTCGCGGCCGTCGTAGGCATTGTCGTTCGGCGTCAGCAGGCCCCAGTTGGTCTGCTGACTTATCATGTCGTACATTCCCCACCATTCGATTCCCACGATATGATAAGTCCCGTTGGCGTCGGCCGCATTCAGGAACGTGCTTACCATGGTCTGATAGCCCGCACCCCGCTCCGGCTGAGTGGTGAAAGCAGCTGTTCCCGAGCCTCCCGGATAGGCCGACATGTAGGAGTCGGCTTGCGCGATGAAGCCCTGCCAGTTGACCCACGGCTTGTCGCCCCCGTATTGGGCCGTGAAGTTGATTCGCGCCTGCGCGTCGGTGCAGTTGGAGCAGGGATACGGGGGTATTTCTTCGAGCGTGAAGATATCGACGTACTTGGCGGCTTCGGTGAGCACCTCTTTGCGCGGTGGCGCGCCCCATCCGCCGATTTCCTGGGTCAACAGATAGCCCGGCGCGTAGCGGCTGTACTGGGTCTTCTGCGCCCCAAAGTATTGATCCAGCCAGTAGGAGAAAAAGCCGCTCATATCGGCCTGCATCGCGGCGGTCTCGCCGTTCAGATTGATCGGATCGGTGCCGACCCAGCAGGTTTGGTGCGCGCTTCTTGAGGGACAGGTCCCGTCCTCGTCGAGCAGACCGCTGCCGGTGCCGAAGCTGACGTAGGTCCCTTTCTGGATCGCTCCCGCGCCGCCGGGATCGGCCGTCGCGAAGCTGCTGTAGTTGGAGCCCCAGGCGGCGTTCAGCGCCGCGATATTGCCGCTGTACTCGCCGGAGAAGTAAGTAGCCATCGCCTGCTTGCTGAATACCGTTGCGTTGCTGTAACTGAGGCCCAGACTGTGGTTGGAGGTCTGCATCGGGTCGGTCACCAGCACCAGCCAGGCGGTTGACGGCGTGTCGAATCCGGCCGCCAACTGCCCGGTATACGAATCGTCCACGGTCTCGAAATCGGGTCCGGCGCGAAGACCCATCGTGTCGTCCGATTCATCCATATCGAAGCCGATGAAGTAGTCATTGTGCAGGCCCAGCGCCACGCCCGTCGCCCAGTCATTCTGAAGCGAGCCGGCCAGCCATGCGCCGAAGTTGGAATCGAACGCGTCGATGACATGCGAACGATAACCGGTATAGATATTGGATTTGACGCCGTTGAGAATGTCCTTCACCGGCGCGCTCGCATAGCCACTGTCGTTGGTCAGACTATAGGAACTGGGATTCTCGTAGCACAGAAACGGCATCTTCTGAGGCATCGTGCCGTCGGAGGTCTTCCAGTTCGCGGGCATCCCGGGCCAGGTGTATTCCGAGGAGTATTCGCTTAGCGTGTTGAAACCCCAGAGCATCAGCCGCCGCACTGATTGCAGGCCCCAGTTGGCTTCCCAATTCGAGTTGGAACCGGTCGCGTACTTGCGGCTGACTGCATCGGTCAGGGTAGACGAGTCTTGCCAGGCCACGTCGTAGACGCCCCTCATGAAGAAGGCGTTCCCGGCCGGATCGCAGAGCCACCAGCGGTTGGAGATCTTCTGGGTATAGAAATGGGCCTTCGGTCCGCCCGGACATTGTATCGCCGTGCTGCCGCCGTACGCGTCCAGCCCTGAGCCGGCCGACGGTGGATCGATCGTCGGAGTCGGCCTCGGTGTCGGCGCGAAGGTCGGCGTCGGGCTCGGTGTCGGTGCCAGGGTCGGAGTAGGGCTTCGTGTCGGCGCCAAGGTTGGAGTCGGGCTTGGTGTCGGCGCCAGGGTCGGCGTGGGACTCGGAGTCGGAACCGGAGTTGGCGTGGGGCTCGGAGTTGGGGCCGCAGTTGCCGTGGGAGTCGCAGTCGGCGACGGACTTGGCGCCGGCGGATCGATTGTGGGCACGAGTGTCGGTGCGGCCGTCACGACCGGAGTTGGAGTCGCGGTCGGCGCCTGTGTCCAGGTCGGCGTCGGCGATGCGGTCGGAGACGGTGTCGGCGCAGCGGGGTTCGAAGCTTCGATCACGAACGCGCCGCTCACCAACGCTCCCTTTGCAGCGGAGTGCGAGTCATAGCCGGCGCTGGTCGGTACGCCTTTCGTTACGGGCGTCGGCTGGTAGGAATCGTCGAGGGTCTCTCCGTCATCGTCAATCTGCGGATGCAGCGCGGTCAGCCCTGCGTTGGCGCTGGTTACGGAGCCCGGATCGTCCGACCAGGCAAAGCTTACGACCAGTGTTCCGCCGGAGAAATTGGGTGTGACTGAAGGTGCCCCGGCGTAAAACACGGGGGGCGGATAGGGGGTGTCATAGGTCGCTGACACGTCAATCGGGTTGGTGATGTTGGCATTGGCCCAACCGGTGATCGCGCCCGAGAAGTTGGGACTGCCGTTATTGAAATTCCAGGTGAAAGAAGCCGGATCGCTGTTTTGATAGACCTTCCAATACCACCAGACCTCGCAGTAGGCGTACATCGGCTTCGGGTGGTTGGACTGATGCGCGAACAGGGTCCATCCGTTCGGCGGCGCGATCGCCACCACGGGCCCTTTGTTGCCAATCTGAGCGGCGATGGTCGCGATCATGACCGACGAGCCCGGATTCAGCCCGGCCGGCGTTCCGATCGTGAGCGCGGACCCGACGGCGATCGTCGCAGTCGTGGCGTTGATCGGTGACGGCGGCGATGAGCCGCTTTCCGATGGCGCGATCGAGTTGGGCGTTGCCGCAGTGGTCGGCGCCGCAGTCGGCGTGGGGGTTGGCGTGCGGGTCGGCGTCGGCGTCGGTCTCGGGGTGGGTGTCGGCCTGCTCCGCGCCCATGCGCTCGTCGCCGGCCCCAGGTTTGCGCTTAGGATCGCGATCGCGAATATCGCGACTAACCGCGCCGTCGATGCCGCCGGATTCCCCGGGCGGATTGCGGCGCGAATCGG
The DNA here is from genome assembly GCA_963749215.1 of uncultured delta proteobacterium. GTDB lineage: Bacteria > Desulfobacterota > Binatia > Binatales > Binataceae > CAVVMA01. The sequence continues at coordinate 206,243 of CAVVMA010000016.1, read as the reverse complement.
CAAGGAATCGGCCGTTTGCACTCGTCCCGCCGAGGGACGGACGCGTTCGGCCGTCACGGCGCGAGCCATCATCCTCTCCATCCGTAGGATTTTATAACTGAAAGTAGAGTATCGAGTCAACCGGGCGGGGCGCGGGAAGACAGGAGCAGTTATTGGCTGCGATCGAGACCATAGAGATTACAGAGCCTGAGCGCTGGAACGGCCTGGTCCTGGCCCTGCCCAACTGCGAGCTGCGGCAGAGCTTCGAGTGGGGCGAGATCCAGCGTCAAGGCGGATCTTTGCCCTATCGGTTCGCGGTCATCCGCGACAACCGTTGCATCGCCGCGGTCCAGCTCCTGGCCAAGCGCATGCGCAGGCTGAACGACCTCGTCCTCTACGCGCCGCGAGGTCCGCTGCTTGACTGGGGCGACGGCAGCGCCTGGAGCGGCGTGCTCGAGGCCGTCAGGCGGGTGGCCGCGCAGACCGGGGCCGTGTTTCTGAGGATAAGCCCCACGGTGGCGGCGGCTGATGACGCGGCGCACGAAGCCCTGCTTGGTCAGGGATTCGTTCATCTCGCCGATGACCGCACGGCGTGGAACATGCCGCGGATCATCCAGACGCTCGATATCCGACCCACGGAGGAAGAGCTCAAGAGCCGGATGCGCAAGTCGACACGCCAGGGTCTGGAGACGGCTCGGAAACGCGGCGCGGTTATCGAGACTCATAGCTCGGTCGAAGCAATCAGGCGCCTCCATCGTTTGATGGTCACGCTCCAGCAGCAGAAGGGATATCCTGCGGTGCCGCTCCAATGGCTTCTTTGCGAGCATCGCGAGCACTACGCGTCCGGGAAAGGGGTGCTATGGATTATCAGCCATGGGGGAGAAGACCTTGCTGCCGCGTCGTCGGTCCAATTCGGCCGGGTCGTCTATCAGGTTCACCTCGCGCTCGACCGCAGCGCAAAGGCGCGCAGCTTCCGGCCCGGACACGCGCTCGACTGGGAAGCGGTTCGATGGGCAAAGGCCCGGGGCTGCGAAGAGTTGAACCTCGGCGGCAGCGGCCTCCGGCGGTTCCCGCCCGATCAGAGCGATCCCGCTTTCGGAGTCTACGATTACAAGCGTGGCTTCGGCGCCTCACTCGACTACCTGACCGGCTACTACGACCTGGTATTCCGGCCGATGCGTTACCGGATCATCAGGCTCGCCGAGCGCGCACAACCGCTCTGGGAGCGCCTGCAGGAGAACCTGAGTCAGCGCGGCATGCGCCGGCGTAAAGCCGGTGCGGATGGCTCGGCCCCAAGCCCGCTCAGGTCCCGGACCAAAGCCCGATCGTCGCTGGCGCGCCCGGCAAATTACGACGGAATCGACGGACTGAATGAGGATATACGGCTCTAAAATTCGCGGCACGGTAAATCGATCGCGAGACTGCTCCCGGCAGCCCGTCGATGATCGATTTCTGAACTCCGGGCCGGTCTTCAACTCCGTGTATGAGTAGCAACAACATCATACGGCCGTATCGGGAACCGCGCGCCGGCAGCGATACTGCGGCCGCTTCGTCCGATGGCGATCTGCGCGTGCTGATCCTGATGCTCGAAAATTGGCGGCCGACGCCGCGCCTGGCCAAGCCGCTTCACGAAGCCGGGTTCAAAGTTGCCGCGTTGTGCCCGCTCGGCAACTGGCTCTGCAAGACAAGATACATCGACGAAGTGCTGACCTTTCCGCACGGCGCGGCACGCGGCGCCGTCAAATCGCTGGCGCGCGGACTGCGCAAGATCGTTCCCGGATTGGCGGAGATCGCTACCCGAGACCTGGGTTCCGTAGTCCAGCGCACTCTGGAGGCGCCGCGCAACGCGGCCCAGGTCGTCGAGTCGCTGGCCGCGGCGATGCGGCGCCCCGAGCGCACTCTATTGATCTGCGGAGACGAGCTGGGTCGGCGATTCTTCAACCATCGGCTGCGCGTGGCAGAGCAATCCGGACCGGGCGCGTCAGGTCTGCCCACGGATTTGATTCCGAAGTTGCAATTCTCATTCGGCGCGTCCGACTTTTACGAGGCGGCCAATCGCAAGAGCGCGCTCTACGAGTTAGCCTCCCGGATCGGCGTTCGGCAGCCATGCCCGCAACCGGTCTCAACCGGCGATGATCTCGATCGCTTCGCCGGCCGTGGCGGCTACCCGATCGTGCTCAAGCGGGACTTTACCAGCGGCGGCGACGGAGTCGCGATCTGCCAGGATCGCGAGCAGGCGCGCGCGGCGCTCGCCCGCTTGCAGCGCCTTGGCCCGGAAGCGGAGTCGGTCGTGCGTCTGTCGGAGAACGGAACGCGTGCCGAGCCCTTCAACGATGAAGCCAAAATAACGGCTCACAGGTTCATCCGCGGCGTTCCCGCTCTGTGCGGAGTGGCGGCGCTCGAAGGCCGGCTGCTGGCTAGCTTCACGGCTACCAAGCTCGAGATCAGATGGGACAACGGACCGAGCAGCGTCGTCAGGTTCGCCCGCAATGAAGAGATGGAGGAAGCAGCCGCGCGATTGGTCGGCGCGCTCGGATTTACCGGTATCGGCGAGGTCGAATTCATGATCGAAGACGGCACCAACCGTGCCTATCTCTGCGAGTTCAATCCGCGCCCGGCTCCGACCTCCCATCTGGGCGGTCTGGTCGGAGCAGATTTGTGCCGTGCGCTTCACGATGCGCTCGCGGGAAGTTTGCGGCCGGATTCGCCACCGCTATCGACGCAGGGCGAGCGTGTCGTCGCGCTGTTCCCTCAGGAGTGGATCAGAGATCCGTCGAGCGAGTGGCTGCTGAGCGCCTGGCATGATGTGCCTTGGGACGATCCGGCGCTGCTGCAGGCGCTCGTCCGCGACGGGACCGGGCGACGAGGCTCGCTCGCCCCGCCAACCTGAGGAGCTTCGGGAAAAGAGCAGGACGATGGGCGAAACGCGCGCAGTCATAATCGGCGGAAGCATCGCCGGGCTCTGCGCCGGCCGTGTGCTCGGCGAATTCTTCGATCGCGTCACGGTGATCGAGCGCGACCATTATCCAACCGGGATTGCGGATCGTGCCGGTGTGCCGCAAGGCCGCCACTACCATTCGCTGTTGACGCGCGGAATCAGCGAGCTGGAGTGGCTGTTCCCGGGCTTCCGGCAAACCTGCCTGGAGCGGGGCGCGACGCTGTACGAGCCGAATATGGAAACCGTCTCGTTGAGGCCCGACGGTTGGGCGGGCTATTACCGCACGGGCCTGCTCAATCTCGCGGCGAGCCGCGCGCTGACCGAATCGGTGGTGCGCGATCTTTTTCGCCGGCTGTCGAAAATCGATCTGCTCGAGAACACGTCCGTGACCGGTCTCGAAATCCATGGACGTGGCCGTCGCCGATGCACGGGCGTGAGGGCCCGCCCACGCAAGGGCGGCGGCGAGTTCACGGTCGCGGCGGACCTGGTGGTCGATGCGTCGGGCGGGGGCTCCAGGAGCGCTCAATGGTTGCGCGGCGCGGGAATAGAGCCGCCCCAGGAAACGATCGTCGATCCGCACGGCGGCTATGCGTCCCGGTTCTACCGGGCGCCGATCGGCAAGTGGCCGTCGGATTGGTGGTGGAAAGGTATCCAGGTTCCGCGCACCTATTCCCGCCAGCAACCCGACGCCACTTCGGTCTACTTCGGCAAGCTTGAAGGCGAGCTGTGGCATCTGAGCATTCAGGCGCTCGGCCGGCAGCCACCCCGCGATGAAGAGGAATTCAACGCCCACATCAAGAACCTGCGCACGCCGCTGGTGCATGAGATGGTGCAGGTGATGGAGCCGATTTCGCCGGTCTACGGCGCCGGTCCGCTCCAGAATCGCCGGCGCCATTACGAGCGATGGAACGAATCGCTCGAGGGCTTCATCGCGATGGGTGACTCGGTCTGCCGGCTCAATCCGCTGGCGGCGCAGGGCATGACGGTCGCCGCGGTGTCGGCCTCGATTCTGCGCGGACTGATCGACCACGGTGGGCCGGCGAATCCGGCGCTGCCCCACAGATTCTTCGCCGCGCAGGCGCGCTTTCAGAAAGATCCGTTCCGAATCGCCGCCGGCGCCGATTTGCGCTTCCCGTTCACGGCCGGCGAACGCACGCTGTCGATCAGGCTTTTCAACCGTTACATGGATGCGCTCAGCCTGGCAGTAGCAAACCCTGGAGTGAGGCTCAGGCTCAGCGAAGTGCTGCGGTTGGTCAAGCCCGTGTCGTCGTTGTTTGAACCGCCAGTCATGAGCCGGGCCGCGTGGGCCGGCGTGCGCATGCTCGCGCGCCGCACGGTCGGCAGAGTGAGCCGAAGAGAGAGGACGGCCGAGAAGACGGCGCCGATCTTGCTAAACAGCAGCACTCCGCCCAGGCCCGTGTCGATTGCCGTCGCGGAACGAACGTGATTGCCGGTCGACCGCAAGTACCTCTTCGGGCCGCTTGGCGTCTGTGCACGCCCCAGTTCCACACAGGTGTGGACAGATTCTATCCTGCTTCGTCCTTAACCAAGGATTGCCCGGTCATCCACGGAATCGCTCTCTTGTTCACAATCTGTTGAAACTCTAAGAGATGGCCTGTTCATGGATTTTCGCCCCTGTTTCCTTGTGACCAAATAACGTGCCGGTATGCACGCAATCATTGCCTAAGACATCCAGCCTCGCCTATAAGCCTTGAACGTGCGCGTCTTACGTGCGACAAATTCGAAGGGCGAATAAAACACGAAAGCCCTGGTCGAGGGATGAATATGAAGGCGAGCGAATTCAAGAGAGACGTTGTAGTCTGGCTTCCGTGCGACGTTCGAAGCGGCCCGTTCTCAAACGAGCGTCGAATCTTTGTAAAGATCGGTGAAAGCGAATGGTTCGGGTTTGTTGACATCGCAGAGCTGAAAGAGTCGGACGGCAAGACATTCGTCCGGGCTGTAGTTCTTGCAGTCCGACCGGACGCGGTTGTACTAGGCATACGCGGGCAATCACCGGGAAGCGGACCTATTCAGGCAAAGCCATCACTGATTATCGAACATGGTGCTTTCGCGATCTGACATAGTAGCTCGAATTGAGAAAGGGCTCCCTCGACCGGACTCGCCCAAACACACAGGACGCGATCACCCCCCCTGACTTTAGTCGGGCAGTCCGCGGAATCGATTTGACCACGTTTTGATCCAAGCCCACCCTTTTCCGGGCAAGAGACCTTGCCGGTTGCTCACCGCGACTTCCATCACTAACAGACGCCCGTTCGCATCTCTGACGTGCGGTATGATTTGTGTAGCTATATCATTCGCAGTCTTGTCACTGACGACCAACCAAGTCCACTTGAGGTAGTGCCACCAATTTCCACTTGCCTGCACCGCATCCGATATCGCTTTTCGTGTTTCGGCACTCGCTGTTCGCGGCACATCGTAGGTGACGATGTACATCCGCCTAGCCATTGTCATCAGCGGCGTTGAGACTCTCCACTGGCATCTCCTCAAGCTTTTCAGGTGACACGCTATCGTCGCTATCGCCCCATTTTTCCAAGTGGTCAGCAATTCTATCTTCAAGCGATATTACAGAGATAAGTGGCTGCGCTTTCATCCCCAGTAGAAGATCGCTGGCCGTGTTAAAAGTCCAATTTCCGGGAGCGCCCAGCAATTTACTGACTTGCGATGGTTTTCGATGAATACGCCGCGCCAAGTCCGCCTGAGTAAGATCGGCCTTGTCCTCTTGGAGCAGAAATTCCCGCAGGACAACTTCATGCAGCTGGTACCTAAGTTGCGTTCGGAAATAGGACAGCGTTCCTATTGGAATCGGGTTTCCTTCAAGGACTTCAGTCAAGAACAACGGCTTGTGAGAGGTAGTCATTAGGATATCCTCCACTCATGGGTTGACAATAGAAAAAGTTCTGCCATTCGGTCTTGTACGTTTGAATCGCTCGCAGCCACTTCGGGCCGCCATACCCGTTCAGGTCCTTCCGAAAACTCCAAGTAAGCCCAACAAACGCGTCCTTTCCGGTGAAACTGCCGAATACTCGGATGCTTGGCTTGGGATCGATGCTGCGGATCTCCCAGACCTCATCCATCCACGGCTCCAATTGCGCCATGTCCGCCGTGCTTTTCTTGGCTCGCGGCCGTTCGCGGAGATAGAGGCGCCCTCCATCAATGAACCGGTCACACCAAAATCTCAACTCGCCCCATCGTGCCTCGTCCTTCGCACTTGACCAAGGTCCTACAGTCAGAGCCGCGTGAAGCGATTTAGCGAGGTGAAGTGTTCGTCGCTGTCTCAACCCCGGAATCGCTGGTCGAAGGAAGACGAGTCGCCCGGTTTGGCAAAGATTGTTGACCTCTTCTGTTAATAACATATAAGTTAACACGCTTGAGGTGTCAACCCGACGAGCAGAGAACCAATTCATCCCATATTGAGACCGGTCGTCAAACCGTTCACAACGGAACGCGCGCCAGTTGCAAACTTCATGCGGATTGACGAGCCCCCGTGCTGCAGGCTCGCGATGCAAGCTGGCGTCGCTGGCCGGCTTTGTCTGTCGGCAAAGAAAGATGAATGGCCCGACTGCCCACCGAACTGCCCAGCAAGCAGCATCGCAAAAGGTACTCCCTGCCCGAACTGCCCGTGCGGAGGGGACTGATTTCAAACCGAGACGCTGCCGATTTCCTCAGTCGATTGCCCACCCCGCCTCTAATGAGATCCCTTCCTTAGACCGAATTCGGTCCAACTCCCGATAGCAGGCAGTTTCGTCGAACGCCGGGATCGGGCGCTCAGCGCCGAGTACTCACTTGGGAGCGGTTGATCCGGATGCCGCGGTGCGATCGGGGGCCGTCATGCGGTCGAGCACCCGCAGACGTTGCGAGTAGTCGACCGCCCTCAGGCACATCCAGAGCGGTCCCGAGACCATCCAATAGATAGTGAGTAGCGGAAGGCGATCGAACAGGCACGCCAGGAACGCAAGAGCGAAGAGTCCCGGCGACTCGAAGCCGTGCTCGAACAGGTTGCCTGCGAGCTCGGCGAGCGGGAGCTCTCTCAGCGGCCGACGCTGGTTGGCGACGCGATCGAGATCCGATGTGGCGAGCTGTCCCGAGGTGCACGCGGCATGAAAACGTAGCGCGTCGCCGACGCCGATGGTCACCGCGCCGACGGCCCCTGCCAGCAGCATGAAGCGCGAGCCGGTCTGCGCAAACGCGGACGCTCCCGCCGCCAGCGGCAGTGCGGTCTTGATCAGTCCGTGGCCCATCAGGTCGAGAAACATCCCGACCGGCGAGCTGCGTTTGGTGAGCCGCGCCACCTCGCCGTCGACGAAATCGAGCAGGTAGGAAAATTCGAGCAGCAGCGCGCCGGCGATCCGCACGATCCATAGCGATGAAACCAGGCATCCGGTTGCGCCGAGGCCGATCAGAATCCATCCCACGGTGATTCCGTTCGGAGTCGCGCCGAGCCTGGCGAGCGGAATCGACAGGTAGATGGAGAAGGGGCGATAGAGGCGATCGGTGCGGGCCGGGCTGTATTCGGGAGGCTGCGCGATTCGCCTCAGCGCTGCGAGCGGGAGCGAGGTCCACGCCGGCCCGGCCGGCGCCTCGTCGCTGGCGAGTCCGCTAGACACGCACGCTCTCCAGCGCCGCGATCAGAAAATCATTGTCGGCGCTATCGCGTACTGCGATCCGGACGTACTCGCCGTTCTCCAGTCCGCGCTTTCCGGTGCAATCCTTAATCAGCGCCTCGTGGCGATCGAGGAGCGTTCGCGCCAGCTCGGTAGCCGTGAGTCCGCCTGAGACTTCGCATAGAAAGTAGTTGGCCTCGGAGTTGATTACTCTGAGGAAGCTCACCCGGCCGAGCGCCCGCGCAAACCTCGCTCGCTCCTCGCGCAGCCGGCGGCAGGCTTGTGCGTAGTCATCTTTATACTTACCCATTATCTGGAGAAAAAACTCGCCAAGCGAATTGATATTCCAGACCGGCAGGGCGCTCCTGATTGCGTGAATCAGGTCGCGATCGGCGGATCCCAGCACGCCGAGCCTCAAGCCGGGAATCCCGTAGCTCTTGCTGATGCTCCTGATGACGGCGAGCCGCGGATAGCGCGTCAAAACCTCATCGGTCAGCATCGAGCCGCCCGCGCTTTCGTCGGCGAAATCCACGAACGACTCATCCAGCAGGAGGCGCGTGCCTTTCCGGTCGAGATGCCCGGCCAGAGCGAGAAGGTCGCTCCTGCAAATGAAGTGCCCGCTAGGATTGTCCGGATTGACCAGCACCAGCATACTCAGTCCGTCGGCGAATTTCGTCAGCTCGGCGACGCCGTAGCGGAAGTCGGGGGCATGAGTCCTGAGCAGCTTGACCTCCGGCCCGCCGGGTCCGTGGCGTGCGTACTCGTCAAACGTAGGCACGACCAGGCCGATTGCACCTTCGACGCTGCCCAGCAGCGCGCGAATCAGCTCGGACGCGCCGTTGCCCACCAGAATCCGATCGGGATCGCATTCGAACAGCCTGGCGGCCAGCGCGTTTTGCACGTCGAGACCCGAAGGATAGGAAGTCAGCAGAACGGGAAGGCTGCGATCGATTTCGTCAACCATCTGCCGGCTGGGAAAATAAGGATTGACCAGATAGCAAAAGTCGCGAAGCCCTGGGAAACGCCAATACCCACCGTAACGCTTTTGATACTGAATGAGGCGCCGGCCGCGATCGGCGAACAAGGTCTCGGCGACCGCGAGGTCGTTGGCGTCGTCAATCTCATACCATTTTCGTCCCTTGAGCGGGTAAGCTTTGAGTTCGGTCTTGCTAAGGTAAGTGATTACGGTGAGCGCCTGCTCGTAGTATTTCGAGCGCCCGAACGAAGTGATGTAGGCATTGAGGAAGGGCAGGTAAAAGCGCCTGGAGAAGCCGCTGGAGAATTTGTAGATATTGACGGTCTTGAAATAATTGTCGGCGTCGGCCCACTTGAACAGGGCCTTGGGCAAGATATCGACGATATTCTCATCCGCGTCGAGGATCGTAACCGTACCGTCCATCCAATGCTCGAACCTGGCGACCACGGCGAGGTTGCGCGCCGGGCTGCGGACGACCTCGCGAAGGATTTCCGGCTCGAAGATCATGTCGCTCTCGAGCAGCAATGTGTCATCCGCTTCGAGATGGCTGCGCGCAAGCCAAAGCGAATAGATATTGTTGGTGGTCTCGTAGAGGGGGTTATCGACGAAAGTGATATCGAGTTCGCCGCGGTTTTTCTCGACGAATGCGCGGAGGCCGGCGGCGCCGTGACCGGTTACAATGATCGTCCGGCGAATTCCGGCTCCGGCGATAGCTTCGAGCATCCGGGCGATGAGGGTCTTCCCGTTGACCTCGACCATCGCCTTGGTCTTGTCACGGGTGAGCCCGCCGAGCCGCCGGCCCATCCCCGCTGCGAGAATCAACGCCTGCATCGCAACTCGATTTCATCCCGGCCCTGCGGGCGGCCGCGCGCAACTCGATCGGGCACGAATCATGATACCACCGTTCCAGCTTGTTAGAAGGCTGGCGAAGTCCGCAAATCAGGGCGGTTCCGAACACCTCGCGGGATTGGCTCATTTCGTTGGTCATCTGATAAAGAGTGAGGTTGTGAAGGCTGGACGATCAACGGTCCCGCTGCTCGTGTGCCTTATCGCGATCGGCTGCACACCTTCGTGGTCAGGTCCCACGGCGACATCGAATCCGACCGCGATACCGAATCCGGCCGCGACGGCGACCGCTGGACCTTCGGGCGAATCCGGCCTGGACGCGTACGGAGGCACGACGTCGATACAATGTCCGGCCGGGGCGAAGGCGCATTTCTATACGCAGAAGATCGGGAATCGGTGGTGGATGTGCGATCCCGCCGGCAACGGCTTCTTCCTCAGGGGAGTCTACGACGTGACCTGGACCGACTCCTCCAAGTTGACCGACAAGGTCAAGGAGAAATATGCGAAGGGCGCCAGCCCGGACTGGCAAGGCAACTGGGGCCTGGAATCGGTGCGGCGGCTCGCGCTTTGGGGCTTCAACGCCTCGAGCGAATACTCATCGGAGTACGTATGGCCGGGAATCCGCGCGAACTTCAACACCAGCGACGGCACGATGCCGGACAAGATGCCGTTCCTTTACTACGAGAACCCGAGTTCCTACAGCCTTACCAACGCGGGGAACTACGCGAAGGCGCCGGTGAAGGACATCCTCAACGGTGTGAAGGCCGACATCTACACCGGCTACCGCTCGCATATCATCGATGCGTCCGATCCAAACTTCGGCGCCTGGCTGGCGGGAGCGCTTCAACACGACTGGGGAACGGGCGTCGCGCTGGGCCTGCACAATGACTACTTCATCGGCTTTGACATGGATGAGTCCGACAACACGATGGGAATCCGCGCTGGGCCCGACTTCGAGACCGTCGATGACTCATACACCGGACAATTGGATACCGGCCACGCCGTGCCATCGACCGCCTGGCTGGTGCTGGTGACCGATCCGATGCAGGCCGCCAACCACAGCCTTAAAGTCGAGTACGGTAACAAGACGGTATTCAGCAAGCAGGCGATGAGCACCTACTTCAGCAAGGAGTACGGCGGCAAGATCGCGGCGCTGAATGCCGCGTGGGGCTCCAACTACACGACCTTCGGCACCACCGATCACGGCGGAACGGCTGCGATTCAGCTTGGCATTTACACAAGCTTCGGCGCCGGCCACGGACTTTTGGATGAAGACGGAAGCTGCCCGTCAAGGAAAAAGGACGGCGCGTGCTGGGTCGGCACCGATCCGATCAATCTGAACGGCGAGACCGCCGCGATGCAGGCCGATATGAGCGGCTTTTTCTCGTCCTGGCTGGATCAATACTTCGGGGCGCAAAAGACCCAGTACAGCCGCTACGCGCCGGGCTATATGTTGACCCAGGAAATCGGCGGATGGGGCGCGCCACCGCGCAAGGAAGTCCTCACCGAAGCCGCCAAATATGTCGATTTCTTCACGCTCGAATCGGTCCCGCCGTATCTCTGTTCGAACTGCACGGACGCGCAGGCGCGAATCAACTTCACGGCTCAATACGGGGGCGACAAGCCGTGGGTCAACTGGCAGGGCTTCATCGCGCAAGCCGACTCCTACATGGCGGCCTATCCCGGGGGCTCGGGGACAGCCGCTTTCACCACTCAGCAGGAGCGGGGTGCGGGCTACCAGACCATGCTAAGCGCCTTCCTGAATGCCGCCGACGCCAACGGGACTTATCATATCGTGGGATTCGAATGGTGGGGGATGTACGACATGATAAGTCAGCAGACCAACTGGGGCCTGCTGACGCCGAACGACAATGCCTACGACGGCCGCGAGGCGATCATCGCCACCGGCACCGACCAATGGGGCTATCCGACCGGCGGTGAGGCAGCGAACTACGGCGACTTCGTCGACTCGGTGCGGGCGGCCAACTATGGCATATATACTCAGTTGATCGCGGGCTCCGGTTCCGCAAAGTGAAACTTGATTCGCATTGGCATAGATGATCGTTGTGAGGAGTTGTCTGGATGAGTGATGGAAAGATGGTTTCGATCGCCGCCGCCGATGGCGGACAGTTTAATGGCTATCTGGCGTTGCCCAAGGGCGGTGCTGCTCCCGGCGTGTTGATCGTCCAGGAAATTTTCGGCGTCAATGCCCATATCCGCGACGTGGTGGAGGAATATGCCGCTAGTGGATACGTCGCGCTGGCGCCCGACCTTTTCTGGCGGGTCGAGCCGAATTTGCAGCTCGACTACACGCCGGAAGGTATCCAGAAGGCGCGCACGCTGCGGGGCAAGTTCGATCTGAACCTGGGAATGAGCGACATCGCGGCGACGATCGAGGCGCTCAAGGCGACCCCCGGATGCAATGGAAAAGTCGCCGCAGTCGGCTACTGCTTCGGAGGGTTCATCGGATATCTGACCGCCGCGCGCACCGACGTTGCTGCGGCGTCATGCTATTACGGCGGCGGAATAGACGGGTTTCTCGGCGAGGCGGGCGCGGTGAAATGTCCGATTCAGTTTCACTTCGGCGCCGCAGACCAGGGAATTCCGATGACCGCAGTCGACAAGATCCGGGCCGCATTCGCGGACCGCAAGGACGCCGAAGTCTTCGTCTACGAGGGTGCGGGTCACGGGTTCAACTGCAATCGGCGCGCTTCGTTCCATCCGGCCGCATCGGATCTCGCGCGCCGGCGCACGCTCGATCTGCTGCGACGCACGATCGGCCCGCGCTGACCGGCGATCGGCGATCGATCCTGCCGGCGCTGCGCGAGCGACGAGCGACCCTCGGTGTATCGCGCGCGCAACAACTCGGGTTGCCTCGGCTGAAACGCGAGAGTCGCTATAAAGGTTCGCGAGCGATCGTAGCCATCCAGGCTCGCTCCTTATGAGACATGTGAGCGCAAAGGGTGGAAGGGCGATCCTCGATCGCTCGCGGCATCACTCTTGCGAACTACGGCCCTGAATGTCGACTCCGCTCGAACAGGAACTCGTCTCTGCGTCCTCGGCGATCCGGGATACCTCGAAACCCGGCCTGCTCGACCCCGAATGGGTCATTCGCGTCCTTCGGACCGGCTTTGCGGCGATCGCGGTTGGCCACGTCGTCGATATCGCCAAGACGCTATATATTCGGGCTCCGCTCGCGCCGGTCCGCGTGCATTACGACCTGGTGATCCTGGCCGCGGCGACGGTCGCATTCGTTCTGACCCTGACCGCGAATTTCCTCAAATATTGGAAAGCAGTCACGCTGATTTTGTGCGCGACGCTGGTCGCGTGCTGGACCTACGGCAGCGTCGCGAGCCGCGATCAACTCCATCTCTTTTTCGCGATGATCGCGCTCCTGATAGGCACCGCGTCGTTCGCGCCCTGGGGCATCGCCTGGCAAACATCGTTGGCGCTGTGGTGCCTGGCGGCCGCCCTTGTGAACACGATCATCGTCGGCAACCTGGATATATCGAGCGATCTATGGCTCGACCTTCTGGCTGCCGGCGGACTCAGCCTTGTGGGCGGGCGCCTATGGGGTCTGTGGCGCCGGGCGCTGACCGAGACCAATCACCGGCTCCGGATTGAGATTGTCGAGCGCGAAGCCGCGCAGCGGAAACTCGAAGCCGGCGAAGCCAGACTGCGCAAGCTGCTCGACGCCAGCATGGACGAGGTGTCCGTGGTTCGGGTGAGCGACGGCCGGATCGTCTACCTCAACGACGAATTCCTGCGACGGGGCTACTCGCAGCACGAGCTGCTGGGCCGCTCAATCAGCGAATTGCGGATGTGGAACGAAGCCGAACTCGGCGATTTCATGAAGACGCTGGCCGAGAAGGGGATGGTGCGAAACGTCGAAGCCGGCATCCGCATGAAAGACGGCAGCGTCGTGCCGCATCTGATTTCTGCCGTCGCGGTCGAGCTCGACGGCGAGCTGTGCGTCCTGTCGGTCGATCGCGATATCGCGGAGATCAAGCAAACCGAGCGGGAGCTGATCGCCGCGCGCGAAGCGGCGCTCGCCGCGTCGCGCGCCAAGTCCGAATTCCTCTCCAACATGTCGCACGAGATCCGCACCCCGATGAACGCGATACTTGGAATGGGGGATCTGCTCGCCGAGACCCCGCTCTCAGTCGAGCAACGGCGCTACGTCGCGACGATGTCCAGCAACGGCAGCGCGCTGCTCGATCTTATCAACGACATCCTCGATCTCGCGAAAGTCGAAAGCGGCATGCTCCGTCTGGAGACCACCGCGTTCGACCTCCGGGAGGTGGTCGAACGCCTCACCGAGACCCTCGGCGTGCGGGCGCACGAGAAAAAGCTCGAGTTGGCGGCGCGCGTCATGCCCGACGTGCCGCTCAGCCTGGCCGGCGATCCTCTGAGGCTGCGCCAGGTCTTGATCAATTTGCTCGGCAACGCGATCAAGTTCACCGAGCGCGGCGAAGTCGTACTGACGGTGGAGAACGATCCCGAGGCAAACGCTCCCGGAATGCTGCGCTTCATCGTGCGCGACACCGGAATCGGGATTCCTCCCGAGAGCCTCAAGACGGTCTTCGAGAGTTTCACACAGGCCGACTCCTCGACTACCCGGAACTACGGAGGCTCCGGACTCGGCCTTGCGATCGTCAGGCGGCTGGTCGAGCTGATGGGCGGGAAAATCTGGGTGAAGAGCCGGCCCGGCGTGGGCAGCACATTCTCGTTCACCGCCCCGTTCGTGGTGCTGCCCGCGGCGGAGCACGACTCTTCAGAAGAGGTCGAGTTGAAGGGGCTCAGGGTGCTGGTCGTGGATGATAACGCCACCAACCGGTTGATCCTGCGGGAGCTGCTCTCGCGCAAGGGCGCGACGGTGGCCGAAGCCGAGGGAGGCGCCGAGGCGCTGTCCGAATGGAGGCGCGCGCGTGCCGCCGAAACGCCCTACGGACTTGTGCTGCTCGATTGCCGGATGCCGATGATGGACGGATTCCAGGTCGCGCGGGGGATCAGGAACCAATCTCGCGGCACCGAGCCGGTCATCCTGATGCTTACGTCGGACGACCTTAATCCCAAGCTTGGGAAATTGAAGGAACTCGGGCTCGACGCCTACCTGGTCAAGCCGGTGAAATGCTCCGAGCTGTTCAAAGCGATCGGCGTTGCGATCGGCCAAGGCAAACGGGCGCAAGCGCAAGTCGTCGCGGAGCAGTCCCAGCCGCCGGCCGAGCGCTGTTTGCGAATACTCCTGGCCGAGGATTCACCGGATAATCGGATGCTGATCAATCAGTATCTGAAGAAACTGCCGTACGAACTGGTGACGGCGGAGAATGGCGAACTCGCCGTGCAAGAGTTCATCAACGGGCGCTTCGACCTGGTCCTTATGGACATGCGGATGCCCGTGCTCGACGGGTACGCGGCGGTGCGCGAGATCAGGGAATGGGAACGCGAGCACAATCGAGCGCCCACTTCGATAGTCGCGCTAACCGCGTCGGCACTGGAGATGGACGTCCGCAACTGTCTGAAGGCCGGCTGCACATCGCATCTCAGCAAACCCGTCAAGAAGGCGGGCCTGCTGGCCACGATCCATGAACTGACCGCAGGTCAGCCCGCGACCGCTCCGGCGAACGGGCAAACCCCCATCTCGACCGCCGATCTGATCGACCTGACCAGCGCGCGCGACCACTCAGAGTAACGCCGGGATCGAGTCACCCTCCCTCAAGGCTTGACAAGCGGCCGGCTTCCGCCAGAATATGAACCGGAATTCAGATTCGGTTTAAGGGGAGAGAGTCTATGCTTCGCTGTCTGACGGTCGGCTTTATGATCTGGCTGGCGGCAACGATCGCGCTCCGTTTCACCGGCCAGTACCTGCTGCATCCCGAAAACCTGGTCGCCATCGCGGTGTTGCTGGCCGCGAGCTTTCCACTGATGGCCTTGGTCGCGCGGCAGATCTGCGCCGGCGCCGGTCTGCCGCGCGCACAGTGGCCCGCCGCCGGAATCTTTCTCGTGATGCCTACCCTGGTGTTCGATACTTTCAGCACGGTCTTCTTTCCCCTGGTCTATCCAAATATCCCGCCGCAGGCCGCCGGTTTGTTCGGAGGGTGGATGCTGTGCTGCTGTGCTGGCGCATTGCTCGGGGTGAACTTCGCGCGGCAATGAAGCCTGCCCGACGCTCCACGCCCCGAAGACTACGCCCGCGAACCGCAACCGCGCCACCTGAAAAGACGCTGAGACGGCCGGATGTTCTTGCGGGCGAAAAACTTGCGCGAACGCCATTGCAGCGACGCAGCCGCATCAAGCGCGAAGCGATGCTCAGGGCAGCGGTGGAGCTGTTCGAGCGCAACGGCTACGAAGCCACCGCGATCGGCGCCATCGCAAGGCGCGCGAGGATAGCCGTCGGCGGGTTCTACCAGTACTTTCGGTCCAAACGCCAGCTTCTGCTGGTCCTCATGAACGAGCTCTTGCATAGGCTCGAACAGATCGACCTGCAGCCCCGGCCAGAGGGCAATCTCAAGAGCAGGATCGAAGGCGTGCTACGAGCCGGATTGGCGACCGATCTTCCTTATGCAGGCGCGTACCGAGCGTGGAGAGAGGCTATGCTGTCCGACCGGCAACTCGCCGCGCTTGACGAGCAGGTGCGGGCGTGGACGACGGGCCGGCTGCGCGTTGTTTTCGACCGGCTGCGGCAGCTTCCCGGTGCTCGACGCGGAATTGACGTTTCACTGTTCGCGGCCGTGATCGATCGTCTTTTCTGGGATCTCCTTGCGAGCAGCCTCAAGTCCGATTTGCGACTGACCGAAACGCTCGACCACATCATCTACTACTCGCTGTTCGAGGATTCGCCTGGGCCGGAATCCCGATAGCCTTAAGTGCTGCCTGACAATCGTCGTCTGGATGCTTTCTACAGGTAGATGAAGAGAGCACACGCTGCCGTTTGAGCAGGCGCTGCCCGATTCCGCGTCAAATCCATCCACAACATCGGGCCCCCTCGCGCCTGGACTTCGATCGTCGCCCGTTTCAGCCGTTAGCCAGTAGCAAGTACCTATCGTCCGAATCACTTTTCATAATGCATTAAACTTTTCAGTCTGAAAATTGATTCATTGCAAGTTGAAAAGTTTTGGCCTCTTCAGCGTTGGTTCGCTCACGGATCGCGCCGGCGGCGCGATGGCGAGAGCAGCAACATTGTACTTTGCAGGGCGGGGCACAAATCCTGCTCAATACGCGCCGACAGCCGGCTCGCCGGGATGCTTCCGCATCTGGCGCAGACCGTCTGTAAATTGCGCGGGCGTCACAAGATTCCGCGCCTGGCGAGGGTGGGAAAAATGGCCGAATCGACCGAAAAGAAAATGGTGCCGACCCTGGGGCTGACCGGTGTCACGGTCAATGCGATGGCTCTGATCGCGCCAGGGGCCTTCCTCTGGATAACGTTCGTGGTCCAGGCCGGATATGCGTCTCCATCCGGCATGTCGATGTGGGCGGGAATTTTCGCCGCCTTGATGCTGGCGTACGCGACCGCGGTATCATACTCGGAGTTGGCGAAACTCTACCCGGGCGCGGGAAGTTCCTACCTGTTCGCCGAGCAGGCTTTCCTGAATTCAACCGGCATGTACCGTTTCGCCCGTCTTGCCAAGTTCATTATCGGATGGGGCGCGCACCTCTATTATTGGGTTTATCCGGGCGCGATGGTTGCCACGATCGGCATAATGATCGGATACATCGTCGGCAATTTTTTTCCGAACACGATTAATGCCGGAACACCGGGGCCGGTTTTCATGGCGCTCGTGGCCATAATCGCGGCCTACGGCATCTCGTATATCGCCTACCGCGGCGTGGTCGGATCGACGATGGTCAATATCGCCATCAATGCGATACAAATCGTCGCGCTGCTGTTCTTTTCAGCTCTGGCTATCGCCTACCGCCTCGGGCATCCGGACGGCTCCACGGGCATGGCCCTCGACGGCACTTCAAAGGTGCTCCACTACGTTTTCAACAGCGATACTGCCGCGCATCCCAGCGCGTGGTCGGTCGTCGCACCGCATGGCTTCAGCAATGTGATGCTCCAGGCGACGATCGCAATCTTCCTGCTGGTCGGCTTCGAATCGATAACGTCGCTTGGCGAAGAGGCGAAAGACCCCAAGAGGGACATCCCCCGCGGCGTTCTGCTGTCGCTGACCATCCAGGGCCTGTTCTGCTACATGATCGAATACTTCTCCGCCAACTACTTCATGAGCAGCGCCTATAGCCTCAAGGATGCCACGGGATCGGCGGCGCCGATCGGCGACATGATGACGATAATCGGCAATACGCTGCTGGGCGGGCATGGACAGGCGTTCATGATGGTCGAAGCCATCACCGTGTTTCTCGCTCTGATCGGTACCACGCTGAGTTGCATCAATACCGGCGCGCGCGTGACCTACGCGATGGGCCGCGACGAGGAGGTGCCGGAGCACTTCGGCTTGTTGCACGGCGACAACCTGACGCCCCATCGCGCGATTTGGACTCTCGCCACGATTTCAGCCGTTCTCGGCGCCTACGCGGCAGTGTACTTCTTCGCCGGCGCCTCGGCACCCGACGACAAGACCATCGCTACGCTCCCGCACAATCTCTGGTACGCGGCCGGGATGAGCTCAAACGCGTACCTCGCGGCGTTGCCCAACGGGCTCGCGCTGGTCACGCTGATGTCCAACTTCGGGACGTTCATTGTGTATGGCCTGACCAACGTCTGCTGCATCATCGCCTATCGCGAGCATCACATGTTCAGCGGGATCAGACACATGGCCATTCCGGTATTCGGCGCGCTGGCGAATTTTGCCTGCATGGCCTTCTACGTAATCGGGCCGATTGAAGGTCTCGGCAGCGCGAAGGAGCCGCTGATGGCGGTCGGCATCGCGATACTCTGGGGTCTCTACGGCGCGTACTATTTTGCCCGCAACTCCAAAAAGAAGGGGCGGAGCACGCTCACGGTCAAGCCGGCCTGACGGCTCACGTACCGCAAGACGACCCAGACGGCGCTGCCCCATCGGGCAGCGCCGTCTTTTTCGGGCTGCCCGCTTGACGATGTCCGAAAGCGTTTCGCCCTATCCGAAATTCGTGTGCTTACGCCGCCGGCTTGATGTTCTGGTTCACCCGGAACACATTTTTCGGGTCGTAGCGCTTCTTGATTTTCGCCAGCCGCGCGTAGTTCTTGCCGTAGGTCGCGCGGATGCGGTCGTCGCCTTCCTCCATCATGAAGTTGACATAGGCGCCGCCGGCGGAGTGCGGATGGAGCGCGTTGAAGTAATCCCGTGTCCAGGTGACGAGCTTCTCTTTGTTCGCAGGATCCGGGTCGACACCCACCATCACCTGCGCCCACACCGCGCCGCGATAACACCACGGCGTCGCGCTGTTCTTCACCTTCGCCGCGGCGCCGTTGATTGGATACAGGTGCATCGTCGATTGCCAGGTCGGCATATTCGAGCCGTTCGAGACGTGGAGCGCGATGGCCTTGTCGCTGAGTTCGCGCACGAAGTCGGCCTTCCAATACCACTGCAGACCCGTCGGGAAGACGGGATCGAACATACCCTGCAGCGCCGGAAACGGGATCGGACCGACGAAGTCGAGAAGGGGAGTCTTGAACGCGCGGATGGGCGTGAAGATCTTCTCGGCCTGCTTCAACGGACCCGTGTAGCACCACACGATGCCGCACACCTTCTTGTTGTGCAGGGCCTCGGGAAACGGCGGCCCGGGTGGCACGGTTAGCAGCGCGAAGAAGCCCGTGATCGTATTCGGCGCCTTCGTGATGAACCCCCGATACCAGCGCATCATCTCGGCGGTCTCTTCGAGCGCCCAGAACATTGGCCCGCCATAGACGGTGTGGATCGGATGCGCCTTGAACAGAAACGACGTGACCACGCCGAAGTTGCCGCCGCCGCCGCGCACCGCCCAGAACAGGTCGGCATGTTCTTTGGCGCTGGCCGTAACCACACGCCCGTCGGCCAAGACCATCTCAACCGAGAGCAGGTTGTCGATGGTGAGACCGCACTGCCGCGTGAGATGCCCGATGCCTCCACCGAGCGTCAGGCCGCCTACGCCGGTTGTGGAGATGATGCCGGAGGGCACGGCCAGGCCAAACGGGTGCGTGGCGTGGTCCACCGCAGCCCACGTCGTCCCGCCACCGCATCGAACGGTCTTCTTCGCGGGATCGACGTAGACATAGCTGATGCGCGACAAGTCGATCACCAGGCCATCGTCGCAGACGCCCAGGCCGCCGGCGTTGTGGCCGCCGCCGCGGACGGCAACGAGCAGGTTCTCGTCGCGGCCGAAATTCACACAGGTGATGACGTCGGCGACGTCGGCAACCTCCACGATCAGCCGCGGCCGCCGATCGATCATGGCGTTGTAGACCTTGCGCGCCTCGTCGAACGACCGGTCGCCAGGTTGGATGAGATCACCGCGCAGCCTCGCCTTGAAGCTTGCCACCGCCGCTTTGTTCACCATGATGCCTCCAGCAAGAAACGCCGGGCCAGACGGGGCCTAAGGGGCGAAGGGAGAGCGTCTGATATGCAGCGTTCCGTGAGCTTTGCAGTCTTGTCCTGCCTATCGGACCTAATCGCTCTTACCGGCATGTTGCACCGGTCGTCATTAAGGCGCTTCGCGGCCGGAAATTATGTGGGCACAATGTCCGGCAGCCGTCGCCAGCCGACTTGATACAGCGTGACCGGCGCCGCGACGCCCTTGGGATGTTTCCCGCGAGAACCACCCCTCACAGTTTCGGGCCGATGTGCCATGCGCCCGGTCGCGTTCTCGAAATGACGATAGTCGGTTCGGTCGCTTTGCGGCAAGCCTGAGTCCGGCCTCGCCAAAGGCTGGGCGACTTACTCGTCGATGGTTCGGCGGCCCTTCGAATACCTTCGCGGCCCGCCGCTTGACGAGAGTACCGACCAGGTGATAATAATTATCACATAGGAATGGACTTACAACTGGTCAGCGACGGACGCCGTGCGGGCTACGCGGCCCGGCGTTTGGGGGAGTTCGCGGAGCGATGCCGCAAGGCCGGGCTGGCGGTCACGCCGCAGCGCCTGGCGGTAATCAAGGCGCTGCTTTCCTGCGCCGAGCACCCGCGCGCCGACGCGATCTGCGAGATCGTCCGCCGCGAGCATCCGCATATCTCGCTGGCGACCGTCCATCGCACGCTCGAAACGCTTTGCGAAATCGGCGAAGCGCGCAAAGTCACCGCGCTCCACGACAGCGCCCGTTACGACGGCAACGTGACGCCGCATCACCATCTGGTGTGCGTCAAATGCCGGCGCGTTCAGGATATCGAAGTGCCGGGGCTCGAGCGCCTGTTCAAGGGACGCAGAAGCATCGGGGATTTCGAGGTGCTGGGAACTTCACTCGAAATCCAGGCGGTGTGTGCGCGATGCGGCGGGAACAACACTGCGCGCGCCGGCCGGCGCCATCGATCGGCCTGATTCAGGTCAATTCAATTTAATTCAACTGCGAGGGACGAGGAGGAAAACCAATGAAGGATCTCAAAGGATCGAAGACCCATAAGAACCTCAAAGACGCGTTCGCCGGCGAGAGCCAGGCCAACCGCCGCTACATGTATTTCGCCAAAGTGGCGGACATAGAGGGTCAACCGGAAATCGCGGGGCTGTTCCGCGACACCGCCGAGGGCGAGACCGGCCACGCCCACGGCCATCTCGACTATCTCAAG
This sequence comes from uncultured delta proteobacterium, assembly GCA_963749215.1. Taxonomy (GTDB): domain Bacteria; phylum Desulfobacterota; class Binatia; order Binatales; family Binataceae; genus CAVVMA01. The sequence goes on along the minus strand of CAVVMA010000016.1, from coordinate 185,190 downwards.
CGGGTGGGCGATCCGGTCACCGATCTGCCGCTGGGCGATTCGCTTGTGAACCTCAAGTCGGCGATTCACGGCGAGACCTACGAGTACACCGACATGTATCCCGGAATGGCGAGGACGGCGCGCGAGGAAGGCTTCGCCGAAATCGCCGACTGGTTCGAAACGCTCGCCAAGGCCGAGAAGTCCCACGCCGGACGCTTCAGCAAGGCGGCCGACACGCTTAAGTAATCCCGTTCACCGGCGCGCCGCCGGCCGGACCTGCCGGCCGGCACGCGCATCGGCCCGCCCAATCGGGCGCGAGCGGACGGCCTCGCCCGCGCGCGCGCCAGGGCAATCCACCAGATAAGCAGATGAGCCGGATACCAGCCCAACCTACTGACGGACTTTCCTACAACGCGACTGAGCCGCGCTACTGGGATCGTGCCGGGCTCGACCGGGAAATCGATCGCACGTTCGACATCTGTCACGGATGCCGCCTGTGCTTCAATCTGTGCCCGTCTTTTCCGGCGCTGTTCGACGCGGTCGACCGCACCGGCGCCCACGAAGAGGCCGATGTCCGCAATCTCTCCGCCGCCGAGAAACAACGCGTGGTCGATCTCTGCTACTTGTGCAAGATGTGCGAGCTCAGATGCCCGTACACGCCGCGCGACGGGCACGAGTTCCAGCTCGACTTTCCGCGCCTGATGCAACGCGCCAAGGCGGTCACCGCGATGGAATCGGGAGTTCGCCTGCGCGATCGGATGCTCGGTAATCCCGACCGGCTGGGCAAGCTCGGCAGCCTCGTTCCGGGGCTGGCGAATTTCGGCTGCCGCAACCGGATGCAGCGCGCGCTCATGGAGAAGCTGCTGGGAATCCATCGCGACAAGAAGCTCCCCGAGTTCGCCGGTGAAACGTTCGACAAATGGCTCGCGCGCACCGGACTCCCGCAGGTACCGGTCCAGCCGAGCGCCAAGGTCGTCCTCTTTCCGACCTGCTTCATCAATTTTTACGACCCCGGTCCGGGCAAGGCGGCGGTCGAGGTCCTCGGCCGCAGCGGATGCGAGCTCGCGTGTCCGAAGCAGAATTGCTGCGGGATGCCCGCGATCGACGGCGGCGACGTCGCCTTCGCGCAGAAGCAGGCCCGCGCCAACCTGGATTCGCTCCTGCCCTACGTGCGGCGCGGCTACAAGATCGCGCCAATCAATCCGACCTGCTCGATGACGATGCGGGGCGAGTATCCCTTGCTGCTCTCCGGCGACGAGGTCAAGGAGTTCGCGGCTGCGGTGGTCGATCCATGCGAGCTGCTGTTCGAGCTCAAAAAGCAGGGCAGCTTCGACCGCGAGTTCCGCACCACGCCGGGACGGATCGCCTATCACCTGCCGTGCCACTTGAAGGCGCAGCAGATCGGCTTTCGTTCGCGCGACATGATGCGCACGATACCGGGCGCCGAAGTCGTGACCGTGGACGCCTGCACCGCGCACGACGGCGTGTGGGCGATGAAGAAGGAGTACTTCGAGCTCTCGATGAAATGGGGCGAGAAGGCTTTCAGCGGGCTCAAGGACGCCGAGGCGCGCGTGATGGCGACCGATTGCCCGCTGGCGGCGATCCAGATCGAGCAGGCCACCGGCGTGCGCCCGCTCCATCCGCTCGAGGTTCTGGCGCGCGCCTACCATGATGGCGGCTTTCCCGACAAAGTGTCTCCGGCCACACCGGGTTGAGGTTACCGCAATGAAGCGAATCGGCATCGAAGACCTTCTCGACTTTGCGAATTGGGAACGCGTGCGAACGACGCTGCGCCCGCTGTTCATTCATGAGAAGGCGCGCCGCCGCCTGAGTGTCGGATCGAATATCACGCTGCTCTTCGAGAACACGCAGACGCTGTGGTACCAGGTGGAGGAGATGCTCCGCACGGAGAGAATCTCCGCAACCGAAGCGATTCAGCACGAGATCGACACTTACAACGAGCTGATTCCCGGCGCCGGCGAGCTCTCCGCGACGCTGCTGATCGAATTTCCCGAGGTTGGCGAGCGCGACGCGGCGCTGAAGCGCCTGCCGGGTCTCGAGCGCCATCTATGGATCAAGCTCGGCGATCGCAGGGTGGCGGCCCGGTTCGACGAGCGGCAGATGTCGCCTGAGCGTATAAGCGCGGTCCAGTTCATCCGCTTTCCCGTCGCGCTCGATGCGGCCGCGTTCCTGAAGCTGGCGGAAGGCAATCAAATCGCGATTCAGGTCGATCATCCGAATCTCGCCGCCGAGGCCCGCATCAGCGGCGCGATCGCGCTGGCGCTGGCGGAAGACCTGCGACCGCAGGAAGCGCAACCCTAGCCGCCCGCCGATCGGTTTCGATCTTTCCCGCGCATAGTCAATCGACATGAAGCTCTCCGTCCTCTCCTGGAATCTGCATGGATTGCCGTGGCCGCTGTCGAAAGACCCTCGCGGCCGGATCCAAAGGGCGGGCGCAAAGATCCGCGAGCTGTCTCCCGACATCGTCCTGCTGCAGGAAATATGGAGCGGATCGGCGGTCGATAGTCTGTCGCGCGCCCTGCAACCGGACTGGAGCCCACTGTGCGTGCGACGCCGGGGCGGCGGCGCGCGCGGAGGGTTGCTCGCGCTGGTCCGCGTATCAAGCGGATGGATCGTGCACGGGCAGCCGCAGTTTCATCGCTACATCGCGAGCGCGCCGGCCTGGAAAATCTGGGAAGGCGACGGGCTCAGCGGCAAAGGCGCCTTGATAGTCGGCCTGGAGCGCAACGGCGAGCGGGTATTCGCAGTGGATACTCACTTGCAAGCCGAATATGGCCGCAGTGACTACACAGCCGTCCGCGAGGCTCAGCTCGTCCAGCTTGCCGAGTTTGTCGCCCGCCTGGACCAGAGGACACCGATCATAATCGCGGGAGACCTCAATACCGATTGCCGCGAGCCGCTGTACTCGCGTATCGCGGCGATGGGAATCGATCTGACCGCCGACGCGCGCGGAGGGCGGGGAACGAACTTCGACCTGCACGACGGAAAGCCGGTCTGGATTGACTACATCGTGGGCCCTGACCCGAAACGGTGGACCGCCAGCGCGGAACTCGAACTGATCGAGAACCGGGGAGTCGATGACCCGTATTCCGATCACAATGGCCTCTTCTGCGCCGTCGACACTGGCGCCCCGCGAATAGCGTTCGCTCGTCTCGCCAGCCTTCGATCAGCGTCCCTTGAATTCCGGCTTGCGCTTTTCCATGAATGCGCGCGGGCCTTCCTTGGAGTCCTCGGTCATGAAGACTTTGGTCCCGATTGCGGTCTCGATGCGCATCGCCTGATCTTCGGGAATGCAATCGGTCTCGCGTATCGAGCGGAGCACGGCCTGAACCGCGAGCGGCCCGTTGGATGCGATCGTCGCCGCGATCTCTTTGGCCTTCGCGAGCGCCTGTCCGTCGGGGACGACGTGGCCGATGAGCCCGATCGCCTTGGCCTCCGCGGCCGTGAGATGGCGCCCGGTGAGCAGGATGTCCGCGGCTACCGTGTAGGGAACCTGGCGCGGCAATCGCACTGAGGAACCGCCCAGCGGAAAGAGACTCCATCGCACCTCGGACACGCCGAAGCGCGCGCCTTCACCCGCGACGCGAATATCGGTGGCGAGCAGAATTTCGGTACCGCCCGCGATCGCGGGACCCTCGACCGCCGCGATAAGCGGCTTCGACAGCCGCGCGCCCTTGAGCAGCGGCTTGATTACGCTGACGTCGGCGCCCCCGCTGCGTTCTGATTCGCGGAAGCTCTCGCCCGGATGGCGTCGCGTCATGGCCTTCAAGTCGGCGCCCGCGCAGAACGCTCCACCGGCGCCGGTGAGTATCGCAACCCTGATTTCGGGATTCGAGTTGACCTCGTCCCACGCCTTCGCCATCAGGTCCATCATTTCGGGGGACAGCGCGTTGCGCGCCTCCGGCCGGTTCATCGTGACGGTCAGAACGTGGCCTTCGCGCTCGACAATGGCGTGCGGCTGGTCGCTCATGTTCTCTCCGGATCGATAGCTGCGGCGCGTTCAGGCGCTCGGAGTGAGTTTCTGGAGCCGCTCGATCGTGTCGAGATACTCCTGAACCATCTCATAGATAACTTCCCTGGCCGGCCGCTGCTCGTTCATCCGGCCGACGATCTGGCCCACCGGCGCGAACATCACGTCCTTGGCCTTGTCGGGGTAGCGATGGCCTCGGGCGACGGCGTCGGCGGTGACCATGAATTGCAGGGGCATCCCGAGCGGTCCCGGCGACTCGGGCGACTCCCAGGCGTCGGTCCATGCGTTGCGCAGCATCCGGGCCGGCTTGCCGGTGAACGCCCGGGAGCGCACGGTGTCGCGGCTGGTTGCGCGGAAGTACATGTCGCGCTCTACGGTCGACGCCTGGGCTTCCGTCACCGTGAGCCAGATCGATCCGGTCCACACGCCCTGCGCGCCCATCGCGAGCGCGGCGGCGATTTGCCGGCCGGTCCCGATTCCGCCCGCGGCGAGCACCGGCGTCGGTGCGACGGCGTCGATCACCTCGGGCCATAGCACCACGCTTCCGATCTCGCCGGTATGGCCGCCGGCTTCGTGTCCCTGTGCGATGATGAAATCGACCCCGGCCTTTTTGTGCGCGAGCGCATGCTTCGCCGAGCCGCAGAGCGCGCCGACCATCCGGCCGGAATCGCCGATGCGGGCGATTACGTCCTCGGGCGGCGTGCCGAGCGCGTTGGCGATTATCTTTACCTTGTCGTGACGCAGCGCTACGTCAAGTTGCGGAGTGGCGGTCGCCTTGGTCCAGCCGAGGAGCTGGCTGGGCGGTTTCTCGTCGTCGGGAAGTTTGGGCACCCCGTGGCGCGCGAGGATCGCTTCGGCGAACTCGCGATGGCGCGCCGGCACGGCCGCGCGCAGTTGCTCCTCGATCTTTCCCGGATCGAGCTCGCCCATCCCCTCGTACTTGTTCGGGATCACGATGTCGACGCCGTAGGGCTTGTCGCCGACATGTTCGTCGATCCATTTGAGCTCGACTTCGAGCCGCCCGGGAGGAAAGCCCAGCGCGCCGAGCACGCCGAACCCGCCCGCCTTGCTCACCGCGGCGACCACGTCGCGGCAGTGGCTGAAGGCGAAAATCGGGAACTCGATTCCCAGACGATCGCACAGTTCCGTATGCATGTTATGATCCTCCCGCGCCGACCGCGCGGCATCGAGTGACGCTACCATTAGGGGCTCGCGTTTCTCAATGTACGCGGGCCTCGGGCCGGGTCAGGTCCCATCGCACGCGAGGCGCGCGAGCCATGATGGGCACAATCCGCACCGAGGTGACTGAGATGAAGATAGTGGTTCTGGATGGCTATGCGTTAAATCCCGGCGATCTGAGCTGGGAGGGGCTGCGCTCGATAGGAGAGTTGGAAGTCCACGATCGCACCGGAGAAAACCTGGCCGCCACCCGCGCGCAGGACGCCGAGATCATACTGACCAACAAAACGCGCTTGTCCGCGGATACCTTGAGGCAGCTTGAAAAGGCGCGCTACATCGGCGTGCTGGCCACCGGCTACGACGTGGTCGATATCCGCGCCGCGCGCGAGCTCAAGATTGCGGTGACTAATGTCCCTACCTATGGCACCGCGGGCGTCGCGGAGTTTGTGTTCGCGCTGCTGCTGGAATTGTGTCGTGCGCCGGCGGTTCACGGTCAGGCGACGAGGGCCGGGGAGTGGTCGCGATGTCCCGACTTCAGTTTCTGGAAAACGCCGCAGGTCGAGCTCGACGGCAAGGTCATCGGGCTCGTCGGTTTCGGCCGGATCGGCCGCCAGGTGGGAAAGATCGCAAACGCGATCGGGATGAGGGTAATCGCGGCCGACGCCGGGCGGCGCGAGGCTCCCGACTGGCCGGGCTTTCGATGGTCCCCGGTAGAGGAGTTGCTTCAGGAAGCCGACGTGGTCAGCCTGCACTGTCCCCTGACGCCAGAAACCAGGGGCATGATCAGCGCAGCTAGTCTCGCCAAAATGAAGCCCAGCGCCTTTTTGATCAACTCCGCGCGTGGACCGCTGATCGTCGAGCAAGACCTGGCTGATGCACTCAATAGCGGGCGCCTGGCGGGCGCCGGGCTCGATGTGCTTTCGAGCGAGCCGCCTTCCGCCGACAATCCGCTGCTGCGGGCAAGGAATTGTATCGTGACGCCGCATATCGCCTGGACCACCAAAGAAGCGCGCACGCGGCTGCTCGCCACCGCGGTCGCCAACCTGAAAGCCTTCCTCGACGGTCATCCGGTCAACGTCGTGAACTGACTCGCTGCGGCGGGGAAAATCGCTACAACGTTGCCAACTCGCGCCGCCCTCACCCGCCGCGCGACACAAATGTCGCTTGGCGACCTCTCCCGGCTTGCGCCTGCGGAACAGTCCGCAGGCGCGGGAGAGGTCTGGACGAGCGCTGGCGTTGCTCCCCGAACATCTTGCTCCGGCGCCGATGCTGTTGGACGATTCGTCAGGTTCGTCCTATAGCTACATGCGCATATGAGCGATTCGGAATCCGGCAGCGCGCGCGATTACGACGTCATCGTCGTAGGCGCCGGTTCGGCCGGCGCGGTGCTGGCCGCGCGCCTTTCGGAAGATGCGTCGCGCAAAGTCCTGCTGCTCGAAGCCGGGCCGGATTACCGATCGGCCGAGGCGCCGGCTGAGATGCGCCTGGCGAATCCGGTCGGGATGATGCTGAATCCGGAACATCAGCAAAAGTACTTCTGGGCAAGTCTCAAGGCGCGCCGCACCGAGGCGCAGGATGCGCTGGTGTATTGGCGTGGACGCGGCGCCGGCGGCAGCTCCGCGATCAACGGGCAGATCGCGATTCGCGCGCCGCTCGACGATTTCGACATCTGGTCGCGTCAGGGATGCGTCGGATGGTCGGGCGCGGAAGTTCTGCCGTACTTCATCAAGCTCGAAGACGATCTCGACTTCGGCGACCGGCCGTACCACGGCCGCGGCGGTCCGATTCCGGTCTGGCGCGCGCCGCAGGAGAATTGGGGCGGCGTCGACAAGGCGCTGCGCGACGCCGGTCTGGAGCTCGGCTATGGCTGGTGCGAAGACCACAACGCGCCTTCCGGCACGGGTGTTTCGCCCTACGCGATGAATCGCCGCGCCGACGCGCGAGTCTCGACCAACGACGCGTATCTCGAACCGGCGCGCGGACGCGCCAACCTGCGGATTATCGGCGGCGCACTGGTCGATCGCGTCGAGTTCGACGGCAAGCGAGCCGTGGCGGTGCGGGCTCAGACGCGCGAGTGGACGCGGCGAATCGGCGGCGGCGAGATCATCCTCTGCGCCGGCGCGATTCATTCGCCGGCGATCCTGATGCGCTCGGGAATCGGACCCGCCCGCGATCTGCGCGGACTGGGAATTCGCGTAGTGGCCGATCTGCCGGTCGGCGACGGCCTGATCGACCATCCGATGATCGCGATGGGCATGACGCTCAAACCTGAGGGCAAGGCTCCGTCGCCACACTTCCGCCATACCAACTGCGTAGTGCGGTACAGCTCGGGAATGGGCGGCACGGGCGAAAACGATATGTTCCTGCTCGCGATGAACCTGTTCGGATTCAGCGATCGCGGGCTGGACTTCGGCGCGATCTGGATGGCGGCTTATCAGACCTGGTCGCGCGGCAGCTTGCGAATTGTTTCTCCCTCGCCCGAGATCGATCCCGACCTGCGCTTCAAGATGCTCAGCGACGAGCGCGACCTCGTGCGGATGCGCGACGGATTGAAACGCCTGCAGGAGCTCGCGCGCCATCCGCGGATAAGGCGCATCGCCGATCGCGTCGGATTCGGCAACCCGCTCGATGGCGCGAGAGCGCAGCTCCCCGAGGGTCCCGCGCTGGATCAATGGATGGCGGCCAACTGCTTCGACTCGCAACACGCCGCCGGGACGTGCCGGATGGGGCCGCCGGCGGATCGGCGCTCGGTGGTCGATCCGGACTGCCGCGTGATTGGCGTCGATGGCTTGCGCGTGATCGACTGCTCGATCATGCCGGAGATCGTGCGCTCCAACACGCATCTGCCGGTCGTGATGATCGCCGAGCTGATGGCCGACCGGATCCGGGGCAAGCGAACCGTTTAGCGTCTGAAAGAGCCGACTCGTCCGAGGCCGGCGAGACGCCGTGCACGGGTTCAGTTTGCGCACGCGATTGGGACAGGGAGGAGGATGAAGAGCAAACAAATCACGAACTCCACTGAATCGATACAGCCGGAGACCCGGACGTTGTGGGCGCGCACCATCCTTCGCGTGGCCGCCGAGAAATACTGCCTGGTCAGCATCCCGACCGCGATGCTTCCCGAAGCGGTTTCGCTGATTGCAAAAGAGGGTGAGCGTTTCGCGGCGCTGATCGCTGAACCCGACGGGATTTCTCTTACGATTAGAGAAAGAGCGTGGCGGACGAGTTCGCTCAGGGAGCGCGCATCCGCCGAGAGCGGCCCGTTTCGCGTAATCACTTTCGATCTCGAGCTCGATCCGGCGGTCGTTGGCTACTTCGCTCCAGCGGCGTGCCTTCTGGCTGAGGCCGGCATCTCGATCGTTCCGCAATGTGCATTTCTGAAGGACCACGTATTGGTTCGGGAGGCTGACCTGTCGAAGGCGACGGAGGTCCTGGAGAAACTAATAGCCGATTGCAAGAATCTGTGCGGGCCGCAGTCCGGAAGGAGTCGGGAACCTGACCTCGAAAAAGTCTGATGACGCGCAGTTCAACCAATACCAGACGCCGGCCCTACTTCAGAAAGTGACAGAGTGAAGTCACTACTTCGGAATGCTGCCCGGTTCTGAAGTAGGACCGGCGTCCCGCCGGTTCGCGCCGAACGCGCCGGTCACTGGAATGGGAGCGCCTGTTTGCCTAAACTTCTGCGCGATGCGCGATAATCTGCGCCACGTAAGGAGCGCTGGGTGTCACGAATAGTCGCGTGGGTTCTGCCCGCCGTCCTGCTGATCGCGGCGTGCAGCTCGGAACCGGTTACGCCGGCGCGTCGCGGGCGGCAGCTCTACATGTCCAACTGCGTGGTCTGCCACAATGCCGACCCGAATCTGGCGGGCAGCCAGGGTCCCCCGATCGCGGGATCGTCGCGCGAGCTGGTCGAAGATCGCGTCCTGCACCTGAGCTATCCGCCGGGGTATCATCCCAAGCGCACTACGCATGCGATGCGGGCGCTCCCGCAGCTCGCCGGACATATCGACGAGATCACCGCATTCCTTGCCGAGGCGGCCGCCCAGGGAAAGTAGGGGCGCACCCGGAGCGCGCCCCTACGATTCCAGACGTCGAATCTCGTTCGCTTCGGCGATCAGAGCAGGCTGACTTCGATCACGATGAACATCACCAGCCAGAGAACGAAGCCGGCCGTGATCACTCCTGAAATCGAATCGAGCGGCTTCTTGGTCACACCCTGAGTGCCGACCAGCGCGTTGAGCTCGACCAGCAGAAGGACCGCGCCCCCCAGGATCATCCACTCGATCACACCGCTGCTCGAAGGATATGAGAACATGCTGTAGTGGCTCGCACTGCCCATGAAGAACAGCATCGGGATGGAGAACAGGGTGTTGGTGCGGGAGGCGAGCGCGGCGCGGCGACCCGCAGGCGCGGCGGCAGGATTGGCCGCCGCCCCTCCCGCCATCGCAACCGCGTTGGCGATAATGATCTTCTGTTTGGGCCAGATCACGAACCAGACGTTGGCCCACATGATCAGGCCCATCGCGCCGCCGGTGAAAATCGCGACGGTCCACGGCGTGAAGGTCCAATCCAGGCGCGAGCCCCACCAGATCAGCAGGTAGAGCACTCCGAATATCACCGTGAACATCGCGCCCCATCGAAACCACCAGAGCGCGCGCGGCACCAGTTTCTGAATCGCGCCGCTGCGCACCGGAGCTTCGGTCTCGCCGAAGAACGGCGTCTGCACGAGGTTGAAATAGTAAAGAAGACCAATCCACGTGATTCCGGCGAGAAAGTGACCCCATCGCAGCAGCATCAGGATCGCATCGGTTCCACTCAGGTCCATGACATCCTCTCCTTCTCAAACCCCCAGCCAGCGGAGGCGGCAATCAAGCGTTGACGATGAGAGAGCCCTTGGAAGCATGAATCAAGTTTCGACCAGCCCGTCAAGGTTCCGCGCAGCGCCGATGGTATCGCGATGCGGCTTGGGTATAAACTCAAGCGCGAGAACGCAGTCCACAACGGCTGCGATGCTCGCACGACGCCGCAAGCCCGTATCTCAAATCCAGCCGGGGTAATGTGGAAGAACTCCCGCCCATCATTCCGATCTTTCCGTTGCCGAACCTGGTGCTGTTTCCGGGCGTGAAGATTCCCTTGCACATTTTCGAGCCGCGCTATCGCGAGATGGTCGCGGAAGTCGGCGCGGACCACCGCGTAGTCGGAATGATGCTGCTCAAGGGTGACTGGGAACGCGATTACTACGCTTATCCCGATATCTTCGAGGTCGGATGCGCGGGCCGGATCGGCGATCTCGTGCGGCTGCCCGACGGACGCTTCAATCTGGTGCTCGAAGGTCTGGTCGAGTTCCGAATCGTTCAGGAGCTCCGCGATCGTTCCTTTCGGCGGGCCAGGGTGGACTGGTGTCCGGTCGAAGATCACGCGCTGGACCTCAACGACGAGGCGATGGAATCGCTGCGTGCGCTGCTGGTCAGCTACGTCGGCGATCTTGCCGTCGAGACCTGGCGTGCCGCAGTCGAGGAAAGCGGGCTGCGCGGGGCTGACCTGGTGAACTTCCTCTGTTTCCACCTCGATCTTGCCTCGATCGAAAAGCAGGCCCTGCTCGAGGCGCTCAACTCGCGCGCAAGATGCCTGTTGGACGTGCTGAGCTTTCGGCTCGAAGAGCGCAAGCTCGGTCCCGGCGGGTCCAGCGGCGGCGGCCCCGGGCTCGTCCAGTAAGCAAGTATTTCGTAACCGTGTGGCGAAACCCGCCCCCTCAGCGCCGCTGCGCCGGCCCGAATCGTTCGGCGGAGCAGCAGGGGCGTTCCGGAGCGTTACAAAGTCTGACGGAGGCGACGGGTGCGGTTGACAGCCGTGAGCCATCTGGGAGACAAGCGGCACAATGCAGTGCCCACAGTGCCAGGCGGACAACGAGGCTGGCCTCCGCTTCTGTGAGTCGTGTGGCGCGACACTGGCTCGCCTCTGTCCGAGCTGTGCTCACGAGCTGAAGCCACAGGCGAAGTTCTGCGGCAATTGCGGCGCAGCCCTCGGCGAGCCCGCCGCGCCCCCACCCGCCGCGCCACTTGAACCGGCACGTGAGGCACTCGGCCCGGTCGGCGAGCGGCGCCAGTTGACGGTTCTGTTCTGCGATCTGGTCGGCTCGACGCCGCTCTCGCAGCAACTCGACGCCGAGGAATGGCGCGACATCATCGCGCAGTACCAGCAGGCCGCCTCCGGCGCCGTCGCGCGCTTCGGCGGCCATGTCGCCAAGAACCTCGGCGATGGGCTGCTGATCTACTTCGGCTGGCCCACCGCGCGCGAGGACGACCCCGAACGCGCGGTCCGCGCCGGCCTGGCGATCGTGGACGCCATGGCGCCGCTCAACGCCACACTCGCCGCCGGCGACGGGACGCGCCTGGCCGTGCGCATCGGCATGCACACGGGGCCGGTGGTGATCGCCGACGCCGGCGAAGTCTTCGGCGAGACGGCCAACCTCGCGGCGCGCGTGCAGGGCGCGGCCGAGCCCGACACGGTGGTGATCACCGCCGCGACGCAGCGCCTGGTGGCCGGGATGTTCGTGGTCGAGGATCGCGGGCCGCAGATGCTCAGGGGCGCGCGCGAGCCCGTGACGCTCTACCGCGTCGTGCAACCAAGCGGGGTGCGCAGCCGGCTCGATGTCGCCGCGGGACGGCTGACGCGCTTCGTCGGCCGCGAGGTCGAGCGGGCAACGCTGGCCGATCGGTGGGAGCGGGCGCAGGACGGCGAGGGACAGAACGTCCTCGTCGTCGGCGAGGCAGGAGTCGGGAAGTCGCGGCTCGTCTACCAGTTCCACGAGCACCTGGCGGCGGTGCCCCACACCTGGCTTGAATGCGGCGCCACGTCGTACACCGAAGGTACGCCGTTCTATCCGGTCATCGCGCTGGTGTCGCAGGGGCTGGCGTTCGCTCCCGAAGACACGACGGCCGCGAAGCTTGGCAAGCTGGAAGTTGGACTCGGCGCGCTCGCCTCAGCCGAGATGCTGGGCCTGCTCGCGGATTTTCTCGGTCTGCCGCCACCCGCACCGCTGCAGATGAGCCCCGAGCTGCAGCGGCGCAAGACCATCGACCTGCTGACGCAGTGGACCCTGTCCATGAGCGCGGTGCAGCCCCTGATCGTGTTGGTCGAGGACCTGCACTGGTGCGACGCGTCGACGCTGGATCTGCTGGGGTGCCTGATCGCACAGAGCCCAACGGCGCGGGTGCTTTTGCTCGCCACGGCGCGCCCGGAGTTCACGCCAGTCTGGCCGGCGCGTTCCAACCTGACCACCGTTCAGCTCGCCCGGCTCACCAAGCGCCAGGCGCGGGACATGGTCGCGACCTTGGGGGGCTCGGCGCTGTCGGCCGACACGCTCGACGCGCTGGTCGCCCGCGCCGACGGCGTGCCGCTCTACGTCGAGGAGCTGACCAAGGCGGTGATGGACCCTGGGGCGGCGCGGGGCGTGGAGACAATTCCGGCCACCCTTGCCGACTCGCTGATGGCACGGCTCGATCGGCTCTCGGCGGCGAAGGAGGTGGCGCAGCGGGCAGCAGTGCTGGGGCGGGAGTTCGGGTATCCGCTGCTGGCGGCGACGGCGGGGCTCGACGATGCCGCCCTGCGCCAGGGGCTGGCGCGCCTGGTCGAAGCGGAAATCCTCTTCGCGCGCGGTGAGCCGCCCACGGCTACGTACACGTTCAAACACGCGCTGATCCAGGAGACGGCGTACCACTCGCTGCTCAAGCGCACGCGCCAGCAGTTCCACGGCCGCGTCCTTGACGTGCTGGTGGCGAAGTTCCCGGAGCGCGCCGCGGCGGAGCCGGAGGTGGTGGCGCGGCACGCGGAGCTGGCCGCACGGATCGACGAGGCGATCGCCGCCTACCAGCGGGCCGGCGAGCGCGCGACGCAGCGCTCGGCGAACGAGGAGGCCATCGGCCATCTGCGCCGTGCCCTCGGGCTGGTCGAGACGTTGCCGGAGACCCGTGAGCGCCATCAGCAGGAGCTCGGGCTGCAGATCGCGATCGGGGTGCCGCTCTCCGCAGCCAGGGGATGGTCGCATCCGGAGTATGAGCGGACCTTCGTACGCGCGCGCGAGCTGGCGTCCCAGATCGGCGAGTCACCCGAGCTGTCGCGAGTGCTCATGGGACTGGCGGGGGCCTATTACCTCAAGGGCGACGTCGTGACCTCGGCCGAGGTCGCGCAGGAGGCCCTGGCAGCCGCCGAGCGCACGGGAGAGACGGTGGACCTGCTCGCAGCTCACCACCAACTCGCCCAACCGTTGTTCTACCAAGGCCACTTCTCGCGGGCGCTGCAACATCTCGAGCACACCATCAAATTGTACGATCCCGGCGAGCATGGGCCTCTGGCGTACACGAAGGGAGTTGATCGTAGCGTCGCCGCGCAAGGGCTTGCAGCCCAGTGTCATTTGTACCTTGGCCATCCCGATCGGGCGTTGGCTGCGAGCGACGCGGCGGTGGCGCTGGCGAAGCGCCTGGAACATCCACTCAGTCTCGCGCTCGCTCTTTTCAATGGCGGATCTTTCCATGCCGAGCGCGGCGAGCTCGACCGGATGCGGGAACACACCGAAGAACTCGTGGCTCTCGCCGAGCAGCTCGGGTTTCCGTTGTACCTGGGAGCGGGAAGGTTCCTTCGAGGCCTTGCGCTGCTCGAATCGGAGGAGGGCGAGGCCGGCATCGCGGAGATCCGGCAGGCGATGGCCGACCTGAAGGGGATCGGGACCGGACTTGGTGCGCCCCAGTCCCTCGCGATGCTCGCCGAGGGTCTCCGGAAAGTCGGTCGCCACGACGAAGCCCTGCGCGCGCTCGGAGGCGGCGTCGAGCGCGCCGAGGGCCAGGGCCAGCGCTACTACGATGCCGAACTCCACCGGGTGCGGGCAGAGATTCTCCTCGACAAAGACCGCGATGCGGTCGAAGAGGCGGAGGCGCTGTTCGGCCAATCCCTGGAGATCGCGCGCAGGCAAGAAGCAAAGATGTTCGAGCTGCGCACGGCCACCAGCCTGGCGCGGCTCTGGCAGCGCCAGGGCAAGCGCGACGCGGCCCGCGCCCTCCTCGTCCCGCTCTACGCCTGGTTCACCGAAGGCTTCGACACGCGCGACCTGCAGGACACCAAGGCGCTGCTGGAGGAGTTACGGTGACGCGCTTTCCGCCGGCTTCAGGCACGATGTTTCCGCGCCGCCCTTGATCGGACGCTGCCGACAGGCCAGCGGGACCTTCCAACTCGCGGCGCCGACCTGCGGGTCAGCGAGGTCGAGGTGCAGCACCATGTACAGCAGGCGCTCAGCCTCGGGATGGCCGGCGCCGGCGGCCCCGTCTCCGAGCAGGGACGCGCGGTCGACCAGGTAGTAGGGCGGGATCGACTGGTAGTGTAAGGCGACCCGGATCGCCGCCGCCTGCGGGATCTCGCGCCGAGGGATCGAGTAGCTCACGACGTCGACACCCGGCGAGATCTTGCCCGCCACCGCGACGGGACGGGTTTCCTCCGCGAAGGGGCCCGAGCTCGACCAGCCCTTGGGCAGGATGCGGTTGTCCTTCACCTCGTGGCACAGGTGCACGAAGCTCGTGGTGAGCGCGCCGGCGCAGTCGACATGGCGCGATTCGTAGATCTGGACCTGCGTCTGCCTCGTGATCCGGGCGTAGTCCGGGCCACGGTCGGAACGCATATGCGAACGTGTGAGCCACGCGCGGCGCGCCGATGATCGTGTGGGGCTGGTCGCGGTCGATCGTGTTCACGCCGCAGACCACTGCGCCGGTGACGTTGAGCGCGACCAGACGCGGGAACGCACCGGAAAACTTGTGCGTCTCGCCGAGCGCCTTGGAGTATTTCCGCCTCGGTCGCTTGGCTGACCGCCCGCGGTAGCGTCTCGGCACGCGATGATTCGCCGGTGCAACAGGCGCTCGAAAACTCGCTCGCTTTCGATGCAGCAGGGCGATAGAATCCGCAGGAGCAATCCTGCACTGCACTCGCGACCATTGCGGAACCGCGGCATCGCAGTCGCAATTTGGGTGCATTTCACCCGGAATTAGGTTCGCAAAACGCCAAAGTCTTCGCAAAAGGCGAACCATGCAGCCAATCCTGCCTACATTTTGCCGCTTCTACTCGTTTCCGCGTCGATGGAAGTGCGCTCATACCTTAGGCACAGTGGTTGCTTAGCACTGAAACCAAGCCAGCGAGCCGGGTGGACCTCGGGGGTCATCCGGTGACGCGCACAGAGGAAGGCGACTCAAATGGAATGGGAAAATGGGGCTCTCGGACCACTGCTGGTACCCGACGTTATCACACCGGACCAGTACTACGACTCCCGGCGCGACGACAGTGCGCTCCGTCCGGTAAAGCGCTTGATGCTGGCGCTGCTCGAGGATGCGCTGAGGTGTTTTCAGAACAACTCTGACGCCAAGGGCGGATTGCGCAAGCGTCTGTTCTCGGAGGCTGAGGAGTGGCTGTGCAAAGAGGGCGGAGAAGGCCCCTTCTCGTTCGAAACGGTCTGCGAGACGCTGGGAATCGAGCCGAAGTTCCTGCGCGGTGGTCTGCTCGAATGGCGGAGTCAGCAACTGGCCGGTTCTTCTCCGAGGCGGCTGGCGCGCCGATCGCCGGTGGTGCGAGCGGGCAGGATCAGTGCTCCTGCGCAGCGGCGCAGCCGGCGAATGTCTCAAGCGGTCTGATTCCGAATCAGTCCCTCGCCCGGTCACGGATTTTCACAACGCATAGGACAGAACGAAAAGCGGCGAACGTGCCATCTGGCACGTCACGCCGCTTCGTTCATTTTCAGGCGCGTGACCGGCGAGCGGCCGGCCGATGCGCTCCAATCCGGTTGTCTGGTGGGTCCTATTGCTTGACGGGAGCCTGGGCCGGCTGAGTCTGGCCTGCAACGACTCCCGGCGGCGGAGGCGGTACGTAGCCCTTGGGCTGGGAAGCAGCCCATGCCTCGCACGCGTCGACATCAGACTGCTCCATCTGCAATTGTTCCATGATGTCTGAATCGCTCTTGCCGTGAGTCTTCAGGTAGTGAACTCCCGGACACTTCACTTCAAGATTGAAGTTCCTGATCTCGCCCCCCGCTGAAGCGACCGTGCCACCTCCGGCGGTTTTCGCCGCACCGCCGGTTGAACATCCTGCAACCAACACGAACAGCCCCGAAGCCAGCGCCAACCCGATCGTGGTCTTCATGAGTTCCTCCTTCAGTCTGAACACCGCCCACCTGATTCAAAAAGCAAATCGGGCGTCCCTCCCCCGACTCGAAAGCAGCGCCAACATACACGCGACCGGCCCAATTATCAAACCTCCGAGAGCGCGGTGCAAGACTGTCTCATCGAATCTATAAGGCCTCGAACAGGATTTTGTCGCCGCGCTCGGCCTTTCGCGCGCGCCCTTCGCGGCACGAGTATTCGAGATGCGCGAGCGTTTCGAAGGTCGCGGCCATCACGTGGAATATCGGTCGCTCGTCGGTGCCGAACACTTGATGCGCCACCTCAAAGGCGGTCTGAGGCCGCTTGCGGATCAGATCGAGCATCTCGGCTTCGCGGTAGCGGTGATGTTCGATTAGCTGGTTGGCGCGATGCCGATGGTCGTTGTAGACCCCGCCGTGCGCCGGCAGGACCAGCTCCACGTCGTAGCGCTGCACCTTGAGTTGCGAGGCGATAAAATCGCCGAGCGGATTCCCGCTCGTATCGGGATAGATTCCTACGTGGGGCGTGATCTTGGGCAGCAGATGGTCGCCGACGATCATCACTTTTTCCTGCCGCAGGTAAATTACGTTGTGGCCCGGCGAATGGCCCGGCGTCCAGATCACTTCGAATCTGCGCTCGCCGACCGGAATTACGTCGCCGTCGCCGATCGTGTGATCCAGCTTCGTGGCCGGATTGTAGAGCTTCGTCCCCATCCAGGTCGGGCGCATCCCCTCAGCCGGAAATTGTTCGATCGGAAAGCCGTGGCTGCTGAAAAACGATCGCGCCTCCGGCCGATCGGCCATCGACATGCCGCCGAAACCCAGCATCCGCGTGGCGCGTTCGAGCTCGAGCTCGTGCAGGTAGACCTTGGCGCTGCTGCGGCGCTGAATCTCGCCCGACGCGCCGAAGTGATCGATATGATGGTGCGTGCTTATCAGCACATCGAGGTCTTTGAGCGCGATCCCGATCTCGCCGAAAGCCTCCTCGAGGGTGGCCATGCTGTCTTCGGTGTTCATCCCGGTGTCGATCAGCGCCCACGAGCCGCGGCAATCGATGAGGTAGACGTTGATGATCGTCGGCCTCATCGGAAGCGGAAGAAAAATCTCGAAGATGCCCGGATGAACTTCGACTACTTTTGCCGGCACTGATAAGCTCCGCTGCCGCTGTTGCGCACATGCAGCGCGGCTGAGTGATGAATCACTCGTGAATCTGATCTTTCACCATGAAGGTCAGGCTGACCATCACTTTCCATCGAACGACCTTGTTGTTCTCGACGGTCGCCGAAACTTCGTTGATCAGCGCGCTGTGGATTCCCGAGATCGTCACGCCCGCGCGCGACACCGCCAGTTGAACCGCGTCCTCTATCGAGTTGGCCGAGATGCCGGTGAGCTTGATGGTCTTTTCCACCATGGCGCGATCGCTCCTGTGAAGCGGCGTGCGGGGCGCGTCGTTCGGTCCCGCGAGCCCATTAGCTCACACGGTTGAGCCCGAGGCAATCGTGCGCCGTTTGCTTTGCCGCGAGCGCCTGCGATCGTTTATCCTTGCGTACGCGAGGCCGGCGCGGTGCTGACTGACGGCCCGCAACCACTATTGCGACGGCGGGTGTAACGATGGCGAGCAAGGAGAGTCTGCTCCGGGAGCGAATCGAGCACTACGACATCACGGCCCACGACGTTGTGCCGGTGGTCGAAGCGATGAGCCGCATGGCCTACAGCGCGCGCGACCTTCACCGCGCCGCCGACATCTACGATCGGATGCTGCGCGACGAAAGCTGCGGAGTGATCCTGTGCCTGGCCGGCTCGCTCATCAGCGCCGGCCTCAAGAAGGTGTTCACCGACATGATCAGCAACCGCATGATCGATGCCGTGGTGAGCAGCGGCGCGAACATCGTGGACCAGGACTTCTTCGAGGCGCTCGGCTTTGGCCATTACATCGCGCCGGAGCGCTTCAAGGCCGGGCTGGATGACGACACGCTGCGGGAGCTGCACATCGACCGGATCTACGACACGCTGATCGACGAGGACGAGCTCAGAATCTGCGACGAGACCGTCCGGAAGATCGCCGACCGTCTGGAGCCGAGGCCGTATACCTCGCGCGAGTTCATCGCGGAGATGGGCCGGTATCTGTCGGAGGTGGAAGCGAGAAGCGGCGCGAGCATCGTGCTCGAGGCGTTTCGCGAGGACGTGCCGATTTTCTGTCCGGCCTTCAGCGACTGTTCCGCCGGCTTCGGTCTGGTGGCGCATCAGGCGGCGCGCGGCAAGCAACCCAGAGTCACGCTCGACAGCGCCGGCGATTTTCTCGAGCTCACGAGGATCAAGCTCAATTGCGAGCAGACGGGCCTGCTGATGATCGGCGGCGGCGTGCCCAAGAACTTCGCGCAGGACATAGTGGTGGCGGCGGAAATTCTGGGACGCGACGTGCCGATGCACAAGTATGCGATCCAAATCACCGTGGCCGACGTGCGCGACGGCGCGCTGTCCGGCAGCACGCTCAAGGAGGCCAGCAGTTGGGGCAAGGTCGATACCACCTACGAGCAGATGGTTTACTGCGAGGCCAGCATCGCGCTCCCGCTGATCGCCGGCTACGCATACCATAAGGGCGGCTGGAAGCAGCGCAAGGCGCGGCGGCTCGGCCGCGCGCTCGAATCGCGCGAATAGCCCCGCGACCCACGTAACGCATCATGATCATCGTGACGGGCGGAGCCGGCTTCATCGGGAGCAACCTGGTTGCCGCCCTCAACGCCGGCGGCGAGACCGACATTTTGATTGTCGACCGCCTGGCGGAAAACTTCGTCAACCTGCGCGACTTGCGCTTCTCCGACTTCATGCAGCCCGACGAGTTTCTGGCGGCGCTGGCCGGAGAGAAGTTCCGCGCGCCGATCGAGGTCATCTTCCATCAGGGCGCATGCGCCGACACCACCTTGTCCGATGGCGCCTACATGATGGAAAACAACTTCACGTTCTCCCGGCGCATCCTCGACTTCGCGCTCGCGCATAAGGCGCCCCTGGTCTACGCTTCGAGCGCTGCGGTGTACGGCGCGGGCCGATCGTGGCGCGCGATCCCCGCCGACGAACGGCCGCTGAACCTCTACGCGCTTTCCAAGCTCGCATTCGACAATCATGTGCGCGCACGGCTGGACGAAGCCGAAAGTACGGTGGTCGGCCTGCGCTACTTCAACGTCTACGGGCCGCGCGAACGCCACAAGGGCAAGATGGCCTCGATGGTGTACCAGCTCTATCGGCAGTTGAAGGAGAACGGACGCGCGCGGCTCTTCGAGGGGTCCGACGGCTTCGGCAATGGCGAACAGCGGCGCGACTTCGTATTCGTGCGCGACGTGGTAAGCGTCAACCGGTTCTTCGCCAGCAGGCCGGCGGTGGTCAAGGGAATCTTCAATGTCGGAACGGGCGCGGCCCGCAGTTTCAACGACGTCGCCAGGGCGCTGATCGCGTCGATAGGCAAAGGCGAAATCGAATACTTTCCGTTCCCCGCAAGCCTACAGGGGAAATATCAGAGCTTCACCGAAGCTGACCTATCGCCCCTGCGCGAGGCGGGCTACAAGGACGGCTTCGCATCGATGGAAGAGGGCATCGCGGAATCGGCGGCAAGTTGGCGGAGCGAGGATCTCGCGGGATAATTTTTCCGGTGGTGGCGAATACCCTCACCCGCGCGTCACGGCGTTTGCAAGAAAAAGAGCAAACGCCGCGCCGCGCGCCCTCTCCCTGGTCAGGGAGAGGGATTGAAAGTCGCGAGTGCCGGAGTTTTAGACCTCTCCTTGTCCTCGTCAGAGAGGGTATTAAGAGTGGCGAGGTGCCAGCGCCCCACACCTCTCCTAGTGGTCAGGGCACAACTAATGGTGGCGGAGCGCCAGCGTCTTACGCCTCTCCCTGACCAGGGAGAGGTCGGCGCGTGCGAGCGCGAGCTCGCCACGCGGCGGGTGAGGGTAGCCTGCGATCTTTTCTGTTCCCTTCCTTCTTCATGGTGAAGACGAGCGCGACATCTTCTGCGCGCGCCGATGCCCGATCACCTCGCCACTTCGATTATCACCGCTTCGTTGGCGGCCAGCGACAACGTGGCGCCGATGCTCTCGCCCTCGCGGCCCTCGATCGTGCTCACGAGTATCGTGCCCGATGGCGAATCGAATCGGCGCGCCGCGCCGGCGAAATTGATTGCGACCATCACAGCTTGGGCTCCTCTCTCATCTTGCCGCTCGCGGCAGAACGCCAGGCAATCGTCAGGCGCCGGCAGCGTGCGATACGTCCCGTCGAGCAGCGCGCGAATTTTCTTTCGCAGCCGGATCAGCCGCCGATAGAACGAGAGCATCGATTTGTCGTCGTCACGCTGCTGCTCCGCGTTGATCGCCGCGCAGTCGCCCACCGGCAGCCACGGATTGTCCGAGACGGTGAAGCCGCCGTTGCGGCCCGCCGACCATTGCATCGGGGTGCGGCACAGATCGCGCCCGACTTTGTCGCGCGCCGCGAAGAACGGGACGTTGCCGTCGCGCATCCCGAGCTCCTCGCCGTAGTACAAAAAGGGCGTGCCGCGCACCGTCAGCAGCATCACGATCGCCGCCCGCGCGCGCGCCTCGGTCTCCGCGCCGTTCTGGTAGCGGCTGATATGGCGCGGGAAGTCATGATTGGAAAGCGTGTAGGTCGGCCAGGCGCCGGCTTTCGGCGGCAGGATGTGTTCGGTCTCCTCGATCACGTTGCGGAATGCCGCCGCTTCCCACGGACACATGAAGAAACGAAAGTTGAACGCGAGCTGGATCTGGCCGGGCCGCAGGTATTCGGCAAGCGCGCGCTGCTCGCGCACCCACACTTCGCCCACCATCATGCGATCGCGGTAGCGGTCGAGCACGCCGCGAAAGCTGCGGATCACGTCGTGAGTCTCGGGCAACTCCTGGTCATATAGATGAAGCTGAAGGCCCTGCGGGTCGCGGCGCGTGAAAATGCTCGAGTCGGTCCGCGGCGGATTATCGCGCAGCGCCGCGTCCTTCATCAGATAGGAGATCACGTCGACCCGAAAGCCGTCCACGCCGCGATCGAGCCAGAATGCAATCGCGGCGTGCATCGCCTCGACGACCTCGGGATTGCGATAGTTGAGGTCGGGCTGCTCCTTCAGAAACGAATGCATGTACCATGAGGCCGTGGCCGCGTCGTACTCCCACGCCGGGCCGCCGAACGCGCCAAGCCAGTTGTTGGGCGGCCGGTCCGGCTCGCCCGCAACCCAGATGTACCAGTCGCGCCGGGGATTGTGCCGCGATGACCGCGACTCGACGAACCACGGATGCTGGTCCGAGGTATGATTCGGCACCAGGTCGAGGATGATCCGGATTTTGCGCCGATGCGCCTCGGCGAGCATCCGATCGAAGCTCGCCAGATCGCCGAGCTCGGGGTGGATCCCGCAGTAGTCGCTGACGTTGTAGCCCCAATCCTTGAGCGGCGAGGGATTGATCGGGCTCAGCCAGATCGCGTCGATGCCGAGCGACCGGCCGGTGCCGTCGTTGAGGTAATCCAGATGCGCAGTGATTCCGTCCAGATCGCCGATTCCGTCGCCGTTGGAGTCGGCGAAACTGCGCGGGTAAATCTGATAGAATACCGCGGTCTGCCACCAGGGAGGGTTCATCGTACCGGTTCGCTCCTTCTCGCCCTTCCTGCTACGGAAGGGCTTGAGGGTTAGGTAACTCGCTGGGGAGAATCTAATCAATGGCGCGATCGCGGTTGGGCGCTCTGATAGGTGAGATGTGGTCGGGGACCGAGTTCATCGGCGCTATCGGGCGCTTGTGGGACGACGGCCTTCCGCACGGCGACGGCAGCGGAGTGCTGCTGATCCCCGGCTTATGGGGCAACGACGCCTCGCTGTTCATCCTGCGGCGCGACCTGGCCCGGCTGGACTACGACGTGCGCACGTGGGGATTGGGAATCAACAACCGATGCGGTGAAGAGACTATCGCTGACCTGATCAAGGCGGCGCGCCGCCAGCGCGACAAGCATCGCCGGCCGCTGGCGCTGATCGGTCACAGCCGCGGCGGATTCATGGCGCGCGAGCTGGCCCGCCGGGCGCCCGATGTTGCCGACCTGGTGATCACGCTGGGCACGCCGGTCGGCTCGACCACCCTGGAGAGCGCGACCTCGGGGGTCCATCTGATGCTGCGCATATCGCGCGCGCTGTATGCGAAGCGGCCCGGATGCCTCACGGAGGATTGCGCATGCGAGTACGTGCGCAATGTCGCCACCACGCTGCCCGCGAGCGTCGCGGCGTACTCGCTATGGAGCCGCGACGACGGTGTGGTAATCCCCGAGAGCTGCGTCAAGGCGGGCGAGCCCAACGTCGAGGTGCCGGGCACTCATGTCGGGATGATCGCGAACCGCGAAGTGCTGCGCGTGATCGCGGAGACGCTGGCGCGCTATCGCACGGCGCACGGTTAGAAACACCCCAGATGTCCGGCGCCCTGCTGACCGCGATACCACGCTACCTTCAACTGTCGCGTTCGCAATGGTGGAGTCCCGAGCATCTGGACGCGTACCAGAAGGAGCAGCTCGATCGGACGCTGCGGGTTGCGTCCTCGATTCCGTTTTACGCGGATCGTTTCGGCGGCCGTTACCGCGCTGAAGCTCTCGGCAGCCTGCCGGTTCTCCGACGGACGGAGATCGCGGAACTGAATCGCTCGGTGCGAGGGCTGTATCCCGAGCAGAAAGACTTTGCCTTCGTTAATTCTTCCGGAACCACGGGGTACAGGATCCATGTCCTTATCGACGGCTCGCATCAACGCGGCCGCTTCGCCGCGCGGGCGCGATACCTGGTCGCGAACGGATGGCATCCGCTGCTTCGCAGCGCGTGGATCCTGGGGTTGCGTCCCGGATCGACGCCCGACTGGAAGCTCACGCAGAGCCGTCTCCTTGTCGGCACGAGCTTTTTTTCGCATATCGACGATTTCGAGACTCAGGTTGCCCGGTTGCGGAAGACCGACCCGCACTTCGTCTACACGTTGCCGTCGAACCTGGAAGCTTTGCTTTCGATCTTCGCCAAACAGAACAGCCGCTTGCCGTCGCTGCGCAAAGTCTTCACCGGAGGAGAAGTTCTGGAAGCTTCGGTGCGCGAGCAGACCAGGCGGGTCCTCGGGGTCGAGATTGCCGACAACTACGGATCGTCGGAAATGTTTTTCGCATGGCAGTGCCTGTCGGGCAGCTACCATCTCAACGCCGAGCACGTGCTGGTCGAGATCGTGGACGAAGAAGGAAAGCCCGTGGCCCCGGGCGAGATGGGCAAGGTGCTTGCGACCACGCTCGAGAATCGTCTCATGCCGCTGATCCGATACGAGGTGGACGACTACGCAATCGCGGCCGGGGGACTCTGTCCGTGCGGCCGTACGCTGCCGCTTATCGGCGACATCATCGGCCGCGGCGTCAACCTGTTCCACCTGCCGGATGGGCAATTGCTCTCTCCCTGGAAACTGAAAGAAGCTTTCAAACAGATGCCGGAGGTTAGGCAGCTTCAGATCGTTCAGCGGGCGCTCGACGAATACCTGATACGTTTCGCCAGTGACAGCGAGTTTGGGAGCGAGGTTGAATCATACATTCGCCGCGGGTTTCTCGCGATGGTCGGCGCGACGGCGTCGCTCAGTTTCGAGCGAGTCGACAAGATCGCGCGAGCCCCGAGCGGGAAATTCATGGCCGCCTTGTGCGAGTTGAAAAAAGAAGACGGCGGCTCGCGCCAGGGTCAGGCGTGAGGGGCCGCGGCTATCGGTTTTGCCTCAGCTATCGGATCACGGCCGCGCGCACGATCGAATCCAGATCGGCGCACTGGCGATGAACGTCGAATTTCCCGGCGTGCCGGAGAACCGCCTCGCGCGACGTCAGAGCCCGTCCGTTTTCAGAGTCGCATAGCTGGGAAAAGACGCCCGCGCTGCTGCACTCCATGGCCGGCAGATCGTCGGGAAGCTTGAGGCCCGCGGTCGCTTGCCGGATGCGCGAGACCTCTTCGGCCATCGCCTCGAACAGTCCCGCGCCGAAGCTTGTGAATTCGGCGAAGCGGCGAAGTTGCGCGATCGCGATCGTCAGTTGCATCGCGACGCGCGCAATCTGATCTCTCACGGCGTCCAGCCGCAGTCCGGAAGTCTCTCCGCTCTCATACACCGCGAACTGGAATCGCCACACCGCGATATAGACATAGAGCCCGTGAAAGATTCCATGCAGCGGACGGAGATCATCGCGCCAGGGCGAATAGTACTCTTTGTCAGTCATCAGGTTGTCGGCCCGGCGGGCGAAGAAGGCGCCGCGCTCTTCGATGAAGAACAGGCGGTTGTGATGAAACTCGTGAATGAATCCGTCGGCCATCGAGTAGGGCTCCCTGACCACGGTACAAATGAAGCTGCCGGGCAGGTCCGAATGACTGACGTTGCTGAAATCGCCGACGTTGTTAGGCTTCAGAGCGATCAACCGGATTATCGCCCGAAAGTGTTCGAATACGTGCGGGCTGTGCCGATGGATCAGGGCCAAAGCCTGCTCGGTGAGTTCAACCTGCTCCGACTGAAACGCCGGCGCCAGATGCTGAAGCGGCCGTCCGATCTCCAGCCCGACCAGATTGAAAGCCTCCGGCTGGAGCAACAGCCGATAGTCTTCCATCGCGGCAACCGGACAGGTGCGGAGGCTCAGCGAATCGGTGTCGCGCGAGTCTGCCCGCAGCGCAAGGCGTACAGTCTTGCCCTGCCACAGGATCTCCAGGCTTCCGTTCGTAAATCCCGCAATCTGCGCCTTGCCATTTCCCGAAAGTACGAAGCGCGTTCCGGGAATGGCGAAGGGCAGGGCGATCTCCAGCGGCTCGCGGAAGTTCTGATCGCGGTTCGAGAGTATCGCCAGCGCCAGAGCGAACCGCTTGAAGTCCCGCAAATGCGCCGCGAGCGCGCTCGGCGAGTCGGAGGCGCCATACGCCTTGGAGCATGCTTCGCCCAGGGACGAGAGCGCCGCGGGGGTCAGGCAATTGCCGACGAATTCGTAGGCCAGGCGCACCCAGAAATACGCCGTGGGATCACGCCATACCTGGGTGAAGGATTCCGGATCGGTTGCCGATGCGGCTTCGAACAACTCAAGGAATTCGCGGCCGCAATCACGGATCGCGGGATTCCGTTCGATCGCCATCTTGATGGCGATCAGCGCGGAGGCGGACTTCTCGTAACGGCTCTGGTAGAGGTCTTCGTCCGCCCAAAGAAGGTGCGCCGTCATTCAATGTGTCGCAAAATGTGCCCCGGAGCGCAGAGCCCGGAAGATTGAGCCGGCCCGAGACAGCCGCAGCCGTCACCGGCGAGCTTTCGCTTCCTTGGTGCCGTAAGCGGCGCCGAGGAATCGCAAAGGCCAACGCGGCTCAGGCGAAGACTTCTCATTCGGCTCGCCCTCGAGTTCCTTCAGCATCGCGGGAACCACGGTCCGATCCTCGTTAGCGATCCCGGCAAGGCTGATCGGTCTCTGTTTCCTGGTCATCAATCTCGCTTCTTTGGCGCCGACTTGGTGCCGTCTTCGGAGAGCACGACAACGCTGAAAAATCGCAAAGCCCTGCGAGGCTCCGACGAAGGATTTCCGTTCGGCTCGCCCTCGAGTTCCTTCAGCATCGCGGGAACCCGACTCCGATCTTCATGAGCGAGCCCGGCAAGGCTGATAGGTTTCTGTTTCCTGGTCATCAATCTCGCCTCCTTGGCGCCAGCTTGGTGCCTTCTCCGCCGGCGCTGACAAATCGCGACGGCCAACCAGGCTCTGACGAAGGTTTCCCGTTCGACTCGCCCTCGAGTTCTCGGAGCATCGCTCGCACCGCGCTCCCTTTCTGGTTCCCAAGTTTGACGAGGTCGATTGCCTTTAGCCCTTTGCGCATCACAGTTACCGGGCGTCTTTAGGGCCAACGCTGATGAATCGCGAAGGCCATCGAGGGTCCGCCGAACGGTTTCCCGTCGGCTCGCCTTCGAGTTCCTTCAGCATCGTGCGGGCTTCACCGTCCTTGCGGTTCGCGAGTTTCGCGATATCGATCGGCTTGGACTTGCGGCGGTTCATCTTCTCACTCCTGAGCAGCTTCACTGATAGCGGGACGGATCCTCGCACGCCAATTAAGTTCATTCCCTGTCAGATTTGTCAACTCTGCCTGCATTAGCGCCGGCACGGGAGCGTCCTGCTCTTGCCGTCGGAGCGGGGTTGTCGTATTCGGGGGCGTGGCGCTTGGGGAAGAGCCGATTTTCGTGGTCGGTTGTCGGAGGAGCGGCACCTCGTTACTGCGCGATCTGTTGCGTTCGCATCCTGACCTGTCGTTTCCCCTCCCGTCCTTCTTCATCCCGAAGCTTTATCGGCTCTACGGCGATCCCGGCGGCGAGGCCGAGGCGCAGAGATTGGCCGCCATCATCCTTCGGTTCGATTGGGTGCGCCGATGGGAGCTCGAGGCAAATCCCTCGGACTTCTCATCGTGCCGTTCGTATCGCGAGGTCGTCTCTCGCCTGTTCGAGGCCTGGGCGCGAAAGGAAGGAAAGCGCCGATGGGGGGACAAGACGCCGGATTACGTCGCCGACATTCCGACGATCCTCGAGATTTTTCCGTCCGCAAAGATCATCCATATCTATCGCGATGGCAGAGACGTTGCTCTGTCATGGGTACAGTCCCAATTCGGTGCGTACAACATCTTCAGCGCGGCAGACCAATGGAACCGATGCGTGAATGCGGGCCGGACGGCGGGGGCCGGGTTGCGGCCGGAGAGCTACCTGGAAGTCGGTTACGAGACGCTGCTCTCCGAGCCCGAGGTCACCTTGCGACGGATCTGCGGGTTTCTGGGCGAGTCCTTCTACTCCAGCATGCTGAAGCCGAACTTTCTGGTGCCTCGGCACTATCCGCTATGGTTCGGCGAGCGGAAGCCGACGTGGGTCTCCGACCGCGAGATCGTCAGGTCCAATTCCGGGAAGTGGAAAACTGCGATGACGCCTTCAGACCGGGTTCTGTTCGAATCGGTGGCCGGCGAGCTCTTGCGGACGCTCGGTTACGAGACCGGCGAGCACACGCGCGCCATCTCCCGGTCGGAGCGGCTCTGGTGGAAGCTACACAACGCCTGCGCGAGCACCTTGTGGCGGTTGAACATCAAAGGCAAGCGGCACTGGGTTCCGAGCCTGTTCGTCCTGCAACGGGCGGCAATTCGTTCGCGCCTGACCCAGCGTCGCCTGGCCTGATGGCTATCCGCGGTTCTTGTAGTACGGCCGCATCGAGCGCAGCGCGCGCATCTGATGGTAGGCGAGCTCGTCGTCGGGGTAGCGATGCTCCGGGCCCAGCACGCACCCCACCCGCGCGTGGCATCTTAAGGCGCAATCCGGCTCGACCTCGACGCGATGCTCCAGGCATCGCGGGATGTCCCATCCCTTGGGAAAGCTCACCGCTTCTACCGGGCAGGCCGGGATACAGCTTCGCGGGACGCATCCGGGACACGGATCGAAACCCACCGCCTCGCCCGGAGCGTCGAGGTCGGCATCGACCATCAGCGCCGCGCGAAACGCGATCCAGGGGCCGTACCTGGGATTGACCAGCACGCCGATGATACTCGGTCCGCCCAGGCCGGCGAGCTTTCCCAGTTCCATGAAGTTCAACCTCGAGCGGTCCTGGATAAACGGGTAGCTTACAGAGCATCGCAGGCCCATCGCGCGAACCGGCGCGGCGATCTCGCGCTCGATCACCTCGCGGGTGAAATCGTCCACCGGATGGTCGCGGTTAAACCATCCCGGATGCTGCGCGGCATGCTCCTTCAGCGCGCGCCAGAAATCGCCGCCGCCGTTGCCGATCACGATTATCGAACGCGCGTCGGGAGCGCCCGCGCTCAGTTGCGACTTGGGGCCAAGCGCGAGCGCATAGCGTGCGACGGGAATCGCAGCGACCAGGTTGAGTCCGCGCCGCCGTCCGGCGTCGCGGACGAGTTGCAATAGATCACTCATCGAAGCTGCAACGCGAGTGCGAGCGCTGGTGGCATGAGATTCTTCGCTGCGCAGACTCCGCTCAGAGTGACGTCAATTGGTTTGATGGATTCCAGAAAGAGCCCCACTCAACGTCATTCTGAGCGCAGCGAAGAATCTCATGCCACTAACTTTCGCGCTCGCGAGTCGCGCCGCGTGCCGCTCAGCTTATCTTGTACGTGACCAGCGCGTCGGCGACGAGGGCGCCCTGCGCGTCGTGGACTTCGACGGTGACGCTGGCGACCTTCTTGCCCGAGCGCCGTACGCGGGCTTGCGCGACGAGGTCGGTCGCGATTCCGGGCCCGGTGTAGTTCACCGTTATCGAGATGGTCGCGCTGCGCGTGGTTTCGGGCAGACTCCAAATCGCCGCGCAGGCCGCCACATCGACCAGCGACGCGATCGCGCCGCCGTGTATCGGCACGTTCGGGCCGCCGGCATTGAGCAGCCGCGCGCTGAAGGGAAGGCGCACGACGGCTTCGCCTTCGTGCGCCGATTCGATCCGAAGGCCGAGCATCACGGCGAACGGCGCGTGCTCGATAAGGTCGTGGGCAGGATTGCGCGTGGCGCTATCAGTCATCGGCTTGCCTTGCTATCCGCGCGCGTTCGCCGCCGCTACTTCATGAAGCCCCGGACGAGCTGCGCAATCTGATCCGCTGCGGTATCGAGCGCGAAATGGCCCGCATCGAGGACGTGGACTTCGGCGTTCGGCACGTCGCGGCGATAGGCCTCCGGTTCCGAAAGCTCGAACGACAGGTCGTATTTGCCCCAGAGGACGAGAAGCCGAGGCTGCTTCTCGCGCATCCAGGCCTGCCACTTGGGGTAGGCGTCGACGTTCGTGCGGTAGTCGTAGAAGAGGTCGCTTTGAATGTCGGCCTGGCCGGGCTGGTTGAGAAAGGCAAATTCATCGGTCCAGAGATCCGGGTCATAGCGTTCCACGTTGGGATCGTTCCCGACATGGCGCGTCCGCGTCGTCGCCAGCGACAGGAGATTTGTGCGAAGCGTGCTTTCGTTGGCAGCGCGATCGGCCCAAAAGGCCCGCCGCGGCTTCCAATTCGCCCCCAGGCCTTCGTTGTGCGCCACAGCGTCCTGGACGATGAGAGCCTCGATCCGGTCCGGATGGGCCAAGGCCATGCGAAAACCCACGGGGCCGCCGTAATCCTGCATGTAAAGCGTGTAGCGCGAGAGCCCGAGCGCTTCGGTGAAGTGATTCATGATCTCGGCGTAGTGATCGAACGTATACGCGAATTTTTTCGGGTCCGGCCAGTCGCTGTGTCCGAAGCCCGGGTAATCGGGCGCGACAAGGTGATAGCGATCGGAAAGCCGGGCGAAGAGAGGCTCGAACATCCGCGATGAAGAGGGAAGTCCGTGCAGCAGGAGAAGCGTCGGCGCGTCTTTCGGGCCGGCCTCTCTGTAAAAGATGGAGAGCCCATCTATCTGTGTCGTGCGATAAAAAGTCGGGTGTTCCACGGGACGTTCCTTTCCTTGGGCTGGGCCAGCAATTGAAATGATGCGAGCATCACAGAGACCACCAACGTCATGCGGCAGACCTGCCAGCATCGGGTCCAATGGGGCGAGCTGAAAAGGCGCATCGTTTAGCTCCACTTATCCGAGTCTCGATCCCTGTCGTATCGAAAACAAGGCAGCAATCTTCGATTTCAATGCCTTCATTTCCGCCTCCTGTTCAGAAGAATCTGGGAGAAAACGCGGCTCCGTGCTACACTCCGGTCATGGACCGGGCCGAAGCCATTGCGCGCCTGCGCGAACACGAGACCGAGCTCAAACGGCTTGGCGTGCAGCATCTTTATCTGTTCGGCTCGACCGCGCGCGGCGACGCGCGTGACGATTCCGACATCGATCTCTTTTTCGATTATGAGGAGGGAAAGCTGGGCCTTTTCCATCTCATGGAAGTCAAGGAAGTCGCGGCAAGAATTCTCGGCCGCAAGACCGACATCATGACGCGCGACAGCATCCACAGACTGCTGAGGGAGCGGATCGAAGCGACAGCCGTGCCGGTGTTCTAATGTCCGACTCCCCGGGCACGCCGCACGTGGACGACATCATCCAAGCGATAGAGCGCATCCGCCAGGTGATTGGCGACATGCCGCTCGCTGCCTTCAAATCCGACTGGCAGAAACAGTGGGTGGTCGAGCGCGGGGTCGAAATCATCTCCGAGGCCAGTCGCCGATTGCCGGGTGACTTCAAAGCCAGGCATCCGGAAATTCCGTGGCCTCGAGTGGCGGCGGTAGGCAACGTGTTGCGCCACGAATACGAGGGGGGCTCCGCCTCCATAATGTGGACGCTCGTCCGCGACGAGCTCCCGCATCTCGAGCGCGCCTGTCGCGCAGAGTTGACAAGGACCCGAACTCGCGAGCGCTAGTCCCCCTCGGATTTTTCACCCCGCTCTCGCAGATCCGTCAGCTCCGCGTCGTACCAGCGCCGCCCTCGACTTCACGCGCGCTTTGTTCCCGCGCCTAGCTCGCCGCCAGCATTGCCGCGAGCTCGCGCACGCTAATCGCTTCTACACCCGCCATCAGCCGGTAGCGGTCAGCGCCCGAATAAACCACAAAGCTGCGCTCAGGCTTTAGATCCTCGCGCGCGAAATGAAACCCCTTCTCCAACTTCGGCGCCAGTCCGCGCTTCACCTCGACCGCCCAGCGTCCGCCGGGAAATTCCAGAACCAGGTCGATTTCGGCACCGGCTGAGGTCCGATAGAAGCTGGCAATCGTGCGGGCGGGGGCGGCGCTCAGCAGATTTTCAATAACGAATCCTTCCCAGCTCGCCCCGACGACAGGATGACCGGTGAGGGCATTGTGATCGCCAATACCCAGTAGCGCATGCACTATCCCGCTGTCCCGCACATACAGCTTCGGCGATTTGACCAGGCGCTTGCCGGGATTATGGTGAAATGGGCGCAGGCGCCGTACCAGCAGAAGATCCACAAGAAGGTCGATGTAGCGCGTGGCCGTCTGGGCGCTGATCATCAGCGCTGCGGCCAGGCGTGAGGCATTCATCAACGTGCCCTGGCCATGCGCCAGCATCGTCCACAGCCGCTCGAGAGTTTCTGCCGGCACGCGCGGCCCAAACAACGGAACCTCCCGTTCCAGATATGAGCGGATGAAATCCTTCCGCCACGCCAGACTTTGAGGGTCATCCTGGGCCAGATACGACTCCGGGAACCCGCCACGGACCCACAGCGCCGTCAGGTCGCGGGCCTTGGCCGGTATTTCCAGAGCATCGAACGGACCCATTTCCACATAGGCGATCCGGCCGGCCAGGCTTTCGCCCGATTGCCGCAATAAATCCATCGAGGCGGAACCGAGCAGCAGGAAACGCCCCGTCCGGCGGCCGCGTCGGCGGCCCTGGTCAATCAAGCCGCGCAAGGTCTGAAACAACTCCGGCACCCGGTGGATCTCATCGAGCACGACGAGCCGGTCCTCATAATTCCGCAGGAAAAGCGCGGGCTCGACCAGCTTGCTGCGGTCTTCACGCGCTTCAAGGTCAAGATAGAGCGACGAGGTCTGTTCGGCGATCGCCAAAGCCAGCGTCGTTTTGCCGACCTGGCGGGGACCGATCAGCGCAACCGCGGCCTGCCGCGCCAAGGCGTCCGTGACCGAAGGATATATCCGGCGGGAAATCATCATTGTAATTATCCACGTCTTAGATAATATACAAGGACTATTTGAGGCCAGTGACTGATTTCTCCCTTTTCGATGTGAGGGGAGAACGGGGCTTTATGCGCGTTACGTTCGATACAAACACGCTCGACAAAGTTGCGCGACCAGAGCGATTTCCCAAGGACCCTCAGCAGGCTGAGTTCGTCAAAGTCCATAACGCCATCCTAGCCGGAAAACTAAAAGGCTACTTCAGCGAGACCATCGTTACGCTGGAAGGAATCGAGAATAAGGACCGCGTCTCCGTCTTAGGCGGGATGCCGTTGCAAAGCCTCGCGCGGGCAAAAGATGTCCACGAGTACGCTCTTACAATTTCCTAATCTAAAGGCTTTGCTGCATCTAATATAAAGTTTTTGCCATTGCGTAATCTAAAGGTTTCGCGTATTGTTAACCTAAAGTTTTTGTTGCTGGCACCTGCACGATGGCACAGCACGACTTGATTGCCGACTCTTTGAAGAAAGCCAAGCGCCACGCGCGCGATGGAGTTTTGCGTTCGGCTGACCTGTCGGCGACAGACCGCACACGCCTCATCCGAAGCGGTTGGCTCACGCGGATCGTGCGGGGGTATTACGTGCTTGGCACCCCCGGTCGCGAGGGCGAGTCCGGTGTCTGGTATGGTCATGATTTCCGTTCCTTCGCGAGGCTCTACCTGCCCGACCGCTTCAGCAGGGACTATTGCCTCTCCGCCAGGGATTCAATCGAGGTTCACCTTGGCGACCCCCTCCTCGAACAAATAGTGGTCAACACCAGGAATCAGTCCGCGAAGGTTGACCTGCCGTTCAAGTCGAGCATTCTGGTGATTCCCGGCTATCTGCCGGATGTTGTCGATGAGGTCGATGGTCTTCGCGTCATGAGTTTGGCGGAAGCCCTGTGCAGAGTCCCGTCTCCATACTTCGAGGCCAATCCGCTCAAAGCCACGGTCGCGCTGCGATCCCTGCGCGACCCCCCGTCGTCGATCGGCAAGGTTCTCCTCGGCAAAGGGATGACCGTCGTCGCCGGAAGAATCGTAGCTGCCTACCGCGCCATCGGTCAGACCAAAATCGCCGATGACATAAAAGGTGCGATGATGGCGGCCGGCCACAAGCTGGTCGAATCGAATCCCTTCACATCCCCGGTCCCAGATTTTGGCCGACCGAGAGAAACCTCTCCGCAAGCGCTTCGCGTGCGCGCCATGTGGGCTAGGATGCGCGAGAAGGTGCTCAAGGTTTTCCCGGCAGATCCCGGCATATCGAAAAACATCGCAGACTTGCTTCAAGGCATAAGGGACGTTTACCGCCACGATGCGTACAATTCCTTGTCCATTGAAGGCTTCGACGTAACCGAAGATCTCATCGAAAAGGTCAGAACCGGAGCGTGGGATCCCATGGGCAACGAACGCGACTCCAGAACAAAAGATGCGCTCGCCGCCAAAGGATACGCCGATGCCTTTAACCGCGTGCTCGAATCAGTATCCCGCGCGCTTCATGGCAAACAGCCTGGGGACGTGGCCGAGAGTGACCTCCACGGCTGGTACACCGCCTTGTTCGGCCCTTCAGTGCGCGCCATGATAATCGGCCCTGCCGACCTCGCCGGATACCGCAATGGACCGGTCTACATCCGCGGCGCAAATCATGTCCCCCCAAACGCAGTCCAAGTACCGGCTATGATGGAAGAACTGTTCGCCCTGCTGAAAGAGGAAAACAGCGCGGCGGTCAGAGCTGTACTCGGTCATTTTATCTTTGTGCACATCCACCCATTCATGGACGGAAACGGCCGGACATCGCGCTTTCTCATGAACCTGATGTTCGTTTCCGGCGGCTGGCCCTGGACAATCATACGGTCCGAACGCCGCCGCCTTTATTTCGCTGCCCTCGACAAGGCGCACGTGACTCGAGTCGACATCGAAGACTTCGCCAACTTTCTCCGAGAAGAAATGAACGTGGACTGGACGGCGCCGGCCACTGCGGGGCACGCAGTGCTTGCGAAGTGAATTCGACGACAAAAATGCGCAAGGCAAATATGACCGAAGACAAGATTCTCCCCAAAGACATATTCGAATCTGCCGCAAAGCAATTGCGCACGGAATTCCAAGAAATCCAAAAGAACAATCCCCATGCGGCTGAAAGCGGGGCCGAAGCCGAGATAAATCCTAAAGACGTTCTTAAAGGAGCACTTACCCCGGCGCTTTGATGTTGAAAGTGGCTTGGTTATTGGCGCCGGCGGTACCGTCAGCAGGCAAACGAATCTCATCATCTTTGATGCCCTCAACAGCCCTATTTACCGCCAAGGTCCAAGGCTCCACATCTTACCAAGAGACAATGCTGCCGCCATAATCGAGGTCAAATCGAAATTGAACAAGGAGCAGCTCAGAGATGCTGCGAAGAAGATATCCTCCGTAAAGCAGCTCAAGGCTACTCCGATTACAAATGTCGACCAGCCAGTAACCTTGGGCGACTTTATAATGACCAACACACTCGGCTGCGTCTTTGCCTTCGACTCGTATACCAGCTTAGATGCGCTCGCCGACAACCTCAAAGAGATAAATTCTGATTATGACACGAGCAACTGGATCGATTTGGTCGTCGTCTTGGACCAGGGATTCATTGGGTACGCAATCCAAATGCCTTTCGGCCAACACTTTCCTGGCTGGCTAGGAGGCGCTAGCGTCGATGATTTTCAAATCCCGCCTTACTACGTGCACCTGGCCATGTGTAAATCAGGACAGTCAACCCTGAATCACTTCTTTGTGAAACTCATGGCTCACTTAACGTTTTTCAGGAAGAGGTCCACCGTTGATTTCCGGGAGATTTTGGGACCGAGCCCGTCCGAGACGAAGACCATACAGGGCTACCAATACAATCTGAAAAGGCAACTCGTCCCGGCCGAGCCAGGCCATCACCAAGATAAATTCAAAAACCCGCGCATCAGATTTAACCTCTACTTGAAGAGGGATAAGACCTTAACAGGCCAAGTGTGTCTACTGCCCTGGCAGGATGGAGCTGTCATCACGTGCTCCACTCGCTTCGACCCGCGCATCATTTTTCAGCACTATTTCAGATGCCTGAAATTAAGGGGTCTCTGTGTGCCGGCGGGAGCAAACGTTAACATGTGGTACTCCTCTGTAATGCTTATATCCGAACTGGATTTCATTAGATGCTCAGAGAATATCCATGATGAGATCGTCGCGGTTCGGGACTCAGAAGACGACAACCCGCCACCGGCCGTGCTCTGACGGCCTGTTTCCGTGGCTCGATGTATCAGGGGTCCCCTCCGAAAACGGAAAAACTCGTACGCCAAGGATTGCGCAGACTTGGACGGCCCCGACAAAACGATGGCGCCTGCGGTCTCTCCGAGAGAACATTTCCCTTTTGGCCGCGTGACTTCGGCAGGCGCAGCGTGCATAAATCTCACTTTGGTGCAGTGAGCCCATTCGACAATGCCGAAGACATACGCTTTCTCTGATGTCCTCCAAGGCCAAACGGCCATCCTGCTGGACACCTGCCGCATCCTCTATGGCGGGAACCTCGAGTTCGTGATCGCCGGCGGCTGGATTCCATTTCTGAGAGTAAGACACAATTCGGTCGCCCATCGGGGCACTCACGACGTTGACGTCCTTTTCAACGATGAGCCGAAGGAGATTGAAAAAGCGGTCCAGGCCATGCTGGCCAACGATTATTTGCCGTCAGCGAAACACGAATTCCAACTCTTGAAGAAGCTCACGGTCGGAGCGAGAGATCTAGTCTTTAACGTTGATTTGATGCATCCGGCCGAGGCCACCGAAAGGAACATGTTCCATGACATATTCGACTTGGGCGTTAACGCCAATTACGACTCTCACATAACCCGCAAGGTCAAGTCGATCTGTTTCCCATCTTCTCGAATCGTATTTGATGAGAAGCTCTGGTCACGCTTCCGGGTAAATGGCGTGTTGCCGGACGGGCAGCCGACTCAATTGGAAATCCCTTTGATGACCGAACCCGCCTTAATCCTGTCCAAGTGCACAAGTGTCAGCAACGTGAAGCGAGACCGCGACGCCTTCGACATTTTCTTTGTCCTAACCGGTGGGAATGGACGGACCGTTGCTCAGCATCTAAAGGATCTCGCGCACAGGTTTCCCCAGGTCGCAGATCAACTCGAGAAACTTCGATCGTACCTCAACAACAAGGCACAAACCTTCGACGAACGCGTTCGCGCATACACGGAGGGAAAGATAAACGACGCTGCGGCCCAAGTGCTCCGCTCTCTCACTGAGCAGTAAAGCTTAAATACTAACCGTATACGATCCCTCATTCGTTCAGTGCCGCCGACGCTTCCCGCACTGCATCTCCTGCAAATATCCCGCCCTTATATCGAACCTGAGCCCCGGCCACCGCTCGCGCATGCGCACGAGCGCGATCCAGGGCGACCAGTCCTCGCTGAGAAAGCGGAACACCGCGACCGGTTTCAGTCCCGCCCGGCCTTCGGCCCTCTGCTGCATTGCGAACGTCACGCGCCGAATCGGCCAGCGTACCCCCCAATTTCGCCACATCCACTCCTGCCCGCCCTCGGCGAATCCCTTGCGCAGCACGCGCCTCGGGATCGGAAACAGCGCATTCAAATCCAGCGCCTGCCGATGCGGATCGAGCTCGGCCGGAACGCGCTCCCGCTCATGCGTCCACCAGGCGATGTCGCGGAATTTTTCCGCCAATTTCTCGCCGGCCCGGACGTTCGGCATTCCGGCCCGCATGAGGTTGAAGTAAATCTCCTCGTAGACGCCGTACCATTCCGGCCGTCGGTCGCCTCTGCTAACCCTTTATTCTGCCTCGCGTTTTCCGCCCCAACCTTTAGATCGGTTCCGTTTTGGCTCGGTTCCTGTGCGCGCGCCGGCGCTCGGCGAGCTTGAGCGCCATCTCGACCGCTGCCGCGGCGCTCTGCGCGCGATGGAGCCCGCTTATCGAAGGCCACGCGCCCAGCGCGACCAGCGGACGCTTGAGCTTGAGCGCGAAGCCAATCTCCGCGAGCGTGCCGCCTTCGCCGCTCAGCGCCACGACCGCGTTTGCGCTGCCGATCACGATCGCGTTGCGCGCCTCGCCCATTCCGGTCGCGACGGCGAAGTCGATATGAGGATTTGCGGAGTCCGCATCATACGAGGGCAGGATACCCACGGTCTCGCCACTGGCGCTGTGCGCGCCCTCGGCTGCCGCTTCCATCACGCCGCCCAGGCCGCCGCAGACCAGAACCGCGCCGCGCGATGCGATCTCGCGGCCGACCTCGAAGGCAAGCTTGCGCAGTTCGCCCGACGCGTTGCCGGCGCCGATCACCGCGATCGCCGTCCGGCGGGCCATCTCAGCAACCAACTATCGCGGGCAGATCGCAGAGGTCGGCGATCACGAAGTCGGGCGCGGGCATCGCCTCGGGCCACGCGCCCTTGCCGCCGCTGATCCATGCGGTGCGCATCCCGACGCGGGCCGCTCCAACGATGTCGTGCTCGGGCGTGTCGCCGACGAACAGGGTCTGGCTCGCGGGAACGCCGAGCATCGCGAGCATCTGCTGGAAGATTTTGGGATTCGGTTTGCGCAGGCCGACTTCGGCCGAGATGATCACCGCGTCGAACAGATCTGCGACGCCGGTGTCGAGCAGCACTTCGCGGCCGGTCTCCGAATCGTCGAAGTTGGAGAGCAGACCGAGCTGGAAATGCGGAGCGATTTGTCTCACCGCCGCGACGCGATGGGGCGGCGCCGAGGTGACCCGCCGCACGTGTCCCATGTGGATCTGGCGGAGCTCGCGGGCGAGCGCGTACGAGCGCGGGTCCGATCCCATCCCGAAGCGGCCGAGCGCCCGGATGAAACGCTCATGGCAGGTGATTTCGATACCGTCGCGCTCGCGCTGGGCGAAGATTTCCTGGACCACGCCGTGGTACGCGTCGAGCCATCGGCCGGGGTCGAATTCGTCGCCGAGGCGCGCGGAGAGAATCTCGATCTGGAAGGGATCGGTGCTGCGAAAGCGCCTGCCGCGCCATTCGATCTCCGGCAATTGGGACGGATCCCATCGCACCAGCGTGTCGTACAGGTCGAGCACAACCGCACGGAATTCGATCCTAGCCATGACGCGACAAAGCCCCCGCCGTACCGGCCAGCGCGAGCAGATCGAGAATCAAAACGCTGCCGTTGAGCGTCACGGACAGGCGATGCAATCGATCGAACTCGGCCCCGCGCGCCGGATCGGGATTGGGCTCCTCGGTGACCTGGCGGATCGCGTCGACCGCCGGCCGCACCACCAGCCCGGCATACAAAGTGAGGGCAAGCGCTACAGCAAGTAGGAGCGCCGTGCCGCTCCACCATCCGCGCCCGGCGCGGTAAATCGCGAAATAAACCGCCAGCGCCACCGCGGTGATTCCGCACACATAGCCTAGGACGTAGTAGCGCGGGAAGATCACGCTCACGACCTTGCCGGCCTCTGCGATCGGCAGTTGGGTGAAGATTACCGGCGCGACGAAGGCCGAGAAGAAGACTATCGCGCCCAGCCAGCAGACGATGGAGAGCAGGTAAACGAATAATGTCAGCATCGATCGATCTCGCGCCCGAATTGCGCTCGGCTCAGTTTCGATTGGATTCAGTTCAGATACGGCTTGGGCGTGTTGGGCAGCGGCCGGCGCGAACCGAAGCCGCCGTCCAGGCTGTGCCAGGCCAAAAGCCGCGGCTCACCGAATTGCCAGCACAGAAAAACCACTTCGCCCTCGACCTCGCCCGGCAAGTCGACCAGCCCCTGATCGATATCCTTGAGGAAGCAGCCGAAGCTTTCGATCTGCCCGGCCAGATCGGCCATCCTGGTCGTGATCGCCTTGAGCTGCGGATGGCGGTCGATGATGTCCTGAAGGCCCATCTCGGCCAGTTCGCTGTCGTGCCGGGCGAGATCGGTCACTTTCTCGCGCAGCCGATTGGCGTGCATCTGCAGCTCGCGCATCAGCAACTCCAGCCGCGGAACCAGTTCGTTGGCCTCCTGCTGGCTGAAAAGCTTGTCAAATCGATACTTTCCCAAGCAGGCTCCGTCGGTGGCGCGGCGCTTGAATCGTGGTTAACTTCCAACAGGAAGTCACCTTGTCTGCGCCAACATCGTATACTACGGTAAATAATCGTGGTGGTGGAAGTGCGGTCGCGCCCTCCAGCAGAAGGATCGCCTATCGATGAGTGAAAAAACCAAAGGAGAAAAGCGCTTCGAGACCGAAGAGGACCTGAGCAAGGTCGAAATTCCCGAAGTGGTCGCGGTGCTGCCGTTGCGCGGTATCGTGATCTTCCCCAGTCAGGTTCATCCATTTCTGGTTTCGCGCGCTTCTTCGCTGAGACTCCTTGAGGAGGTCGGCGCGGCGCAGAGGATTATCGGGCTGGCCGCGCAGAAGAACCCCGAAGAGGAGAATCCCAAACCCGAAGGGCTCTACTCGCGCGGCACCGCGGTGAGAATCCTCAAGATGCTGCGCTATCCGGATTTGAGCGTGCGAGTGCTGGTGCAGGGACTCGCGCGAATCGAGCTGGTCGACTTCCTGCAGCAGGAGCCCTACTTCACGGCGCGCGTCACGCGCCTGACCGATACGGTCGCGCGCACCAAGGAGATCGACGCGCTCCAGGCGCATCTGGTAAGCCAATTCTCCAAGTTCGTCTCGCTGGTTCCGTACCTGCCCGACGAGTTGCAGGTGATGGCGATGCAGGTGCGGGAGCCCGAACGGCTGGCCGACCTGGTCGCTTCCTACCTCAAGATCGCCATCGAAGAGGCGCAGGACCTGCTCACAACGCTCGACGTGCGGGCCCGGATGGAGAAGCTCGCCGCGATCCTCAATCGCGAAATCGAGCTGCTCGAGCTCGGCCACAAGATCCAGACACAGGTGCAGAGCGAGCTCAACAAGAGCCAGCGCGAGTACTATCTCCGCCAACAGGTGAAGGCGATTCAGAAGGAACTCGGCGAGAGCGATGGGCGCACCGCCGAGATGGACGAGCTGGAGCGCAAGATCGAGGCCGCCAAGATGCCCGAAGAGGCGCGCAAGGCGGCCGACAAGGAGCTCGATCGGCTCAAGATGATTCCGCCCGAGTCGGCCGAGCACACGGTCGTGCGCACCTACCTGGACTGGCTGGTGACGCTGCCGTGGAGCATCTCGACCGAGGACAATCTCGACATCAAGCACGCGCGCCAGGTGCTGGACGAAGACCATTACGATCTGGAGAAGATCAAGGAGCGGATCCTGGAATTCCTTGCGGTCCGCAAACTCAAGCAGGACAGCAAGGGACCGATCCTGTGCCTGGTCGGTCCGCCGGGTACCGGCAAGACCTCGCTCGGCCGCTCGATCGCGCGCGCGCTGGGGCGGAAGTTCGTGCGGCTGTCGCTGGGCGGAATCCGCGACGAGGCCGAAATTCGGGGCCATCGCCGCACTTACATCGGCTCGCTCCCGGGCCGAATCGTACAGGGGCTGCGCAACGCGGGATCGAACAATCCACTGTTCATCCTGGACGAGGTCGACAAGCTCGGCGCCGACTTCCGCGGAGATCCCGCCTCGGCGCTGCTCGAAGTGCTCGATCCGGAGCAGAACAACACCTTCGTCGATCATTACCTCGACGTGCCGCTGGACCTGTCGAAGGTGTTGTTCGTGACCACGGCCAACGTGCTCGACCCGATCCCGCCGGCGCTGCGCGATCGGATGGAGGTGCTCGAGCTGCCGGGGTACACCGAGGAAGAAAAGCTCGAGATCGCCGGTCGCCATCTGATTCCCAAGCAGTTGATCGAGAACGGCCTCGGCGAGCTCAAGCTCGAGTTCGCTAAAGAGGCCACGCTCGAAATCATCCGGAACTATACACGCGAGGCCGGATTGCGGAATCTCGAGCGCGAGCTCGCCCGCATCTGCCGAAAGGTCGCGCGCCAGATCACCGAAAGCGAGAGCCCGCCGGAACGGATCGATTCGTCCGCGGTGCATCGCTACCTCGGTCCGCCCAGGTTTTTCTCCGAACTGGCCGAGCGCACCCCGGAGCCGGGCATCGCGACCGGTGTCGCATGGACGGCGAGCGGCGGCGATATTTTGTTCATCGAGAGCACCCGGATGGACGGCAAGAAGGGACTGACGCTCACCGGTTCGCTCGGCGACGTCATGAAGGAGTCGGCGCAGGCGGCGCTCTCCTACATTCGCTCGCGCGCCGACCGGCTCGGCATTCCTCCCGACTTCTTCGAGAAATCCGACCTCCATGTGCACGTGCCGGCGGGCGCGATTCCCAAAGACGGGCCGTCGGCCGGCGTGACGATTGCCGCGTCGCTGGCTTCGCTCTTGAGCGGGCGTCCGGTGCGGCCCGAACTCGCGATGACCGGTGAGATCACGCTGCGCGGCAAGGTGCTGCCGGTGGGTGGGATCAAGGAGAAGGTGCTGGCCGCGCGCCGCGCCGGAATCAAGACCATCATTTTGCCCCGGCGCAACGAAAACGATCTCGAAGACATTCCACCCGAAGTCCTCAAGGAGATGGAGATGATATTCGTCGATACGGTCGACGAGGTGCTGGCCCACGCCCTGTGCCGGCCGGTCGAAGATCAGCACCCGGCTGAAGTTGCGCGCCCGGTGCGAACGGTGTTCAATTAGCCCTTCTTATGGCCCCTGCGCCCCCCTGCTGGCATTTGGCGGGAAAGCACAGTAAATGAAGTGTGGGGGAGTTTAGAGGAAGGGCCCCAATGCCTGAGTTAAGAAAGGATCCCATCGTCGGTCGATGGGTCATAATGTCCACGGAGCGCGGCAAGCGCCCGTCGGACTTCAGCGGATACCATCACCAGCGCAAGGGTCCTCCCTGCGCCTTCTGCCTCGGGATGGAGGCCCAGACTCCGCCGGAGGTGCTCTCCTATCGCGAGCCCGGGACTCAGATCAATGAAGCCGGATGGCGGGTGCGGGCCGTACCCAACAAGTTTCCGGCGCTCAGGATCGAAGGAGGACCGGGCCGGCGCGGCGACGGGCTCTATGATCTGATGAACGGGATCGGCGCCCACGAGGTTGTAATCGACAGCCCCGACCATGATCGCGGGATGGCCGACCTCGCGGCGCGCCAAATCGAAGAGATCCTGTGGGCGTATCGCGATCGCGTACACGATCTGTCGAAGGATGACCGCTTCCGCTATGTGCTGGTGTTCAAGAACCACGGTCCCGAGGCGGGGGCCAGCCTCGAGCACCCGCACTCGCAGCTAATCGCGCTTCCGATCGTGCCGCTGAGCGTGCAGCAGGAGTTGCGCAGCGCAGGCGACTACTACTCGTTGAAGGAGCGATGCATCTTCTGCGACGTGCTGAACCAGGAGAGCCACGACCGCCATCGCGTGGTCTTCGAGAACGAAGGGTTTATCGTGGCCTGTCCGTTCGCGGCGCGTTTCCCGTTCGAGCTGTGGATCATTCCCAAGAACCACAGCTCGCACTTCGAGCACGTCCAGGCGGCTGAGTACCGCGCGCTCGCGCAGGCGTTGAAGGCCGGGCTGAGCGCGCTCAAGATGGCGCTCGACGACCCGCCGTTCAACTATATTATCCATTCCGCGCCGCTGCGTGAGGCGGAGAGCCCGCATTATCATTGGCATCTGGAGATCACGCCGGCGCTCACCAAGGTCGCCGGCTTCGAAGTCGGCACCGGCTTCTATATCAATCCGGTGCCGCCGGAGAGCGCCGCGGCGCATCTGCGCGGGGTGCTGGGCGAGGCCGACGCCGCGCAGACCAAGGTCGCCTAGCC
This sequence comes from uncultured delta proteobacterium, assembly GCA_963749215.1. Taxonomy (GTDB): domain Bacteria; phylum Desulfobacterota; class Binatia; order Binatales; family Binataceae; genus CAVVMA01. The sequence continues at coordinate 142,555 of CAVVMA010000016.1, read as the reverse complement.
GAGAATTTCCTTCGCGCGCCGGATGTCGATCGCGATCTGATCGCTCAGCGCCGCGGCTGAGTCGAACTTGCGCTCGGGGCGGATTCGTTCCACCAGTTCGAGCTTGATTCTCATCCCATAGAGATCGCGATCGAAGTCGAAGATGTGCGCTTCGATCGAGCGTTGAGTCTCCGCGAAGGTCGGGCGCATCCCGATGTTCGTGATCGACCCGTACAGTCCGTCTTCGAGGATGACCCGCGTCGCGTAGACGCCGTCGGGCGGGATACATTCGGTTTCCGGCTCCAGGTTGGCGGTGGGAAAGCCGATCTTTCTGCCGCGCTCGCGCCCGCGCACCACGCGTCCGCCAAGGAAATGGCAGCGACCCAGAAGATCGGACACGCCTTTCAGGTCGGCCGCCGCGATCAGCTCGCGGACCTTGGTCGAGCTGACCTCGACGCCGCCCGCCTTGACCGGGCCGACCACCGTCACTTCGAAGCCGAACTCGCGTCCCAGCTCCACCATCACTGACGCGTTGCCCGCGCGCTGGTGTCCGAAGCTCACGCTATGGCCGACGACCACCGCCCGCGAGTTGATCTTGCCCAGGATGTAGTCGCGCACGAACTCGCGCGGCTCGAGCCGGCTGAATTCGAGCGTGAAATCGATCACGATCACGCCGTCGATTCCGGAGCAGCGCAGCAGATCGAGCTTGTCCTCCGGGGCCAGAATCAACTGCGGTGCGCGCGCCGGCGCCAGCACCTTGGCGGGCAGTGGATCGAACGTGAGGACGAAGGCGGTGCCGCGTTCGGCGTGGGCGTAATCGATCGCGGTCTTGAGGATCGCGCGATGGCCCAGGTGCACGCCGTCGAAGTTGCCGAGCGCCACCACGGGCCGCGGATGGGGCTTGAGCGCGTCGAGATCGCGGATGATTTCCGTCGGCAGACCGTGGCGCGCCTTCGCCATCTTCATCGTGGCCCGGCCCCTGCGGCGGCGGGGACCCGCAACGGCATCAGCCCTGCAGGTCCTTCATCATTTCGTTCGCCGGCGAAGCCTGGGGACTGTCGCTGTGATCGGCCATCAACTTTTGCAACGTGAGGCGCGCGTCGATCTTGTCGTTGAGCTTCAGAAAGGCCTCGGCCTCGCGCAGCAGCGCGGCGCTGGCGAAGCGTCCTTTCGGGTAGCGCATCACGAGGTCGTTGAATTGCAGGATTGACTGATCGTACTTGCCGGATTCGAACAGCGCGTTGGCCGAAAAGTACTCGGCTGGTTCGGCGAGCGGAGACTTGGGAAACCTTTTCTGAAGCTGGCTGAATTTCGCGGCCGCAGCTTGATATTGGCCCTCCTTCATTGCCTGTAACCCCTCGCGGTACAACTTTGCGCCCGGGCCGCTGGACGGCGCGGCGAGCTCCTGGTCGAGGTCCGCCTGCCAATCGGGAGTCGTGGGTGCGGCCGGCGTTGCGGCGGCCACCGGGACCGTCGAGGGCGGCGCCGTCGCCGCGGGCGTCGCGCCCGCAACGGGCGTGGAGATCGTACCGGTCTGCATCGCGCTCACCGAGGCCTCCAGCTTGTTCAGACGATCCTGCATCGCGGCGAGCTGATCGCCGGTGCTCTGGTTGCCGGATGCGCCGTGCGACATCTCCTCGATCTCGGCGTGCTGGGTGCGCAGTTGTTGCGCGAGCCCCTGGATCTGCTGGTCCTGCGACGCGATCATCCCGCGGATTTGCAGTTGGTCGGCTTTAAGCTGATCGATATCGGACTGCCCGCATCCGGCCAGCGCGGTTGCGGCGAGTGCGGCGATCAGGATTGCGATCGAGCGATTCACGGCCATTTCTGCGGCTCCGCTACTCCGAAACGACGAAATGCGCGCGCCGGTTGCGCGCCCAGCAGCTCTCGTCGTGGTCGGTGCAAAGCGGGAGTTCCTTGCCGTAGCTGATGGTGGAAACTCGCTCGGTCGCGACCCCCAGCGTCACCAGATAATCCTTGGTGGCCTGGGCGCGTTTGGCTCCCAGCGCGATATTGTAGTCCTCGGAGCCGCGTTCGTCGCAATGGCCTTCGACCTGGACGTGGGACTTGGGATGCTCGCTCAGCCAACTCGCGTTGGTGCGCAGTATCTCACCGTCCTGCGGGCGGACCGTGAAGCCATTGTAGTCGAAATGGATGTCGGTGAGCGGACCCTGCTCTCCACTCAAGGTGCCCTTCTGCTGAAACTGCTCCAGCGAGTTCTTGCCGGCCATAGTCTGCTCGCCGAGAGGATTTGCGGTCCCGGTGCCGGGGCCTCCGCCGCCGGCTTTTGTTTTCGAAGAGCATCCGGCGAGCGCCAGAAGGCAGGTTGCCGCGAGGACGGTCAACGCAGCCCCGACCAGAAGCGAGGTTCTACTCCGGTAGCCACCAGGACCAGACTGGACTCGTATCATCACCCTTGTCCTCCAACAGCGCGGAAATGATTTTGCCGGTTTCTACCTGCATTAGAAACAGATGCGCGCGCCCACTGCGAGTCGAGCTGAACACGATATAGCGGCCGTTGGGCGACCACGACGGGGACTCGTTGGAGCCCTCGCCCTCGGTCAGGCGGACGGGATCGCCACCGTTCAGGCCGATCACGTAAATGTTGAATTGTCCCTCTTCGCGGCTTTGATAGGCGATCCGATCGCCCTTGGGCGAGAACGCCGGGTTGGTGTTGTAGTCGCCGCTGTACGTGAGGCGGCGAGGCTCGCCGCCGCCGCCCAGATCCATCACGTAGATCTGCGGCGACCCTGAGCGATCGGAGGTGAAGGCGAGTTTGGTCTGGTCGGGCGAGAACGCCGGGCTGACGTTGATCGGGCCGCCATCGGTCAAGGCCCGAATCTCGCGCCCGGTAGAATCGAGCAGGTGGAGATCCGTCAGCCCGCCGTGCTCGATCGCCGCCACGATATAGCGGGCGTCGGGCGAGAGCGCGCCTTCCATCGGAACGCCCAGGAAGCTCGAGATTCTAAGCTCGTGCCGCGCGTGAAGGTCGGCCAGGTAAAGCGCCGGCCTGCCCGTCTTGTACGAAGTGTAGAGGAGATATTGTGTGCTGCGGTCGAAAGCCGGAAACAGATTGATGGTCGGATTGTTCGTGACCTTGAAGACGTCCTGACCGTCGATCGCGGCGGTGTAGATCTCCTTGTAGCGGCCCGCGCGCGTGGACACGAAAGCGATCTTGGCGTCGAACGGACCCTCGACGCCGGTTATCGCCTTCAGAACGTCGTCGGCAAAGCGCCGGCCCATCCGGGCGACCTCGTCGCCGCTGCCGGTATACCGCTTGCCCATCATCTGGCGCTGCTGCGCCACGTCGTACAGGCGTGCTTCGAGCGTAATGTCGCTCTCCTTGACGGTGACGGCGCCCTTGATCAGAAAGTCGGCATTGAGCGCGCTCCAGTCGGCCATGTTGAAATGGCTCAACTCGTATCCCGAGTCCTGCGAGTCCTCAATGTAGGCGTGAGGATCGACCACGCGAAGGTAGCCGGAAAGCTTGAGGTCGTGGGAAAGCGTATCGACGAAGGCGCCGGAAATTTCGTGAACGTCGTCGCCGCCGAGATTCTTGAGCTCGGGCAGCGCGATCGATGAGAGCTGCGAGCCCGGCCCGACGATCTCCATCCGGATCTTGCCGGAAGAAGAAGCCGGGGCGGGTTCAGGCCGTGGCTCTGACGGCGCCGCGGCCACGGGCGCAGACGGCGGTGGTGGGAAGGGCGCGTTCTGGGCCCGTGCCACCGCCGCCGCGGCGATGATCGTTACAAGTATCCCCAATTCCGATACGAACCGCTTCATTTCATCCTTGTAGCCGGACGACGAGGATTGTCCATCGATGCTCCCGCGGCGCGCCGCCGGGCGGGAACTGCCTCGTCACGAAGTCATTTCACCGAGTTTGAACACCGCCTCCACACCTTCGCCGAACAGCGAACGAAACTTCTCGGGTGGCGCCTTGAAAGGCGCGGCACGGCGAATCGCGCGAATCACTGAATCGTCGAACGCGGAATCGCGCGAGCTTTGCGTTATCTTGACCGCCGCCAGGTTGCCATCCGACCCGATCGAGAAGCTCACCGTGGTCTCTAGCTCGCTGTTTCCCCCGGAGAAACTCCAGGCCTTCTTAACCTTCTCCTCCACCGCCTTATAGTAGAGCAGAAACTCGGGGTCCTGTTGAATCCCGCCCGTACCGGTTGCGGTACCTCCGACACCTTCTCCAGTGCCCTCGCTGGCGTGAGTGGATGCGACCGGACCGCCGCCCGATTCTTCCTCGGGATGCTCCGGCTTCTCCTCTGGTTCCTCTTCCGATGATTCCTCTTCCGATTCCTCATCGCCCTTGGCGAGATGCTCAGCCAGCAGTTGCTCGCGCACCTTGTTGAGCCGCTCCTGGATAGAAGGCGTTCGCTCCGCTCGCGCGATCGCGACCGACGGCTGCGATACGGGCTTCGGATGAGCGGTATGGGGTTTGGGCCGCGGCGTGGCGGGCGCGATAGCGACCGGCGCGGGAGTCGCCTGAGGCGTCGGCGCCGGAGTGGCGGCCGGAGCAGGAGTGGGAGTAGGCGCGGGCGTCGGAGCGGGTGTTGGAGCCGGCGCCGGAGTCGGGGTCGGCGCAGGAGCCGGGGTCGGCGTCTCGGATGGGGCGGGCGCGGGCGTCGGCTCCGGTGTGGGCGAACTGATTACGTTCAGCGCGATCGCGTTCTTGTCCTCGTTGGGCGCCAGCGGTTCATTCTTCGCGACTACCTTGGGCTCTTCGGCCTGAGGCGGCGGTTTGGTCTCGGGCGGCGGTTGTGGCTCGTTGGATGCGGAGGAAAGCTTTGGCAGATGGGTGCCGAGATCGCCGGCGGGAAGCCCGCCGACCAGATTGACCGAATAGACCTGCGCCAGACTCTGCGCCGGGTTCAGATAGCGTGGCAATACGAAGAAAACCAGCAGCGCCAGGGCGGCGTGACCGATCGCGGAGATCAGAATCGCCGCGACGTAGCCAGTTCGCGACGCCTGCCCCTCGCCGCTACGGTCGCGGCTCTCCATGCGTGCCGCCGTTCGCCGCCGGGTCGGACCCGGAGGCGGGCATCTCGGTGACCATCCCGACGTTCTGGATTCCGGCCGCCTTGATCGCAGCCATGGTCCGGATCACAACGCCGTAGGCAACCTCCTCGTCGGCGCGGACGAAGACCTGGCGGTCGGGGCGCTCGACCGCGATCGCGCGCAGCTTGTCCGTGAGCTGATCGGGACTGAGCTTGGCGTCATTGAGGTAAATCTCGCTGGCGCGCGTGATCGAAACCACGAACTGCTGCTCCTCGCCCGGCAGCGCCGCCGCCCTGACCTTGGGCACGCTCACCTCGACTCCCTGCTGGATGATCGGCGCCGTGACCATGAAGATGATCAGGAGCACCAGCATCACGTCGACCATCGGCGTTACGTTGATTTGTGAAACCAGCGAGCCGCGCCTTCCAGCTTCGAAAGCCACGTTTGCTCCTCAGGACAGAAAATGACGTTCCGCGATATTGAGAAACTCGGAGGTGAAGTTTTCCATGTCGGTCCCGAGCACGTGGGTCTTCGAGGTCAGATAGTTGTAGAACATCTGGGCCGGAATCGCGGCGACGAGGCCGACTGCGGTGGTTATCAGCGCCTCGGCGATTCCGGGCGCGACCGCCTGAATATTGGATGAATGAGCCGCCGAGAGTCCGAGGAACGCCGTCATGATTCCCCACACCGTGCCGAACAATCCGATAAACGGACAGGTCGAGCCGGTGGTGGCGAGAAAAGTGATCCCGGCTTCCAGCTTGGTCAACTCCACGTTGGCTTGCCGCTTCATCGCGCGGGTTACGTTTTCCACCCCGCCCAGCTCGGTCGAGAAGCCGCCCTCGGCGCCCACGGCCTGGCGTTTGGCGCGCGTCAGTCTCAGCAGTTCCTGGTAGCCGGCGCGGAACACCTGCGCTACCGGACTGTGTTTCTGTCCGAGGCTCGCGGTGTGAATCGTGGCGAGGTTCTTCGACTCCCAGAAGATGGCGGTGAATTTCTGCGATTCGCGGCGCGCGAGCGAGATCTGCCAGAGCTTGTAAATGATTATGCCCCAACTGCCGACCGAGAACGCAACCAGCAGATAGAGCACGGCCTGGACCACCGGGCCCGTCGCCAGCAACAACTCCACCACCCCAAGGCCATTCGCCGCATTGGGCATAAGCATCCCGCCGGATACAAATAGTAACCGTACCTGTCGGTGGTGGGCAACGCAGGTTGGAGCAGAGCGTAGCGGCGCGACCGCCGCTTGCGCCGATGATGCGACCGACGTGGTATAGTGATACGTTTCGGTCAAGCTGCTTGGGGCTTAGCTCATTGGGGAGGACTCGTTTCTGTGGCGACCAGAATCGCGATTAACGGCTTCGGCCGGATCGGAAGGATGTTTTTTCGGGCGGCGCTCGACAACCCGGATCTGCAAATCATAGCGGTGAATGACATCACCGATGCGAGCACGCTGGCCCATCTGCTCAAGTACGATTCCATCCACGGCGCGCTCAAACATCAGGTGAAAACCGAAGGCAACCAGATAATGGTCGACGGCCGCGCTTTCGAGGTGCTCGCCGAGCGCGATCCGGCGAAGCTCCCGTGGGCGAAGCTGGGCGTCAAGGCCGTGGTGGAATCGACCGGGCTCTTCACCGCGCGCGACAAGGCCGCGATGCATCTGAGCGCCGGGGCAAAGAAGGTCGTGATCAGCGCGCCGGCCGAGGGCGCCGACGTGACGCTATGCCTGGGCGTCAACCACAAAGCCTACGATCCGGGTAAGCATCACGTGATCTCCAACGCCTCGTGCACCACCAACTGCCTTGCGCCGGTTGCCAAAGTGCTGCACGACAGCTTCGGGATCGTCCATGGCCTGATGACCACGGTGCACTCCTACACGTCCGATCAGATGCTCCAGGATGGACCGCATCACGACCTGCGGCGGGCGCGCGCGGCGGCGCTCTCGATGGTGCCGACGTTGACCGGCGCGGCCAAGGCGATTGGGCTGGTGCTGCCGGCGCTCAAAGGCAAGCTCGACGGAATCGCGGTGCGGGTGCCGACCGCCAACGTCTCGATTGTCGATCTGACCGCGGTCGTTGAGCGCGACTGCGACGCCAAATCGATCAACGCCGCGATGAAAACCGCGGCCGGCGGCGAGCTGAAAGGGATTCTCCAGTATGTCGAAGAGCCGCTGGTGTCGAGCGATTTCAACGGCAATCCCCACTCGTCGATCTTCGACGCGCCGCTCACCAAGGTGATCGACCAGCGGCTGGTCAAGATTTTCTCGTGGTACGACAACGAATGGGGTTACTCCAACCGCCTCGCGGATATCACGGCCTATGTCGCCCGGGGGCTCTGATTCGCGATCGTATCCGGTCACGCTGCCGTGCCAGTAGTTCCGATCACGCGCCTTAAGCTTCGCGGCCAAAAGGTGCTGGTGCGCTGCGATTTCAACGTTCCGCTGGAAGGCGGCAAGATCGCTGACCCGGGCCGTATCGACGCCACGCTCGATACCATCCGGTACATCATGGGTCAGGGTGGCGCCGCGATCCTCTGCTCGCATCTTGGCCGTCCCAAGGAACGCACGGCCGAACTCAGCCTCAAGCCGGTGGCCGAGTACCTCGGCGCCGCGCTCAAAGCGAAGGTCGCGCTCGCGCCCGACTGTATCGGCCACGTTACCCAGGGGATGGTGCAAGCGCTGGCGCCGGGGGGCGCGATGCTGCTGGAGAACCTGCGCTTCCATCGCGAGGAAGAAGCCAACGACCGCGATTTCGCGCACGAGCTGGCGCGCGGCGAGAATGTGTACGTCAACGACGCCTTCGGCACGGCCCATCGCGCCCATGCGTCCACCGTCGGCGTCACCAGATTCCTGAGCGAGCGCGGCGCCGGCTTCCTGATGATGCGCGAGCTGGACGCCTTGCGCGCCGTCGTCGAGAATCCGGCGCGGCCGTTCGTGGCTATACTCGGTGGCGCAAAAGTCTCGGACAAGATCGGCGTGATCCGCAATCTGCTCGGCAAGGTCGACACGATCCTGGTCGGCGGCGCGATGGCCTACACGTTCCTGAAGGCGAACGGCGCCGGCGTCGGCCGATCGCGCGTCGAGGAAGACAAGGTCGATCTGGCGGGCGCCCTGATGGCCGAGGCGGCCGCCAAGGGCGTGAGCTTCGTTTTGCCGATCGATCATGTCGTCGCGGCGGCGCCCGAGCCCGGCGCGGAAGGCGAGGTCGTAAGCGAGATCCCGGCCGAGATGATGGGACTCGACATCGGCCCGCGTACGGTCGAGGACTTTATCGCGCGGCTTGCGGGCGCCAGGACCGTGGTCTGGAACGGACCGCTGGGCTTCTTCGAATTGCCGGCGTTTGCCTCCGGCACGCTCAAGGTCGGCGAGGCTCTAGCCGAAAGCGGCGCGCACAGCGTGCTCGGCGGCGGCGATACCGCCGCGGCCGTCGCGGGAAAGCCGTGGGCCTGCAAGTTCACCCATATTTCGACCGGGGGCGGCGCGACGCTCGAATATCTCGAAGGGCGCGAGCTTCCGGGCGTCAAGGCGCTTGAGCGATAAACGGACGATGAACAAGCCCCCCATGACGCGGAAAAAGCTTATCGCCGGGAACTGGAAGATGAACCTCACCGTGCGTGAGGCCGGGCATATGATCGCCGCGCTCCGCGCGGAGATCGATCGCGACCTCGACGAGCTGGCGCGCTCGCGCGAAGTGATGGTCGCGCCGGCGTTCGTCGCGATTGCGGCGGTGGCGCAGGCGCTGGCCGGTTCGAGGATCGCGCTCGGCGCGCAGAATATGCACTTCGAGGACAAGGGCGCGTTCACCGGCGAGGTCTCGGCGCCGATGCTCAAGGCTCTGGGTGTGCGCTATGTGATCGTAGGCCATTCGGAGCGCCGCCACATCTTCGGCGAGGCCGACGAGTTCATCAACAAAAAGGTCATCGCCGCACTGCGCCATCAGCTTCATCCGATCCTGTGCGTGGGCGAGACCCAGGCCGAACACGATTCCGGCCGCGCGCTCGCGGTCGTCTTGGGCCAGTTGCAGAACGGGCTCGAGAGCGTCGCGGAATCGGATCTGGGCTCGGTCACGCTGGCGTACGAGCCGGTGTGGGCGATCGGAACCGGCCGCAACGCCACGCCCGAGCAGGCCGCGATGGTACACAGGGCGATTCGAGGCGCGCTCAAGGATCGCCATGGCGCAGCGGGCCACGAAGTCAGGATTCTCTACGGGGGCAGCGTCACTCCCGACAATGTTGACTCACTCCTGTCCAAGCCCGATATTGACGGGGCTTTGGTCGGTGGAGCAAGCTTGAAGGTCGAAGCTTTCAGCCGGATCGTGAGAGCGGACATCGGCTGAAGGCTCCGCCCGGGGGCTGAGAGGCTCCGTCGAGAGAAACGAGGCGAAATTGGTATCAATAATTGTTGGCTTTCACGCGCTGGTGTGCGTGTCGCTCGTTATCGTAGTTCTGCTCCAGCAGGGCAAGGGCGCCGATATCGGCGCGGTGTTCGGAGGCTCCAGCCAGACTTTGTTCGGCTCCAGCGGCGCAGGTAATTTCCTTACCAAGCTGACCAGCGGGCTCGCGGTGATATTCTTCGCGACCTCGATTTACCTGGCTTACGCCTCGACCCGCCGCGCCACGGGGAGCCTCTTCGAGGGATCGTCGCGGCCCAAGAGCGTGATGGCGCACACGGTGCCGAAGCCGGTCCCGAACCCGGCAATCCCGGCGCCCGCGCCGGCAGCTCCAGCTCCGGCGCCGAAGTAGCGGGTTAGAGCGAGGGTATCGCGCGGGTGGTGGAACGGCAGACACGCGAGTTTGAGGGGCTCGTGGTAGAAATACCGTGCGGGTTCAAGTCCCGCCCCGCGCACCAAAGGATTCCCGACAGTCCCCGAATCAGTTTGGCTTGAGGGTTCTTCAGTCCGCCGCGAGATCGAGCGACTTCCGGAGATTGTTCTCCACGGCGTGCAAATCGCGTCGGGTGAGCGATCCGAGCCGCCGCTCGACCATCTCGCGCCTCACCGTCCGAAAGATGCCGGTCACCACTGACGGGAAAAGTAGGCCGCCCTTCTTCCAATCCGCGACGAAGTGATCGCCGAACAGGCGGCGGCGAACGTTGGAGGTGATCGCAACCACTACAAGCTCCAGGCGGCCGCGGTTGTAGTCAGCAGAACTGATCACCAGCACGGGGCGCAACTTCGCCCCGGATTCGTCCGAGAACACGAAACTGACCAGAACGACATCGCCACGATCATAGCCTGTCATACCGGGCGTCCTTGGGGTTGTCCCAGAGCTTCGCCAGTACAGGGTCGGTCTTGGCGGTCATGCTGATCGTGCGTTCACGATCGCCAGTTAAGTCTTCGCGCAGGCGCTCTTCAACGGCGCCCCGCAGATACTCGACGATTGTCATCTCTCGCTTGGCTGCCGCCAAACTGACGCGCTTGACGACTCCCGGCCGGACGCTGATGCTCACGCGCCGGCTTCTCACCCGGCGTCGGCTCGCCTTCTTTCTCACTTAGCTACCCTCGATGGCAACACTATCGTCGTGGTGCCTCGGTGTCGATCCATCAAGCGGATGTGTGCCGGGCGGCTATCCGACGCCCAGGCTCAACTGCAGCGCGGGGCGCGTTGCGGGCGGTGCTGCCTGCGGATGGCGTTCCGCGTCGGGCGCGAAGCCGTGCTTTCTTCTCAGGCGGTCGAACAGGACGCCGAGGTGCTCGTCGTAGGAGCGCGGCGCGTAGGTCGAGCGCCCGTAAAACTCGTCGATTCGCTTCCTCAGATGGGGGAAATTCTCCGCGACGAACGGGATGAATCGCCGCGCCGCCGCGGGCTTCAGGAACAGCGATCGCCACCAGACTCCGCTCGCTCCTGCGCGCCGGGCCGCGCGGATGACCGCCTCGATATGTGCCGGAGCGTCCGTCATGCCGGGTATGATCGGCATCACGAGGACATTGCATCGGATTCCCGCCGCCCTCAGTTCGGCGAGCGCTCGCAGCCGCAGCGCCGGACGCGGCGCGCGCGGCTCGATAATCCGCTGCAAGCGCCGGTCGAGCGTGATGATCGAAAAGTTCACCGACAGCTTCGAACGCGCATTGATCGCTTGCAGCAACTCTGTGTCGCGCGCGATCAGGCCGGACTTGGTTGTGATCGAAAGGCTTAGCCCGCCCAGTTGCGCAAAGACTTCGAGCATCGATCGCGTCAGCCCGAACTTCCGCTCCGCCGGCTGGTAAGGGTCGGTCGCGGTGCCGATCGCGATCGGATCCGATCCGATCGGGGTTCGCGACAAGGTGCGCGCGAGCACTTCCGCTGCCATGCGCTTGACGAAAATCCGCCGCTCGAAGTCGATCGGGTCGCGCAGTTCCAGGAACTCGTGGGTGTAACGTGCGTAGCAGTAGACGCATCCGAACTCGCATCCGCGGTACGGGTTGATCGTCCATCGGAACGGCATCCGCGGACTGTCGCATCGGTTGAGGATCTGTTTCACCGGCATCTCGACGAACTCGACATCGCGGATGGTCGGCAGGGGCGGGCGCGCGCTGTCCGGGAAGGGGAGCACTTCGACGGCGTTCATGGCCATAGTTTCGCTATTTCTTCGCTATCCGTCAAGAGGCGAGTCTGCGTCAGGAAGCGGACGAGACATTTCGTGCGTATAATAAAATAGTGAGGGAAGGCGGAAGCGAGGATGCGAAAGGCTCCGGCGCTTCCAGGCGGCTGGCGATGCTGGGCAATACGATTTTTGTTTGACTGGTAGGCGGGAACGGCATATCGTCCAGTGTTTCGGGCTCTTCCACTCGTATGCTCGCTGCTTTTGACCAGGCAATCGAGGCCCGGCGTGCGGCCAGTTCGATTGCCGATGCTCGCGCCCCACTCCTCGGGCCGACCCCATAAGGGACGGAAGTTGTTGCGGCATGAAGCAAAAGTACGAAGGTAAAGACCTCCGCAGTCTGGTCGACCTTGGTCGTGAGCAGGGTTACCTGACTTTCGACCAGGTCAACGATTTCCTGCCTCAGGATGTCGCCTCGCCGACCGATCTTCGCGCGGCGCTGGACAGCTTCGAGGATCTCGACATCAAGATTCTCGACGAGGTTCCGACCGCGGATACCACCGACGCCGAGGCGGAGCCGGAGGCCAAGGAAGAAGCCGAGGAAGTTGCCGAGACTCCCGCGGATTCGCTCGGCGAGTCGTCGGACCCGGTTCGCCTCTATCTCAAGGAGATGGGCAACTTCCAGCTCCTGTCGCGGGAGCAGGAAGTCGAGATCGCGAAACGGATCGAGGCGGGGGAGAACGAGGTCGAGTCCGAAATCCTCAACTCGCCCATCACGCTCGATTTCGTGATCAGCCTGGGCGAGGGGGTCGAAGCCGGCGAGGCCGACCTGCGCGACATTTTCGAGGAGGCCGCCGAGGAACCGGCCGATCCCGATGAAGAGCGCGGCCCCGAGGCCGACGAGAAGCAGCGCAAGAAGCTGTACCTGGCCACCCGCAAGCTCAAGGAGTTGCGCGGCAAGCTCGAAGATGCCGACGAGCAACTGGCCGCGCGGCCCGGCCCCCGGCGCAAGCCCAGGCTCGAGAAGAAGCGGCTTCGCTACAAGGATCGGATCCGCAAGGAGCTGGAGAAAATCGGACTCTCGCGCCGCGTGATGGAAGCGGCGATCGCCGAGATGCGCCGCCTGCTGGCCGAGTATCGCGGCTCCCAGCGCCTCATCCAGCATTACGAGGAAGCCACCGGCCGAACCAAGACCCAGCTCATCAAGGAAGCGGGTGAAGCCGAGGACCGCCGTCACGTCCTCAAGGTGAACGGCACGCGCGAGAACCTGCTCGACATCGCGGCCCGAATCCGCGAAGCGCAGCGGATGATGAAGGCCGCCGAGAAGCGCGTCAAGACCAGCGGCGAGGATTTCGCGCGCTCGCTCGAGACGGTCTCCGCCGGCCAGGACAAAAGCCGCCGCGCCAAGAAGGAGCTGACCGAGGCCAACCTGCGCCTGGTCGTGAGCCTCGCCAAACGCTATACCAATCGCGGCCTGGGCTTCCTCGATCTGATCCAGGAAGGCAACATCGGCCTGATGCGCGCAGTGGACAAGTTCGAATACCAGCGCGGCTACAAGTTCTCCACCTACGCGACCTGGTGGATTCGGCAATCGATGTCGCGCGCGATCGCCGATCAAGGACGCACGATCCGAATCCCGGTGCACATGGTCGAGACCATCAACAAGCTGCTGCGCGTGACGCGCCTGCTCGTTCAGCGCCTGGGGCGCGAGCCGGGGCCCGAGGAAATCGCCGAGCAGATGGAGATGCAGCTCGACAAGGTCCAGAAGGTGCTGAAGATCGTCAAGGAGCCGATCTCGCTCGAAACCCCGATCGGCGACGAAGAGGAAAGCTCGCTCGGCGACTTCGTCGAGGACGAGCTGGCGCCTTCACCGGTCGAGGCCGCGATCCACAGCAACCTGGGCGAGCAGACCCGCAAGGTGCTCGCGACGCTCACGCCGCGCGAGGAGCAGATCCTCAGGATGCGCTTCGGAATCGGGCAGAAGACCGATTACACGCTCGAGGAAGTCGGCAAGCAGTTCGCGGTCACTCGCGAACGAATCCGCCAGATCGAGGCCAAGGCGCTGCGCAAGCTGCGTCAGACCAGCCGTTCGCGCAACCTCGAAAACTTCGTCGAGCAGGAAACGTAATCTCCGGGACGCGCGGGATCAGAAACGAATTTACCGCAGTGATCGAGCGCGACGGCGAATGGTACGTCGCCTACTGCCCCGAAATCCCTGGGGCAAACGGTCAGGGCCGGACCAAGGATGAAGCGCGCGAGAACCTGGCCGAAGCGATCGCACTCCTCCACCAAGATCACTTTGAGGGTCGTTTTCTGTCCCTCGCCCGCGTTGCCGCGGGAGAGGGCAAGCCGCGCGATCGATAGCAAACTTCTACACTGTCTTTCCGCGCGGCGCGGGTGAGGGCTCCGACGGAGTCCCCGGATCGTTACGACGCCCGCGAGTAAATCGCGCATCTCGTCCGGTTAGGCTCTGGGTAGGAGTCCCGCCCGGGCTCGCGGAGAGGGCGTGACAACTGGCCCTCCGGGCGGTTCCGAGTGGCTGTGAGAAGGCCCTGCGCGTGAAATCCAGTCAAACCTACCCCCGTCCCGACCGTTCGACCATTAAACCGAATTTTGTGAAGACTCCGGAGAACGATGCGCTCGAACGTCGGATGGCAGGAAGGCATTCTGAGCGACGGCCGGCCATTTCGCGGAGAATACTGGTGCCAGGACCAGGTTTCGATACTTACGTTCTTCCTCTCGCAGGTCGGCCTTGAGACCGCCTCGGATGAAGACTTTGAGCAGTTGCTGGAAAGGGAAGGGCTTTTGAAGTTCAAGCCCGGGGAAGCACGCTACCTCAGCGCCGCGCCCTTTGTGGACTCCGCTGGAAATGATATGTGGTCCATCAACGTGGTGGTAGGCGACGAGGACGGCACCTTCATCGAGGGCGGGCTGCCAATAGAACCGTACCGAAAGCCCTGACCGCAAAGGAGCAAAGAGTTGGAAATTCTAAAGCGCGGGCTCTCGAAGGACCTTGGCACCGCCCTCAGCGCGGCTTATAAGCATGGCGGGTGGTGGAGATCGATAGTAGACGATCCAGAAGTATTTGTCGCACCGCGCCGGCAAAGCGTGTGTGCGTACTATCGAGGAAATTGTTTACTCAAGCTGGAGTTCAGTGACGGTCGGCTCAAAGGGAAGGTTCACTACAAGTACTTGTTGAAGCCCGACCTAAAGCCATCCTCCTGGGAGGTTGTGGACGGCAGCGTCCAGCGGCCGGCCGGCGTTGATCCCTTTGTTCGCGATTTCCTCAACCTAGGTCTCGTTAAACGAGCCAGTAAGCGGTATGCAGGTGAGGAGAAGCATGGGGTGAGCGAGATAATCGCAGCGAATCCGAATGTTATCGATATCGAAGTCGCTTTTGGCGCTTATGACTATTCGACCGAAGAAGATGATGAAGCTGCTTCAGAAGCCGACACGCGCAAAAACTCCTCGCACCGAAGGATGGATTTCGTCGTTATCCAAGACGGTGGCGAAGCACTCAGACTCGTCTTTTTCGAAGCAAAGCACTTCAGCAATCAGGAGTTGAGGTCGCGCGCCCGTCCCAGGGTCGCGAAGCAGATCGAGGAGTACAGAAGACTACTCGAAAGTCACAAAGAGGCGATTAAAGTGGCCTACCGGCAGCACTGTTCGGACATGCTGCAATGGGATTGTGTGCCGACTCGTAGCGCCCGCCGACGCTTTCTAGAAAAAGTGATCGATTCGTCCGAGCTCGAAATCGACACGCAACCGCACTTGGTTGTCTTTGGCTTTGATGCTGAACAGAAGGCAGGTGCGCAAGCAGTGGCTAAGAAGTTGGAGGGCCTTTTCAATGACCGAGTGATTCTCAAAGGAAGTGCCGACGGCCTAGTCCGCGGAGTTGGGTTTCAGGAAAACTCCTCAAAGCGGTCGGTGGCTCTCGGATGATATTATCCGGCGATCCAAGTCGGATTTCGCGCCGAGAGCAAGTTGCAAGATTCGGCCACGAAATCCGAAACGCCCGTACCCAGTGAAAGCTCGATGCACGTCCGCATACACAGGGGCACCAAGGAGGTTGGCGGCAACTGCATCGAACTGGCTTCTGGCGGGAAGACGCTGCTCCTCGACATGGGCATGCCGCTGACCGCGCCAGACCCGGCGAGCGTGAGATTGCCGCAGATCGACGGCCTAAGCGGCAGCGATCCTGATTTTCTCGGAATCGTCGTCTCGCACCCACACTTCGATCACTACGGACTGATACAAAAGACAAGGCCCGACACGCACATCTTCATCGGGAGCGAAGCGGAAAAGATTCTGCGCGCCGCGATGCCCTTTGGGTCTTTCGGAATGACGTTCGGTAACGTCACACATTACAAGCACAGGGTTCCATTCGAAGCGGGACCGTTCCGGATAACACCTTTTCTTAATGACCACTCTGCTTTCGACGCCTATTCCTTTCTCGTTCAGAGCGACGGCCGGAGCCTCTTCTATACTGCGGACTTGCGAGGCCATGGCCGCAAAGCATCGCTGTTCGAGAAATTTCTCAAGTCCGCTCCGAAGAGCATCGACGTTCTGCTCATGGAAGGAACTACCATCGGCAGGGAAGGCGAGAAGGAAGCGGTAAGCTCGGAAAGCGAGCTGGAAGAGCGAATTGCCAAAAGCATGAGAACGACGCCCGGATTGGCGCTGGCATATTTCTCAGCGCAGAACATCGATCGGTTCGTGACCTTCTTTCGCGCAAGCAAACGCACCGGAAGGACCTTCGTGGCGGACCTTTACCTGGCGCATATTCTCGACGCGCTGGGCCGGAAGAGTTTGCCGAGTCCACGCGGCGAAGATTTGCGAGTTTTTCTGCCCTCGGCGATGAAGCGAAAAATCATCAGAGAACGTAGCTTCGAGCTTGTGGCGCCCTACTATCCTCGCCGGATCTACCCGGAAGAGATCGCAAGGCGATGCGGCGAACTGACTGTGATCTTCCGGCCTTCGATGGCCTGGGACTTCCGGAACTCCCTGTCAAGGGCGAAGCTCTTTTATTCGCTCTGGCCGGGATATCTGGAGCGAGGCGGGTTCGACTTACGAGGCTGGTGCAAGGATCGAGGCATCGCGTTTGAGGTGCAGCATACGTCCGGGCATGCAAGCGTGTCTGACCTAAAGAGGCTGGTGCAAGCACTAGATCCCAAGCGGTTGGTGCCGATTCACAGTTTCGCTCCGGAACGTTTTGAGAGGTTCTTCCCGAATGTGCAGCAGGCAAATGACGGAGAGTGGTGGGAGGTCTGACGCGTTGGGGCTGGAACATCGCGCGCGTTATGGCATGATTGAATCCCAGTAGGATTCACTTTCATGACTGCTACCGCCGTAAGGAAAACGGTCTCGCTTTCGGCAGAACTGGCCCGCGATGCTGAGCGGACGGCGCGAGCCGAAGGCAAGACCTTGAGCGCCATAATTCAGGATGCTCTTCGGATTGCCAGAGCCCAGCGCCTGAACGGCGAATTCCGCGCGATACAGGCATACTGGAGCCGCCGCGCTAAGAAGCTTGGCATCCTCGCCGAGCGGGATCTGGAGCGGTACCTCGGCTCGTGAGAGTGGCGCACGAAAAATACCGTGTCGGTACCCTCACCCGCGCGTCGCGAAAAGCAACGATGACGAGAGCGGTTTGATCGCGCCGCTTGCCCTCTCCCGCGGCAATGCGGGCGAGGGATTAACAGGGTCTGGGAGCAGGGTCAGCCGATCACTCCCGCCGCGCGCAGCCGTTCGATTTCCGCCTCATCAATCCCATGCGATGCGAGCACTGCGTGCGTATGCTCGCCGGCCAGCGGCGGGCGCGCGATTTTGCCCGGGGTCTCCGACAGTTTCACCGGCAAGCCCGTGGTCATGAAGGTGCCGCGCGCCGGATGGTCGAGCCGGAGCAGCATCTCGCGCGCCGCGATTTGCGGATGCTTGAACATCTCTTCGATCGTCAGGATCGGCCCCGAGGGAATTCCCTCGCGATTGAGCAGCTCGATCCAGTAGTCGGCCGGATGAGTTTTGAGCGCGCGATCGATCTCATCGGTCAGCGCCGCGCGCTTGCGGATCCTGAGCACGACGCTTTTGAAGCGCTCGTCGGCCTTCAGCTCGGGCCGTCCGATCACATTCACGAACTTCGCCCACATCGCTTCATTGCCAACCGCGATATTGAACCGGCGGTCAGCCGCCATGAATACGCCGTGAGGCGACGAGAGCGGATGATGGTTGCCCTGCGGCGCGGGGGTCTTGCCGGTCTCGAAATAGATGCCGGCCGACCAGGTCAGAATGCTCACCATCGATTCGAGCAGCGAAGTCTCGACCCGCTGGCCGCGCTCGGTGCGATGGCGCGCTTCGAAGCGCGAGCAGAATTCCCTGCGCGGCGAAGATTCCCGCGAGCAGGTCGCAGATCGCGATTCCGACCCGCGTCGGTCCGCTCTCCGCGGTGCCCGTCACGCTCATCAGTCCCGACATCCCCTGCGCGATCTGATCGAAGCCGGGAAAGTCGCGCAGCGGCCCGGTCGAGCCGAAGCCGGAGATGGTGCAACAGATGATTCGCGGATTGCGCGCGGCCAGTTCCGGGTAGCCCAGGCCCATCGCATCGATGACGCCCGGGCGGAAGTTGTCGACCACGACGTCGGCCGAATCGACCAGCCGTTTCAGCAGCGACCGGCCTGCGGCACTCTTGAGATCGATCTGGACGCTCTTTTTCGATCGATTCGCACTCAGAAAAAAATAACTATCGACGCCGCCGGTGTCCCCGAGCTCCGAGCGCGCGCCTCGCACCGGCTCGATCTTGAAGATCTCGGCGCCATAGTCACCGAGGAGTCTGCGTGCAGAACGGACCTGCCAGGTAGCGCGTCAGATCGATTACCTTGATTCCGCCAAGCGGGGATAGCTGGGGCATGACTTTCAAAACCTCCTGACCCTCCGGAGAGCCCGTCTAAATCGGCGCAGTTGAAACCGCCAAGCGCTTGGAGCGTCTAATAGGCAGACATATACTATGGATTCCGGTCAATCCGTCGCCGCGCGCGCGGCCGGGACGTATACTCTCCTGCGATGCGAAAAATAGTGCTCCGAGTGCTCGTCCCCGCCCTGATTGTGGCGGCGATTGGCTGGTACTTCCTTGCCGGGCGCTCGTCCCCGCCGAAGTACATCGCCGAGCCCGTTACCCGCGGCTCGATCGTACGCGCGGTCACGGCCACCGGCACGGTGAATCCGGTCACGACGGTGCAGGTTGGGAGCTACGTCTCGGGGCCGATTCAGGCGATCTACGTCGATTTCAACTCGCCGGTCAAAACCAACCAGTTGATCGCGAAAATCGACCCGCGCCCGTTCGCGGCGCAGGTGGCGCTCCAGACTGCGGCGGTCGCCAACGCCAAAGCTCAACTGGAAAAGGACCAGGCCAACCTCGCCTACCAGAAGCTCACCTACGAACGCGACCTCAAACTGCTTCCCGAGAACGTAGTCTCGCAAGATCAATTGGACAGTCAGCACAGCGTCTATGAGCAGGCGGTTGCGCAGGTCGATCTCGATAAAGCGGCGATCGAACAACAGCAGGCAAGCCTGCAGAACGCTCAGCTCAACCTCAACTACACCAATATTGTCTCTCCGGTTGACGGGACTATCGTCTCGCGCAACGTGGACGTGGGACAGACGGTCGCGGCGAGCTTCCAGACTCCGACCCTGTTCCTGATCGCCAAGGACCTGACCAAGATGCAGGTCGATTCCAACGTCAGCGAGTCCGATATCGGCGACTTGCAGATCGGACAGCACGCCCAGTTTACGGTCGACGCATACGGCGACCGCGGGTTCGACGGCGTCGTCGGCCAGGTGCGCCAGGCTCCGATCACCGTCCAGAACGTGGTCACCTATGACGTCGTGGTCGATGTCGACAATCCGGAGTTGCTGCTCAAGCCCGGGATGACGGCCAACGCGACCATCGTTACAGCGCGGCGCGATGACGTGATTCGCGTCCCGATGGACGCGCTGCGATTCTCCCCCAAGCGCAACGGCGCACAGCACGGCGCTGCCCACAACGACGCCGAGTCGGACGCCAAGCGCTCGCGGCGCAACCGGCGCGTCTGGGTGTTGGACGACGCGGGAATCAAGGCCGTCAAGGTAACTGCCGGCCTTGACGATGGGACCAACGTCGAGCTGCTGAGCGGCGACCTCAAACCGGGCGACCTGGTCGTGACCGACGAAATTCATCCGGTCGTCAAGTCCGCCTCTCAGTCGTCCGGACTGCCCGGCGTTGGGGGAGGGATGGGCGGCGGGCACTTGCCCCACTGAGCGTTCTCCGATGGCCGCGGTCATCGAAATTCGCGATCTTACCAAGACCTACCATCTCGGCGACGTCGACGTGCACGCCCTCAACGGCGTGAACTTGACCATCGAGCACGGCGAGTTCGTCGCGGTGATGGGCGCGTCGGGCTCGGGCAAGTCGACGCTGATGAATATGCTCGGATGTCTCGACCTGCCGACCAGCGGCCGCTACCTGCTCGACGGCGAGGACGTGGCCCAACTCGACGAGACCGCGCTGGCGGCGATTCGCAGCCGCCAAATCGGGTTCATCTTTCAGAGCTTCAACCTGCTGGCGCGTACCAGCGCGCGCGAGAACGTTGAGTTGCCGCTCTTTTATTCCACGCGCACCGGCGAAGACCGCAATCGCGTTTCTGAGCTGCTGCGGATGGTCGGTCTCACCGGGCGCGAGCAGAACATGCCCAACCAGCTATCGGGCGGGCAACAGCAGCGGGTCGCGATCGCGCGCGCGCTGGTCAACCAGCCGCTGATCCTGCTCGCCGACGAACCGACCGGAAATCTCGACTCGACGAACTCGGCCGAGATCATGGAGTTCATCCGCCATCTCAACCGCGACCAGGGCATCACGGTGATCGTCGTGACGCACGATCCGGACGTGGCCGCCTACACCGATCGCGTGGTGACCTTCAAGGACGGCGTCATCGTATCGGATACTCGCAAGTCGGCCGCTCCCGCGGTGGCGGCGGCCGCCGCAGCGTCCGGCAACGGCGGCCTGGTGGCCCGCGAGGCGGGCGCCCTGAGACTGGTGTGGGATTTCGGTACGATGGCTCTGGGAGCTGCTGCACGGGCGCTCCGGCGCAACAAGATGCGGGCCGCGCTCACGATGCTCGGGATATTTATCGGCGTCGCGGCGGTGATCGCGATGGTCGCGATCGGCGACGGCGCGCGGTTTGCGGTCGAGCAGCAGATCGCGAGCCTCGGTACCAACCTGTTGGTCGTCCTGCCCGGCGCGACCACGTCCAACGGCGTCCGTATCGGCTATGGCAGCCGCTCGACGCTGACCGTCGCCGACGCCGAGGCGATCAAGAGCCAGTCATCGGCCACGGCGCTGGTCAGCTACATGGACCGGCAGAACGCCCAGGTCATCAACGGCAACAAGAACTGGGGAACCAGCATCAACGGAACCACGTCGAGCTATCTGGCGGTCCGCGACTGGGAGGTCGCGGAGGGACGCGGATTTACCGAAGCGGAAGAACGCAACGCGGCCAACGTCTGCCTGCTCGGGAACACGGTGGCGCTCAACCTCTTCGGTGAGGATCAGGATCCGATCGGAGCCACGATCAGGGTCAAGGGGTTTCCGTTGCGCGTGGTGGGCGTGCTCGCGATAAAGGGACAGTCCAACTTCGGCCAGGATCAGGACGACGTCGTCCTGCTGCCGTTCGCTACCGCCGAGCGCAAGGTGCTCGGCACCTCGCAGGTCAGCGGCGCGGTCTCTTCCGCCACGACCGGATCGACCAATCCGGTGTTGAATCCCTACATCAACGTGCCCGTCACCAACGCCAACAGCGCGATGTACCAGTCCGGCGCCGCGATCATCAGCCCGTTCGGAAGCCCGCTCAAAATCTCCGGCGTGGTCAACATGATGTTCGTGAAGGCCAAGAGCGGCGAACTGGTCGACGTGGCGATGGATCAGGTGCAGAAGACGCTTCACGAACGGCATCGGATTCAGCCCGGACAGGATGACGATTTCACCGTCCGCAGCCTCAACGAGATCGCGCAGGCCTCGGAGAGCGCGACCCGCGTGATGACCCTGTTGCTCGCAGCGGTCGCCTCGATTTCCCTGCTGGTCGGCGGAATCGGAATCATGAATATCATGCTGGTGTCGGTAACCGAACGGACCCGCGAAATCGGAATCCGGATGGCGATCGGGGCGCGCCGGATCCATGTGATGCTCCAGTTCCTGGTCGAGGCGGTGCTGCTGAGCGTGCTGGGCGGTGTGGCGGGAATCCTGCTCGGAGTGGTGGCCTCCAAGACGATCTCGGCGCTGGCGGGATGGCCGACGTTGATTTCACCGGTCGCGATCGTCGGCGGCTTCGTTTTCTCCGCCGCGGTGGGGGTCTTCTTTGGGTATTATCCGGCGCGGAAAGCCTCGATGCTCAACCCGATCGACGCGCTGCGTTACGAATAGCGCAGGCCGCTGGATTCGTCCGATTTTCAGGCCTCAGAACTCCAATTCGCGTATCTCCGCCGGAACTCCGCTTGAACGTTAGGTGTTTGTCGTGCTAGGGGCTTAGCCAGGCTTATGCGGAGGGGATTTTTTCACCCTTGGGAGGATTATGTAATGGTTCAACGCGAGGTTTCTAGAGCCGTCTTCGGCGCGGCAACCTTTTTTCTCGCGGTCTTGATCCTCGGTGCGAGTGCGCAGGCCGCCGGGGTCAAGCCCGGGGACGTAGTCTCCGCGCAGAACGCGGACAAGGTTAAGGATCTCGTTTCACCCGGTGTCTACTACATGGTCAAACACGACATGCGGATGAATATCGTGTCGAGCGACCGCGTAGATTGGCCGCCACCCTACAAAGAAGCGACCGAGAAGTATTCGGCGCAGGTGCGGCTCAGCGACGACCATCGCAGCCTCGTCGGCTACGCCGCCGGCCAGCCCTTCCCGCTGATTGACGTCAACGATCCGTACGTAGCCACCAAGCTGTTCTGGAACAACGTCTTCCGTCCGCTCCAGAGCGACGACTACGACCTGCGGTTCTTCGATTGTCAGAGCGAGTACATAGCGCCCGGTCGTGCGCAGCACATCATCGACAACATCGAAGTCGGTCACTACGCGGGCTACAACCTGGTCGGCCGGACCGAAGTCGAGCCGACTCCGATCGACCCCGACTTCAAGGTCAGCAATCGGCTCTGGATGTTCGCGCTGTATCCGCTTATAGCTCCCGAGGATTCGCGCGGCGAGGGACTGATTCGCTATCGCTATGGCGACCCGAATAGGGGCGATGATAGCTGGGAGTGGACGCCGGGCAGCCGCCGCATCCGCCGGCTCAGCGAGTCCATCCTGAGCACCGCGACCGGTGCGCAGACTTACGATCCCGACCACTACTCGGGCTACAACCCCAAAACCGAGGAGTACAACTTCAAATTCCTCGGTGAGAAGGAGATGCTCGCCTGCGTCCATGCGGTCCATTCGCCCGAAGTGACCTGCCCTTACGATGGTGGAGCCAGCGCCTGTCCCGAGAACTGGGAGATGCGGCACATGTATGTGGTCGAGGCCTCGCCGCGGCGCGGAGTCGGGCAGGCCAGCGGCGCTCTGGAAGCCAGGACGGTGGTCTATCTCGACGCGGAAGTCTGGTTCCCGCCCTACACCGACACCTACGACCAACGCGGCCAGCTCTGGCGGACGCATATATACTGGCTGGCCTATCGCGACCGGCCGGTGCCGGACGCTCGCGTCGCGATCTATCCCTTCAAGCGTGAGTTCGTGGTAGGCGCGGGCTCTTACGATACGCAGAGCGGGTATGCCTCGATGTGCTACCTTCCCGGACAGCACACGCCTGAGCGCGAATGCTGGTACATCAACATGGGCGCGGTCGACAAGCAGTTCTGCACGGTCCAGGCGATGACCAAAGCTGCGCCGTAAGGGAATCTTTTCTCCGTGACTCGGAGGGCGGCTGCGGCGTTATCACGCCGCAGCCGCCCTCGCGTTTGGGGTCGCGCCCCTGCCCAAGCTTTCGCTCGGTCCCGGCTATTCCACGGTCACCGACTTCGCGAGATTGCGCGGCTGATCGACGTCGGTCCCGCGGCTGACCGCGATATGATAGGCGAGCAGTTGCAGCGGGACGGTCATCAGCACCGGCGTCAGCATCCGATGAGTGGCTGGCACCACGATCACGTCGCGCGCGATCTTCTCGAGCTCGGAACTCTTGCGATCGGTTACCGCGATTATCCTGCCGTCGCGCGACTCGACCTCGCGCAAGTTCGACAGCGTCTTCGCGAACAGGTCGTCGTGCGGGATCAGCACCACCACCGGCATGTCCTGGTCGATCAGCGCGATTGGCCCGTGCTTCATCTCGCCGGCCGAGTAGCCCTCCGCGTGGATGTACGAGATCTCCTTGAGCTTGAGCGCGCCTTCGAGCGCCACCGGATAGTTGAATCCGCGCCCCAAAAAAAGAAAGTCGCGGGCCTTGCTGTAGTCGCGCGCGATCTTTTTGATCTGCGGCTCGAGGCCCACGACCGTTTCGATCTGGGCGGGCATCGCGAACGCCGGCTTGAGCATCTCGGTCACTTCGCGCTCGGAAAGCCGCCCCATCCGGGCCGCCAGATGGATCGCGAACAAGTAGAAGACCTCGATTTGGGTGATGAAGCACTTGGTGGTGGTGACGCTGATCTCCGGACCGCATCGCGTGTATAGCTGCGCATCGGCCTTGCGCGCCATCGATGAGTCGATCGTGTTGGTGACGGCGATCAGATGGCAGCTTTGGAGTTTGCCTTCGTCCATCGCGGCGAGCGTGTCGGCGGTCTCGCCGGACTGCGAGACCGCGACGATCAGCGTGTGCGCATCGATCGCCGGACGGCGATAGCGGAACTCGTGCGAGTAATCGACCTCGACCGGTATTCCGGCGAGCTCCTCGACCATGAACTTTCCAACCAGCGACGTGATGTAAGACGCGCCCGCGGCCACGAACACGATCCGCGTGACGGCTTGCGGACCGCCGGGCGGCAGCAGCTCCTGCTCGAAGTTGACCGTCGCGGAGCCCGCGGTCGCGCGCCCGGCCAGCGTATTGATCCAGGCCTGGGTCTGCTCGCCGATCTCCTTGCGCAGGTAATGCTGAAAGCCGCCCTTGGTCGCGGCCACCGCATCCCATTCGATCGTGCGCGGCTCGCGCGAGACCGGCGCGCCGTCGAAGGTCATCACACGAACTGCGTCGGCGCTGATTTCGGCCAGCTCGCCGTCTTCGAGCGCCATCGCGCGGCGCGTATGTTCGAGCAACGCAGGAATGTCCGACGCGACGAAGTTCTCGCCCTTGCCGAAGCCGACCACCAGCGGCGTCGCGGTTTTGGCCGCGACCAGCTTGTCCGGCTCGGTCTCCGACAGCACGACAATCGAGAACGAGCCGCGCAGCTCCCGCACCGCCATCCGGACTGCCTCGGTGAGTTCGAGCCCCCGGTTGAGGTGCTCCTCGACCAGATGCGCGATCAGCTCGGTGTCGGTCTCGGAGCGGAGCTTGCGGTTGCGCTTGAGCAAGGCGGCGCGCAGCTCGATGTAATTTTCCACGATACCGTTGTGAATCACGGCGACCGGACCGGCCTGGTGCGGATGGGCGTTCGCCTCGGAGGGGCGCCCGTGCGTAGCCCATCGCGTATGGCCGATTCCGATTTTGCCCGCGAGCGGGGACTCGCCGAGTAGCCGGCGCAGGTTGGCAAGTTTGCCTACTGCGCGGCGGATTTCGAGCTTGTCGTTGACCGCCAACGTCGCGATTCCGGCCGAGTCGTAGCCGCGATATTCAAGCCGTTCCAGTCCGCCGAGCAGGATCGGGCAGGCCTCGCGGGGGCCGACGTATCCCATTATTCCGCACATGATCGTTCAGTCCTTTTCAGTCGTGGCGGCCGGCTTGCCGTCGCGATCGCGCCGCTGATGGCGCTTGTGCCAGCCGGCGGTCCATCCGGATTTCTCGCGCTGCGGATGATGCGACATCACCAGCGCGCCGTCGGCAACGTCGCGTACGATAGTGGTCCCCGCCGCCACGTAGACGTCGTCGCCGACCTTCACCGGCGCGACGAGCTGCGTGTCGCATCCGACCATGCATCGATCGCCGATCCGCGTCTCATGCTTATCGTAACCGTCGTAATTGACGGTGATAACACCGCATCCGACATTGGTCTCGCGTCCGATAACCGCGTCGCCGAGGTAAGAGAGATGGCTGGCCTTGGTGCCGCGCCCGATCCGCGCCTTCTTGGTCTCGACGAAATTGCCGATCCGGTTGTGCCCCTCCAGCTCGGTGCCGGCGCGGAGATTGGCGAATGGTCCGATCTCGCAATCCGGCCCGATTGCGCACTCCTCGGCGCGCACGCCGAGCTTCAGATGGCACCGATCTCCGACCGTCACGTCGCGCAACCACGCAGTGCCTTCGATCCGCACATCCGAGCCGATTCGGCTCTTGCCGAGAACCTGAACGTTGGGACCGATCACGCAATCGGGTCCGATTTCGACCTGTTCGCCGATATAGGCGCTGGCGGGATCGATGAACGTCACGCCCGCCGCCATCAGCCTGCCGTTCACTGCCTGACGGATTTCAGCTTCCATTTCTGCCAGCTCCTTGCGCGAATTGATCCCGGCGAACTCCGCCGGCGCGTCGCACAGCCACGCCTCGACCTTAGCTCCACGCGCCCGCGCGATCGCGACCAGATCGGTGAGATAATACTCGCGCTGGGTATTGTCGGGCGTGATATCCGCGAGCGCGGCGTCGAGAAATCGACGGCCCGCGAGGTAGAAACCTGTGTTGATTTCTCCAAGCGCGAGCTGCTCGGGCGACGCGTCGCGTTCCTCGACGATCGCATCCACCGCGCCGGTCCGGTCGCGCACCACGCGGCCGTACCTGGCGGGATCCGGCGGCTTCGCGCTGATCAGCGAGAGCGCCGCGCCGCGCCGGCGATGCTCGCCGAGAAAAGCCCGCAGCGTATCGGCGCGGACGCGCGGCACGTCGCCGCAGGCGATCAGCACGTCGCCGTCGAAACTTTTCGGAATCGCCTCCATCGCGCATCGCGCCGCGTCGCCGGTGCCGCGCAGATGCTTCTGTAGCGCGAAACGCAGATCGGCGTGCGGACTCGCGCGCCGGGCAGCCTCCTCCACCTCGCGCGATTGGTGTCCGACGACCACCAGCAGCGGGCGTGGCCCGAGCGCCGCTATCGCCTGCGTCGTACGCGCGATGATCGGTTCGCCGCCCACAGCGTGCAGCACTTTGGCGCGCGCCGAGCGCATCCGCGTTCCCAGTCCCGCGGCCAGGATTATCGCTGCCAGTCTCTCTTCCATCCTCGCGCGATCAATCGTATTCGCTGAAATTGGAAATCTTCCAGTCCGCGCCTTCCTTGCGCGCCGTGATCATCCAGTTCTTTTTGAAAGAGCCGCCCTGCGGCACGTCGATAGTCGCCAGGAACAGGAAGGTGATGTGGTCCTCTGCGCCGCGTTGCGCGACCAGTTTGTAATGGACGATGGGCCTTCGGGTCGAAGCGTCGATCTCCTGCCCCCGGGTCAGCACGATTTCCTTGCGCAGCTTGTCGAGCGCAAGGCTGGTGCACAACGGCTCGGCCGCCTTGAGATCGATCGCCGTGTAATAGGCCTCGATAAAGCGCTCGACCACGCCGCGCGCGCTGTTGGGCCGCGCGCATCCAGCCGCGATCAACGCGATTAGCGTCGCCGCGATCGCACTACGCATTCGCGGCATGATCATTTCCGCTTGAACAGATCGTCGAGCTTCCCGCGCGCCGCCGGCGAGGTCTCCGCAGAGACGCGCGAATCGCGGCGAAGATCGCGCGCGGCCGCGGCTGCGGGTTTGAAATACTCGCAAAAGTTGCCGCGTTCCTTGTCCGCCACCAGTTCCGCCATCGTCTCGCGGCATTGGTTATGGTAGCCGGGATCGTAGAAACCGCAGTTTCGGCAGACATGCAGCGGCCGATCGCACTTGGGACAGCAATCGCGGAAACCAACTCGCTCGCCGACCTCGATAGAGGCGCCGCATCGCCAGCAATTCATCGCACGTCTCCCTTCCCGGATCTCTCAGAGGTGCTGAGCGAGGCGAAAAACCCAATTGAGGCCATGCTTTTTTGCGCCGAACTCCCTTGATAGCATAGCCTCTGGGTTTGGGTCGCGCGAGTTGATGCAGGGCATGCTGGCCGAGGTCGAAGCATTTGTGTCGGCGCTTTCCAAGGCCTTGCGCGCGGCCCACAACACGGCCCTGAACTATCGGCGCGACTTGATGGACTTCCGGCGCTTCATGCTCGATCGCGCGGCCGGAGACGAAGTCATGACCGGCGAGATCGATTCGGATGACATCCGCGGCTACCTGGGCAACCTGATGAAGCGCGAGCTTAGACCTGCAACCGTCCAGCGCCGCCTGTTCGCGATCAAGGCGTTCTTCCGATGGCGCGAGGAAACTACGGGCGCTCGGAGTCCTGCGCGTGTGATTCGATCGCCCCGGAGCGAGCGCCGGCTCCCCGCGGTCTTGCAGCAAAACGAAGTTCGCCGCCTGATCGAAACCGAGACGCAGGGCCTGACACCGGCGCGTCTCAGAGACCGCGCGATCATGGAGACTCTCTACTCATCCGGCCTCAGGGTCAGCGAACTGTGCGGGCTCGACTGGCGCGATATCGACGCCGAAATCGGGACCGTGATGGTCCGGAGGGGCAAGGGCAACAAGGACCGCCTGGTGCCGATCGGCGAGCCGGCGCTGGCGGCGCTCGCGCAATGGCGGCGCGCGATGCCGGTGGCGTGGGAGCCCAACGGTCCCGTGATCACCAATCTGCGCGGCGGCCGCCTGACGACTCGCGCGGTCGAGGCGCTGCTCGCGCGGCGCCTTCAAGCGTCGGGGTTGCGAACTCCTATCACTCCGCATGGGCTGCGCCATTGCTTCGCGACTCACATGCTCAACAACGGCGCCGACCTCCGCTCGATTCAGGAGATGCTCGGCCATGCCAGCCTCGCCACGACCCAGCGCTACACGCATCTGAACGTGACTCATCTCAAGGAGGTCTACCGCCGTGCCCATCCGCGCGCGTGAGGCCGACGATCAGGTCCGCAGCACGCGGGTCCGCAGCACGACTATCCTGTGCGTGCGGCATGGCGGACACGCCGTGATGGCCGGCGACGGTCAGGTCAGCGTCGGGCAGACCGTGATGAAACACGGCGCGCGCAAGGTGCGCCGGCTGCACAACGATCGCGTGCTGGCCGGGTTCGCCGGTTCCACCGCCGACGCGCTCACCCTGTTCGACAAATTCGAGGTCAAGCTTCAGGAGTTCAACGGCAATCTCAAGCGCGCCGCGGTCGAGCTGGCCAAGGACTGGCGCACCGATCGCGTCCTGCGCAGGCTCGAGGCGATGCTGATCGTCGCCGACGCGGACGGCTCGCTGCTGATTTCCGGCGGCGGCGACGTGATCGAGCCCGACGACGGCCTGCTCGCGATCGGCTCGGGCGGGAACTTTGCGCTGGCGGCGGCGCGCGCGCTTATCCGTCACTCCCCCGACATGAGCCCGCGCCAGATCGCCGAAAGCGCGATGAAGATCGCCTCGGAGCTCTGCGTATACACCAACGATCAGTTTATAATAGAGGAACTGTGAGTATTCCCGCACCAGCGCAGATCGGTTTATCGAACACCTCGCACGTGATGACTCCGCGCGAGATCGTCTCCGAGCTCGATCGCTATATCGTGGGGCAGCACGACGCCAAGCGCGCGGTCGCAATCGCGTTGCGCAACCGATGGCGCCGGCAGAACGTGGCGCCCGACCTGCGCGACGAAATCGCACCCAAGAACATCCTCATGATCGGTCCGACCGGAGTCGGCAAGACCGAGATCGCGCGCCGCCTCGCCAAACTCGCCCAGGCGCCGTTCGTCAAGGTCGAGGCCTCGCGCTACACGGAAGTCGGTTACGTCGGCCGCGATGTCGAATCGATCATCCGCGACCTGATCGAGATTTCGGTCAAGATGGTGCGCGAGGAGGAACGCGAACGCGTCGCGGTGCGCGCGCGCGAGGCCGCCGAGGAGCGCCTACTCGATATCCTGTTTCCCCAGTCCACCAAGGTACGCCGCCCGATTGGCGTAACGCCGGAGGGTAATCTCGAGGCGTCCGGCGATTCCCACGCCGAAACGCGCGAGAAATTGCGCAAGCTCCTGCGCGGCGGCCATCTCGACGAGCGCGAGGTCGAACTCGAAGTCAGCGCACAGGCGATCCCGATGGTCGAGGTGTTCACGCCCCAGGGGATGGAAGAGATGGGCGTGAACATGAAGGAACTGTTCAATCAGATCATGCCCAAAAAGACCCGCCAGCGCTCGGTGAAGATTCCGGAAGCGCTGGAAATCCTCACCCAGGAAGAGGCGGTGCGGCTGGTCGACATGGAGAACGTCACTCACGAGGCGATCCGGCGCGCCGAGCATTCCGGAATTGTCTTCATCGACGAGATCGACAAGATCGCCGGGCACGATTCGGATCACGGGCCCAACGTTTCGCGCCAGGGCGTTCAGCGCGACCTGCTGCCGATCGTCGAAGGCTCGACGGTCAACACCAAGTACGGCGCGGTGCGCACCGACCATATCCTGTTCGTCGCCTCCGGCGCGTTCCACATGAGCAAGCCGTCGGATCTGATTCCCGAGTTTCAGGGCCGCTTTCCAATCCGGGTGGAGCTCGCGCCGCTGACCAAAGAAGATTTCATCAGTATCTTGACCGAGCCCGAGAACGCGCTCACGCGCCAGTACGCGGCGCTGATGGAGACCGAGGGCGTCCACCTGAGCTTCACTGCCGACGGCGTGTCGGCGCTGGCGGAAATAGCGGCCACGGTCAACGCGCGCTCGGAGAACATCGGCGCGCGCCGGCTCCATACCGTGCTCGAACGCCTGCTTGAAGAGGTGTCTTTCAACGCCCCCGAGCTCGGCAACAGCGAGTTCAAGGTCGACGCCGCATTCGTACACCAGCGGCTCGACCCAATCGTCAAGGACGAGGACCTCTCGCGCTACATTTTGTAGCGCGTCGAACCATGACCGGAGAAGAGCTGCTGCCGTCCCGCATGTTCTTCGCTGCAGCGCCCTCACCCGGCGAGCGACTTCAGGGCAAGTCGCTCGCCGACCTCTCCCGGCTTGCGACGGTTTGCGGCGTGGCGGCTCTGCCGCCACGCCGCAGATCGTCGCGGGAGAGGTGCAGAGCGCGGCGAGCACAATCTGGGCCGTCGCGGAAGAGGCGCGGATTCTCGCCGCTCCATTCCCTCTTCCTCCGGGAGGGGGCAAGCGGCGCGGCGTTTGCTCTTTTCGTGCAAACGCCGTGACGCGCGGGTGAGGGCGCCGGCAGAAGCCGCCGGGGAACTTCGATGCGCGAAGTGATCGAGCGCGCCGAAGTCCTCATCGAGGCGCTGCCCTACATCAGGCGCTTTCGCGGCAAGAGCTTCGTCATCAAGTACGGCGGCCATGCGATGCAGGACGAGGAGCTGCGCGAGAGCTTCGCCCAGGACATCGTTCTGCTCGACCTGGTCGGCATCAAGCCGGTCGTGGTCAACGGCGGCGGACCTCAGATCACCGAGTTGATCGGCAAGCTGGGGCTCAAGTCGCGCTTCGTGCGCGGGATGCGAGTGACGGACGCCGAGACCATGGAAGCCGCCGAGATGGTCCTGCAACGGCTCAACAAGGACATCGTCGCGCTGATCTCGCGCCAGGGCGGCCGCGCGGTCGGGCTGTCGGGCAAGGACGGCGATCTGATCGTTTCGCAGAAAATGCACATGGTGGTGCGCGAGAAAGGCGGGCGCTCGAGCCGGGTGGACATTGGACTGGTCGGCGAAGTCGTCGAGATCAACCCCGGCGTTATCCGCACGCTCGAAGACGCCGACTTCATCCCGGTGATTGCGCCAATCGGCTATGGGCGCGACGGCCTGACCTACAACATCAATGCCGACATCGTGGCCGGCAAAATCGCAGCCGCGCTGGGCGCCGAAAAGCTCGTCCTGATGACCGATGTCGAGGGCGTGAAGGACGCGGCCGGCAAGCTGGTCTCGACGCTCGAGGCCGGGCAGGCAAAGAAACTGATCGCGCGCGGCGTGATCGCCGAGGGAATGATCCCCAAGGTCGAATGTTGCGCCGAAGCCCTCAAGGCCGGGGTCGCCAAGACCCATATCCTCGACGGCCGCGTGCGCCACGCTGTGCTGCTGGAAATCTTCACGCGCTCGGGAGTCGGCACCGAGGTCGTCGGCTCGGGCGCCAGGATCGCCGATTTGAAGCGCACCGCGCGCCACGTTCCCGCGCATCGATAGGGCCGCGCCCCCTTGGACGGCGTTCCCGCCGCCGCTAATCTGCGGATCAGACCGACATGAATAACGCTGAGATCATCGAGCTTACGCATCGCTACCAGGTCGACATCTACGGATGTCAGCCGCTGGCATTCGCGCGCGGCGAGGGTTCCTACCTCTACGACGCCGACGGCAACCGCTACCTCGATTTTTTCTGCGGCCTGGCCGTCACCTCGTTGGGCCATTCGCATCCGCGGGTCGTGCGCGCGATTCAGGAGCAGGCGGCCAGGCTCACTCACGTATCGAATGTGTTTCACACCGAGCCGATGGCGCGCCTGGCTGAGCGGCTCTGCAATGCGGTTGGCGACGCGCGCATCTTCCTGGGCAATTCGGGCGCGGAGGCCAACGAAGCCGCGATCAAGCTGGCGCGGCGATGGGGCCACAATCGAGGCGGCGGACGCTTCGAGATCCTCACGGCGCTGGGATCATTTCACGGCCGCACGCTCGCGACCGTAACGGCCACCGGCCAGGAGAAGTATCATCAGGGATTTCAGCCGCTGATGCCCGGCTTCCGGCTGGTTCCCTTCGACGATGTGGCGGCCTTGGAGCAGGCGATCGGCCCGCAGACCGTCGCGATCATGCTCGAACCGATTCAGGGCGAGGGCGGCGTCGTGACGCCGCGCGCGGATTACTTGAAGCGCGTGCGCGAGCTATGCGACCGCGCCAATCTGCTCCTGATTCTCGACGAGGTGCAAACCGGGATGGGCCGCACGGGCAGTCTCTTTGCGTATCAGCAGGCTGGAGTGCGGCCCGACATTTTCACGATCGCCAAGGCGCTCGGCGGCGGGCTACCGATCGGCGCGATGATCGCGCGCGCGGAGCTGGCCGAGAGCTTCACACCCGGCAGTCACGGCACGACCTTCGGCGGCAATCCGGTGGCATGCGCGGCCGCGCTCGCCGTGCTCGACGCGCTCGAAAAGGACGGCGTGCTCGAAAACGCCGCCAAGGTCGGCGCCTACCTGATCGACAGGCTGCGCGAGATCGCGCGCCGCTCCAACAAGGTGGTCGAGGTTCGCGGTCTTGGAATGATTATCGGCGTGATGCTCAAGGAGGAGGCTCGCCCGGTAGCCGATGCATGCCTCAAGGAACGGCTGCTGGTCAATGCCACGGCCGGCAACGTGATGCGTTTGCTGCCGCCGCTGAATCTCACGGTCCCGCAAGCCGACGAAGGACTCGCGATTATCGAGCGGGCGCTGCGATGAAACGGGATTTCATCGCGCTGAGTTCTCTTTCGCAGGCCGAGTTCGACGGCCTGCTCGTGCTCGCCGCGCGGCTCAAAGATGAATTCAAGCGCGGAACCGAGCATCATCTGCTGCGCGGGCGCACGCTCGCGATGATCTTCCAGAAGCCCTCGCTGCGCACGCGAATCACGTTCGAGGCCGGGATGGCGCAGCTCGGCGGCCACGCGATCTATCTGGCGCCGCAGGATATCGGGATCGGCGAGCGCGAATCGATCAAGGACGTCGCATGCACCCTGTCGCGTTGCGTGGACCTGATCATGATCCGCACCTTCGCCCATTCGACTTGCGTCGAGCTGGCGCGCGAGGCCTCGGTGCCGGTGATCAACGGTCTTACCGACCTGCTCCATCCGTGCCAGTTGCTCGCCGATCTGCTCACCTTGCGCGAACGCTTCGGCGATCTCGGCAAGCTCAAGATCGGATTCGTCGGCGACGGCTTCAATCTCGCGCAGAGCTGGATCGAGGCCGCCGCGCTCGCGCATTTCGAGCTCAGAATCGCCTGTCCAAAGGGCTACGAGCCCGACGAGTCCTTTCTCGAGCGGATGCGCCGCGAGGAACTCGGACAGTTGACGGACGATCCGCTGGCCGCAGTCAAGGACGCCGACGTGGTGTACACTGACACCTGGACCTCGATGGGACGTGAGAAGGAAGCGGCTACGCGCCGGCGCGATTTCCGCGGCTACCAGGTGAACCGCGCGCTGCTCAAGCACGCGCGGCGCGACGCGCTGGTGATGCACTGCCTGCCGGCCCATCGCGGCGAGGAAATTACCGACGACGTGATCGATGGTCCTCAGTCGGTGGTGCTGGAACAGGCCGAGAATCGCCTCCACGCGCAGAAGGCCGTGATGGTCTGGCTGCTCAAGCCGGAAATCCTCGCCGATCTGCGCAAGAGCCGTCCCGCCGCCGCTTCGTGAGCAGCATCGTGCCAAAGCCCGTGATCAGGAAAATCGTGCTCGCGTACTCCGGCGGACTCGACACGTCCGTCATCCTGCGATGGCTCCGCGACTACTACGATTGCGAGGTGGTCGCGTTCTGCGCCGACGTCGGACAGGCCGAAGAGCTCGAGGGGTTGGAGCAAAAGGCGCTGAAGACCGGCGCAAGCAAGCTCCACGTCGTCGATTTGCGCGAGGAGTTCGCGCGCGATTTCGTTTTCCCGATCCTGCGCGCCAACGCGATCTACGAAGGCTACTATCTGCTCGGCACTTCGATCGCCCGCCCGGTAATCGCCAAGAAGCAGGCCGAGATCGCGCGCGCCGAAGGGGCCGACGCGGTTGCCCACGGCGCCACCGGCAAGGGCAACGACCAGGTGCGTTTCGAGCTGACCTTCG
The DNA here is from genome assembly GCA_963749215.1 of uncultured delta proteobacterium. Taxonomy (GTDB): domain Bacteria; phylum Desulfobacterota; class Binatia; order Binatales; family Binataceae; genus CAVVMA01. The sequence goes on along the minus strand of CAVVMA010000016.1, from coordinate 108,196 downwards.
CCCGCCTGGCGCCGGAGCTGGAGATCATCGCGCCGTGGCGGCATCGCGACTGGACGTTCAAGGGCCGCGCCGAGCTGGTGGCCTATGCCAACGAGAAGAAAATTCCGATCACGGTGACCGCCGAGAAGCCCTACTCGATGGACCGCAACCTGGTCCACGTGAGCTACGAAGGCGGAATCCTCGAAGATCCATGGCGTGAGCCGTACGGCGACATGTTTCGGCTCACGGTCGCGCCCGAAGACGCACCCGACCGGCCCGAGTATGTCGAGGTGGAATATCAGGCCGGCGACCCGGTCGCGATTAACGGCGAGCGGCTTACGCCCGCGGCATTGATTTCGCGCGCCAACGAGATCGGCGGCCGCCACGGCGTCGGCCGCGTCGATCTGGTCGAGAACCGCTACGTCGGAATCAAGTCGCGCGGCGTCTACGAAAGCCCCGGCGTGACGATCCTCGGACACGCCCATCGGGCGATCGAGCAGCTCACGCTCGATCGCGAAGTGATGCATCTGCGCGACTCGCTCATTCCGCGCTATGCCGAGATGGTCTACTACGGCTACTGGTTCGCGCCGGAGCGCGAAACGCTCCAGGCGCTGGTCGACGATACGCAGAAGAACGTGACCGGCACCGCCCGCCTCAAGCTCTACAAGGGCGGCGTGTCGATAGCGGGACGGCGCTCGCCGTGGTCGCTGTACGACCCGAAGATCGCCAGCTTCGAGGAAGCAGGCGGCTACCGGCAGGAAGACGCCGAGGGATTCATCCGGATTTCGGCCAATCGCCTGCGAGCGCTCGCACGCGTTAGCGCCGATCGCTCGCGCGAGCGGAAGACCTAAGGGAGGCGCCGCGATTGGGTAAACTTCTGCAGTTCAAGCCGCCGCGTCCTCAACTCAAGGCGGTGCCGCGCACGCATAGCGACGAATGTCCGAAGTGTCGCCATAAGATGAACGTCCACATCACCCACCCCAACGGCGTGATGAGTTGCTCGGCCCGCGGATGCCCCTGCGAGTCGCGCCCGGCCCGGTGAGCAGCCGCCCCAGATCGGCTAAGGCCGGCCAAGCGCCACGAAGCAACCTGATCCGCGGTCGTTTCGCGCGCCGGCGGCTTAAGGAAGTCGAGCAATTCACCGCCTCGATTCCGTTCGATCGCCGGCTCTATCGCCACGACATCCGCGGCTCGATTGCGCACGCCCTGATGCTCGCGAAGGTGCGGCTCATCTCCAGGGGCGAGGCCGCGCGCATCGTCGCCGGCCTGAGCGCGATCGAGCGCGAAATTTCCGCCGGCCGCTTCCGCTTCGAGCTTTCCGACGAAGACCTCCATCTCGCGATCGAGCGGCGCCTGATTGCGAAAATCGGCGCCGCCGGAGCGAAGCTGCATACCGCGCGCTCGCGCAACGACCAGGTCGCGCTCGACTTGCGGCTCTACCTGCGCGACGAGCTGGGCGAAGTGCTGGCCTGCCTGGCGCGGCTGCGCGCGTCGCTGCTCCGCATCGCCGCCCGCCACGTCGAAACCGCGATGCCGGGCTATACGCATTTGCAGCGCGCGCAGCCGGTCTCGCTGGCCCATCACGTGCTCGCCTACGTTGAAATGCTCGATCGCGACCGCGAGCGTTTCTCACAGGCGCTCGAGCGCACCGACGTGATGCCGCTGGGCGCCGGTGCCCTGGCCGCGACCACGCTGCCGATCGATCCGCGTTTCGTCGCGCGCGAGCTGGGCTTTCGGCGCCTGGCGGATAACAGCATCGACGCGGTTTCCGATCGCGATTTCGTGGTCGATTTCCTCTCGGCGGCTTCGCTGTGCGCGATCCATCTGTCGCGGATGTGCGAGGAGATCATCCTCTGGTCGAGCGCCGAGTTCGGCTTCGTAACCCTGCCGGATGAGTTCTCGACCGGCAGCTCGATGATGCCGCAGAAGAAGAACCCCGACCTGCTCGAGTTGATTCGCGCCAAGAGCGGTCGAATCGTCGGCGATCTGGTCGCGATGCTCACCGTGCTCAAGGGCCTGCCGCTGGCCTACAACTCCGACCTGCAGGAAGACAAGGAACGGGTCTTCGACGCGCTCGACGCGTTGAAGCCGTCGCTCGACCTGATCGCGAAGTTGTGGCCGCGGCTCAAGTTCGACCAGCGCAGACTGCGCGAGGCGGCCGGCGGATGGGCGCTTGCGACCGACCTCGCCGAGTATCTGGTGCGGCGCGGCGTCCCGTTTCGCGAGGCGCACGAAGTCGTCGGATCGATCGTCCGCGACGCGATCGAGGCCGGCCGCTCGCTCTCTGAGCTGACGATCGCAGAGTTGCGGCGTCGCTCGCCCGCCTTCGGCCGCGACGCGCTGAGTGTCTTGTCGATCGAGCGTTCGCTCGGAGCGCGAACCGTTGCGGGTGGTCCCTCTCCGGTCACGGTCCGGCGCCGGCTCGCGGAGCTTTCGCGCCGATGAGTCGCATGCGCCGCGCGATCGCGCTTGCGGGCTTTGCGGCGGCGCTGGCGGGATGCGGCGTCAAGGGGCCGCCGCTGCCGCCCGGGGAGGTCAAGCCCGAGCGTATCACCAGCCTCAAGGCCCTCCCCGACAAGGACGGGATCAGACTGACGTGGCCGCGGCCCGACAACTACGCGGGCGGCCATCCGATGCGCGACCTTGCGGGCTTCGCGGTGATGCGCGCCCAAGGCAGTGCGTCGATGACCCGCGTGGCCGAGTTGCCGATCACCGATCGCGAGCGCTTTCAGAAAATGGACCGGTTCGAGTGGGTCGACGCCGCGACCGTGACGGGAAGCACGTACCGCTATCAGGTCGTCTCGACGACCATCGACGGTTACCGCAGCGATCCGTCCAACGAAGTCGCGCTCACACGCGTTGCGCCTCCGTCGCCGCCCAACCCGGAGAATTTCGCCCTGCCCAGGCCCAGCCCATTGCCATAGCGCGCGCTTACCTCCGGGTTTGCGCTATGATAAAAGCTCCCTTCACCCCCTGCATCGACGTTTGAGGGACCGGCAGGGAGACGGGTGGGCGGGCGCCCCGAGAGATGCATTACTTCACCTACCGCAACGAACGCCTCTACGCCGAGGACATAGCGCTGGCCGATCTCGCGCAGCAGATCGGCACTCCCTTTTACGTCTACAGCGCGCGAACCATCCGGCGCCATTTCAGGGTCTTCGATGAGGCGTTCGCGGGCACCGATCATCTGGTCTGCTTCGCGATGAAGGCGCTCGCCAACTTGAGCGTGCTGAGACTGTTTGCCTCGATGGGTTCGGGCTTCGACGTGGTCTCGGGCGGTGAGTTGATGCGATGCCTTCGGGTCGGCGCCGAGCCGCGCAAGATCGTTTTCTCCGGCGTAGGCAAAACCGACGAGGAGATCGAAGCGGCGCTCAACGCCGGCATCCTGATGATCAACGCCGAGTCGTCACCCGAGCTCAGTCGGATCGCCGCGGTGGCGCATCGGATGAAAAAACGCGCGCCCGTCAGTCTGCGCGTCAATCCCGATCTCGATCCGGGGACCCATCCGCACATCTCGACCGGCCATCGCACGAGCAAGTTCGGCGTGCCGCTCTCTCAAGTGATGGAGTACTACGCGCAGGCGCGCGCGATGCCCGACCTCGAGCTGGTCGGACTCAGCACGCATATCGGGTCGCAGATAACCGACCTTTCGCCGTTCACCGAAGCGGCGGGCAAACTCGCCGCGATCGTCAATCGGCTGCGCAGCGACGGGATCGTGCTCAGGAATCTCGACCTCGGCGGCGGGCTTGGAATTCCGTACCAGGAGGAGCCGCCGCAACCGGCGGAGTATGCAAAGGCGATTCTCGCGCCGCTTAAGGGGCTCGACCTCAAGATCATCACGGAGCCGGGCCGCGTGATCGTCGGCAACGCGGGAGTTTTCGTGACGCGCGTGCTCTACGTCAAGGAAACCGACGTCAAGCGCTTTGTGATTGTCGACGGCGCGATGAACGACCTGATTCGCCCCGTCCTGTACGAGGCTTACCACGCGATCTGGCCGGTGGAGCGGCGTCCCGGCGCGAGCGAGATCGTGGCCGATGTAGTCGGTCCGGTATGCGAGAGCGGGGACTTTTTCGCGCGCGAGCGGCCGCTGCCCGAGCCGAAGGAGGGCGACCTGTTCGCCCTGATGAGTGCCGGAGCGTATGGGTTCGTGATGGCCTCGAACTACAACGCGCGCCCGCGTGCGCCTGAGGTCCTGGTCGACGGCGACCGGGCCCATATCGTGCGTGAGCGCGAGACCTTCGAGGATTTGATTCGCGGCGAAAAGATCGTCGATTTGTAGACTCGATGGCGACGCTCGACTTCACAAAAATGCAAGGCTGCGGCAACGACTACATCTACATAGTCGCCGACCAGGTCCGCCCCGCCGATCCGTCTGCGCTCTCGCGGCGCCTGTCGGACCGGCGCTTCGGCGTCGGCGGCGACGGTATCATCATGCTCTGCCCCTCGCGCGTCGCCGACATACGGATGGAGATGTACAACGCCGACGGCAGCCGCGGCGAGATGTGCGGCAACGGTATCCGATGCGTGGCGCGCCTGGCCTGGGAGCGCCAGATTGTCCGCAAAAATCCGCTCCTGGTCGAAACCGATTGCGGCGTCAAAACCGTCGCGCTCAGGCTCGACGCGAGCGAGCGCGTGGCGGGAGCGACGGTCGACATGGGCGAACCCATTTTGGACGCGCGCAAAATTCCCGCCGCGGCCGACGGCCGCCTGATTGACTATCCGCTCGAGGTCGGCGGACGCACGGAACGTATCACCGCGGTCTCGATGGGCAATCCGCACTGCGTGCTGTTCGTCGAAGACGACGGCGTGTTCCGGCTCGACGAGCACGACTTCGCCAAGCTCGGCCGCCGGTTCGAGAGCCATCCGCTGTTCCCGCATCGCACCAACACCGAGTTCATTCTGCCGGTCTCGCGCCGCTATCTCAGGATGCGCGTGTGGGAGCGCGGCTCCGGTGAGACGCTCGCATGCGGCACCGGCGCCTGTGCCGCGATGGTTGCGGCGGTCCTGACCGGGCGCGCCGAGCGCAACGCGACGGTCGAGCTGCGCGGCGGCAAGCTGGAGATGGAATGGCGCGAAGGCGGCGAGGCCGCCAATCACGTGTTCATGACCGGCGACGCGGTCGAGGTTTTCCGCGGCCAGGTGGAACTCGAATCAGCCGAGCTGGTCCGGGCATAATCCGAAGAGGTCGAACTCGATGTTCAATGGCGCATTGTCCGCGATGGTGACTCCGTTTCGCGACGGCGTGGTCGACGAACCCGCGTTGCGCGAGCTGATCGAATGGCAAATTCAGGAGGGCATTGACGGCATCTTCCCGTGCGGCTCGACCGGGGAGTCCGCCACTCTCACTCACGCCGAGCACGAGCAGATCATCAAGCTCGCGGTCCAGCAGGCGCGCCGCCGCGTGCCGGTGCTGGCGGGCACCGGTTCCAATTCGACCGCCGAGGCGATCCGGCTCACGGTCTTTGCGCGCGAGGCCGGCGCCGACGGCGCGGTGCTGATTTCTCCCTACTACAACAAGCCCACTCAGGAGGGGATTTTCAAACACTACAAGATGATCGCCGCCAGCGCCGATCTGCCGCTGATCGTGTACAACATCCCCGCCCGCACCGGCTCCAATATTTTGCCCGAGACCTTCGCCCGTTTGTGCGAGATCAAGAACATCGTTGGAATCAAGGAATCCTCCGGCTCGATGGACCAGATCTCGGACATCCGCCGCCTGTGCGGAGATCGCCTGACGATTCTATCCGGCGATGACTCGCTTACCGTCCCGATTATGGCGCTCGGCGGCAAGGGCGCGATTTCCGTGATAAGCAACGTGATGCCGCGCGAGACCCACGAGCTGGTGGCCGCGGCGCTCGAAGGCGATTTCGCCCGCGCGCGCGAGATTCATTTCAGGTTGCTGCCGCTGATGCGCGCCCTGTTCCTGGAAACCAATCCGATTCCGATGAAGCAGGCGCTCGCGTTCATGGGCAAGTGCACCGCCGAGCTCAGGATGCCGCTCACGCCGATTTCTCCGGCGGCGGCCGAGCGGCTGCGAGCCGCGATGAAAGAGTTGGGGCTCGTCTAGCCCGCTATCCGGCGGCTCAGGACCGCGGCCCGGCCTGCGCCCGGTAGTGACGGGACAGTTCGAGAATGAAGAGGATATCGCTGACACTTTTCAGCGTTCCGAACATATCGACTTTCCCCAGAAACTCCAGTTCCTCGTCGCTGATGCCGTGTGCGGACAGAAGCTCTTTGTCGGCACGTACCCGGTCCAGAATGTCATCGCGCTTGGTCATCGCAGCTTTTCTCCTGGCCACTTGATTGTCTCCCGGCCACCTCTCCTGAACTAAAAGTAGAATAATTATACAGTTAGGTCAAGTGGCGCGTTTAGACGCGTAAAGCCGCGTCAAACCGCTTCGCGCCGCTCGTTGTGCCAGGCGTGAAACATCGTTGCGCCCCAAGCGGCTCGCCGATCGCCTGCCGCCGTTGCATCACGGAAACGTCCGCGCGCCCGGCGGTCCTGTCAGGGGGATCCCGTTCAGGCCGGCGGCGGGCGAGCCCGCGCGTGCGAACAGCGCGGAGACCTGGTCTTGATAGACGAGCCGCCAGTTCGGGTCCCGCGAGGCGACTCGAGACCCGCCCGACTTCGGCGGCATCAGCACAAAGTCATGTGGATACGCCGCCAGCACGTCCCGCCCACCCGGCAGATCGAAGAAGAACCTCACGTAGTCACGGATCACGTCGGACGGGTATACGGTGTCGTAACGACCGTCCATGAACACCCGCGAACGCGGCCAACTGTGCCAGATCAGGTACTCGCCCCAGTCGAAGTTGCAGAGGATATTGCCGCTGAGCCCGTGCCGATCCATGAAGGCGACGGCGCCCGCCGGCGGGACCACCGCGACCCCCAGTCGATTCGAGAACAGCCCCGTGTAGGCCGCGAGCGCCAGGGCTGCGGCCGCGGCGAACAGCGGATTCACCCTTGCGCGCGCGGCTGGCGCAGTCGGCCCGACGGATTCGCTCCCGCCGGTCTTCCACGAGCGATATGCGAACGCGATATGGCGCGTGAGGGGCGCGGCCCCGGCGATTACAAACAGCGCGACGTTCCGCGCGGACATCAGCGCCGCCGCCGCCATCAGGACGGCAACTCCGAGCAGCGGCAGATCGCCGGCTCGCGGCGCCCGCGCGCCCGCCGCCGCCATCGCCAGCATGCTGAGGCAAATGAACGAAAAGTAGATGAGGCCGGCCATATCGTGATCCCAGGCCGCGATCAACGAGACGTGAAGCGGCCGCCAGTCGGAGATGATTCGCCGGGTGGTGGGATTCCGGAGCGCATGGGCGACCGCATACCAGGTGTCGATCCCGTATGGTGTGAGCAAGGTTGCGAGCGTCGCGCCGGCCGCGATCGACAGCAGCCGCAGCCCACGACGCGGTCCGCGGCCGCCGGCAAAATCCTCGATCGTCGCGATCGCGCCGTACGTGCCCAGCGCCGCGATACCGGCGATGAACCCGCCATGAAGATTCGCCCACAACGCAAGAATCGGAATCGCGAGCCACAGGCGCGCGGAGCGCCGGTAGTTGTCGCGCGCCAGCAGCGCCATCAACGCGGCGAGCAGCATGAAACTGCACAGTTGCGGCCGAATTTGCATCTCCGGCGCCAGTCCGAACGCAGCGCCGACGAGCACGGCAATCTGCAGGGTTGGCGAGGCCCCGGTCTCGGCTTCGGCAAGGGCGAGGAAAACGAACGTCAAGCCCGCCACGGCGAACTTCATCAGCTTCAGGCCGAACACGCCCCCTGCGTCGTATACGGCGGCCATCGCGACTTCGCTGAGCCATTCGTGATTGCGCCACAGATGCCCTGCTGCGGAATAGGAGTAGGGATCGCGCAACGTCAGATGCCTCAAAGCAAGCGTCGCCTGCCCGAAGCGAATGTGGCCCCAGAGATCGGGGTCGGCGAACCGAAGCGAATCGGCCACTGCGATCGCGACCAGAAGCACGGCCGGCGAGTAGCGAAGCATCGAGAGCGGCGCGGATTTCGCGCTTTGCACGGGCAAAGCCGGTTCGACTTTGCTCATCGTCTCGCGCGCCGCCGCGCCTGCGGCGCTTGTCATCGCCGGCAACATGATTCGAGACGGGAATTCGCGGCGTCGATCTGTGGCCGCAAGTCAGAACCTCCCCTCCACCGCTCCATCATCGGAGATCTTAGAGGCAAGCGCTAAGGCAGTCATCCGGTTGACGGGCGTCTCGTAACGGGACGAAGGCGGATCGCAGGCGCTGTTGCGACCTTGCACCTTCGGTCGCGGGAGCGAACGCGCGACGCCCTGACATCAGGCCTCTCGCACCAAACTATCGCCGCAATGACGTTTTGTTGTGTTTTCATACCTAAAGGTATGATGGCATGGAGCGTGCTGTTACGGCTTCAGCGGCAGGAAGGCCGAGGCCGGGAAGCGAATGCCGGGAACCAGGAATCAGAAGAACCCTGTCGTCATCATCGGCGCCGGGCCCGCCGGACTGACCGCGGCGCACGAGCTGTCCCGGGAGGGCCGGCCGGTGACGGTCGTCGAGCAGGACCCCCACTACGTCGGCGGCATCGCGCGAACGGTCTGCTACAAGGGCTTTCGCTTCGACATCGGGGGCCATCGCTTTTTCTCGAAAAACCCGGACATCGAGAAGCTCTGGACGGAAATCCTGGGAGATCGGATGCTGGTGCGCGACCGGCTGTCGCGAATCTACTACCGGGGACGCTTCTTCAAATATCCGCTCGAGGTTCGCAACGTGCTGGAGAATCTCGGCGCGGCCGAATCGATGGCGTGTGTGACGAGCTACGTTGCCGCGCGCCTCAAGCGGCGCAGCGAGATCAAAAGTTTCGAGCAGTGGGTCACGAACGCATTCGGCCGCCGCCTCTATGAGACTTTCTTCCGCAGCTATACCGAAAAGGTCTGGGGAATCCCGTGCAGCCAGATCAGCGCCGACTGGGCGGCGCAGCGGATCAAGGACCTGTCGATGCTCGCGCTGATCAAGCGCGCACTTTCGTTCGGGCCCAAAAACGGCGGCCCGGTGATCAAGACCCTGATCGATCGGTTTCGATATCCCGCGCACGGGCCGGGCGAGATGTGGCAGACGCTGCGCCAGAAGATCGAGGAGCGTGGCGCGGCGGTGCATATGGGCCAGAGCGTCGTCTCGATCCGGCGCGCTGGCGGCGCAGTGGTTTCGGTTGCAACCACCGGCGCAGGCGGCCCGCTCACCCGTGCGGGAAGCCACTTCATTTCGACGATGCCGATCCGCCAGCTCGTGTGCGCGCTACAACCGGCGGCGCCGGCCGAAGTCGTCGAGGCGGCGCGCAGTCTTAAGTATCGCGATTTCATCACCGTCGCGCTCATCGTCGATCAAGCTGACATGTTTCCCGACCAATGGATCTACATCCACGATCCCGCGGTAAAGGTCGGCCGCATCCAGAACTTCAAGAACTGGAGCCCCGCGATGGTGCCCGACCCGCGCTACACGGTGCTCGGGCTGGAATACTTCTGCTTCGATTCGGACTCGATGTGGAACGCGCCGGATGCCGAGCTCGTTGCGATCGCCAGGCGCGAGCTGGCCCAACTGGGGCTGTGCGATGAAGCGAAAGTCGTCGACGGGACCGTAGTGCGCCAGCGCGCCGCGTATCCGGTCTACGACACCGATTATCGCCGCGCGGTCGAGGTGATCCGCGGCTTCATCGCGCACGAACTGCCCAATCTCCAGCTTGCCGGCCGCAACGGGATGCACAAGTACGACAACCAGGACCACGCGATGATGACCGGGCTGATGGCGGCCTGGAACATCATGGGCGGCTCATACGACCTCTGGCGCGTCAATTCCGACGCGCTCTACCTGGAAGAGGACGCGGACGACGAAGGAGGCCGGATGGTGCCGCGACGCACCGAGGCCGCCGCCTAGCAGGCCCGGGCGATACGCGCGCATCCCGTTCGACGATGGAGCCGCGCCGCGTCTCGCTGCTGCGTTACGCTCCGCTGCTCGTTCTGCTGATCGCGATTCTTGCGGACTCGGGGCAGCGAACCGACGCCGACCTCTGGGGCCATGTCCGCTTCGGCCAGGCGACGCTCCAGCATCACGGTCCCTTCCTCACCGATCCCTATTCTTATTCGGCGCTGGGCCGGCCGTGGCGCAATCACGAATGGCTGACCGAAGTGGTGATGGCGCTCTCGTATGACGGTCTCGGCGTCTTTGGATTGAAGTTGTGGAAATTCGCCTGCACCGCCGCGACGATTTTGTTCCTCGTGCTCGCGATGGGCGAGACCGGAGCGAGCGGCGGCGTGCAACTGGGCACGCTTACGTTCAGCGCGCTGGCGCTGATGCTGCAGATGCAATTCCGGCCGCAGCTCTTCACGTTCGTTTTTCTTGCGGCGCTGCTCGCGATATTGGCGCGGCACAATTACCGCGGTTCGGCGCCGCTATGGCTTGTTGTCCCGATCATGGCGCTATGGGGAAACCTGCACGGCGGCTACATCATCGGAATCGGAACGCTCGGCACCTACACCGCGGTCGTAGGCGCGCAGGACTTGTTCGCCGGACGCGGCTTGAGCAGGGTTCGGCGGCTCGGGCTCATCACAGTCCTCGGCACGATGGCGACGCTGCTGTCACCGTACGGCATCGACAACTGGCTGGTGGTGCTCAACGCTTTGCGCGTCCACGCACTGCGGTCCGTCATCCAGGATTGGCAGCCGCTGACCCACTCGGCCGCCGTTCAGTGGACGACCAATCGCGAGGGAATCGTTCCATATGCCTGCGTGTTCGGAATGATGGGGGCCTTCACGGTGTCATTCCTGATGCACCCGGCCGGCGACGATCTTCCGCTCGCTGCGATCGCCGCGCTGATGAGCGCCGCAGCATTCGCCGCGGTGCGCAATATGCCGCTGGCGGTGATCGCATGTGCTCCGCCGGTTGCCCGCCATTTCGAGCTCGTGTTCGCCGGTCTCCGCGAGCGCGCGGCGGCAAACGGAGCGCGCCTGAGGCCGCCGCTCGAACGTTCCGAGGTAAATCCGTGGCTCGCCGGAGGCGGCGCCATCGCTCTTGCGCTCTACCTCGGCCTGTTTTCCGCGCGCATCGCAACCGACATGGATTATCCGTCGGGAGCCACGGCCTACATGAAGGCGCATCACCTGCACGGCAACGTGCTGGTCAATTTCAACTGGGCCGAATACTTCATCTGGCAAGAGCCGGAGTCCAGGGTTTTTATCGACGGCCGCAACGACTCGGTTTACGCGCCGCAAATCCTTGATCAATATCTGAACTTCTACTTTGCGCGCAGCGATGCGAGCGAAATTCTTCGACGCTATCCCAACGATTTCGTGCTGATCCCGCCGAAATCGAAGGCCGACGGCGTCATAACGAAGACCGCCGGCTGGAAGCTCATCTACCAGGACGACGATGCGGCGCTGTTCGGACGCTCCGATCTGGCCGCGACGTCGTCAGGCAACGCGGTGGTGACCGCAACCGCGTCGCGGGCGAAGTATTTTCCCTGACACCGGCCTGGTATTGAGTCGCCCTCACCCGCCGAGCGACTTGCGTGCAAGTCGCTCGGCCTCTCCCGGTTTGCGCCTGAGGGCCGTGCCGCGTCGCGGCCCGGCCCTCAGGCGCGGGAGAGGCAGCCATAGGCGAAGCGCTACTTTTGCGCGGCGATGCAGATCGAGAGATTGCTCATTCGCACCATGCCGTCGGGACCTGCGTAGCGGGCCGCGGCGTTTCTGATCGCCGCGCGAATTCGATCCTGCAAGTCGCGGGGCTTCGAGGTCAGCATCGCACGAAAGCTGGCCGAAACCTGCTCGCGGAACTCGACAAACTGTTCGGATGAAGCAAACTCGAAGTTGACCGCGACTCGTTCCACGCAGAGATCGCGGAAGCCGGTCTTGCGGAGCGCCTGCTCGAGAATCGTCGTGTCGGCAAGACGAAGCGGGCCAAGCGAATCCGGGATAGGCGCGGGCAGCGCGGCCAATGCGCGCACCTCGTCGTCGGCGATACTGACCATCGGAACTTCAGCGGCCGGACCCCATACCGCGGTCGCGAACCATCCGCCGTTCTTGAGAAGCTGATGCACACGCGCGAGCGCGGCCTCGAAATCGGGCAGGAACATCAAGTCCCCATCGGCACAGCGCGGCATCGAAACCGTCTTCAGCTATGGAGAGCGATTCGGCGTCGGCCTCGACGAATTCGAGGTTGTGAAGTCCGAGCGCGGCGGTCCGCTCGCGCGCGAAGGCGAGCATTTCGGGCGATTGGTCGGTTGCGACTACGCGGCCCGATGGACCCACCTTGCGCGCCGCGGTCGCGGCGGGCTCGCCGATTCCGGTCGCGAGATCGAGGACGCGATTTCCGGGCGCAAGCTTCGCCAACTCTACCAGCCGTTCGGAAACGATTCCCCCGCCGCGCTCGAGAGTGGGCCACCAGCGGGCCCATCCGGGGGCGCTGGCATCCCAGCCCTTACGCTGTTCCAGCTTGAGCCGGGCGGACGATTGGTCGCTCATAGTCCCTTCTTTAGTTGCGGCGCGGGACGAAAGCCGACCGTGCGCGCTGCCGGTATCGTCATCGCGGTCTTGGCGCGAGGGTTGTATCCGGCGCGAGCCTTGCGGCGCCGGACGGTGAAGGTGCCGAAGCCGGGAACCCAGAAGCGCTTGTCCTTGCGAATCGAGCGGGCGATCTGATCGAAGGCCACATCGAGGGTTTTGGCGACGGTCTTTTTCGGCAATTTGGTTGCGCGGGCAACCAACTCGATGAGCTCTTCGTTGGTCATGTTGGATTCCTCGACGGCTTTGTCTATCGCCTCTGCGTCGGCGGCGCGGGGAATTTCAGGCTACCCTCACCCGGCGCGTCGCGAGCTGACGCTCACACGCGCCGACCTCTCCCGGGTCAGGGAGAGGTGCAGATCCGGAGCGCTCTCGTTCGCGTCTCCCAGATCGCGGAGAGGCTGACGCGGCGAGCAACGCGACGGGCTCTGTTACTCGGCGCTTCGCTTACTTTGGGCCTCGAGCTCGCGCCAGACCAGTCCCCATCGGACGCCTTGGTCGCTCACCAGGACACTATCAACCCCGGCGCGTTCCATCACGCGCGACAGGATCATCGTGCCCGCGAAAATCACGTCGGCGCGGCCTTCGACGATGCCGGGAAGGCGCTTGCGCTCCTCCAGCCGGAGCGAGCCCAGCCTGGTCAGCACCCCTTCGACGTCGCCGCGCGTCAGGCGATAGCCGTGAACGATTGCCGGGTCGTAGGTTTTCAATCCCAGCGCGACGGCGCAAACGGTCGTCACCGTACCGGCGATTCCGACCAGAATATCAGTCTGCGGAGACCGTCCAAGTCCAAAGCCGTCGATCGCCGCATCGATGACCCTGCGCAGCTCGGCGATTTCGCCGGCGGCCGGAGGATCGTGATGCACGATCCGCTCGGTGAGTCTGACCGAACCAATTTGCAGGCTCACCATCTGAAGGTCGCGCCCAGGTTCGCTTCGGACCAACTCGGTCGAGCCGCCGCCGATATCGACGATCACGAGCGTGCGGGCCCGATCGATGTGCAGGCCGTTGACGACTGCGAGGTAGGAGAGACGCGCCTCGGTTTCTCCCGACACGACCTCGAGCTCGACGCCGGCGCGCCGGGCGACGCTGGCGATAAAGGCCGCGCCGTCGGAGGCGTCGCGCAGCGCAGCGGTTGCCGCGGTCACGATCTTTTCCGCGCCGAGCGCGCGCGCCTGAAGTGCGAACTCGACGATCGCCTCCAGCGTGCGCGCGGCGGACTCGGGATCCAGGCGGCCGCTGCGGTCCACTCCGCGGCCCAGGCGGGTGATACGCGAGAAGTCGGCCAGACGGCGGACTTCACCGTCCGCCCGCACTTCCGCCACCAGCATCAGGACAGTGTTGGTGCCAACGTCCAGCGCACCGATCTTCATGGAGGTGTCACGCGATTAGGAGAACTTTAGGCTCCCCTCCCTCTCCCGCTTTTTCGCGGGAGAGGCGGCGCGGACTCTGCGAGTCCGCGCGGTGAGGGTGCCTGCTGCCGTCAACGCCCGACATCATGTGACAGCGGCAAGCGCCGGTGTCGGCTTCTCGCCAATCGCGTTCACAAGGCGATAGTCGGCGATCCAGAGATCGATCGCGGCGAGCGCACGCGCTCCCAGATCGATCTTCTTGTTGCGACCGCGCGCTGCGTTCTTCAGTTCGGGCATCAGGCCGTAGTTCGCGTTCATCGGCTGGAAATCACGCCTGCCCGGGTCCGTGACGTAGGCGACCAGCGAACCGAGCGCGGTTTCGGGCGGCGGTACGACCAGGTCGATCCCGCCGAGCAACCGGGCGGCGTTGATCGCGGCGAGCAGCCCCATGGCGGCCGACTCGACATAGCCTTCGACGCCGATCATCTGGCCGGCCAGAAAAAGGTCATCGCGCCCGCGCATCTGAAGCGTCGGACGCAGCAAGCGTGGCGAGTCGATAAAGGTGTTGCGATGGAGCGAGCCCAGGCGCACGAACTCGGCGCGCTCGAGGCCGGGAATCATCCGCAGCACCCGGCGCTGCTCCGGGTACGTCATTTTGGTCTGGAATCCGACCATATTGTAGAGCCGGCCGGCGCGATCGTCCTGGCGCAACTGCACCACCGCCGCAGGACGGCGGCCGGTGCGCGGATGGCTCAGGCCGACCGGGCGCATCGGGCCGAACGCGAGCGTCTTCGGCCCGCGCCGGGCCATCTCCTCGATCGGCATGCAGCCCTCGAAGTAGACCGGCTTCTCGAACGGATGGAGCGGGACCTTTTCGGCGGCGACCACGGCCGCCACGAAGGCGTCGTACCGGGCCTCGTCCATCGGGCAGTTGATATAGTCGTCGCCGCCCTTGCCGTAGCGCGAGGCCATGAACGCGACCTTCATGTCGATCGATTCGGCGGTGACGATCGGGGCGATCGCGTCGTAGAAGTAGAGATGGCGCGAGCCGATCAGCCGGTTCAGATCCGTTCCGAGCGCGGCACTGGTGAGCGGCCCGGTCGCGATAATCGTCGGACCGGCGGGGATGGCCGTCACTTCCTCGCGCACGACCTCGACCATCGGATCAGCGATCAGCGTGTCGGAGATCGCACGCGAGAACTCGTCGCGATCGACCGCCAGCGCCGCGCCCGCAGGCACCCTGGTGCGATCGGCGACGGCGATCACGAGCGAGCCCATCCGCCGCATCTCCTCCTTCAGCACGCCGACCGCGGTCTCGAGCGAGTCGTTGCGCAGCGAGTTCGAGCAGACCAGCTCGGCGAACAGGCCGGTCTTGTGGGCCTCGGTCGTGCGAACAGGGCGCATCTCGTGGATGCGCACGCGAACGCCGCGACGCGCAAGCGCAAACGCAGCTTCGCTGCCGGCCAGCCCCGCGCCGACCAGATTTACCACCGTTTCAGCCATCGCGATTTATGGAACAGAGCGCGCGACTCCCGGCCGCGCCCGATAAAATTATCACACGGTCCACACGCTTCCCACACGAGAGACCATTGCTCGAGCCGGCGCGGCGATAGGCCCGCGGCTGGAATCGATCAGCGGCGGGTTGGGTCGGTCACGATTCCCGCGAACAGGATCGCGCCGGATTGCTGCTCCGCGATGGCGAAAAAGAAGGGGTGGTCGACGACCATCTCGAACGGCTGCGGTCGAGGAGCCATCATCGCCATTGCGACGATACCCACCGAGGTCGCCGCGGCAGCTTCGGTGCCCTCTTCGTCGACTTTGACCCAGGTCTTGTGCTCAACGTCGTTGATCGAGAGCGGCGGCGGAGGCGGATGGATTCGCGAGAAGTCCGCTTCCGCCGGGTTGAATGCGACCGCCATCCCCATCGTCTCGAGCGCGTCGTTGAGCCGCTTCGAGTACGATGACTCAAACCTCGGCATGACGATCTTTCCTTTCCGCGACATAAGACCGTTGGTCCATTCGCGCCAATGCTGCGGGTCGAGCATCGCGACAAAATCCGGCAGGCCGGTCATTTTGCGCGGAAGGAAAACGTACATCGCGAAGCGCCGGTTGCCATAGGCCATCCGGATCGCCTGAAAGCGGTCGTTCTCGGAGTACGGGAACTCGCCGCTCTTGACCATCATCGGAGCCTGCACGAGGCGATCGGCCTGGACGTGAAAGGTTCGCGGTTCGGTCGCCTTCTTGTCGAACGGCGATTGCCAGCGCCCCTTGAAGTAGACCGCATCGGTCAGTATCAGCCGGGTGCTCCGCTCGGCCTTGGCAATGATGGTCGGGATGCGGCCATGGGTATTCTTGTTCACCCATGCATTGACGGCGGCGACCGCTTCATCCGGATTGCCCTGGAAATCCAGGCCCTCGGAAACGGCGTCGTAGAATTCCCGGCTCGCGTTGAGAAAGTCCGGGTTGATCGCAAAACCCGACTGGGTCCAGAGCGCGTTCGCGATTTCCATCGTGACGGCGGGATCGGCCTGGCGAAGCGCTACCAGCAGCTCGTGGCCGGCGCGATTGAAATCCTGCTCCTTGAGCGGAAGAACGCCGATGGTCTTCGCGATCGCGGTCCTGGTGTCGCCGGCCGCCCCGTTGGAGGTCATCGCAAGCGCGAGCCAGACGCTGAGTGGCGAAACGATCACGTTCTCCGCTGCGCCCGCGGCCAGCGTATGTAACAGGCGGAACCCGAAGTCGTTAACGCCGCCGGAAATATCGCCCCCAGCCGCCGCGGTCGCTTGCGGCTCCCCGCCGCGGGCGGGCGATCCGAGACCAACCACCAGGGCCAGCATTGCGGTCAACGCTACGGTTGATTTCAAGGCCGTCCTCCTGGGTTCAATTCCGGTGCGACGAAGCTATCGGCCCGCCCCGGCGCGGGGCAGCCGATCACAAGATAACAATCTGTAACAGGAAGTATCCACAATGTGGGTGACGCTTGAAATAGGACCGCCGCAATGCGATTCTTCATGAGGCTCTGAATCCTCAGCAAGGTAAGGGCTTCCTCCGTGTCGGCGAGGGTCGCGACTACCCGGCTGCGACCCTCGCCTCTCCTTCCCGCCTACAGCATGTTCACCGGATCGACGTTGATCATCAAACGCACCTCGCAGCGCTCTGCGAGCGGCGCGATCTCGGCGCGCATCGCGGCCAGCGCCTGACGCATCGCGGGTAGCGACTGCGACTTCACCATCACCTGCCATCGATAGCGCCGCTTGATTCGCTCGATTGGCGCGGGCGCCGGCCCCAGCACGCGCATCGTGGAGTCATCCTTCGCCGCGCGCGCGAGCGCGCTCGCCACTTTGGCGGCAATCTCTCCGGGTTGAGCCGGCTGAGGCCCCTCGATCCTCACCAGCGCCATGCGCGAGTAGGGCGGATACATGAGCTCGCGGCGCAGCTCGAGCTCGCGGCGAATGAAGCGCGCGTAATCCTGATCGCGCGCGGCGCGGATACTGTAGTGATGCGGGGCGTAGGTCTGGATCAGCACTTTGCCCGGCCGATCGCCGCGGCCCGCGCGTCCCGCCACCTGCGTCAGGAGCTGGAACGTGCGCTCGGCCGATCGGAAGTCCGGCATATTGAGCGCCAAATCCGCCAGCACCACGCCCACCAGGGTCACGCCCGGCAAATCGAAGCCCTTGGTAATCATCTGCGTGCCGACCAGCACGTCGATCTCGCCGCGGGCGAGTGCCTCGATCAGCGCGGTCCGCGCGCCCTTGCGGCTGCTGGTGTCGCTGTCCATCCGCTCGATTCGCGCCTGTGGCAGGAGCTCCGCGATCGCGCCGACCAGCCGCTCGGTGCCGAAGCCCTGGCCGGAGAGCCCGAAACCGCGGCATTCGGGGCATCGGTCGGGCGCGGCCGCGCGATGGCCGCAGTAGTGGCAGCGGAGCGATCGGTCGTGCAGATGAAAGGTCATGCTGACGCTGCAGTTCGGACAAGTCAGGACGGCGCCGCAGAGATGGCATTGCAAAAAGTTGTGATAGCCGCGGCGATTCAAAAAGATCACGCTCTGGCCGCCGGCGGAGAGATTCTCGCGGAGCGCCTCGGCCAGCCGCCCTGACAGCGGCACGTCGGCGGCTTTGGGCGCTGAGCCGTCGCTCCCGGCGCTGCCTGCCGAGCCGCGCTTGAGCTCGGCCTGGCGAGCCTCTTCGCGAAGGTCGATCACCTCGACTTCAGCCAGTGGACGATCCTGCACGCGCCGCGAAAGCCGAATCATCCGGTAGCGCCCGCGCCGCGCGTTGACGAACGACTCGGCCGAGGGCGTCGCCGAGCCGAGCATCACGGGGCAGCGGCTGAAGCTGCCGAGCGCGACCGCGAGATCGCGCGCATTGTAGCGAATGCCGTCTTCCTGCTTGTAGGCAGAATCGTGCTCTTCGTCGACGACGATCAGGCCGAGATCGTGCAGTGGAGCGAAGATCGCCGAGCGCGGACCGATCACGATCCGCGCCTGGCCGGTCAGCGCGGCCCGCCAGCCGGCCCATCGCTCGGCGATGTTCTGCGCGCTGTGCACCACCGCGACCTGCGGACCAAAGCGGTTGCGAAACGACCGCACGATCTGGTCGGCGAGCGCGATCTCCGGAACCATCACGAGCACCGCGCGCCCGGTTTCGACGCATCGCGCGGCGAGCTGCAGGTAGACCTCGGTCTTGCCCGACGCGGTAATCCCCCACAGCAGGAAGGTCTGGAAGCGCCGCGCCGCGATCGCCGGCTCCGCCGCCTTGAGCGCGAGCGCCTGCTCTTCGTTGGGCTCCAGCGCCGGCGCGATCGATTGGGCGGCGGCGCCGTTCGCGGACTCGGACAATCCGGAAGGCTCAACCAGCTCGATCAGCCCGCGCTTCGCGAGCGCCTTGAGCGCCGCCTTCGCGCCGGGCACTTGTGCTTCCAGCTCGGCTACCCCGAGTTCGGGCACGGCGCCGAGGATGCGGACAATCGCGCGTTGCCTGGGACCGCGCAACGCTTCGGCACTTGCGTCACGCCGCAGCCGCGCGACCAGAGCCGCCGATTCGCGATGGCGCCCGCGGGTGGCTTCGTAGGGACCGACCAGCCCCTCGTTCGTCAGCCGGTTGATCGCCGCTGCGACCTCACGACGGGGTCCGAGGCGTCCGAGCTGCCGCTCGGTCATTGGAGACTTCGCCAGCGCCTCGACTATCGAGTGCTCGAGCGGATTGAGGGTGGCGGCTTCGAGCGGAGCCGGCGGCCTGACCAGTTTCAGGGTGCGGCGCGATTCGACCCGCGCTGCAGCCGGCATCACGCTGCGGAAGGCCTCACCGATCGGCACCAGGTAGTAGGAGGCGAGAAAACCGAGCAGCTCCAGATGCGCACGATCGAACAGCGGCGTCGGTTCCAGGACTTGCAAAATAGATTTGAGGTCCGGCTTGAGCGTAGCGCCGCCGGCGTCGAGCTCCGACCCGACTTCGACGACTACTCCGGTGAGCTTTCGCGATCGCACGGGCACGAGCACCCGATGCCCGCACGCGACCGCGAGCTCCGGTGGCACCGCGTAGGTCAGCGCATCCATGCCCTTCGCGGCGCCAAGCACTATCACCTTCGCCTGCATCTCCACTGCAATTTACACGTGGAACCGATACCGACTCGACCTTCCACCGACTCGCCAACTCTGGTTGAATCGGACTACGCACAACGTGCGTATCTATTGGGCTAGTCTAGGGGGCCATCGATCAATGCTGCGTTTTCTCACATCGGGCGAATCGCACGGACCGGAACTGGTCGCGGTGGTCGAAGGCGTTCCCGCCGGGTTCGACATCGATCTGCCGCGCCTCAACGACGATCTCGCGCGTCGGCAGAAGGGCCACGGGCGCGGCGGCCGGATGGCGATCGAGCGCGACGAGGCGCGGGTCGTTTCGGGTATCCGGTTTGGCCGCACGCTCGGCAGCCCGATCACCTTCATTATCGAGAACAAGGACTTCAAGAACTGGGTGAAGAAGATGTCGGTTGACCCGCGCGACCGCGGCGAAGCGCAGGTGGTCACGCGCCCGCGGCCCGGCCATGCGGATCTGGCGGGCGTGCTCAAGTACAACCTGGAGGACATTCGCGACATTCTGGAACGCGCCTCGGCGCGCGAGACCGCCGCGCGAGTTGCGATCGGGGGGCTTGCGCGGCAGTTGCTGGAGCCCTTCAAAATCACGGTGCTGGGTTACGTCGTGAGTATCGGATCGATCGAAGCGAAAGTGCCGGCCGATCTCGCGATCGGCGAGTTGGCGCGGATCACCGAGGCCTCGGCGGTGCGGGTTGCCGATTCGGCCGCCGAACGGGCGATCGTCGCCGAGATCGACGCGTGCAAGAAGGACGGCGATACGCTTGGCGGGGTGGTCGAAGTGGTCGCGAGCGGGCTTCCGGTTGGGCTCGGCAGCCACGTCCAGTGGGATCGCAAGCTCGACGGCAGGCTGGCGCACGCGCTGCTCAGCCTGCAGGCCGCCAAGGGCGTCGAGATGGGATTGGGTTTTCGCGCCGCGGCGCTGCGGGGATCGCAGTTGCACGACGAGATCGGCTACGCCGCGGCCGAGCGCCGCTTCGTGCGCCATTCCAACAATTCCGGCGGCACCGAAGGCGGCATGAGCACCGGCGAGCCGCTGCGGGTGCGGGTCGCGTTCAAACCGCTCTCAACCCTGATGCAGCCGCTGCGCTCGGTCGATATGAAGAGCAAGCAGGAAGCGGTCGGGACGATCGAGCGTTCCGACGTGTGCGCAATTCCAGCCGCCGCGGTTATCGCCGAGTCGGTGGTCGCGTTCGAGATCGCCGGCGCGTTCTTCGAGAAATTCGGCGGCGATTCGATTGCCGAAGTCACCCGCAACTACCAGGGCTATCAGCAGCAGGTGCGCGATTTTTAGCCACCCGCCGAGCCGCTAATCCGATGCGCGACAAGATCATCCTGACCGGCTTCATGGCGACCGGAAAGAGCACCGTCGCGAGACTGATCGCGCGGCGGCTCGGATGCCGGTTCGCCGACAGCGACCACGAGCTATGCGCGCGCGCCGGCAAATCGATTGCGGCGATTTTCGCGGATCACGGCGAGCCGCATTTCCGCGCGATGGAACGCGAGGTAATCGCAGCGCTGGCGGCGGATCCGAATCGATGCGTGATCGCGACCGGCGGCGGCGCGCTGGTCGACGACCGCAACTTCTCGGTTCTTTCGGCTGCCGGCGTCATCGTATGCCTGAGCGCCCGCGTCGACGTGATAGCGAAGCGGGTGGCGCCGCATCCCCGCCCCAAGCTCCTGGAATCCGGCAAGCCGCTGGAGGAAACCATCGCGGAGCTGATGGCGGCGCGTGCGGCGGCCTACGCGAAGGCCGAAATCACGATCGACACTTCGGAAATCTCGCCCGAGGAAGCCGCGGAACGCGTTCTGCAAGCCGTGACCGCGCGCGCGGCGAATCGATGCGAACCTTCCGTGTAGATCTCGGCCCGAACTCTCATTCGGTGCATGTCGGCGCCGGACTCCTCGATCGCGCCGGCGATCTGGCCCGCGAGGCGGGCATTTCAGCCGGCCGCGCGGCGATCGTCACGGACCAGAACGTCGCGCCGTTGTACGGCGAGCGCGTTCGCGATTCGATCGCGAAGGCCGGGTTCGACCCCGCGATGATCGAGATCCCCGCCGGCGAGGCGAGCAAGTCGCTCGTCACATACGAACGCGTAATCGACGCGATGGTCGAAGCGCGCCTTGACCGGCAAAGCGTGGTATTCGCGCTGGGCGGCGGCGTGGTCGGCGACCTGGCCGGATTCGCCGCTGCGACATATATGCGCGGCGTCCCGGTGGTGCAGGTGCCGACCTCGGTGGTAGCGCAAGTCGATTCGGCGCTCGGCGGCAAGACCGGCATCGACCATCGCCGCGCCAAGAACCTGGTCGGCGCTTTCTATCAGCCCTGCCTGATAGTGGCCGACGTCGCGACGCTCAACAGCCTGCCCGAGCGCGAATTTCGCGAGGGCCTGGCCGAGGCGATCAAGTACGGGGCGATCATGGATGCGCCGATGTTCGCGGCGCTCGAAAACGACCTGCCGGCGATTCTTGCGAGGGACCTCGCGAAGCTCGAGAACCTGGTCGAGCGGTCGTTGCGATGCAAGGCTGCGGTGGTCTCGCGCGACGAGCACGAAGGTGACTTGCGCAAAATCCTGAACTTCGGCCATACGGTCGGTCATGCGATCGAAGCGGCGAGCGACTATGCCCGCTATCTGCACGGCGAGGCGGTCGCGATCGGGATGGTCGTCGCGTCGCGGCTCTCGCGCCTGCACGCCGGGCTCGGCGAAGCGGACCAACACAGGCTCGTGAGGCTAATCGAGTCGGCCGGGCTGCCGATCAAGATGCCCGACTGGCAGGGCGAGCGCTTCGCGAAAGCGCTCAAGCTCGACAAGAAGCGCGCCGGTGAAGGGGTCGATTTCGTCCTCGTGCCGGAGATCGGCCGCGCGATAGTTCAAAGACTGAGTTTCGAGCAAGTCATCGCTGCCCTCGAAAGCGCCTGATTACGCCATAGTCGTCAGCTCTCGCCGATCAGGTGAAGGCGCATCCGGTTGGTCTGGCGAGGCGCTTGCATTGGGACGCCGGCTGGTTCTAAATCCATCTCTGTCCGCCGTACGAGGGGAAAACCCATGGAAACGCTCAATGTTCGAGGCAGCCCGGAACCGTTCGAGCTAGAGAAGTATCTGCGCGCGTCAGGCGCCACGCGCCCGGACATCTTCGACTGGTCCGATCCCGGTCCGCCGCTCGACGACGATGCGTTGTTCTGCGTCGGCTACATGATGGACATCGAGTCACACACCATCATCTATTTGAAGGAACTGCTTTCGACCGCGGTGGTCGAAGACGTATCGATAACGGCATTCCTGTCATGCTGGGTCTACGAGGAATTCTTCCACTCGCAGGTGCTCAAGCGCTTTCTCGAATGCCAGGGTGTCGGCATCGACGATGCACGATTCGCCAGCTTGAGGCGCAGGCGTCCCTCCGACTATATCCAGGACAAGCTGGCGCATGTGCTGTCCCGGATGACGCGGCATTTTCCGGCGGTTCACATGACTTGGGGAGCAATCAACGAGCTTTCCACGCTGACCGGTTACCACGCCCTCATCGACCGGACGACGCATCCGCTGCTGACGACCATTCTGTCGCGCATCATCAAGGATGAGCGCCGTCACTTCTCCTTCTACTTCAACCAGGCGCGAACCCGCTTGCATCCTCGCGCGGCTCAGGTGCTGACCGCGACGCTGGTCCGCAATTTCTGGTCGCCGGTCGGAAGCCCGGTGCGCGGCGATTCGGACATGCATCGCGTATGCGACTATCTCTTCGCCGACGAGCAGGGGCTGCGACGTCTGGCCGAGCACGACTCGGTGATCGCGCGGTTGCCCGGGCTTGGATGGTTCGACCTGGCGTCGAAGTATTGTCTGGGGGAAAGGCCTTCCGAGTTTCCCGCGGAGCGGGTCGCTGCGCCCGCCTGAAATCACCGCCCCAAAGCGGTCACTGCGGATCGCGCCACGTGAAGATCGAGTTGAGCACGATCAGCGTGACGCCGATCGAGATCGCGCTGTCTGCGACGTTGAAGATCGGCCAGTTGTTGGAATAGTAATGCGCCCGCACGAAGTCGATAACCTCGCCCCCGGTCGCGCGGTCGATTAGATTCCCTGCAGCTCCAGCCAATATAAACGCCAGCGCGACCGTGACCAGAGTCGGACGATCGGTCGCAGCCATCAAAAACCCGATCACCACGATCGCGGCCGTGTCCAGCACCATAAGAACCAGGTTGCGAGCGCCCTGCGGCGCGTTGGCGAACATGCTGAAAGCCACGCCCGGATTGCGCGTATAGGTAATGTCCAGCCAGTTGGGTATCAACTGGATATTCTCATAGAGCTGCATGTGCGCGCTGACATAGAGCTTGCTCGCCTGATCGAGCGCGACTATCGGCACCACCACCGCGGCGAGCATCGTGAAGAACACGCGCGGGTTGAAGGAAAACATGACCGACGCAGGAGAACCTGTGGCTGATTGCGAGCTCACGGGCTGAGTTCCCGCACCACGGCTCGGCATCGGACGCAGAGCCTGGGGTCGCCGTCGTCGTCGTAGTAGGTCCAGCATCGCTCGCATTTCCGGCCGCGCGCCCGCTCGCCCACGATCACCAGCGGTGGCCGCGATGAGACCCGGCCGAAGATCCCGTCGCTTGAAAAGGCGTCGGCCCCGTTGGCTTGGCGCCCGAGATCGGCGGCCTCGGAATCGGTCAGAATCGACAGGTCGGAAACGATAAACAGCTCCTTGAGGCGATCGCGATAGTCCCGGAGCAGCTTCGCCCACTCGCCGCCGTCGCCATTCTTACCGGATGCGGCGCCGAGCCTGAGCGTGGCTTCCAGCGGCGCGCCGATCGTTCCTGCCTGGCGCATCGCTTCGAGCAGCTTCAGCCCCTCGTCGCGTACCTCGAGCAGGCGGTCCCATCGTGCCTCGAGCTCCGGGTCGGCGCACTCTGGATGGGCCGGCGCGAATTCCAGCAGATGGACGCTGGCGGCGCTTTTTCCCGGCAAGGTACGAGTAGATTTCGTCCGCCGTGAACGGCATCAGCGGCGCGAGCATCCGCACCATCGCGTCGAGTACCTGAAACAGCGCGGTCTGCGCCGAGCGCCGCTCGCGCGACGCCGGCAGCGAACAGTAGAGCCGGTCGCGCGCCACGTCGATATAGAGCGAGCTCAGATCGACCACCGCGAAATTCAGCAACTGATGGTATGCGGTCTGGAAATCGTAATGGTCGTAGGCCCGGCGCACCGCGCTCTTGAGCCGTTCGAATCGGGACAGGATGAAGCGGTCGAACTCGAGCAGCTCCGCGGCCGCAACCGAATCGCGCGGCGGATCGAAATCGGACAAGTTGCCGAGCAGGAAGCGGCAGGTGTTGCGCAGCTTGCGATAGGACTCGGCGACCGCATTGAGCAGCGTCGGGCCGACGTTCATGTCAGCGGAGTAGTCGACTGAAGCGTAGAGCAGGCGCACGACGTCGGCGCCGATACGATTGGTAACGTCGGCCGCGTCTTCGGCGTTGCCCAGCGACTTCGACATCTTGCGGCCCTGCTCGTCCAGCGTAAGCCCGTGGCTGACTACGTTGCGGAACGGTGCGCCACCGCGCTCGGCGGTGGCGCAGAGCAGCGAGGACTGAAACCATCCGCGCGCCTGCTCGACCGCCTCGACATATGCGTCAGCCGGCCACGAAAGCTCCGGCCGGACGGCGAGCACTGCGGCCTGCGAGCATCCCGCATCGAACCAGAACGTCGAGCACGTCTTCCTGGCGCTCAAAATCGCTGCCGCCGCACTTTTCGCATCGGTAGCCCGCGGCCACGAAGTCAGTGAGCGGGCGGACGTACCACGCGTCTGAACCTTCGCGCGAAAAGATTTCCTCGACCCGCTTCATGATTGCCACATCGAGCGCCACGTGGCCGCATCCTTTGCACTTGAGCGCCGGAATCGGGACGCCCCACGCGCGCTGGCGCGAAAGGCACCAGCCCGGCGGCCGGGTCTCGATCGTGTTGCGAATCCGGTCGCGCGACCATCCGGGCCACCACTGCACGCGCTCCATCTCGGCCAGCACGCGTCCCCGCAAGCCGTCGTGATCGACCTGCATGAACCACTGCTCGGTAGCGCGGAAGATCAGCGGCTTGCGGCATCGCCAGCAATGCGGATAGCTGTGCGCGAGCGTTTCGGCATGGAGCAACGCGCCGCGCTCGCGGAGCCGGTCGACGATCGCGTCGTTGGCGGCAAAAATGTTGCGGCCCGCGTACTCGCCGGCTTCGGCGGTGAACACTCCGCCTTCGTCGACCGGCGTCAGCGCCGGCAAGCCGTAACGCTCGCCGGTGACGAAATCCTCATAGCCATGTCCGGGTGCGGTATGGACGAGCCCGGTGCCGGTGTCGGCAGTGACGTGATCGCCGAACATCAGCTTCACGTCGCGATCGATGAACGGATGGGGGAAAATGTCGCGGCCGTCGAGCGCCTTGATTGCCGCCCGCGAGAGCGCGATACGATCGTCAACCGCAAGCCCGCACGCTTTCTCGACCGCCTCGGCGAGCCGGGCCGCGACGATATAGTACGTGCCGGAGACTCCAAGCGCGACATAATCAAAGCTCTCGTTGAGGCTGATGCCGAGATTGGCGGGAATCGTCCACGGCGTCGTGGTCCAGATGACGGCGAAGAGGTTTCCGCCGGACTGCGCCAGCGCCAGCTTGCTTCCTTGCGATGGGTCGGCCGCAAGTTTGGCAGAATCTGCGATCCCGTTAAGTGCGAACTTGACGTAAATCGAGGGCGAGCGATGGTCGCGGTATTCGACTTCGGCTTCGGCGAGCGCGGTCCGGCAATCGAAGCACCAATGCACCGGCCTGCGCCCGCGGAATACATAGCCCTTCTCGACCAGTTTTCTCAGCACGCCGACTTCGGCTGCGTCGTACTCGGGATTCATCGTGAGGTACGGATGTTGCCAGTCGCCGATCACGCCGAGGCGGCGAAAGTCCGTGCGCTGCGCATCGATCCAGTGCTGGGCGTCGGCGCGGCATAACCTGCGCAGCTCGATCTTCGGCATCGTGCGAGCGCGCTCGCCGAGGCCCTTGGCCACGCGATGTTCGATCGGCATCCCGTGACAATCCCATCCCGGGACGAACGGCGTCCGAAACCCCATCATCGAGCGCGATCGCACGATGAAGTCCTTGACGATCTTGTTGAGTGCGGTGCCCATGTGGACGTTGCCGTTGGCGTAGGGCGGCCCGTCGTGGAGAACCCAGGGCTTCGCGTCGCGACGCGTTTCCATCAGGCGCGCGTAGAGGTCCATCTCGTCCCAGCGCTTGAGAGTTTCGGGCTCCCGCTTGGGCAGATTCGCCTTCATCGGGAAGTCGGTCCTGGGAAGATTCAGCGTCGCTTTGTAATCGGTGTCGGCCACGGGTGAATGATAATGCGGCGGCGGCGCGCGTCGATACGTGCCGCCGCGTCAGCTTCCTTCGCTAGAGATTAACTTATGCCGCGACCGTGAAAGAAGGGGGCGGCCTCTTTTGCCCGACCCCCGTCTTGCGATAGGTCTTTCCCGTGAGATCAGGGACAATCGCTAAACGCCCGAACGGGCGAGAGGGGTGCAAGCCATGATTCGGCTCAAGCTTTACGCCGCACTGACCGTGATTCTGTTTTTCAAGATGTCGGCGATATCGATTGTGCAGGGAATTGCCCGCGCACGCGGAGGCGCCTTCACGCTGCCCGAGGACGCCAGGCTCTTCGGCGCGGCCCTGGTTGCCGAGGAGTTGCCGATCGTGCAGCGCGCGGCCCGCGCCTGGCGCAACGATCTCGAGAACATTCCGATCTTTCTGTTTCTCGGGTTCATCTTCATAATGTCGCCGTTCTCGGTCCGTGCGGAGGCTATCTATTTCACGATTTTCGCCGTGGCGCGAATCGCGCACACCTTCTTTTTCCTGAACGCGATTCAGCCGTGGCGCACGATTGCCTACACGGTCGGCGCGCTCACTTCGTTCGCACTTTCGATCCACATAATCGTGGGCCTGGTCCTTTTGTAGAGCGAAGCGCGCGTTCGAGGCGAACTTCGCCGTCCGTTGACCGCGACGAGGGCCGATCTGAACGGTGGCGTTGTCGCGCCTCAGTATCTTATCCTGTCGCGGCCCGGCAATTTCTCTCTACCCACTTTCCCGTCGTTCATCCGTAGAGTAATGTCATGCGCTGGCGATAGTCAGAGTAATGTCAAGTGTTACAGTCATGTTACGAGTGTATATCGGAATAGTTACACGCGATCATGGGGAGAGATCCGGATGACAAGCATTGATAGTAGAAACTCTGCTGCTCGCAACCTCACTATTGCAGTGCTGCTTCTGATAGTCACCGTCTCGGGATGCGCCAATCAGCCGACCCGTGACCTATGGCGCCTGCGGCGTGGGCGGCGCGGCATTGGGATTTGTAGCCGGCACAGGAGCCGGTCTGGCAATCGAGTTTGGCACCAAGGCCCACCCTAAGTCGGACAATGCTGCAGCAGCGGCCGGCGGCGGGGCCGCGATCGGGGCCGTGCTGGGCCTGGTGGCGGGCCATGAGCTCTGCGATCCGATCGTGCAACCTCCGCCTCCGCCTGAGCGGCGAACGATAACGGCGCCGATGTCGGTAGGCATCCAGGCCAACGCTACGCCGCCGCCTCCCGAGCGGCACAGAATCGTCCTTCGGGGCGTGCACTTCGCATTCAACAAGTACAACATCCGTGCGGAAGATGAAGCTGTCCTCGATGAAGCAGTGGAAAGCCTCAAGGAACATCCGGATGTTACAATTGATGTGAATGGCTATTGCGACGCTATTGGCAGCGAGACCTACAACCTGAGACTTTCGCGGGAACGCGCAGCGGCCGTTGTCCGATACCTGTCGGAGCACGGCGTGGCTCCCTCACGCCTGGTCGCTCATGGCTATGGGAAGACAAACTTTGTAGCCTCGAACGACACGGTCGAGGGTCGCGCGCAGAACCGGCGAGACGAACTGGTACCCCGCGAGTAGGCGCCTCGGGCGACCGCAAGCAGACGGCTTGGACGGCTTTGCCGGAATCGCTGTTCGTCGCGATCGCGTCGCGCTTTGACCTGCGGCGCGCCGGCTAATAGCATCGATTGCGGACTCGCAGGTTTGTCGATGGGGCTCAGAAAAGTCACTGTGTTCGACCATGTCGGCCCGGCCATCGAGGAGATCGATGAGGAAGGCCAGGCCAAGCCGGCCGTGTTCGGCGTGCGCTCGCTGAATATGGAGACGCTGGAGACCATCCGCCTTCGCGGAGGCCATCGCACCGGCCCCAAGGGCGAAGTCATCCAGGAAATCACGCCGTCGCGCGACCTGAGCCCGTTCGCGATGGAGGGGCCGGGCGAGGCCCCCGCGACTCGACGGCCTTGACCGGGGCCGGGAACGCGGACGCGGCGCTCTGTGGGCTGCGCGTTCTCGATCTGACGTGCCATCGGGGGGCGCTATGCGCTCGCATGCTGGCCGACATGGGCGCCGACGTGATCAAGGTCGAGCCGCCCGAGGGTGAGTCGGGCCGGCGAATCGGTCCGTTCGTGGACGGCCAATCCGATCGCGATCGCAGCCTGTTCTTCTGGTTTTACAATCTCAACAAGCGTTCGCTGACGCTCGATTTGACCCATCCGCAGGGCGCGCAGATTCTGCGCGCGCTGGCGCGATCGGCCGACGTGATCGTCGAAAGCTTCGCGCCGGGCACGATGGCGAAGCTAGGCCTGGGATGGGATGAACTGCATCGCGACAACGCCGCGTTGATCCTCTGCTCGATCGCGCCGTTCGGACAAACCGGGCCGTATCGCGACTACGAGGCCGACGACACGATCCTGACGGCGATTGCCGGGATGCTCTACGTCAACGGCTTCGCGGCGCACAAGCCGGTGCGGCCACTGGGCCTGCAGGCCTATCATTCGGCGGCCGGCTACGGCGCGATCGCGATCATGTGCGCGATGCTCGCGCGCGATCGCGACGGGCTCGGCCAGTGGATCGATCTCAGTATCCAGGAGGCTGCCGCCGCCGCGGTCGAGCATGTAGCAGGTTCCTGGTTTATGGAGAAAAAGATCGAGCCGCGCCGCGGCACGCTCCATTGGAGCCGCTATTTCCGGGTCGGCAAGTGCCGCGACGGCTACGTGATGCATTGCAGCCTCGGCGATTGGACCTCGCTGGTCGAATGGATCAAAGCCGATGGCAAGGCGCAGGACCTCGGCGCGCCGGCGTGGGAGGACGTTCTCTATCGCAAGCAACACGCCGAGCATCTATTCGACGTGCTCGACGAATGGGCCAAAGATTATTCGCGCGGCGATCTGCTCGAGCGCGCGCAGACGATCCGGCTCCCGTATGCGAGCGTGCGTCCGCCAGAGGCGCTGTTCGACGACGAGCAGCTCCTCGCGCGCGGCTATTTCGTCGAGGTGGAGCATCCCGAACTCGGCAAGCGCTTCCGTTATCCCGGCGCGCCGTATCTGTTCGGCGGCACGCCGTGGCGCGTGTATCGCAGGCCGCCGATTCTGGGCGAGCATACCGGCGAGATCCTGCGCGATGATCTGGGAATCGATTCCTCCGAACTTGCGGCCCTCACCGCGCAACGCGTGATCGGGCCGATCTGATTATGGCTGCGACGGCGCTCAACGGGGTCAGGGTGCTCGACTTCACCTGGGTGGTGGCCGGGCCGGTCGCATGCCGAATCCTGGCCGACAACGGCGCCGAGGTGATCAAGCTCGAACGCAAGGTGCCGGGAACACTCGGCCCGCGCCGGGTCGGGCTTCAGGGCGATCTAAACCGCAACAAGCGCTCGGTCGCGATCAACATGGCGACGGCACGCGGAGTCGAACTGGCGCGCGCGCTCGCGCTTCAGAGCGATATCGTAATCGACAACTTCTCGGCCCGCGTGATGCGCGGATGGGGGATGGATTACCTAAGCCTCGTCGCGATTAAGCCCGATATCATCTGCGTCAGCATGTCCGGCCTCGGCCATACCGGTCCGCGCGCGAACTACGTGAGTTACGGACCCACGCTGCAAGCACTCAGCGGCTTCACCGCGATGATGTGCGATGAAAACGGCGAGCCGGCAGGATACGGCTACTCCTACGCCGACATGGCCGGCGGCTATACGGGCGCGCTCGCGGCGCTGATCGCGCTCTGGCACCGGCGCCGCACCGGCAAGGGCCAGTTCGTGGACCTTTCGCAGTTCGAGGCGCTGGCGAGCATGATCGGTCCGGCGCTGCTCGATATCGCGGTCAACGGACGCGCGCAAGAGGCTCCGCTATGGGCCTCTCAGGAAGGCCCGTCGGCGCCGCACGGAATCTACCGATGCCGCCCGCGCGCCGATGGGAACTCGATCGACGACGACCGATGGATCGCAATTTCGGTGCGCTCTCACGCCGAATGGGAGCGATTTGTCGCCGCGATCGGATCGCCGCCGTGGGCGGCCGATCCGAGATTCCGGACCATCTTTCTCAGGATGAGCAACCGCCGCCAGCTCGACGAGCATGTCGCGCGATGGGCCGCGGAGCAGGACGCCGAAGAGGCGATGGCGGTGCTGCAGCGCTATCGCGTGGCCGCCGCGGTAGTATCCAACGGCGCTGATCTCTGCGCGCGCGACCCGCAACTGCAATCGCGCGGCTTCTGGCCGAGCGTGCGATTACCCGACGGCGCCACGACCCAGGTCACGGGCCTGCCGTTCAAGCTGTCGCGGACGCCCGGCTCGGTGCGGACGGCCGCGCCGGAAATCGGCGACGACAACGACTACGTGCTCGGCGAGCTGCTGGGACTAAATCGCGCCGAGCGCAACGCGCTGATCGCGGAAGGCGCCGTTTGGGCGTAAAATTCTGCGCAAGCGTCGGCTGAAAATCTCATGTCATGCACAAAGACTCATCGGCCGCGCGTCGCCGGATGTGCGTTCATTCTGACGGCGTTGCTCGTCGCGGTGATTTCCGGATGCGCCATGGTGCAGACGACTATCCCGCCTCCGGAAACGCCGGCGCGGCCGCTGCCCTTCAAGGGCAGGCTGGCCGACGGCGATCCCGGCCAGCTTCCGCCGGCGCTGGCGCTCTCGCTGTCGAGCACCTCGCCGGTGACCTTTCACTATCGCGAGGATTTGACCCACGACGAGTATCATATCCCGCTGATTTTCACGGCGATCGATCCGGTCACATACGTAGGGGCGCCGCTCGGCGACTACGGCGTCACCGCGTTCGCCTCGCTGTCGATTATCGACGGCGACCGGGTGCTCGGCGACTACACTGAGACGGTGCACGTGTCGCAGCCGTACAGCCTCTACTCCGAGCCGACTCATCGCGAATTGGAACAGGCCGCGCTTGCCTCCGTGCGGGACAAAATCGATCAGAGGCTCTACAGCGACGCCAAGCGCCTGACCGATGCGATCGCGAGCGACCATAAGCCTCCGGCAGAGCCGGCTCGCTGATGAATCGCCGGCTTGCCGCATCGATGCTCTGCGCCGCGTCCGCGTCAGTCTCGATCGCGGCTTGCGCCGTTCAGGGCCGTCCGTTCGAGCCCGCCGCCGCGTCGCGCGACGACGCAGTGATCTACGTATACCGACCCTACAGCTACGCCGGATCGCTGCTTCGTCCGGCCGTCACCTGCGGCGCCGAGACCGCACGAATCGGTCCGGGCGGCTATCACGCGTTTGTGGTCCCGCCCGGCAAAGTTGTTTGCAGCGTGCAGGCCGAGACCACCGACGAAGTTGAAATTCATGCCGCGCCGATTGTCTACTACATCAAGGAAGAGATCTCGTGGGGCGTTTTGAGCGGCCATCCGCATCTGAATCCGATCGACACCGACCGGGCCCCGACCGAGATTCAGAACTGCTGCGTGCTCGAGCGTTAGCCGCCCCACTGGAATCGCGCCGGAAATTCAGGCTGAATCATAAGCTTCAGCGGAAGGATCGCCGAATGGGAAATTTTATCGCAGACACTGCGCTGACGGGCGGAAACGGCCGCTATCGCGCGATGATTTCCCAGGACTGGCAGGTCTGGGGACCGCTGGGCGGTTATGTCGCCGCGATCGCGCTGCGGGCGATGGGTCTGGAGACTCCGCTGCGGCGGCCCGCGAGTATCAGTTGCCAGTTCCTCGCGATGGCGGCCTTCGAGGAAGCGGACGTTGAAGTTACGACCCTTCGGCGCGGCAAGAAGTCGCACGCGCTGCACGTCCGCATGAGCCAGAAGGGAAATCCGGTTCTCGCGGCCACCGGATGGGTGGTCGACGAAGGAATGACCGGTCTCGTGCACGATCACGCCGTGATGCCCGACGTGCCGCAGCCCGAGGCGCTCAAGACCTATGCGCAGCTCGCCGACAACTACAAAGACTGGTACCCGGTCTGGAGCAGGGCGATCGACGCGAAGCCGACCCAATGGCACCACTGGGACGACGAAGTTGTCCCCGGCCCGCCGATCTGGCGCACCTGGATGCGCCTGCTCGAGCCGGTCTCGCTCGATGATCCTTTCCTTGATGCGGCGCGCGCGCTGATGTGGATGGACCTGATGATGTGGAACGGCGCGACGCCGCCGCATTGGACCAAGGGTCCGATTTCCCATCTGGCGCCCAACCTGGACGTCACTGCGATTTTCCTCGCCCGCAGCACCGGGGATGAATGGCTGCTCTGCGACTGCTGGGCGCCGGTCGGGACCGACGGCCTGGTCGGATGCAGCGGGCAGGTCTGGTCGCCGTCGGGGAAGCTGATCGCGTCGGGAAGCTCCTGCCTCTTCTGCCGCCCCAACCCCGAATTCACGAAGTCGTCCTAGATAAAGCGCGCGGCCGATCATTGTGCTAGAAGTAGGTGCGTCGAACGGCTGTCTGGCGACCGCAGGCGAGGTGGGTCCCGTTCGGCGATAAACTGTCGTTTCCGTGCGTTGAACTGATGACGGCACCGACCCTTGAAAATCTGCGATTCGCCGAGTCCTTGGGCGAAGCGCGGGCTCTCTTGAAGATCGCGCCCAGGATCTCGCGCAACCAAAAAAGGAAGCTGCCGTTTCCGGAACTTGCGCGCGCGCTTCGACAAGCGCGTCAAGCTGGACGGGGGTTGAGATCCTCGTTGCACGCGATACTGGATGGTCCCGATGACGAGCAAACCGACGAAGTCTTGCAGCAGGCGCTGCTCCTGGCCAGTAGCGCGCTGGAGATTATGCGGCCTCTGGTCGACGCAACAAAGGCGGTAGAGCAAGGTCGCCTGGCCGGGCTCGCGAAGGATTGGCCGCGCAATGCTGTGCGAGATCTCGCCATCCTGCTGGAGGACATCGAAGACATCCAAGCGTCCATCGCGATGGGGCTGAACGCTGAATTTCGAAGCGAATTGGAGCAGGCAAGGAACGCCGCGCAGCAGGAAAGAACCTCATAGAGGTGCCCGCCCCCCAAGGAATCGTTGTCCGGTCGAGTCCGACCTATCGGCGGGATGTCCACCGCCTTCGGCTGGACACTGCCACCCTTGACGCCCTCGGCGCGACGATAGCCGAAATAGTTGCGGCGCTTCGTCAGAATCCGAATAACCCGGACAAGGTGCGGGCTGGAACGCCGATCGCGCGCGACCGCCATCAGACCTGGAAGCGGCGAATAGGACGCCCCGGTGCCAGTGTCGGCCGGCGCGGGGGCCTAAGACTCATCTACTGGTGGCGCAGGGTCGAGAGAGAGGTCGTCCTTCTGTTTCTCTATTCGAAAACCGAGAGGACGGACATCCTGCAGAAGGAAATCGACCGGGCCAAAGCCCTTCACACGAGTACCACCGCGAGCTCTTAGCCACCCCTCTCAGTTTCGCGTTGGCGGGCTTTCGCGCTAGAGTCGCCGCGAAGTCGGGGATTTCGGGGGAAAAAATCGTTTGCTGGCCAGCGCACTTTCGAGCGCGCTCTTCGGAGTCGACGCCTATCTGGTCGAGATCGAAGTCGACATCAGCCACGGCGTGCCGAAGCCGACGATCGTCGGACTGGCGGAGGGCGCTGTGCGCGAGGCGCTGGACCGGGTGCGCTCGGCGATCAAGAACTCGGGCTACGAGTTCCCCCATCGCAAGATAACGATCAATCTCGCCCCCGCCGACACGCGCAAGGAAGGCTCGGCTTTCGACCTTCCGATCGCGCTCGCATTGCTCGCCGCTTCGGGCGCGCTCAAACCAGACCTGCTTCGCCAATATCTGGTGCTCGGAGAGCTTGCGCTCGACGGCAGGATCAAAGGGATCAAGGGCGCCTTGCCGACCGCGCTCCTGGCGCGGCAGAAAAAACTCCCGGGTGTGATACTGCCGCGCGAGAACGCCGCCGAGGCCGCGGTGGTGGGCGAGGGCGTCGCGATTCTGCCGGTGGACAGCCTGCGCGACGCGTTCGAGTTCTTCGAGGGCTTGCGCGAGATCGAGCCGACCGCAGCCAATCTGGGTGAAGTCTTCGGCCTGGCCGGCCGCTACGACGTGGACTTCGCCGAGGTGCGAGGCCAGGAACAGGCCAAGCGCGCGCTGGAAGTCGCGGCCTCGGGCGCCCATAACGTGCTGATGATCGGACCGCCCGGCTCGGGCAAGACGATGCTTGCCAAGCGGCTGCCGACGATCCTGCCCGCGATGACCTTCGAGGAGGCGATCGAGAGCACCAAGG
The DNA here is from genome assembly GCA_963749215.1 of uncultured delta proteobacterium. Classification (GTDB taxonomy): domain Bacteria; phylum Desulfobacterota; class Binatia; order Binatales; family Binataceae; genus CAVVMA01. The sequence continues at coordinate 73,206 of CAVVMA010000016.1, read as the reverse complement.
TGCACAGCGTGGTCGGCCTGATGGACGGGCGGGCGCTGATCGCTACGCGGCCCTTTCGCTCGCCCCATCATACGATTTCAGACGCCGGCCTGATCGGCGGTGGCACGCTGCCCAGGCCGGGCGAGGTCAGCCTGGCCCATCACGGCGTCCTGTTTCTCGACGAGCTGCCCGAGTTCCGCAAGAACGTGCTCGAAGTTCTGCGCCAGCCGCTGGAGGACGCCCGCATCACGATCTCGCGCGTGATGGGCACGATCACCTTTCCGGCCAGCGTGATGCTGGTGGCGGCGATGAATCCCTGCCCGTGCGGCTTTTACACCGACACCCAGCACGAATGCACCTGCACGCCGATGTTGATCCAGCGCTACCGTTCACGAATCTCGGGACCCCTGCTCGATCGGATCGACATCCATATCGAAGTGCCGGCCGTCAAGTACAAGGAGCTCACCGAAAAGAGCGCCGGCGAAGGCTCCGAAGCGATCCGCGAGCGGGTGAATCGCGCCCGCGATATCCAGCTCAAGCGCTTCGAGGGCAAGCCGTTTTTCTCCAACTCGCAGATGACGCCGCGCGACTTGCAGACCTTCTGTCAGGTGGACAGCGGCGGCGAGCGGCTGCTGGAGCTGGCGATCAATCGGCTGGGCCTGAGCGCGCGCGCCTACACCCGAATCTTGAAGGTCGCGCGCACGATCGCCGATCTCGACGACGGCGGCCCGATTCGCGCGCATCACGTGGGCGAAGCCGTGCAGTACCGCTCGCTCGATCGCCAACCGATGTGACGAGCCGGCTAACGCTATCCTTAAACAGGCGGGACTGCCGAAGGCGTTCTAGCCGGGCGTGCGGCGAAAGTCGTATGCCGCGATCTGATTCTTGCTGTGGACCGGCAATTTTCGGTAGTGGGTTAGTTTAAGGGGCGAGGCGTCTGGCGCCGACCCAGCTCAATGTGAGTTTGTGTCCCGAAGCCTCGCCGCTGTCATTCCCGCGCGTCCTTTTGCCTGGCGCGCGAGGAATCCCGATCTCCGGATCCGGGATTCCTCGCGCGCGGCAGCCACGCGCGCGGGAATGACAATCCTGGCTACTTCTACGAACGCACCAAAATGACCCACCGCCGAATTTCCGATTGGAAATCGGACTGTACCAGATGTAGTGATCGCCCTTCCCGCGACGATCCCTCGTGCAGCCGTTGGCCGTCGGAATTTGAACTACGCGCGGCGCATAGTCGGCCATTTATGCGGCAGCGGGCAGACTCAAGCGCTCCTCGCGCTCATACCTGACGGTGACCTCGCTGGATTTTTCCAGGCGCAACCCGTTGGCTTCAAGGAGCTCGGGAATTAAGGCGATCAGCTTCTCGGCGAGCTTTTCGGGATTTTCGGTCTCTGTGATGAGACCGGGAACGTCGTCGCTCTCCGCCACCCAGACCTTCGCTTCGCCGTCCCATTGAGCCCGCACTCTGTAAAGATGCTTATCTGCCATGGCGTTTCTATATTTACGCCGCTCCCGGAAGAATTCCAAATCGGGTCCTGGGTCAGTTTGATGGGCGGGGCGTCTGGCGCCGATTCAGCACAACATATGGTTGTGTGCCCGAAGCACGATCGCCGACCTCGACGACGACGGCCCGCTCCGCGCGCATCACGTAGGCGAAGCCGTGCAGTGCCGCTCGCTCGATCGCCAGCCGATGTGATGACCCCTGCACGGCGCCGAGCTCTCGCCTCTCCCTCGCCCGACCTCACACAACCCTGGCCCCCAGCGTCGTGGAGCGCCAGAATCTCACGATGCGCATGGGCATGCGCAGGTTTACCCGCTTAACAATCGGGTTCAGCCGGAAGATCGGGACACGCGTGCAGAAAAAACAGAGCGGGCGCAGGATTGAGACCGTACGCCCTTATGGTCGCTTGAACGGGATTCAACCCGTCGCGTGGCGGGACTGTCGCTCTTGTGCCCAACCTTTCGGGCGCAGCACGCAGACGTTTTCTCGCCTGGCGTGTTTGGGCGATCTCGGGAGCGCAAGATCGTTCGCTATGCTCAAGAGCTTGTTGCGCGCTTCTGCTCCGCCCTGTTTTGCGGTCAACGTCAGCGCTCGAATGAGCATGTCAGTTGGTTTGCCCAAATTTTCGGTATGCCCATTTTCAATCCGAGACAGATGCTCCGGTGAAACCCGGATTAGGCGCGCAAAGCTCTGCGCCGGCAATCCCGCATACTTCCGCAGAAAACGAACCTCGTCGCCTTTCAAAAGGCCAGACTTTCGGACTAATCCATCTGCGATACAAGCCTGAAGTTGCGCCGCTTTGGGAATGATGGGCGTTTCGACGTGACACTTCGGGCATGTATACACGTCGATCCCTGTCAGCATTTCATTTTTCAGGCCGCTCAGTTTGTAGAAATACGGACTTTCAGCCGTTGCATGCCGCCTTTCCATCTCAATCTTGCAATAACTGCACTGCATTTTCTTCATCATGAGGAACCACCTCCAAGGGCGAATTTAATCCGCGTTCAGCGGTCGTGGACGGTCACTAGCGTCATGAAGTTGCCCTGGATCTCAAAGATCGCGGCCATGCGTTTACCATCAACCGACTTCCCTGAAACTTTGTACCTCCATAGACCATCAACTTTCCGATGGCTGGCAACGCGCCCAGTAATCATGATCAAATGCTCAACGTCCCCGTCGCTGAACCCTCGCTGGAACATGCGATTCTCCGCATATGAACAGGGAACATAATTGCCTTCCGCCCACAGTTGGCGGATTCTGTCCATCGCGGTTTCATCGCTAAACGGTCGCCCGGCGTCGAAAGGAGTCACCTTGCCCATAGCAGCATCCAACCCTGCACACCTTCTCATCCTTCAGGACACCCCTCAGTGCCGCACTTGATTTTTTATCAAGAAGCAGGACGAGGGTCAATTAGGACGATTTCCAGCGGGCACGGGACGGCTTCGCGGCCAACTCTGTACGCCCCTTCCAGCGGGCTTTGCCCCCTTTGGGGCCGCCCAGCTTTCCGAGGGCAACAGCGGCGGGATTCTTCGCGGGCGGTTCCGGTTCAGGCTCGACAGGCTGGCCGGTCGCCATCTTCACGACCATCGCGGCAAGCTGGTTCACGACGACTTGGATCGGAGAAAGTCTAGCTTATCTTTTTCAGATATTGACACACCAGATATATTATAGGATATACGATGCCATGGCTTGGAAGCTCAGACTTAAACCGAATGGCGGGGCGCCGCTGTACCGCCAGATCGAAGACTCGATCCGCAGCGCGATCGGCAGCGGCCGGCTCAAGACCGGGGATCGCATTCCCTCGGTCGCCGACCTTGCGACCGAGCTCAAGATCAACCGGATCACCGTCCACAAAGTCTTCCAGCGCCTGGAGAAGGCCGGCTTGCTCCGCTCGGAAGTCGGCCGCGGCACGTTTGTCGCCGGAAGCAACGGGGCGCCGTCGCAATCTGCCGGTCTGAGTCCCAATGGCGAGGCGGTGAAACCCGAAGTGGCTCGCTCTGTGCGCCGCCTGCGCGAGGGCTACGCGGGCGGGCTCAGGCAACTGCTCGCGATTGAGCGCCGTCCGGGCACGATCAATCTGTCGGGCGGCGTGCCCAGCCCGGCCAATATCGCGCCCGGATTGATCGAGCGGCTCACGCGCGACGTATTCAGGAAAAATCCCGCGCGCATCTACGAGTATTGCGGACCCGCCGGGATGCTGGAGCTGCGCGAGGCGTTGCGCGAACGGCTGGCGCGTCGCGGCGTGAGCGTGACTTCCGACGAGATCATCATCACCAACGGCTCGCAGCAGGCGATCTCGCTGGCGGCGGCGTGGGCGCGCGACGAAGGCCGCGCCGCGATTTGCGAGACGCCCACCTACACCGGCGTGCCCGGATGCATGATGCTGTTCGGCCACGCCGTTCAGAGCGTGCCGTGGGAAAACGGCGCGCCGAACCTGGAGACCCTCAAGAGCCTCGCCACCGGCCGCCGCGTGGTGTTCTACCTCTGCCCCGACTTTCACAATCCGACCGGCCAGAGCCTGAGCGCCGCCGCGCGCCATGAGCTTGCCGGATGGGCGCGGCAGAACGACGCGCTGGTTATCGAAGACGAAATTTTCCGCGAGATGCGCTTCGAGGGTGAAGAGCCGCCGAGCCTGTATTCGCTGCTGCCGCCGGGCCGCCGCGTGATGGTGGGCTCGATCTCCAAGACCTTCATGCCGGGACTGCGGGTCGGGTTCCTGGTTGCCGATCGCGGATTGGCCGGCGAGCTGGTCCCCTACAAGCGCTACATGGACGTCGGCGGACCGTCGCTGACCCAGGCGATCGCCGCGGAATTCCTGCGCGACGGATACGACCAGCACCTCGAGACTATCCGCGCGATCTACCGGGAGCGCCGCGACGCCGCGCTGGCCGCGCTCAAGGAGCACATGCCCGAGGGCGTAACCTGGACGCGTCCGCAGGGCGGCTTCCAGCTCTGGGTCACGCTCCCGCGCCCGGTTTCTTCGATTCAGCTCTTCCTGGACGCGATCGAGCACGGCGTCTCGATCAATCCCGGGCCGGTCTCCGATATCGACGGCCGTTACCTGAACTGCTTTCGCCTCGGTTACGGCCACGCCGCTCCGACAGAGATTCGCGCCGGGATCGCGCGCCTGGCGGAAATCGTCGAGAAGCTTGCCGCCCGCGGCAGCGATGACAGCAGCGGGCTCGGAATAACATTGTAAGGAGTATACAAAATGGCTGAAACAGGAACACTCAGGCTCAAGACCGGACTGGCCGAGATGCTGAAGGGCGGCGTGATCATGGACGTGGTCACCGCCGAGCAGGCCAAAATCGCCGAGGATGCCGGCGCGGTCGCGGTGATGGCGCTGGAGCGCGTGCCCGCCGATATCCGCGCACAGGGCGGCGTCGCGCGGATGGCCGCGGTGGCGAAGATCCGCGAAATCCAGGAGGCCGTCACTATCCCGGTGATGGCCAAGGTGCGGATCGGCCACTTTGTCGAGGCGCAGATCCTGCAAGCTCTCGCCGTCGACTTTATCGACGAGAGCGAAGTGCTCACGCCCGCCGACGAGTCGTTTCATATCGACAAACATGCCTTCAAAGTCCCCTTCGTTTGCGGCGCGCGCGATCTCGGCGAAGCGCTGCGCAGAATCGGCGAAGGCGCCGCGCTGATCCGCACCAAGGGCGAGGCCGGGAGCGGCAATATCGTCGAGGCCGTGCGCCACGTGCGCGCCGTGACGTCCGCGATTCGCCGCCTGACCACGCTGGGGCCCGACGAGATGATGGCGGCCGCGAAGGAGCTGGGCGCGCCCTACGAGCTGGTCCGGATGGTTTCGCAGAACGGCCGGCTGCCGGTGCCGAACTTCGCCGCCGGCGGGGTCGCGACGCCGGCCGACGCCGCCCTGATGATGCAACTCGGGGCCGAGAGCGTGTTCGTCGGCTCGGGAATCTTCAAGTCGGCCGATCCGGCCGCGCGCGCCCGCGCGATCGTAATGGCGACCACGCACTACAAAGACGCCGAGATTCTCGCCCGCGTGTCGGACGGACTCGGCGAGGCGATGCCGGGCCTGGAAATCTCGCGCCTGAAGCCCGAGGAACTGCTCCAGTCGCGCGGATGGTGAGGCGGAAGAACCTCACCCCCGGCCCCTCTCCGAAACGGAGAGGGGAGCCCGCCACGTGCGATACAGGTTCCCCTTCCCGTTTCGGGAAGGGGACAGGGGTTAGGTTCTGTAAGAGCCACGGTGAAGTGGAAACCCGTACGGCAAAGGAACCTCACCCCCGGCCCCTCTCCGAAGCGGAGAGGGGGGAAGCCGCCGCGTCCGATGCAGGTTCCCCTTCCCGTTTCGGGAAGGGGACAGGGGTTAGGTTCTGCCAGAGCCACGGTGAAGTGGAAACCCGTACGGCAAAAGAACCTCACCCCCGGCCCCTCTCCGAAACGGAGAGGGGAGCCCGTCACGCGCGATGCAGGTTCCCCTTCCCGTTTCGGGAAGGGGACAGGGGTTAGGTTCTGCCAGAGCCACGCTGAAGTGGAAACCCGTACGGCAAAAGAACCTCACCCCCGGCCCCTCTCCGAAACGGAGAGGGGAGCCCGCGCGTGCGATACGGGTTCCCCTTCCCGTTTCGGGAAGGGGACAGGGGTTAGGTTCTGAAAGGTACGCTATCGTGAAGATCGGAGTGCTGGCGCTTCAGGGCGATTTCGCGGCTCACGTCGCGGCGATCCCCGGCGCGATCGAGGTGCGCACCGCCGCGGCGGTCGATTCGCTCGACCTGGTCGTGATTCCGGGCGGCGAATCGACCGCGATGCTGAAGCTGCTCGAAGGCTCGGGAATCGAAGCCGCGGTGCGCCGGATGGTCGCGCGTGGCGGCACGGTTTTCGGGACCTGCGCCGGCGCGATTCTGCTGGCGAAGAACGTGTTCGGTCCCACGCAGCCGTCGTGGGGAATGATCGATATCGATATCGAACGTAACGCTTGGGGCCGCCAGATCGATTCGTTCGAGGCCACGCTAGACCCGCCCTACAAGGGCGTGTTTATCCGCGCGCCGCGGATTCGCCGCGTCGGCGCCGGCGTCGAGGTGATGGCGCGCTTCGAGGGCGAGCCGGTGCTGGTCCGGCAGGGCCGCATATTCGCCGCGACTTTCCATCCCGAGATGACCGATGATCGCCGCGTCTACGCGATGATCCTCGACTGCGGCGCCCACGCCGAGTCGCCCTCGCCCTGATGGTGTAACGGATGAAATTTCCAATCTTCCAAGTCGATGCTTTCAGCAGCCGGCTGTTCGGCGGAAACCCGGCAGCAGTCGTCGTGCTCGACGGGTGGCTTGAAGATCGCGTTCTCGCGGCGGTGGCCGCAGAGAACAACCTCTCCGAGACGGCTTTTGTGATTCCGCGGCCCGAGGCTCCGGCCTCTGATGTCCTGCCGCTTCGATGGTTCACCCCGACCGTCGAGGTCGACTTGTGCGGTCACGCCACGCTGGCTGCCGCCCATGTCCTCTTCGACCACTATCTCCCCGGCTTGGACACGCTCCGGTTCGCCACGCGCAGCGGCCAGGTCGCCGTCGCCCGCCGGGGAGACCTGCTGTGCCTGGATTTCCCCGCTCGGCCGGCCAGGCCGGTCGAGGTCACGGATTCGCTGGCAGCGGCGCTTGGCGCCAGACCGCGGGAGGCCCTGAGGGCGCGGGACATCTTGGCGATCTTCGACTCCGAGGATGAAGTCATCGCATTGCGGCCCGACTTCCGGCGAATCGCGTCGCTCGATTCCTTCGCCGTCATCGTGTCGGCGCGGGGTGATTCGCAGGCTGATTCGCCCGACTTCGTGTCTCGTTTCTTCGCCCCGGCCCAGGGCGTTCCGGAAGATCCGGTGACCGGCTCGTCACACTGCACGCTCACGCCCTACTGGTCCGCGAAGCTCGGGAAGGCCAGCCTCTTCGCCCGGCAGCTCTCGGCTCGCGGCGGTGATTTGCGCTGCGAAATGCAGGCCGACCGCGTCTCCATCGGCGGCAATACGGTCGAATACCTGCGCGGCGAGATCACCATCAATTTGTAGCGCCAAGAGCCGCGCGCCGTCGGCGCGCGTCTGGCGTGTCCACTCGCAGTCTGACAGCATCAGCCGATGGCCTCCGGGAGCTGCTGTATCTTCTGCGCGATCGTGCGTGGCGACCAGCCTGCGAGCGTCGTGCGCGAGGACGAAACGACGCTCGCCTTCATTGATTTGCGCCCCGTATTTGAAGTTTTGCTTTGCGCTTCCCGACCGATGCGTTCGCAGGCTATTACGGGTCAATCGCTCGCGCGTTCGACCGTGCGGTCGATTATGCGCAGATTCAGAAAGTGTTCGCGTCAGACGTGAATTGGGGGCGGTACTCCCCGCCCATTCTGATCAAAGCCCTAAAAGATAGAATCATCGGATTGCCCGACATGAAGCTGGTTTCAACCTCGTATGTCGAGCGCCAGAATTTGACGTGCCGGATGCAGATGCGCAGACTGACGCGGCTAACCAACGCTTTCAGCAAGAAGCTCGACAATCTGAAAGCCGCGTATGCGCTGCACTTCGCGCACTACAATTTCGTGCGGATTCATCAGACGCTCTGCACGCCGCGATGGCGGCGGGAGTCACAGATCGGCTATGGTCGATCGAGGAATTAATCGAGGCCGCCGCAGAAGGAACCGCAGCGGCTTGACCGCGCGAGGGCAGTCCAATGAACGTGAACTGGACAGGCTACAGCGGCAGAGTCTACGGCATGGAATTGTGCGAGCTGGGACGCGCGTTCAGCACGAACCCCGGCGTGTACGTGTTTTGTAAGCCGGCGCCGAAGGGTAAATGGGGGCCAATTTACGTGGGCGAAACTGAGGATTTCGATGATTGCTTGAACGTGAATCTCGCGAATCACCCTTGCTGGGACTGCATTATGCAACGCGAAGGGGCAACAAACGTCTGCTGCTTGGTTCTCTATGGCGGTAAGGTCGTGCGCACGGCTATCGAGGCTGATTTAATCGTTGCGCTCCGTCCGCCATGCAATTGTCAGTAACGTCTTGGTGCGGAATCTCAAATTAGATCACTACCTCGACCTGAAGGTGGATTGACAAACTTTTTCCGGTGACTTAGTTTCTCGCCTTTGCTACTATTCAATCACTTGGAAAGCTGGAATCGGCTCGCCGCCTCTTCCGCGACCTGAACCCATGTTCGACACCCTCAGCGATCGTCTCGAAAGCGTATTCAAAAAGCTCAAAGGGCAGGGGCGGATTACCGAGCGCAATATCGACGATGCGCTGCGCGAAGTGCGCCTCGCGCTGCTCGAAGCCGACGTCAATATCAAGGTCGTCCGCGACTTTATCGAGCACGTCAAGAAAAAGGCGCTCGGCCAGGAAGTGTTGCGCTCGCTGTCGCCCGAGCAGCATCTGATTCGCTTCGTCGCGCAGGAGTTGCAGGAGGTGATGGGCGGGAGCGCCCGCGAAATCAACCTCAAGGTAAAGCCGCCGGTCAAGATCATGCTGGTCGGCCTGCAGGGCTCGGGAAAAACGACCTCGCTCGCCAAGCTTGCGCGATGGCTCAAGGCGGAGCGCGGACGCCATCCGATGCTGGTCTCGACCGACGTGCGGCGCCCGGCTGCGATGGAGCAGTTGCGCGTGCTCGGCGCCCAGATCGGCGTGCCGGTCGCCGAGAGCAACCCGGACCAGGATCCGGTCGAAATCGTGAGCCGTGCGCTGACCAAGGCCGACGTCGGCGGACACGACGCGCTGCTGATCGATACCGCCGGCCGGCTTCAGATCGACGAAGACCTGATGGAAGAGCTGACGCGGCTCAAAACCACCGCGCAGCCGCATCATACGATTCTGGTGGCCGACGCGATGACCGGCCAGGAGGCCGTGAACGTCGCCGAGGGCTTCCACGCGCGAATCGCGATTACCGGGCTCATCCTCACCAAGCTCGACAGCGACGCGCGCGGCGGCGCGGCACTCTCCGCGCGGGCCGTCACCGGCGCGCCGATTCTGTTCGCCGGCATGGGCGAGAAGCTCGACGCGTTCGAGGTGTTCCATCCCGATCGTCTGGCCTCGCGGATTCTCGGGATGGGCGACATGCTGAGCCTGATCGAGAAGGCCCAGCAGACCTACGATCGCGACAAGGCCAAGGAGCTCGAGCGCAAGCTCAAGAGAAACGAGTTCACGATCGCCGATTTCGCCGAGCAGCTCAAAGCCATCAAGAAGATGGGCTCGCTGGGCGATTTGATGAAGATGATCCCGGGCTTCAAGAAAATCGCCGGGCAGGCCGATTCCGAAGAGACCCGCCGCGAGCTGATCGGTATCCAGGCGATAATCGACTCGATGACGGCCCAGGAGCGCCACAACCATCTGATCCTCAACGGCCGGCGCCGGCTGCGGATCGCCTCGGGCAGCGGGACTTCCGTTCAGGAGGTCAATCGGTTCATCAAGCAGTTCGAGCAGACCCGCAAGATGATGAAGAAGATCACCCGGATGGGCGCCGGCGGCGCGATGATGAGCGGCCTCGGGATGGGCAGATAAAAGGCGCTAGCCACACAAGATCAATCAGATAAGAATCAATCCGGATAACGACTGAGGAGATGACATGGCACTGGTGATTCGACTGCGCCGTCACGGCGCCAAAAAGAAGCCTTTCTACCGGATCGTGGTGGCTGATTCGCGCTCGCCGCGCGACGGCCGCTTCGTCGCCCAAATCGGCACCTACGATCCTTCCACCAATCCGCCCAAGGTCACGCTCGCCAGGGAGCAGGCCGAACGATGGCTCAAGGTGGGCGCACAACCCAGCGAGACGGTGGAGAAGCTGATCGAGCGCGCGTCATGAAATAGGTATCTGAGGCCCGCCTGTGGGCCGCTGCATCGGAGCCCACCATCATGAAAGAACTAGTCGTGTTCCTGGCCAAGCAGTTGGTCAATAATCCCGACGCCGTCGAGGTCAAGGAGACCCAGGGCGACACCGCCTCGGTGCTGGAACTGCACGTCGCGAAGGAAGACCTGGGCCGCGTGATCGGCAAGCAGGGGCGCACCGCAAAGTCGATCCGGACGATCCTCAACGCCGTCGCCTCGCGCGTCAATCGCAAGGTCGTCCTCGAAATCGTAGAAGAGAAGTAGCCTCAGACGTCGCCGAAGACACACCCACCGGGCGTGCCGGATCTGATCCGCGTCGGCGCAATCGCGGGAGCGCACGGGCTCAAGGGCGCGCTCAAGTTTCGTCCCGCCGATCCCGGCTCGACCGCGCTCGACACGCTCGCCCGCGTCTATCTGGAGGCTGCGGGCCAGACGCGCGAGTACCGGCTGCTGTCGGCCGAGCACGTCAGCCGCAACCATCTGCGAATCGTTCTCGAAGGCGTGACCGATATGCGCGGCGCCGAGGCGCTCAAGGGCGCGGCCGTGCTGGTCGCGGCGTCCGACCTTCCGGCCCTGAAGCCGGGCGAGTTTTACCACTTTCAGGCGATCGGGATTGAAGTGCGGCTCCTTGACGGGCGCTCGCTGGGAAAGATCGAAGAGATTTTATCCACCGGCGCGAACAACGTCTGGGTGGTGCGCGAGGGCGCACGCGAGGTGCTGATTCCGGTAATCGCGGACGTCGTCAAATCGATCGATTTCGACGCACACCTCGCGACGATCGATCCGATTCCCGGCCTGCTCGACGAGTAGCTGCGCCCCACCTGTAGCCGCACCTGTCCCTAAACCCGATGCACCCGAACCACGGGGATCAGGGAGAAGTCCTCATCCTGCGTATAGACCGTGAGATCGTGCTGTACGGCCGTGGCGGCGATCCAGGTGTCCATTATCTTCGGCCGGCGGCCGCGCCGGCGGGCTTCAGCCACGAGGTCTCCGAAAATAAGAGCGACCTGCGAATCGATAGGTAGCGGCTCGAAAGAATCCAAAGCGGCTCTGAGCGTGCGGACCCTCTGGGAGCGTACGGACGACTGCCTCGCCATCAAGACGCCGAGGTGAAGCTCTGCCACCGTTATTACGGAAATGGCGGCAGCCTCGGGTAACTCTCCGAGCGGCCGTCCGCCTTCGCGGGCTATGAAGACGGAGGTGTCGAGCAATCCGCGCTCAGGTGCGCGCGGTGCGCGAGTCGTCACAGATCCTCGATAGTGGCATCGGCCAAGCCCGCAAGATCATGCCGAAATCTTCGATCCAAAGGCGCGCGCGCGACCAGCGTTGCGATGTCCTCGCGCGGCACAAAAGTCCGGCGAGTCCCGCGGATTGGCACCAAATCCGCTACCGGCCGGCCGTTCACCGTGATTCGCATCGGTTGCCCCGCTTCCACCTGGCGGAGGACGCGGCTGATCCGATTGCGAAGCTCGCGCTGCGGGATACTCTTCATGGCCGTAGCAGATCTGCTACGTATTGTCCCATCGTCTCAGCCCGGCTGGCAAGGCCTGCGGGTCCATTCGCTCCGAGGTTTGCGGCGTGCCAGGCGCCGAGCTTAGAACCTGCACTGCGCCACGGCCCGGCATTCGAGCTCGCGGCTGAAATGGTTGGACACGAATACCAGCCCCTTGTTCGGACAGAAAGTGAAGAACGCCGCGTGATACCATCCGCCGTTGATATCGGCGTCCGACGCGGCCTGCTTTTTGTCCGCGGCCGCCGCCCTCCAGTCGCCGTTTTCATTGACCATGTAGACCCTCACCCGGCTGACCTCGCCCGCGGGAGTATCGGCCGAATCGGGCGTGAAAATCTTCGCTTCGACAACCGCGTCATTGTCGCCCTTGCGGACCACCGTCACGGTTCCATCGAAAGAGGAGTTCAGCTTGGGTCCGGTGGCAGGAGGACGCAGAGAACCCTGCGTCAGCTTGCGGGCGTACTTCATCGACGTGTTCTGCGCCACCACGGCCACGTCTCCGTCGGCCAGCCCCTTGAACAGCCGCTGGCCTGCCATCTGAATCGCATCACTCTGCGAGGACTCCACACCGCTCGGTGCGGGAGTTGCTTCCTGGGCTCGAAGGGAGACGGTAGACAGGCTCAGGAGCAGGATCGTCAAACCGAGGCTTCTGGTAAATCCGATCATTTTTTTCCGACCTTTCCGGGAGAATGGCGCCGATTCGACACCCCGACGCCGGCGTGTCGAAACTGCGCTAGCCGCTAACTAGCATCGCGGCTCAAGCCCCTGCAAGGTGCGGGTACCGGTTGAAACCGGTACCTGGATGCGAGCAAGGCGCCGGATTGGCTCGTCTCGATAGCTCGCGGCGGCCCGCCGCGGTAGATTCTACGGCGAAGGCCGTTTGCAATTATAATGGAGTTCCACGTAATCACCCTTTTTCCCGAGATGTTCGACTCGCCGATGCGCGCCGGACTGCTCGGCCGCGCCGTGACCGCCGGCCTGATCGCGGTTCGTGCCCATCCCCTGCGCGACTACGGACTCGGCAACTATCGGCAGGTCGACGATACTCCATACGGCGGAGGCAGCGGGATGGTGATGCGGCCGGAGCCGATCGCGGCCGCGATGGATTCCGCGCTCGCCGAAACTCCGGGGCTTTGGCGAATTCTGCTGACGCCGGATGGAGAGCTCCTCGACCAAGCGATAGTCCGCGAGCTGGCGGGCCGCAAGCCGGGGCTGCTGCTGGTTGCAGGACGGTACGAGGGAGTCGACGAGCGGGTGCGCGCGCTGGTCGACCATGAGCTATCGATCGGCGACTACGTATTGAGCGGCGGAGAGCTGGCCGCGATGGTCGTGATCGAGGCGGTCGCGCGCCTGGTGCCGGGCGTGCTCGGCAATCCCGCGTCGCTGGACGAGGAATCATTCAGCGACGGCCTGCTGGAATATCCGCATTACACGCGCCCGGAAGAATTTCGCGGGATGCGCGCGCCGGAGGTGCTGTTGAGCGGCGACCATCAGAAGATCCGCGAATGGCGCCGCGCCCAGGGACTCGAACGAACCGCGCGCCGGCGGCCGCATCTGATCGCGCGCCGCCAACGCGATCCGGGAAAGTCCGATCCCGAATGATTCGATACGCGCAGCCGATCTGCCTCTCCCGCGACTGCGGCCTGGCCGCAGTCGCAAACCGGGAGAGGCCGCCGCGCGACTTGCGAAGGCAAGTTGCGCGGCGGGTGAGGGAGCGGCGCGCACTTCTTTCCGTCGCTCGACGGTGACGATGTGGCGCAGCTCTATCTAGCCCTGCTGCATCATCCGGTGCTCGATCGGCGCGGCAATACCGTCACGTCCGCGATAACCAGCCTCGACCTCCACGACATCGCGCGCGCAGCGCGAACCTACGGCGTCGCAGGGGTCTTTGTGGTCCATCCGGTCACAGAGCAGCGCGACTTCGCGGCGCGCGTTTTGGACCATTGGAGGCTCGGGCATGGGCGCGAGTTCGACTCGCGCCGCCGCGAGGCGCTGGAGCTGATCGGCGTCGTGGCCGAGCTTGACGAGGCGATCGCGGAGATCGCCGATCGCGCGGGGACGCGCCCCGTCGTGGTTTACACTTCTGCCCGTGCCCACGAGGGTGTGAGCTTCGCCGAGCTGCGGCGGCGGCTCGCCGCGCCTGACGGCGCGCCGATATTGATCCTGCTCGGCACGGGATTCGGGATGGCGCCCGGAGTGAAGGAACGCGCCGACCTCGTCCTCGCGGCCATCCGCGGGCCCGACGACTACAATCATCTCTCGGTACGCTCGGCCGCGTCGATTATCCTCGACCGCTTGCGCAGCGTGCAGTAGGACGATTCGCGATGCGGTAGCGACGACTGCCGGTTGTCTTGGCTCGATCGGCCGGGTGTCTTAACATTGTACCCAGACCGTGCTTTCGATCGAGTGATCGCTTTCCCGAGTGTTTCATCGATCATGATAGTTTTCCGCTCTTCATGAGAATGACGCGCACCCTGCTGGTGGTCGGCGTTTTACTGCTGCAGTCTCCGGGCTGGGCGCAGCCTCCGGGAGGCGATCTCTGGTACACGAAGACACCGCACGGCCCCGAAGGAGTGGTCAGGTCAATGAAACTGATAGCTCCGAATGTCGGTTGGGCGCGACGGGCGCAGAGCGTCTATTGGACCAGCGATGGGGGCGTCCATTGGTCATATATTGTGCCGCCCTTCGCTACTAACGAGTCGCTGGGCGGGGTCTTTTTTCTCGACCCTTCCAAAGGGTGGATAGCTATCAGTCACGACGAACCTCCCTCGGAGGAACCCAAATTCGAGCTTGCTTCCACCACCGACGGGGGAGCGACCTGGTCGCGAACAACGGTTCCACTACGGCCGAACGACTACGGGGGCTCCGCTGACTTCCCTCTCAGAGGCAGCGCCGGAGCGGTCGCGTTCGCGGATCCTCTCCATGGCTGGATGAACGTCCGGTTTGCTGGCCAAACAATGAACACCCGGTGGAGTATCTTGCTGCAGACTTCCGACGGGGGCAGAACCTGGACGCACGCAGCAGCCGACATTCCGGAAATGTTGCGCGCTGAAATCCTTCTTGTCACTCCCAGCGAAGGGTGGCTGTATGACAAATTCGACGTCGCCCAGGGTCTCCAGGTCACCAGGGATGGAGCGCGTAGCTGGCAAGAAGTCGCGCCGGAACCAGCAGGCTTCGAGGACTGCGAAGTTCCCGGCCTGCCGACATTCGAGGACGCCAGGCATGGCTTCTTGCCGGTGAAATGCGTCCCAACCAAGGCCTGGGAATTCAGAAGGACGCTGGTGCTGCTGGCAACCTCGGATGGGGGCCGAACCTGGAAGCCGGACCGAACGGTCGCAAACCTGCCCCAGCAAGAAATATACAATTCGCGATACAGCTCATCTACGGTCGTTGGTTCCGACTGGATCTTCGCCGCCGCCACTGACGACCATCCTGTGCTCACCAAACTCGGTCCGGGCGCCGGAATTGATGCCAGCGCCGAGGCGCCCGCGCTTCGCCCGCGCTATCGCGAAATTCGTGAGCTTAGCTTTGCCACTTCAGCCCAGGGCTGGGTCATAGATCAATATGGCAGCCTTGTGGCTACGACGGACGGGGGCGCCACCTGGACCAACATCACGCCCGGGACAAAGCCGTACATCACCCACCCCTGAACGGCCCTTACGCAATGATTCGGTGAGCCTCACTTTCGCCCATCGAGTGGTTAACGGCGCGCCTAATGCGGAGCATCGATCGCACTCAACCGTGAGTTGAATTCGATAAGGTTGCCGGCCCCCTCGTCGACGGCTTTCGCGACCGAATCGGCGCCGTAGTTGATGGCGATGAGGACGGCGAAGTCTTTGTTGGGTGCGATCCACACGTTGCAAAACCACGTCGTATTTGAACCGGCGTGAGTAAGCGCCAGGCCGCCGGCCCACGGGCGCTGCACGATGAGCCAGCCACCCGCGTAGTATTGCTGGAGCGTCGGAGTCGTCAACTGCTTGAAGGTTTCGGCGGAGACCAGCGTGGGATGGCCCTGTGCACCGTGAAGGGTTTCCGCGATAAACCTGGACCAATCGCCAATCGAGCAGTGGACGGTGCCTGCCGGGCCCAGGACCGGCACATTGTCAATCTGGGTCGCCGTTAATTTCCCGTTCGCATCGACATGCCCCCACGGCTGATCCACTTCGCCCGGCGTCCCGGGCGCGCCGAAACCCGCGCTGGTCATCTGAAGCGGACGAAAAATCTCCCGCTCAATGATCTCTTCCCACGATTTGCCGGTTCTGGCTTCGACGATTGCTCCAAGTACGACGAAGCTGACATTGGAATAGGAAAAGCTTCCGATGGGCGTCGCCGGCGCCGCTGACAGCGCCTGCTCAACCGCCTTGTGACGCTGCTCGGGAAGTGACCGATGGGTGCGCGTGGAGCGCCCACCAGTCCAGATCGTGCGGAAATCCCGCGGCTTGCTCCAGAAGATTGCGCACCGTGTTCCCGGCCATCAAGGGGTTCGCCTTCGCGGCCAGGTCGGGAAAAATCTCGGCCATCGTCGTATCGAACGCGAGCTGCTGCTTGTCGATCAATTGACCGATGAGGATCGCAGTCATGGCCTTGGTATCGGAGCCCAGATGGATCTTATCGGTAACAAGAAAAGGCCCCGGCGCGCCGACTTTGCGAACCCCGGTGCTGCCAAGCGCGACAATCTGATCGCCGTGAAGGATGGCCCCGACGACTCCGGGAAGTTGGTACTTTTCGGCTAGAGCTCGAAGAGCCGGAGCAAGATCACCCGGAATTTCCATTTTCGTGAAGGTCCCAGTCTCATTTGCCCTTGAGCTGCGGATCGTCCGCGGCGATGCAGACGGCCCACGCGAAGCTGCTGCCAATCTCGATGCGCTTTCGCAGGGCGGCGGCCTCGTCGTGGAACTTGTCGGGAGAAGCGGGCGCGGCCTTGACGTTGAGGGCTTCCGTTCCGGCTTGAACGAATTCCTGCCGGCTGCTCTGGCACTCGGCTGCGGTGTCAAAGGTCTTGAGAATGTTCCAATGGCTCAGAGGTTCGTCATGCGCGCCCAGCGGCGGAGTCATCAGGTACCAGCCCGTGAGCGCGAGCGCGGCGGCGTGACGGAGCCTCATGCTCGCCGTTGTAGCGCGAGGCCGGGAAAAGCGAAAGGCTCTGGATCGCCACCACGAAACGGCACTGGCCTTAGTTCGGGACTGAGTGTCTGAATTTTGAGGAACGAGTGTCTTGTTTTGCGGGATCGCGCGGGTATGCGGTGATGCCTACAAGCGACCACCCAAGCCACTACCGCCCAAGCCACCACTAAAGTTCGGAATGATGATTGACGGACGGTCCAAGCGATCGGTTTGGTCTGAGTTTGCGGTCGCCGGGTTTGGTTTGGCCGCTGTCACTTCCTGGCCTGCGGCCGCCTGCTGGCCCTGCTGCGCAGACGCACAGGCGAAGCAACCGAGGAGGATAAAGCACAATGACAAGCGGAAGATCACAATCCTAAGTCTCCCGCCAGTCCGGCGAACAAGTCAAGCACTCCCAGGGCTAGGTAGAGTCTCAGTTTGACGAGCGGATGGGTCGGCCAGCGATTCAGAATCTGGTTGCCTATCCGAAGCCTGGGTGTTGTCATTCTCGCGCGTCCTTTTGCCTGGCGCGCGAAAGCCTGTCCCGAGCCTGCCGAGGGAAATCCCGATCTCCGAATCCGGGATTCCTCGCGCGCGGCATCGCCCCCGGCGCATGCCACGCGCGCGGGAATGACAATCAAGGCCACTTCTCCGCCCACATCAAAATGACCCGACACCTGTCGCTCGTCAAACTGAGGCACTACTCAGGCCTAACCATCGGCACGTTTCGCCTACTTCGGCGCGCTGCATTTGCGCGGGGCGCTTCGGAGGCAGAGAATTGCCGTGCAATGTTTCGCGATTACACCACTGTTCTCTGGCTGTTGAAACTCGGGAGTTTGATCAATCTGTATTTCCTGGTGAACACGCGTCCGCTCGCATCGGGTGACGCGGATGCGTACATCGTCGTGCCTGCGCAAATTCTCTTTGCCGTGTCCGCCTATCGGTGCCTTTTCCCGGTTCGGTACGAGCACAACGTAGTCTTCCACGATTCCATCTTCTCTTCGATCTTCGTGACGCGCCTGTTCGCCACATTCTCCGAGATCGCTTACATCTTTATGTTTTCTCACGTCCTTCGCCTGCTCAATATCCATCAAGTGGAATGGGTGATCGTCCTTTCCTGGCTGATGGTCGCGCAGGTCGTGATCAGCCAGGGTTTCGTCTGGGCTGCCATACTGACCGAGCAGTTCGAGCTCTACTACTACGAGGAACTAGGCTGGGCGCTGATCTTCGCGGCGAACACGATTGCCAGTGCATACCTCTACCTGACCGTCCACGCACCCGGGGGTAGGGAAGTTCTTATCAAGCTGAACCTGCTCTTCGGCGCTGTGTATCTTCCCTGGCAGGTCATTCACCTGACTAGCTTGCGAGCGGATGCGAGGAGGAACAGCGGGAGGACCGGAGCAGGCTCGCCGTCGATTTCGATGCGGTTGGCAACCGGCCTGAAGCGGGCCGTCTGGGTGAGAACCAGACGAACGGATGCCGATTCCTGGGGCGGACTTATCGGCCTGACCTGGATGACAAGTTACTGGGCAACGCTGATTCCGATGTGGGTGTACTACATCGTGGGAGTGCTCCGTGCGCAATGAACCCGGAACCAAGCCCGCTGTGTCCGGGAAGCGCACCGTTGCAGACCATAGCGAGCGATCCACAGATTGAGCTTTTCTGCCGCGCGCATGACACTCCGCGCCGCACGCCCGCGATGGCGCCGGGCGTCACGGATCGGACCCCCGAAATCCGGGCCGGCTGTCCTAAGTGTTTCGAGGGGGTCCTAAGTGCGGGTCACTTTTCCTTCAGGCGGGGGTCGTCGGTCGCGACGCACAAAGTAGCGGACGCTTCCGCCGCAATTAACTCGTCGCGTGTTCTAGGCTTGTTGAGCTGGTTGAGGCTGTATTTTCCCGCCGCTTCCGTCGCCTCTAATTTTACCTGATCCCGTGCGGCTCCGCACTCGGTTGCGGTATCGTAGGTGCCGACCCTCATCCATTGTGACAGCGGTTCCTTGGCACGTGCATCAAGAGTGGAATAAAATGGCTCGGGAGGCGGGACCATTAGGTACCAGCCCGTGAGCGCGAGCGCGGCGGCGTGACGGAGCCTCATGCTCGCGTTGTAGCGCGGGGCCGAGAAAAGCGAAAGGCCCCGGATCGCCTTCTACAGTTTCTGCCGCGTGCATGAAACGCTGCGCTGCACGCCCGCGATGGCGCTGGGCGTGACAGATCACGTTTGAAGCATTACGGAACTTGTGCAAGCGGCGCTTGGCCCGCAGAACGTGCCGCCGTTGGCGACGCCGACGCAGCCGACGACGCTCCGACCGGGGTACACGCCATTTAGTCCGCGCGTGATGCGCGGCGGGAAGCTGAGCAAACCCAGGAAATAGCAAGGATTCCACGCGGTTTGACGGACATGTAAAATACGCGGTATATGGACGCTCCCAACGGGAGGTCAGCCCC
Source organism: uncultured delta proteobacterium (assembly GCA_963749215.1). GTDB lineage: Bacteria > Desulfobacterota > Binatia > Binatales > Binataceae > CAVVMA01. The sequence goes on along the minus strand of CAVVMA010000016.1, from coordinate 53,858 downwards.
TATGCCGCTCGAAAAAGAAATCGCCGCGTATGATGCTAAGCGTGAAGAATTGGAGCGCCACTACAAGGGGAAATTCGTGATCTTTCATGGCGAAGATTTCGTGGGGGCGTTCGACACCTTTAACGCGGCGGCGGCGGAAGCGGTAAGGCTCTTTGGACGCGGGCCGTATCTGATCCGGCAAGTCGGAGTCGCGACTCCGCCCATATCGGCCTCGCTGGCGGCGAAGATCGGCCTTCCTATCTGAACAGAGAAATGCCGATTGTCGAATGCGGGTTTCCCTCGGGTCTATCCATACCCGGTTCGTCAACCCTGAGCGGGAAGGACGCCTTGGCGCTGCATGGCCCGACAATCTTGGTCGATATTGGATTCGATCCTGTCATTTTTTGGGGCGCAGTTACCCTCAGTTCCCGGAGCGACAGGCGCCCCGGTCGCTATTCCGTCTGTTCAAGTACCGGCCCTCATCGATACCGGCGCAAGCGAAAGTTGTATCGATGAGCAACTTGCACAACAGCTTCAGCTTCCGCTGATCAATACTACTGTGCGAAGCGGCATCGGCGGTTCGATCACGCTGAATGTGTATTTGGCCCACATCACGATTCCCTCAATTGTCGTCGAATACGGGCAATTTACCGGCGTGCATCTACAGGCGGGCAGCCAGCTTCACAAAGCCTTGATTGGACGCAAGCTGCTCGATGATGTGCTTCTGGTTTACGACGGCAGCACCGGAATAGTTCGGCTGGCGCGCTAGCCGAGTGTCTTAATTTCCCGCCCTCAGTGTTTTTGATTCAGACACTACCCAGGGGGGGTGTCTCAGTTTGACGAGCGAGGGGTGGCGGGTCATTTTGATGTGCTCGTAGAAGTAGCCTTGATTGTCATTCCCGCGCGCGTGGCTGCCGCGCGCGAGGAATCCCGAAATTCGGAGTCCGGGATTCTTCGCGCGCCAGGCAAAAGGACGCGCGAGAATGACAACAGCCAGGCTTCGGATATGCAACCAGATTAAACCTGAATCGCTGCCCGACCCCTCCGCTCGTCAAGCTGAGACACTACCCCGGAGGGGTACTGTCCTAAATGCGGGTGAATCCGGGTCGGGTGTCCCAAGTGTTTTGAGGGTGTGCTAAGAGTCTAGAACAGAGCGAAATAGTGGCCGGCCCAAATCAGCGCCGACGCAGCCAAGAGGGCCAGCCAGTACAGCCTCATGACGCGAACCACTCTACGGCCACTTGCCCTCTCCTTCATCAGGATGAGGGTAAGTCTGGCGGCCGGGCGAGGCTCGTAGATTTTCTGATGATCAGTATCCATGGAGCGCGAGCGCGGCGGCGTGGCGGAGCCTCATGCTCGCGTTGTACCGCGAGGCCGGAAAAAGCGAAAGGCCCCCGATTGCCTTCTACAGTTTCTGCCGCGTCCACGAAACGCCGCGCTGCACGCCCGCGATGGCACTTGGCGTAACGGATCACATTTGGAGCGTGTCGGAATTGATTACAGAAGCTTTTGCTACGCCAGAAACGCCAAAGCCGGGACCGTTGGCCCCGCCGACCACGCTCCGACCAGGTTACACGCCCTTCAAGCCGCGCGTGATATTGGACGGAAAACTGCGACCAAAGCGCGAGCGCAAATCACGTTTTTTTCAACCTTCTTGGGGCGCGATGAGCAGTACGACCGCGTCATTCGTCTTTCCCCCGTTTTCGATCGTAATTCCAAATGACTCAAATGAATACTTGAGGTGCGCCGCATCGAGCGCCTTGGTCAGGACGGCTTGATCATCGGTAAGATGCTTCGGATCTCGTGCGCCGATGATTATCCCGCGCCACAAGGTGCTGAGTTGCACCCCGAAAGAGTCCGAGAACGGCAACACCCCGACCTTGTGGTTCGCCCATTGGGAGACATCATCGACGGTACTGGCAAATTCCCAAGCGTAAGCTCGGCACTCAAAGCACTCCGGATAGCTGACGATCCAGAGCCGAGAACTTATGTCCGCTTCCGCTCCAAATGCGCGCTTCAGCGATGTTTGCTGCCCCTCGGCGAGATGTCGCGCATTCGGCAAAGAGGCCAATACGACAATGGTCCAGAGAGCAAAGCCTGACAGCACACAAGCCGTCCACGCAATCAGATTTGCAAGCTTCCCTCCCAGCGACAGCGTGGTTTCAACTGGGACGAATATCGCGAAGACGAAACTGAGTAGGATAAGCCCGATCCCAGACCACGGCGAGCCGACAATTGGCGGGAGGAAGCTAAGTATTCCGCTCAGCTGATGCGCGGTCAACACGGCTTCCTCTGCCCTTGCTTTCCAGTCCAGAAGTAGAAAGATGACGCCGATAGCGGTAAGCAAGCGATACGGCCAACTGTATTTTGCCAGTAGCCGATCGCGACGTTCTTTGGTCGGCCAGCCGATTTGTCGTTTCTCTTTCGAGGGAATCGGTCTGTCGTGCGCGTCAAACAACGCCATCTACTGCTTCTCCCGTGAAGGGGCCAGCATAGCGCGCCCGACCGCTGGCGCGGTAACGATCGCCAGCAACGACCAGAAATAAGCTCGCGGCCGACAGGCCGATCAGTACAAGATTTTTTATCATGCGCGCCTCCTAGCGCGACGCTCAAAAAAGCGAAAGGCCCTGGACTGCCTTCTGCAGTTTCCGCGGCCCGCATGAAGCGCCGCGCGCACGCCCGCGATGGCGCTGGGCCCAACCGGTCACATTTTGGAGCGTCGCAGAGCTTGTGCAGCCCGCGCTTGAGCCGCAGACGTGCCGCCGTTGCCGACGCCAGCGCAGCCGACCATGCTCAGGCCCGGAGCGCGGAGATTCAGACTAATCGTTGGACGCGGCGGAAAGGGAACGAATGTGCCGATATGAACACGTTTGAGCGTTGCACGACTGCAACGGAAAAAAGGGGGCGGGCTTTCGTCGGTTGCGTTAATGGTTACAATATTGGTACGGTCCCGCAGCGTGCGGCCCGACTAATTTCGCAGGAGAGTCCGGGGAATATGGCTTTTTCTGCCAATGACATCGCCAAAAAAGGCGAAGAAATATATCGGCAGAAGTACCAAGCCGAGTACGAGCAAACCCACTTTGGTGACTTCGTTGTGATTGATATTAGCTCAGGGGAAGCCTTCCGCGCCAAGACCCCTGAAGAAGCGATGGAACATGCTCAACAGTCCAAACAAGATGGGCTGTTCCATCTCATCAAGGTTGGGTCAGCCGGAGCATACCACGTCAGCACTTTTTCCCACGGGTGATTCAAACAAGTGGCTGGCGGTGGTGGTGTAGGTGCGTTAAACAATCGCGGCTGCCCCACGATCGGCGTTGAGGTTTCCGGCGCCTTCCCGGCGACCAAGCGTAGTTTCACCGCAATCGTTGATACGGGCTTTAGCGGCTTTGCGCTTCTGCCGATGCTTCAGGCTTTCCCGATCGGCCTGGTTCTGCACAACACAGTGACGATCACTCTTGCTGACGGAAATCAGCATTCCCGATTTGTCTGTCTCGGGTATGTGACGTTTGGCGGGGAAACTCAACTTGGAACAGTGATTATTGAGCCGAATGCGGATGAAGCGCTGCTGGGAATGGAATTTTTGAAGAAATTCAAACTAACCCTCTTCACCGATCCCGATATCCCAGCCGTCATTCTAGTTCCGTCAGACGCCCTCAAGCAGGCGTTGGCTGCGACTCAGAAAACGACTGCAGGAAGCGGCGGAACCGGCACTCCGTAGACCTTCGACCGTCCTAGTTTCCCGCCCCGGTTGTCCTATTTCGGACAACACGAATTTCGCGGGTGCTGGCCTAGTCCGGCCAGTACCATTTCACGTAGGCGGTTGTTTCACCGGCGCGGTTCCGCTAATTTGGTTGGCTCGGCTTTGAGGCTTGTTTCCCATGAATAGCGTCATCCAGAAACTCGAGGACCGCGGACTGCGCAAGGATCTGCCCCCGTTTCGCGCCGGCGACACGCTGCGAATTCAGGTCAAGGTGGTTGAGGGCGAAAAGGAGCGGCTCCAGTCGTTCGAAGGGGTCGTGATCAAGATCAATCGCGGCGGCAATCGCGCGACTTTCACGGTGCGGAAAGTATCGTACGGGATAGGGGTCGAGCGGATTTTCCCCCTCCATTCTCCGCGCATCGACAAGATTCAGGTGCTCAGCCGCGGCAAGGTCCGCCGCGCCAAGCTCTACTATCTGCGCGAACTCGCCGGCAAAGCGGCCCGCCTCGAATCGACTGCCACCTGAGCGCCCTGAGTCGGAAGTTCCCGCACAAACTTGCTCGGTCTGTTAGCCCTCTCCCGCAAACCGGGAGAGGGTCGGGGTGAGGGTCAGACGGAAAAAACCGAAATTCTTCTTTGGGACCCTCGCCTACACCCAGACCAATGGGAGAGGGCTCAGACATTTTCAACGTATTCCCAACCAGAGGGTCAGGCGCTGTCGCTTTGCTTGGCCGCATCCGACGCGTTGGGCATCCTGATGTCGCCCTCGATATACGCGCCTTCGCAGATCGTGAGGTTGATGGTTTCGATCCGGCCGTAGACTCGCGCCCGAGGACCGAGCACGACCCGTTCCGATCCGCTCAGGTCGCCGCGCAGCTCGCCAAGGATGAGCATCCGGGGCGCACGCACCTTGCCCTGCACGCTGCCCTCCTGCGCGATCACCACCAAGTCGTGGGCGATTACCTCGCCGCGGAAATATCCCTCGATGCGGACCGGCTCGGCGAAGATCAGGCGTCCCGAGATAGTCGCGCCGCGCCCGACCGCGATGCGCGTGCGCTCTTCGACCCATACTTGACCGGGCGCGTGCGGAATCGTGGCCGCCGGTCTGGGAATCTCCTCGATTCGGGCAAGCCTGCCGGCGCTCTCGACGCTCTTGATGGGATCGACGAGTTTCATGCGCGTCTTCGGCTAAGGCGCGGGGAAAACATGACATGCGACCGAGTGTCCACCTCGTCCCATCTCCAGCGGCGGCTCAACCTTCCTACATTCATCTTTCGCATACGGACAACGCGGATGGAAGGCGCACCCGGTGGGCGGATTGAGCGGGCTGGGAACTTCGCCCGGCAGCCGGATTCGCTCGGGCCGCTCGGCCGCCTCGACGAACGGAATCGCCGAGAGCAGGGCGCGCGTGTAGGGATGGCGCGGGTTGGCGTAAATCTCGTCGCGATCGGCGAGCTCGACGATCTTGCCGAGGTACATGATCGCGACGCGGCGGCTGATATGTTCGACCACGCGCAGGTCGTGCGCGATGAGCAGGTAAGTCAGTTTGAGCCGCTCCTGTAGGTCCTGGAGCAGGTTGATGATTTGTGCCTGGATAGAAACGTCGAGCGCCGAGACCGGCTCGTCGAGCACCAGGAAGCGCGGACTCACCGCCAGCGCGCGCGCGATCCCGATTCGCTGGCGTTGCCCGCCGGAGAATTCGTGCGGATAGCGGTTGAGCGCGTCGGCGTCGAGGCCGACCATCCCGAGCAGCTCGACGATGCGCGCCTCCTTCTCCGCCCCTCGCGCGAGCCTGTGGATAGTTATGCCTTCGCCGACGATCGATCTCACCTTCATGCGCGGGTTGAGCGACGCGTAGGGATCCTGAAAGACGATTTGCATCTCGCGCCGCAAGTTGCGCAGCTCGCTGCGGCCGAGCTTCGAAAGATCCTTTTCGTCGAAGACCACGCGGCCCGCGGTCGGTTCGAGCAGCTTGATAATCAGCCGGCCGAGCGTCGATTTGCCGGAGCCCGACTCGCCGACCAGCCCGACCGTCTCACCCCCGAAAATTCGGAGGTTGACGTGCTGCACCGCCTTCACGGTCAGCGCCCGTCGGGCCAGCAAGCCGGCGGTTCCGGCGGGAAATTCCTTGCTCAGATTCTCGGTGAAGATCAGCGGACGATCGCCGGCGCGCGCGGTAAGTTGCGATTGCGCCGCCACCGCAGCGCTAGACCCGGATGCAGGCGACATAATGGTCCGGAGCCTTGGCTTCGAGCGGAGGATCGACGCGCGCGCAGTCGTCGATTTCGAGCGGGCATCGCGGATGGAACCTGCATCCCGACGGCGGATTGCGCGCGCTGGGGATCGTGCCCGGTATCGCCTGCAGACGCGCGCGCTTCACTCCGCCCGCGCCCGGAATCGAAGCGAGCAGCCCGCGCGTATACGGATTGAGCGGGTTGCGGAACAATTCGGCGCAGTGCGCCTGTTCCATCACGCGCGCGGCGTAGAGAATCGTCACGTCGTCGGCATACTCGGCGACTACGCCGAGATCGTGCGTGACCAGGATCACCGCGAGACCGAGCCGCTCCTTGAGATCGCGGAGCAGGTCGAGAATCTGCGCCTGAATCGTAACATCGAGCGCGGTGGTCGGCTCGTCGGCGATCAGCAACTGGGGATTGCAGGCGAGCGCCATCGCGATCATCACGCGCTGGCGCATCCCGCCGGACAACTGATGCGGATAGTCGTCGACGCGGCGTTCGGGATCGGCGATCCCGACCAGCTTGAGCGCCTCGATCGAGCGCTCGCGTGCTTCGCGCCGCGAAGCTTTCTGATGCAGCCTGACCGCCTCTCCGATTTGGCTGCCGATCGTGAAGACCGGGTTCAGTGAGGTCATCGGTTCCTGAAAGATCATCGCGATCTTCGCGCCGCGAATCGCGCGCATCTCGGGCTCGGGAAGTTTGAGAAGGTCGCGCCCCTCGAAGACTATCGACCCGCCCAGAATCCGCGCCCCCTCCGGCAAAAGACGCATTATCGAGAGCACGCTGACCGTCTTGCCGGAGCCCGATTCGCCCACCAGGCCCATCAGTTTGCCCGGCGCGACCGAAAAGCTCACGCCGTCGACCGCGCGCACCTCGCCCTCCTCGGTCATGAACGAGGTGCGGAGGCCCTTCACTTCAAGCAGCGGCTGCACCAGAGCAGGTTATCATCGCGGAGGATACCGTCGCGAGTGAAGCAGCCTGATGACCGATTGACTCGTGGTGAGCTTGACAAGTACTGAGCCAAAAGCTTCAACGAGGTCAGAGGTTTGTCAGTTGCCCGCTCGCGAATTCAAGGCGATCTTCTTTGACCTCGACGGCACGCTGGTTGATATCCACGGGCCGCTCTATATTGCCGCCAAGAGCGCGCTCGAAGAGTTGGGTCATACGCCGCCGCTCACTCGCGAGCGCTATCGCGACCTGATGTCGCGCAACGACATGTGGCTCGGGATTCCCGAGCACATGCGCCCGCAATACGCCAAGCTCGCCTTCGCCTACTTCATGGCCGAGGTCGATCGCACCGAGCGCCTGGAAGTTCTGCCCCATGTCGCCGAGACCCTCGCCGAGCTCAAGCGGCGCAATTACACGCTCGCCGTGGTGACGAGCCGGCCCGGCGATTCGCGCCGGCTGACGGAAAAGCTCGCGATGGTCGGGCTGGCCGCGCACTTCGACATGATCGTGACCCAGAGCACCGCCTCGCTGCGCGCGTTCGACAAGACCCACAGCCTCAAGCAGTCGGCGATCAAATCCGGGCGTCTCTGCCGCACGCATGCATGTACGTCGGCGACGAGCCACGCGACATCATGGCGTCCGCCGCAGCGGGATTCGGAGCGGCGGTCGCGGTGGCGACCGGCGCGGCGAGCTACGAGCATCTTCAAAACCATCCTCAGTTCAAGCCGGATTTCGTTTTGCACGCGATCAGCGAGTTGCTCGACCTGCTCGACCGGCTCAAAGCCGACGAGGCCGGCTAGATGCCCTCGCCCGAAACCGGTCAGCCGCCGCAGGCGCTCGGCGATCTGAAGGTGGTGGAGCTGCCGTGCCTCGATCCGATGCCATACTTCGCGGCCGCGATGGCGGGTAAGGCCTTCGCTGACCTCGGCGCGGAGGTGATCAAGGTCGAGCCGCCGCGGGTGGGCTCTGCGGAGCGCCGGCGCGGGCCGTTTCGCGACGAGATGCCCGATCCCGAGACCGGCGGGTTACATCTGTATCTCAATACCAACAAGCTTGGCGTCACGCTCGACCTGGAAAATTCGCGCGGCCGCGATCTGCTGATGAAACTGCTCGCCGGCGCAGATATCCTGCTCAACCCCAATCCGCCGTCGATAAACGAGCGCCTGGGGATCGACTGGCAGGCGATGCGCGCGCGATTCCCGAATCTGATTGTCGTGTCGCTGACCTTCTTCGGCGCCGAGTCGCCGTATCGCGATTTTCGGGGCGGGGATCTGATCGCGACTCAAATGGGCCTGATCGGTTACGAGACCCCTACCAACCAGGCGACCGATCTTCCCAACGAGCCGCCGCTCAAACCCGCCGGCCGGCAGGCCGACTATCTGACCGGAGTCACCGCCGCGAGCGCCGCGATGGCCGCGCTGTTCTATCGCAAACGGACCGGCCGGGCGCAACACGTCGACGTGAGCCAGTGGCTCGCGATGCTGAGCACGGCCCGTACGGCTATCGGCATCTACACTCACGACCAAAAGGGCGCGCCGTTTTACGACAAGCTCTTCGCCCGCCAGAAGACCGGACTGCCGTGGGTTTATCCGTGCAAGGACGGATGGGTCAGCTTCAGTCCCACTCCGGAGCGCTTTTGGAGCGGCACCAAGCGCGCGATGGGAAATCCGGAGTGGGCGGAAGGCGAGCTGTTCAAGACCCAATTCGATCGCCTGACCAACGCCGACGCGATCGAGGCGGGATTGCTCGGATGGCTCGCCGAGCACACCCGGGAAGAGGTCTTCGAGCGCGCGCAGGCGGAGCACGTACCCTGTTTCCCGGTCTACTCTCCGGCGGAAGTTGCGAACAACAAGCAGTATCGCGCGCGCGGCTACTTCGTGGTCCACGACCATCCGGCCGCCAAAGAGGTCACGATGCCGGGGGCGCCTTACGTCTTCAGCTGCACGCCATGGCGGATTGGCCGCGGCGCGCCGCGCCTCGGCGAGCACAATCGCGAGATTTTAGCCGGCCGCCTCAAGCTCCCGGAGGCGGAGTTCAACGCGCTCGCCGCCGACCAGGTGATTTGAGCGATGAACGAATTGCCGCTGACGGGCGTGCGCGTTACCGACTTCGGATGGATTTACGCGCTGCCGCACACGACCGCATGGCTGGGCGCGCTCGGCGCCGACGTGATCCGAATCGAGAGCACAGTCGCGCCCGATATCATCCGCTTCGTCAGCGGGACCGACGGGATGGTCGGCGTCAACCGCAGCGGAGCGTTCAGCTCGATCAACCTCTCCAAGCGCAGCGTCGCGCTCAATCTGGCCCTTCCGCGAGGGCAGGAGATCGCGCGCAAGCTGGTGAAGCTCAGCGACATCGTGACGGAAAATTTTACCGTTGGTAATATGAAGAAGTTCGGGCTCAGCTACGAGGAGCTGCGCGCGATCAAGCCCGGGCTGGTGATGCTGTCGGGCACGCCGCTGGGGCAGAACGGCCCGTACGCCAAAACGGTCGGCTTTGGCCCGACCACCCAGGCCTTCGCCGGCATCTGCCATCTGACCGGATATCCCGGCGGCTACCCCTGCGGAATCGGCGGAGCGTGGCCCGACTTCCAGGTCGGGGTCTCGATGCTGTTCGCGCTGCTCGCCGCGCTGCACCATCGCGATCGCACCGGCGAGGGGCAGCATATCGACCTCTCGATGGCCGAGGCGGTGACCGCGACGCTGCCCGAGGCCTTCATGGACTTCTTCATGAACGGACGCGATTGCGGGCCGATCGGGAATCGCGACGAGTGCATGGCGCCGCACGGCGTGTTTCCCGTCGCGGGCGACGACCGATGGATCGCGATCGCAATCGCGACCGACGCCGAATTCGGCGCGCTGTGCGAGGCGCTCGGCATGCCTGCGATGGCGGCCGATGCACGCTTCGCGCGGGTCGGCGGCAGGCTAGAGCACGTCGACGCGCTCGAGGCGGAAGTCGCGGCGCGCACGCGCGGCTTCGATCGCGAAGACCTGGTCGCGAAACTGCGCAAGCGTGGGCTCGCCGCGGGACCGGTCTATCGGGTCGACGAGCTGATGGCCGACGCGGCGTTGCAGTCCTCCGGCATGCTGGTGAAGCTCAAGCACGGCGAGAGCGGCGAGCGGGTCGTGCCCGGTATCCCGGTTCGTTTCAGCGCGTTCGAGCCCGATTGCCGCCCCTCGCCGCTGATCGGCGAGCATTCCGAGGAAGTGCTGTCGGGACTGCTCGGTTACACCGCAGACGAGATAGCAAGCCTGCGCGAGCAGCGCGTACTCGCCTAGCACCTCTCACTGCGTCATTCTGAGCGAGGCGAAGAATCCGGGAGTGTGTACTTGGCGCAATTTTGACCTGAGGACCAAAGTCTGTCCTCGGTGCTCGTGGCTCTACGTTTAAGGAGTCGTGAGTCGATTACATCCGGCGCTGCACGTAGGAAGCTTTTCGTTCAAAAGCCGTGGCGAACGTTTGTTTTTGTGCTGTTCGTAAAGGGCTCGCTCATCCGGCACGGGGCACATTCCCTCCGAGAAAATGCACCAAGCGAGGCGCAGGTCTAGCGGGTTGGTGTCTTCTCGTCGGCAATGTTCGGACAGCTTAATGCCGCCGGAACCTGCGCCAGCGATGGCACCGTGAAAGCCGAGAGCGGATATAACCTCGTTGCCCATCCGATGGCAGAGATTCGTGCTGTCGGTGGCGTGCGCAGAGCCAAGATATAGAAGATCGTTTGGTTCTTTGGTCCAAGAATTGAGAGAGAAGACGTATAGGCCCTTATCTTCAGGGAATATTCTCGGCTCGGCACCGCCAATGCGATCCAACAGGTCGCGCAGCTTATAGGGACCGATCCAATTCCAAGACATAGCCATTCTCGCTTAGGCTTTCGGCCAGCCGCCAGCCGGGCGCTTCACCCTGAGCGCCTTCTTCACAGCATCCTTCCAGCTCCCTTCAATCTTGAACAATTCGGGCCTTTGGCCAGGCGATGCCTTCCAGTTTCCTACCTTACCCAATCGGAGGACAATTCCGATGCACGCCACCCGGAAGTGGCGCGGGCTGTGGCTGCTTTTGGCCTGGCCCCACCACGCAAGAGCCAGACGAACTCGTTTTCCCAGCAAGCGTCGTGATATCTGTGTCAAGTATCATGACGTTGGTTTAGGGCCGATTTGGATATGAAACATTACGCCGTCGGCTGGCTCGATCTCCACGTCTAAGCCTACCTTCTTCAGGGCGATCTGAAGTATCTCCGCTCGTTTTTCGGTGGGCGCAGCCACAATCGTGATACCCGACGCCAGCGGCACTTCATGGACAATAGGGGGAAAGGGGATATACCAGATTTTCTCGACAGCATGATAAATGTCGGCACCCAGTTTGCGACAATCCGCCGTGGGGCTGTTGTAAATCAAAAACTGAGGTTCGTTAACCTCCTCGCCTAACGCACTAGATACCACTTGCCGTTGTTCGTGATTTAGACCTTGCCACGCGTTATCGGCGAGCCTCCGAAGCCTCTTGTCGAGCGAGGTGATCGTTTCTTGGTTTTCGGCCCACATCTTGGCGGGCACCGATGCGAGAAGTCTGAAAGCAAACTCACCCGCCGTCAGGACGAAGTAGACTCCGACCCCCGCCGTCATCGCCATGAGCAGAGTAGATAGAACGCTCATGGCTACGTTCCCGAACTCTCGCTGCGCGAGAGGGACCAGAACTGCTGATCCGACGCCTGAATAGAGACGCCAAGGTTGCAGCAGTTGAGTCTCCATGCGAGCGCGTCGCGTGACGGTCCCCCAATAGGATGCGATAGATTCAGCCATCCCAAGGATGGTAGATCGACATTTGCGTCAAATGAAGCATCGGCGGGAGGCACGAAATGGCCCGCGCAATTGCATTGCTCTCGTTGCTTCTGATTGCGGCGACGCCATCGCCTCTACCAGACCAGCAACAGAGCAAAGCCGCAGATCATCAGACCGCAGCCGAGGCAGTCCAGCCAGAAGCCTCGAAAACGGCGATCATAGCCGCCGCGATAAGCCTGCCAGCCCCCGGGACCGATGCAGGCGAAGTCTCCGATCAGCCGTGGAGCTACTGGGAAGCGGTCGCGCCTTCCACTTGGTCTACTTGGGGATTGGCTACTTTTGCCGCAATCGCCGCTTGGATCGCCCTGCACACGCTCGGGGCGATCAAGAGACAAACTGAAATAGCGGCAGTAGCCGAACGTGCGTGGATAGCTTTTGATCTGGCCCCCAATCAGATCGTCGGGATGGAACAGCTTGTATTCTGGCGAGGCAACTCTCAGCAGTTTACTCCACAGATGGGCACGCTGGTGCACGCGCTTACCACCAATCACTCTTTCGTAAACGGCGGCAAAACCATCGGGCGCGTGAAGGGCGGAACCGTAAAATTCATATGTATCAATCCAGACAATTTGCCCGCCGAACCTAACTACAGCGGCCCCGGCGGACTCACAGTGCCGGAGTTTCTTATTTTGCCCCACACTCCAATTGTCGGTTCTGCGTATCTCGTCCTGAACGGGCAGGAAATCCTCGACCTTTTCAACGGTGATCGCGCGCTGGTCGTCTATGGGTTCATCTCGTATGACGATATTTTGGGCGACCCCCACGAGAGCCGGTTCTGCCTGATTTGCCGATTTCCAAGGGCTTGGCCCGTGCCCATTGCTTTTTTGTTCGGCGGCCCTTCTGCCTACAATCGCTATACTTAGGAGCAGCAACACGATCGCCAGCAGCCACGCAATGAAGCCCGCTTGACGCGGGCATAACGGCGGCTCGTCGCCGTCCGGCGACGAAAGGCGAGAAGAACCACATGAATCGGGTTTATCGGCGCAGTTCCGGGCGGATTGCGTCGGGTACATACTCCCAGAAGAATCTCTCACCACTCGCGTGCGCTTTCGGCGTTCAGATAGGGAGAGTCCGCGACGGCATCATGAGAGCTCCAAATTGTAAACTATAGCCGCGATGACTGAAGCTGCCACGATTTCGCAGTCCGGCGGTGCTCCCGGACGGCTCAGGGTCTGGATTCGCGGGATCCGCGCGCCGTCGCTGAGCGCGGCGGCGATCCCGGTGATACTCGGCGCGACGATCGCCTTGCGCGACGGATTCTTCTCCGGCGCGCGGCTCCTGCTTGCGCTGGCGGGCGCGCTCGCGATCCAGGCCGGCACCAACCTGATCAACGACTTCTACGATTACCAGAGCGGCGCCGACTCTTCCGATTCGCTCGGTCCAAGCCTGGTGATCCAGCACGGTCTGCTTACACCAGCGCAAGTCTGGCGCGGAGGGATCGCTGCTTTCGCGATCGGCTCGGCGCTGGGGTTGATTCTGGTCTATCTTTGCGGCTGGCCGATCCTTGCGATCGGCGTTTTCAGCGTCGCCGCCGGCTACTTCTACACCGCGGTGCCCGTGTCGTTGGCCTACGTCGCGCTCGGCGAAGTGACGGTGTTCATTTTCATGGGGCCGGCGATTGTGATCGGCGCCTACTACGTAATGGCGCTGCGCTTCTCGGCGGCGGCGATTTGGGCGTCGATTCCGGTCGGCTTCCTGGTGGCCGGCATCCTGCACGCCAACAATATCCGCGATATCGAGAGCGACCGCGCTCAAGGCAAGCGCACGCTCGCGACGATCCTGGGGCGTCGCGGCGCCGACCACGAGCTGGTCGCGCTCGACGCCGCAGCCTACGCCGTGACGATAATCGCTGCGGCGCTTTGCCTGATCCCCTGGACGACGCTGATCGCGTTCGCGACCGTGCCGCGCGCGCTCCACGAGATTCGGATCGTCTTTCGCGAAACCGAATCGAAGCGCCTCAACCTCGCGCTCTTCCGCGCGGTCCAGTTGCACATGGAATTCGGCCTGCTGATGATCGCCGCCTTCGCGGTCGCCTGGGCGATGGGATGGTAGGCTTCGCATGGCTGCGAGAACCGAGGGGAAGTCGTCATGTCTGACACCATCAAGGTTCAGGAAGGCAGCGGCAATGTCTTCGCTGATCTGGGATTACCAAACGCCGAAGAGCGTCTTGCCAAGGCTAACCTTGCTCTTCGGATCACCGAGGCTATTCGTGCGCGCCGTCTCACGCAGGTTCGCGCCGCCCAACTGTTCAAGATCGATCAGCCCAAGGTTTCACGGCTGCTCCGCGGACAGCTTTCCGGCTTCTCCACTGAACGCCTGATTCGGTTCCTGACCATGCTCGGCCGTGATGTCGAGATCGTTGTCAAACCCGCGCCCCACTCTCGCCGCCACGGGCAGGTCCGTGTCGTCGTGGCCGCCTGAATCGCGGGAAGCCGCTCTCGGCTCAAAGCGATCAAACCAAGCGACAAGAGCCGCCTTCGCAATCGCCTGGGGAATGGGATTGGTAGCACAGCCAGGGTCTCTATTGATATTTTGTATAACCTTATACATATTGTATAAGATGGGCAGTCATTCAGAACCGCCTTTAACCCCCGAAATGTGCCGGGCTGGCCGCGCGCTCCTCGGCATCACTCAAGCTCAATTGGCCCGGCAAGCCGGCGTCTCGAGGCTCACCATCGTTCACTTTGAGCGCGCCGCGCGGAAACCTATTCGGGCCAGCCTTGCCGCCATCCGATCGACTCTTGAAGCGTCCGGCATCGGTTTGGTTCGAGGCGGAGCCGTCCTCCGCCACGCAAGCACGCCTTCCGCCAACGCCGGCTCTCGAACACTTCGCCGCGAACTTCCCCGCAAACTTCCAATGGTCATCCACATTCTTCGCATGGCCGCGCCTCGCCTTCGGCAACTCGGGGTCAAACACCTCTCGCTCTTCGGCTCGACCGCGCGCGGGACCCAACGCTCTGACAGCGACATCGATTTGTTGCTTGACCTCGACGCGCGGCGACCCATAGACCTGCTCGACTACGCAGGAATAGTCGCCGAGATCCAGAAACTCGTTCCACAACGCGTCGACGTCGCTCGCCGCGACAAGCTCAAATCTCACGTTGCTCCCGATGCTATTCGAGACGAAGTCCGTGTCTTCTAGCGATCCTGAGCGACGCCTCCGCGATATCCTCGAGAATATTTCGCGGGTCCGCGCCTATGTCCACGGCATGACCACACAGCAACTCGTGTCCGACCGCAAGACGCAGGACGCCGTCGAACGCTGCCTGGAACGAATCTGTGAGGCCGCGCGCAAACTCGGTGACACCCTCGATGCCAAGTATCCGGAGGTGGAATTCGAAAAACTCCGTCAACTCGGCAGCGTGCTCCGCCACGACTATGACGATATCGACACCGACATGCTTTGGCGCTCCGTCACCGAACGCCTCGACCCGCTCGAGCACGCCTGTCGCCGCGAACTCGGCGCGACTCCTCGGAAGCGCACTCAAGGATGATCTCGAATAAACGATCGGTGGCGAGTCTGCTTTACGTGGCAGGAAGGCCACGCGTACGAAGTCGAGATCGTCGACTATCACTAAGGAGAATGCCGACATGGCGAGGTCGACCAAGAAGCTGACGCCCATCCATCCGGGCGAGATTCTGCGCGAGGACTTTCTGAAGCCGCTGGGCCTCAGCGCAAACCGGCTTGCCCTGGACATCCATGTTCCAGTGACGCGTATCACCGACATACTTCGTGGACGGCGGGCGATTACCACAGACACGGCGCTGCGGCTGGCGCGGTACTTCCGAATGACGCCGGAGTTCTGGCTGAATTTACAGCGCGACTACGAACTCGAGGTTGCGCAAGACACTACGCTCGCGATCGTGGAGCGCGAGGTTCGACCGCTGCGGAAAGCCGGCTAGCGCGGCGGAGGCGCCGATCCAGAAGCACGCCGGCGAAACGTCAGGTGGCGAACGGCGGCGGCGACTTCGCGAACTCGGCGCGGAGGCGCTCGTACCCTTCCAGGTCGTCGACCGTGCGGAAGTAGCCGCGATGCACGTAGCCGGCGACTCGCATCCCTTTTGCGACCATCGGGCCGAACACGTGCCCCATCAGGCTGAAAGGCGGCGCGGCGGGCGTCATCGCCAGGATAGTCGGCTCGCACACGCAGACACCGCAGTACATGAAGCCGCTCAGCGACGCGGCGACCTCGGCGGCCAAGCCGGCCGGATAGTCGTCGAAGTCGGGTCTGCCCTGACGCTTCAGAAGACGCATCCGCCGGATCATCCTTTCGCCTTCGCCCCCGCCGTCGATTTCGAGGCGGCTGTAGTAATCGAGGTTCGGCGGGCGATTGAGCGCGATCGTCGCGAGCGCGCGGCGGTCGCGATGGTACGCGACCATCCGGGCGAGGTCGAGGTCGAGGATGGTGTCGGAGTTCGCGATCACGAAGGTTTCGTCACCGAAGTAGTCGCGCAGCTCCACCAGCGGTCCGCCCGTGCCCGACAGGACGGCTTCACGCGAATAGCGGATATTCAGTCCGAGCTCGCCGCCACGCTTTAGCGATGCTTCGATCATCGCGCCGAGATGATGCACGTTGATAGTGATCTGAGTAACGCCACCCCGCTTGAGCATCATCAGCGGATAGTGAATGAGTAAGCGTCCGCCGACTTCGAGCAACGGCTTGGGCGTCGTATCGGTGAGCGGCTTGAGCCGTTCGCCCTTTCCCGCCGCGAGTACCAGCGCCTTCAAGACCCGGCTCCCAGCGCTATTTTCAGATGTGGAAAGTCCGCGCCTTGCGCGAGCATCCGGCGCGCCTGCGCAACACAATGCGGAATGAACGGCGCGTACCCGCTCCGGCCCTGGCGTTCGAGCCGCGTGAACGCGCCGATCATCTTGAGCGCGTGCTGGATTACGCAGAGGCGATAGCTTTCGAGAAATTCCGCGCGATTCGCAATCGGAGCGCGACGGCGCGCCAGCCCCGCGAGATAGTAGTCGAGCAATCGGGCCTCGATGTCCGCTGTTATGACGCGTGCGGTATCGCGCGTGGTAAGCAGCACGGCGAGGTCCTGCGCCGCCGGCGCCATCAGGGCGTCCTGGAAATCGATCATCTTGATTTTGAGTTTGCCTGCGCCGGGACTCTGAACGAAGAGGTTTTGTCCGTGATAGTCGCGATGCGAAAAGACGCGCGTAAAGCGGCCGAGCCGGGCTGCGAGGTCCGCGACCTCCCGCTTAAGCGGCACGGGATCGGCGCCGGGCGCGACTTCGTGCAGGCCGACCTCGATGAACCGCTCCAGTTCCCATCCGAAGAGCCGCTGATCGTAGGCGACTCCGAACGCGACGCAGTCGGCGTCGCGCCGCGCGGTCCCTTCGACGTGGAGGTCGCAGTAGCTCGTCGATTGCGGCGCGATAAAGCTCGGCGGCCTGCCGCGGATTCGCCGCCGCGGCCGCGGACAGCGAGTCTTCGCCGAGGTCCTCGATCAGCAACAGACGTTCGCGCGGTGCGGCGACGTACAGGGCGGCGACCGGCGCGCCGATCGATTCGAGGAAGCGATGCACGTTCAGCCACGGCGGTTCTTCGAGCGGCTCGCGATACAGCTTGAGCGCGCTGGCGTAGAGCGGCAAATCGTCCGGTCCCAGGTCGGCCAGAATTGCCGAAGCGGGAGCGCGCGCGGCGCCTGCGATCTCAACACGCCAGAATCGCCGAGTCGAAGCGTCGCCTTTGAGCGGGACAACTCGTCCCGGCCTGCTTCCGCGCCAGGTCTTGTCCAAGGCTGTAGCAAGCCAGTGATCCCGATGCGTCGATTGGGCCGGCTCTGACATCGCGGCAATTGTAGCGGCGCGAGTGCGATGCTGCCACGCAGCGCTTCGCCGCCATTACCTCGCCGGGCAAGTCAAGGTGGACCCGCAACAACGGCCATTGGAAAAGTCGCCCTCATGCGGTATTGATCAATCTATAAGGCTGTCTTTAGCGCGAATCCCGCAATGTTGACCTGGTTTCCAATTGCCCTGACGCTGATCGTCGGCACGATAGTGGTCGGCGTGATGGTGAACCTGAACCGTCTCATCGGCCCGCGCCGGCCTTCAGCCGTAAAGGGCGAGGCTTTTGAATGCGGCAATCCGTCGAGCGGCAGCGCATGGGGCCGCTTCTCGGTGCGATTCTACCTGACCGCGATTCTCTTTCTGGTCTTCGACGTCGAAATCGTTTTCCTTTATCCCTGGGCGGTGGAACTGCGCGGCCTGGGGATGTTCGGCTTCGTCGAGGTGCTGGTCTTCATCATGATCCTGGGCGTCGGCTTGGTCTACGCGTGGCGGCGCGGCGCGCTCGATTGGGATTAAGCCCCAACCGACGAAACGATGCTGTGATGCTGATCGATAAACTTAAAGCGCGCTTTCCTTCCGATGTGCTTTCCGCCGTGGAGGCGCACGGCGAAGAGACGATCGTCGTGGGCCGCGACGGCGCGCCCGAGCTCCTGCGCGCGCTTCGGGACGAGCCGGAGTTCGCCTTCGACATGCTGATCGATCTGACCGCGCTCGATTGGCCTCAGCGGACGCCGCGCTTCCAGGTCGCCTACCATCTGCATTCGCTCAGCCTGAAACATCGGCTCCGGATCAAGATTGAAGTTGCCGAGCAGGACGCCTGGGTCCATAGCGCGATCGGCATATGGAAAGCGGCGGATTGGCTGGAGCGTGAATGTTACGACATGTTCGGAATCACGTTCAGGGGCCATCCCGACTTGCGCCGCATCCTGCTCTACGACTCCTTTGTGGGACATCCGCTCCGCAAGGACTATCCGGTGACGCGGCGCCAGCCGGTGGTCGAGGAGACCGATCCGGTTGCCGCGCCGCTGCGGCCCTCGCGTTAAACCATCATGTCACTCCCCGCGCGCTGGAAGGAGAAGCTCGAGGCGTCGGATCCGGCCGACGAGATCATGGAGCTTCAGATGGGGCCGTCGCATCCCGCGGCCCACGGCACGATCAAATTCAACCTGAAGCTGGACGGTGAGCGCGTGGTCGATTGCGACGTCGAGGTCGGTTACCTGCATCGCGGGTTCGAGAAGATGTGCGAGCAGGGCACCTGGACGCAGGTCTTTCCCTACACCGACCGGCTCAACTATGCCTCGCCGCTGATCAATAACGTGGGCTTCGCGCTCGCGGCCGAAAAATTGCTCGGAGTCGACACGCCCGAGCGATGCAAGTATGCGCGGGTGATAATGAGCGAGGTCTCGCGCATCACCGACCATCTGACCTGTCTGGGCGCGGCCGCCAGCGAGGTCGGCGCGGCCACGGTATTCATGTACACGCTCGAATCGCGCGAAATGCTCTACGACCTGATCGAGGCGGTAACGGGCGCGCGGCTGACGGTGAGCTGGTGCCGGGTGGGCGGCGTCGCGCGCGATCTGCCCGTGGACTTCGCCGACCGGCTCACGCCCGCGTTGAAATATCTCGACGCGATTCTCTCCGACTGCGACAAGCTGCTCTCGCGCAACCGGGTGTTCATCGACCGCATGTCGGGAGTGGGGATTATGTCCGCGGACGAGCTCAAGTCCTACGGCGTGACCGGGCCGCTGTTGCGCGCGGCCGGGGTGAACTATGACGTGCGCAAGGCGAGTCCGTACCTGGTGTACGATCGCTTCGACTTCGAGGTGCCGCTGGGCGAGCACGGCGACAACTACGATCGCTTCAACGTCCGCTTCCGCGAGATGCAGCAGTCCAAGCGCATCATCGAGCAGGCGATGGCGCAGATACCCGAGGGCCCGGTGGAGATCGACGATCCGCGCGTAGTGCTGCCGCCCAAGGAACGGGTCTACAACTCGATCGAAGGACTGATGAACCACTTCAAGCTGATCATGGAAGGCATCAAGGTGCCCGCCGGCGAAGTGTACCAAGCCGTCGAAGGCGCCAACGGAGAGCTGGGCTTCTATGTGGTCAGCGACGGCAGCGGGCGGCCCTATCGCGTGCGGGTGCGGCCGCCATGCTTCCTGGCGATGGGCGCGCTCAACAAGATGCTCATCGGCGGGATGATTCCGGACATCATCACCACCTTCGGCATGATCAACATGATCGGCGGCGAGTGCGACCGCTGACGCCGGCCGCACCTTCTAAGCGTGCTCGTACGCGCCCGCGCTCATACCTCAGGCAATCCCCGGAGGGGGATTTTGCCGGAAGATTAGGGTTCGCGACCATGAGTTGGACCAATCAAGCCCCCGCTGTCACGTGTCACGATGGCGGGAAACTCCCGCCGTCGGGAGGGTCATGGCTTCGGCGTTGACCGACATCGAGAGTGAGGTCGTTCTCCTGAAAGCCGTTACGGAGATCATCGACTCGATCGTGAATTTCGAAATGCTCGAACTAACAGGCCAGGATCCGAACACGGTTATCGTGTTCCCTTCGAGCACTCATCAGAAGCTTT
This sequence comes from uncultured delta proteobacterium, assembly GCA_963749215.1. Classification (GTDB taxonomy): domain Bacteria; phylum Desulfobacterota; class Binatia; order Binatales; family Binataceae; genus CAVVMA01. The sequence goes on along the minus strand of CAVVMA010000016.1, from coordinate 33,775 downwards.
TTAGTGTACTGCTTGTTGACTTCCTTTCCGTCACCGACAGGCAAGCGCCCATTTCCCAAACTTCGTATCTTGGCGGCCTGAGGTCGATCGCGGGCCGCCCGGCTTTCGACTTTCGAAGCACGATCGAGCCGCTTAGGGCTGCAACTGCCGAGTTCGTGCGCTGGCTTGAAGAAGAGGTCGAAGTCGGGATTTGGCTTCCCTCAATGAGCGTCGAGACGAATCTGAAACTGTCCCGGCTCGCCTTCATCAAGATGTGCGGTCACATCTCGAAGCACAATTTCTTGAGAGCCATCGGAGTGGTCCACGAGTTGAGGGACGCTCTCGCCAGGAGCGGCGTGGCGGTGTCAGTGGAGGATGCCTTAGCGGCCATGCCTGATTTCTATGAGCGATTCCATACGGACATACTGAATTACCACAGCAGCACAATAGCCGAGTTCCTCAACAATATCCGCTGGGCTATCCACGAATACCTGCAACCCGAGCTTCACCGGAGTTTCATTAGGGTAGTCGGTGATCCGCCAACGTACAGGTACGCCTATCCCGATAAGGTGAAAGCGCAGTTCGCGAGGGACTGCTATTGGAACCTTATGAATGAAGTCAAACAGCCCCCGTACGTGAGAAGGTTTCGCGTCCCGAGATTCTTGAAGCTGAGGTACTAAGCAATGGCCCCCGCGGCGGGCAGTGTTCTGAAACGGGACTGTTCCAGACGCGCGGCCTCGGTCGCAATTCTAGCAGCGTGACATCGAAGTTTGCCGGTGGGCCTCGCCCCCGTTTCACGAATCGTGCGTCTTCATCGGCGATGGGGACTTTGCGGCGGGCGGGCGCGCCGATATCATCGGAAAGTGGCTTCTGCGCCAGCTTTCGCCGCCGATTCGAGCGCGCGCCCGCCGCGCCGGATTCTGATCGTGCTGCTCGGCGCGATCGGCGATGTCGTGCGGGCTCTGCCGCTGCTCGGCCGGATTCGCCGCGCGTGGCCTGACGCGCGAATCGTGTGGGCGGTCGAGCCCAAGTCCGAGCCGATCGTGAGGGCGCATCCGTGGCTCGACGAGATTATCGTTCACGATCGCAGCCGCGCGCCGTGGGGATTCATACCCTTTCTGATGAAGATTCGCCGCGGCCGGTTCGATCTGGTGCTCGACCTCCAGCGCCATCTCAAGAGTGGCGTCGCCACGCTGGCTTCGAGAGCGCCGGATCGAATCGGCTTCGCAGCCGCCAACGCCAAGGAATTCAACCCGCTTTTCTCGACCCGCCGGATTCCCGCGCAGCCTGCGATGAGCCTCAAGCTGATGCAGTATCAGGCGTTCGGGGACGCGCTCGGAATCGCGCCTGCGCCGATCGAATTCGGGCTGCGAATTTCCGGCGACGAGCTTGCCCGCGCGAAATCGATGGTCGCAGGAGCGCCCGCGCCGAGACTCGCGGTCATTCTGGGATCTTCGTGGCCGAGCAGGATCTATTTTCCTGAGCTGGTAGCCGCGGCCATTCGAGCCTTGCACGATTCCGCCAACGGCGGTCCGGCGCTGTTTCCGGTGCTGATCGGCGGGCCCGAAGAGGCCGGATTAGCCGCCCAAGTCGTGCGCCATCTGGAGGGTCAACCGGTCCTCAACCTGGCGGGCCGCTCGACGCTGCGCGACCTTATCGGCATCTTTCCGGAATGCGCAGCCGCATTCGCGCCCGATTGCGGCCCGATGCATATCGCGGCTGCGGTCGGATGTCCGGTCGTGTCGCTGTGGGGTGCGACTGCTCCCGAGCGCTCAGCTCCGTGGGGATTCGCCGACTTCGCGCTGCGCGGAGAGATTCCCTGCCATCCGTGCTATCTGCGCAAATGCCCGATCGGGCGCGAATGTATGCGGCGAATCCGTCCTGAAGACCTAGCCGCGGCCGTGCGCCGGGCGATGACCGCGTCGCCCGCCGTCGCCTCGCAATCGGGACGCCCGGGAGATGGCGATTCGCCGGAACCGTCACGCGACAGCCACGAGGGTGCGCACTGATGGCGGCGCGGAGTGAAGTCATCGATCGGGCCGGCTGGCGGCTTGAGTTGCCGGAGCAGACACCTCGACTTTCCGACGTGATACGCGACAAATTGATTCGCTGGTCGCTGGCGTCGGCCGCCGGCGATAACGGACCGCCCAACCGCCGCTCGCGCCGCGCCGCGACTTACCAAATCAGGCCGGGCGGCGCATCGCCTGAAGCAATCGAGGCGTTCGTCAAAGTCTACGATCCGTCCCGTTACGCCTGGCTGCTGAAACGCCGGTTTCGGGGCTCGCCCGCCGCAGGTGCGGCTCGCGCAGCCGCGTCGCTTGCGGCGAGCGGATTCAACGTTCCCGGCGTTCTTCTGTGCGGCGAGGAACCAGCGACCGGGCGCACGATGCTGGTGGCGACACGCGCCGGGGGGATATCGATCGCCGCCTTCCTGGCCGAGCCGCCGCGATCGCCGGCCGGGCAGAAGGGCCGGATGCTACGCAAGCGCGAGCTCTTGCGCGCGCTCGGCGCGGAGATCGCGCGGCTCCATCGGTGCGGCTTCATCCACGGCGACCTGACGCCTCATAATGTCTTTGTGGAAGATTCCACGCCAATTCGTTTCATCTTCATAGATCACGACCGCACCCGACGGGCCTTTGCGCTCGGCCGCCGCCGCCACCAACTGCGAAACCTCGTGCAGCTTCTGCGGTTCGATTTGCCGCGCCTGACCGCGGCCGACCGCATGCGAATCTTTCAGGCGTGGGCGGCGGGCCTTGAGTTGCAACGGCGCAGCCACGTGATGCATCGTGGGTTCAGGATGCTTAAGCTGAGGGTCGCGCGCGATTCGCGCAAGAAGAGCATTGCAACGGCGGAGCGCGAGGTAACGGCTCCGGGCGCGCCGATTGCGAACAACCCCGGCTCGAGCGCAAGACGCGCCAATCCGGCGAGTTGAGGGGCGAGCATGATGGAGTCTGCGGCAACGGCAAAGATCTCGGTCGTGATCCCGGTCTACAACGAGGTCAACACCATCGGGATGATAATCGATCGGACGCTGAAGTGCGGCTTCGACACCGAAGTGATTGTGGTCGACGACGCCTCGACCGACGGAACCCGCGAGTACCTAAAGAAACTCGAACACCCGCAAGTCCGGCGTCTCTATCACGCGGAGAACAAGGGCAAGGGCGCCGCGCTGAGGCTCGGTTTCGCCGCCGCGCAAAACGAGTTCGTGGTCGTGCAGGACGCCGATCTCGAATACTCGCCCGAGGACTACCGCGGCTTGCTGGAGCCGCTGATCGACGACCGCGCCGACATGGTCTACGGCTCGCGATTTCTCGCCGGACCCCATCGCGTACTGCTGTTCTGGCACTACGTCGCCAATCGGCTGTTGACGTTGATCGCCAACGTGGTGAGCAACCTCAATCTGAGCGACATGGAAACCGGCATGAAGGCGTTTCGGCGCGAGAAGCTCGCCGCCCTGACGCTGAGCGCCAACCGATTCACGTTCGAGCCCGAGATCACGATCAAGGCCGCGCGCGCGGGATGGCGAATCTACGAGGTGCCGATCTCGTATTCCGGGCGCAGCTACGAAGAAGGCAAGAAGATCGGATGGCGCGACGCGGTCACGGCGCTCACCGCGATCGTCTACTACAGGTTCTTCGACTGATGCCTGCGAGGCCGACCGGCGGCGCCGACGCGACCGCCATATCGTCATCGCCGGAGCCCGACCCTGCGGGCGGCGAGCCCCTGCGAATCGCCGGCGTAGACCCCGAGCTCGGCTTCGCCGGCGGCGAAAGCCAGGTGCTGGGGCTTACGCTGGAGCTTCGCCGCGACGGCCATCGCGCGGAGTTGTTCTGCGACCCGCGCGGGGCTCTATGGCGGCGGGCCGTCGAGGCGGGAGTGGAGTGCCATCCGCTGCCGATCCGCAACGCGATCGACTTTGCGGCCGGAATCCGCCTGCGCGGGTGGCTGCGCCGCGCGCGCTACGACGTGGTGCACTTTCATACCTCGCGGGCGCATTCGCTGGCTCCGTATGCGCGCGGAGCGGCGGGCGCGCTGATCGTCACCCGCCGGATGGACTACACGCCTAACCGGCTTTTTGCCCCTTATTTCTACAATGTGGCGGTCGATGCGGTCGCCGCGATTTCCGGCGGAGTGGCGGACTCACTGGCGGCCGCCCGGGTTGCGCGCGATCGGATCGCGATCATTCCGAGCGGAATCGACACCGAACGCTTTCGTCCGCCGTCGCCATCCGAACGCGCCGCCGCGAGAGCTGCGCTCGGCCTCGCCGATCGCGAGATTGCGGTTGGAACGGTTGGTGCGCTCGAAGCCCGCAAAGGCCATCGATATCTGATCGAGGCGATCGCGAAGTGCACGCCCGCACCCGCCTATCGGCGCGACACCGTGGATGCATCACACCCGCGCCTTCGATGTTTCATCGCGGGCGACGGGTCCTCCAGTGCAGAGCTCGCGGCGGATCTGTGCAGCCGCAAGCTCGAGGATCGGGTGCGGCTGCTGGGCGCGATCGCCGATCCGCGCCGGCTGCTGTGGGCACTCGACATTTTCGCCTTTCCGTCGTTGCGCGAAGGGTTGGGCGTGGCGCTGCTGGAGGCGATGGCATGCGGAGTCCCCGCCGTCGCCAGCCGCACCGGAGGAATTCCCGAAGTGGTCGAAGACGGCCGCACCGGGCTTCTGGTCGCGCCGGGCGACGCGGGAGAGATCGCCGCCGCGCTGGCCCGGCTTGCCGCCGAGCCTCGGACACGAGAGACTTTCCGCGCGGCATCGCGCAGCACAGTGGTGGAGAAATTCAGCATGCCCGCGATGGCCCGCGCGACGCTCGCGCTCTATCGCGTCTGTCTGGAGCGAAAGAGCGCGGCCAGAGGGAGGGTCTGAGCGCGATGCGCAGTATGACCGGGTTCGGGCGGGCCGCCGTCAAAGACCAGCACCTCCAGATCGAAGCCGAAGTACGCGCGCTCAACCAGCGCTTCATCGAAATCAAACTCACGTTGCCGCGCGGATGGGGCGAGCACGAGGCCGAAATCCGCAAGCTGGTGCAGGGCGTGATCGCGCGGGGCCGGGTCGAAGTCGCGATCCGGCACCTGGGACTCAGGCCGTCGCGAAACCGGCTGCACGTGGACCAGCGGCTTGCGGAGGAGTACGTCGCGGAACTGCGCCGCCTCGCGAAGCGGCTAAAACTCTCGGGCAATCTGGGGGTCGAGGCGGTTGTGTCGCGGCCGGAAATCTTTCAGTCGATCGAGGAGCAGGTCGATAACAGCGCCGGCGTGGAGTTGGGGCTCAAGGCGCTCAAGCGGGCGCTCGACGCGCTGGAGGCCGAGCGCGAGCGTGAGGGGCGGACCCTCCAGCGCGATCTGGCCGGCCATCTCAAGCGTATCGAGCAGCTCATTCCCAAGGTCACGGCGCTGGCCGAGAAATCGCGCATCGAGATTATCGCCAACTTCGAGGAGCGGGTGCGGCGCCTGCTCGAGGAGTTGCCGATCAACGAGAAACGCCTCCACGAGGAGGCGGCCGGCGCGGCCTCCCGCGCCGACATCAGCGAAGAGCTCGCGCGGCTGCGCGCGCATACGCAGGCGCTGCGCGGGCTGATCGGCAAGGAAGGCGCGGTCGGCAAAGAGATCGAGTTCCTGCTCCAGGAGGTCAACCGCGAGGTGAATACTATCGGGGCAAAGTCCCAGAACGCCGAGCTTTCCCGGCTGACCGTCGAAATGAAGGGCAAGCTCGAAAAGATGCGCGAGCAGGTGCAGAACGTGGAGTAGAGCCCGAGCGCCGCGGGTATTTGCAAAATCGTAGCTTGGCTGAATAGATTACAAAATGGGGTACTTTTCGCCCTTGCGGCGCGGTATCATATTCATACTTTCCGCCCCGTCGGGAGCGGGCAAGACCACGATTTCCCGGGCCGCGATCAGGGAGATTGGAGGCCTTACGGCGTCGGTTTCTCTCACTACCCGCGCGCCCCGCGAGGGCGAAGTCGACGGAGTCGATTATCGCTTCGTGAGCGACGACGAATTTGACCGCCGGCTCAAAGCCGGCGAAATGGCCGAATGGGCGCGGGTGTTCGACTCGCGCTACGGCACGCCGCGCGAGCCGCTGGACCGGGCGGTGGCCGAGGGCGGCGACATCCTGCTGGATATCGACATCCAGGGCGCCCGCCAACTGCGCGCGTCCTACCCCGGCGATTCGGTCACGATCTTCGTGCTGCCTCCGGGTTTCCGCGAACTGGAGGAGCGGCTGCGCGGGCGCGGCACCGAAGACGAGCTCGCGATCGAGCATCGCCTGCGCCGCGCGCGCGAAGAGGCCCAAGCGTATCCTGAATACGACTACCTGATCGTCAACACCGACGTCAAAGAATCGCTCTCGGGGCTGGCCGCGGTGGTGGGAGCCGAGCGCCAAAGGGTGGCGCGGCTGCGCGAGGGGTTCGCGCCGTGGAAGAACTAGCGCAAGTCGCCGTCGACTACTCCGATCAGCTCCAGGAGTTGCTCGACCAGCTCCATTCCTACAATCCGCAGGCCGACGACGCGCTGATCCGCCGCGCCTACGAGTATTCCGCCCGGATGCACGCGCAGCAGAAGCGCAAGTCGGGCGAGCCCTACGTGATCCATCCGCTGAACGTGGCGCTGATCGCTACGCGGCTCAAGCTCGACGTTCCCTCGATCGTCACCGCGCTGCTTGCACGACGTGGTCGAGGATACGCCCGCGTCGCTGGGCGAGGTGCAGACCCAGTTCGGCGCGGAAATCGCCCAACTGGTCGACGGAGTCACCAAGGTCTCGAAGATCGCGTTTCAGAGCCGCGAGGAGAAGCAGGCGGAGAACTTCCGCAAGATGATCATCGCGATGGCGCGCGACATCCGGGTCGTGCTGGTCAAGCTCGCCGACCGGCTGCACAACATGTGCACGCTGGACCATCTGAAGCCCGATCGGCAACTCGAGATTTCGCGCGAGACGCTGGAAATCTACGCGCCGATCGCCCATCGCCTCGGCATCTACTGGCTCAAGTCGGAGCTCGAGGACTACGCCTTCCGCTACGTCAATCCGCAGAGCTATCAGACGATCGCGGCCTTTGTCGCCAAGACCAGCGCGGAGCGCGAGGGCTACATCGCGGCGGTGACCGAAATCCTGGGGCGGCGGCTGGAGAGCTCCGGCGTGCGCGCCGAAGTCACCGGCCGCCACAAGCATTTCTATTCCATCTATACCAAGATGCAGGATGAAGGGCTGACCTTCGACGAGATCTACGACCTGGTGGCCTTCCGGATCATCGTCGAGTCGGTGCGCGAATGTTACGAGGCGCTCGGCGTCGTGCACGCCAACTGGAAGCCGGTGCCGGGGCGATTCAAGGACTATATCGCGCTGCCCAAGGTCAACATGTACCAGTCGCTGCACACCACGCTGATCGGGCCGCGCGCGCAGCGGATGGAAGTGCAGATTCGCACGCGCGAGATGCATCGCGTGGCCGAAGAGGGAATCGCGGCGCACTGGACCTACAAGGAAGGTCACGCACAGGGCCTGCGCGATACCGAACGGTTCGCGTGGCTGCGGCGCCTGATCGAATGGCAGCAGAACCTGAAGGACCCGCAGGAGTTTCTATCGACCGTCAAGGACGACCTTTTTCCCGCCGAAGTTTTCGTTTTCACGCCCAAAGGCGAGGTGCTTGATTTTCCGCCCGGCGCGACCGTGATCGATTTCGCCTACCGGATCCATTCGATGGTCGGGCAGCATCTGGCGGGCGCGCGCGTGAACGGCCGGATGGTGCCGCTGCGCTACAAGCTCAAGTCGGGCGACACGATCGAAGCGATCACGCTCAGAACGCCAGAACCCCGGCAAGGACTGGCTCAATCACGTCGTCACGGCGCGGGCCAAAAGCAGAATCCGCCAGTGGCTGCGCGCGCTGCAGGCCGAGCGATCGGTCCAGTTGGGCAATTCGATCCTCGAGCACGAGCTCCAGCCGCTGGGGCTGACGGTCAATCAGCTCAGGCGCGAAGGACGCCTCGATGCGGTGCTCAAGGAGCTCTCGCACAAGGACGCCGACAGCCTGATCGCGGCGGTCGGCTACGGGATCGTCACCGCCGCGCAAGTGCTCGAGCAAGGTTCTGACTCCCGACGAGCTGAAACTGTATCGCGCGGGCAAGACCCCGCAACTGCCGCCGGCGGACGGCGCCGACAAGGAGCGCGCCCGGGAGGTGCGCAAGGCGCTCGGCGGCGGGGTGGTAATTTCGGGAATCGGAGACATGATGGTGCGGTTCGCGCGATGCTGCAACCCGCTGCCCGGCGAGCCGATCACGGGATTTATCACGCGCGGCCGCGGGGTGACCGTGCATACCGCGGGATGCCCTCGCGCGCTGGAGGCCGATCCCCAGCGCCGCGTGCCGGTGGTATGGAAGGACGGCGAGCAGAGCCCGCGGCCGATCAGGCTCGAAGTGCTGTGCGTGGACCGGCCCGGATTGCTGGCGGCGATGTCCAAGGCGATCGCGTCGGCCGGCGTGAACATCAAGCACGCCGATGTAAAGAGCGTCGACGGACGCGCGCTCTCGATGTTCGAGCTGGACGTTTTTAACGCCGGCCAGCTCAACAGCCTGATGCACTCGATAGCGGCGATCGACGGCGTGATGCGCGTCTCCCGGATGAGTCAGCAGAACGGTCATCGGGCCGGATGAGAAATCCTGCAACCGGATAGGAAATCCTGAACGATGAAAAAGACCATTCACACGCAAGCGGCGCCGACGGTGGCGGGACCCTATTCGCAGGCGATCGAAATCGGCGAATGGGTCTTCTGCTCGGGTCAGATTGGCCTTGACCCGGCTTCAGGCAAACTGGTCGAGGGCGGAGTGGAAGTGCAGGCGCATCGCGCCCTGCAAAATCTGAGAGAGGTCCTCCACGCCGCCGGACTCGGTATCGAGGACGTGGTCAAGACCACGATCTTCCTTGCCGATATGAACGACTACGCGGTGGTCAACCGGATCTACGGCGCCGAGATGGTCTCCCCATACCCGGCGCGATCCACCGTACAGGTCGCGGCGCTGCCGCTCGGCGCACGCGTCGAGATCGAAGCGATCGCCCATCGCCGTTCGTAAGGCGCGCAGCTCAACTCCTTTTGATTTTGCTCCGAGGGCCTTACGGAAATATTTGGTAGTGGGTCGCTTTAATCCATCTGCAGACGCCTCGCTCACGGCTGTCATTCTCGCGCGTGGCTGCCGCGCGAAGAATCCCGGATTTCGGCTCCGCTGAGCCGCTTCCATGGGCGACCGGACCTACTCCGTATACATCATGAGCAGCCCGTCCAGTACGCTCTACACCGGTGTCACCAACGATCTTGAGCGCCGCGTTTTCGAGCACAAGGAAGGGAGGCCCGGTTCCTTCACGAGCCGATACCACGTGAACCGCCTGGTCTATTTCGAGGAGTTCGGAGACATTGGCGAAGCGATCGCGCGCGAGAAGGAGATCAAGAAGATGACGCGGAGGCGGAAGATCGAGCTGATCGAGTCGACGAACTCTGAGTGGAGGGACTTGTGCGAGGGGTAGGAAGACCGCAGCCAGAATCCGGGATTCCTCGCGCGGCAGCCACGCGCGGGAATGACAATCGCGAAGGAGGCTCACGGTGTGGGAGCGATCGCGCGGGGCCGCAGCGAGGCTCGCTTCACCGGCACCACCTTGCGCATGTTGTCCAGCCCCTCGATCCGCGCGATCACGCCGGCGAAGCGCGCCGGGATCAGCGGATCCGAAGTGTTGCCGTAGAGCCGGCCGTTGGCCGACGTGACGATCGCGACACCAAAGGTGCGCGCCGCCTGTGAGACCGTGGCGGTGCATCTTAGCGAGCGGCCTTCGGTGTCGGCCGAGACCGCGCTGAAGCGCTGAGACTCGAGCCATTGCGCAACCGCCCGGACGTCGCTTGGGTTGGGACCGAACCTCAAGGCGAACTCGTTCGGCGTAAGCCAATGGTGATACTGCGGCGAAGCGGGGTCTTGCTGCGCGGCCAGCAATTCGTCCAGCGCGGGCTGGTTGCGCAGCGCGAGGATGACCCGCAGGTCGAGGCGCCGGTACGGGTCCGCCGGTCCGAAGTTGGTGAAATCGGCGACCGGATGGTTGCCCTTCAACACGACCGTCGGCTCGCCGGCGAAAGCCTTCTGCGCAGTCGCCGCGGCGATCGCCAACGTCATCAGCAATGCCATCGACGCCAATCTGTCACCCTCCTAACAACCCTGTCAGCACGATTATAGCCGCCGCGGCCCGACTCGGCGCGGTCCGTGGACCCGACGCCTATGGGCGACCGCTCATTGCTGCCCTCTGTCACCCTCGCGCGTCTGCTTTGTCTGGCGCGCGAAGGGTCCCGAATCCCGGCCCGGGATTCCTCACGCGACAGACAACGCAGACGCGAGGGAATGACGAGTGCGGGGGAGCGTCGGTCGGGGTCTTGCGGCGCGATCGGCGAAGCGATCGGGCACGAGAAGGAGATCAAGAAGACGACGCGGCAGGCGGAAGATCAAGCTGATCGAGTCGACGAAACCCGAGTGGAATGACTTGGGCGAGGAGTAGAAAGGCGGCAGCCGGAATCTGGGATTCTTCGCCCGGCATCGCCCCCGCGCATGCCACGCGCGAGAACGACAATCGTGAAGAAGGCGTTCACAAGCTGGCCAAGATGACCCGCTACCTAACGCCCTCATCGTTTTGCCACGTCTTACGTTGCCGCGGGCAGCAGATCGATCACATCGGCGCGGGTTTCTCGCCGTCACAATCTCGCGCAACCGCGCGTCCCGCCTGATGAACGCAAAAGCGAAAACGGCAACCCCGACAGTCGCAACGGGCATAAGCGCCTCCATCGTGTTGCGGCGGCGCAACATCCCGGGCGGCCCAAGGGCACAAAAGGCGGGCGAACACCACGCGAGGTGGTTAATTGGGCCGATGGCGCGGTCCTTGCGTCGGCAGCCCAGGTTGGGACGCTCATTTGGGGGTCACGATGAAAGAACGAATAGCAATCGGAATCCTAGTCGCAGTTACATTTGCGGCTCCCGCGCATGCGCAAGGCGGTGAGCTCTGCACCTCAAAAGCGGGGCTCGTTCACTACTACAACAAGGGTGTCTGCCCAAAAGCCGACACGATATTATCGCTCGACGTACCGGGCCCACAGGGTCCGGCAGGGCCGCAAGGGCCGGCGGGTCCACAAGGCAACCAAGGTAACCAAGGCAACCAAGGACCGACGGGACCACAAGGACCGGCAGGACCGCAGGGGCTGGTCGGTCCACAGGGCAACCAAGGTAACCAAGGCAACCAAGGACCGACGGGACCACAAGGACCGGCAGGCCCAGCGGGCGCGGCTGGAGGACCGGCGGGACCACAAGGACCGGCAGGAGCGACAGGAGCTACCGGAGCCGCAGGAGCTATGGGTGCAGTGGGTCCGGCAGGACCAGCGGGCGCGCCGGGCGGCGGTCCGGTAGTCAAGGACTCAAGCGGACTCGTCGTGGGCACGCTTATGCTCTGGAATGCGCCGTGCTGTTCCAGTCCGGACATTGAAGTGCTCGTTGATCTGCCGACTAGCAGCGGCGGCTATGGAGCGGTTGCTATACCAGCGAGCACAGCGGGCGGCTTCGCGGGCGAGGTGTCTCTCTTCGACAATGCGGGAGCTGGGATCGTCCTAGGGTACGCAAGCGGCGGCTGTTCCGGCTTCGGCGACTACGTAATCTCGAATGGCGGTACGGGCTGGTACGCCGACATAGAAGCGAACGGCCCGCTTTCGACCGGCCTGCAGCGCGGCTCGTATTCGACGGCTATGTTTGACTCAGCGGGCACGGGCGTTTACTTTGGCTCGAATTTTCAGAGCGTGACGATCCGGTCAGAGCGAACGCTCTACCAGAACGGCTACAGCACTTCGTGTGAGAACGGTTCTCAGACCGTTACAGCGGGCAAGGTTCAGCACGCTCCGCTACCTTGGGTTGCGCCGTTCACCATGTAACAACAACCGGGCAGACGAATGAAGGCGCTGACCTTTGCACGCTCCCCCTTCAGGTCCGGTTACAGCCCAGGTTCGGAAAATGGAGCTTACTCTTCGACCGCTATCGGTTTTGACCGGCTGCGACGGGCGCTACTGATCAGGGAAAGCCTCGATTTTTCTCGACAACGCCATGTTGTGATGAAATTGCTACACCTAGGGGGAATCCTAAGTCCGGCGTGGCTGCCATTCCGCTGACTATACGCCCGGCGGCACGACCTTTTTCAGCGGAGGTCGGCCCAAGCAGGACGAGCTGATGGCGGGGCGAAGTTTTCACCCCAGGATCGCGAGCGCGTGCGCGTCGAGATGTCTGCCGGCGGGGTCGAGCTTGCGCGCGGAGCGCGCCAGGCGATGCGAGTTTCTGCGGCAGAGTGTCGGCGGCAGCGGCGGGCGGAAAAGTCGGGCCTTGTCGAGGTCGAGAATGATTACCGCGAAGCTCTCGCCGATCTTGGTGACGAACAGGTTGTGAAGGTTGAGGTCGGCGTGAAACAGTCCCCGCGCCTGCATGGTCTGGATCGCCAGGCGCGCCTGCTCCAGCACATGCTCGCGCACATGCGGATCATCGTCGGTGCGCAGGAACTCCCACAGCGTCATCCCGGCGATCGCGCGGGTCAGAAAAAAGCCGCGGTAGAGGAACGGCGCCACCCACTCGACCATCGCGCCCATCGGGTCGGCCACGGCGATACCGCGCCGCCGTGCTTCGAGCGTCAGGTTGAGCTCGCGAAGCGGCCGCGGCTTGACGCCGATATAGAGGTCGGTCAGGAGCAGCCGCATCAGTCCGCCCCGGCGCGACGCGCGGGCGACCATCTCGGGTGCGCCCGGTATCGCGACGCGATACGCGCTCCGGCGGATACCTTCGCCCGCGGAACTCGAGGCGGCCAGATCGCCGAGCGCAGACGCGATCGCGGCCGCTGACGGCGCCAGCGGTTTGCGGAGATAGAGAATCCGCCGGCCGAATCGGCAGGTCGTCAGGTCGGGATCGAGCGCCGGTGCCGCTCGCGCAATAGTCGCGGGCCTGGTCGGGCGCGGCGCGGTCACGTCGCCGGTCACTTCACTTCAGGGGCTGGGCTTCGTCGATCAGCATGATCGGGATGTCGTCCTTGATCTGATACAGCAGCTTGCAGGCATCGCAGATAAGTCCGTCCTGCTTGTCGGTCAGCCGCAAGTTCCCCTTGCATTTCGGGCAGGCCAGGATATCGAGCAAATCTTGACTGAGAGCCATTGCGCGAACTTCCTCCTTGACGGCGCGTCATGCGGGAACGGCCCGGCGCGGCTTGTACGCGCCGCGGAACACCATTGCGCCGGCGATCATATCGAGCAGCCGTGTGCGAGCTTTTTCGTCCATCGTGACTTCGAGCCGCAAAGCGTATAGCGAATCGCGCGGAAACGGAAACCGTTCGAGCTTCACGAGATCCTTTTCGGTGGTGAGCACCATATCGGCCTGGCGCGCCGCGTCCGAGATCGTCTGCCAGTCGGCGGCGGTGTACTTGTGATGGTCCGGATATTCGAGCACGCCGACCAGCTCCGCGTCGTGCGCGCGGAGCATCTCGTAGAAGCCGCCGGTCTCGGCCAGGCCGCTCACCGCGAGCACGCGGCGCCCCACGATCGCGATCGGGATTTCGCGCCAGCGTCCCATTTCGGCCTGCACCAGGCATCGCGGCCGAAGCGTTGCATGAAACACCTCCGACCGATCGAACTTCGCGCGCTGCGCCGGGGTTAGCGAATCGGCCGCGCGATCGCGCCCGATCAGCACCACCGCGTTGGCCCGGCGCGCGGCGCCGAGCGACTCGCGCATCGGTCCCGCCGGCAGCAGCCATCCGTTCCCGAGCCCGCGTTCCGTGTTCACCAGCAGGAGGTCGAAGTCGCGCGCAAGGCGGATATGCTGAAAGGCGTCGTCGAGCAACACCGCGTCGACCTGCGCACAGCGTTGGAGCAACTCGATACCGTCGATCCTCCGTCGGGCGACCGCGATCGGTCCGGCGAACTGCCGCGCCATCATCACCGGCTCATCACCCGCTTGCTCGGGAGTGAGCAAAATCTGATGGCCATCGGAGACCATCGCGGCGCGGCCGCTCGGCAGCCGGCCACGGTAGCCGCGGCTCACGATTCCGACCGACACGCCCCGCTCCGCGAGCCTTTGCGCCAGGAAGATCGTGAAGGGCGTCTTGCCGCTCCCGCCGACGATAAGATTGCCCACGCTGATCGTGGTCAGGCCGGGGCGCTTGCGCATCAGCCTCCACGCGGCCGAGCGCATCGCGAGAGCGCACGCATACAGCGCCGCGGCCGGCACGGTCGGCAGCCACAGTGGAAGCTCGTACCATCGCAGGTTTTCGCGCCAGATTCTTTTGGGACGTTTCTGAATCGATCCAAGACCGAGCATCGTTCAGGAAAGGCTAGCCAGCGCCTTCAGACGCATCAAGCTGAGCGCGACGCTGCCGGCCATCTGATCGAGCACAGCGCGCGCCTTGTTTCCGGCGGCGCGGCGCTTCGATTCATCGGCCAGCAGAGGAGCGCAGGCCTCGGCTAGCCGCCCGGCGTCATCGATGATCCAGGCGCCGCCGGCGGCGACCAGGGCCGAGGTCAACTGCTGATGCGATTCGTGGAACGGGCCAACCATCACCGGCACCGCGGCCGCGGCCGGTTCGGCGACGCTCTGACCGCCGCGCCCCGGCGCGATACTGCCGCCGACGAACGCGACCGCTGCGCGCCGATAAAGCGACCGCAACTCGCCCATCGTGTCCAGAATCAGCACGGCCGGCGTCACCGTCTCGCCCGTGCGGAACGCGGTCGCGTTGACGTGCGGCAGCCCCGATGCCTGCAGCGCCGCTTCGACCGTGGGCACGCGGTTCAGATGGCGTGGCGCCAGCACGAGGCCTAAATTTGGGAAGCTTTGCCTCAGGATCAGGTAAGCCTCGATCGCGAGCTGTTCTTCGCCGGGCCCGGTCGATCCCGCGACCAGCAGCGGCCTTATAGCAGCGAAGGCTTCGAGCTCAGGACGCAATGGAGCGTCGTTCGCGGCATAGCTTTCGCGGTCGTACTTCGTGTTGCCGCTGACCACGATTCTATCGGCTGGCGCGCCGAGCTGCCGGTAGCGCGCCGCGTCGTCTTCGCTCTGGGCGAGGATCAGATCGACGGCGCGCAGAGCTTCGGCGAAAAGCGGCTGCACCCAGTGATAGCGGCTTAGCGATCGGGCCGAGATATGGCCGTTCAGGATCGCGATTTTGGCGCCGAAGCGATGGGCTTGCAGGAAGTAGTTGGGCCACAGCTCGGTTTCGGCGATCACCACGATCGTCGGCCGGGTCGCCTCCAGAAATCGCCGGACCACGCAGGGCGAATCCAGCGGCGCCAGCGTATAGCATCGCGCTCCCGGAATGCGGCTGCGCGCCGCGTCGCGTCCGGCCGCGGTCATCGTCGTGACGGCCACGAACGTGTTCGCCAGCTCGCGCATCAGCCCCATGACGACCGGCCGCGCGCCTTCGATTTCTCCCACCGACGCCGCATGAAGCCAGATTCGTGCGCCCGTTCCCGCGCCCCCGGCAGGAGACTCGATTCTGCCCAGGCGTTCGGCGCGACTATCAGGGTCGTTGCCGCCCGAGAAGTAAAGCGCGATCGGCAGCGCGGGGCACCAGAGCGCGTTGTAGAGATATCTGAGCACTCGCCAGGTTTGCGCCCGATGCGGCTAACTCAGCAACTCCGGATTGCCGGCGAGCTCGGCAGGCGCCATGAACTGCAGATCGTGGAGCTTGCGATACTGCTGGCCCAGCGCGAACAGCTCGTCGTGGCTGCCTTCCTCGACGATTCGCCCGTGAACGATCACCGCGATCCGGTCGGCGCGGCGCACGGTGGAAAGGCGATGGGCGATCACCAGCGTGGTGCGGTTCTCCATCAGATGTTCGAGCGCTTCCTGGACCAGGCGTTCGGCCTCGGAGTCGAGCGCCGAGGTCGCTTCGTCGAGGATCAGAATCGGCGCGTTCTTGAGCAGCGCGCGCGCAATCGCGATCCGCTGCCGCTCGCCGCCCGAGAGCCGGACGCCGAGCTCGCCGACCATCGTGTCGTACCCGTCGGGAAGCTGCGTGATAAAGTCGTGCGCGTTGGCGAGCCGGGCGGCGGCGACCACCTGGTCGAGTCCTTTTTCGATACTGCCGTAAGCGATATTGGCGCGGACCGTGTCGTTGAACAGAAAAGTGTGCTGCGTCACCAGGCCGATTTGGGCGCGCAGCGACGAAAGCTTGTAGCGTCGTATATCGATGCCGTCGATCGCGATGCGCCCTGAGGTCACGTCGTAAAAGCGCGGGATCAGGTCGGCGAGCGTCGATTTGCCGCCACCGCTCATTCCCACCAGCGCAACCACCTCGCCCGCGCCGATCCTGAGGTCGATATCATGCAGGACCGGCGGATTGTCGCCGTAGCGGAAGCTTACCTGCTCGAAGTCGACGCGGTGCCGCCCTGGTGCGAGCTCGATCGCGCTGGGCTCGTCGGGAACGTCGGTCGGCTCGTCCATCATCTCGAACACGCGCTCGGCCGCGGCGAGTCCCTGCTGGATTTTGTTATTCGTGCTGCTGAGGCTCTTGAAAGGCCGGTAGACGATCAGCATCGCGGCGATGAACGCGCCGAAGGTGCCCAGCGTTCGCGTGCCGGCGGCGACGGAGGCCGCGCCCAGCCACAATATTCCGACAGTCGCCGCAGCCCCCAGCACTTCGATCATCGGGCTGGTGAGCGCCTTGATACGCGCGACGCGCATCCCGATCCGGAACAGGCGGCGCAACTCGGTGTTGAAGCGTTGCCGCTCGTACTCCTCCATGCCGAAGGCCTTGACCACCCGATTGCCCTGAAAGGTTTCCTGGAGCACCACGGTAAGGCCGCCGAGCTGGGTTTGCTGGCGCCGCGTCATCCGGCGCATCTGACGGGAGAATCGCACCACCGGCAACACCGCGACCGGAAACACCACGAACGCGATCAGCGCCAGTTGCCAATCGAGGTAGAATGCGCCGGCCAGCAAAGCCACTAGCGTTGCGCCGTCGCCGATTACCGAAAAAATTCCGTCGGTGGTTGCGCCCACGATCATGCCGACGTCGTTGATCACGCGCGAGAGAATCACGCCGGTGGGAGTGCGGTTGAAGAACGAAAGCGGCATCCGCTGCAAGTGGTCGTTGAGATCGGCGCGGATATCGAGCGTGAGCTTTCCGCCCACATAGGCGGTCAGGTAATCGCTGACGAAGTTCATCGCCGCGCGCATCAGGAAAATCGCCAGGACTGCGAACGAGAGGACCTTGAGTGTGCCGGGCGTCGCGCCTTGCATCTGGTTGAGGAAGCCCTTGACCAGAAACGGTATCGCGCCGTTGGTCGCGCTCAGCAGCAGCATCGAGGCGGTAAGCAGGGCGAGATAAGGAAACAGGTAGCGGCGCAGGTAGCCGAGCAGGCGGCGATAAAGTGGCGAGAAGATAGTCATGCGGAAGATTCGGTCTTCATCATGCCGAGCGCGATCTCCGCGACTCGCGCGGCGGCGCCGGGGGCGCCAAGCTGCTCGCGAAGCGCGCGCAACCGTGCGACCGTCTCCGATCGGATTCGTCCGGCCAGCAAGGGTTCGGCGGCCCGCACCAGGTTTTGTTCGGTGACCTCGCGCTGCATCAGCTCGGGCACGATCTCGCGGCCCGCCAGGATATTCGGCATCCCGATGTAATCGACTCCTCTGACCAGCATTCGTCCGAGCGCCCAGGTAAGACTTGCCGCCTTGTAGGCTATCACCATTGGACAGCCGAGCAGGGCGGTCTCGAGCGTCGCGGTGCCCGAGGCCACCAGCGCGGCCTCGCTGGCCGCAAGGATACTATATGTGTCGCCCTCGATTATATGGATACCGTCCAGGCTGGTCCTGCCCTCGCGTTCCAGCTCGGTCGGAGTCAGCGTCGGGGCCAGGCTGATCACCGGCACCAGGTCGTGATCGCGGCAGAGCACGCGCGCCGCGGCCACCATCGGTCTCAGCAGATATTTTATTTCCGCGCGGCGGCTGCCGGGAAGGATCGCCAGCAGGCGGGCGTCGGGCTTGAGACCGTAACGAGCCAGCGTCTCTGCTCGCGGCCGGACTGCGGTGACCCGATCGAGCAGGGGATGGCCCACGAAGGCGACGCGCTCCCCGGCCCGCGCATAGAGCTCCTTCTCGAACGGCAGCACCACCGCGAGCCGATCGGCCCGATCGATAAGCTTCGCGATCCGGCTTCTCCGCCAGGCCCAGACCTGCGGTGTGATGTAGTACAGGACCGGCACGCCGGCCCGCTTCGCCATCCCGGCGAGCGCCATGTTGAACTCGGCGAAGTCGATAAGGATCAGCAGGTCGGGAGGGTTGCTTCTCAGTATCGCTCGCAGCGCGAAGAGCTTGCGCGTCGTACTGGCGATCGTAAAGGCCAGCTCGGCGATACCCATCCCATGGATGTCCTCGATCCTGAAGAGCGCACGGACGCCGGCCGCGCGCATCTTCGCGCCTGCGACTCCAAAGATCTCGATCGCCGGCGCGCGCGCGAGTATTCGCGCGGCGAGGTCGGACCCATGCAGATCGCCTGAAGCCTCGCCCGCGACGATCATGATACGCCGCCTGCGCGCCGCCTGGACCGGGGCGCCGGCACGCTCGGATTTCGTCGCTTGCACGATCCCTGAATTGTGATTGAAATCGCGATCGCGTACCACACTTCTGCCGGCGAGTATCTTTTCCGCGGAGTCAGCCGTCTTAGATCGTAGAGGACGATTAAATGGCCCAAGAACCCGTTTCCGATGAAATGGCCAAGCAGTTGCGCGAGGCCTGGTTTCGATACCTCGACACGATCGAACCGATTCGGCCTGCGTTGTCGGTATTGCCGCCGTATTACTCGCGACGTTTGGGAAACAGAGGACTTGGTACAAGAAACGCTGCTCAAGGGTTTTGGCGCGATCGGCAGAGGAGATCTGTCCGGCGGCCCGGGAGGGCCTGTGACAGATTCGCGCGCATATATTTTCCGAATAGCCACAAATCTTTGGATTGACCAGGTGCGTCGCCGTGAAACTCTACGGAGGGCGGACGCCCCAGAGCCTTCGGCCGGGCCGGATCAGTCTGCAACGACTCGCGAGGCCGCTTCGATCCTGCTTGCCCACGCGGCGCCTCAGCAGCGGGCGGCGGTGGTGCTCAAAGATGTGTTTGATTTCACGCTGGAAGAGATCGCCGTGATGCTGTCGACGACGGTTGGCGCTGTCAAGTCCGCTTTGCATCGAGGACGAGCCAGCCTGGAGGAAACCAGGGACATGGGGTGCTCCAATTCCCGCGCTCCGTCGAAGGAGCTGCTCGATCGCCTTGTCGAGGCGTTCAACGCGCGTGATGTAGACCGCGTGACTGCGCTCTTGCTGGAGAACGTAACGCTGGAGGTGCCAGGAGTGGGCGGCGAGCGCGGAAAGAACATGATCTGGCTGCGCACGTCTTCCGAAGAATCGAGAGCCGAGGCCGTGATGTATAACGGCGAGTGGATCGTTGTGCAATGGGGCGGTCCGCGCTCGACCCCGATCCTGGTTACGGTCGAGCGCTTTGAAGAAGAAGATGGGCGCGTCGCCCGAATTCGCGAGTACTTCTACTGTCCAGAAACGCTGGCGGAGATCGCGACGGAACTTGGATCTCATCCGCGGCAGCACGGGTATCACCAGCCTCCGGAGGTCTTGTCCAGAATGATTTCCTCGGCCGTCCTGCCGTGGTGCTCAACCTGGTTCGGACGATAACGGACTAGGCCGGGCGCTCAGCCGGCGCCGGCCGCCTTTCTCATGTCGGTCACGATATCCTGCGGCTTGGCGGTCGATCCGCTGTATTCCTTGAGCTCGCGGCCGTCGGGTCCGATCAGGAACATATCCGCCACGTGAGCGACCGAGCCGTCGGGCTCGATTTCGCGGCGCAGCTTGAGCAGGTTCATCACGTGGTCGATCTCGGATGGCGAACCAGTGAGAAACCGCCAACCATTCTCCTGCGCGCCCTGCTCCTTTGAATACTTGAGCAGCGCCTGCGGATTGTCGTGCTCGGGATCGATCGTGATCGAGATCATCGCGACCTTGCTGCCGAGATCGGGGCCTAGGCGGAGCGCGACGTTGGCGAGTTTGGCGGTAAGCATCAGGCAGGGGCCGGGGCAACTCGTATAGATGAAGTCCGCGAGCACCGGCTTGCCCTTCAACGAATCGAGCGAAAAAGTGTCGCCGTTCTGATCGACGAGCGTGGTTTTCGGCAGGCAGTCGGTCGTGCCCGCGATCTCGTATCCGCTCGCGGTCGTGTCAGGCGCGCCCTGATCGCTGCTCGCGACGTTTGCCGATCTGCAACCGGCCGCGGCTACGATACAGGCGATAGACGCCGCGATCGTCAGCAGTCCCGGACGCCTCCGCAGACCATACCGTGTCGCGCTCGACACCGATTCGAGCCGGGCTTCACTCCCGATAAATTCATGCCGCATGTGATTCACCCTGCGCGGCCGCCGGCGACGGCATCGACCATGCGTAGACGGCCAAGGCAGCCGCCAGAAGGGCGAGGTCTCTGCCGAAGTCCCACCACATCGCACCGCGCGTGGCGGGTCCGACGCCGAAGCATCCGCAATCGATCGTTATCCCGCGGGCCAGCGCGGAACCGATCGCGGTGGTGTAGGCGGCAATCGCGATCAGCAGCGCCATCGCGGCGACCCGCCGGTACCATCCGGCGATCAGCAGCGCGCCCGAGATGATCTCGAACGCCGGCACCGCCAGCGCGAAGGAGTTGATAAGAGCGAGCGGAAGAATTCCGAAAGCGGCGATCGTGTCCGCCATCGCCAGCGGGTCGCTTATCTTCATCGCGCCCGCGTACACGAACAGCGCTCCGAGCACTATCGAGATCGCGGCCGTCTTGTACCGCAGCGCAATCGCTTTCATAAGTCAGTCCTTTGCCACCGGCAGGTCAGCCTGCGTCCATTCTTCCCATCCGCCCTTGAATACTCTGACGTTCGAGAAGCCGAGACTGAGCAGGGCACTGGCTACCAGCTTGCTATCGTGGCAAGCGCCGCCCGAGCAATAGACGACTATCGGCCGGTCGCGGCCGGCTTCGAGCTTTTTGGAGAACGCCTGGTAATCGTTTGCGAAGTCGTCGCGCGCGAGGTTGAGCGCGCCCGGAATATGCCCCAGCTCGTAAAACGGCGCCGAGCGGGCGTCTACTATCACCGCGCTTTTGCCGTCGAAGATCGTTCGGAACTCGGGCAATTCCAGCGTTTGCAGGTCGGAGGCCTGGAAGGGCGGCGCGTCAACCAGCTTGGTGAGCTCGGCGGCCAGCCGCTGCTCCGGCGACTGATAGACCACGGGCAGCGGATGACTATGAAACCGATTCAGGATTTGTCCTGCCGCCAGGGCGAGCAGAGCCACCAGCACGACCCGTCCGAGATCGCGGAGATATACGGGCGTTGCTGGCTCCGCGCGTCCCTGAACGAAGCCTCGCGCGGATTCCGCTGACGGATTGGAGGAAGTGGTGCTCATAAAATTCCCGCGATGGTATGTACTTTACGCAATTAGCACTAAAACCTGGCAACGTCGGGTCGTTCTTCCAAATAACTTACCAAATCGGGCGTCAAACCCACCGTTTCCAGCCAGGAAACGTCACGTAGATGACGGAAATGACGATCATATGACAAGACTGTAACCCCGATCAGTTCATCCGTCGCCGGGTCTCTTCTGAATAAAAGCCCCTCTGGTCCTTCTTCTGTCAGCGCAGGGCGAGGAGTACCAATAGACAAGTATAGTACGTCAGAGGCATCATCGTATTCGACAATTAAGCTACCTAGCTTCGTGACCATATTATCGTACCCCTGGGTTCTAAACTTGAGAGGTAAGCTGTTCTCAAAAACCCCACGTTCTGTTTGTTGTATTCCACCACTACAACCGCAAATGAGCCTTTCCAGAACCCTGATGAAATTGCTTCTCCCCTAAATAGACGATCTGTCGCAGTGTTTCCCAAATGTACAGCCACAGGCTTCTCTATAGCGCTTTTCACCAGGTCTTCTTTGTCCGTCATCTCTGAATGGTTTTTCACGATATGACTCCACGCAGAGAACGAGCCAACCACAGTTTGACCGAAAGCGTCTGGGAGTGTGAACCGAGACACGTCAGTGTATTAGGCGGTAGCTGCCCTGAATGTCACGGTTCATCGTCATAGCTTACTTCAAAAGTACATACTCCCAAAGTCTATTCTACTATCCTACTGCGCTCGCGAGGGCGGCGGCGACGACTCGCGTTCGCGGCAGAACCCGCGGACGTAAGCGACCAGCGCCTTGATTTGGCCCGGATCGAGCGCGCCTCCCCACGCAGGCATCTCGGCGCTCATGCCCACCGCCAGTCCGCCCTGCTGGATTGCCTGGAAGAATTGCGGGTCCGAAATCTTGCGCGTCGCACGGCAATCGGAGAGATCGTCGGGAGGCGCCTCGAGCATATGAGCCTTCGGCCCGTCGCCGCGGCCCTTGGGTCCGTGACATTGCTCGCAATACCTCGAGTAATCGCGCGCGGCCGGCGCGCTGTCGGCCGCCGGAACGATCGAGGCCGAAGACAAGACCATTGCCGCGACGATCACAATCCGCCCGGCGACAATGAACCGGTCCTTGCCCATCGATACCGTCACCATTTCATACCCGCACTCACCCGCGCGGCATCAGCTTCTGGACGTCTTGTGCCACCTCGTCCGCCTTCACGTCGGTGGGGTTGTACTCGCGACGCTGAAGGCCGTCGGGACCCAGCAGGAAGAACGCGATTATGTGCTCGATGCTGCCGTCGGAGTCGCGGACGCGCTGGAGCTTGTAGACCTTCAGCAGGCCCTCGATCTGATCCGGCGTGCCGGTCAGAAAAATCCATCCCTTCCGATCGGCGCCTTGCTTCCTGGCGTAGGCGGCGAGCTGGCTGGGCCTGTCGTGCTCGGGATCGATTGTCACCGAGACGACGTTGACCTTTGATCCGAGCTCGTCGCCAATCCGGTCGGCCACTCGCGCCATCTTGGCGGTCATCATCTGACACGGCCCTGGACAGTTGGTGTAGATGAAATCGATCAGTGTTGGGTGACCCTTGAGCGAGGCAAGGTCAACCGGCCGGCTGTTTTGATCGATGAGAACGACATGCGGCAGGCAATCTGTCTGGTCGATCGCCTTGAGCGAATCTCCCGGTTCGGAGTCGCAGGCCGAGGCCGCCAGGCTCATCGCTATCGCCGCCAGCAATGCACGTCCCAGCGCTGCGGACAGCGGCCGCTTGACGATCGGCGAACGGTGCACTGACAGATAAGCGCTGGTCATTTTGCTGCCGCCTTATGCAGGTACATCTCGGGATGCTGGACGAACGCATCGCGCTCCGATGTGTCGCAGAAGTAGTAATCTTTGCCTGCGTACTCGGCGCCGGGCGTGTCGCTCTTCACGTGAAGCTTCATGCCGCATACGGCGCACTTGGTGGCCGTGCCGACCTCGGCTGAGGGGGGCGACGCAAGCACCTTGGCTATCGCGGGTGAATCGGCGCACCACGCCGGCGTGGAGAGCGGCGCGATTGCGAGAATCGAAAGCGCGAACAGGATCGCGAGCGTTATCTGGAGACTTGAAAGTTTCATTTTTTCCCTCGTGTCAGTTGGTTTGGTTAACTGCAATCCACTACCCCGAGACCGAAAGCGGCCTCTATCCCCGGCCGATCGCGTTGCGAAGATCGGCTGCGACCGCATCATATTTCAGATTCTCGCCGTTGTATTCGTGAAGCTTGCGGCCATCCGGTCCCACCAGGATTACGCCGACGATATGTGAAACGGAGCCGTCGGATTCGCGTTCCCGGCTCAGCCCGAAGGCCGCGAGCGTCGCGTCGACCTGGCCGGGACCGCCGGTAAGGAACAACCATCCCTTGCGCACGGCGCCCTGCGTCCGGGCATAGTCGAGCATCTGCTGAGGCCCGTCATGCTCCGGATCGATCGAGATCGAAACCATCGTCACCTGCGATCCGAGCGTCGGACCGAGCTTCTGAGCCACATCGATCATTCTCTGGGTCAGCGTTTTGCACGGACCCGGACAGGAAGTATAAATGAAGTCCACCAGGACGGGTTTGCCCTTCAGAGAGGACAAGTTCACGCTCTGGCCGTTCTGATCGATCAGGCCGATCGCGGGCAAGCAGTCCGAATTCTCAGCCTGTGTGCCCAGCCGGTTGCAGGCGCCGATCGGATACAGCGCGAGGCAGAGGATCGCGGCCGCGGCGAGTCTGCCGGCGAGGCTCGAAATGATGCTGGGCGCCCTCATCTTCAACTCCTTCGATACCTGACCGCGAAATCGATATGCGAACCGTCAACCCGGCTGATGCGGCAGCAATGGCACAACCACGTCGGCGAGCGCCTTTTCGGTCAACGGTGTCCCGTCGGGTGTAAACCTTGCCCGCACCACGCCATTGCCGTCAATCACAAGCGTGGCCGGCAGCACGGCCGGAGTGCCGAAACCGTTGACGGTCGCATCACTCAGTATAGCCGCCGGATAGCTGAACGTCCGCATCACCTTGGGCACCTCGGCCTGGTCGTGAGATCGATCGGCGCTGAGCCCGATCAGGTCGACTCCCCGGCCATGATATTGACGGTAGAAGGCGTCGAGTGCGGGCATCTCCTGCCGGCAGGGCGGACACCAGGTGGCCCAGAAATTCACGATTACTACCCGACCGCGCATCGCGCTCAAATCGAACACCTGTCCGCTTAACTCGGGCACAACCAGCGCCGGTGCAGCTTCGCCAACCCGACCGGTCGCCATCGCGGGAACAGTGATTCCGATCAAGGCGATAGTCCCGGCGACGATCGCTATCCCGCGTAAGGCTTCACGCATCGGGCGCGTCGCTTCCCTGGAAATCATATTCCTTCACGATGGCTTTTCCTTCGCTTCAGAAGTTGTAACTCACGATTAGCTTGGTCGCCCAGGGCGCGGTCAGCTGATAGCCGTTCATGTTTTGGTAAATGGGCCGTTCGATATCGGCGTAGACTCTCAGGGACTTAAACGCCGTTTCAAAACCTGCAGCAATTTGTACTTTGTTATAACCACTGTCGTCCGGGTCCGCGTTGGCGCCGCGGTCGTGGGTGCGGTTGCTGCCCAGAAACGACAGCGTGGGGGCAAGTTCCGTGAGAGGACCGACAACGCCGAAGTCGTAGAACATCCCCAGAGCTGCATCAAACTCCCGGCCGGGTGTGTAATGGTCCTGATGCGCGAATGGCACGTCGTACAAGCCTTGCGCGAACCAGCCGAACGGCCGATCCCTGAAGGTCAGCGGCAGGCTTCCAAGCTGCGATGGGAGCGTTCCGAGATGATACGCCCCGAGCAGAAGGTCGGTGCTGCCCGTCCCTATCTGGGTGTCGCGGTCGAACGGCGGATAGTGCCAATCGCCGGACGGAACCTTGAAGCCGCCCAAAAACCCGGTCGACATGTCCTCGGACAAGCCGGTCCACATACCCATGATGCGGATGTCGCCTACGGAATTCATGTCGAAGGACTTGATGTCCGCATTGTTGCCCTGGTAGGCGCCCCGGTAGTTCCTCTCCCAGTAGGGCACTTCCAGCATCACGCCCCAGCTATGATCGAACATGTATTGGCCGCCGACGGTAACGAAGTCGGTCTTCAGCCGCTTGTCGTTATTTTGGGTGCCGGAGGCAGGCGTCGTTGCGTGCCAATTTATGTATTGGTTCAGGTAGTCGTACTCGGTCCACACCATTCCCCCGGCGCTAGTGGGAATCAGCGAGGGCGTCGCGACCTCAAAAACGCCGCAACCGCAAGCGCATGCCTGACTGATGCCGGGTGTCAGGCCGGCGAGAATCACTGCGGCCGCCAGCGTTGCCGCCGTCATCATAAAAGCCCGAACGGTCGAACGAATCAGAGATTCGGGAAATGTCGGTCGCCTCATCCTACGGTACTCCACCGCAAACGCACGTAGCGTTTTGCAATGCCACCTTGGCCCGTGAATCAGTCACGGACGGAGGCAGACAGCTTGCTCTATTGAATCGGGAAAAGCGCAGCTACGAGGCGCGTTTGGGAGGGGGCGGGTCCGGTGCCTCGCGAAGCGGAGTGGCCGACGCGACAATCGCGTCGGGCGCAACCCCCCGGTCGGGAAGCGCCTGGGCGAGGCGGCGCGCGGGAAGCGTCGGCGTCAACGACGGCGCGGACCCGTTAACGGGCGCTTGGAGCGGGTGGCAGATGTCGACCGTAATCACCGGGCCCGAGTTCGCTACCGGCGCTACGATCGCGACCGGCACGCTCGTCAGCAGCAGGGCGAGCGCGAGCACGACGCGAATCGTCTCGCATCCGCCGGAAAGCCTGTTTAGCGCGGTCGGTCTCACCTGTTCGATCCCAACCTCAGAACATCGAGCGGCCGCCGAGGACGTCGGCGACCTTGATTTTGGCCGTGCCGCGATCCTCGCGATGGACCAGCGCGACCGGCACGCAGGACGCTTTGCCGGTTGTCATCCGGTCGATCGGATAGCGGTTGCCGCACACGCGGCAGATCAATTCGTTGCCGGAAATCGCGTAGCCCTTGTGGTACGAGTAGCACACGCGGCACACGTCAAAGACCGAGCGCACCTGGCCATCGTCGCCGCGCGCGAGCAGGAACCGTATTTTGCGCCCGGCGTCGTCGGCATAGGCGTACTTCCTCGCCTTGCCGGGCGCGAGCGTCGCGAGGTCAATACTCAACACGTCGCGGCCGGTGACCATCGTGTATCGCTCGCCTGACATGCTGAAGGCCAGCGCGGTCGCGGCGATCAGCGCGCCGGCGAACAGTTTTCCTCTGACGTGCCTCATCTCTTCCTTCGATACTCTCACCCCGGCGGCGGATCAATCTTCGATGGAACGCGGTCGGCAGTCGAGCGGCGCATCGCGGAAGAACTTACGCTTGCCCAACGATCGTGCCGACGAGGCGGCGGTACCTTCGCCAGGCGATCAGCCACGCGAGCGTAATCAGGGCCACGACGATCGCGCCCATCTGCGCGAAGTCCAGATTGTTGATCGCGGTCCAGAACCGGCCGCTGAGCTGAAGCTCGGTGCTGAGGACTTGCAGCCATTCGATACCGCCAATCAGGAACGCGACCAGCACCGTGAGGCCGGTGATCGCGGTGTTGAAGAACAGTTTCTTGAGGCCGTCGGCGAACGCCCAGTCGTAGAGCTGCATCATGAAGGCTCCGTCGAGCGCGTCCATCAGGGTCATCCCGGCGGTGAACATCAGCGGAAAGACCATGATTCCCCAAAAAGGCAGCGTGTGGCTGGCCGCGGCGGTGGCGGAGATGCCGAGCAGGGCGACTTCGGTCGCGGTATCGAAGCCGAGACCGAACAGCAGGCCCACGAAATACATCTTCCAGCCCGCATCGATCCGGCGGTAGAGAAAACGAAACAGTCTGGCGGCAAGCCCGCGCCGATCGAGCAGCGCCGCGATTTGCTGATCGACCTCGACTTGGGCGCGGCCGCGAGCCCGGTAGGCGTCGAAGGCGCCCCACAACTGCACGAAGATGACCAGGTTGACGATTCCGATCAGGGTGAGAAAGCCCGCCGAAATCAGCGTGCCGGCCAGACCGCCCCAGAATTTCGGCAGATCGTGGCGGCCCGCGTGCGACGACACTTCCAGTGCGATCGCGAACGAAAGCAGGATCACGATCGTCGAGTGGCCCAGCGCGAAGAACAGGCCGGTCGTGACCGATCGCTTGCCGTCCTGGCGCAGCTTGCGCGTCACATTGTCGATCGCGGCGATATGATCCGCGTCGAAGGCATGCCGCAGCCCGAGAAACCAGGCCAGCGCGCCGACCGAAATCACCGAGGCGCTTGCGGCGCCCGCCAGTCCCCACAACGCCAGCCATGCGAGCAGGTTGAGCAGGCCAAGCCCCGCGAACAGCAGCACCAGTCGTTGAGTTGAACGGTCTTGCATCTGGCGATCGGTGAGACTCCCAGGCAGCGGCCCGGTTGGTATCATCGCCACTCCCGGCGCCAAGTCTGCTCCAACAATTCGTGCGCAGTCCAGAGCCGCCTCGATTGGCGGGCTACGCCAACTACGCTCACTGCTGCATCGCGTGGCGGACTCGCTCGCAGGCCTCGATCACGCGCAGGCCGTCGCGAGCGCTGACCTGCGGCGTCGTGCGCGTCCGGACGCTGCCGACGAACGCGCGGATTTCATCGGCCAGCGGATCGCCCTGTTCGAGATCGATCTGCTCGGCCGAGATCGCCGGGTATGCGCTGCCGGGCGAAGGCGGAGTCTTGCGATAGACCTGTATGCGCCGCGCGTCGTAATCGACCGAAACGTAGGCGTCGGGCTGGAAGAAGCGGATTTTGCGCTCGCGGCGCGGCGCCACCCGGCTGCTGTTGAGGTTGGCGATCATCCCGTCCGAAAAGCGAATTCGGGCGTTGGCGACGTCGACGGTATCGGTCAGGACGGCGACTCCGACCGCCTCGACCGAGACGATTTCAGCGCCGGTCAGGAACAGGATCACGTCGAGGTCGTGGATCATCAGGTCGAGCAGCACGTCGACGTCGGTGCCGCGCTCGGTGAACGGCGCCAGCCGATGACATTCGATGAAGCGCGGCGAGGTGACGATCGAATGCAGCCGCACGATCGCCGGATTGAAGCGTTCGAGATGGCCGACTTGCAGGACCCGGCCAAAGCGCCCGGCGAGCGCCGCCAAATCCTGCGCCTCGGCGAGCGTCGCGGCCATCGGCTTTTCCAGCAGCACGTCGATACCCGAGGTGAGGAGCGCGGCGGCGATCTCGTGATGCGCCATGCAGGGCGCGGCAACGCTCGCCAAATCGGTCGAGCCTTTCAGCCGTTGTACCAGTTCACGGTAGTCGGCAAGGGGCGTCGCGCCGTGGGCGGCCGCGACTTGGGCAGCGCGCTCCGCGTCGATATCGACCACGTAACTCAGCCGGACGCCTTCGGTAGTCGCGTACTTCGCGGCGTGCAGCGCGCCCAGCCTGCCCGCGCCGATCACGGCCGCGCGCAGTTCAGTCGCAGCCATAGATGATGATGTTGCGCTCGTTGGCGAGCGCCACGGTGCGTTCGCGCTCGAGGATCAGGGCCTGTCCGGCCTCGACTCCGATCATCGCGGCGCCGATTCGGCTCAGCAGCTCGATAGTGCCGGGCCCGATCGCGGGCCGGTCGAAACGGAGGTCCTGGCCGGGCTTGGCCGCCTTTGCGATCACCAGACCTTTGCCTGATAGCTCCGCCGCGCGCGCCAGCGCCGCGTCGGTGCCTTCGACGGCTTCGACCGCGGCGACTACGCCGTTGAGCACCGCGACCGTTTGGCCGACGTCGTAGGGCCCCAAGGCCCGCGCGACCTTCAGCGCGAGCGCGAGATCCTTCAGTTGCGATTCGCCCGGTTGCGGGCCGGCTTCGATTCCTTTGCGCGCCAGCGCGTGCGCGATCATCGGTACCGGATCGATCACCCGGATACCCTCGGACTCGATCTCGGCGGCCAGGCCGCGAAGCACGGCGTCGTCGCTGAGCCTCCCGACCCGCTGGAGCATCGCGATCGCCCGCGCGTCGGGCGCGAAGGAATGCTTCAGGCGCGCGCGCGATATTCCGCCCGCCATCGCGGCTTCGGTCACGCCCGCGGCCTTCAATGCGTCGACAATCTTTTGCAGCTCGCCGGCCCGCACCCAGGTGATCCGGTCGCAGAGTGGTTCGAGCGCGCGGTCGGTCTCATCGAGGTGGGCGATCGCGAAGACCTGCACTCCGCGCCCGCGCGCGGCGGCGGCAACTTCGAGCGGAAAGACTCCGTTGCCGGCGATAAGTCCGAGCTTGTTCACGCTTCCTCGCTGCTGCGGCTTACCACGCCGCGCCTGGAAGCCTTGATGAAGTCCACCAGGCGGCGGACTTCGGGAATCTTGCCGTCGCGCTCGATCACCTGGGCGAGCGCTTCCGGGCGCAGCATCGTGGAGTAGAAGATCGTCCGCATCGCGCGCCGCAAGGCCGCGATAGTCTCGGCGCTGAACCCGCGGCGCTCGAGCCCGACGGTGTTCACGCCGATCAGGCGCGCGCGGTCTCCGGCGACCATCGAGTAGGGCGGAACGTCCTGCGCCGCCATCGCGCCCGCCGCCAGAAACGCATGGCCGCCGATCCGCACGAATTGATGAACGCCGCACATTCCGCCGGCGATCACCCACTCTTCCATGATCGTGTGCCCCGCGATCTCGGTGGAGTTCGACAGGATGACGTCGTCGCCGATCTGGCAGTCGTGCGCGACATGAACGTAGTTCATCAGCAGCACGCGGCTGCCGATCCGCGTGACCATCCCGCCGCCCTCGGTCCCGCGCTGGATGGTGGTGAACTCGCGAATCTGGTTGTCGTCGCCGATCTCCAGCGTCGACGGCTCGCCGTGATACTTCTGGTCCTGGGTGTCGGCTCCGACCGAGGCGAACTGCCACACGCGGTTGCGCTTGCCGAGCCTGGTGTTGCGCTCGATCACCGCGTAGGGGCCGATCCGGGTCTCGGCGCCGATCTGCACGTGCGGCCCGATCACCGCGCCGGCGCTGACCTGGACGGTCGAATCCAGTTCGGCGCTGGGGTCAATCACTGCCTGGGGGTGGATAAGACCGGCGATAGCGATTTCTCCTTCACTTTTTCGGTCGCCGTGAGCCCGGCCAGCCGGCGCACGCCTGCTGCGAGCCGAATCCTGATTCGAGCCCGGGCCTACTTCGAGATAGTCGAGCGTTTGGCGGCGGTGTCGCCGAAGTCGCTGCCGGCGCCGGCTTGCTCCTGGCCGGAAGATGATTCGCCCAGCGAGCCCACTTTCGCGCCGCCCTTGTTGTAGTCGCGGATCACCTCGTCGGTGATGTCGATTCCGGGGGTGCCCCACAGAATCGAGCCCTTCTCCATCACCATCGTGAAGCCTTCGCGCTCGCCGATCGACCGGATGATGCGCGCCAGGTCCTTGACGATCGCGCCCGTGACTTCGTTGTCGCGCTGTTCGAGCTCGTGCTTGGAGTCGTCGTAGTCGCGCTGGAAGTCTCGCAGCTTGCGCTCGTATTCGTCCTGAAGATTACGGCGCTCATCGTCCTTCATCAGCATGCCCTTTTTTTCGAGCTCGTCCTTGAGGGCCTGGACCTCGTTCTGCTGCTTTTGAAGGTGGGTCTCGAGGCTTTCGATACGGGCGCGGAAGTCGCCTTTCGCTTTTTTACCCGCGTCGCATTCGTTGAGCGCGCGTTGGACATCTACGTAAGCGAGCTTAAGCTCGGCCCGCGCCCGGCCCGCCGCCGCCAGCAGCAGTATAGCCGCGCCAATCAGAACAAACCGTCGCTTCATACAGAGCAAAAGCCTCCTGCGTATCCCGTTGCAGAAATCGACGCCGCGTCCTCTCCACCTGCGTCCCGATACGGTGACAATGGCGCCACGGCCGCGCCGCGTGACCAGCGCCGGCCGGCGAGCGTTCTGCGGGGGCACTTCGGGACGATATTAAAGCTGGTTTGGCAGCCTGATCGCTAGTGCCGTTCCAAACCGGTCTGCGGGGGATTTTCGCGACCGCCCGCTAGAGCGGCGAGCCCGCGCCGAAAACCAAATCGGTCTTATTGTCGTTGGGCCGTGGATTGAGCGGAAGGGCGATCTCTATCCTGAGCGGACCAAACGGCGAGCGCCATCGGATCCCGAAGCCGTACGCGGCCTGTAGTTTCTTCAAAGTAAACGCGTCCGACAGCCGAAACGAGTTGCCCGCATCGAGGAAGATCACGCCCCTGATTCCAAGTCCCTCCAGAATTGGAAACGTGATCTCGTTGCTGAGCAGGATCTCCCGGCTCCCGCCGACGTCCTGGTACGAGATCGGATTGCCGAACTTGTTGAAGACCACCACCTGCGGGCCCAGCCGATACAGCTCGTAACCGCGGACGTCGCCGCCGCCGCCGATTCCACCCGGAAAAAAGCGCTCGGACAGAGGCAGTTCCCCGCCGGTGCCGCTTTTCAGATCGCTGCCGATACCGTAGTCGCCGCCGATCGAGTAAACCCAGTTGCCGAACTCGGGATTGTCGATGAACGAGAAGAAGTAGCGGGTGTGGAACACGCCTTTTACGAAGTAGTTGCTGCCGCCCAGGCCGGCGACCTGGAGGGTGAGGGTCTGGACCGAGCCGTTGCGCGGATCGATCGGGTTGTTGACCGTGAAGCGGCGGATACTGGGCGCGACCTCAGAGGTCTGCGTATAGCCCTTGTAACGGCGAATATCGTACACGGTCAACGGCGAGGTTATACCGGTGATGCCGACGCTCTCGAAGCGGTATTGCAGGCCCGCGCTGACGTCTTCCATCGAGAACGGCCCGATCTTCTTGAGCCCCAGCTCGGCAAAAGGATAGATCGTGCGAACCGAGAAGCCCGCGGCGCCGCGATTGAAATTCGAGTAATCGATCGTCGAGTCGTAGATTTCCAGGCCCGCGGTCAGCGGTATGTCCAGAAAATAGGGCTCGGTATAACTGATGCTGTAGTTCTGGAACAGGAATCCGACCGTCGCGTCGAGCAGGATCGATTGCCCGCCGCCGAACAGATTGGTGTTGCCGATCCTGAAGTCGCCGAAGATCGACGACGCCGTCGAAAAGCCGCCCGCGGCCTGAAATGAACCGGTATTCTTTTCGTGCACGTCAACGTCAAGGTCGATCCGATCGGGCTGATTGGCGGGCGTGGTCGAGATGCGGGTTTCCTCGAAGAAATCGAGCCGGTCCAGCCGCGCCTTCGAGGCGCGGATTTCCTCCGCCGAGTAGGGCTCCTGCTCCTGGATCCGCAGCTCGCGTCGGATCACCTTGTCGGAGGTCTTGGTATTGCCCGAAATCCTGATCCGATCGACCAGGACCAGATGGCCCGGAACGATCGCGAAAGTCACGTTGATGAGATGGTTGGCCGGATCGAGCTGAGTGCGCGGGTCGACGTTGACGAATGCGTAGCCGCGATTGGAGTAGAAGTCCGAGAGCGTGAGCACGTCGTGCTGGAGCGTCGAACCGCGAAACAGCTCGCCGGACTTGAGCGTCAGCTTGTCGCGCAGCTCGGATTCGGGAAATTTGAGCTCGCCGCTAACGTCGATATCGCCCACCTTGTAGGGCAGGCCCTCATCGATGTTGAACGTCACGGTGATACCCGTGCCCTGGCGGTTGACCGTCGGCTCGCTGACCCGCACGTTAAGATAGCCCTGGTCGTAGTAGAAGGCGGTCAGGTGGTCTACGTCGTCCTCGAGCTTCTTGCGGTCGAGCGTGCCGCTGCCGGTGATGAAGCTCAAAAGATTGTGCGTGCCGGTCTCGATTACGCCCCGCAACTGCCGGGCGGTGAAGGCGTGGTTGCCGATGAAATCGATCGCGGTGATACGGACCAGCGGTCCTTCGTCGACGGTGAAGACCGCGATCGCCTGATTGTCGGGCCGCGGAATCGATTTGAACGTGACGGTGGCGTCGAGGTAGCCCTTGTCCTGGTAGACCTTCTTGAGGCCGTTGACGGTCTCCTGCACGCGCTCGGGATCCAGAATCGCGGCCGCGTGAAGCTTGGTCGCCTCGACCACCTTGTCGTCGGTGGTGCGTATTTCCTTCATGCCCTCCAGACGCACCTCCGTGACCATCGGGCGCTCGACCACGTGGTAGACCAGGTTGACTCCGTTCGTTCCCCGGTGCACGTCGGCCGTCACCTGGTCGAAGAAGCCCATCTTGTAGATCGCCTTGATGTCCTGATCGACCAGCGCCTCGTCGAGCGGCTCGCCCGGCAGCGACTGGATATGGACCCGAATCGCGTCGTCCTCGACGCGCTGGTTACCGTCGATCGAAGACTTTGGAGATGACTCTGGCCGGAAGGCGGCTGCGCGCGCGCCTGCGCCGCGCCCAGCATCAGCGCCAGCACGAACAGCGA
>CAVVMA010000015.1:0-459046 GCA_963749215.1 uncultured delta proteobacterium | reverse complement strand
TTTGCAGGCCGCGACGACGGAAGGCAACGGCGCATCTTCTCGCGGAGTTTGCTGTCGGAGCACCGATGCATCCGCCGATTGCAGAGAATCAAGCCGAGGTCATTCTTCCGGTAGTGTTCGCTCCACTCGAATCTAGTCCATTTTTCGGAGTGTTTGTCCAAACTTGGACAAAATACCCTAATGGTTTGTGAAGTGAACCCGTAGAATGGGACGGCTCTGTATTGCACACCTCGCGCGAGGGGGTGCAATGTGGACGAAACGCCGTTGCAGCGGAGCTAGCAAAAACAATAGGAGCAATCCATGTTGAGATCGGACGTGAATCGCCGCGAATTCCTGAAGATCGCCGCTGGAGCCGGCGCTGCCTTGGCCATGCCGGCTCCAGGACATACTGCTGCCTCCTCGAAAATGATCGGCATCCAAGTCGGAGCAGTTTCGTTTGTGGATGAAGGCACCGAGAAAGTTCTTGATGTACTCCAGGAACGCGCCAGCGTGAATACGCTTTTTCTCGCGGTGTTCACCTACGGTCGAGGTATTGCCGGAAGGCAGATCCCCGGCCAGCCGCTCCCCGATCATGGCAAGCAGGAGTATGACCTCAATTTTCACGGCGGGAACTTCGCCATTCCTCATCCTCAGTATTACAAAAACACGGTTCTCAAAGACACGCGTGCTCCCGACCATGGCGACCTGGATATCCTCGCCGAAGTGCTTCCTGCCGGTAAGAAGCGTGGCATGAAGGTCGTCTGCTGGCTCGAGGACGTGTTTCGCACCGACTTGCCGAACATTCAGAAATTGCAGGAAAGAGATCTTTACGGGCGGAATGCCGAGACGCTGTGCGTCAACAATCCGGACTACCGGAATTTCCTGACTGGTCTGGTCGAGGACTATTCCCGTTCTTACGACATCGACGGAATTATGTGGGGCTCCGAACGCCAGGGTGCGCTTTCGGACAGTTTGGGCGCCACCCATGATGTGCCGCCGATCGATCCGGGCCACGTGACTTGCTTCTGCGAGTTTTGTCAGAGTAAGGCGAAACAGCGCGGCATCAACGTAGCGCGCGCCCAGCAAGGTTTTCTGGAGTTGGAAAAATTCGTTCGTTCGGCGCACAGCGGCAGTCGCCCGGTGGATGGCTACTACGTTCAATTCTGGCGCCTCCTGCTGCGATATCCCGAACTAGTGCATCGTCCAGATAGTTCTTTATAATATAAAGAGTTTCTGGTACGCTGGGGCATGGCGCGAATCGCCCCTGCCATTGTCTCTGGACTCGGCAGACTCGTTCCACCCTTAACAGGTTGGGTTCAGGCTCCCTCTACTCCGCAAGCCCATGGCCTTGCGCAGTCGTATCGTATTGCGCCGCGGCTGAGAATCTTATCCAACCAACAGATCGCCGTTGCATCTGCAAGATTCCCGAGGTCACCGTTGGCAAGTGGCGACGGTCCTTTGCCGCCCAGGGGCTTGGAAGGACTGCGCGATGCGGCGCGCTCGGGCCGGCCTCCGAAATACGACGCCGGAGGTCTGGCACAAGGTGCAGACCTTGGCTTGCCAGCAGCCCGAGTCCCAAGGACGCTGGACGGTGCGCACGCTGGCCCGAGAACTGGGTTTGCCGCATAGCACCGTGCACACGATCCTGCACGCCTCGAAACTGCCGCTGCACCGGATTCGAACGTTTACCTTCAGTCCGGATCCTGACTTTCGAGGCCAAGTTGCTGGATATCGTCGGCCTGTACCTGAACCCGCCCGAGAACGCGCTGGTCCTCTGCGTGGACGAGAAAGCCGAGCATTCAAGCGCTGGATCGAACCCAACCGTTGCTGCCGCTACGCGCCAAGAAGCCGCGTAGTTGGACCAATGAGTATGTCCGCCACGGAACGCAGACGCTAATCGCTGCTCTGGAAATTGCCACCGGCAAAGTGGTCGCCCATGTCCGCAATCGGCGCACCTCGGTCAACTTTCTTGCGTTTCATGAACGACGTGGTGCGGGACTTATCCCGACCGGGAACTCCATGTCGTGGCGGACAACCTGAACATCCACAAAAACGAGGCCGCTCCGCAATTGGCTCCGGCGTAATCCGCGAGTACAGTTCCACTACACGCCCACGCATGCGTCGTGGGTGAACCTCATCGAATGCTTTTTCAGCATCCTCAGCAAACAGGGCTTAGCGCACAGCGTGCAACGATCCAAGCAGGACCTCAAAGAACTGCTTCACCGATTCCTCGCCAGCTACAACGCGTCCTGCAACCCGTTCACCTGGACCAAAGGCCCCGAACAACTGCAGCACATTATCGAGACCACCAAGGAGTACCAGACAGCTCACCCCAAGAAGCCCCGACGCCGGCGAGCCAGGCGGAAGAGAAGCGATTCTATAAGGAACTAATGGGACGATGCACTAGCCGCCTGGGAAATGCTCTGGACCGACAGCCTTCGCGAGACCTACGCGGCAATATACAAAACCGTAAAGACAGCGAAGCCGGCCGTGCCTGTGGGTTGGCACATCTGGCATAACAATTCCTTCAACCCCATCTACCGCGCCGAACAGGACCTTCATGAGCTCTCAAATTACTCGGATTTCATAAAGGTCGTGATGTACAACAACTGCGGTGGCGAGCGCATGGCGCTCTATGTCGACAATATTGGCTCGACACTCTATGGCGATCTCTCGAAACAGGGCCTGCTCGAATTTAACTATGCAGTGATGGGATTCCGGGAACGCAGCTACGATCAGATTCCTCACACCGGCCTTTCCGCTGATTACGTCTTCCGCGAGACAAAACGCTCTCTTGAGGGTGTTGCCGGCACGAACACTCTCATCTGGCCGGGCATTGATATCGACATCCCTACGAGCCCCATAACAGCAAATGTACGCCACAAAGCGTTAAGGAAGCGGTGCTCGCGGCCTTCCGCGCTGGCGCGCCAGGCGTGCTTTTATCTCGCAAGTACTCCGAGATGCGGCTCGCCAACCTCAGCGGCGCTGGAGAAGCGATTCGCGAGTTGACACCATCAGAATCATTTCGCAGCTAGGATCGTTACCTGATATGAAGCTGGCTTCCAAGGCCTGACTTTAGGTAGTGTATGAAATCCTGCTGGTTTGACGTCTACGATAAAATGCCGTCAAGGACAGAGCCTCGACAATGGTAGGAATGCTGAGATTCACACTATGCTTTTCGCTTCTCTTGATTGCGGTGCCATTCGCCGCCCAGAGTACTAACACGACATCGGTCACGGCACGCCTTGACGTTGCCCCCGCTCAATTGCTCGCAACACCGGTCGACTATAACTGGTTCTCCTATAACGGTGACTACACCGGGCGCCGCTACAGCGCTCTCCGCCAGATCGACAGGGCCAACATCTCGCAACTCCGGGCTCAGTGGGTGTTTCACGCCGCAAACTCCAGCCACCTGGAAGTTACGCCGGTCGTTGTCGACGGGATGATGTTCGTGACTTCCGCCAACGATGCGTTCGCGCTGGATGCGCAAACTGGTCGAACCGTGTGGCACTACTCACGCCCTATCACGGAAGGGCTTATTGACGATGCCTCGCAACATCACAATCGTGGCGTCGCCGTATGGCACGACCGAGTCTTCATGGAGACAGACAATGCACATTTGCTTTGCCTGGATGTTCGCTCGGGTCACCTGCTCTGGGACGTTGCTTACACCGATGGAAACCGCAATTATGGCGCGACCAGCGCTCCTCTGGTGGTTAAAGATAAGGTCATTGTCGGAACTTCTGGTGGCGATGATGGCGTGCGCGGGTTTGTCGCGGCTTATGATGCCGCAACCGGGAAAGAGTCTTGGCGTTTCTGGACAATTCCCGCGCCCGGAGAGTTCGGTTCCTCCAGTTGGCCGGGTGAAAGCTACAAGCTGGGTGGCGGCACAACCTGGATGCCCGGGACGTTTGATCCTGAACTCAATACCATTTTCTGGGGCACCAGCAATCCGGCGCCCGATTTTGACGGAGATCCACGACCTGGCGATGACCTCTATACGGACTGCCTCCTGGCTCTGATCCCGACGACGGAAAGCTGAAGTGGTATTTCCAGTTCACGCCGCATGATCTTTTCGATTACGACGTGGTCGAGACGCCGGTGCTACCCGATGCGATTTTCAAGGTCAGCCTAGAAAGCTCATCGTGGAGGCAAACCGGAATGGTTTTCTGTACGTGCTTGATCGGACCGACGGAAAATTCCTGTCGGCAAACCGTTTTTCCGAGAAGCTGAATTGGGCCAAACGGAATTGACGAAAAAAGGTCGTCCTATTCGAACAGAGCTCAAACCAACGGAAAAGGGTACCCGCATCTGCCCAGGCATGGTCGGCGCCACGAACTGGCACTCGCCCGCCTATAATCCCGAGACATCCCTGTTTTATTTTATGGCCTTGTTGGCCTCCCACCCGCGCGCCGCGACCCTGGCGAGCACCCGCCCGCAGGCCTCGTCGATCAGCTCGTTCTCGACGTGCACCATCGCGTTGACCTCGCGAATCTGGTTCTCGGTAAGCGTCGCCGGCACGAACGTGTTCGGACCGCCCTCGAAGTTGCCGAATCGCCCCTCGTACCAGTCGAGCCAATGGCGCGGCTTCTGCGCGAGGATCTTCTCGATCTTGTCGCGCGATCCGGGATAACCGGCAGGCAGGTCGAGATCGCGCCAGTTGATCCGGCGCGCCTCCTTTTCGGGCGGATCCCAGGGGTGATGCGGGTCGGGAAAGCTCATCCAGACAAACCAGTTCTCGCTTGGATCGAGCGAGTCCAGAAACGCGATAGTGCGATCGGCGACCCAGTCGGTATGGTAGTTCTCGCGCGAAATCGGGTTGTACTTGACCTCGGGTGCGCCGGTGTCGCCGCCGGGCGCCGCGGAGAGCACCTGCGAGAATCCGGCGAGCGCCTCGGGATGGTTCTTCTGCAGCCACAGCGAGTAATGCCATCCGCCGAGCGGGACGTGCATCGCGAGCTCCATGCGCTCGAAGCCGCGGTAGGGACCGGTCGAGTTCTCGCGCGCCATCCGGTTCTCGAACCAGCGCCCCTGGAAGTCCAGGGCCGGCTCGAAATGCGCCTTGCCCAGCAGCGCCGTGCGATAGCCCGCCTGCTCGTGAAGCCAGCCCGCGATGCTCGGCGCGTCGGGCGGCAGCGGGACGCCGTTGGCGACCACGCCGTGCGTGCGCACGTACTGTCCGGTGATCATCGTCGAGCGCGCCGGCATGCATACCGTGTTCTGGTTGTGCGCGCGATGGTAGTTGATGCCCGCGGCGGCGAGCCGGTCGGCAACCGGGGTCTTCGCGATCTTGCCGCCGTTGCATCGCAGCGAATCGTAGCGCTGCTGATCGGTCGTGATGAACAGAATGTTGCGTCCCATCAGCTTCGACCTCCTGCCGGTGTCATCGCACCGGGCGCGACCGCGAAAAGTTCGGTGCTCTCCAGTCCGCGCTCGCGATGCTCGTGACCTTGCATGTACTCGGGATCGGATACCATCTGGAGAAAGGCCTTGCGCGACGGATACTCGACCATCGCGATCATGTCCCATCCGCTCTTGCCGACCAGAAAATGCTCGACCCTGCCGACGAAGGCGATGCGCGCGCCGATTCGCTGAAGGTGCTTCATCGTGGCGGCGCTGTACTTCATGTACTCGGCTTCGCCGCCGTCTTTCTTGAACTTGAGCAGGTTGACCATCACGAACGGCCCGCTTTGCGGAGCCTGGGCGAAGGCCTGAATCGCTTCAGGGCTGGGCGTTATGGAACTCATGCGCGTTTACCTCCATTGGAATGTGTGATCTCGCGCCGACGATGCGGCGCGCGACCGGCGCTCAGCAGCGAGCGAAAAGTGCGCTCCATGACTTGTCGCGATTCGGTGACCGAAAGCTTCTGATGGCGCCGCAGCGTATCCCACACGGGCCACGAGCTGGCGGCGTCCAATGCCGCCAGAAGCTCGCGGCGCTCGCGATTCGGAAAGCTGTCGATCTCCGCTTCGAAGACCCGGCCGGTTTCGACCCTGGCAAGCCGCCGCGGTCCATCGAGCCGGCGCGCGATTTCGGCTGAAAACGGTTCCTGAAGAACGGCCGCACGGCGGACCGGCGAAATCGCTTCCATCAGGCGCGCACGCTGCGCGACGAAGCGCCCTACCCGTTCGGTCAGTTCGAGGCCGGCTGGAATCGGACGGACCAGGCGCGACAGGCGCGCGGTCTGAAGATCTGCGGCGGCAGCGAACAACGATTCGAGGTCGGAAAAATGATGAAACACCAGCCGCGGCGAGAATCCGGCGCGGCGCGCGACCCGCCCGGCTGAGGGCCGCAGGTCGCCTTCGTTGAGCAGGTCGAGGAAGGCGCCAGCCACTGCCGCGCGCGCGCGTTCGCTGCGCGCCAGCCTGCCGTCGGTAGCGGCCAACTGCGGTGCGGCTCCCATCGAGAGGCGGATATTATTGCACTCGGAGTGCAAATACAAGCGGCGCGTACTCCTCATGAAATCGATTCCGCCGGGCGCCGGGCTGCCGCCGTCAGTCGGCGGCGGATTCGAGAATCGCGAGCAGGTCGAGCGTGATTCGGTAGGTGAGCCCCCAGATTATCTGGCCGTCGAAACGAATCGCGGGGAAATTCATGGGCGTTGCGCCGGCGCGCTTGATTTCGTGCACCCCGCGATGGCGCGGGTCCAGCAGCGCGGCGATCGGCACGGTGAATACCTCGGCGACTTCGCGCGGATCGTGAGGAAGGCCTTGCGGATCCCCGATTACCCCGACAAACGGCGCGACCACGAATCCGCTCACGGTCGTGTTGTGGACGGGAAGGAAGCCGAGCAGGTCGACGGTGCCGGGCTCGATGCCAACCTCCTCGTGCGCCTCCCGCAGTGCGGTGTCGGCCAGGTGCCGATCGGACGGCTCGACGCGGCCGCCGGGAAACGCGACCTGTCCCTGATGGCTCACGTTTTCGGAGCGCCGAATGTAGAGCAGGCGGCCTTCGCCGCCGCGCTCGAAGATCGGGACCAGCACCGCGGCGGTTTTGCCCTTGGGAATCGGTTGGCGCGTGCCGGACTTGCCGAGCCTGCGGCGCAGGCGGTCGAGATCGCGAGTGATTGAGCGTGTGCGGGCCAATGTCAAACCATCAAATGTCAAACCATCATTCGGATCGTCGTGCGGATCGTCGTCCGAATCATCGTGCGTCGCCGCGCGCCGCGCAAGCCGCTGGAATTAGCTAAGCGCTTGAGCCTTGGGCTGAGCGCACCGATGCGTCATCTGATCGGCCGCGCGGCCCGGCGAGCGAATCGCAGCGTCGCGATCGCCCGCTTGTCCTCCACGCGGTGATAGTATCAAGTTGACGGACTCTCCCGGCCTTCACACGGGGCATATCGGAGCATCGCCAGGCTTGAGACTGTAATGCGTTATCTGATCGGCCGGTATCACGAGATCAACCTCAAGGGGCGCAATCGATGGCGCTTCGTGGAGCAGCTCAAACAAAACCTGAAAACCGTCTTCGCGGATTGCGGTATCGGCGCGGTCGTGGGCGAAGGTCCGCGGATAATCGTCGAGCTTCCCGACCAGCTTGAAGAAGCGATCGTCCGGGACCGCGCCTCGCTGCTCTTCGGGATCCAGAACTTCTCGATCAGCCGCCCGGTGCTGCTGGAGATCGAGAGCCTCAAGCGCGGCGCGGTAGAAGCCGCTTTCGGCCAGAACGCCCGCAGCTTTCGGATCCGGACCAAACGCTCGGACAAACGCTTCGCGCTCACCTCGATCGAAATCGATCGGGAAACTGGAGCCGCGGTCAAGGAAGCAACCGGACTCGCGGTCGATCTCGAAAACCCCGACCTGACTATCTCGATCGAAGTGATGCCCGCGGTAGCCTACATTTCGGCGGATAAATTTTCCGGCGCGGGTGGCCTGCCGGTCGGGATGAGCGGGCGCGGACTCGCGCTGCTGTCGGGCGGAATCGACTCGCCGGTGGCCGCTTACCGGATGATGCGGCGCGGACTGCGGCTCGACTTCGTGCACTTTCACAGCGTCCCGCTGCTGTCCGGCGCGAGCCGCGACAAGGCGGTCGAGCTCGCCGCGCAGCTCACGCGCTTTCAGGGACATTCGACGCTGGCGCTGACACCGTTCGCGGAAGTGCAACGCGAGATCGTGAGCCGGACCGCGCGCCCGCTGCGCGTGGTGCTGTATCGGCGCTTCATGATGAGAATCGCGTGCGCGCTCGCAAATCGCATCGGCGCGCGGGTGCTGGTCACAGGCGAGAGTCTCGGCCAGGTCGCGTCGCAGACCCTGGAGAACATGTGCGTGATCGAGCGCGCCTCTTCATTGCCGATCTTCCGGCCGCTGGTCGGGATGGACAAGAACGAGATCGTCGAGCAGGCGCGCAAGCTCGGCACCTTCGAGACCTCGATCGTACCCGACCAGGACTGCTGCACGCTCTTCGTCCCGCCCCATCCGGAGACTCACGCCGATCTCGGCGAAGTCGAGGCCGTGGAGTCGCGCTTCGAGATCGAAAAGATGGTCGCGGACGCGGTGAACCGCACCGAGGTGGTGCGCCAAGCTTTCCCGCCGCCGCGCTGACGGGCCGAAAGTCGTTCCTCCCGTTATTTTCGAGAGGCCGACGCCCTCACCCGCGCGTCACGGCGTTTGCAGAGAAAAAGCAAACGCCGCGCCGCTCGCCCTCTCCGAGAGGGAGAGGGAACAGAAACTTTGGCGCGAGCGGTACTCTACCTGGTCAGAGAGAAGCAATAGCAATACGGAGAGCGCCAGCGTCTTACACCTTGTATGTTCCGCACAGAGTCCGAAGATGGAGTAGGACAAGGGCGCGGCAGGCCGAATTACCCTAGGTTGAAGGAAACCGAGGGAGAGCGTGGTCGCCGCGCCCGCAACTCCGGCCAAGAGCCCGAACAGTCGCTGGGGCGGCCTTACAGGCACAGCCCGAATCGCGCAAGGAAGGGCGGGGCCGGCGCCACGAAGGAGCGGATCATGGACGGAGCGATATTGGTTGGCATCGATGTGAGCAAGCGCACGCTGGCAGTGGCCCTGTCCAGCGGCGAATCGTTCAGCGTGTCTAACGATGAGCCAGGCCTCGTCACGCTGCTCGAGCGCTTGAGTCCAGGCACGGTCGAGCTGGTGGTAATCGAGGCCTCGGGCGGTTACGAGCGCGCCGCCTACCTGGCGCTGTGGGCGGCGGGCGTACCCACCGCCTTGGTCAACCCGCGCGACACCTATCACTTTGCCCAAGCGGGCCGACACCTGGCGAAGACTGATCGGCTGGATGCGCGCGGGCTGTGCGAGTTCGCCGAGCGGATGCAACCGGCGCCTACGCCGGTGCCGGAGGCGGCCAACGAGGAACTTAAAGCGTTGGTGATGCGCCGCCAGCAGGTAATCAAAATGTTGAGTGCGGAACGCAACCGCAGCCAGCAGGCAGCGCGCTCGATCCGCCCCAGCATCGCGCGCGTGATTCGCGCCCTGGAGCGTGAACGGGCTGCGCTTGATCACCAGATCCAGCAGCGCCTGCGCGACCATCCGCCCCTGAGCCAGCGCTGCGCGCAGCTCGACCAGGTGCCGGGCATAGGCGCGGTGACCGCGGCGATCATCGTGGCGCGGCTGCCCGAACTGGGCCACCTGGACCGCAAGCAGATCGCGGCACTGGTGGGCGTCGCGCCGTTCGACCAGCAAAGCGGCGCGTGGCGCGGGCACAGTACCATCTTCGGCGGCCGCGCCGACGTGCGCAGTGCGCTGTATATGGCGACGCTCTCCGCGATTCGTTGTAACCCCGCGCTGCGCAGTTTGTATCGCCGCCTGCGCGACGCCGGCAAGCCCAAGAAAGTCGCCCTGCTCGCCGCCACCCGCAAGCTGCTCACCATCCTCAATGCGATGCTCAAACATCAGACCCCTTGGAACCCGCCATGTCCAAATCCCGCTTAAGCTTCCGGCCCGTTGTCCACAAGTCCACAGGCGGGATACTGCCCAA
The DNA here is from genome assembly GCA_963749215.1 of uncultured delta proteobacterium. Taxonomy (GTDB): domain Bacteria; phylum Desulfobacterota; class Binatia; order Binatales; family Binataceae; genus CAVVMA01. Next base: position 449,134 of record CAVVMA010000015.1, on the reverse strand, counting down.
AATCCCAGAGCCTGTGGACCCTGTGGGCAACGCGCCGCGCCACTTGACTCCCAACACAGTCGCTCTCCCGGACCAGGGAGAGGTCGGCGCGTGCGAGCATCAGCTCGCCACGCGCCGGGTGAGGGTAATACCCCTACATAAGGGCATTCCAGCCGCCACGCCGAACGACGTTTACGCCACCACACAGTACTCGCACCTCATAGCCACAACAGTACGCCTCTGGCTGGATCACCCGTGCTCTGCGTAATTCCCCGAATATATAGTGATAGCTGGGCGCGATACTCACTCAGGCGCGGCCGCAGGTCGGCGTCGGTCTTGAAATCAACGACCACCCATCGGCGGCGCCCGTCGCGACGCTCCACGAACGTCAGGTCCGCGATTCCCTCAATCGTGACGCCGGATTCGAGCCTGGCCAGGATCGGAGACTCGCGCCGGCAATCGGGCACCGCGCTCGCCGCCTGGATCATCAGCGGCGCGTGCAGCGCGGTCTCGACCGCGTCGATCGCCGCGGCGATTTCGGCCGCCGATGCGCCGAGCATCCGGGCCTGGAAGGCGGCGGCCGCCGCGATCGCCTCGTGGTCCGCGCCGAACGGCGCGCGCAAGAGCGTCGCGTGCACCAGGGTGCCGAAGCGCGGCCCGTGCGGCCTTCCGGCTGTACGCGGGAGTTCCTCGATTTCGATTTCGCCCGCTTCGATTTCAGCGGGGAAAATACCGCCGGTTGCGGATTGTGCGGCCAGCTCGGTTGCGGTCGCGACCTTAATCGCCGGGACAATTCCCGAAGCGATCGCCGCATCGCGCAGCGCGCTCCACCTTCGATGCTCTTCCTTGCCACGCTCCGAAACCTGCCCGCTCTCGTCTGCCTGCAGGAGCTTGTGCTGCCTAAGCCCCATCGTCTCGCGCACGTCGAGCTCGAGCTTGAAGGGATCCCACCAGACCACGCGATGCTTCCCGGCCTGGGGACGATGCAGCCCCGGCGCGACGGCTTTGGCTTTGGTTGGCGCGCGCGGCGGGCGTTCGCGCACGCTGTCGTCGCCGAATTGAGGACAGCCGGCGGGCTGCCGATCGAGCGGCGCGCGGCGCGCCTTGAAATCCGGATACAGGGCGGGGTTCAGCTTGGCGAGCCATCCGTCCTGCGGGTCATCGCCCACCGCCGGCACGACCAGCAGATCGCGCGCGCGCGTCGCGGCGACGTAGAGCACGCGCAGCGCCTCCTCCTGGTCACGGCGCATCTCCTCTGCGCCGCGATCCAGCAGCTCGCGCGGGGCGCATCCGCCGAGCCTGAGAGCGCAGAGCCTTCTTTCGGGATCGATAAAACGCTGCGGCTCGCCGCGGGTCTCGTTGCAGGTGATATCGGCGAGAATCACGACCGGAAATTCGAGCCCCTTGGCGCGATGGACCGTCATGATCCGCACGCCTTCGGTGCCTTCCTCGACGACCGGCGCCTCGCTCGCCTCGATCCGCTCGGCGCGTGCCTCGAGCTCGTCGACGAAACCCCGGAAAGAAGTCGCGCCACTGCGCGCCTCGTAGCGGCGTGCCTGATCCATCAGCCGCATAATATTGGCGAGCGCCTGCTCGCCGGTCGGCCAAATCGCGATCCCGGCATGCGCGCGCGTCTGAGCCAGGAGGCGCGAAATCGTATCTGCGATCGGCCTCCGATTGCGCCCGCGATGAAGGTCGCGCAGGATCGCGAGCGCGCTGCCCACCTCGGCCAGATTGGGCGGCAGTACCTCGGGCAGCTTGCGAAACGGATGGAGACTGCCGAGGCGGTCTCGATCTTCGCGGAACTCGAGCAAGGCCGCATCGGAGATCGCGAACAGCGGCCCCTTCAGCGTCGCGAACACCAGCAGCTCGTCGTCGGGCCGCTCGATCGCGCCCAGCGCGTTGCGAATCGCCTCGACTTCCTCGCGCTCGTTGAACGAGCCTCCCCGTACCAGCACGTGCGCGATATGCCGGGCTTCAAGGGCGCGAACATACGGCCGAGTCACGTCGCGACCGTAGGCGTTGAGGCGCCGGAACAGGATACAGATGTGGCGCGGCCGCAGCGGCGTGCGCTCTTCGGGACGATCGCGCTCGGTGACGGTCCATCCGCTCTCCTCCACCAGCCATCGCACAAAGGCCGCGACGGCGTCGGGCAGGGACTGGTCGAGCTGCCACTTCACGATCCGGCCATATTGTCCGTAGGGAGCGGGTACCGGCAGCGCGACGATCGGCGGTTGCGACTCGATATCGCCGCGAAACGGATCGAGCGGCGCGTAGGCGGGCTGCGTGGCCGATTCAATCGCCATCAGCGGTGCGAAGACCGCGTTCACCATCTTTTGCAGCTCGGGCACGGCGCGGAAGCTGACGGTCAGATGCGCGAGCTCCGCGCCGCGTTCGAGCAGACGGCGCTTCACGCTCTGGTAGAGCGAAACGTCGGCGCGCCGGAAGCGGTAGATCGACTGTTTGGGGTCGCCGACGATAAACAGCTTGCCCGCAACCGGGCGGACCCGCGTCCAGTCCGACTCGGATCCGTCGTCGGCCGCCAGCAGCATCAGGATCTCCGCCTGAAGCGGATCGGTGTCCTGGAACTCGTCGATAAATAAATGGCTGAAGCGGCGCTGCAGCTCCCCGCGCACCGTTGCGTTGTCGCGCACCATGTTGCGGGTGATCAGGAGCAGGTCGAGGAAATCGAGCAGGCCCGCGCGCCGCTTGATATCTTCGTAGCGGGCGACCACCGGCCACAGCTCCTCGCGCAGGAGCGGCGCAAGGTTGGCGCCCGAGCGATCGCGGAATTGTTCGAGCCGCTGATGGAACTGGTCGCGGCGGGCGACCACGTCGTCGCGCGCGAGCGCGCCGAAATCCTCGCCCCATCCGCGCCATCGCCATCGCCCGCCCGGTCCGCGCAGCAGCCCGAGCAGCGTCGCTTCGAGCGCGTCATGATCGCGTCCTCGCACCGGCTCGAGGCGAATCGCTTCGCCGGCCGCGCGCCGAATTTCGTCCAGCGCCTTCTGCAGCGGATCGTCGTCGGTGGAGAGCTCGGCCAGCGCTCCCAGTTTCAGAGCCTCGGCCATCAGCCGATCGATCTCAGCGTCGCGATCGAAGTTTTCCCGGCCCCAGGGCGCGTCGAAGTCGCGCCATTGCAGGAGCTCGTAAGCCGCGCTGCGCAGGATCGGGCGCGGCCCTTCGCGATCGTTCAGATCGCGACGGCAGAGCATCCGGCGCACTCCCTCGCCGGGCGCGGCGAGCGCATCCTCGAACCATCCGTTGAACGCCGCATCGAAGAGACCATCGCTGACTTCCTCGGGCGCGACTTCGAACATCGGATCGACGCCCGCTTCGACCGGCCGTTCGCGTAGCAGATCGGCGCAGAACGAATGGATCGTGCCGATACGCGCTTCTTCGAGTTGCGGGATCGCGCCAAGCAGGTTGCGCCGCGCTTCGTCCCCGAAGGCCGGATTCTGCCGGGCGCGTTCAATCTTAGTTCGGAAGCGGAGCTTCAGCTCGCCGGCGGCTTTTTCGGTGAAAGTCACCGCGACGGTGCGATCGAGGGTGGAGCGGCCCGACGCGATAACCGCGACTACCCGATTGACCAGCTCGGTGGTCTTGCCGGTGCCGGCCGCGGCCTCGATTATTAGCGTGGTACCGAGGTCGGTGCGGATCCGATCCCGCGACGCCTGGTCGGCGAGCGTCATTGTGTCTCCCGCAGGCGCAAGAGGCCCTGAACGGGCGCTACCGGCTTCAAGCCCGAGCGCAGCTCCTCGTAAGGTCCGCACACCCGGCGATAATCGCAGTAGGCACATTCGCCGGCATCGGGGATAGCGGGCATGAAGCCGTCGGCGAGCCAAGCGCCGATCGTCTGGGTGACGGAGCGGATCGCGGTCAGCGCCGTTTCGTCCATCTTCACCACCCGCTCCTCGTAACCGCCTGCAGCGGTGCAGTAATAGAGGCGGCCGGCGTCGACCGGCTCGCCGAGCAGCTTCTGCGCCGCAAGCGCGTAGAGGACCGGTTGCAGGGTCTTGCCGCCGCCGACAATCACGCCCTTTCCAGCCCATGCCTTGCCGGTCTTGTGATCGGTGATCCTGAGCTTGCCCGATGGATTACGCTCGACCAGGTCGATCGAGCCGCGCAGATTGAGCCCCGCGACGGCGACCGGGTCGGGGCTGCTTGCGGGGTCGGCCTGATCGCGATCGATCAGGCCGAAGGCGAGCTCGAAGCGTTCGGGCTGCCATCGTTCGGCATCGCCGGCGGCGCGCCGGAGCCACTCGCGCAAATCGGCGCGGATAGAATTGATCCCGTCGCTCCATACGCGCGCGATCGCCGGCGCGAGTTCTTCCTGATATTTTTCGGCGACCTGCCTCAGCGCCGCATCGACGCGCGCTTGCGCGTCCTCGAGATTGTCAGGCGTCACCGGCAGGAGCTGGTTGCTGCGAAGCTCGCTCAAGATCTCGAACTGCACTTCGTGGAACAGCGCGCCGCGTGTGAGCGGATCGATCACCTCGATCGCTTCGGCCTCCTCACGCGGCTCGAGCCGGTGAATCGCCTTGAGAAAGAAGCGATACGGGCAGGCGGCGAAATTCTGCAACGCGGTGGGCGAATACGAGCGCGCATCTATCTGATGACGCGCGAGGATCGCGCGCGCCGACTCCGTCGGCTCGACCAGGCCGTCGGCCGGCGTCCATCGCCGCAGCCATCGGCGCGCGCGCACGCGCAGCGCTCGCGCCAGATGCGGGTTCGCGTCCAGCAGGTAGTTCGCGGCGCCGATCGTGGTTTCGGGGTCGGCATCGAGGAGCTTGTCCAGCACCGCCAGGTCGAACTCGGCCGCGTCGATCGCGTCGATCGCATCGGCCGGCGCGGGCCATCCCAGCCGGATCCGATTCTCACCTGACGCGCGGCGGGCAAGCTCGTCGAAGCCGGGCAGATGGCCTTCCGCCGCGCGCAGGACTTCGAGCGCGTAGAACGACGGCACGCGCGGCCTGCCCTGATCGAGGTCCACGCGCGGATACGAAAGCATCACGCTCGCGCGCGACGGCGCCGACCGCAATCCTGAGCGCGAGGCGTTCGTCGTCGGCGCGGTTTTTTTGAACCGAGAGCGCGGCGCTGACGCGCTCGCGCGCCGCGTCGGACAAAATGGGATCCTCGGTCAGCTTCTTCGGGAACACCCGCTCGGCGAGTCCCGGCACCAGCACGACGTCGAAAGTCATTCCGCGCGCGTAGCGGGCCGGAGCGACGAACACCGCGCCATAGCGCCGCCGCGGCGGAGGAATTTCGAGCCTTCCCAGCCGTTCGGCCAGCACTAGGCGCACCTCGTCGAGGCCGATCGGCCCGACCAGTCCCATCGGTTCGAGCTCGGCGAGCGCGCCGAGCACGACGGTGCGATCGCGAATCGCCGAATCGACCAGCCCGCGCAAATGGATTAGCCACTCGCTCCATGTCGCCAGGCGCGGCAGCGCGGCCAGCGCGGAGAGCAGCGGCATCGCGACTTTCCTGAGATGGCGCAAGTCCAACGCGCGGCGGTCGAGCGCCGCCATCCGCGCCTCGTCGTCCTTCACTTCGCCGCGCCGTTTCGCAAGCTCGGCCTCCAGCCCGGCCAGACGCTTCTCCCAGCGCTCGCGGCTGCCGATCACGGCCGCATCGACGATGATCCGCTCCCATCGCCACGGCGCGCGCAGGGTCCCTTCGACCACGGGAGTCGGATCGGTGGAAGGGCGGTTCGGTTTCATCCGGCCGCGGCGTGACTTCGAGGTCGGCGGCAAGCGCTCCGGCGCCCAGCTCGAGGTCAGCGGCGACGAATTGCTCGCTAAGGGGCGAATCGCAAGGAACCTGATCGAGAGCTTGGTCAGGAACTCTCGACCTGATCGGGAACCTGGGCGAGCGACAGATATTCGGCGAATCGCCGCGCCGAAAGGTTCTCCGCCGCGCACGCGAGCAGCGCAAGCAGTGCGCGGCCGCCGGGCTCGGGCCGCGCAGTGCCGCGCGCGAAGTAGGCCGGCACCTCCGCGCGCCGCAAGGCTTCTTCCAGGTAGGGCGCGTAGCGCGTCGAGGCGTGAAGCAGGACTGCGATCCGATCGAACGGCACGCCGCGCTTCGCCTCGGCATGAATCCGCCGCGCGATCTCGACGCACTCCTGCATCTCGCCCGGCGCCGATCGCACCGCGACGGTTTCATCGATCGAACGAGCCGGCGGCATCGCGCTGCCGAAGAGATACTCCTGTAATCGAGCCAGTGACGAAGCCTCGGCGGGTTGCGCGAGCGATGGCGGCTCAACCGGCTTGGCGCCGAGCGCTTCTCCGATCAGGCGCTCGCTGCGCGCGTCGCCTTCTGGAACGGTGGCCAGAATCGAAGCCGATTGCGCGGCAAGCGCGGCGACCAGATCGCGCTCGCAGATACTGTCGATTGGAACGTCGAGCAGAATTGTCGGCAGCCCGGCGAAGCGTGGCGGCGGATTTTTCAGCGCGGCCTCGCTTGCAACGCGGAGCACGCCCGCGCGATCGATCAATTTCGCGTCGGCGAGCTCGGCCTCGAACTGCCGCAGTATCGCGGCGAGCGGCGCGCCGATCGCGTCGAGGCGCTCCAGCTCCCGGACTCCGATCCGGTTGAGGCGCAACTCGCTGAGCGTGCGCGCGAGCGCGCCGGGAAATCCGGGCCGAGTGGCCACCGGCTCGAAGTATCCGAGCCGGCGTTCGGCGGCGAGCCGGAAGACGGCGCGGGCCGCGACCGCCTCTGCGGCGAGGCCGCTCGCGGGCGCCTCGCCAGTTGCCGCCAGATGGTCGGACGCGAGCAGTCCGGCGAGCCGGTTCAGCGTGAGGCGATGGATTCCGAACAGCGCGCCGCGCGCGTTGGCCGCCTCGCGCAGGAGATCGTCGGCAGCCTCCCAGTTGGGCGCGACGACCAGCGCCTCGGCGCCGGGCGGGATCCGGTCGAGCCATGCTCGCGCGGCAGCGATCCGATCGGCGGCTCGCGGCGAGCGGAAAATTTGGTGCGAAGCGGGCATCGGCGGCAGCCATCCAGTGTAGGGCGTACCGCGAGTGAGTGGAAACGGCGGCGGAAATCTAAATGAACCTAACCCCCTGACCCCCTTCCCGAAAAACGGGAAGGGGGAAGCGGCATCGTTTGTTTCTGCCTAGAAGCGGCTGAGTGGCGAGGGCCGCGGCGGCTGGAGCGCACTGGCCGGATGCGTCGTGTCCCCGTTGCGGCTGGCCTGGGTCTCGCGCTCCAGTTTTTCCAGCCGCGCGCTGAGCTGGCCGAGTTGGGCGTCCTTGGCCTGGAGCATCTGATAGAGCCCCTGGATAGCGGCTAGCGCCACGCCTTCGGCGTCGGTGGTCGCGATGTGCTTGTCGTCTTCGCCGACCTTGAAGGCGGCGTGAAAGTCCTGCGCCATCGGCCCGAGGTGGCGCACCGTTTCGCCCTTGTAGCTCCAGCTCGTCAGGGGCAAGGCCGCGACCCGCTTCAGGACCTCACTCGCAGCGACCGGCTCGAAGCCGGCTTTCATAGCCCGATCACTGCTGAAGCTACCGGTTCCGCTGCAAACGAGATTGCCACTGGTGTCGATCGTGCAACTCTTGGTCGTCGCGCCAGTGGTTCCATTGATAGCAGTGACGAAACGCACGCCGCCGGTCGCGCGCGCCGCAAACTCGTTAGCGGTGATGGAAGAGAAGGGCTGACGGCTGGAGTTGTCGTCGCTCCACACGAATGCGCCGTCGTCCGAGGCCTTCGCAGTTGCCCTAGACCCCCCCGCAAAACTGTAGACCCCAGCAGCGGTATTGTCTTCGCCGCCGGCGACCGTGGCTCCGAAGCCGCTCGCGGTGTTGCCGCCGCCGCCGCCGACCGTGGCGTACATGTCGCTTGCGGTGTTGCCGACGCCGCCGCCGACCGTGGCCCCTGCGCCGCTCGCGGTGTTGCTGCCGCCACCGCCGATCGTGCCGAAGTCAGCCTGCACCGAGTTGGGAATCTGCACTGAGTTGGTAAGCCCTCCGCCGCCCGCGATCGTCGCCCCCTGAACTCCGGCGGTGACGCTGTTGCCGGCGTCCCCGCCGATCACATTGGGGCCGGTATCGGTCATCGCGTTCGTCACCGCCGGCTCATAGCGCATCACGCGCGCGCCGTTGACGTGGATTTCCAGCGGCTGGATGTCAGTGGTTCCCAGGAAATTGATTCCCGCGCTCGTGCCCGAATTGCCGGTGAGCGACCACGCGTTAGCAGATCCCGGCGGTCCCTGCGGTCCCGTAGCCCCTGTCGCACCGACGACACCCTGCGGTCCCGTCGCGCCGGTTGCGCCGGCAAGCCCCTGCGGTCCGGTAGCACCCTTCGCGCCTGCGACTCCCTGCGGTCCCGTCGCGCCCGTTGGTCCCGCGGGGCCTCCGGCGGGACCTTGCGGTCCGGTCGCGCCTGTCGCACCGGCGATTCCTTGCGGTCCCGTAGCGCCCGTTGCACCGGCGGGACCTTGCGGTCCGACAGCACCCGTCGCGCCTGCCTGGCCTTGGCGCCGGCAACTCCAGCTGCTCCGGTAGCTCCCACCGGTCCGGCGGGACCCGTTGCGCCGATCGGACCGTCGGGGCCCGATGGACCGGCCGGTCCAGGAACGTCCAGCATGACCTCGGTTTCCGTTTTCTTGCATTTGCCGCTTTTGAGCGCGAACCGGACGACGTTGGTCTTGTTGTTGACGCACGCTTCAATCTGCTGCTGAGCAGAGACATGTGTGGCGAGTGGACCAAGCAGCATCGCGCTGGCGAGCAGCGCCATCCACCCCGCTATCGACACTGTCCGGCCTACGAACTTTCCACGGGTCAATCGTTGCACCATTTGAAGCACCCCTGGTGCTGATGACCCCCTTCGTCATCGCGCGCCTTTACTTGTCAGGCTTCTGCGGCTCGATGCTCTGTGCGCCGGCGAGCGAGAAGGCTTGCGGCACAGTCGCGGTGAGCGCCGCGATCGCGTTCTGGTCCGACGCGATCGCTTTCATCACCGCGCCGGTTGCTGCGGCCATCAGGGTGTACTTGTTTTCCGAGACGCGTTTGGCCGACGCGTCGATCGAATCGAGCAGCCCCTGGCATCGCGGCATCACGTAGCGCGCGATCAGCTCGTAGCTGCGAAGCATCTTGTCGACCGGCGCCCAATCGTGCGCGAAGCACAGAATCGTACCGAAGCCGCCCGCGAGATCCTGCAGCTTCGCGATCTTCTCGAGCGCGTCTTCAGGCGTGCCGAAGATCCCGCCGCCGGTCTCGTCCATCAGCCGGACCGCCTCGTAACCGTCGTCGATAATCTTCGCGTCGGGGCGGCCGAGAATTCCGGCGACGTACTCGTTGTTCCAGCGCTTGAAGCCCTCGGCGACTTCGCGATAGGCCTGCTCCTTGGATTCGGACAGATGAAACGGCATCACGATTCGCCATCGGGCGCGGTCGACTTTCTGGCCGTGCTCCCTGGCTGCGGTCTCGGCAAAGTTCCACTGGGTCTTGAGCGCGCTCAACCCGGCCTCCGAATACGACGCCACCGAAAGCACGCCGACGCCGTATTTGCCCGCGCATTTCATTCCCGAGGGCGAGATCAGCGAGGCCACCGCGATCGGCATCTGCTGCTGAAGCGGCCGCAGATGCAGCGCCGCGTCGCGAAGCCGGAACCACGATCCGTCGACGGTGATCGGCTCGCGCTCGGTGAGCAGGCGCAGGATCACGCCCAACCCTTCGTCCATCTGCTCGCGCTGGACCATCGGATCGATCCCGAGCATGAAGGCGTCCGAGGGCAACGCGCCGGGGCCGACCCCGAGCATCGCGCGGCCGCGGCTGAGATGGTCGAGCAGGACGATTCGCTGCGCGACCGTGAAAGGATGATGGTACGGCAGCGAGACCACGCCGGTTCCGAGCCGGATTCGCGAGGTCCGCTCGGCCGCGGCGACCAGGAACATCTCGGGCGAGGCGATTGTTTCCCATCCGCCCGAGTGATGCTCACCGACCCAGAATTCGTCGAAAGCGAGCTTGTCGAGCAGGCTCGCCAGCTCGAGGTCGCGTTGCAACTGGAGCGTGGGATGCTCGCCGATCGGATGATGCGGCGCGAGAAAAACGCCGAAGCCCAGACGATGGTCCATCAGGAACTCCTTATCAGTCTTCGCCGGGAGTACGCAGGCGCAGACCGTGAAACGTCCGGCTATTCTAGGGCCGAGGCCGCAATCGAGCAAAGGCGCGGCGATCGGCGGGTGGCCGGGAAAAGTCATCGCTTGAACCAATCTGCCACACGCGCAATGCTTGCGTGACGGGTGTGCTAGGAACGGCAAGCGATGGCTACCACTGTCTCGCGCGAAAAGCTGCTGTTCTACGCCGCAGCCGGCGGCCTGGGTGGACTGGGCGCGTGGGGCGCGGCTGAGCCTTTTCTCGGAATCCGCTTCGTTTACGCGCGCGACGTTCTGCTCGGCGCGCTGGTCGGACTCTTTATCGCGGCCTTTCTTGCTTCGATCGAGGCGCTGAGCGTCGGGCAGTGGCGTCAAGCGCTGCGGCGAGCGCGCAGCGGCGTCGCGATCGGCGCGATCGGCGGCGCGTTAGGGCTGCTGGTCGCCGAGACCACCTTCGATCTGCTCGGCGGTCTCAACGGCCGAATCCTGGGATGGGCGGTGGGCGGGTTGGCGGTCGGGCTGGGCGTCGGATGGGGGTCCGGTTCGGCGCGCCGGCGCAACAGCGCGATCGGCGGCGTGCTGGGCGGCGCGCTAGGCGGCCTGTTCTATCAGAGCCTCACTTCGGCTTCGTTTTTTCCGCAGGTCGTCGGCAGGGCGATCGCGATTGTCGTGATGGGCGCGCTGATCGGATTCTTTATCGGGCTGGTCAGCGAGCTGCTCAAACGGGCCTGGCTGATGGTGGTGCGCAGCCAGAGCCGCAACGCACGCGAGGGGCGCGAGTATCCGCTGGTCAAGCCGGTAATGATCATCGGCCGCGCCGAAGAAAGCGATGTCGGGCTGTTCGGCGACGCCAGCGTGCTGCCCCATCACGCGATAATCCGGCGCGAGGGCAAGAATTTCTTCGTCAACGCCACCGGCGGCGGCCAGGTGATCGTGAACCGCCAGCCCGTCAACGGCCGCCAGCCGCTCAAGAGCGGCGATCGGATCGAAGTCGGCGGCACGCTGTTCGTGTTCCGCGAGCGGGCGCAGGCCGCAGGAGGCTGAGCGTTGTGCGCATCGGTTCGGCAGCCGTGCGGATCGCGATGCTATTCGGGCTGGGATTTGCGCTGGGCGCCTGCTCGACGTTCCAGCAGGTGAAGCTCGATCCGGTCTCGCAGCAGACGCTCGAATACTATACGCGCCAGGTGAAGGGTTATCAGAATAGCTATCCGCCGCGTCGAATCCTGGTCCTGCCGACGGCCGATGCGCGCGAGTTCAAGGATCCGAGCGCCGTCGATCACGCTCCCGACGCGCAGGGCAATCCGCATATCGGCGTAGTGCTCGATCACGCGCGCCAGCCGATCCAGCGGGTGTACGGACAGCCGCTGAGCCCGGTCGTTCAGAACGCCTTCGCGAAGGCCGCGGAGGAAGCCGGGATGATCTCGTTCGCCTCGCAAGAGTCGCTCGACGCGGCGCTGAAGCAGACCAACCTGGACTACGTGCTGCAGAGCACGCTGACCCAATGCTGGGTCAAGAAGCAACGCGGACTTGACGGCCCATACGGCCCCACCTGGCAGACGTCCGCCGACTTCGCGGTCGAAGTGGCGATCTACAAGCCGCCCTTCCGTACGCCCTTCTGGCGCGGAACCAGTGCTTCGACCTACGACGACCCTCCGCTTGGCAATTTCTTCTCCGGTCCCGAGGACGACACCAGCATCTACGATGACCCCGGCGAGGTATTGTCGGTCGCGCTGACCCGCGCTGTTGCCAACACCTTCCGCCGTCCCGATCTGCGAGCGCTGGTGCTCGACGATATCGTCCTGCATCACTGATCGCAAAATCACGCTGCAGATGCGCGGGCGCGGCGGCGCCGCTCTGGCGCACGCGACAATATCGGCGTATGTGAGAAATTCAGGAGGATCGAACGGCCCATGACCAAACGCGTGAAGGAAATTCTGTCCTGGTACAACGCGGCGAGCGCAGGAGTGCGCACCAACCTTGCCCGGATCATGAACCACGGCAAGCTGGGGGGCACGGGCAGGATGGTAATCCTGCCGGTCGATCAGGGCTTCGAGCACGGGCCGGCGCGGAGTTTCGCGCCCAATCCTCCGGCGTACAATCCGCTCTATCATTTCGATTTCGCGATCGAAGCAGGATGCAACGCGTACGCGGCTCCGCTTGGCTTTCTCGAGGCCGGCGCGGCGGACTACGCCGGCGACATCCCGCTTATCCTAAAGCTCAACAATCACGACGTGCTGCTGGAGGAAAAGGATCCCGCCTCGGCGGTCACGGGCAGCGTCAGGGACGCGCTGGAGCTGGGATGCGTGGGGGTCGGCTTCACGATCTATCCGGGCTCGGCGGCGAGGCGATCGATTTACGAAGAGCTGCAAGCGATCGCGGACGAGGCCAGGGCCTACGGGCTTTGCGTGGTGGTGTGGTCGTATCCGCGCGGTTCGGGGCTCTCCAAGGCCGGCGAGACCGCGCTGGACGTATGCGCCTACGCAGCGCAAATCGCGGCGCAACTGGGCGCGCATATTATCAAGGTGAAGCTGCCGAGCGCGCATCTCGAACAGGCGGAGGCCAAGAAAGTCTACGAGGAGACGCATATCCCGCTGGAGCCGCTCTCGGAGCGGGTGCGCCACGTCGTGCAGAGCTGCTTCGACGGCCGGCGGATCGTGATCTTCTCCGGCGGCGTCAGAGAAGATGACGCGTCCCTGCTCGAGGAGGTGCGCGCGATTCACAAGGGCGGGGGTTTTGGTTCTATCATCGGACGCAATTCCTTCCAGCGGCCGCGCGCGCAGGCGCTCGAACTGCTGCGCCAGGTGATCGCGATCTACGCGAACTGATCGCGCCAAGGTTGGGGATTGGCAAGGGCGCCGATCCCCGGCGAGGCGCGAGGAACTGGGGGAGCTTTCGGGCCGGCTGCACGGTTGAACAGGCCATGATGAAACTTTCCCGCGCATATCTGGCGTCAGCGCTTTTGCCGCTGGCTCTGAGCGTCGCGACCGCAACCGGCGGATCCGGCACGACCGCGATCGGGTCGTACAACCAGACCAACCTCGTTTCCGACAACTCGGCCGCACCCGAACAAGACAAGCTGATGATCAATGCGTGGGGTATGGCTAGTCTTGGCGCCGGCGACTACTTCTGGATAAACGACGAAGGGAGCGGAGTATCGGAGCTGATCGACGGCCAAGGCAACATCGATGCATCGCTGCCCTTCGTTACCATCCCGGTTCCCAACGGTGCGCAAGGACCAGCCGCGCCAACCGGTATCGTGGCCAACAGCACGAGCCAGTTCGTGATCGGACCGGGGTACACCGCAGCGTTCATTTTCGACACCATCGGCGGGACGATCGTGGGCTGGTACGCGGCCGACCCAGCTCACGCATTACTTGTGGTCGACAATTCGGGCAAGGCGGTCTACACAGGCCTCGCGATAGCGACCAGCGGCGGCAACCCGTTTCTCTATGCTGCGAACGCAACCGGAACAGTCGACGTGTTCGACGGCAATTTCAACCCAGTCACGACCACCGGCGGCTTTGTCGATCCCAACCTCCCAAGCGGACTTACTCCATACGGAATCGCCAACCTCAACGGCAACATTTTCGTCACCTACGCGCAACGCTCTCAGCCAATCGGCGCAGTCGACGAATTTGACCCCAACGGCAACCTGATCATGCGGTTTGCCACTGGCGGCACACTCAATGAGCCGTGGGCGGCCGTCATCGCACCGCCAAACTTCGGACCGGCGAGCGGCGACGTGCTGATCGGTAATTTCGGCGACGGCGCGATCAATGTGTTTGATCCAGTCAGCAGCAAGTTCCTGGGGCAGTTGGCGGACGCTACAGGTAATGTGATTCAAATCCCCGGGCTTTGGTCGCTGGTGGTCGGCGGAAACATCAACGGGGTCATGAATCCGTCCGCTCTCTATTTTACAGCCGGCCCCAACGGCGAGAAGGACGGGCTCTTCGGTTTTATCGCAGCGAACGCAGGCAGCACGACGACGCCGACTCCGACCCCGGTGCCCACTCCGACTCCGAAGGCCACGCGCACTCCGAAGCCGACCCCAACCCCGAAGTCGACTCCGACTCCGAAGAAGTCGACTCCGACTCCAAAGTCGACTCCGACTCCGAAGTCGACCCCGACTCCAAAGTCGACTCCGACTGCGAAGTCAACTCCGACTCCAAAGTCAGCTCCGACTCCGAAGCCGACCCCAACTGCCGAAGTCGACTCCGACTCCGAAGTCGACTCCGACTCCGAAGTCGACTCCGACTCCGATCGCCACCGCAACTCCGACGGCGACTGCGACTCCGTCGGCGACCCCGACCGCCGCGCCGAGCGCAGCACCCACCGCAACGCCTGTTCCCCCGCCGGGCTACTGAGCGACCAGCGCTTCCGATGAAGCCATCCGGCCGGCCGGCAGCGCAGCCGCTCACTGAGGACGGGCGTTGAGGGGATGGGCGCGGAAGAAATCCAGCATCGCAGGCGTCCACGTGGTCGGCCACTGATTATCGTTGGTGGCCCCGGTGCTGTTGCTCATTGTGTTCGACGCGTCGCCATTGGGGTTGGTGCCGCACGCCGCCAGGCAGCCGTTAGCCGGATTCTGTTTGAAATCGATAATCGTGTCCTGAACGCCGACGCCCTGGCTTAACAAGCCGGTCTCTATCGATTCGATGTTTGGGCAGAGGCCGGCGAAGTCGCAGTTGCTGTGAACCTGATCGGTGGGCAACGCGGGATTGTAAATCTGGAGCTGGGTGTTTCCCGCAGGCGCGGCGACCACCGGCGTCTGCTGACAGGTGTCGTTCAAGGCGCCGAAGGCGTTGGGAGCAGCCCAGGGAGCGGCGGCGGCGACACTCGGGCGGCTCAGCGCGTACAGATTCGCCATCGCTCCGCCGGTCGACCATCCCATGACGAAGACGCCATTGAGATCGACCTTGCCCGTGGCGACTTCATCCGCGACGAACTGATCGATCGTCGCCGCATCGACGTTCTCCTTGTACAACGTGCCGTCGATCGTCACGTCACCCGCCGGCGAGAACTGCCGGTACCAGTAGTCGAATCCGGTTCCGTGCGAATGGGCGATCGGGAAGAATTGCCCGATGTCGCGTCCCTCGGGCGCCAGCACGATGAAGCCGGGGTTGGGGGCAAGCGCGCCTGACTCAAAATCCACGTCATTGCTGACTTGCGCGCCGGCGAAAATCTTCAGGAGCTGGGTGGATTGGATCGAATCGGCGGTCGCGTTGGACGCGTGGATAAAGACCACCAGCGGCAGCGGATTGCCGGCTGACGCCACTGGCGGCTCGTAGAGGCACGCGTAGCGCGCTGTCCCGTCGCTGTCGTTGGACGGGCCGAGCAACTTTCCTCTGGTGCACTTGGGAATCACGTTGGCGAACAACTTGGCCGGAGGATCTCCGAACGGCCCGCAACTCAGGGCGATCGGCGTGGCCGTCGGCGTCGGAGTCGGACGCGGAGTATGCGTCGGGTGAGGGGTAGGAGTCGGATGTGGGGTAGCAGTCGGCTTTGGAGTCGTTGCTGGTCTTGCCGGCGCGGCGATCATCAGCGCGAAAATTGCGACGGCGAGCGCGATCATGCGCGGGAATCCCGGCGACCTGCGCATACCGGCGGAGCGGACTGAATGAACGGTCTTCATTGCGGCCGCCCGTTGAGCGGATGGCGGCGGAAGAAGTCGAGCATCGCCAGGTTCCAGAGGGTGGGCCAGCGAACGTGATTCTGTTCCCCTTCAACGGTGCCTGCCGAGCCAAAGAGACTGTTGCCGCAGGTCAGGTCGCAATCATTGGCGGGCGCCTGAGTCTTGCTGATAATCGTGTCCTGCACAAAAGTGCCGAGCGGGAGCAGTTGGGCGATCAATCCCTCTGCGTTCGGACAACTGCCCGCAATGTCGCAGGCGTTGTGAACGTGATTTATCGGCAGCGTGGGGTTGGAGATCGTTAGTTGAGTGTCGTCTGCGGCTGCGCCGACAACCGGTGTTTGATAACAAGGGTCCAGCAGATACCCAAAGGGGTCCGGCCCCGAGTAAGGCGCGAGGGCCGCGATGTTCGGCCGGTTCAATCCGTAAAGGAAAGCCATCGAAGACCCGTTGGACCATCCGGTGAGGAAAATCCGCTTGGTATCGACCATGCCCGTAGCAACTTCCTGCGCGATGAATTGATCGATCGACGCCGCGTCGACGTTCTCGACATACGTAGTTCCATCGATCGTCACGCCTGCCGGCGATAGCTGGCGGTACCAGTTGTCCCATCCCGGGCCCTGCGAATCGGTTGTGCCGGGGGGTCCATAGAGATGCGTGATGTTACGTCCTTCTGGCGCGAGCAAAATGAAGCCGGGACTGGCGGGGTTGTCGTTCAGGTTCGCGGTCTTGATGAAAGTCTCGAGATTGGTCACCACGATCGAATCGGCATTGGTTTCCGACGGGTGGATATAGACGACCAGCGGAAGCTGCGCTCTAGCCGAAGCCTGTGGGGGTTGATACAGACAGGCGTAACGCGCCGTCCCGTCGCTGTCGTTCCAGGGACCGAGCAGTTTTCCTCCCGAGCAGGTCGGCTTGATATCAGAAAGCAATTCCTGAGGAGAATTTCCGAAGGGCGTGCATTGAGCGAAAACGGTCGCGGCGGCCAGGGCAGCGAATCCGGCCGCGCACAATGTGATCAGCACTCGATTCCGCAAGCCCATTTGCACCTTCCAGTCTCCGTCCATCCGAGTGGGCCACGCTAGCGCGCCAAACGCACCTGGGAAAGAATCGATCTTCGATCCCAGCCCGGCATGCCGCATCCACGCGAATCCCATCCGCGATGCGGCCTGATCCTGTTGGGAAACCATTCTGGTCACGATTTGGTTCAAGCTGGCCTATAGTGTTGTGGTCAAGTAGAAGTGGTGGTCAAGCGGAATCGGTGGAAGAGCTGGACATCTTAAGCCACAGAGTTGGAGTGCTTAGCGGTCTGGCTCTGCTCGGAATCCTGGTTCGGGGAATCTGCGCGGCTCTCGGTCCGGCGCTGCGCGATCGCGATTCCGGCCGGCTCCGGGCGCTGGCGTGGCTCGGCGCCATCCTGGCCGCCAAGCTTCTGCTGCTTCCGTCCCTTCCCGGCTACTGGAGCGATATCCGATGCTGGAACATCTGGTCGATGGGTATGACCTACGCCGGTCCGTCGGGAATCTATACATATAGTTCACAATTCCCGTGCGATTACCCGCCGGGTTACCTGTACGTGCTGTGGCTGTGCGGAAGCCTGGCCAACACTTTTGGCCCGTTCAGCTATGAGGCGCTTCGCATGACCACGGAGACTCCGGCGCTGATTTTCGATTTCCTTCTCGGGCTGACGATCTTCGCCGCGATTCGCCGTCTGGGGAACTCGCGCCTGGCGCTGGCGGGCGCATTGCTGTTCGCCCTCAATCCGGGGCTCCTGTTCGACACCATGGTCTGGGGCCAGTGCGATTCGGCGCTCGTGCTGCCGATTCTGCTGAGCGTGCTGCTGGTACTCGACTCGCGCTACCCGCTCGGCTGGGCGATCGCGGCCGTCGCCACGCTGGTCAAACCGCAGGGGCTGTTTCTGCTTCCGGTCCTGGCGTGGTGGACGCTGCTCCAAGCGCGGCCGGCGAGGTACGCCAGCATCGTTGCCGCTTTCGCCGGTACCCTGATCGTCGGCATCGCGCCATTCCAGATCGGTCGTCCGTGGAGCTTCATGTTGCAGCTCTATTTCGCCGCCGCAGAACGTTACCGGTTTACCTCTACCGGCGGATTCAACCTCATGGCGCTGTTGGCCGGCTCGCGCCTGCCTGAATCGACGGCGGTAATGGGCATTCCGGCCTTCGCTCTGGCGATGGGACTTTTTCTCGCCATCTATCCGATCGTGGCCTTCATGCTTTACCGCAAGCGGACGCCGCAGATGCTTCTGTACGCGGTCTTCCTGGTTTATCTGGCGATGTTCGTTCTGGCCCCGCGCGTTCACGAACGCTATCTCTATCCCGCTGCGGCACTGGTGATCCCGCTCGCATTCGATTCGGCCGCCACGCTTGTCCTCACCGTCGTCCTGAGCGCCACGCTTCTGTGCAATATGTATTACGTCAAGCAATTGCTCGACCTTCGGTTGGAGATTCCGGCCCACAGTTGGTTCGCATCGACGGTCGCGATCGTGAATCTGGCGGCGTTCGCACTGGCGCTGGCATATGCCTTTGCGATCGCATCGCGCGCCGGCGAGCCTGAACCCGCTTGAATTTGTTTCATGCTTGCGGCACGCTCTTGAGCGCTCCCCCGCGTTTTGTGCGGCTGATGGGCACCCTCTGACGTGAGCGCAATCGCGAGACTGATCGAGGCGGCGCCACGCTATGCCGCAATTCTCAGATCGCAGTATTGGCAGCCTGCGCAACTCGACTCTTATCGTGAACAGCAACTGGCAAAGACGCTCTGGGCGGCGACGAAGATTCCTTTCTACGCCGAGCGTTTGGGAAGCGCGCCGCGGGTCGAGGATCTTCGCCGGCTTCCGATCCTGCGACGCAGCGACATCGCGCCGCTGAACCGATCGGTCCGTTCCCTCTATCCGCCGGAGACCCGCTACATCAGCTCGCGATCCTCTGGAACCAGCGGCGATGCTTTGGAACTGTTCTTTGACCGGTCCCATCAACGGACCCGCAACGCCGCAAGGGCTCGATATATGATCGCGAACGGATGGTATCCGCTGGCACGTATAGCCTGGGTCTGCGGGGACGGATTCATAGCCGGGAATGACCCGGCCGATAGCCAATTCGTCAGCCGGCAGATGGTCGGCTTCACGTTCATTCCGAACTCCCCTCCCGCTCGCGAACGGGCAAGCATCCTGGTCAAGCTAAGGCCGGCTTTCCTCTCCATATATCCGAGCGAACTTTGTGGAATATTGAGCGCGCTGGAAGAGACTGGGCAGACTTTGCCGTCGCTCCGGCTGGTTTTCTCGAGCGGAGAGGTCGTCGAGGATTCACTGCGCGATCGCGTCCGGCGGCAATTGGGCGTGGAGCTCGCCGACAACTACGGCTCAACCGAAGCGTTCCTGGCATGGCAATGCCCCGACGGCCGCTATCACATGAACGCGGAACACGTTTTCCTCGAGATCGTGGACGAAGCCGGCCGCGAAGTCGCTCCCGGCGAAATGGGCCGGGTGCTGGTTACGACCCTGGAGAATTATCTGATGCCGCTGGTGCGCTACCAGATAGGCGACTACGCGATCGCGGCTGAGGGCAGTTGCTCCTGCGGACGGACCTTGCCGCTGATCGGCCGGATTCTCGGCCGTCAGATGAACCTCCTTCGGAGGGCCGACGGCGGCCTGATTTCGGGCTGGCCCCTGGTGAACGTTCTGAGAGCCGCCCAGGCACTGAGCGTGTTCCAAATCGTCCAGAAATCTTTCGATCAGGTATCGGTACGTTACGTCGCCGAGCAACCGATCGGTTCGCAAACCGAGTCCGAAATCCGAATTGCGTTCAGCCGTTTCCTGGGCGCGCGTGCGGCCGTTGGATTCGAGCGTGTGCCGCAGATTGGGCGCGCGCCGGGCGGCAAGTTCATGCTCACGGTGTCGGAAATATCGCGCTAGATCTGCCGCCGCCACAACATGGAAAGTCCGGCCAGCCCTCCAGAGCGCAATCATCCCGATTCCCTGAACGAGCCGTCAGCCCCGGACGAGCCGCGCTCGGGCGATCGGCGGCGTCAAGCGGGCGCGGGTGTTCTGACGGACGGCCTGAGCGCGCCCGACTGGCTCGCGGCTGATACCGCTCTTCTGGGCGCGCTGCTGGCGGGCGCGATCGCCACGCGGTTCTGGCGGCTGGGATGGCCACCGGCGCCGATCTTCGACGAAACTATAATGGTTCCGCAGGCCCGCGATTTTCTCGGCGCCATACCCCACGTCGACTACCATCCGCCGCTGGCCGCATACCTGATCGCCTTGAGCATCACCCTCTTCGGCGACGTTCCATGGGGCTGGCGGATTGCAAACGCCGCGTGCGGAAGCGTGCTGGTGGCAATCACGTATCTGCTCGGACGGCGCATGTTCTGTTCGCGTCTGGTCGGCGCGCTCGCCGCTCTGTTTGTATTGTGCGACGGTCTGTTCCTGGTCGATTCGCGGTTCGCGATAATGGAAGTCTTCCATATTACCTTCGCCGCGTGCGCGTTTCTGATGCTGTTTCGCTACTCGCAGCAATCCGATCCCGTCGCGCAACGCCGCACGCTATTGTGGATGGGAGTCAGTCTCGGGCTTTGCCTCGCCGCCAAGTTGCTCATTCCGATGCTGACTTGCGCTCTCGTCGCGGCCTTCCTGACCTATGACATCGTCGTGCGCCGGATGGAAACCAATCCAGTTCCGCTCCGCCCGTCTTCCGATTCGCTCGCGCAAGCGACGGCCGCCTTAGCCCTGGTCGGCGGGCTGAGCGTATTCATTTACCTGAGCGTGTTCCTTCCGAATTACTGGCTTGGCTGGTGGCGAGGCCTTGGCGATTACTTTTCCTTCGTCAGATGGTCGGTCAACTTCAACCGCGCTGTCGCTGCGACGGGTTCGCAGTCCTCGCCCTGGTGGAGCTGGCCGCTGATGCTTCGGCCGCTCTTTTATTGGAACCATCGCTTTCTCGACCAGGACAGCGTGCTGATCCTGGGTCTCGGCAATCCCGTCATATGGTGGGGAATTGTCGCTTCGATCGTGATTCTCGCCGGTCAGGCGATCGCGGCTCGAAGCGTCCCGCGGACCTTCCTGGTGGTCGCTTATCTCGCCTATCTGGGGATGTGGGTTCCGATCTTTCGCTTCAAGTTTCTCTATCACTACATGTCATCGCTCTGCGTAGGCTTCATCGCGCTGGCCGCGGTCGTCGCCCAATGCTGGCAGGGCAAGGCGCGGCGATGGGAGCAGGTCGGATTGATGATCTGCATCTTGCCGGCGCTCGTGCTGGGCTTGAGGACCCTCGCGCCGGTCGCTGCGATTGCGATCGGCGGCGGCTATGCGTGGTCGATTCGGCGCAACGCGCTATGCGCCGGCAGATTCGTGGCAACGGTATTCATCGGCAGCGTGATTCTCCTGTTCATCTACCTGTTCCCGGTCTTCACTGGTCAGGTTTTGCCCTTTGCCGAATTGCACAGAAGAATTTGGTGGTACGCACCAGCCCTCGAACAATGGTTTCATTGAACTCGCATCACCGCCCGTCCGCGCGGTTCGCCTGGCGCGGGCTTGTAATCCTCCTGGTAGTCATGGCCGGACCTGGTGCTTCGGGCCGATGCCATGCCGGCGGCGAAGCCGGCGATAATCTTCTGCCCAACGCTGAATTGACCGGGGGCAGCGGCGCAGCGCCTGCCTACTGGAGACACCATAGCATTTACGACGCGTTCCCTTCCGACATAGTCAGTTTCTCATGGTTCCATCCGCCCGGCGCGTCGGGAGAACTGAGGATCACGGGACAAACTTCTGACCTGGCTCGCTGGATGCAAACTGTAAGCCTTAACCCGGGATGGTACCTCCTGAGCGCGGAGCTCCGAACCGAAGACCTCGACCCGAACACCATCGCTGCGGCGCAGATCGGAATCGACCAGGGAGACCGGTTGTGGACGGTCGAGACCGACCCGCGGCAGCGGGCCAAATGGACGAGCGCCGGAGTCTATTTCAAGGTAGCTAGTTCGTATCGGCAGGTCAGAATCGATTGCGCAATCCAGTCGCCGGGCAAGGCTTTTTTCCGCAGCCTTAGGCTTGCCAGATTGGAGGGTCCGCCTTCGCCCGACAGCACCCAGTTCGACCTCGACCTGCTCCCCTGTGAGCCGCTGCGATGGCACGAGCGGCACAGTGCGAATGAATTCCGGCGGTCTATGCAAGCGCGGGCCGCGGAGGTGCGTGCTGCGGGGCAGCCGCTGGTCCTTCGCCTCTGGGCGCCGGAAGCGATAATGTTGCTGATGGCCGCGATCGCGGTTGCGGGATGGCTTGGACTGGGCCGAATCAGGCGGGAGTGACTTTCGCCGACTCGGCTTGCGCCAATCCCTTTACATAGTCCCGGCCAAAGCCCATTTGATCGTGCAAGTGGCTATAGAAGAAAAGGCCGCCTCGCCCTGTCAGATCAAGATTCTCGAATTCAGCGACACCTTTGCGTATTACTTCGACCGCGCTCGCATAATCCAGTGAGTAAACTGGATATGCATTGCGCAGCATATGATGGCGCCACTCGATTACTTCCGCGCGATCGATAATACGCAGTTCGCAAAGTTCTCCGATTACCCGGTCCGCCAGATCGCCGGCTGCCATCGAGTAGATGGAATCGCCTTCGAAACACGGCGCTTCTACCACCAGCGCGGTCTCATGCTCGGGCGCCATCGCCCGCGAGCGGTTCTTGGGCTCGTAGAGCCGGGAGATGCAATACTTGCGGTCGGGAATGTATATCGAAGCGCTCGGCGAGACCTGCGCCCGTTTGAGGCGGATGAAGAACAGGCGAATCTGGCGAAAGCGAAGTTCCTGCGCTGCCGCGCGCGCCGCCGGAGAAAGCGCGTCGCCCAGAAACCTTGCCAGCAAAGTTACGGGAAGGGTTGACACGATTCTGCCCGCCGGTTCGAAAGGAGGGTGGTCGGCGAAGCGAATTCGCCGAATCCGCCCCCGCTCGCAATCAAGTCCCTGCACCTCATATCCGGCCCGCAGCGAGCCGGGTGGCAGCGTCTCCTGAAGCCTTTCGACGATCCGTCCGTAGCCTCGAATCGGATAAAGAAAAGTCCCGTCGATATGGCTGGCCTTCCGGGCGGGCATAAAGAGTTCGAAGAACAGCGACGAAAGCGACATCCCCTGCAGGCGCCGGGTGGCGATATCGGGCGATAGACGATCCGCTGGAAGGCCCCAGAGCTTCTCCGAGTAGTTGAGGAGAATCCGTCTGGCGAGAGTCTCCCCGAACTGCGCGATCGCCATGTCGGCGAAACTGCGAATCGGGCGCTTTCGATAGCGGGAACGGAAAACGTCTAACCCGATGCTCAGGGCCTCGCGCGCGCCCAGCCCCGAGAAGATGATGTCGAGCGGCGTGGGTGGAAAGTCAATGAAGCGGCCCCGATCGTAAATCCGGCTCGGAGCATCGACCTTGACCAGCTCGTCGGCCATCAGGCGGCGAACGTCGGCGGTGATCTCGGGGTCGCGGTCGTGAAAGCGATGCGCCCCGGAGTCATAGGAGTGCTCGCCGTACCTGAACGTGCGACACAATCCGCCCAGCTCCGCGGCTCGTTCGAACAAGACAAACGGCAAACCCGCACGATTCGCATAGAATGCAACCGCGAGACCGGCCGGACCGCCGCCCAGGATGGTCAGCGCCGGTCGCCCGCCCGCAGAACTGCGCACGTCTGCCGATTCGCGGGCAGGCGGCGATTCCATCGCGATCGAACCTGTCGTCAAGGGATTAATCGGATCACTTTTGTTCAATGTCAGGCGGCTTTCAAGTGGGAGATGCAGATTCTGCGCAAACCGGCAGCTCTGCGTCTTCCGGCCTTGCAGCGCTGACAAAAGCGCCGGTTAAAGAGATTGGATATCACCGGATTCGCCGCGACAGACGAAAATCGCGGCTGCACGCTTGTCCGCTCAATGCGCGGGCGCAACACGCTCCTTGCGAACCATCAGATTGTAATTGTCGTACCTGCCCGCGACGACGAAGTTGTCGTGGACGTAGCGAACGAGCGGGTGGTCCTCGGTGAGATAACTGTGCCAGTACGCGGCTGCTTGCGGGTCGTAGACAATACACGCGCCGGGATGTTCGGACAGAGCGGATATGGCTCGCATCTGCTGTTCATCGTCGAATATATCTTTCCAGTTGGCTGCATTCGGAACGATAGAATCTATTCCGGTCCAGAAATAGAAACTCATAATGTCGGGCATGCCGAGGAACACGTCGCAGTGATCGCGCAATTGCCGGGTTAGCCACTGGTACTTCTGCGCCTGCTCCGGGGGCAAGTGAATTCTATCGGCGCCGGGAAGCGCCAGCGACGGCAGCGAATTATATTCGCGCCGCTCTTGACAGGCGAACACGACGTACCACACGGGCACCAGAAGCACGATGCCAACGGCACAAGTGCGGGCTAACCGACGGACTGGAAGCGCGCTACCAAACGATGCCTTCAGCAGCGGTATAGAGTCACCTACAGATACCGCTCCTACTACAATCAGAAAAATTCGCACGAATCTTCCCTGGCTTCCGGCGACCGGAAAGGCGTAGAGCAGCTGCAGAACCGCGATGTTGCACAGCAGGGTCCTTGGAAACGGCTGCTGCGAATCCATCTCCTCTGACGGCTGGTATAAGAGCAGCCAGCAAAACGGGGTCACGAAACCCGGTACCATCCCCGGCCACGTCCGTCCGAGCGGGTCAGACGGCAGAAAAGTAGCGGTGAAGGCGAACACCGCCACCAGCAGCAGCGCGATGCTTCCGAATATCAATTTGACCAGCGCGAGCAACTCGTAAGTCTGGTTTGCCGGCCGTTTGGCTAGCCAGGCGAATATCACCGAAGCGACCAAACCCACCAACGCCAATGGAATCGCCACAGGCCTGAACGGCAGCGGGGAATACCAGTCCTGCCGAATAAGGTCTATCTTCACGTTAAGCTCTACGAGCGAATGTACGAGGCCGTGAAGCGTCGTCCCCCGCGCTTCAAAAGCCAACAGCACGGCCACGATCACACCCGCGAAGGAAGCCGGCGCTATCCACCAATCGCGAACGGCGATGGTGACCGTCCTGCGCGCCCCGATCAGCGCCGGCAACAAGGCCGCTATCGAAGCCGTCGCCACAAAACAGTAGGTCCGCGTCCGGCTATCGTCGAGGTGTCCCTTCATCAGCACCACGGGAAGGGCCAGAGCCGCCATCGCAACCGCGACACGAGCGAGACACGAGAGTTTAGTCACCGGCGACTGGAACAAAACCGCCATCGCAACCGCGAGAATCGCGAACACGCCGATATTTATCTTGACCAGCAACAGCGCAGCGGCTATCGCTCCCATCAAGGCCATTGAAATGCCGCGTCGTCGCGGATCGGCCGCCAGGAAACCCGTCGCTGCCAGACCGAGAAGCAATAGAAGGCATAACTCCTGTGGATGGCCAGGCTCAACGGCGAAAATGTCGAGCGTCCGAAACGTAATGATGTGAGCCGCAGCCGCAGCCGGAATGCATTTCGTAAACCGCATCACGATCCAGGCGCAGATCAACGGACACGTAACCATGACCACGGCGGACGTCAGCCGGGTCGTATTGTGATTGACGGGAGTTTGCGAGATCGATCGAACCAACCAGTTGAACAAATAGTACACAGGACCGTAGAAGCTAATAACATCATTATACATTCTGACACCGGTCAAATACTCCTTGACCGTCATCATCATATAGCCTTCGTCATCCCAGTAGCTGAATCCGGTGAAGATCCGATAGTAAGCCGCGACCGCGGCCAGACCGCTCAGGAAAAGAAAGTAGATCGCAACGTAGCCGCGGAGCGGGGCGAAAAACCCGTCGGATTCTGCCCGCGTCATCAGCGAAAGTTCCGGGGTGTCAGGACAGCGCTCAGATTCCGGGCTGGAGGCCAAGGTCATCGTGGGTCAGAGCCGTGTCGCGTCTGGTTGGACTTCGAGCCATAAACCTAGTGGGCTAACGCCGGACGATCAAGCGTCGAAGCGCGCGCGAACCCGTGGCGTGATAACCGGGGAGTCCGCGCCGGCAGGGATTTGCAGTTTCAAATGTCGCAAGTGTAAGCTACACGCCCGGGTAGGACTGTGGCAAAGGAAACGACGGGCAACCTGGTGCGCGTGGCCGACTATATCGCCGAGAAATTGGCGGACCACGGCATTCGCCACGTGTTTCTCGTCACCGGCGGCGGTGCGATGCACCTCAACGACGCGTTCGGCCGTGCCCGCCGGATTCAGTGCGTGCCGTGTCATCATGAGCAAGCCTGCGCGATGGCCGCCGAGAGCTACTACCGGATTTCCAACCGGCTGGCAGCCGTGAACGTCACGACCGGCCCGGGAGGAACAAACGCGTTGACCGGGGTCTGGGGCGCGTACGTTGATTCCATCGGGATGGTCGTCATCTCGGGGCAGGTCAAGTGGGAAACAGTCGTTCGTAGTACGAACCTGCCGCTCCGGCAATTAGGCGACCAGGAAATTGACATCATACGCGTGGTCGAATCGATCACGAAGTATGCAGAGATGGTGACGGACCCGGCCACCATCCGCTTCCACCTTGAGAAAGCGCTTCATCTGGCGGTCTCGGGACGCCCGGGGCCGGTCTGGCTGGACATACCAATGAATGTGCAGGCTGCTTTGATCGACCCATCCGGGTTGGAGGGATTCGATCCCTCTACCGAGTCCGATCTGGTACCTAACACCAATCTGGCACCGGTGTGCGCGGAGATACTCGATCGCCTGGCCGGCGCCAGTCGCCCCGTAATCATGGCGGGGGCGGGAGTCCGTCTGTCGGGTGCACACGAAGAATTCCTTGCCCTGATCGATCGACTGGGTATCCCCGTGACTACCTGCTGGAATGCCCACGACGTGCTCTGGGATGGACACCCCTGCTATGTCGGGCGGCCGGGCTCGGTTGGTGACCGGGCGGGGAACTTCGCGGTCCAAAACGCCGATTTCCTTCTGGCGCTGGGCACGCGGCTCAGCATTCGCCAGACGAGTTATGCGTGGGAGCACTTTGCGCGGGCTGCGTACAAGGTGATGGTCGATATCGACCAGGCCGAGCTACAGAAGCCCACGCTGAAAATCGATCTACCGGTGCACGCCGATCTTCGCGATTTCTTCAAAGCGATGCTGTCCCTGAATTTCCCGGGACCGACCCCGGCACACCGTCAGTACCTGAAGTGGTGTCAGGAACGCCGCCGCCGGTACCCGGTCGTGTTGCCCGAATACCGGGAGTTGAAAGACCGGGTCAACCCGTACGTGTTTATTGAAGCGTTATTCAAGCAGCTTCCACCGGGTGAGAATATTGTCACCGGCGACGGCACGGCCTGTGTAGTTACTTTTCAGGCGGCGGAGCTGAAGCGCGGGCAACGACTATATCACAACTCGGGCTGTGCCCCGATGGGATACGACCTGCCGGGAGCGATTGGCGCATGCCTGGCGACCAACCGTGGGCGGATTATCTGCCTCGCCGGCGACGGCAGCATTCAGATGAATCTTCAGGAACTGCAAACCATCGTGACGCACCGGCTGCCGATCAAGATTTTCGTGCTGAATAATCAAGGCTATCACTCGATTCGGCAGACCCAGCAAAACTATTTCCCCGACAACATTGTGGGCTGCGGAACCGAGAGCGGCTTGGAGTTCCCCAGTTTCGAGAAACTCGCCAACGTGTACGGGATCCCATTCTTGCGCATCCGCACGCATCGGGAATTGGCAGCCGGCATCGCCGCGACAGTCGCTGGTGATGGTCCCCGGATGTGCGAAGTGGTACTGGACTTGAACCAGCAGTTCGCGCCCAAGCTTGCCTCGCGCAAACTACCCGACGGCCGCATGGTATCGTCGCCATTGGAGGATCTGGCGCCGTTTCTCAGCCGTGAAGAGTTGAAGGAGAATATGCTGATTCCGCTGGTCGAGTCGTGAGTGGCCTTCCGACGGCACGCCCGCGAGCCGATCGGCAAGCTCGCGATCTGGATCTCGGCCGCAGAACAGCCGCGATGGTAGCCGCATGACGCCCGAAGTCGGGGCCGTCGCGACGCGAGCAGCGCGCGCCGCCGGACGCGTCCATCTTGCCCGTCTGCTCAAGATCAACGTCGCGTACAAGGCCAGCGCGATCGATCTGGTCACCGAAGCCGACCAGGAAGCCGAAGCCGCGGCGATCGCGATAATTCGGCGCGCCTTCCCCGATCACGCCGTGCTTGCCGAGGAAACCGGTGCGAGCACCGAGGCGAGCGAGCATCGATGGATCATCGATCCGCTCGACGGCACGACCAACTTCGCGCACGGCTATCCGTATTTCTCCGTCTCGATCGGCTATGAGCGGCGCGGCCGGATGGAATTCGGCGTGGTCTACGACGCGCTCAACAAGGAATGTTTCACCGCGCGGCGCGGGAAAGGCGCTCGCCTCAACGGCGCGGCGATCCACGTCAGCAAAACGGCGGCGCTGGCGGCCTCACTTCTCGCCACCGAGTTTCCGTACGATCGGCGCGAACGGCGCCGCTTCTATCTATACTTCTGGGAGCAATTCATGACGCGCGTGCAGGGGGTACGACGCGCCGGCTCGGCCGCGCTCGACCTGTGTTGTGTAGCGTGCGGACGAATCGACGGCTTCTGGGTGTTCGGGCTCAAGGCCTGGGATATCGCCGCCGGGTCGCTGATCGTGGAAGAAGCGGGGGGCCGCGTCACCAATATGGACGGCACGCGCTTCGACCTCGGCGGCCGCGGTGTTCTCGCGACCAATCGGCGCCTGCACCCCGCGATGGTGAAAGCCATCTCTGAGGCTTACCCTGAAGCCGAACGCCGCCAACGGGAGATGGTCGGTTCGGAATCGTAGCGCTGTTGTCCGCGCGCGCCTAAGGTGTAGCGCTCGACCCTCGTGGGCTATCTCATATGCGGAATGCCAACGTAGATGCGCTTGCCGGGCGGTGGCGCGAAGTTGGCGGTTCTTGCTTGCAATAAGGCCGCAACGCTGCCAATGAAGAGGGATAAGGCGAAAACCCATGAAGCTGATCAGCGTAATCACTCCCTGCTTCAACGAAGAAGACAACGTTGAGGAGATGCACCAGGCGATACGGAAAATCTTCGCGGCCCACCCGGAATATGACTATGAGCACATCTTTATTGACAACGCGTCCAAGGACAGGACTCCCGCGATGTTGCGCGAGATTGCCCGCAGCGACCCTCGGGTCAAGGTGATTCTCAACGCCCGCAACTTCGGGCACATTCGATCTCCTTACCACGGCCTGCTCCAGATGTCGGGCGACGCCGCTATCCTGATTGCCTGCGACTTCCAGGACCCTCCGGAGCTGATCCACGAATTCCTCAAGAAATGGGAGGAAGGATTCAAAACGGTCCAGGCCGTGAAGGAAACCTCGTCAGAGTCCGCGGCGATGTTCGCCATTCGCTCGGCCTACTACAATTTGGTGAGCTGGCTGTCCGAGATTGAACTGGCCAAGAATAGTACGGGATTCGGACTCTACGACCGGGTCGTAATTGACGCACTGAGGGAAATCAACGATCCCTATCCATACTTCCGCGGCCTGATTTCCAACGTCGGCTTCGAGTCCGCCAAAATCGTTTTTCACCAACCGAAGCGGCGGCGCGGAATCACCAAAAATAATTTCTACACGCTATATGACATGGCGATGCTCGGGATCACTAATCATTCCAAGGTGCCGCTGCGAGTCAGCACCATGATTGGATTCGTGATGTCCGCGATCAGCTTCATTCTGGCGGTCAGCTACCTTTTTCTGAAGCTGATATTCTGGTATCGCTTCCAAGCTGGAACAGCGCCGATATTGATCGGGCTGCTCCTTTTCTCTTCGGTTCAGCTTTTCTTCACCGGAATCCTCGGCGAATACATCGGGGCAATCCTTACCCAGGTGCAGAAGCGACCGCTGGTAATCGAGAAAGAGCGGATCAATTTCAACCTGTCGCGAATCAGACCGGCTACCGAGGCAATATCCGAAAAGCCACACGAATCAACTCTCGAGGTGGAAGCAAACGGTGGTACCGGGGCAGCTTCGAAGGGATAGGCAGTGGGTTGCCCGATGATCGTTCGGAGCGATTGACGGAAATTTACGCAGACTCTATTCGGAGAAATCAATGAACCTAGCTGAAAAGCAGATGGTTGGTCGGCTGATTGAACTCAAGGAAAAGTACGGTGTGATCGGGGTCAAGTTGGAGTTCGAGACTGAGGGGACTCGCGTGGGGGAAGCCATGCGGCTCAAAGACATCAGCCTTTCCGCGGGACTGGGGTTTACGGTCAAAGTCGGCGGATGCGAGGCGCTCACAGACATGTTCTATGCCGTCCAACTCGGCACTGACAATCTCGTGGCCCCGATGGTCGAGACGGCATATGCCCTGAAAAAATATCTTGGTGCGCTTCGCATCGTCTTCCCCAAAGACAGCCGCGAAGACGTTGACTTTCTGATCAACCTGGAGACGGTCACTGCGTGTAACAACTTCCCGGAGATGCTGGAATTGTCGGAGATCGGTGAACTCGACGGCATCGTGCTGGGGCGAGGGGATTTGACCGGTTCGATGAACCTCACTCGAGATCAAATCAACCGGCCAGAGGTCCTGGAGATTTGCCTCAAGATGGCTAAGTTGGCCAAAACCAAGGATTTGAAAGTCATCGTGGGCGGCGGTGTTTCGGCTGATTCGCTGCCGTTCTTCCGCGCTTTTCCTCCCGGCCATCTGGACCGATACGAGACCCGCAAGGTTGTTTTCGGGTGCCCCGCAGCGCTTGCCAATCCGGCGGAAGCGTTTCTGAAGGCGGTTGAGTTCGAAGTGATGTGGCTCAAGAACAAAAAGAGCTACTACACAGTAATCTATAGCGAAGACGATCCCCGCTTGCAGCTAATGGAGCAACGCTACGGCAAGGCAATTGACGAGATGAATCGCAAGCAGCGCAGATAACCGCCGCTCATCGCCCCGGCTCTGCCGATGCCGACAGGCAGTATCCAGACCGATGCCACTTGGCGGTTTTCCAGATAGCGGTGCGCAGGTCGGTCGACTCCTGCAAGCCCAATTCCTCTCGCGCCCGCTGCGTTGAAGGAACGTAGTAGGACCAGGAACGCCCCGCAGAAGAGCCGAGAATCTTCACGATCGGGCGGCGACCCGCCCTGGCCTCGAACACCTCGGCGACGACTTGAGCTAGTTCTCCGATAGTGACCGCCGTCTCAGAGCCGACGTTGTAAGGACGGCAGGGCTGGCCGCGCAAAAGAATCGTCCACAGCCAGGCGGCCAGATCGCTCGCGTACATGTAGGAACGATGCGGCGTGCCATCACCGCCGACGATAATCGGCCCACCAGCCAAGGCGTCGCGGATGAAATTGCCGATCGCAAAATGCACGTCCAACGGCAGGTACGGTCCTACGAAGGCGAAACAACGGGCGATGGTCACCTCCAGTCCGTGTCGGGCATGACATGTGGCGCAAAGAAACTCGGCGACGCGCTTGCCCTCGGCGTATGCCGAGGTCAGGTCCAACGGATCGGGCGCGCCTCCGTAACTCTCCGGAACGTGCGTCAACGAAGGCGGCTGGGAACCGTATACGGCGCCGGCGCTGACGAAGAGGAATCTCCTGGTACCTGCCTGTCGGGCGAATTCGAGCATCCGGCGGGTTCCGCCGATGATTACATCCAACATCCGGGTCGGATGATTGACATTCAGGGCGGCACTGGCCTCGGTGGCGGCATGGATGACGAACGGGAACTGACCTGGCGGAAACTCGAAGGTTTCCACGTCGCCCCGAAGCACGGTAATCGCCGGATGACTGGCCAGATGAGGAGCCTTCCTAGCGAATGCGGCCGGGTTGCGGGTGAGGACGGTTGCGCTGCAGCCCAACCCAAGCTGGTCATGCGCCCAGCAGAGGCTTTCGAGCAGCCAGCATCCGAAGAATCCCGTCCCCCCGGCCACGAATAGCTGCGCATCGCGCAACTGGTCCCAGAGCGAACCGGTCCCGGCCAGGATCGCGTCCAGGTCCACGGCCAGCGGATTCGCCATACTAGAAGCGGGCACAGAAGTCGTGAATGACGTCGAGCATGTAGCCAATCTGGCGCTGACTCAGCCCTGGATATACGCCGACCCAGAACACATGGTTCATTACGAAATCGGAATTTTTCAGATCGCCGATCGCGCGATGCGGGGCGCGCCTGTAGGCGGGCTGGCGCAGCAGGTTGCCGGCGAACAGCAGGCGCGTGGCGATTTTGCTGGTTTCCAGATGGTGGACCAATTTGTCCCGGGTGAACGGAGCGTCGGGACGGACCGCGGCCGCAAATCCGAACCAGCTCGGCTCCGAGTTGGGCGTCGCCTGGGGCAGGAGCAGAAGATGCTGCAGATCGCTCAAGCCTTCATAGAGCGTGCGAAAGTTTTCCCGCCGGCGCGCGATGAAGCCGGGAAGCTTCCTCAACTGCGACACGCCGACCGCCGCCTGCATATCGGTTGCCTTCAGGTTGTAGCCGATATGTGAATATGTGTACTTGTGGTCGTAGCCGTGGGGTAAATCGCCGAGTTGCCAGTCAAACCGTTTGCCGCAAGTGTTTTCCTTGCCGGGGGCGCACCAGCAATCGCGGCCCCAATCGCGGATCGAGTCGGCAATCTTTTTCATCGCGGGATTGCTGGTCATCACCGCCCCGCCCTCTCCCATCGTAATGTGATGGGCCGGGTAGAAGCTGACCGTCGCCAAATCGCCGAACGTACCTACCTTCTTGCCGGCGTAGGTGGCGCCCAAGGCATCACAACAATCCTCGACCAGAAATAGACCGTGCTTGCGGGTGAACGCGGTGACGCCGGCCAGATCGTACGGATTGCCCAAGGTGTGGGCCAACACGACCGCTTTGGTCTTTTCGCTCCGCGCGGCTTCCAGTTGAGTAATGTCGACGCCGTAGGTCGGAATGTTTACATCGACGAAGACCGGCACCGCCCCGATCTGAAGGATCGGGTTGACCGTAGTGGGAAACCCGGCCGCGACGGTGATGACCTCGTCTTCGGGTTTGATCCGTCTCTCGCCCAAGGTGGGCGAGGTGAGCGTCGATACCGCCACCAGATTCGCTGAAGATCCCGAATTCACCAGCATCGCGTGCCGCGTGCCGAAGACCTCGGCAAACTGCCTCTCGAACTGGTCGGCGAATCGCCCGGTCGTCAGCCAGAAATCCAGCGATGCATCGACCAGATGACGGACGTCTTCCGCGTCAAATACCTTGCCGGACACCGGCACCTGAGTCTCTCCCGGCACGAACGGCTTGGCAGGGAAAGCCTCGGCTACGTACTCAGTAACCAGCGCGAGGATCTGTTCGCGAAGCTGTTCAGTCCGGGTCGGCATCCGCAATGAACTCCCGATACCACCGAACGGTGCGCTCGATCCCGGCGGTTAGATCGAACAACGGAGACCAGCCCAGGACGCTTCGCGCCATGGTCGCACTGAGATACTGGCGGAGGATCTCGTTGCCGGCCTGATTGCGCACATCGGGCTCCAGGTCCGATCCCATCTGGCTCAGGATCCGCTTGACGAGCTCCAAAACCGTCATTTGGTTCTCGTTGGAAAAATTGAACGCTCGCCCGCGGAGCGCCGGATCGGCCGCCAGTTTCTCGGCCAGCAGCGTATACGCCGCCGCGCCATCTTCGACATAAAAGTAGTCGCGCACCAACAGGCCGTTGGAACGGATTATCGGCCGCTGCCCTCTCAGCACCGAGCGGATCGTTCCCGGCACGATACGGTTCCAGTTCAGATCGCCGCCGCCGTAGAAATTCCCGCATCGGG
This sequence comes from uncultured delta proteobacterium, assembly GCA_963749215.1. Lineage (GTDB taxonomy): Bacteria > Desulfobacterota > Binatia > Binatales > Binataceae > CAVVMA01. The sequence goes on along the minus strand of CAVVMA010000015.1, from coordinate 415,679 downwards.
TAATAGCTACCGGCAACTCGTAAGTGACCGCATAAGCATGGGCGATCAAATCGGCGCACGACTTACTAACGTCGTAGGGATGCTGCCCCGCCAGCGGAGTGCTTTCATCGTATGGAAGCTTTTCCTGGTCGCCGTAGGCCTTGTCGGAGGAAGCCACCACGATTTGCTCGACCGCCGGGCTGCGCCTGCAGGCCTCGAGCAATCGCCAGGTGCCGGCGATATTCGACTCGAAGGTGGAGATCGGGTTGCGGTTGGCGATGCCGACGATCGTCTGGGCCGCCAGATGAAACACGGTCGCGATTTCGTACTCGCCCAGGGTTCGTTCCAGAATTTCCTGATCTCGCAGGTCTCCCTTGACGACGACTACTCGTTGATCGTCGCCCGATCGCGTCAACTCGCAGTTGGGCACCTGGTCCCGAATCAGACAAACCAACGACGCGCCTTCCGCGCGCAGCCGCTTGACGAGCCATCCGCCCACAAGGCCGGTTCCTCCGGTAACCAGCACAGGACGGTCCTGCCAGAATTGCGAGCGAGTCATCGTGTCGTGTTCGGGGGAAATAGTTACTTCCACACCTTCCACGGTGCATTGCCACTGTTCCACATCGCGTTGAGGGCTTCGTACTCGCGGTACGTATCCATCGCAAAGAAAAACCCGTCGTGGCGATAAGCCATCAGTTGGCCGTCAGTGGCAAGTTGCGCAAGGGTCTGCCGTTCCATTACGCAGTCATCGCCGGTGAGCAGGTCGAAGACGCCGCGGTTGAATGCGAAAAAGCCCGCGCTGGTCCATCCGTCCAGTTGCGGCTTCTCGGCGAACCGGCAGACCTTGCCGCTGTCGTCGACGTCGAGCACGCCGAAACGGGAGTAGGGACGCACCGAAGTAACCGTGGCAATCTTGCCGTGCTTCTTGTGAAACGCGAGCAGGTCCGCCGGGTTGACGTCGGAGAGGCCGTCGCCATACGTCACGATGAAGGGCTCGCTCTCGATGTACTTCTCGATTCGCTTGATCCGGCCCCCCGTCATGGATTCCGGCCCGGTGTCGGCAAGGGTTACCCGGAAGTCCTGTTCGAGGTGGGAGCCGTGATAAGCGATCTGGTGGAAGCGGCCCAGATGAACCGTGAAATCCGAATTCATCGCTTCGTAATTGAGGAAGTAGTCCTTGATCATGTCGCCCTTGTAGCCCAGACACAGAATGAAATCGTTGAATCCGTAATGGGCGAACGCCTTCATGATGTGCCAGACGATGGGCCTGCCGCCGATATCAACCATCGGCTTTGGACGATATTCCGTCTCCTCCCGGAGCCGGGTGCCCAAGCCGCCGCACAGAATGACAACTTTCAACTCATTCCTCGCATCGCAATGGACATCAGACTTGAACGTGGAAAGACCGCTCTCCGCCATGTCCGCTGCTATTCGTCCGTCCAATATACGGCGTGGCCGGGGATTTGCCAATCCGCGATTGGCATGCGTTCGGCGGGGCTGCGACAAGACAAGTTCCGAGGCGAATACGCGCGATGAGCCCGGCCGACCACTCCGCCCGGCGATTGCCATCCCCTGAGTAGAAGGTCGAGGGCGTTTCCTCGCGATGTCGAATGACGGCAGCGTGCGGATAGCCACTTCCCGACCGTAAGCCGACGCGGTAGATTCGCGGCGTGGACACCCCTCAGCCGACGCCCTCCGCGGGCGCCCGCATCTTCCCGGATTGGCCAGTAAAGCTGGCGATCGGCGTTCTGATGTCGAATATTCTCTCCATGTCGCTGCTCAATGCGTTCGTGCTGCCGAGTTCCTTCCTCGTGCCCGTCTATTTGGCTGCCGCCTCGCTCTCGTTCTTCATCCTCCGCACTCTCAGGCTCACGCCCGGCCAACCACAGGTGGCCTTCAGCCGCGGGGAAGGCAGGCTCCTTCTCTGTTGCCTCTCGCTCGCCTGGTTCGCCTATACCCTGCCGCGATTCGGGTACGTGCTAGAACAACATCTGGGGTACGTCGTCGATGCTATTGACTACGACGACTACTGGCACATTCAGGAGGTGGTTGCTCTCGTCCGCAGTCCGCGCTTTCCGCCGGCATCTCCATTCCGCGACGGCCAATACCTATGTCTCTACTACGCTCCATGGATTTTGTCGTGCTTGATTTATCGAGTGCTTCCGGGCTCTACGGTAGCGTCGTCATTGTTTTGGACCAGCGCCTTATATAATGGATTGATACTGTACTTTGTACTCTGGGCGTGCGCCTCGCTCGCCCACTCCAGACGCCGATTTTACTCTCTATTATTTTTGCTGGTTGCGTATGCCGGCTTCCAATCGCTGGTGTCGATGGTCGAACCGTTTCAGGATAACGATTGGTGGATGAAGACCTTCCATGTACGATTGCAGTTCTCCACTTTCTCGACCCTCCTTCTCTGGGTACCCCACCATTTGGTAGCGGCGATGAGCCTGCTCCTTGCTTACTTCGTTCTCGAAAGCTCCGCCCGACGCGGAACATTCCTTGTGGGTTGTCTGCTGGCTTCCGCCTTGTTCAGCAGTGCGTTCGTCAGCCTGGGCGCCGCACCCTACGTGCTGATGTTCTCGTGGTACCGTCGCGAGCGCTTGATGCAGTTCGTCCTGAGCGGTTTGGTTGGAACCATCATTGGTCTGCCAATGCTGTGGATGTACCTGATCAGGCGGCCGCAAACCGGCTTTACGTTCCTGCCGGTCGCCCCATTTCTGCCGGTCGCCGGCCATTCCCCGGCGTTGGGCTGGTTGTGGGCGTTCTTCGTTTGTTTTCTGCTGGCAGGATTGCAGTTTATCTTGCAAGGCGTGTGCTTGTACCGGCTTGCGAGATACCACCAGTTATTGCGATGGGAAGTGGTGGGCACGGTCGCCAGCATGGCAATTGTAGTATCGACTTTTGTCATTGGCTATGGCGCATCCAACCAATACACGCTTCGCGTTCCGGTGGTGCCGATGATGTTTCTGGCGCTGGTATGCTCCAAGGCAGCTCGCCTGACTAGCGGCCTGGCGACATATGTTTGTTTGGCGGTGCTGGCCTTCGGCTCGATCCAGGAAGTGGCTCTATTCAACTATCGGGCGGTTGAAGGTGTGCTTCGACCGTACGCGGATGTTGGCGTAAGACGCGCAATTTTCAAGCTCAATACGTCAGAGACCAGCAGCACCGCCCTGGATGCCATTGGCAAGGCTGCCCAGGCGGAGGCGCGGTACCTCATCGAACGACCTTGGGTGAGTAGGATGGCGATCAAGGACGCCGAGATCGAGGGTTCCGGACCGTTCGGCATTTGGAAGTACCAGCGTTGGCAACCGCAATGACTACGGGTGCCAGTTCGAGTCTCACGGCTCGCCCTATCGCCGGATTGGAAGGTAGAAATCCGCAACGTTTCCATAAAGATAAGGCACGCTCCCGGTGCGCGAGTAATGGCTAGTAACCCAGGCACGGAATACGGCGAGCGTGGTGGTGTCGCTGCGGTAGCCGGCCCGATACGCGGCAAGTGAGGTGACGTCGCTGAGATCGCCAGTCGTTGGCAGTGGGGTTTCCCCGGACAACGGCGAGAAGCGTGGATTGCGCACGTCGACTATCAACCCGGGCGGGTGAGTGCTCACTTGTTCGATGAACTCCTGCACCATCTGCGGCGCGGCATAGCCGAGAGTTATCAAGGGATACTGGTAGACGTAGCGCGTCGGGGCGCGGCGATCGGCGAGAAAGTTCAAGGCCGGGTCATTGCCATAGACCAAGACGGTGTCATTCTTGGCCGTCAGCGCGCGGATCTCACTGACCACCGCCCGCTGCGCGATAGCCTTGCTCTGCAGCCCGGCGATGTCGCTCGCCACCCGGTTGATCGGCACCACCAGTTGAACTACCCCAAGAGCCAACCCCAAGGCTCGTTGCCCGGTTTCGACTCCGAGGATGGTAAGCAGATGCGCCGCCCCATCGATTCCATAGGCAGATAGCACCACAAAAATCGGCAGCAGCGATACGGCGTAATGGTGATAGCCGCGCCCCGATATTGTGACCATCGAGCATTCAAGGGTAAGGGCGGCGAGCAGGCCAACCGCGGTCGCATTGGCGTGGGCGAAACGAGGACGTGACGCGCGGGCGCCATGGATCACCGCTGCTACGCCGCACGCGACCAGTCCCAGCGTCAGGTTGGGCGCGAGCTGTCCCAGAAGGGCAAGCAGGCTGGAAATTCGACTATCCGGTGAGGCCTGTACGTAGGCGAAGTTGTAGGCGAGAAACTGGTCAATCGCGGGGCCGATCGCGCTCACCGCATACAGATAAAGGACAAGCGCGATCGATGGGGCGAGAAAGCCCAGCCCGATGATCGCGGCCCGCATCATTATCGATGCCGGCTCCCTTGGCCTTATGAAGAGAAGGGCCAGCGCCAAGCCAAGAGGAGTTGCCGCCAGAGTCAGCCGCAGCCAGGCGCACCATGCGGCAGCAGCACCCAGCATCAACAGGGAAGATACCCTGCGGCGTCGCAGATATTCGAAAAAGACCCACAATGCCACCACCTGACCCAGTAAGGCGAAAGTCTCGGTCAGGTTCCCCTGGTCGTACACGATCATGAAGCCCGCGAACCCCGAGAGCACCGCCAGCAGCGAGATGCCGGCGGAAAACAAAGTCGTTAGAAGTCTGTACAGCAAGAGAAAGGCCGCGGCCACGCCAGTCGCGTCAAGGATCAGCACCCCGGCGCCGGCATTCGGCGTCAGTGCGGCGCCCAAGGCGTTCAGCAAATAGATGAGGACTCCCTTATGGTCCCACACATCGCCATAGGGAGCGCCTCCATGCCTGACGATGTCGCCGACGTAAAGGAAAACGCCCGAATCGCGCATCACGAGCCCTGACCAAATGTCTATGCCGTATAGTAGAGCGACTGCACCAACGATGACCGGGACCGCCAGGGACGCAATCACGCGCTCGCCCAGGAACCGATCGCAAATCCGCGCGACGACCCGTGTAAACCGGCCCATTAGGCTTTCTCACTCACGGATACGAACGCGCCGGGCAGCCGTGAACCCGAACCGTGACATAGCACTCGCCAACAACACGGCTTGGAATGCAAATTCGCGACCTTCGACCAACATGTTGTATCAAGCTCCGCCTTTCGGACTCAAGACATCAGCTCTATGCCATACGATGGGCACCATGCTATCTGATGTCGAGAGTCGACCGACGCGGCATCGAGCGATCTCTGAGACTTGATTCTCATCCACGATGGTTGCAACCGGGACTTGACGGGAGCTCGAAACAGCCACGTTGTCGTGATCGGCGCCGGGTTCACCGGCCTCGCGGCGGCCTATGAACTGGCCCGTCAAGGTATCAGGCCAACGGTGCTCGAAGCCGACAATGTCGTGGGCGGGCTCGCAGGGAGCTTCGCTTTCGGTGGCACGCAGCTCGAAAAGTTCTACCATCACTGGTTCACCAGTGATCGGCACGTTATCGATCTCATTCGCGAGCTGGGCACCGAGGACCGTGTCGTTTATCGGCCAACTCGCACCGGAATGTACTACGCGAACAATTTTTTCAAGCTCAGCACGCCTCTGGACGTATTGAGATTCAGCGCGTTGAGCCTGCCGAATCGGGTGCGGCTGGGACTGCTGGTCGTGCGTGCGCGCACGGTTCGCGACTGGCGCAGTCTCGAGTCGATCACCGTGGCTGAATGGCTCTCGCAGCTAGGCAGTTCGGAAATTTACCGGGTAGTATGGGAGCCTCTCCTGCGGGGGAAGTTCGGGTCGTACGCGCCGGAAGTTGCCGCGGTCTGGCTGTGGAACAAATTGAAGCTCCGCGCCGGCAGCCGCAACAGCCGGGGCAGCGAGGTCCTGGCCTATTACCGCGGCGGGTTTGCCGCCCTGGCCGAGCGTATCGCCGCGGAAATCGCCGCCCTGCGCGGAACCGTCAAGACCGGGGTCTCCGTGACCGGCCTGATGGTTGAACACGGACAGGTCAGAGGCGTGCGCACTACGGCGGGCGAGATTGCCGCTGATGCGGTGATCGCGACGCCGGCTCTGCCGATCGTGGCTTCTTTGCTCGAAACTCACGTCCCGGATTCCTTCGTCAGCGATCTGCGCCGAATCCGCTATCTTGCGAATATCTGCCTTGTACTCGAGCTCGATCGCAGCCTGTCCGAGACCTATTGGCTGAACGTGGCCGATCCGAACTTCCCGTTTGTGGGAATCATTGAACACACCAACTTCGAACCCGCCCAGACCTATGGGGGCCGGCACATTGTCTACCTGTCAAAGTACTTGGAGGTCAGCGACCCGCTCTATCGAATGGAAGACCGGGAGGTAAAGGAATACAGCCTGTCTCACCTCAAACGAATGTTTCCGCGCTTCGATGACGGCTGGATTCGAGCCTACCACGTATGGCGCGCATCATATGCCCAGCCGGTTATATCGCGCGGCTACCGCGATCTCATTCCTGCTTCCGAGACGCCGCTGGAGGGGTTCTTCATCGCCTCGATGGCGCAGATCTATCCCGAAGATCGGGGAACCAACTACGCTGTCAGGGAGGGCCGGCGCATCGCACACACGGTCTCGCAGCATCTGCGAAGATCCGAGGAATGAATCCAACTGAGGTAGCGATTCGATGGCATGAGAATTCCCGGATGAACACGGGCGCAGAGTGTCTCGCGACAGCGCGCGGCATGGCGGCCGGGCGGCTGATTGACAAGAGCAGGAGCGCGCACTATCCAGCACTGGATGGCGTTGGAAGTTTGCCATGATCGCGTCCGAGGCCGCAGTATTCGATGAGCGCCAGCGTGCGATATTCAATCGCGTCGAATCCCCGGGTTGCCGAATCCGCGGAGCGCTTTTACTTGCCCGAATTGGACGTCCTGCGTTTCTTCGCATTCCTGGGCGTATTCGCCGACCACATTGGCTCTCGTCTTTACGCAATGGGCTCGCTCAGCGATCCCACGCTTCACACGGTATTCCGCGCAGGGGGTTTTGGAGTCGATCTGTTTTTCGCACTCAGCTCCTACCTGATCACCAGCCTGCTTCTGCGCGAGCGGGCGCAGACCGGAACCGTCGACATGCGATCTTTTCTGGCTCGGCGCATCCTGCGAATCTGGCCACTCTATTTCTTCTTCCTGGGATTCGCCTTTGTCTTGTCCACCATATCGGCGCCCTTTGCGGTTCGTCCCGCCTACTTCGTGGCATTTGCGTTCTTCGTCGGAAACTTCGCGATGGGTTCTCTTGGACCTCTTAATATTCTTATCTACCCGCTCTGGAGCGTCTCCGTCGAAGAGCAATTCTATTTGTCGTGGCCCTGGGCAGTCCGAAAGATGAGAGCGCGCGCGCTCGCGATGTGCGCGATTGGGTTGCTCATCGCAGCAACCCTCGCGCGCCTTATATTGTCGATTCGCGGCAACTTCGGAAAGCCCGTCTGGTACAACACATTCTCGCGTTTGGATCCCATCGCGGTCGGCATCCTGCTCGCGATGGTGCCTGGCGAGAGACTGCGAGCAGCCCTGGGTCGAGGTGCGCGAATCGCGGTGATATTTGCGGCAGTAATAACTTTTGCGTTGGTATCGTACTATTGCCCGATATTTGAACCGACGATCACCACGCGACAACAACTGTGTGCGTATCCGATCGCGGCTCTGGCGTGCGCCGCTCTCTTGGTCGCAGTCATCGGCATCGGCCACACCGACATCACGTCTGGTCCGGTTCGCGCGCTGGCCTGGTTAGGCAAAATCTCATACGGCCTTTATGTCTACCACGGCCTCGCGATCGCGTTAGCGGAAATGATCTGTTTTCCTCCCAACCGTAGGACGGCGCGAGCTCGCGAAGCTCTGATGGGCCCCTTCGCATTGCTCGCCCTTGCGCTGACGGTGCTGGTGGCCGCGGCCTCTTATCGCATACTGGAAGCGCCGTTTCTCAGACTCAAGAGCCGCTTCACGCTCGTCGCGTCAAGGCCGGTCTAGCGAGGATGCCGAGCGCGGGCGGGGTTTTCGCTCACTGCCGAACATCCCCTGTTATCGCAACTAGCCGCGCTATTGCAACTAGAAGTTACCAACGATATAGAAGACCGAACTCAACACGGCTCCGCGTGAAATAACGCCTATAAGGAGGTCAATGAAACTAGCCGTTATCTGCATCGACCGTCCACCGCTGCGATTTGACCTTTGACTTTGACGCCTCGGTCAGCCTAAAGTTCGTGCTTCTCTATGCTTAGGCATGGTTAGAAAGGCAGCGATGCGCGGAGCGACTCTTGGGCCGATGATTGGCGATGGCCACTGGAGGCGAGTGGCTATTGTCGCGTCGCTGATATTCGGAGTGCTCTGGAGCGCATCGGCGGCCAACGCCCAAGCCATCTACTTCTGCGTGAACAAAAAGACCGACGCCGTACGGGGAGTCACGGGGGCGAGCAAGTGCAGAAAGTCCGAGACCTTCGTCGCGGTGAATGAGCAGGGCCCCACCGGAGCCACCGGTCCGACGGGCAAAACCGGAGCTCAGGGGCCACAAGGACCCACCGGGGCGACTGGACCGGTCGGACCGCAGGGCGCATCGGGACCAACTGGCCCGATGGGCGCGAGTGGCGCGCAGGGTCCGGCGGGACTCACCGGTGCGAAGGGGGGCACGGGCTTACAGGGTCCGACGGGTGCTGTGGGAGCTAGCGGAGCGGTAGGTCCATTGGGACCTACCGGTCCGACGGGCTCGGAGTGTCGGGAGCGTCGGCCGGCCCATCGGCCCGACGGGTGTCGCTTCGGGACCGTCAGGAGCATCGGGACCCGCGGGTCCGACTGGTGCTACGGGACCATCGGGAGCGTCGGGACCAACCGGTCCGACGGGTCCCTCGGGACCGTCGGGACCCTCAGGCGCAACTGGTGCTTCAGGAGCTTCGGGAGCCTCGGGACCCTCAGGGGCATCGGGCGCTTCGGGAGCGAAGGGAGCGTCGGGACCCACCGGTCCGACGGGTCCTTCGGGACCGTCGGGACCCTCAGGGGCAACTGGTGCTTCAGGAGCTTCGGGAGCCTCGGGACCCTCAGGGGCATCGGGCGCTTCGGGAGCGAAGGGAGCGTCGGGACCCACCGGACCGACGGGTCCTTCCGGACCGTCAGGAACATCGGGACCAGCGGGTCCGACCGGTCCTTCGGGACCGTCGGGACCTGCCGGGGCGACGGGTGGGTTCGGCGCCACGGGAGCGACGGGCCCCGCGGGGCCTACCGGCGCGACCGGAGTGCAGGGCCCAGCAGCCGCCGGCAGTGTTACCTGGCCCGGCGCGTGGCCTCCCAACGATCCCGGCACATCCTATCAGGTCGCGCAGAAGGCGGTAGTAATACTTGGTGACAGCTACCCTCTCATGGACGTGACCGGGCAAGGTGAGATCGATTTCATTTCGATTATTATCCAGTCGCCGACCGGCAATGAGGTAATACAAATCTGCCAGGATGCGGACTTCAATACGTCCTGCGCGACACCCTCGGTCAATACGTTTCTTCTGGACTGGGTTGCTGCCCGCGGTGGCGCTGCTTCATTCCGGTCCCGTTATATGGTCTACAACAATAACGGCCAGGGAGGAGTGAGCTACACCAGCTACGTCACCGCGCCCTTCACGACTCACACAAGGATCACTTTAGCTAACGCCAGCGGTGAGACAGTCTGGTGGGACATAGGCTACCACCTCAACAGCGGTCTCAATTGGGGCCGGTACTCGCATCTGCACGCGATATTTAACATAAATACCTACCCAGTGGACAATACCACGCCGCTGTTCAGCGTATCTAATGGTCCCGGAGTAATCTGGGGCGTCTACGCGTATTTCTACTCGGTATACGGCGCGAGCCTGGAAACCGAGCCCCAATGGAACATAGATGGCAATGTGAATATCACTTCATCCGGTACGGAAGACTATTTCGGCAGCTCCTTTGACTGGAGCTCGGGAGTGTTTGCAACCGATTTTCTAGGTTGTACCACAATTAGCGGAAGCTACTATGTGGGGGGCTATAACGTCGGCGCATATAGATTGAATGTTCTCGACCCTATCAGGTTCAACTCAACGGCGCAGTTCCTGTTCAACAACGCGAGCGCGTTCGGGGCGACCCAGCCGGCAACGATAACTAACCTGGTCTGGTACTACACGAGCAACTAAGTATTGCTGCAACCAACGTCGCCGAAGATTTCCGGTGACGAGCCTCGAAGTGGCGCATGTGATAAGGGGTTTATGGTCAGGTCGGTCAAACAAGATGCTATCTGCATGGTGATCATGGCGGGCTTTGTGGCCGCGGCGACTTATCACTATGTAAACGGCGCTCATTTCAACCTCAGCTATCCGTACACCAGTTTTCTCCCCGCCAACAACGAGCTCAGGGGCTGGTTCAGTTTGCAGGGCGTCGCGTTTGATCCGTACCAGGCGGCGTCGGGAATCCGTCGCGCCTACTTTCCATTCCTTTACTTGATCACTTCCGTCCTTTTTCTGATTGGAGAATGGCCGTCTTACTGGTTCATCACGCTCTCGTTCATCGGTTTCTTCGTTGCATATCTGTGGCGCCCGCTCCAGGACGAGTCGGTCGCCGGCACGATTCGCAACGTCCTGATCTACACATTCCTTTCCTATCCGGTTCTGTTCGCACTCGACCTCGCCGACCTGGCGATGTGGATTTTCATCCTCAGCGGCTCTTTCCTGCTGTTATACCGCAAGCAGCGGTATTACGCGGCGGCAACGATGCTGGCGCTTGCCATGGCCTGCCAACCGTTCACTATAGTGCTGCTTGCCCTTCTCCTGTTCGAGCGGCGGTTCCTGGAAGCCTGCTACTCAGTCGGGCTGGCCGGCGTGCTGACCCTGGGCAGTCTGCTACTCTTCAAGGGAGCGTTCCGCGATAACCTGTCAATCTGGATAGCGAGTTTGGGAGCCGATCAAATCCGCTACGCGATCGGCTATCAAGGACTCCCGTTCGGCCATAGTTTTTTCGAGATGTGGAAGTACGTTTACCTCCTTTGGTCTCCGCAGACGTTTACGTTTGAGTCAGTGTCTCATCTGGCCGGCGTCTATGGGTATGTAGCCGTTTTCCTGCTGCTGGCGTTATGCGGCTTCATCGTCTGGCGGCGGAAATCTCTGGAAATATGGGAGGTCGTCGGGCTGTTGGTGGTTGCGGAGGTGTGCCTTCCCTATGTGTCGCCTGACTTCACGCTGCTGCAGTGCTACTTGCCAATGCTGCTCTTCATCGAGTCGGACCGGCAAGCCGGGGACGACTGGATAATAGCGGTTCTGTTCGGGCTGCTCATGATTCCGAAGCATTATGATCTCCTCAACGGAACCGAGCTCGGGATCGGCGTGATCATCAACCCGATCCTTTTGCTGTCGCTGGCCGGGATTATTATGGTTCGCCCCAAGGCGCTTCCTCAGGCGGCGTCCGCCGCCGCGGCCTCCTACAACCCCCTGCCGTTCACTGCTCCGCCCTTGCCTTTAGAGCCCATCAAAGACATGAGAGACGAGTCTCGACGCCAAGACGGCGTTGGATACTTATGACCAAGCCGGTCAAGCAAGACGTTATAGCCATCGTGATCGTCGGGGGCCTCGTCGTCGCTGCCATCGATCACTATGTCAACGCCACTTACCTCAGCCTTCCTTATCCGTACAGCACGTTTTTGTTCAAGCGCACAGACCAGTTTATGGACTGGTTCAACCTGGTTCGCATCTCGTTTGACCCGTACCGAGTACACGATGCGCTCCAGCCTTACGTCCCCTCCAGCTTGCGCGGGATCTTGTTTAACCCCTACCCGGCGTTCACCTCCGGGCGGCATTCCTACTTCCCCTTCCTGTGCCTAGTGATTTCCATCGTCTTTCTTCTGGGCTATGGCCCATCCTTCTGCTTCGCAATGCTCTCGTTCATCGGGTTCTTTGTCGCATACGAGTGGCGCCCGCTGCAAGCTCGCTCGGTTTTCGGCACGCTTCGCAACGTGATTATCTTTACGTTCCTCTCTTACCCGGTTCTCTTCGCGCTCGACCGCGCCAACACGGAGATATGGATTTTTATGCTCGACGCTTCCTTCCTGCTGCTCTATCGCAAAAGACGGTATCACGCGGCGGCCACCATGCTCGCGATCTCCGTAGCCTCCAAACCGTTCGGCATCGTGCTTGCGGTCCTTCTCCTGCTCGATCGGCGATTCGTGGAAACCTGCTACGCGGTCGGTCTGGCCGGTGCGCTGAACTTGGGCAGCATGCTCGTGTTCCCGGGAACGTTGCGCGAGAACCTGACCACTTGGCGAGCGAACCTGGGACTGTTTCAGATCAAATACGGACTCGGCTACGAGGGACTGCCCTTCGGCCATAGTTTGTTCGGGATGTGGAAGTACGCCTACTTCCTCTGGTCGCCCGAGACCTATGGGTTCGAGTCAGTCTCGCATTTGGCCGACATCTACAGGTATGTGGCGGCTTTCTTGCTTGTGGCATTTTGCGGTTTCATCTTCTGGCGGCGGCAGTCTCTGGAGCTATGGGAGATCGTCGGGTTGCTGGTGGTTGCGCAGGTCGTTCTTCCTTATGTGTCGGTGGACTACACGCTACTGCATTGCTACTTGCCAATGCTGCTCTTCATCGAATCGGACAAGCAGTCCAGCCTCGACCGGGTAACGGCGATCGTCTTCGGGCTCCTGATGGTCCCGAAACAGTATTTTCTTCTTGCGGGAACAGAGGTCGGGATCGGCGTTCTTATTAACCCGATCCTGCTGCTATCGTTGGCGGGTATTATCATGGTTCGCCCCGCGGGGGCTTTCCCAAGCGGGAGCGCCTGCGGCCGTGGCCTAGAACCCACCCGCGGCTAAATGCCCCGGTACTGCAAGCAGAGGTTACCGGCGATATCGAGGACGGGCTCGATGCAAGTGCGCATCGGATACTTATGAGCAGGTCGGTCAAGCAAGATGTTATAGGCATCGTGATTATCGCGGGCTTTGTGGCCGCCGCGATCTGTCACTATGTCAACACAGTTTATTTTCACTTCCCTTATCCGTACAGCACCTTTCTCTTCAGGCCCGACGACCAGTTCATGGACTGGTTCAAAAACGCGCGCGATTACTTTGACCCGTACCGGACGCGGCCGTCTGCGGAGGGAGTGCTCGTCTACTTCCCATTCGTGTACACGATCACTTCCATTATTACTCTGGCGGGATATTGGCCATCCTTCTGGATCGTCACGGTTTCGTTCGTCGGTTTCTTCGTCGCATATATGTGGCGGCCGCTGCGAGCCAAGTCGGTCTTCGGCACGATCCGCAACGTGCTGATTTATACGTTCTTTTCTTATCCGGTTCTCTTCACACTCGACCGCGCCAATCTTGAGATGTGGACCTTTATTTTCAGCGGTTGTTTCCTCCTGTTCTATCAAAGAAAATGGTATTACGCGGCGGCCACCGTGCTGGCGCTCTCCGTAGCCTGCAAGCCGTTCGGCTTGGTGCTTATCGTCCTTCTTCTGCTCGATCGGCGATTCCTGGCAGCCTGTTATGCGATCGGCCTGGCTGTCGCGCTGGACCTGGCCAGTCTGTTCCTATTCAAGGGAACATTCCACGGGAACCTGGCCGCCTGGCTCGGAAATTTGGAAAACTACCAACGCATTTACGTGATCGCCGACCAGGGATTTCCCTTCGCCCATAGTCTGTTCGGAATGTGGAAGTACATCTACTACCTTTCGTTGCCGCAATATGTCTACGGTTGGGGGTCGAATACGCCCGCGATCTATATGGCCGCGATCTATAGTATGGCCGCGGTCTATAAGTACGTGGCGGCCGCCCTGGGTTCGGCGCTCTGCGGCTTCATATTCTGGCGGCGGAAATCGCTGGAGCTGTGGGAGATCGTGGGGTTGCTGGTAGTCGCAGAGGTCTGGCTTCCCTATGTATCGACGGACTACACGCTGCTGCAGTGCTATTTGCCAATGCTTTTGTTTATCGAGTCGGACCGGCGATCGAGAAGCGACTGGGTAATAGCGATTCTGTTCGGACTGCTGATGATCCCGAAGCAGTATCAGCTCATGGCGGGAACAGAGCCGGGGATGCTCGTGGGAACGGAGGTCGGGATCGGCGTCCTCATCAACCCGATTTTGCTCCTGGCACTGGCCGGAACCATCGTGTTTCGCCCGCTGCTGCTTCCCCTGGCCGAGATTTACTCTGCCTCCGTAGCCCCTGGAACGCTTTGGCCGGCTCATCCGGCCATCGGCATGAAAATGCGGGTTCTTGTCCTCTCGGCCCTGGTCCTGGCGGCGGGCTGTTTGCGGTTTACCGGAACGAGCTTCGGCCTGCCTCAGCACTATCGCCCCGACGAGGACGAGTCCGTTCCGTATGCGCTGGGGTTTGAGGACGACTGGAACCCTCATTTCGTAGCCTATCCGGCAGCACAGTTTTATCTGCTCCACGGGATCATGCGCGCGTATGCAACGGCCAGCGGTGGGGGCAGGGACCTTCACGCGGTCTTCGACGCCGACAATCTCGCCCCGGCGGTTCGTGTCAGCCGATATGTCTCGGCGGCGATGGGCACCGCTACCGTAGCGGCATTCTATCTGGCCGCTGAGCCAGTATTCGGTCCAACTGCCGCGCTCGCTTCCGCGGCGGTCGTGACCGTCATGACCCTCCACGTGCGCGAGTCCAAGTTTGCCAAGATGCAGGTGCCGGCGGGCCTGTGGCTCGCTCTGGCTATAGCCATGATGTTGCGGATTGTGTACCGAGGCCGCCTTTTGGATTACGCGCTCGCCGGATTCTTCGCCGGCCTTGCCGCGGCCACGCACTACGGAGCAGGCGCCATAGTGGTTGGCATTCTGGTCGCGCACTTTGAAGCGCGACACCGGGAGCACCGGCCGCTCCTGAGTGCTCTGGGCGACGTCCGAATTTACGCAGCCGGTGTTATGACGGCGCTCACTTTCTTTTGTGCGACGCCCTACTTTTTCCTCGATTTTGCGCAAACCATCCATTGGTACATCCTGAACCAGGCGTGGGGCCCCGGCTGGCTCGAAGCTCGTGGGTGGTGGTGGATATTGATGCACGCCGTGCCCGACAGCATAGGAGTCTCGCTGATGGCCTTCATGCTGGTCTCTATCGTTTGGGCGATATTTCGCCCGCGGCCCGGCGTGATTGCTCTGCTCGCGTTCATCGTCGCATCGTTTTTGAGCCTGATCATCGGCAATCCGCCGCTCTTTTTCCGATATGTCCTGAATCCGTTGCTGGCCATGGCATTGCTTGCCGGCCTTCTTGCCGCCGATCTGATCGGCTTCGCCTCGGCTCGGCTGGGAAGCAGACGCGGGGTCCAGCTCGGACTGATTCTGCTGGCCGTGATACTCGCGCCTTCGCTGATTCATGATATTCAACTCGACCGGCTTCTGCTCGAGACCGACACGCGGACTCTTGCGGGGCAATGGATTGCCGAGCACATTCCGGAGGGGACCGTCATCGCGGTCACCGACTTTGGGAATCTCTATGGCAAGCCGCCCGTGCCGGCCCGTTGCCAGATTGTTGAGATGCCGGACGTAGAGTGGCTGCGGACATCCAACATTTCCTGGGTCATTGCGGACAGCCTTCCAAATTTGCCCTTGTATTCGCCTGGCCCTACCGAGGAGCAGCTCGCAGAGCTGAATTCCGACGCCACTCTTTTGTTCGACCTCGATCCGGTAAAAGAGGGCGCTCCAGCACCGGTCTTCGACCCAAACGATGCCTTCTATGTGCCGTTCCGGCACATCCGCAGCATGGAACGCCCAGGCCCGCGGATCCGTATCTGGAGGCTCAATCCGGAGACTCAATCCGACGTGGGCGGTCGTTCTGCCGCGCGAGCGTTGTAAGGTTGAGCCGCGATCGCCTACCACAGGCTCTTCGACTGATGCCTGCGACGCCGACCGGCGGCGCCGACGCGACCGCATTATAGTCATCGCGTCGTTTCCGCGCGGCTCATCGTCGGCGCTTTGGCTCTGATCGTACCTCTGCCGCCCGGGTCCGGTTTGTACCGGGATCGTTATCCTCGATTCTGGCCGCGTTCCTCGGCGATGCACAAAAAGATCGAATAATGACGGTGAGCATTTCGTCATAATCATGTCATTTTGCCATTTTTCGTCCTGGGGATGTAGGGCGGGTCTGATCGGCGAAGGTCCAAGGCCCGGCGCATAAGGGGCTGGCCCCCTTTGTGTCATGGGTGCAACGCACGTTCAGTGGCTGTCGTTTTCGTTGGTCAGTGAGCTGCTCTTGGACGTATTGGCAATTTCAGCGGCCTGTTCGCATCAACTCGATCCTGCTTCGGTCGTTGACCGGGATTACAATGGTCTCGTCCAACCTGGTCGAGCTCTGAACCTCCCGCAGCCGCGGAACAAGTGGATCGACTCCGTCAATAGATGAAATTCGGATTCAAACCGAGGCTGCGCGGCCTGCCAAACCGAGTCGCGAGGCCCTGGCTGATTTTGTCTGCCTGCCTCGCGATCGTATTCCTGTGCGCGCTGGGGGCGTTTCGGGATGAGTTCATCGATGTAGTTCGATTGTCCGGCACTCGACAACTCGTTTTCACTCCTCCCCCATACCTGTATCCGGACACCAAGCCTGCATCCATCGCCGGTTTCGGGAACCGCGGAATTTATTTCGCCGCGACGCTGAAGTTTCGCATCCACGACAGCAATGGTTACCCCAACCTGCTGCAGACCGACGATTCCAACCGGGGCCTTCGTCTTGAGCTTCACGGATCGACACTCGCGCTGCTGATCACGGACCCTCGCGCGCCGAATCAACTAAGCGCGATCAATATGGAGGACATCCGGCCCGGAGCCTGGCACACGCTTGAGCTAAAGGCCCTCGCCGGACAGTACGTAACGGCCCGCATTGACGACCGGCCGTGGTCCACCCTGGACGATTCGGCATCGCCTTTCAGTGCGAACAAAATCATGATCGGGCGCGGCTTCAGCCCGGAAAGAATTTTCCACGGAGAAATCCGTGACGCCACCATCATCGTCCGTCAGGCCCGGCCCCTGTGGCTGGGCCGGGTGGCCGTTTATCTTGCGCGCTTCCTGCTCGTCGCCTCCTTAGCAGTCCTCGCCTTGGCCGCGGGCCAAATGACGCTGCGATACATCCTTCTTCTGAAGGAAATCCCAAATCCCTTACTGGTTTTGTTTGCCGGCCTCGCAATTGTCCTCTTCGCCGCCTTCGGGGCGTTGCGCAACGAGTTCATCGACGTAGCTCGATTGTTCGGTGCTCAACAACTCGTTTTCACTCCTGCTCCATACCTGTATCCGGACACCAGGCCTGCATCGATCGGCAATTTCGGGAGCGACGAAATTTACTTCGCCGCGACGCTGAAGTTTCGTGTCCGCGACGCCAACGGTTACCCCAACCTGCTGCAGACCGACGACGGCAACCGGGGCATTCGTCTCGAGCTTCACGGATCGACACTCGCGCTGCTGATCAAAGCCCCTGGCGCGCCGGACCAACTACGCGTGATCTATCTGGAAGACATCCGGCCCGGGATTTGGCACGCGCTTGAACTAAAGGCTCTTACCGGTCGGTACGTAAGTGTCCGCCTCGACGACCGGCCGTGGTCCACTTTGGACTATTCGCCGGCGGCGGGTTTCTCCGCGAACAATGTCGTGATCGGGCGCGGCTACAGCCCGGAAAGACCTTTCCACGGAGAAATTCGACATGCCACCGTCATAGTCCGTCAGGCGCGGCCGATGCGGGCGGCTCAATTGGCCTTCGATCTTGCCCGCATCCTGGTCATCGCCTTCGTCGCGCTCTTCCTGGTCCTGGCCACGAGGCCGATGACCAGGTCCGCCAAGCAAAATCTTATTGGGACAGTGATTGTCGCAGGCTTTGTGGCCGCTGTGATCTGCCACTATCTCAACGTCTTTTATTTCAACCTTCCTTATCCGTACAACACCTTTCTCTTCAGGCCCGACGACCGGTTTATGGACTGGTTCAACCAGGGCGGCTGGTTCGACCCGTACCGGCCGCATCCGGCATTCGTTTCCCCCTACCTCCCATTCATGTACGCGCTCACTTCCATCGTTTTTCTGATGGGAGATTGGCCCTCGCTCTGGTTCGTCACGCTCTCGTTCATCGTTTTCTTCATGGCCTACCTGTGGCGGCCGCTGCAAGCCGCCTCCGTGCCGGGCACGATTCGCAACGTGCTGATCTTCACGTTCCTTTCCTATCCGGTTCTCTTCACGCTCGACCGCGCCAACCTGGAAGTCTGGGTTTTCATGTTCAACGCTTCCTTCCTGCTGTTCTATCGCAGGAAGTGGTATTACGCGGCGGCCACCATGCTGGCGCTCTCGGTAGCTTGCAAACCGTTCGGAATCGTGTTCGCTGTCCTGCTCTTGCTCGATAGGCGATTCCTGGCAGCCTGCTATTCGGTGAGCCTGGCTGCCGCGTTGACCGTGGGCAGTCTACTTCTGTTCAAGGGAACGTTCCGCGGGAACCTGGCCGGCTGGCTCGCAAATCTGGGCGCTCAGCAGGAGCGGTACGCGATCGGCGACCAGGGGCTCGCCTTCGGCCACAGCTTCTTCGGGATGTGGAAGTACGTTTACTTGCTTTGGTCGCCCCAGACGTATGGGCCCGAGTCACTGCTGCATCTGTCCGATGTTTATACCTATGTGGGGGCCGTACTGCTGGTTGGGTTCTGCGCTTTCATCTTCCGGCGGCGAAAATCAGTGGAGCTATGGGAGATTGTCGCGTTGCTGGTAGTTGCGCAGGTCTGCCTTCCCGCAATGTCGACGGACTACACGCTACTGCAGTGTTACCTGCCGATGCTGCTCTTCATCGAGTCGGACAAGCGATCCAGGACCGACTGGGCAATAGCACTTTTGTTCGGCCTGCTGATGATCCCGAAGCAGTATTATCTCCTCGCAGGAACGGAGGTCGGAATCGGCGTTTTCATCAACCCGATCCTGCTCCTGTCGCTCGCCGGGATTGTAATGCTTCGCCTGGTCTGGTCGAGCGCAAAGGAGCGTGAAACAGAGGCAGGCAAGCCATTTTGGCTCATACCGCCGCAAGAGCGCGGGCGGGCAATAATTCCACGCCGGTATGTCGTTGTCCTGGCGGCGATAACTCTCGCTGGGGGCGCATTACTAAGAGCACCGTTGCTCAATCGGCAGGGACTTTGGGTCGATGAGCTGTTGTCGCTTGCGGCGGCTACCGGCCACAGTGAGTGGGCTGTCCTCGAAGGCAGCTCCGATCCCCGCGATTTCATCGAGTTGCCGAAGCCGGTCCCGGCTACGTTCTACCGGCGTTACTTGAAGCATGACGAGCCCGTTGCCGGGCCGGGACGAGTGTTACGCGCACTTGGTTTCTCGACCAACCCACCGCTCAATGTCCTGTTGCTCTACGGCTGGACGCGGATGGTGGGAACCAGCGACGCGGCCGCGCGAAGTCTTTCGCTCCTGTGGTGGGTCGCGGCCTTTCCATTGGTATGGTTCATCGGCAGAGAGATCTCAGGAAGAGAGACCGCCCTCATGGCCTGCGTGCTTTTTGCGTTCGCGCCGGCAAGCCTCTACTATTCAACCGAGGCTCGATCATACTCGCTGCTTTGGTTCTTCTCGCTGAGCAGTGTGTGGCTCAGCCTGATCCTGCATCGGCGGCGAACCGGAGTCTTGCCATTCCTCTTGTGGGTGCTCAGTGGCGCGGCCGGGCTGCTCACGCATTATTATTTCGCGTTCGTTCTGGCGGGCTGTGGTTCGTGGCTGCTGCTCTTCCCCGGTCGGTTTGATCGTCGCTTGATCTTCCTGGGAGGAGCGTTCATAGCGGCTCTGGTTTCTCCGTGGTACTTGCAAATCCCTGAAATCCAGGCACGGTTGAAACTCATGGGTGTTGCCGATTGGCGAGCCGGCTTCCCCGGCTGGCCCCAAGAGCTGGCAGGGCTGGCTGGTCTGCCATGGAGCTTTGTCTCCGGCAACGGTTACTGGGGCTATTCAGATTGGGGGGCGGCTCTGGCCGGCATATGTTTCGCTACGATCGCGCTGATAGCCCTCACGCTCCCTTTCGTCGTCGTGGAGGGCGTCTCGGCCGTGAGGAGGCTTGCGCCGCGGGAATATGCGATGATGCTCGTTCGCGTCGCGCATATCTCCCGCAGGGAAAGTAATCGACTTCTCCTGCTCATTTTGTGGATCGGCGTGCCCTGCGTGGGCCTGGTGGTGTTTGATGGGACGATGCAGACCTTTGTTGCGCTGATTCCGCGCTATGCGCTGGCAGCAATGCCTGCGGCATTTCTCCTGGCCGGCTTGGGGTTACGGCGGCTTCGGTGGAGCTACAGGCTCCCCATACTGGGGCTGATCCTGCTCGCCTGGTCTCCCAATGTTTCAAACATCCTGCGCAACCCCGCGCGTGTAGATAATCCATTTCTCGAACTGGGAAATCTCATCAATCAGGACGCGCGCCCGCACGACGTGGTCATAGTAGACTCTTCAATTCCTGACGGCGTCCTCGGCATCGCGAGATATGTTGCTGCGGATACACAGATCGCGTCATGGACGGAAGTACTGAATAAGCGTCGCCTACCGCAGGATCTCGAAGCACTTATTGACGGCTATCAACGAGTATCATTTGTGAAGATACATCATATGTATCCTTCGCGGGCGCCCGACCCCGAGCCATGGCTATTGATCAACGCGCGGCGCGTGGACCAGGTTACTGGCGGAACGATCACACCCTGGCAATTGGCCCATTTTATGCCGCTCAAAGGCGATCGCTTTTCGTTTCCCAAGGCTCTTTCGAAGAATGGCAATTCGGGTAAAAAGTAGCGAATTCTGAGGGGGCTGTTGAGCACGGATCCAGCCGCCGAGCGGACGCTGAGCGAGTTGATTTCAGCAACCTGAAATTGGAAAATTACCTCTTCCGAGGCCTGGTATACTTATCGAGTGCGCTGTGTTCTCATCACTGGTCCCTTTTGGCGCAGGTTATCCATTGTTGCGCCCCAGCGAGGCGATTTCGGCAGGACTGGATCACTGGATCGCATGGTTAGCAAGACGGAAGGCGCGTCGCTCGCCCGGCTGTACCAGGTGCGCTTTTCGGCGGTCGACGTCGCCCGCAAGCGGCGCGTTTGGGCGATACTGTGCGAAGAGTTCTTCAGCCGCTTTGTGAATCCGGCCGACCGCGTGCTCGAGATCGCGGCGGGCTACTGCGAGTTCATCAACCTCATCCGATGCGCCGAGAAGCAGGCCTACGACGCGAATCCGGATACTGCCGGCTACGCCGCGAAGGACGTCAAGGTAGTGGTGGGCGACTGTCGTGACATGTCGATGCTCCCGGCGAAATACTTCGACGTCGTGTTCGTCAGCAATTTTTTCGAACATCTGGAGCGAGACGACATCGATCTGGTGCTCCAGCAAGTCAAAGAGCGGCTTCGTCCGGGCGGACGGCTGCTGGTGCTCCAGCCTAACATCCGTTATCTCGGCGCAAGGTATTGGGACTTCTACGACCACAGGACACCGCTCACCCATCTGAGCCTGCGTGAAGGATTGTTGAAGAACGGCTTCGAGGTCGAGTTGCTGATTCCGAAGTTCCTGCCCTACACTTTCAAGTCGCGATTCCCCACGGCAGATTGGCTGGTGCGCTGGTATCTTAGAATGCCTGCCGCGCAATGGCTGCTCGGCAAGCAGATGTTCGCGATCGCGGTCAGACCGGCGGAGGGAGCTGGCGATGGACTTTGACCTGTGCGTGATAGGCGGATGCGGCCACGTCGGTTTGCCGCTTTCGATCGCGTTCGCACTGCGCGGCAAGCGTGTGGCGATATTCGATACCGACTCCGACAGCTCGGCCAAGGTCGGCCGGGGCGAGATGCCTTTTATCGAGCAGGGCGGCGAGCGCGACCTTCGCCAGGCGCTGGCCAGCGGCAGACTGGCGGTGGCGTCCGATCCCGCCGTCATCGCGCGGAGTGAGGCGCTGTTGCTGGTAGTCGCGACGCCGATCGACGGTCACATGTCGCCCTCGTTCCACGCGATCGACGCCGTGCTCAACTCGTATCGCCGTTATCTTCGCGACGGCCAGCTTCTGATCCTGCGCAGCACGCTCTTTCCGGGCACATCCGCGCGAATCGCCCGATGGCTTGCGGACAACGGCCTCAAGATCGACGTCGCCGTGTGTCCCGAACGGCTCTCGCAGGGACACGGCCTGGTCGAGATCTTCAGCCTGCCGCAGATAATCTCTGCGTTCTCAGACGATGCCCTCAAGCGGGTGCGCGAGCTCTTCAGCGTCTTGACCGAAGACCTGGTCGAGATGAAGCCCTTGGAGGCGGAGCTTACCAAACTCTTCAACAACGCCTGGCGTTATATCAAGTTCGCGGTCGCCAATCAGTACTACATGATCGCGACCGAGTTCGGCGCTGATTTCGACACTGTCTATCGCGGCATCACGCACAACTACCCTCGCGCGAGCGATTTTCCGGCGCCCGGCTTCGCCGCCGGTCCCTGCCTCTTCAAGGATACGATGCAGCTCGCGGCATTCACCCGGAACAGCTTCTGGATCGGCCACGCCGCGATGCTGGTGAACGAGGGCCTTCCGCAGTACGTGGTCGATCGGGTTCGAAAAACCCACCCCGACCTCGGGACGAAGACCGTGGGAATCCTGGGGATGGCGTTCAAGGCCGAAGTCGACGACGCTCGCGATTCGTTATCGTACAAGCTCAAGAGCCTGCTCGAGATGGAGGCCCGCGCCGTTTTGTGCTCTGACCCCTACGTGCGCGAGCCCGGCCTGGTCCCCGCTGACGAACTGGTCGAGCGATCGGACATTATATTGATCGGTACACCGCACCAGCTCTACAAGCTCCTTGATTGCCGGGGCAAGCCGGTAATCGACGTGTGGAATCTCCGCGGCGAGGGAACCTCGCAGTGAAGATTCTCGTAACCGGCTCGGCCGGCTTCATCATGGGATACCTGGTGGAGGATCTGCTGCGCGCCGGCCACCAGATCGTCGGGGTCGACAACTACTCGAAGTACGGCGAGGTCAGCCGCAGCTACGACGCCGATTCCCGCTACCGGTTCGTTCGCGGCGACGCCAAGGACGTCGATTTGCTCAAGACCCTGCTCGCCGACTGCGATGTCATGGTCGCCGGCGCGGCGAAGATCGGGGGCATCTCGTACTTCCACGAATATGCCTACGACCTGATCGCCGAAAACGAACGGATCACCGCAGGCCGCATTCGACGCCGCGATCTGGGCCCGGCGCGACGCACGCCTGCAGAAGATCGTAGTGGTGTCGTCTTCGATGGTGTTCGAAAGCGCGACGGTCTTCCCAACTCCCGAGGGCGCACAGGCTACCTGCCCGCCGCCGGTCTCGACCTACGGATTCCAGAAACTTGCCTGCGAGTACTTTGCGCGCGGCGCATGGGAACAGTACAAACTGCCGTTCACGATCGTGCGTCCCTTCAACTGCGTCGGTATCGGCGAGGGCCGCGCGCTCAACGCACCCACGGTGCTGTCGGGCAACGTCAAGCTCGCGATGAGCCACGTGCTCCCCGACCTGGTTCTGAAGGTCCTGCAGGGACAGGATCCGCTCCACATTTTGGGCGCCGGCAATCAGGTCAGGCACTATACCTACGGCGGCGATGTCGCCCGCGGGATCCGGATGGCGCTGGAGAGCGAACGCGCGCTCAACGAGGACTTCAACATCTCCACCGCCAGGTCGACCAACGTGCTGGAGCTGGCTGAGCTGGTCTGGAAGAAGATCAATCGCAGCAAGCCGTTTCGTTACGTCAGCGATCCGCCCTTCCCGCACGACGTGCAGATGCGGGTGCCCGATGTTGCGAAGGCCAGGCAAGTCCTGAAGTTCGAGGCGCAAAGCGGCCTCGATGCCGTACTCGACGAGGTGATACCCTGGATCACCGAACAAATGAAGCTCGGACGGATGTGAGCCCGCTGACGAGCTTCGTCATCCCGGTCCGCAACGAAGCCGAGAACATCCGCCCGATGCTCGAGGCGCTGGCCGGCGCGGCGCCCGTTCCAGCCGAAGTCCTGATCGTCTACGACGACGAGACCGACCCGACTTTGCCGGTAGTCGGATCGATGGCTTCGCCGCCCTCGACCGAGTATCGCCTGGTACACAACACGCTCGGGCGCGGCCCGGCGAACGCGCTAAAGGCGGGTTTTGCCGCGGCGCGGGGCGACGCGCTTATAGTCATGATGGCCGACAGGTCCGACGACCTTCGCGTGCTGGCTCCGATGCTGGAGCGATTCGGGCAGGGCTACGACCTGGTCTCGGGGTCACGCTACATGCCGGGCGGAGAACAGATCGGCGGCCCCTGGCTCAAAGGCAAGCTCTCGCGAATCGCGGGCCGTTCGCTGAAACTCTTTGGCCTGCCGACTTGCGACCCGACCAACAGCTTCAAGCTCTATCGCACCGCCCGCCTGCAACAACTATCGCTGGAAAGCGCCGGCGGTTTCGAAATCAACCTGGAGATCATCGCCAAAGCCTGCCGCGACGGATGGCGCATCACTGAAGTGCCGTCGCGATGGATCGACCGCGTGGCCGGCCAGTCCAGCTTCAAATTGTTCCGGTGGTTGCCGCGCTATTTGCGGTGGTACGGATGGACTCTGGCCGGCATCTTCCGGCCGAAACATCATGCGGAAATTCGCGGTCGCTAGCTTGAGCGATCCCGCTTCATCCCGCTATATCCCGGCTGATCCCGCGTCAGCCGGCCGAATCGCCCTCAAGCTTTCCAAAGAACGTCTTGATGCGCGTGTAGTTGACGCCGAAGTCGCCGATGCCGTCGCGCGACTTGGATCGCATCTCGATCAAGCTGCCGGTCCCATCGGTCGCCGGACGGACCTGGATCACGAAGTCATCGTGGAAGTGGAACAGTCCTGAAGTTGCGACTCCCTCCAGCGCGCGCGCCTTGGGATCGTCGAGGGTTATCACCCAGGTAGGCATTTCCTTCGCCGTAGCTTCGACCTTGACGAAACTCGCGTCGGGATCGGAGGCGACTTTGAGCGGCGCCAGCTCGCCGTAACCCGCCGACTGGCGCTCCGCGTACCTCGCCTTGTTGTATTTCATGTCGCGGCCCTGGTTGTCGGCGAACTCGGGCGCGTGGGTGAACTCGGGCGGATTGTCGAAGTCGGTCGTGATGTCGTTAATCGGCGGATATTTGCGACCGCTGAGAAAGATCAGCAATATCGGCACCGCGACGGCCAGACTGGCCACCGTCCCGAAGAGGGCGCGTGGCCGCGCGGCGGCGCGGGCCGGCGAGCGCGTCATCGAAATTCCGATCAGGCCCGCGATCAGGCCGACCAGGCTGAGCACGAAACCGAACGCGAAGAGCTGGAAGCCCTGAAACGGCGCGACAAAGTGATAGTGCGCACCCAGGACTCCCACCGTCGCCAGAACGATCGCGAGTATCGCGTCGAAAAAAGAGAGCCAGGCCGGAATCATGATCGTTCTCCCCTAGGCGATTGAATTCACTGCGTCATGGTTTGGTTCCGCGCACCACGAATTGCGGCAGAACGAGCAAGTAAGCGTGGTTTTCGATCGCGCGCTCGACCTCGCCAAGCCATCGATCGATCTCGCCCGCCGCGACGGCTCCGGAGTCGCGCGCATAGCGCGCGAAGCTGGCGCGGAGCATCGGGAGCGAGCGGCCCTGTGTGTCAGCGCCTGCAAAGACCTCGACCTTGAGATCGCGAAGCCGCGCGGCACGCAACAGGCCGTAGAGTTGCCGTCCGATCTGCGGCTCCTTGATTGCGATCGACTTCGCCGCTGCCATTATCGCGCCGGTCAACGCGCGCGCGGCGGCGCCCAGCTCGATCGCGATCATCTCCCAGTCGCTGTCCACTGCCACCACCACGCCGCCGCTTTTGGTCACGCGCGCGAGCTCGGCAACGGTCTCATCGGCGGAATCGACGTATTCGAGGACGTTCTTGCAGAATACGCGATCGAAGCTCGCGTCGGGGAAGGGCAGCGGTGGAAACGGACGGCACACGAATTCCGCATTGAGGCCCGCCTCGCGGGCCCGCTTCGTCGCGCAGCCGACGAATTCGGCGTTGATATCGACTCCCGTCACGCGCCCGGCCGGTCCGACCCGGCGCGCCAGCTCGAGCGCCGTGTGTCCCGGACCCGAGCCAACGTCGAACACGCTCATTCCCGGCGTGAGCTCAAGCGGCCTGATGAGGGGCTCCATCGCGGGATGGAAGCTGAGGATCTGATCGTAGGCTGTACGTCGGTCGGGGTCGACCTCGATCCAGTGCTGCTTGTAGTAGGGTTGAGCCATGATGCCGAAGATTGAACGTCCTGAAGGTTCGATAGCGCATCTCGCCGACGATTACAAAACCAGGCCGGCCGCTTATGAGTTCCCTGGTGGAAGGGTGATCGGGGTCAGGTCTTCAATCCGGCGAGTTCGATCATCTCGGCGATACCGTCCTCCATCGTCACCTGCGGCGACCAGCCGAGGATCTGTTGCGCGCGCGTGCGATCGGCGAGCGTGCGGCGTACGTCGCTCTGACGCGGCGGCATCGCGACCGTCGGCCCCTCGAACATCGCAGCGATCCGATTGATGCTGGTCTCCGCGCCGCCTCCGATATTGATCGGCGTCCCGTCCGCGGACTCACAATCCATCGCGAGCAGGTTGGCGCGCACAACGTCTCGCACATGCGTAAAATCCCGGGTCTGCTCGCCGTCGCCTTGAATCGGAAGCGGCCGCCGCTCGCGGCGGGCGCGGATAAAGGCCCCGACCACCGTCGCGTACGCACCTTCCATCGCCATCCGCGGCCCGATCACGTTGAAGTAGCGAAGGCACACGGCCTGCGTCCCGAACATCCGATGGAACATCCGCGTGTATTGCTCGCCCGCGAGCTTCTGCAATGCGTACGGGCTCAGCGGATCGGGGATCATCGTTTCGACCAGCGGCATCCGGGGCTGATCGCCGTAGACCGAGGACGATCCGGAATAGACGATCCGGCGCACTTTCGCGTCGCGGCTCGCGAGCAGAACATTGAGCGTGCCGATCACGTTGACCGCCTCGGTCTCGACCGGGCGCTCGATCGAGAGCGGGATGCGCGGAAGCGCCGCGACATGAAAGACGCAATCTACGCCGGCAAAGGCCTGCGCGATCGAATCGAAGTCGCGGATGTCTCCCTCGACCAGGTCCGCGGCCGCGTTGAGATACTCGCGCCGGCCGGTGGCGAAGTTGTCGATCACCCGCACCTTCATTCCCGACGCGACCAGCGCATCGACCAGGTGAGAGCCGATGAAGCCGGCGCCTCCGGTGACCAGAACGATACGGCCCGCTTGCGATGCTGGTCTGTTCACACGTTTGACCGCTTGAAATAGACTTAAGAATCCGGATTTCGCCAACGTTGGCGGACTCCTCACAATGGCTTCCGACACGGACAGGATCAAGCTTCTGAAAGATACTCTCGCCGAGCGTATCGTCGTGCTCGACGGCGCGTTCGGCACGTATATCCAGGGGCTTGATTTCGGACCCGAGGATTTCGGCGGGGCCGAGCTCGAAGGCTGCAACGAGAACGTCGTGAGGACCCGCCCCGATGCGATCCGCGGGATGCATCGCAGCTTCCTCGACGCGGGCGCGGACATCATCGAGACCGCGACGTTTGGCGCCACCTCGGTGGTGCTCGCCGAGTATGGGCTTCAGGACCATGCGCGCGAGATCAATCGCCTCGCCGCGACGATCGCGCGCGAAGCGGCCGCCGCCGCCAGCACGTCGCGCAAGCCGCGCTTCGTAGCGGGCTCGATGGGCCCGACGACCAAGAGCATCTCGGTGACCGGCGGCGTCACCTTCGATCAGCTCGCGGCGTCCTACCAGGAGCAAGCCGAGGGCCTAATCGAGGGCGGCGCGGATATCCTGCTGATCGAAACCGTGCAGGACGCGTTGAACTGCAAGGCCGGACTGGTCGCCATCGAGCGCGCGGCGGAGAAACTCGGAGCGCGCATCGCGGTTGCGGTGTCGGGAACGATCGAGACGATGGGCACGCTGCTCGGCGGCCAGGATATCGAGGCGTTCTACACCGCGATCGCTCATCGCGACCTGCTCTGGATCGGGCTCAACTGCGCCACCGGTCCCGACTTCATGACCGACCATCTGCGCACGCTCTCGTCGATTTCGCGCTTCAACGTCGCGTGCGTTCCCAACGCGGGGCTCCCCGACGAAGAGGGACGTTACAACGAGACGCCCGAATTGCTCGCCGGAAAGGTCGGGCGCTTCGCTGAGAACGGATGGGTGAACCTAGTCGGCGGATGCTGCGGGACCACGCCGGAGCATATCCGTCTGCTCGCCGGCGCCGTCGAGGGCAAACGCCCGCGCGTGCCTTCGACGCTGCGACGGTCGATCGTCTCGGGAATCGAATCGCTGGTCATCGACCAGAACACCCGTCCGGTGGTGGTCGGCGAACGGACCAACGTGCTCGGCAGCCGCAAGTTCAAACGCCTGATCCGCGAGGACAAAATCGACGAGGCCACCGAAATCGGACGGCTCCAGGTGCGGCGGGGTGCGAACGTGCTCGACGTATGCCTGCAAGACCCCGACCGCGACGAGATGGCCGACGTGACCAGGTTCCTCGAACTATTGGTCAAGAAGATCAAGGTCCCGATCGTTATCGACTCGACCGACGCGCGCGTGATCGAGGAAGCGCTCAAACGCACTCCCGGCAAATCGCTGATCAATTCGATCAACCTAGAGGACGGCGAGGAACGCTTTCGGCGCGTGGTGCCGCTCGCCCGCCGCTACGGCGCCGCGCTGGTGGTCGGATGTATCGACGAGGACAAGCAGCAGGCGCAGGCGGTCACGCGCCAG
Source organism: uncultured delta proteobacterium (assembly GCA_963749215.1). Taxonomy (GTDB): domain Bacteria; phylum Desulfobacterota; class Binatia; order Binatales; family Binataceae; genus CAVVMA01. Next base: position 387,017 of record CAVVMA010000015.1, on the reverse strand, counting down.
CGCAAGCTTCAGATCGCCGAGCGCTCGTTCAAGCTGCTGACGGAAAAGTACGGCGTCGAGCCGGAGGACATCATTTTCGACTCGCTGGTATTTCCGGTCGGCACCGGCGACCGCAATTACATCGGCTCGGGCGTCGAGACTATCGAGGGCATCAGGCTGATCAAGGCCGCGCTGCCGCGATGCAAAACGATCCTGGGCGTCTCGAACGTCTCGTTCGGATTGCCCGAGGCCGGACGCGAGGTACTGAACTCGGTGATGCTCTATCACTGCGTGCAGGCCGGCCTTGACCTCGCGATCGTCAACGCGGAGAAACTGGAGCGCTACGTTTCACTCCCCGAAGAGGAGCGCCGCCTCGCCGAGGATCTGATCTGGTGGCGCGGCGACGATCCGATCGCCGCGTTCGCAGCCTATTTCCGCGCCCGGAAGGTCAAGCCCTCCGTCGAGCAGCGCAAGTCGTTGCCGCTGGACGAGCGGCTGGGACTCTACATCCTGGAGGGATCGAAAGACGGCCTCGCAGACGATCTCGATGAAGCTCTGAAGACCCGCGGCGCGCTCGAAATCGTCAACGGCCCCCTGATGAAGGGGATGGACGAAGTCGGACGACTTTTCAACGCCAATCAGATGATCGTGGCCGAAGTGTTGCAGTCGGCGGAAGCGATGAAGGCTGCGGTCGCCCACCTCGAGCCGCACATGGAGAAGGCCGACGCGGCGAACAAGGGAAGGATCATCCTTGCCACGGTCAAGGGCGACGTCCACGACATCGGCAAGAACCTGGTCGATATCATCCTCTCGAACAACGGCTATCGGGTGATCAACCTTGGCATCAAGGTGCCGCCCGAAGAGCTGATCAAGGCTTATCGCGAGCATAGTCCCGACGCGATCGGGCTCTCGGGGCTGCTGGTGAAGTCCGCGCACATGATGGTGGTCACCGTGCAGGACCTGAAGTCGGCGGGTATCCGATGCCCGATCCTGGTCGGCGGCGCGGCGCTATCTCTGCGCTTCACGCGGATGAAAATCGCGCCGGAGTATGAAGGGCTGGTGGCTTACGCGAACGACGCGATGAACGGGCTCGACCTCGCCAACCGGATCATGAACGCCGAGCAGCGCGAGGAGCTCGCGGTCGCGCTGGCCGTGCAGACCGACAAGCTGCTCGCCGGGGCCAAGCCAGCCGGCGCCGCGCCGAAGCTCGGGCGAGCGCGGTCGTCGGTGCGCACCGACGTGGACATTCCGACCCCGCCCGATTTGCGGCTCCACGTGCTGAGAAATTACGACCTCGACGAGATTTTCCGGTACATCAATCCCGTGATGCTCTACACGCACCATCTGGGATTCAGGAACTTCCAGAAGGCGCTCGCCGATCGCGATCCGAAAGCGATTGAGCTCAAGCGTGAAGTCGAGGCGGTTCAGGAAACGATGCTGGCGCGGCCGGATATCAGCGCCCGCGCGGTGTATAAATTTTTTCCGGCGGCGTCCGACGGCGACCGCCTACTGATCCTGAGCCCCGACTCCGGAACGGTCGTGGAGACCTTCACCTTCGGCAGGCAGAGCACCGAACCGGGCCTCTGCCTGGCCGATTACGTGGCGCCACGATCGTCGGGCCGGATCGATTATCTCTGCATGTTCGCGACCACCATCGGCGACGGCGTCCGCGCACTGGCCGAGCAATGGAAGGACAAGGGCGACTATCTGCGTTCGCATATCCTGCAAGTGCTCGCGCTGGAGGGCGTCGAAGCTTTCGCCGAGCTGCTGCATCTGAAAATCCGCCAGATGTGGGGAATCGGCGATCCGCCCGGACTCACGATGAAGGACCTGTTCCAGAGCCACTATCGCGGGCGGCGTTTTTCGTTCGGTTATCCCGCCTGCCCGCGGCTCGAGGATCAGGCGCAAATCTTCAAGCTGCTCGAGGTCGAGAAAAACATCGGCGTCCAGTTAACCGAGGGGTACATGATGGACCCGGAGAGCTCGGTGACCGCGCTCGTGTTCCACCACCCCGAGGCCAAATACTTCAGCCTCTCGCCGGCAGACGCCGAAAGCTTTGATCGAAGGCTGGAAGAAGCCGGCTAGTGCCGTTCCAGCTTGTCGCCGTTGCGCGCGCGGCGCGAAAACCCGTTCGCCGCGACGGCCTCGATCAGCTCGGCGGGCTCCTGGCGGGTATAGTCGGCGCAGCGCAGCACGACCTGACGCTCGCGCGGACCGTCGAGCTCGACCAGAAAGACCCGCTGCCACGTGCCGAGCGCGAGACGGAAATCAGCGACCGGAATCGTCTCGCTGGTCGACAGCAACAGATGCATGCAATGCGAGTGCGCGTTGGGACGTTCGTCCGGCGCGATCGGCGGCTTGCGACGGCTCATGTCGTTGTGATTGTAGCCCTGCTCGGGCGGGCACAATCGGCGCAGCAGGAGCTTGAAGTCCTCGATCAGCAACTCCTCGGCCTCGTTGATTTTGATCGCGGCGGTCGTATGCCGGGAGAAGACCGTCACTTCGCCCTGCTCGATACGACTCGCCGCGAGATGGGCGTTGATCTCGGCGGTCAGGTCGACGAACTCGATCGGCTGGACGGTGCGGACGTTTATCAATGCCTCGGAGAGCGTGACGGACCGGCGCGAAAATGATCCGCTGCGCAGATTGAGTACTTGGGGAGAGTCTAACTTACGCATCACACTACCTACTCCACCCTCAGTTAGGATTCCCGGACGGATCATCAATGTAGCGTTGCAGGCGGTCGCTGCGCAATTTTTTTTCGCGTCATTCGCGCGACGAAAACCCCGACCGACTAACCACTACCGGTCAGTCGGTCAGCACGAAAATCGAGTGAGTAGTGCCGTGGCACACAAAGGAAAGGCGCGGCTGATTCAACCGCGCCTTTCTCGCCCGACACAAATCGAAGCTTTTTGAGACCCGCGCTTTATTTCCCCAGGCTTCTCAACTCGCGCTGCGCAAGTTCGAGGTCGGCATCGACCATCAGCGCGACCAGTTGCTTGAAGTCAACTTTCGGTTGCCATCCGAGGACGCGCCTGGCTTTACTCGAATCGCCGCAGAGAACGTCGACCTCGGAGGGACGCAGGAATCGCGGATCGAGCTCCAGGTGCTTGCGCCAATCGAGATCGAGCCGCTGGAAAGCCAGCTCCATGAATTCGCGCACCGAGCGGCTCTCTCCGGTGGCGACCACGAAGTCATCGGGCTTCTCCTGCTGCATCATCAGCCACATCGCCTCGACGTAGTCGCCGGCGAAGCCCCAATCGCGGCGCCCTTCCAGGTTGCCGAGGCTCAGCTTGTCCTGCAGTCCGAGTTTGATCCGCGTCGCGCATCGGGTGATCTTGCGCGTAACGAAGTTCTCGCCGCGGCGCGGCGATTCGTGGTTGAAGAGGATGCCGTTGACGGCGAAGAGCCCGTAGGCCTCGCGGTAGTTTACGGTTTGCCAATGGGCGTAGAGCTTGGCGCACGCGTAGGGGCTGCGCGGGTGAAACGGCGTGGTTTCGCGCTGCGGAGTCTCGACGACCTTGCCGAACATCTCGGAGGAGCCGGCCTGATAGAAGCGCACCTGGCGATCGTGCCGCTTGTTGTGATCGCGGATCGCCTCGAGCAGCCTGAGCGTGCCCAGCCCGACGACGTTGGCGGTGTACTCCGGCTGGTCGAACGAAATCCGGACATGCGATTGCGCCGCCAGATTGTAGACTTCGTCGGGCCGGGACTGCTCGATTATCCGTCTCAGTCCCGTTCCGTCGCCGAGGTCGCCGTAGTGGAGCTGAAGCCCCTGGTCGGATTTGAAGCCCTGGCGCAGATGATCGATCCGCCCGGTGGCGAAGCTCGAGGTGCGGCGCACGATGCCGTGGACCTCGTAGCCCTTGTTCAGGAGCAGTTCCGCGAGATACGAACCGTCCTGGCCGGTGACCCCGGTGATTAATGCGACCTTGGCTATGGGACTACTCACTTCCCGGCGGCATCGCCGGCACAAAGCAAACGCTTCGTCCTCTCAGTCACCCGGCACGAGGCGATGGGAGTCGCTGTCGAAGTGCTGCGTCGAGAACTCGAACAGCTCGGCGTCTTCGAGCGCCACCATCTGATGGACCAGACCGCGCGGCACGTCCATGCAATCGCCGGCTTTCAGCTCGAACTCTTCGATCGCCGGCGCTTCAGGCGATTCCTTTACCAACACCTTGAGCCGCCCGGAGCGCAGGTAGAACGATTCGGTCTTGAGCTTGTGAAAGTGCAGCGAACAGCGCTTGCCCTTTTTGATCTCGAGAATCTTACCGCAGTAGAGGTCGTTGTTCGCAATCCATACTTCCCTGCCCCATCCCTTGGATACGACGCGGACCGGCTGACGAACCCTGCTCATCGCTGACAAACTCTCTCTGTGAATTGCGCGCGATTATCGCACGCCGGCGCCGTTGAAGCGAGTCTCTATGTAGGCTGTGTCATAAACATTGGAAATGTCCGGGGCATAAAGATTTAAAGATGTCCGCTTGGGGTGGTAGCGCCGAGCGATGGAGAACATCGAGCGGCGGGTGCGGCGCGAGGTGCGGGCGATGACGCGGCGGGAGGTAATCACCAAGGCGATCGCCGGGCAGTTGAGCTGGGTGCAGGCGGCAGAGATTTTGGCGATCACGCCGCGCCAGCTGCGGCGCATCCGCTGGACGGTGGAGCATCACGGGCTGGAGGCGGTGATGGACCAGCGCGGCGGACGGCCCCGGCGCAAGCGCATCAGAGCGGGCACAGTTGCGATGCTGTGCCGGCTCAAGCGCGACATCTATGCGGATTTTTCAGTGCGGCACTTTTACGAGCGGGTCACTGAGAAGCATGGGGTGAAGGTCTCCTACAACTGGCTGCGGCTGATGCTGCAGGAAGCCGGGGTGGTGGACAAGGAGCCGGCGCGGACATCTTTAACTGTTCGCAACAGTCTCTACGTAGGCCGTAGTCTCTATGTAGGCCGCGGCCACGCGCCGTGTTACCCTGCTCGCAGTCCCGGCTCAGGCGCGGGACAGATCCTCGATGCGCGATTTCCAGTTCACTCCTGAAGCGGAACTCCTGCTCGCCTGTTGCGCGAATCCGCTCGCCGCGCAAGCCGCTCCCCGCGTCCTTGAGCTGCTGCACCAACCGATCGATTGGGACGCCGCATGCCGCCTCGCGTGCCGGCATCGGGTGGCGCCGATGTTTTATCGGTCTCTCAGCTCCAATTGCGCGGACCTCATTCCCGCGGCTGTGCTCGAGCGCCTCAAGCGCGAGTTCAATCGCAATTTGCTTCGCGCGCGCTATCTGACCGGCGAGTTGGTGCGGCTGATGCGCGCGCTGGAGTCCAACGGGATCGAAGCGCTTGCCTACAAAGGTCCTGCGCTAGCGCTGATGCTCTACGGCGATGTCGCGTTACGCCAGTTCGCCGACCTCGACGTTCTCGTTCGGGACTCCGAGGTGGGAAAGGCAGCGCAGGTGCTTGCCGGGCAGGGCTATGCGCGGGCGACCAATTACAACCTCAACGAGACGACAGTCATTCGGGAATGCGAAGATGTATTCTGCAACAAGGACGGCCTTGGCATACTCGACCTGCACTGGCGCATAATGCGGCGTCACTTTCCGTTCGCTCCCGAGCCCGATTCGCTCTTCGCCGGCGCTCGGCGAATCGCGATCGGCGAGACCGGCGTGCTCACGCTTTCGCCGACCGACATGATGCTCGTGCTATGCGTGCACAGCACCAAGCATGGCTGGATGAACCTTTCGAACCTGTGTGATGTCGCCGGGATGGTTCTGGCGAATCGCCATGCCGATTGGGCCGAGGTGATCGATAAGGCTGAACCCATTGGCGCGCGCCGGATGGTGTTGGTGGGTTTCAGCCTCGCGCGGGCGCTGCTCGGCGCCGAGTTCCCGGCGACGATCGTGCGCATCGTGCAGGATGACCGGCGCGTGGTCGCGCTGACCAGGCGCGTAATCCGGCAAATGTTCCTGCGACGGGCCGACTCGACGCCGCTCTCCGAGCCGTGGCTGGTGCCTTTTTTTTCAATCGAGCGGACCGGTCAGAGAGTCCGCTATTGCTTCGAGCGCGCATTAGCTCCAACCAAGGAGGAAACCAGGTTTTTCCCGCTGCCGCGCTTTCTGCTTCCGCTCCATTACCTGACCCGACCCGTACGGCTGGCTGTCAAGCTCAGGAAGCATCTAGCCGCGCGCTTCGCGGCATCAGCGCGCAGCGCGCGGGAGAAGGCCCGATGATCGCACGCGCCGGATCGATCGGGCCGCAGCAGCTATCGGCCGTTGAGGCTTAACTCGCCGTCCGCGCGACCATCTCGGTGCGCTCGCAGGCCGCATCGCCAAAGGTGGCTTCGAGCGCGGCGCTGTACCGATCGGCGGCTTTCGAGAGCGTGTAGCTTTTGAGGAAAGCGCGTCTCCCGTTGCCGCCCATATCGGTGAATCGAGCCGGCTCATTCACGAGCTGCCGGACGACATCGGCCACCTGTGCCGCGCTCGCGTCGGGAAGCACGACGCCGCAGTGATTCTCCACGACGGCGCGGCCGACTTCGCTGCGATCGTCCATCATTGCCAATATGGGAACTCCGCTTGCCATTATCCCGTAGGTCTTGCTCGGCACTGAAAGGCCCGTGTACGGCTTGCCGAGCGCGACTACGCCCAGGTGCGCGGCCGACAGAACCGAAGCCAGATTCGATGCGGGCTGGAGAGGCACAAATCGCACGTTGGTCAGGCCCGCGTCTCGCGCCTTTTTTTCCATCAAGCTCTTCTTCGCGCCGCCGCCGACAAACTGGAATACGACCCTGGGATCATCGGCCAGCAACTTCGCGGCCTCGATCAAACACTCGATGTCGTGATTTCGGCCCAGGTTGCCGGAGTATTGCACGACCGTCTTGTCCCTGAGGCCATGCGCCCGAACGAATGCATTCTCGGCGCGCGGCATCGGCCATACTTTCGCCTCGTCGGACCAGTTGGGAATGATGATGACTTTGGCGCGCGAACCCACCATGGCGGCGACGATCTCGGCCATGTCGCGCCCAATCGCGACTACCAGCGCAGCACCCCGGAAGATTGCCCTCGTAACTCTCCGCCAGATTCGCGTGATCGGAGAGTTAGCCCCAATCGCGCCCATATGAACCGCCGAATCCGGGAACAGGTCGTAGCCGATCTGAACGTAGGGTATGGCGAAGAGCCGCCTGGCCAGCAGCGCCGCCAGTCCAACGAAAGGCGGGCTCGTCGTAACTATCAGTCCGGCAAGCTCCTGCCGGTCGCGCACGATCCTGAACGCTATCGCGATCATGTACGAGACGCCGAACACCAGGCGCGCGACGATACCGCCTTCGTGGCGTCCGAGCGGCCGCACGCGGACGACTTCGACGCCTTCGTGATCGCCGAGGAGCTCGCGTTTGCGATCCTCATCGGCGATCGGACCGGTTGGATAGGAGCAGTAAACCCTCAGCCGCCATCCGCGGCGGGCCAGGCTGGTCGCGAGCTCGGTCATGTGCAGGCCGGTACCCTTCATCTCCGGGTAGAAGTGCTGGCAGAGCAGCCCCAACCGCTTCTCCGGCCCCACCGCGAAAGTTCCATTGCTGCCCGCCATCCGCGCCACCTCCTGCTCAGTTCGATCCGGTCCTTGCGGGAGTCTCAGTTCAACGGGGTTCTCGCAGCCGTCTCACGCTCGGCCGTGCGCGACTCGCTGCGCCAGAGCTCGGGACGCTCCCGCACTTGCGATTCGATCCATCGGTAAGTTCGGGCGAGCCCGTCCTCCAGCGAGGTCTGAGGCTCCCAGCCCAGGACTTCGCGCAGCCGCGAGTTGTCGGAGTTCCGCCCTCTGACTCCCTGCGGTCCCGGCACGTGCTGCTTTACGATCTTCGTGCCGGCCACGGCTGCGACCAGGTCGGCGAGCTGATCGATAGTGACCATCCGGTCTTGTCCGAGATTGAGCGGCTGCCTATAGTCAGAGCGCATCAACTTGTCGATTCCAGCCAGGCAATCGTCGATATAGCAGAACGATCGCGTCTGCAGGCCGTCGCCCCAGATCTGGATCTCGGGATTGCCCGAGAGCTTGGCGATCGCGACCTTGCGGCACATCGCGGCGGGAGCTTTCTCGCGTCCGCCTTCCCATGTTCCGAGCGGTCCGAAAATATTATGGAAACGTACTATGCGGGTTTCGATTCCATAGTCTTCGCGGTAATGGATACATAGTCTTTCGGTAATTAGTTTTTCCCAACCGTAGGCGTCCTGGGGCTCCGCAGGGTAGGCTTGCTCTTCTTTGAGCGGCTCGACGTCGGTAGTCAGTTGGCGATATTCCGGATATACACATGCGGACGAGGCGTATAGGTAGCGCCGGACCGCGTTTCGGCGCGCCGCCTCGAGGGTATGGAAGTTGATCGTCGCGTTGTTATAGAGAATCGCAGCGTGATTCGATGAAATAAAGCCCATCCCGCCCATATCGGCGGCCAGCGCGTATACCTGCTCGACGCCGCGGGTCGCCTCCAGGCAGTTGTCCTTCTCGCGCAAGTCTCGAACCAGGAATTCATCGGCTTCGGTGGGGCTGAACTCGGGCGTCTTCAGATCCACTCCCCTTACCCAGCAACCCTGCCGCTTCAGATACGAGACGAGCTGGTGTCCGATGAAACCTCCGGCTCCCGTCACCAGCACCCTGCTCGACGCCGCCATTTTAGCTTCTCCTCACCGCCCCCGTTCCCAAGTTGGTCATGCGATGCCGGCTTCTGGCCGTCAGCCGCCCGTTCCTCGTCATCCAGCCGTCGTGGGATCGAGACCGAACAAGGCCCTCGCGGAGCCTACGTCAGCCGGACGCCCACGACCCGGAAAATTCTTCCATATTGTCGCGCCGCCGTCGATTGAAACGCATGCCTCAAGAGAGTCGCGCTCGATCGTTTTTGCACAGGCGAAATCGCCCGCTCGGTTCCTCCCGTCCCGGCGACTGCGGACACGCGCACGCCTGCCCGGGCGCCCGGACGCAGGCCGCGCGGGGCTTGCGCAGGCACACGCTACGCTTCCTGGTTTGACCGCATCCAGTCGACGGTCAGTCGAACGCCCTCCTGTGGAGTATAGGGGAGCGGACCGCAGATTGTACTCGTCATTCCGAGATCGAGGACCGTCTCCGTGAGCAGATTGTTGAGTCTGAAGGAGGTCAGCGGCGCGTTGTACCGTGCCACGGCGGCGGCGAAATCGCCGATCTTAGCCGCGGCGCGCAAGAGCGACACCGGCACCCGCGGTGGCCTCCGAACATTCATTTCCCTAGCAATAGCCTCGGCCCACCAGCCGAGCTCGATTGGCTCATAATCGGTCACGTAGAGAGCCAAGTGGTCGGCGTCTCGGCTTCAACGATTCTCCCAAGCTGGTGGACAACATTGCCCACAAAACCAAAGGCCTTCCTTATGTCTCCAACCCTCGGATGTACGTAAAAGCCTCGCTCGACCATCGTGAAGAAGTCCCGATATGGAGCCCGGAACCAGGGTCCCCAGATATGGGTGGGACGGACAATCGTCCATCGACAGCAGAGGTCGGGAGCGCCGCGGACAATCTGTTCCGAGATCACCTTGCTTTCCCCATACGGGGTGGTGGGGAGATAGTCGTTTTGATCTTTGGGGCTGTAGCCGGGCCGGCAGACCAACAAAGACGATGCGAAGATGACGTGCTTTAGTCCTGGGCAACGCGGGATCGCAGCACAGATGTTGGCCGTGCCGCCGGTGTTCGCTACGTAGTCCTCCACGGTGTCTCCGCCGAGGTCGGTGCGCGCGGCCAGGTGGAAGATGTAATCGGGGCTGGCGGACTCTAGGGCCTCGCGGAGGTCCGAGCCGTTCAGACAGTCGATCGCGCGCCACAGGTGTCGATGGCGAGGATTGCGGGGAGGCTCGACATCAAAGTTCAGGACCTCGTCGCCGCCGAGCATGAGGCTCTCCACGAGGTTGGTGCCAATGAACCCCGAACCGCCGGTGACGACAGCCTTCGCTCTCTTGCGCGGGGAAAGCACGCTGTCCGCTTGGTGCAATTTTTCATGAACGTCCTGGGTTGAACGCGCATGGGCACCAGCATCATCAGAAACCGCTCTCACCAATGTTTTCGCTCACCCGGCGCCAGCTTCCTCGTGCGCCCTTCCTTCTATAAATCTGGTTCACCGGCCGCTTCGGCTCGCGGGAGCTCCCCGGCATTTTGGAGCTCAGCGGCTCCCGTGCGGGCCCTAGCGACGCGCTGGTAGACTTCCAGCGTTTCACGCGCTGCGCGCCGCCATGAAAATTTCTTCACATTCTCATGACCGGCAGCGATCAAGCTCCGCCGAAGCGGCTCGTCCGCAATGATTCTCTGGATGGCATCGGCAATCCGGTCCGGCGTCGAAGGGTCGAAGTAGAGCGCGGCGCTGCCTGCGACCTCGGGGAGCGCGCCCCGGTCCGAGCAAACCACCGGCACGCCGGCGTTCATGGCCTCGAGCACTGGAATCCCGAAACCTTCATATATGGACGGGAAGACCAGCGCGCTTGCGTGGTCCAGGACGGTTTGCACCTGCAAGTTCGTCAGGTAGCCGGTCACGAGCACCGACTTCTCGATCCCGAGTCGCCGGGCCAGCACGCCCGGAGACTGACCATTCGCAGGAATACGTCCGACCACGACCAGTTGGCGATCAACGCTCGGTGACACCATAGCGAAAGCGCGGATCAGGCCATCGATGTTTTTGTGAGGAGCGGCGCTGCTGAACGCCATAACATAGTTTTGGGAGATGCCGAGCCTTCTCGCCAGGCCGGGCCATTCGCTGTGATCGACAGGCAAGCGCGAAGCCGGCGCGTTGTGGACCACGAATATCTTGGCCCGCGCGACCCGCAGGCGGTCTGCGATCTCCCGCGCGCTGAATTCGCTGACCGCAACTATTGCCTCAGCGACTCGAGCAGTCGCTTTCGTGAGCAGTTTCAGTATGGAACGCCTGGTGCCCTTGGCACTCTGAGGGATGGCCCAGGGGTGGCAGTCGTGGATCGTAACCACTTGCGCGCAACGCGCCATCAGGGAACCTGTGTACCCCGGCGAGTGGAGAACGTCGAGGCCCGCGCGCGCGGCCATTCCCGGCAAGCGGGTCTGCTCCCAGGCAATCCTTCGCGGGCGCGAGACGGCGGAAAAGTCGCACAGTTCGCGAGCGAAATTTGCGCCGCAGCCCTCGAACCCGCCGTGATTTTCGCGATTCGTGAAAAGTAGGTAGCTGTTGGCCGGATCGATCGCGGCCAGTCCGCCGATCAAGCCTCGCACATGGGTCTCACTGCCGCCGACACCCGGCAGCATCCACAGAAGGTTGATTCCGATCCTCACGGTCGCCTCAGTTTCCCAAATCGCATCCACGCCGCCCCTAGCCGTCCCAGACCGGACAGGAAAGCGTCAAACAAAGAATGAAGCTCCGGCACGCCGGAGCGCTCGCGCGACTTAATGAACTCGGAATCCCCGGCGCAAACGCCTAGGCGCTCGTGTCGAGCTGGTACGCCGAGGGCGCGAGGAGGATCTAGCCCCTTTGATGGTCCGCGGCCGAGGGTGGACATGTGAGTCCAGCCAGTCTTCCAGCCGGGCCCCGACCCTCCTGGCCACCCACACCGCAACTGCAAAGCACGCGAGGAACAGGGCCATCACGTGGAGCGCGTCCTCGGGGATAATCGGTGTGGGCAATCTGGCGTCGAGGCTCATGCGGAACCGAGCGCATCGTACCAAGCGGGCCGGCGCGCCGCAAATAAAGCGCGGCACTTTCCGCCTTCGCTGGAGAACGGGGCGCGGGTTCGCCGGCGCCAAGGGGGCTAGCCCCCGCGATAGCCGAAGGGCGGGCGGGCGTCCTAAGTGCGGTCACCTCACAGTAGCCGGCGCGCGGGGCACTGGGTCTGCCCGTGGTCGAACCAATACCCGGCCCGCCGAAGCCCCACCCCACCGATCTTCCGGCTGGACAAACCGGCGATCATTCTGCTAGTTGGGCCACCACGACCGCAAGTTGTCAGGGGGATAAGAAGGTGCCAGATGACACCGACCGGGAGATCGAGACGCTCAGGCGGGATCTGCACGGCGCCATCCTGGCGCAGATGGATCTGGAGGAGCGGACCAAAGCTTCGATTCGCGCGTTGGCCGATCGACTGGAGCGTCTGGAGTGGCTTCTCGATTTGCTGAGACGGCAGGTCGCGCGCGACGTACGCGTGGTCATCGAAACGGAATGCCGACACCCTCCTTGCTGCGGTTCCAAGGGCGCGCGCGAAACCTGACTGCGGCTTGACCGTATCGCGGGCGACATGGCGAGCGGGTTCAGCTCAACTCGACCCGGCACCATCCGGAGGTGGCTGATTCCCGTCTTCACGGCCCCTCCCTCCTGGCTAGGCCCGAGTTGGCGCGCCGTCCTGCTCGGCTCGGCGCCTTCGAGCGGCCTTCTCGGCATCGGTTGGTTAGGATTTTCCGTGAACGGGAAATCTTTCACAAGCGCGGCTACTGCGCCAGACTGGACGCATTGGCCGAGGCCGGGCCTCGCGCTTCGCGGGGGCTGGAAGCCGAGCGCCGCCCGCAAATATCCTCGGCGGGACTAGCAACTGGGAATCGGAATCCTAGCCTTCGCGGCGATCGCCGTTGCGCTCCTCGGTTGGTGGCGCTACGCCTCGCTCTTCAATCCGCTCACCTTCTTCGCCGGCCTCGGCATCGGCGTCAAGGAGTTGTTTTCAGCTTGGGCGGCGCTTTCCGTTCGGGGCCAATTGGACGACTCCGACGTTCAGCGCACTATCCTCATTTGCGCCATCGAGGCCGCTGGAATCGCTCTGCCATTTGCCTTCCGAACCTCGGTGCCTCGCCGTTCCTTCGGCGCGGTCATGCGCCTCCTCGGTTTGGCGGCCTGCCCTCCGACTCTTTCGCACTTCGGCCGCCTGAGATTCGCTATCCTGACCGTGGCGGGCGTCGGGTCATTCGCTGCCCTTGCGGTCGCCGGCGGCGGCCACGCGTTGTGGCTCAGCAACCCCCGCGCTGCATACCAGTTCTACCGCACGGGCGCCGGTCCATTTTTCCTTCTGACGCAGTACCTAACCGTTTTCGCGCTCGGCTATCTTCTCTGGACCGCAAGGCCGCGCGCGTTGGGAACCGCCGCAGTCGCACTGATGTTCGTCGTTGTTTCATGGTTCAGCGGCTGCAAAGAGCAAATGGCAGCGGTCCTCCTCCTCCCGACTGCATACTACCACTTCCGGGTCGCCAGGCTCCCGGGCGTGTTGATCTCGCTCATCGGCGCGTGCGCCGCGCTCGCACTCGCGGCCGTGTTGTATCTTGACGTGGCACAGGGCGGGCTTGACGTCTGGCCGGACGGGCTTTCGTTCAGCCTGTTTTCCTACTTCGATTTTCTCCCGAATACGGCCCTCTACATCTCCCACGCGTCCGAGGTCGGGCCGCAACATGGCGCCGCCGCACTCAGCGCGCTATGGGGATTCGCTCCTCGCCTGCTGTTTCCGAGCAAACCGTATGAGTACGGCGTTCTAACCATCAACGGGCTTCTGTTCCCAGGACTGGCCGAGCGCACCCATACACCCGCCTTTCTGGACTGGGCGCTATGGCACCTCGATTTTGGTGCCGAAGGTGTCTTCGCCGCCGCGCTCGTGGAGGGCTTCGCGATGCGCGGCGCATTCGATTACTATCTGGACAACCGCGCCAATCTGTACGCTTTTGAGTGCGCGTTACAGTTCGGATGCTTCCCAATCTTCGTGCTCGCCAGCCCGCCGATGTTCCTCGGCATACTCCTGGCCCAGCGGCTGGCCCTTCGGGTTCGATGGGATCGGCGCCCAACGGAATTGTAGGGCTCAGATCGCCGATCGTTGCCACGTCGTTGGGGGAGCGCAAAGGGGTGTTCATAGATGATGCGGGGTCGGGTGTCGGCTCGCTTGTGACGAGCGCGCCTCGCCAGATAAATTCCACAAGTGGCACGGGCCGCTGCGGTTCAGCGCCGGCGGTGCGGATGAGGAGGAGAAGCGTTGCGGCGCGCCGTATGTTGTCTGGCGATCGCGGTCGTCGTCTGGATCGTGGCCGCGATCCCGTCGGGGCGGTTCAATTCGACTATCGGACGGTCCGGCGACCGGGTTGCGGCGGCGGACGCGGCCCAGCCGCAGGCCACGCCCACCGGCTACCAGGGAACGTTCACCAACCGTAACGACAACGGTCGCACCGGGCAAAATCTGTTCGAGACCACGCTCTCTCCAGCCAACGTAAACAGCAATGTCTTCGGCAGACTGTTCGCCGATGGCGTGGACGGTTACGTCTTACGCGGAGCCGCTTTATGTCCCGAACGTGAACGTTCCCGGCCAGGGCGTGCACAACGTGGTCTTTGTGGCCACCGAGCACGACAGTGTTTACGCCCTGGACGCTGACGCGCAACTGGCGCCGCTGTGGCAAGCCAGCTTCATCGATCCTGCCAATGGCGTCACAACCGTTCCCTTCACCGACGTCAACGGTTGCCAAGCCATCGTTCCCGAGATCGGAATCACCGGTACGCCGGTGATCGATCCCGCAAGCGGCACGCTTTACGTCGTCGCCAAGACCGAGGAGAACGGCTCCTACGTCCAACGACTCCATGCGCTGGACATCACCTCCGGAGCGGAGAAATTCGGCGGGCCGGCCCTGATTCAGGCTTCCGTGCCGGGCTCGTCGGCCCCCAACGACGGCTTCGGCGATGTGTTGTGGGACCCGCTGGCCGAGCATCAGCGTGCCGCGCTGCTGCTGAGCGGCGGCGTGGTGTATATCGCTTTCGCCTCGTACTGCGACATGGGCGCCTACCACGGCTGGGTCCTGGCCTACGACGCGGCGACGCTCGCACAGGTCGGGGCATACAATGCCACACCCAACGGCACGCAGGGAGGCATTTGGCAGACCGGTAACGGTCCGGCCGCAGACTCGGGAGGCAACATCTTCGTAGCCGTCGCCAACGGGACCTTCGATGTGGGAGACGACTACGGAGACAGCGCGCTCAGGCTCCAGCTCGCGAGCAACGCGCCGTCGCCCGGCTCCACGCTGTCGGTGCTCGACTCCTTTACGCCCTTCGACCAGGAAACTCTCGACGCATCCGACCTCGACTTCGGCACGGCGGGGCCGATGCTTTTGCCGGACCAAAGCACGGCACCCACACACCTGATGATCGTCGGTGACAAGACTGGGGCCATCTACTTGCTGAATCGGGACAATCTGGGCGGGTATCAATCCACCGACAACAGCCAAATCGTGCAGTGGCTGACCGGGGCTGTGCCCGAGCCGCTCTTCAGCTCTCCGGCGTACTGGCAGGGCACGGTCTATTTCTCGGGCATTAACGACGCCGTGAAAGCTTTCGACCTGAGCGGTGGTCAGCTATCGAGCTCCGCAGCGTCGCAGAGCGCGCGAGTGATCGGTTTCCCGGGCGCATCGCTGGTGGTGTCAGCGAACGGTTCCAACGACGGAATCCTCTGGGCGCTCGACAATTCCGGCGTCGCTACCGCATCGCCGGGCGTACTGTGCGCCTACGACGCGACGGATCTTGCGACTTTGCTGTACGCCAGCGACCAGTCCGGAGCCCGCGACATCGGCGGGACAGCGGTTAGGTTCGCCGTGCCAACGGTTGCCAACGGCAAAGTCTACGTTCCTGGAGTGCAGCAGTTGACGATATACGGACCGCTTCCAACGCCAACGCCGACGTTGACTCCTTCGCCGACACCGACGCCGTCGCCTACACCGACGTCAACGCCGTCACCGACACCTTCCCCGACTCCGACTCCAACTCAGACACCAACGCCGACACCGACACCAACTCCGACGCCTTCACCTACGCCTACGCCAACACCAACTCCGACGCCTTCACCTACGCCTACGCCAACACCAACTCCGACGCCTTCACCTACGCCTACGCCAACTCCAACTCCGACGCCTTCACCTACGCCTACGCCTACGCCAACTCCGACCCCTTCGCCAACGCCAACGCCTACGCAAACTCCAACGCCGACTCCGACTCCGACGCCTTCACCGACACCGACACCTTCCCCAACTCCGACTCCAACTCAGACACCCACACTTACGCCTACACCGACGCCAACGCCGACTCCGACACCTACGGCTTCGCCGACACCAACTCCGACTCCGAGTCCAACACCGACTCCCTCGCCAACACCGACACCGACGCCTACTCCTTCACCAACACCATCGACCGCGCCGACTCCTACTTCGACCTCCAGCCCGACCGCGGCGCCGAGCCCGACTCCCACGTCCGTCCAGACGCCAACCCCGACGCCGATTCAGACGCCCACACCCACATCGGTCGCTAGCCCCACGCCAACGCCGATCCCGACTGGACTTGAGATCGCCACGCCCGCGTCAACGTTGATTGCGACGCCGATTGCGGCTCCTACGCCGGCACCGTCCTTCCTGTCCATCACGCCGGTTTTGGTCAATTCCCAGTCGGCGGGGATCGGCCTCAGCGCCACTCTAACGATCAAGCTAAGGAACGTCGGTAAAAAGATGCTCACCGGCGCAGTGGACGAAAATGCATTCCGCGCGGCGCCCTTTCAGGTCATGTCGGGCGGCGGCGCCTTCCGGCTCGCGCCGAATCAGACGCGGACCGTCGCTCTGGCGATTGCCACCACTCCACTCGCTTTGGACATCGTCCGGCAGAACCCGCTGACGCTGGCAATCAGGAATTCCGGGCCCGGCGTCCTGCACGGCGACATCGATGCGACCGGCGGCCGAAAGTTCACGCTCGCGCCAAACAAGCGCCGCGTGGTGACGCTGACGCTTGTGCCACGCGGCTTTAGCGGCTTCGTCCCGGTCGTTAGCGACGACCCATCGCAGGCCGGCTCCATCGTCATCTCGGTGGCGGGCAGCGGCGGCTAACCGAGTCAAGTCATTGCGAGGTGAGCAGAATTTCCTCGCCGTCGTTCGGGCGGAACTGCAGAGCCGCCCACACCAGGCATTGAAGCAACATCGCCGGAAGCCGGATCGCTGCGGGCCGGGACTTGACGAGGTTGAGCTTCTTCCCGAAACGGATCCGCACGCTCTCAATCGCTACCGACTCGAAAGTCCGGGCCAGCGTCGCGGTTCGAACCGTGCGGAACCCGGCCCGCGATGCCAGCGTGCTCAGCGAGTGCGGACTGAAGATCCTCAGATGATAGGGCGGTGCCAGATGGCTCCACGACGAACCGAACATCTTTCGCCCCAAGCTCTGCGAATTGGGAGTGACCAGAACCAGCCGGCCGCCGGGTTTGAGTATGCGCCGGCATTCGGAGAGCAGTGCGAGCGGCTCGGGGACGTGCTCGATCACGTGCGACATCGTTATCGCGTCGAAGGCGGCCTCAGCATAGCGTTGTTCTTCCAGCGTTCCGCAGGCCACGTGCAGACCCTTGCGCGCAGCGTTGCGCACCGCGCCGTCGTCGAAGTCGAGTCCCTGACAATCCCATCCGTATTCCAGCATCATCCGGAGCAGCGAGCCGTCGCCGCATCCCACGTCCAGCAGCTTGCGGCCGTTGCCGCGGCCGAGCTGGCGCAGGGGAAACTCGGCGTCTTCGCGCCTGGGCGGGTAGAGGTAAAACCCCATCCCCACCGCGACGTCCACGAGCGGCGGCCGAGCGCCGCCAAGCTTGTGGTAAAGATAGCCGCGCCGGGCGCGATTGAAGGCTCGCCGCGCGAAAGAGTTCTCCTGGTCGTCGTGCGTCGTGTAGCTCTGATACATGCGGGCGATATCGTCGGCAATCGGCATCGGGCTAAGCCACATCGTTGCGCAGCGCTCACTCACGCAGCGGACCACCGTCCATCGTCCGGGAACGAACTGGAACGGATCCTGAACGTTTGTGTAGAGAGTAATGCCGCGTTCGCCGCAGACGCAGCAGGCGGGAACCGGGCAGGTCCTGATGGGCGCGAAGGCCTGACTCTCGACGGCGGCGCGCTGGCCGGAAGCCAGCTCCCCATCAACCGGGAATGCACCCATCACTGGACTCCATCGCTAGGGTCAATGTCGGCCGTCATGCAGCTCGGGTTGGAGGTTTCCGCCTCGGCCGCTCAACTGCGACCCGCGCGGGAGCCTCATAAGCAGCAGCGCGCATAAACCAGCGGCCGCGCTGAGCGCGTAAGCCCCGGTGGTCGCCCAAGCTGCACCGATCGGCCCGTAACGCGGCACAAGCAGGCAACTTAGGAAGACACCCGCAAGCGCGCTCGTGATGACGCCAATCGAAGCCAGCACATCCTGAGCGTGCGCTATAAGTATAGCTCTGCTCATTACGGCCACAAGAGCAAAGGGAATCAGCGCGCAGAGGACGCGCAGAAGCCCCACGGCAGCGACGTACCTTGTGCCGAAGCAGAGAATCACAACCTGGTGGGCGCCCACCACAAGTGGGACCGCCAACGCAAGGCCCACCAAGGCCGCAACTCCGGGGAGCATCCAGGCGTAAAATCCCAAGCCGCGCGTCAACGGCTGCCGCCGTGCGAGCCACGGGTAAACCACCCACCAGAGCAACGTCTGGAATCCCAGGATCGCGGCGAGGATCTTGGTCGCGGCGCCATACTCGCCAACTTCTTGAGGCGTTCCGACTGCACCGAGCACCATCAGGCTCGCGTTGTCGAGCACCATCGCGGCGACCCCGGTGCTTCCGACCGTAAGTATCGATCCCCAGGCCATCTCGCCTTCCAGAGCGGCGGAACGCTTCCCCAAAACGGCCGGGAGATGCTCGGCGTTACGCCATTTGATCCACCTCAGCCAAAGCAACGAACCAGCGCCGATCCAGGCGATCGCATTTCCGGCGGCAACCCCAGAGAGGCTGTGTTTCGCCGCCGCGAGCGTGAGCCCGATCGCGAGCAGCGCGTACACGGTGTAGACGCCGCCCTGCCAGATGGCAAATATGTCGAAACGTTCAAGACCCCAGAACAGCCAGTCGATATTGAGCGCGAACGGTATAGCCGACACGACGAACGCTGCCAGAAACCATCGCCACTCGGACGGTACCGGCCCGATCAGCGCATAACCGATCGCCGCCGTCGCCGAGATCAGCGCCAGAGTGACCATCTTGCGCAGCGCGACCGGAACCACAGCCGGCGCCAGCGAGTGGTCCGCGGCGATTATCCTGGCGCCGACCGCCTTGGTGCCCAGATCGCTGCCGAGCATCACGAACTGGCTGAGCGCGTGAGCCAGCGAGAATTCGCCCAGCGCCACCGTGCCGAGAAAACGGCCTATGAAAACGACCAGGCCGAACGCCGACACTCGCGAGGCTCCGTAACCGAGCGCAAGCGGAGCGACTTTGCGGGCGTATCCGGCGGCCCGGCGCCATGGCGGCGGAGCAGCCTCATCGTTGGCGTGATCGATCGGCTCGGCTTCGGATGCGGCCGGAGTCGAAAGTCTCAAATCAGAGGACCTTGCTGCTAAGCGCGGGTCCATCGTCAGGCGCAATCCGGGCGGTCTCCCTGGATGGGCTCGCCTCACTTACTTCCCGCGTCGCCAGGATCCATCCGGCGGCGATCATCGCGCCCAGAATCGCTGCGAGCGAGCAATTGAACGGGGCCGACGGGCGGTATGCTCGGCGGGGAGCGATCGGGGGTTCCAGCACGGTGAAAGCGAAATCGGCCTGAACCTGGGCCAACGCGAGCTGCTGCGTCTGGCGCGCGATCAATTCGTAGAGCTGGGTTTGCAGCAGGTAGTCCGATTCGGAGGCCGCCTCGGCCTTCAGCGAGTCTATCGCGGCGGTGGCGTCCTGGACCTCGCGCCGGCGCAATTGGTCGCGCAGGTCGTCGATGTAGTAACCGAGGATCCGTTGCGCGTCAGCGGCCGAACGATCTTCATAGTAGAGCGTGATGTTGCCGGTCTTTGCGGAGTAGTCGCACGAGAACCGCGATTCCATCTGGCGGTATCGCTGCCATTGCGGGTCGCTTTCGCCGCTGCCCAGGTATGACAGCGGGTTGAACGAGACCCCCGCCGGCCTCTGCGCGACATGATGCGAGTCGATCAGCGCGTTGGTGAAAACGAAGCTCTGGAGGATCGTCGAGTATTCCGCGGCCTCGTCGGCCGCATGGCCGCCCATCAATCCTGCAAACGAGCCGAAACTATCCGGAACCACCAGACCCGCGAGCTTGCCTTGACTCGCGAGCTTCGGTGTTGGCCGCACGATCGCCATCGCGCGATACGACCTGATCGCCAGAAATTTCGTGACCAGGAAAGTGATTACGACCGCGGCGGCTGCGAGGGCCGCGATCGTCCGCCACGAATGCCGCAGGACCAGGAGATACGGCAGCAAGTCGATCGTGCCGTCGGTGAAATCCCGCGGCTGAACGGCCCCGTCCGTGACCGGCGGCCTCTCGATTCGCGGGATACGTCTGGGTTCGGCGGGACTTTCGATGATCTTGCGGTCAGGCATCAGGGGTTCCCGTCGGCAGCAGGACACTGCATCCGCTGGCCGGGGCGTTCTGGCTAAACCTGGGCATCCAGAAGCTCATCAAGGACCTTCAGAACAGCCTCGACAGAAATTGAACGCATACACACGTTGTCTTCGCATGGTGCGTAGTTTTTTCCATCGTAGCAAGGAGAACACGCCAGATGATTTCCGGTCCAGAGCGCCCGTATCTTTCGGCTCGGCGGTACAACTTCTGAGGGGTTCGTCGGCCCAAACAGGGCGACCAGCGGCGTGCCCGCCAAAACGGCGACATGTAGTGGTCCGGAATCGTGCGTCACAACGGCCTCGCACTGATCGTAGAGCGCGAGCAGGTCCGTCACCCTCGTCTCGCCGATAAAGTTCACCACGCCCAGATGATCGAACGCGCTGCTCGCCCATTGGTCCGACGAAGCACCGGTGAGCACTACACTCGAACCACGCTCGAGGAGCCGCCGGGCAAGAAGCACGTATGACTCCAATGGCCAGCGTCTGACGGAATCGTCTCTCAGAAAATTCTTTGCACCGCCGGGAGCCAGGGCCACTGCCGGTCGCGGCATGTTTTCCAGCCGGAGCGCGAGTCTGGCCGGAAGCTCACGTCTGACCTGCGGAAAGTCGAAGCGCCGGGTTCGGGGCCCGTCGAGGTCGGTGACCAGGCGCACGTATTCGTCTCCCCGGTAGCGGCCGGCTATGAACCGCGGCCTTCCACGGCGCGCCCCGAAACTTCGCCGCCGGCTCGCCAGAGCAGTAAGGGTCAGGAGCTGGTAGCGAAAGTCGCGATTCCCTGAGACAACAAGATCAAAGCGGCGACCCAGGAGCTTGTACCAGATCCGCAAAAGTTCCGAGATCCGCTCGCGCGGCGTCCCCACAAACAGCCGGCGCTCATTCACGATGAGCAGTTCATCAAGATCGCTGACTGCCTTGAGAATCGGCGCTACGCCCTGGCCGCAAAGCCAAGTTATGTGCGCTTTTGGATCAAGCGATCTAACCGCCGAAATCATCGGCAATGCCACAACAACGTCGCCGAGCGACCCGATCTTTACTATGAGGACTTTCATCGGCCGGTACGCGAAGGGGTTCTCCGCACGGCGGGCGCCGCAGCTCTTCAAGCCGGCGTAAAATCGACCCCGCTCTGCGCGAACGGCTCGGGCTTTCGGCGCGCACTCGATCTCGCTCCGAACATCATGCGTAACGGGCCCGTGAGAACGCATTCCACGGCGATCGCGGCACCTACTTCGAGGAACACTCCGCGCGACAATTCGTAGTCCAAGTCGCCCTCGATCGCTGTGCGCATGATCACGATCAGGAAGAAGGCGAGAAAAGCGGATTGGCCGGCAAAGCGATGCGACTCGAGCCAGCGCCAGGCCGCCAACGAGAGCGCCACGAATATTGGAACTCCGATCGCGACGACCGCCAGCCCGCCAATCAGGTAGAAAAATCCGACCAGCGAGAGCCTGATGTTAAAGACCGGCACATGCCCCGGTCCCTCGGCCAGACCAAAGATTTCCAGCGCCGCATAGTAGTCAACCGAGCTACCGATCCTCCAGAGGTCGATCACCGACCATGATATCGGAACGGCCTGGTGATCGATCAACGCGAGCACAAACTCGGCGCCGGTGAGGCGCATAAAGATCATGCGCGCGATGTAGGCCAGCGAGTTCCACTGCCCTCCCAGTACCTTCCCACCACCCCCGATCGATAAAATGAAGCTCACAGCCGCACTCATGCTCGCCGAGCCATTCGCGATCCTCACATTACGAATGGCGATAACGAATGGATAGAGAACCGCGGTCAGCAGAAAACACCCGCCGACAAAGATAAGGTTGCCGACTCGAATCCGGCGTCCTGTGACGAACCATAGACAAACCAGATAGAGCGCCGCGTAAGCGAACGCCGCCTTGCCCGTCACGAACAGCAGGTCGGCGGCCGCGTTCGAGAACAGCAGCAATAAACCGGCGGTCACGAGCATCCCGCGACGGGTGGTCAGGCCGTAGTCGAAAATCGCGAGCGAGAGCATGGTGATCGCGCTCGGAATCAGATTCTCGACCACGGCTATCGTGTGAGGAGGCACCAGGGCCGACAGCGCCGCTTCATGGCCGCGGCTGAAATTGAAAACCGAGTAAAGGATGAACTTGGCGACCACCAGCGTCGTGGCAGCCGCAGCCGCCAAGCCAATCCTCGCTTCGCCGGCGGCCGATTCCCCGCCCGCGAGACCTGCGAACCCGGCTCTCATTTTGCCGCCCCAAACGGCGAACAGGACTGCTACCACGCAGAAGGCGGCGAAGGCGCAGGTCGTCACGCCGTAAGTGAGGAACAGGCAATCTTCGGTTGAAGGAATTGTGCAACCGAGCGACCCGGTGCTGCCCGCGGTTTCGAGTATGTCAGGGAAAAATACGATCGCATAGAACTTGAAATAGTAATTGAACAGGAAGACCAGCATTACAACCCAGATCGGCAGATTGGGCCGAATCGGACCGTCGAGAAACAGCAGCAGAAGTACGCAGCTTGCCAATGAAAGAGCGCTGAGCAGCGTGTATTCCACAGCAAGGCCGTGAAACCGCCCGACAGTTACCAGCCAGCCCAGAATGAATACACTGACTATTGACCAGCGCATTTTTGCTACGTTGACTGAGAGTGTATCACGGCGCAGTCGTCGGCTGCACCGGCCAGAGGTGCTTTGAAGGAGCGTGACCGGGCTCAGATGCGCCGCTGCGGGCCATGACTGTTCTTCTCTGCCTGTGCAGTAACAGCGCCGACACGCAAAAGATTATCACCATGCCGTACGTTCCGAGTGAGAGCAGAAAGGTACTGGCAGATTGATGCCAAAGCAGTGGCTGAGCGTCGAGCAACGCCAGACCAGTCGCCAAAGCCGTTTTGCCGGCTACAGACTCCGCGGCGTAGAAGCTCAGCAGGAATGGAACCATCACCAGCGTGGCGTGGTGGTACTCACCAAAGGGCTCGACAAGGGGTATCGCCACAAGAACAAGCCCGACTTGCTGGGCAAACGTATCAGGACCCTTTCGCGGCCACGTTAGTAGAGCGATCGTCGACAAAACCGCACCGATGGCGAGAAAACTGAGCAGGCGAGCTGCTTCAGGATCGTTCGCTATCGAAGGCCCATAAGGGTTCGCGGTGAGGGCGCGGCCGAAGAATCCGAAGAAGGACTGGTTGGGCGGATAACACTTCGGCGGCCCCCATGGAGAAAAATTCCCACGGACGCCAGGAGCATTCTCGAAGAACTGGACCTCGAAGAACTGGAGTAGGACCCGCGGGCCGGCGAGCGCCGCGGTTATCCCGGCCATCACCGCAAGACCGGACACAACCGCGAGCAGCTTGCGATAGTCACGGCGCCACGAAAGATAAACCAGCAGTGGCGCAGCGAGAGGTTTAAGAGCAAGGCCGGCTGAAAGCGCCAACGCTGCTGCATAAGTACGGTATCGCTGCATAAGCAACAAGAACAACACGACCGAGAGCAGAATGAAGTTGTTTATCTGCCCGCAATGTAGAGTTGAATAAGTTGGCCCCCACAGTGCGGCCGTGCCGAAGACCACCGGATCGACCCAGCGCCCTGCGACCAGCCGCGACAGGGCGATTGCGGACGCGAGCAGGGCCAGGATGCTGAGCGTGTTCCAGACCAGAAGAGCGGCCCGCCAGCGAATTCTGGTAAGAGGGATGATCAGGCTGGCGAGCAAAGGCGGGTACGGGAGGTAGCCCGGTTGGCCGGTTCTGGAATCCACATATTTATTCCATTGGATGTCCCACTCCGCACTCTTCATGGTATAGATTGGAAGGTCTTGTCTCAGCACCTCTGCATTGACGTAATACTGGGCGAAGTCGACGCCGCCGTCGACACTGGTCACCCAAATGCCCCACATGTACGACACCTGCAGGCACAAAAAAACGCCGACCATCGCGAGTGCCAAAATTCGCTCCACATGTCGCCCGCCACGCAGATCCAGGATTTCCGCTTCTGAACTCATCTATCTGTATGTCGAATCACGCTTCAGCTCGTCCCCGACCCGTGAGCAGGGCAGCAGTTCTCTGTACACGCTACGACAACGCTGTGGTGCAGAAGATGAGCAGCAGGCCGCAGGTTCTGAGCGAGAGCTGCGACGTCATTCCAGCCCGACGCTCGCCACTGCCACGATTCGCTCATGGCGGGCATCGAGGATTACGCTCCAGCCTTTTGGGTTTGTCGTTGGCTCTGCCTGGCCGGCAACCAGCGCCATGGCGCTAAAGACCGTCGGCTCTTAGAACCTTGGCAAAAGTCTTAAGAATGATCTTGAAGTCGAGCCACAGCGACCAGTTGTCAATGTAAGAGCAGTCCAGCTTCACGACGTCCTCGAATCCGTCGACCGAATCGTGTCCTCCGACCTGGAACTGGCCCGTAATTCCAGGTTTCATGCTGAGGCGGCGGCGATGTCCGTTCTCGTAGGTGCTCACTTCGAAAGTTCGGGACGGGCGAGGCCCCACCAGACTCATCTCCCCCCGCAGTACGTGCCAGAACTGTGGAACCTCGTCGAGGTAGCAGCGCCGCATCCATTTCCCCGTGGGCGTGGCGCGCGGATCGTTTTCGAGTTTGACGAAGGCTTTGCCGAGCTTGCTCTTCGAGAGCATCTCGACTTCCTTCTTGTCGGCGCCGACGTACATCGTTCTGAACTTGTAGCAATCGAAGAGCCGTCCATTCTGGCCTACCCGCTTTTGACTGAAGAAGACCGGGCCGGGCGACTCGCGGCGGATCTTGGGCGCGTACCAGAGATAGACAAGCCCACATACGACGAGGCCTACCAGCGAGCCTGCCACATCTATGAGGCGCTTGAGCAGGAGCGGCAGGAAATCCTGCGGAACCGCCTCGAGTGATACCAGGTACCTGCCTTCGCCCACGTCATCGAAGTGGTAGCTGCCGACCTGAGCTTCGGGCATCTGGACGAGGATTCGGAAGATTAGCCCGCGCTCCACGCATGCTTCCTGCAAATCGCCAAACGCTCCGCCCTCCAGCCAGGGCACGACCGCGACCACCTCGTCCACGACATAACTCTGCAGCAGTTGGCGCCAGTCCGGAGGTCCTTTCAGCGAGCGTGCCGCACCGCCTCCGCGCGACGATGCGTAGGCGAGGGTCATCTCCCGATAGGGGTCGACCACTCCCGCGATTGCGACACCCCAATAGGGGTAGCGCTCGAGCAGACTCAAATAGGCTTGGGCACCATCGCCCTCCGCGACGATCAACACTTGCCACGATCCCTGTTTGCGCCGATGCTGCGCGATCTGATCCAGCAGCCACTTCACGCCGACCTTCTCCGCGGTCAGCGCCGCCATCAGGCAGCCAAGCACCGAGGCATCGAGGAGCAGCCGGCTGGCATCGAGCCGCCTTATCAAGTACAACGTGCTCAACACCATCAAGGCGCCGAGCAAGCTCGCCTTGGTGGCGGAGAGAACTATTCGGCTTTTCCGCTGATAGGTTTCAGACCGATAGAAGCCGCAAAGGCTGAGAGCAGCCACGAACGCCAGAATAGTCGCGCTCAAGGTCCAGGTGTAGGCTCCCAGCGGCAGGATGGGACCAAAGCGGTAGGCGAGCAAGTCGGCCCGCACCCAGTATGCCGACACGAACGCTCCAACGAGCGTAGCAATGTCAGCTACCAGCATGATCTCGGCAAACAGGCGCTCCTTCCTTCGCACCACGACCCTTCCCTTTCCTCCTGTCTAGGTCTGCAATGACGTTGGCGGGCGCTTCCGGCCCGCCAGCGTTCCAAAGCACACCCTTGTGAACGATCTCTTCATGAAGTCCAGCCGGCCAACCCGTTCGCGTGCGCCTCTGGCGCCGCCAGAGGTTGGGTGCTACCGGTCACCCGCCCGCCCTTCCCGCGATCGCACAACGAGTCCTCGATGACTTTCGCCATCCTGGTCTTGAACGACGCCACGTCGAATTGTTGCGCGTGTCTGATGATTTCTCCGGACCTGAACGTATCCTTCGTTCGCTCGAATCTCTCGACCGCCTCGATCACGGCTTCGGGCGTCTGCCGATCGAAAAACAATCCGGTCTTGCCCTCGACCACGCTGTCCAACACACCGCCTTCGCGATAGGCCAGGACCGGCCGCCCGGATGCCATAGCCTCGACCGGGACCATCCCGAAGTCTTCCACTCCTGGAAAGATCACGGCCCTGCAGCGCGCGTAGTGATCTCGAATCACGTCAAAGGGCTGATGCCCCAGCAGCCTCACATTCCCTTTGGCCGCGCGCACGAGCTCCGACTCCTGCTGGCCGGCGCCTATGATTACTAACCGCTTGCCAAGCCGGTTGAAGGCTTCCACGGCGATATCGGTTCGCTTGTACGGAACCAGTTGTCCGACCATCAGATAAAAGTCTTCGCCGGCCGGCGAAGCATGAAATGCCCCGACATCGACCGGAGAGTTAATGACCTTTGCCGACCGCCGGTAGTATTTCATGATTCTCGACGCTACGTAGCTTGACGACGCTACAAACTGATCGACCCGATTGGCACTCGTAACGTCCCAGATCCGCAGGTAGTGCATCAGCGGAAGCATCAGGGCCCTGGTGAACTTTCCGGCTGTGCCATAGTAGTCATGATACATGTCCCAGACATAACGCATCGGGGTGTGACAAAAGCAGATCTGCAGGGTCCCCGGCCGGCAGATCACTCCTTTCGCCGGTCCGGACTCGCTGCAGATTACGAGATCGTATTGCCGAAGATCGAGCCTCTCCAGCGCCATCGGCATCAGGGGCAGATAGCGCTGATAACTGCGAGTCGCACGAGGGAGGCGTTGAATGAAAGTAGTCCGGACGCGATGGCTGTTGATAAGCGGGCTTATCCGATCGCGATCGTAGACGTGAGTATAGATATCGGCTTCGGGAAACATCTCGCACAGGGCTTCGACGACCTTTTCGCCGCCGCGCATACCCACGAGCCAGTAGTGAACTATCGCTACTCTCAATCTCCAGCCCTGCGGGTCAGACCTCGAACGATGCTGCCCTGCAATCTGAGATTCCGGTGGTCACAGGAGTACCGAGGTATTGGTCCGGGAATCTGCGTGTACTGTTCGCTCTCCTCCACAAGCTCTTCACCCACAGCATCGCGCTCGACGAACCTGCCTGGCACAAGGGCTTCATATGATCGCGTCGCTGTGAGGCCGTGCGCGGCCAAGGTCGCCCCTTGAGGTCCGATCGATTTGAGCAACGCCGGGCGCCCGGGTTTGCCATCACCACGAACGATCCAACTCAAGGCATGCCCGAAAATGCAACTCGGCGGCCGCCACGCGCGTAGATCTCCATCCATCCTGCCCCCTGATCGAAATTCGTCTCCAGCCTCGACTTCTCCCCCTCGGAGGAAGCCAAGAGGTGCCATTGTAACTTGCACCTTCACGTTTCTCAAACCCGAAGGCCTGTTGCGATGCAAGGGCGGGCGGAGCGCGACGCGGCGCGCGTGCGCAACGCGCGGGTAGACACTCGTGTGCATACAATTGGTTAATGCTGCACCGGAAAACACCTTTCGAGAAAGCGTAGAGCCTTCAATCTTGCAAAACCACGAATGATCCCGATTTCACGACCCGGTCGCCAACCGGACTACAATTTCTTATGTGCGTCGCGAGGCGAGATTCAAAGTGGGACACGGTCCACGGTTGGAGAACTGCCTAGCGCCCATTGGTAGATTTCGAGCGTGTGTTCGGCAGCCTTCGGCCACGAGAATCGCTTCAGGTTCTCGCGGCCCGCTTCAATCAGCCGATCTCGAAGCGCGACATCCGAGAGCAATGCGTTGATTGTCCGCGACATCTGGTCTATGTCGTCCGGGTCAAAATACAACGCGGCCTGTCCGGCCACTTCCGGCAGCGAGGCCGCATTGGAACACGCCACCGGCACTCCGCACTGCATCGCTTCCAGAACCGGCAGGCCAAAGCCTTCGTAGCGAGACGGAAAGGCCAGCACCGCGGCGTGCGCCAAAAGCATCGCAACGTCCGCGTCATCCAAATGACCGGTGAAGACGACCGAGTCTCCGATTCCCAGCTCGCGCGCAAGCCGCGACAGCTCTGCGCCCCTGAGCGGCACCTTTCCGACGACGACCAGTTGGCAGCGATGGGCCTCTCCTGACCGCAGGCGCGCGAAAGCTTTCAGCAAATTGTCGATGTTCTTCTGAAGGCTTAGACCGCTGAAGGCGAATACATAATCGCCAACTATCCCCAGGCGCGCCCGCAACTCCGGCCATTGAGGCTGTGAACTCGACCGGCGATTTGTGACCCCATTGGGAACCACAAAGACGCGGTTCTCTGCCACGCCCAGACGCGAAATGATCTCGCGGCGGCTGAACTCAGTGACCGTCACTATCGCCGTGGCCCGAATGGCGGAGCCTCTGGTAAGCAATCGCAACACAGAGCCCCGCAAACGCGGATAGGTTCCGCGGACCGTGAACGCTGCCACATCATGCAAGGTAAGGACGCTGGGACAGCGGATGGCCAGAGGCGCCACGTTCGCGGGCGAATGCATCAAGGAGAGGCGCTCGCGGGAGGACTGTCGCAAAAGCCAGAACTGCTCCGAGATGGTCTTTCGTACGCGGCCTTTCGCCGGGATACCGCATACCACCCGCCGAAATCTTTGTCCGAGCGGTCCGAAGTCTCCTTGATTATCCTGATTGACGAAAAGTACGTACTGGTGCCCCGAATCAATCCCGCCAAGCGCAGTCAGCAGCTCCCGCACGTGCGAGTGAATGCCGGTGGCCGGGCGCACCCAAAGCAGATTGATACCGACTTTCACGATCGAGGCACCGCAGCGACGCACCCGCGAGCCGGCCTGGATTCCCAGGCCGCTCGTCTCAGGGTTTGAAGCGGTCCTCGAGCGCGAAGATGAAATTGTTGCAGTAACGAGCCGTCCCAATATCAGAGAGCCGCTGGTGCCTATCTTCCGAGAACCGATCGATACTCACTATCCCGTCCGATTGTATGAACCAGCCTCTGTAGCCGAATGCGGTCAGCTTTCGAAACACTTCTTGCGGAGCTTTATCCAGATGCCTTCGCTCCAACTCTATGAGGAGAGTCGGGTGCTCTCTCTCCAGCAGCTTGGCCGACCCGTCTATGACCGCCTCCTCGTGCCCTTCAACATCGATCTTTATGAAGCCTATGTCGCGATGCCCCGCCGCATCGAGCGTGGTAGTGCGAACATCGATTGCCGTGCATGCGTAACGCTGACTCACCACGGACCGCAAGCTCGCCTCGGGCGCGTGAAAATAGTCCTCGGGTGCGAAGAGCTTCGAGGTGCCCACGCGATCCGATACCGCAGCCTGATGAACGGTGACCTTTGGCGACCGGAAGGCCCGCTGCAAAAAGCGGGCGCGCTCCGGGTTCGGCTCGTAGGTGAAAACCCGGCGCGAGTGCCGGCTGATAAAATACGTGTGAACCCCGATAAACCCGCCGACGTTGATGCTGTCCTTCAGCGGATGGGTCAGCAGCTTCAGGGCCTGCACCTCGGGAAACAGGCGCCAATGGTTCAGTGCACGAATGCGAATCGCATAACGCGGAGGCAGCGCGCTCTTGGCGAATTCTCTCAGGGTTCCCATCGTCGGATCTTTTTCCCGGTCTCGGCGACGCTCCCGGCCGCGGCGAGCGTCAGCGGTCGGACGGCGCGCGGCGCCCGCGTCAGCGATCTGATGAACTCTCTGTCGCCCGTTCCCAGGAGATGGAAATACATCGCCGCCAGAGAGCCGGGCGTGGCCGCGCACAGGAACAGCATTTTGACGGCAATTGAGTCGGGCATCATCGCACCGCATCCGATCACGCTCAGCGCGGCCACAAACCACAACGCGAGCTTGCGCATCGTCGGCACGAACGCCGGCAGAATCATGCAGCCGAAGATCATGACGATGGCCGCAGTGCCGACCAAGTCGAGGGTGAACGCGAAGGCGGCGCCGCTGATTCCATACAGGCGGACACAGAGCCAAATCGCGAAGATATAGATCGGCGTCTGTGCCAGGTTCATCTTTCCCGGCAGCTCGGGCCGATGGGCCGCCTGAACCAGTGAGAAGGGAACCCAGGCTGTGCAGGTGATAAGCATCCCGGGTGCTATCCACCGAAGCACCGGCGCGGCATGGAGCGCGAAGTCGGCGCCAACCCAGAGAGTCAGAAGTTCGCGGGCCAGTACGACCCCAATCAGCACGATCGGAAACACAGCGAGCAGGATGAGCTTCATCGAGCGTTCCATGAGAATCAGCGCGCGGCCGTCGTTTCGCGCAAACGATTCTGCAAAAGCCGGAAAAAGCACGCCTTCAAGTGCGCTCGGGATCACCTGCAAGCGCATCACCATGTCGTGAGGAGTAGAGTACCAGGCCACCGCGGTCATCGAGAGCATCGCACCCACTGCGAATCGGCCGGCGTTGGTCACGATCGGGGCGACGAGGTTGGATACGGTGATCCATCCGCTGAACGAGAGCAGCGCAGAAAGCATCGAGGTGCCGGGCGCGCGCGGACCGAGCAGGCCCGGCATCAGCCGAAAGCAATACACGCCGAGGACCACGCCCAACGCGAGGCGGGCGAGAATCAGCACGGCGACCATCCAGGCGACGCTGCTGGAGAAGGGAACGACCGCAACCGGTCCAAGCATGAACGCGACGCTCGCCGGGATCCGAACTGCGTTCAGGATGTCGAATCGTCCCAGCGCTGCAAGCGTTCCGCGCAGTCCCGTGCCGATGACCACGATCGGAACCGAGAGCGCAAGCAGATAAAGCGCGCTGAGGCTTTCCGGCTGGAGCGTAGCGGAGATCTTGAGCGCGTCGTGAACCAACCAGGGCGCGAGCAACGCGGCCACCGTGCCGCCGATTACGCCGACGCCCAGCAGCATCGCGGTGCCGGTCCAGAAGATGTACGGCGCTTCGTCCGAGCGGCCGCCTGCCAGCGCGTCAGCCAGGAACTTGGTCAGAGTCCGGCCGAGCCCCAGATCAAACAATCCGAAGTAGCCGATCATCGCCCACGCGATCGTGAGCACGCCGAACCGCTCCGCGCCGACATAGCGGATCAGCAAGGGAACGGCGACCACCGCCGCGACCACAGGCGCGCCTTCGCCGGCGAAATTCCATATGACGTTGCGCGTGACCGCGCTGTGGCTGTCAATACTTTGCGGAATATCAGTCACGCAATCGAAACTCAGCCCCTGGAGCGCAGCCCGACCGGCGGCGAAGCTTCCCGGGCCAGCAAGAATCTTTTTTCCGCCGCCAGCACGACGAGCGATGAAACGAGCAGGGCAAGGAGCCCCATCATGGCGGCGTCGAAAAGCGGGCGCGGGCTGTACGGCTTTTCGGGGCTGGCCGGCGCATCGAGAACGCGGAAGGCAAAATCCGCCTCGACCTGCGCCAGCTTCTTGAGCTGCACCTGCTTGGTGACCAAGTCATAGAGCTGCGCTCGCGCGAGCGGGTCAGGCGTCGCCTTCGCCGCTTCCTCCAGCGTATCGATCGCCACGGCAGCGTCGCGAACCTGGCGCGCGCGCAGAAGCTCGCGCAGATCGTCGACGTAGTAGCCAAGTATGGTTTGAGCTTCGGCGGGGCTCTCCGCGCTGAAATGCAGCGTGATGTTGCCGGTCGTTATCGCATAGTCGCAATCGAAGCGCGTTTCGAGAATGCGATACACCTTCCAGTCGCGGTCGGCCGGCTTGAGTCGATTAGGATCGTAGCCGGCCGCGAGCAGCAGCTTTTCCTTCAGATGATGATGCGCGGCAAGGTCATCGTTGAAGTGAAACCCGCGCAGTATGCCGAGATACTCCTCGGCATCGTTGTTTCCTCCCAGCATCGAGGCGTACCCGGCGAGCCCCCCGCCCAACCCGCCCAGATTGCCCATGACGCGGTTCTCGACCGTCGGCATCGAGATGGGCCGGACCAGCACGGAGGCGCGATACCATTTTGTAAGAACCTCGCCGGCGATTATCGCGGTCGCGAGCACCGCAACCACGGTGATGGCTGCGATCGTCCGCCATCGCGCTCTGAGCGCGAGCAGATACCTCATCGGATCGGAATAGTCTTCATCGCCTCTCAATCTGGAAGGCGGACGCTCGGGGGTCTCAAGCGGCTGCAACCGCTTCGACGCCGGCCCTTGAGCTGAAGCTGAATCCATCAGAGCTGCCCGCTTCGGGTACGGATGACATTAAGCGTCGCGACCGGGGTGCCGGCTAGCGCCATTCGAAATTCCCCCAAGTGGGATTGAGGCTCGTCGACAGCATCACGAGAGCGCGGAACGCGCCCGGACCACCGTAGTTCATGTGATCGACATACTCAAAGGCAACCCGGACGTGCCCGTCAAGGAGCGTATTGCCTGCCCATCGAGTGGTCTGCGGCAGACGCAGAAGCTCGAAGGCCACGCCCCCGCTGCGCTCTTTGGTAAGTACCGGTCCATAGATTGCGGGCGAGTAGGACGTGTTGGTGCCCCAGGTGGGCGCGCGCTCGGTATAGTACAAGTCGGCACTCGCCTTGGTAAGGCCCGGAAACCATCTGCCCACTTGAATGTCGACTTGTGTGGCGTTAGGTCCCATGGGGTCGCTCATCTGCCAGCCGTTGTACGCCCAATACAGCTCATCGTCATGAACCGAGTAGTTAGGTTCGATGATCGCGTATTCGAATCGGAGATCGGTGAGACCGTCTGCGGTGAGTCGCGGCAGGTACACGCCGCCCTGGTACGATACCGCGAGGAAGGGAAGAAATTGACCAATTGGGCGGGCCTCATCGGTAAGGTTGTCCTCGGCCAGGATTTCCTGATAAAGCTGCGCGTTTCTGAACCGGGGAAAGTAGAATTTCAGGAAAATCCCGGCCCTGGAGTTGGTATTGCCGACCGCAGCCGAGCCGGTGGAGAAGGCGCTGGCGCGGCCCAGGAAGCCCAACGGTGAATAGTGATCGTTGCCACGGCCGCCAAACTGGATCGTGTGAGTGATGCCGAATTCGAAGTCTGGAAGCGGCTTGAAAGCGAAGACCTGGCCGTCGAGCCAGGGGTGCTGAGCGAAGACGCGATCGCTATCGAGCTGACCGAAGAAGACCTGGTATCGAAACTGACCAAGATAACGGAGGACCCAGGGTAACTCGATCGGATGGATGGTCTGCAAGCGGAGCGCGGGAAACGGTGCGGCGTTATCGCCCTGCGACAATGCCGCGAAATGACCGGTTCCCCACCACATCTCCTCCTGTCCAAAGGAGAGCGCCACGTTGCTCAGGCTTACGACCGTTTCGCCGTCCAGAAGACGAAAGCGCTCAGCGTTGGAGAGCTGATGCGTGAACGGCCCCGTAACCGCCGGCTCGCCATAAGCGGTGAGGAATCCTCCGAAGCCGCCCCACAGGCTCCAGCGCAGAACCTCGTTGCTTCCCGGACCGGTCGGGATGCCGTCATTATTGGGCAGGAGCGGAGTGCCTTCTCGCGCCTGAAGCTCTGCTGAGTTCCAGAAGCGCTGCTCGCCGCGCGAGAAGATGTATTGCGCTTCGGCTCGCTGAAGCGGCTGGATCATGGTCGGCTGATCGTCTTCGGCATTGTTCTCGAGCCATCGGACTTCTTCACTCAGCTCCAAACGCAGCACTTTCACGATCGATTGCGCCAGCGCATTGCGCCGTTCCGCGACTCCGAGGTTCTTCTCGGCCTCAAGGGTCAGCCGAGCGGCCTCAACCCTGCTTATGGGTTTGATCTCGGCCAGGTAGGTCTCGATCACTCCGAGGCCGTTGAGCGTGTCAAGCTCGTCATAGATTGGGCTGTCGAGCGGAATATAGACGACATAGGTGGAAGCCAGCGCGGCGATCGGCCCGAGCAGCAGCATCGCGACCAGCACTGCCCCAAGCCCCGCTTTTCGGCCCGACCTCACCTGGTTTCCGCGGCCTGCGCATTGTCGAGAGAGTGCAGCGCGGCCTCGCGCCCGGCGCGAATCTCGGCCAATTGATCCATCGCATCGGCGGGCCGCCTGGCGGGCGGCAACGGGGCGACGATAATCCTGGCTCGCGCGCGAATCAGCTTGGCCTTGAGCTGCGGCGACAATCCGTCCGTCAGGTATGTGAACAGCACGCGGCGCACGTATTCCTGAGTCTCGGGAAACGGGGGGACGCCGCCATACTGCGTAACGGCGCCTTCGCCGGCGTTATAGGCGGCGAGCAGATAGGCGAGATTACCGAGAGAGCCGGGTGCCACACCGAGCGAAGTCCTCAGATATTCGAGGAACCGCGCGGCGCCAAGCGCATTCTCGACGGGGTCGAACGAGTTTTCCACCCGAAAGCGCTTTGCCGTCCCCGGCATCAGTTGCATCAAGCCGCGCGCCCCCTTGGGCGAAACCGCCTCAGGATTGAAGCCGGACTCGACGCTCGCGATCGCGCGCAGCAGGTCGGGATCAAGATCGTACAGATTCCCTACCACGCGGAACAGCGCGTAGATGTCGATCGAAGGGCGAGGCACTTCCTGCGCCAGCGCCCGCGGGCAGCAGATCCCCGCGAGCAGGAGCATCAGAGCCACCGCTGGCAGGGCGACCGTCGGCGACCAGTTGCGCATTACAGATTCGTCGCCAATATCGCGACCAGGGCGATCGACTGAACTGCGGAGACGATTATCGTGCTTACGTCTTTGATGTATTCCAGACTGCTCGTGAAGATCAGTTGCTCGGGCACGTAAACCGTGTCACCAGGCTCCAGACGCACCGACATCAGGTTGCCCGAGACGACCGGCAACAGCGGGAACAGTTTCGACCTGTTGCTGTTGCGGACTCCATCGTCGGTGAGAATCTCGCCGTCGGCCTTAAATACAAAAATATGGTCCTCGTCGGCGCCTTCGGTCGGACCGCCCGCGCGATCGAGATAGTCACGCGTGGTTAAATTGGGATCGTAGACGATCGCGGTCGGATGATAAACCTGACCCAGTACGCTGACCGCGGAGGGGCGCCTCGGGATCGTGATCTGATCCTGATCCTCGAGCAGCACGTTGTCTTTCGATCCCACCAGTTCATCGAGCGGACGGACATGCACCACCATCCGGCCTGACGCTTGCTGTCCCTGTGTCTCCTCGAGTACCTGCCCCAGATATGCCAGGGCCTGGGTGCTGCGGCTCTCATCGCTCTGGCCCGTTTGCTTGGGCATCAACTGGACTTGCGCGATCTGCCTGCGCAGGCGGCCGCGGCTCTCGTCGAGACTGGCCTGTTCGAGTTGTTTGACCGATCGCCGAATGAAGATCGTGGCGATTGGGTAAGAGTCGGGAAGCATCCCGCCGCAGCGTTCCAGAATCGCGGCGAGGCGCTCGCCCTCGTGGAAAGTGTATGGGCCGGGACGCAGCACCTGACCGTTGACTTGGGCGACCCACGGCAGGTGCCAGTTCGAGGCGCGCCACACGAAGAGCTGGTCGTTGGTTTCAAGCGACAGGTTGTGCTCGTCCGAGCCCTTCAGCGCGGCAGCCAGATCGATATCGATATAGCTGTGGCGCGTGCTGGTTCCGTTGGCCACCTGTGTGCGCGCAACCTCGGCCTTGGCCAAATAGGCGTCATCCTTGAGCCCGCCAGCCAGATAGACCAGGTCGCTCACCCGCATGTCGGGGCTCGTCAGATAGAAGCCGGGATTTCGCACCTCGCCGAACACCTGGACGGTCGGCAGGTCCCTGATCTGATCGAGCTTGAAAACGGTCAGCTCGTCTCTCGAATAGAGCGCTATGTTCGCGGGGCCCGACAGATGGTCGGAAAGCGCGCCGCTTAGATCAATCGGGACGATATGGATGACCCGGTTCGGTTCCTCCTGGCGGCGAATCATCGCGTAGCGCATGAAAGTTCGAGGCGCGAGGCCCTCGGCTTCGCGAATCAGGTCGGCAACACGCATTCCCTGACGCCATTCATACTTGCCGGGACGAAAGACGTTGCCCTTGACAGTCACGATATCGTCCTGCTGCGGCAACACCGGGAAGATCCTGATCATGTCACCGTCGCTGATCGAAAAGCGCTGCGAGCGAAGCTCTTTGAGGTCGGTGTCCAGCACGATCCGATTCTCATGGTTCTCGACGCGCTCGACCTGGATCCTGCGCGAATAACCGAAGGCGCTGATTCCGCCCGCCAGTTTGAGGACGCTGGTCAAGTCTGCCGGGCTGGTGCGGAGCTCATAGATCGCCGGGCGTTTCACGTCGCCGGCGATCGCCACGACCGGACCAATCACGGGCACGAAAACCACGTCGTTCGCCTGGATCTGCTCGTCGGCGCCGGTGTCACCGCGCATCAACACATCGTAGAGGTCGAGCTCCTTGACCAGCTGATTGCCGCGTCGGAGCTCGACCTTGCGCAGGCTTCCGATCTTGGTAATCCCGCCACAGGCGACCAGCACATTCGACACGCGCGACAGCGAACTTACGGTGTAGGGACCCGGATGGTTGACTTCGCCGATGACGAAGACCTGGATAGTGCGCAACCGGCCCATCGTCAGATCGACCTGCACGCCGGTTATCTGACCGGCGCGCTCCTCGACCAGCTTCTTGGCCTGGGCGAAGGTCAGGCCCGCAACTTGAAGCGGGCCGACCTCGGGAATCGCAACGGCTCCGGCTCGATCGACCTGCAGGTCGAAGGCGCGGTTGATACGGCCCCACATCAGAATCTTGAGCTCATCGCCCGGACCGATCAGATAGTCCGCGCTGACCGGGACATTGTTGACCGGCGCGAAGGTCGACACGGGCCGGTTGAACATCGAGTATCCGTACTGCATGAGCCTTTCCGAACCCGGCGCTTCAGTGGGAACGTGGTTGAAAGCCTTCTCGATCGAAGAGAGATTCTGGAGCGGAAGCCGGTTCGCCATCCGCGACCGCTGGGCCCCCGGCGCTCCGGGCCTAATTTGTGCGCGCCTGGCCGAGGGGGTCGGGGCGGCACCGCCCGTCAACTGCGCACAACTTTCCAGTTGCGTGAGCTGCTCGGGGCTCAGGTTGAGATCGAGTGTTCGGGCAATTGTTTCGGCGTCGCCGGCGTTCAAATGTCGTGACGCCAGTTGAACGCAGAGTTGCTGCAGTTCGTCCCCGCTCAACGGCCCGTTGGACAACCGCTCCTTGAGTTTCGCGAGCTGCTCCGAAGTCATTCCCAGTGCCGCGCCTGCACTGGCGGCGCTACCCAGGCCCGAAGTGGTCTCCGGCGCCATCTCGCCGTTGCCCAACTCGTTAGAACTTGTGCCTGGCGGATTGAGACCCGGTCCGTAGCCATTGCCTTCGTCATTGGCTTGGCCCGCCGGCGGCTCGCCTTCCGAGTTCACTCCGTTGTCGACTGCCGCACCGTTGTCGACTGCTGCGCCGTTGTCGGTTGCCGCGCCGTAGTCGGATGCCGCGCCGTTGTCCCTCTGGCTGTCCGCTCCCGAGCCGGCAGGGTTGGAACCATTGTCGTAAGCGTTGGATCCGTTGTCGTAATTGTCGCCGGTGCGATTCGGTCCCGGGCATGTGTATCCGCCATCCGATGTCGGAGTGCATCCGGGCGGTACATTCTGGGCGCCGGCCACGGTGGCCACCAGCGACGCGATCGCTGCAAATGCCAGCGCCATCGCGCCAAAACGAACCGACTGCTGCATCGTCGAGCGGATCATAACTCTCTTTGCTCCCAGGGTCGGGGCAGACTCCGATGACCTTGCGCGGCGAAGGCCAAGATCGTGCGTGGAGAGGCCAACCCGAAACTCAAATATCACGCCAGGATGGCGAAGGCGATCAGACGCTACGAGCATTGGGCAAGCGTCCGCCCTTCCATCGAAGGGCGAACGTCGCATCTCCCGACATGTGTCGCGAACGACGAGGATGCGCCCAACTGGCGCTCGCCGTAGCGACGAGCCAATTTGAGGTCTTTAAGCGCGGCTGAAAAAGCTAAAATAACTATCCAGTTAGAACCGAAGCACGTCGATATCGCATGCCAAAATCAACCGGCAACCAGGAAAGGAAGATAACGAAAGCCCGACGCTCGCCTGCCGCACTCACGATCATTTCCGTGGTGCTCGCTACGCGCGCCCAGCGGGAAGCCCCAAGCACAACCCTCTGAGCTCCCGGCGATCAATGCCAAGGGCGGAACACCAAGCAAACTGCTTACCAGAGCCCAGAATGATCGTCAACAGACCCGGCGGGACTCGATTGGATGAGCCTGCGCCGACGCGCGTGGGGGGGTCGCGAGGAGACCGTCAGTAGTTCTGGAGCTGCCCCCTCAGAGCGATGTCGACCTCAAGAGACTGGCCGTACGCTCCGACCAGGACCAATTGGCGGTGCGGCCCGTCGAACTTCACACGCGTGCCGTTGCCCGCCAGCCAGGTGTCGATGGCGGTGTCCGCGGAGCTTGCGCCATTCGATATGTCCGGGTTTCCGAAGGTCTTATGCAGATTCTCGAAGATCTGATCTCCGGAATCAGGGTCAAAGCGCCCCAAGACCATCTGCATCCCGTGGCCGGTGGTAAACTCGTAGATGACCCACTCGTACTTCGCGACCCCGACTACAACATCGGTCAACTTGTACGACTTCGAGCCGTAGGGGCTGGTTTCGTCGCTCCCCAGAGGATAGAGCTTTTGGACTTCAAGGAGAGAACTGCCGAACTGGACGTCGAGGAAAGAACGCGGTCCCTGATCCGAAGCCGGCACGAGGGGAATCGCGGAGCACGCGCCCAGGAAACAGATGAGGAGCAAGGGCGGCACTAACCGCCGCCTGGCTTGAGCCTGAAAAGTCGAAGCAGCCCCCTTTCTCCGGCTCATATAAACCTGCTTACCGAAGCCGCCGGCAGGACCATCCGCACTCCGGTGGTACCGATTGTACTGAGGAGAATCGCTGCCCGCTCCGCGCCCGACAGATAGCGTTCGAAGACGGCTTCGAGGCCCCTGAACGGGCCCTCGACGACTGTCACGCGTTCTCCCGGCGACAACGGCTTGGGCTTGATTTCCACCACCCCATCGACAGACCGGCGCCGAATCTCGTCCACGATCAACTGCGGCACCGCCAGCGCCTCTTTCCCGGCCGACACCAGTCCCCTGACACCGGGTAGATACCTTATGTCGAAATAGCGGGCTTGCAGGTCAAAGCGGGCAAAAACGTAGCTCGGGAATAGCGGTCCGATCGACTCCGCCATTCGTCCCCATCGGGGCGCCTTGGCCTTCAGCAGCGGCAGGAAGATGTCGGGCGCTATCCCCGAGAGCTGGTCGGCGACCCATCGTTCCTTCTGGGGCTTGGTATGAATGAGATACCAGTGAAGTTCGGCCTGATGGGTCATCGCGTCGGCCAAGCAGACGGACGGGAAGTAGCGCGAGCAAAAAAAGCGGTCCCGGCGTGAGCCGGGACCGCCCGTGGCGAAGTTACAGTATCAGATCTCGTAGCTGAAACGGAACTCCGTCTCATTTATCCGCTGGTCGCGGCTGAACAGGAACGGGTCGGTATAGCGGCCGCTCTTGCCCAGATACCAAATCGCATTGAGGCTCAGTAAGATGTTTCGCGAGTAGCGATAGACGTTCGCGCTCTCCACGTATCCAACCTGATTGTCCCAGTCCCATACCCAGTCGTTGGTCGCGGTCAACTGGCCGTTGATTAGCCAGTTGGTAAAAGCCAGGACGGTCA
Organism: uncultured delta proteobacterium; assembly: GCA_963749215.1. GTDB lineage: Bacteria > Desulfobacterota > Binatia > Binatales > Binataceae > CAVVMA01. Next base: position 347,173 of record CAVVMA010000015.1, on the reverse strand, counting down.
ATTCGCTAAGCTCCCGCTGCTTCGAGGTCGAAACCGGTGTCCCGAAAACCGCGTTGCTCGGCCGGTCGGGATACCAAGTCAGGGTGTTTTGGAAGGTTATGAACGTGTGCTGCTTGGAGAGCCAGGGAATGTAGGTTGGACGATCTCCCGCGACGATCCAACGGCTAAATTCCGTCCAGCGGGCTCCGGAATTGTTCGTCGTGTACGGTCCAGGTTGAGATGTATTGGTGGCCTCTTTGGGAGTGTAGACGGCGTCATACCGGTAGACGATATCGGTCAGATCCTTGTCGTAGTAAGTTCCGGTAATGTCGAGGTAGTTTTGCCGGACCACCTCGCTGTCAAGGAAAATCTTGAGGTTACCCAGCATCGGAAGAAGCTTCTGCTTCGGAGGGCCATACAACAGCGGGGTCACCGGAATACCCTCGACCTCCGCGACTGTCTTGTTGCTCACGCTTATGAAAGTACCTGGAGGCGTGGTAGGCGCCATCGAGAAGTAACCCGGAGGAGCCTTGCAGGTGTTGCAGAATCCGAGCTTCGTCGAGCGCGCCTCATACAGCCAGATGAAGCTGGTCTGAAGGCCGTTGCCAATCGGAAGCAAGGTCGAATAGCGTGCCCCGAATTCGCTGTTTTGCAGGGAATTCGACAAACCGTCCTGCTTGATAATCGTTTTCTCGTCAAGAAACGAATTGACATTGAGCGCGGCCGATGCCGGAACGAAGCGTAAGGGAGTGGGATCCCCGTCCGCCAGCGTCTGGCTCAGGTATTGGTTGCCGTACTGGTTGTAGCCCGGGCCATTGCCCTCGACCGCGGCTTGGGCGACGTACGGGCTTCGCGCATCGGTATTATTAGTGAGCATCGAACCGCCTTCCCAGTCGCCGGGAATGATGAAAAAGTCCAGCTCGTTGTTGGCGGTATTCAAAAAGTCCGGGAAGATGTAGTTGAGCTTGACCATCCGCAGGTTGACGCGCTCGTCTTCGTCCGATTCGAAATGCGTCCAGTGGTAGCGGAGGTCGGTCGGATTGGTGACGTTGGTGCCGGATAGCGCGTCGGCCTCGCTCCAGATCACCTGCTGCTTGCCTATCCTGGCCGAGAAGTTGTCGGTGAAGTTGAGTTGCCCGTAGTACTCGCGCAGGTCGTTGCGCACGAACTGCTGGACTCTCGCCCGATCCGAATAGTTGGTCCAATCGCGGTCAAGTTGAGCGATCCCCTTGTGCTTGAGGTCCGGTTCGGCGTCGTACCACGGAAAATAAACCGCGAACACGTCGGCGTCCTTGAGCAAAAGCGTGTCGAACCGCCCCAGCAAGTTGTAATTTTTTACGATGTGATAATCCGGACGGATATCCGCAAACTGCCTTGCCTGAACCAGATCCCAATGGTTGAAGTCGAAACTGCCTCCGGTTCTGACGCCTTTCGTGCCAGGCGTGGCGTCGGCGGGGAAACCGACGGTCGCACCAGTGCCGGTCGCCGGGCTGAACGTCGTGGGCGTGGCGCCGAACTTTGAACCTTCGCCCCATCGCCCGGACCATGCGCTGGTTAACTGTCCGAAGACTGAAAAATCACCCTGAGTGATGGTCGCCATCGCAGTGGCTGACCACATGGTCAACAGGCAGACCGCCGCAACCCAAGCCAATCCGCGTGCTAACCCGCGGCCCGCAAACCGGTAAACTTTGTTCGACATAATAACCCCCAGCCAAAGAGCAACCCCAAAGATGCTTGGCAGACCCTCCGCCCCGCCCCATGTTAAGGAGGCTCGCCTATCGCCAACAAAGCGATTTTGCCCACGTACCATTCCAAAGGTGACATTGTCAAGTTGTTCGCCCGCGACGGGCGCGCGCAACCGCTTCGCCACGGTTTGAAAATCCATGCCGCTCCGCAGTTGGATTCCTTCGTGACGATCGGAAAAAGAGCGCGGGACGTGCAAAGCGGACCGCCGCGCGGGTCTTCAGACCGGCTTGCGGCCATCGGGCCAACTCGGGACACCGGAGTCCAAAGGTATGCCGGCGCTGTTGAGAAAGATCGCGAGCATCCGCCAATTACCGGCGGCGAGCAGAAGCTCGACCAGCTCGGCCGGCAGCAGCGAGCGCTCCAGTATCGTCCACGTCGCGGGCGAGACGCAGGAACCGTCCAGCAACTCGTCGGTCATCGCGATAACCGCGCGGTCCAGCTCGTTGTACGCCGTGCAGGCGGCGGGATCCCGCACGCCGAGGATTTCCTGGTCCGACATTTTCAGGCGCTTGGCCACCTGCACGTGCTGGCAGAATTCGTACTCGGAGGCGCAACGCCAGCCCGTGCGCAGGATCACGAGCTCGCGCAGGCGCGCGTCGAGCGTATTCCGAAACAGAAGCTGGGTCAGCAGGTTTGAGACCGCGCCCGCCGCACCGGGATTTTGCAGCAACGCCCGGAACACATTGAGCACCGCGAGCTGCGGATTGATTCCGGCCTCAGCGCCGCGCTTCTTGGCCTCTTCCACCGGCAGGAGCGGGATCAATTTGAAGTCGCCTCCTTCATCACTCGCATCATTGGTCCGGGCGGCCGCGATTCCTCAACTTTGCGGCGACCTCCGGCAGCGCCTCGCCCTCCGGCGACGACTGCGCCATCTGTTCGAGCACCGAATCGAGCTCCACGCCGAAAGCGTCGGCGATCCGATCCATGAAGTTGAACAGCGCGGCGATCACCGCGATATCGAACGCCTGCTCCTCCGAGAAGTGCCTGCCCAGATCGTCGAGATCGCCCCGCGTCATCCCGGACGGATTCACGGTCATCTTCTCGGCGAATGCCAGCATCGCGCGATCCGCCTCCGGGATCGGAGCAGTCCGCCAATCGCGCTTGACTTGCGCCACCAACCCGTTATCTCCATGCGACTCGAAGCGGAGGACCTCCGCATGGGCATTAGTTCAATAGTGGCAGCGGTTGATCGAGGAGACGACCGTCGCGATCATCTCCTCCTGCACGCGGCTCAGCCGCGAGCCCCCGAAGGTCGCAGTGGTCGCGACCTTTGACAGATGCTCCAGCAACTCGGGTCTCTGGCTGAAGACCTGCATCACGTTGGGCACGCGGCCCATGAAGTGCGGATCGTTCTTTATTCCCGCATAGATCTCGGCCAGACGCCCCACTGCCTGTTCCTCTGGAATCGTGCGAATCCACGCCATAACGTCTCCGCTCTATCCGCTCCCGATACCGGGCCGACACGCCAACATCTGCCACACCTGCCGGTCGCAAAGCCAGCCCGCCGAGCCCGGTTGGCGACCGTTAGCGATCGGGGTCACGCGCGAGATAGCGTGAGGCCGTGAAAAAGCCCAACCACAAGCCTTCGCCGGACCGCAAGCTCAAGGACAACAAACCGGCGGCGCTTTCTGCGTCCGACTATGGAGTATCGACCTACGGAGAGCGCGTAGCCGAAGTCTACGACGGATGGCACGGCGCGCGGGAGAACATCGATGCGGTGGTCGGGTTCCTGGCCGCGCTCGCAGGCAAAGGGCGCGCGCTCGAACTCGGGATCGGCACGGGCCGAGTCGCGATTGGGCTCGCCGCGCGTGGCGTGAGAGTCAACGGCATCGACGCGTCGCCCGCGATGGTCGCGAAGATGCGCGCCAAGCCCGGCGGCGACGCTATTCCGGTAACCATCGCGGATTTCGCCGGCGTCCCGGCGAAGGGACAGTTCTCGCTGGTCTACGTGGTCTTCAACACGTTCTTCTGCCTGCTCAGCCAGGACGAGCAGGTGCGATGCTTCACGCGCGCGGCGAAACGCCTGCGACCGGACGGCGCGTTCCTCATCGAGGCGTTCGTGCCCGACCTGACGCGCTTCGATCGCAATCAGCGGGTCGGAGTCATCCACATCGGCGGCAACGAGACTCATCTGGAGCTGGCCCGCCACGACCCGCTGAACCAGAGAAGCACCAGCCAGCGGCTGGTGATCTCCGCCAAAGAGGGCCTCCGCCTCTATCCGGTTCAGGTGCGATACGGCTGGCCCTCCGAGCTGGACCTGATGGCGCGGATTGCCGGGATGCGCCTGCGCGAGCGATGGGCCGGATGGAATCGCGAGCCGTTCACCGCCGCCAGCCAGTCTCACGTGTCGGTGTACGAACTCAACCGCGCCTATCCGCGCATCCCTTAGGCGGACTTCCGCTACACGGTCGTTCCGGCGCTCCCACCGCTTGCTCCAGCGGCCGCGGCCCGTTCTCTACTATCGGTCAATTAACTATACAGTATGATAACTACCGGCGATGGCTATCGTGATAACCTTGCTGTAACTATCGGTTATATTTCGTCACCTATAGTTATTACGTGATTTGACTCTGGATAGTGCCCGCCACTACAGTTTGTACTGGTTTGATACACACGCGTGGCCGGCCGATCGGGGTTCTGTCCCGGATTCGGACACGCCCGGAGGAGAAACGCGATGCGGATTTTTCCAGGAGCTTACGCACTCATCACGGAACGCAAGGCGCAGGAGATGACCGAGTACGCGCTCGTCCTCGCATCGATCGCGGTGCTGTGTTTCATCGTCTACCAGTCGACGGGGAACGCGATCTCGACCCTGCTGAACAACATGATTTCGGATCTGTAACCGGCGGCGGGCTGGGCCTGAAGCGGCAATTCAGATCCTTGATGAAGTCGAGGGCAGCGATTCATATGATGGCCACATATGCCGGCGGTAAGGCAGATAGTTACGGAGCGAACGCGAGCGGTGCGGGTCGGCGCGGCGGCGCGGTCCTGGCGCGTCGGGCGGGAAAAGCGCGGACCTTCAGAGCTGGGCTGCCATTCCTGATGCTCCTGATGTTCGGGCCGATGGACTTTTTGAAGGCAGTCCACGGCTGGCAGCATGTCTCGGTGAGCGTTCGGGCCGCATGGTCGAGGCTAAAGCGCCGTACGATCGGAAACCGTATCCGTAGCGAAGCCGCCGGCCCGACCGCACCGCCGCTATTTCCGCAGGAATTTTGACGGCGCGATCGGAGCCGGAGTCCTGGTCGGCGACTACGGCAACCGGTAGATGAATATCCCGTATCCGACCCGGTCGACGGGTTCGTAGGCCCTCAACTCGTCGTAGACGCCCTTCCATTCGGTGTCGAAGCCCCGCTCCGGCTCGGCGAACGCCATCACGAGCCGCTCACCGCCGCAAGTCGGTCCACTTGTCGGTCTATGAGCTGATCGCGTGAGCCCGGACATCCGGGTCCCCGCTCCGCCGACCTTGCATCCGATGGTTTTGGGTCGCGCAAACGAGTCACCTTCCGGTGGCCATAGAAAGCGGACATTTGTAGCGAGCAATCAAGGGTTCACATCAGCAGGAAGCTACGCTATTATTAGAGAGATGGCCAAGACTGATGCGGACATAGAAGCGGACATTGGAGCGGACGGCAAAGGCCTTATTCCCGACCGCAAAGAACCCGTGAGCCTGATGGAGCCGCTGTTGATACCCGAAGGCTCCCGCTTCCGAGGCGGACTCACGGATTTCGCGATCGAGTTGGCGGCGCGTTCGGCCGGTTTTCGCCGGAGTCTGCCCGAGGGGATCGTGGCGGCGCTGGCCGATCTGGTCCGTTCGATGAACTGCTATTACAGCAACCTGATCGAGGGCCACGATACCCATCCGATCGATATCGAACGCGCCCTGAAGAACGATTACAGCGCGGACCTTCGCAAAAGAAACCTGCAGCTCGAAGCCAAGGCGCATATCGAGGTCCAGCGATGGATCGATGGTGGAGGGCTGCGAGGTCGGGCAACCACGCGGGTCGGCATCTGCGAGGTGCATCGCCGCTTTGGCGACAAGCTGCCCGACGAATTGTTGTGGGTCGAAAATCCCGATACTGGCGAGCGCATCAAGATGACGCCGGGCGAGTTGCGCGGGCGCGATGTGAAAGTAGGCCGGCATATTCCGATTAGCCCAGGGGCTTTGCCGCGCTTCATGGAACGGTTCGAACAGGTCTACGGAAATCTCGGAAAAACCGATGCGATTCTCGCGACGTCAGCCGCACATCATCGCCTGGTCTGGATTCACCCTTTTCTTGACGGCAACGGCCGGGTTGCGCGGTTGATGTCGCATGCGATGCTGCTGGAAGCGCTCGACACCGGCGCGATCTGGTCGGTGGCGCGCGGACTGGCGCGCAACGTCGCGGGCTACAAGCGGAACCTGGCTGAGTGCGACCTTCCGCGTCGCAATGACCTCGATGGCCGGGGACATCTGAGCGAGGAAGCGCTCGCGCAATTCGCGCGTTTTTTCCTGGAGACTTGTCTCGATCAGGTCAGTTTCATGGAAGGATTGGTGGAGCCCGAGCGATTGCGGACCCGCATCCTCATGTGGGCCGAGGAAGAAGTCCGGCTAAACGCCTTGCCGGCAAAAGCCGGAAGCGTGCTCGAAGCGTTGCTGTATCGAGGCGAGTTGCCGCGTGGTGAAGTAGGCGCCGTCGTTGGGGACAACCGCCCGCCATGCTCGGCGCATCGTTGCCGACCTCGTGGCGAAAAACGTTCTCGTATCAGAAGGCTCGCGCGCGCCGCTTCGGCTGGCCTTCCCGGCCGCTTTGGCGTCGCGCTGGATGCCCGGGCTGTTTCCGGACAAGGCAGAAAGTTAGCGCCAGCCTTTCATGAGATCTCTCTCGCTTTGCCCGCGTGTGAGGCAAGCGGCGCAGATTTCGCATCGAGTGCTCCACCGCGCGGGCGACTACGGCAGCCGGTAGATGAATATCCCGTATCCGACCCGGTCGACGGGTTCGTAGGCCCTCAACTCGTCGTAGACGCCCTTCCATTCGGTGTCGAAGCCGCGCTCCGGCTCGGCGAACGCCATCTGCCGCGTCGAGGCGGAGATCGCAAACCATCCGTGGGCGATCGCAGCGTCCTGCTTCTCCTTGACCAGTGCATTACCCAGATAATATTCTGGGTCGGCGCGCCCGAAATAGTCCAGTGAAATCTCCTTGATGTCCTTGTTGATTACGTACTCGCGGAGCCGGTCCAGGTCCTGACCCCAATCGTAGTTCGAGTCAATGGCTATTTTCCAGCCATTCGCCGTTCCGCCGGCAAGTATATTGTAGTAGGGCAGGAAGTATGGAAACGACGAAGTCGTGCCGATAACCAGACCGGCCATCGCGGCGGCAACCGCGGCGCGCCTGAGAGTGATCCGCCTGGCACCCGGGTCGTCTCTGAGCCACACCGTGATCCGCCGCGAGACCAGCAGGTAGATGAACGGAAAGGTCGGCATCACGTGACGCACGCCGATGTTGAGGCCCGCCTGGATCGCCAGGGCCCAATAGACGATCACGAAGGTCAGCGCCGAGAACTCCGCGAAGTTCTCGTGAATCCATCGAGCCAGCCGGGCCGCAAGCGGTTGCGCCTGCCGCTTGAGGAATCGCGGCACGCGCACGAGAGCCAGACCCAGCGCCGCCAGCGTCAGAAGATGAAGTGCGAGCGGCTCCTTCAATAGATACAAAGTCGGGAAGTAGAGCGATGAGCCTTTGGCGGTCAACCGGCCGAAGAAGTAGGCGAAGTCGCCGCTCGCGACGCGCCCGGTGGCTAGCAGCAAACCAAGCAGGCATTCCCCGAGTGGCCGCGTCAGCGCCGAATTGAGTAATGCGATGTCGAGCGGCAGGACGAGTTTGCCGATTATGCGATGCTCGGACGCAAGCGGCAAAAGCGGAAATACGTAGGCATTGCGGTAACGTCCGGGCGCGCCGGAACCCCAGACGAAGCATCCATAGACTATCCAGATCAGCGACACGGCGACCGCCGCCACGGCGCACGAGCCGAGCAGGTACCGCACCGCAGCGCGGCCGCGTTGCCCATCCGCCGGCAGAGTGAGAAACCAGGCCGCGAGCAGCACCGCCAGCAGCGGCGTGAGCAGGGCGGCCGAGAATTTGCACAGCTCGGCGGTTCCGAGCGCGAGTCCCGCGATCAGAACGTTGGCGCGGGTTGGACGTTCGAGGAAGCGCAGGAACCCCACGATACCGATAAAGAAACCGAACGAAGCGCCGAGATCGCTGTTCACCAGCCGCGCGTGACATAGAAACGTGGGCGAGAACGCGAACAGCAGCAGCGTCATCAGGGCGGCATCCGGGCCGAAGAGCCGCCGCGTCCATATGAACAGCATCGCGCCCAACACCAGCGCGAGCAGCATCAGCGGCAGGCGCGCCCAGAACACGATTCGGTCGGCGTCGTTTCCCGACTCGTAGAGAAAGAGCCGTCCCTGCTCGGACGAGTTGTTCTCGCGCATCGCGGTCGTTGCGGCTGGAAAGTCGGGATGTACGGCCAGCTCGGCGAACAACGCGGAGAGTGTTTTCAAAGGCAGCGGCGCCTCGGCGTTGATCCGATAATGGCGCTGCATGATATAGGCGAAGCCGGCGCCGATGTGCGAAACCTCGTCGTAGGTGGCCGACTCGTTCCACGCTGATCCAACCATCATCGCGAGCATCGCGAGCAGGACGATGCCCATCGCCGCCAGGCCGCGAGTGCCGTCGAGCCAACCGGGTCGAAGTTCCGAAGGGTTCAACCCCATCATCACAAACTTACGGATGCCGGGAGAATCGGTTTCGATCCAACCTCTTATATTGCGCGCTGAAAATCCAGTCCAGGATTTTGCGGTCCCGTCATGCGCTGAGCGGCGACGTGCAGAACGCGCAGCGTTTCGCCCCGATCGATACATCGCTGAGGCATTCGGGGCACTTTTTCGTGGTCGTCGGCCCCGGCGGTTGAAGGCGCGCCACCAAAGTGTTCACCGGCAGCACAACAAAGAAATAGACCGCGCTCGCGATCAGCAGGAACGAAACCGCCGCGTTGATGAACTCACCGATCGGGAACTTGCTGCCATTGATCGTGAACGCGATCGCCGAGAAGTCGGGCTTGCCGACCACGGCCGCGATGAACGGCGTGAGCAGGTCTTTGACGAAACCACTCACAACCGTGCCGAAAGCCGCACCCATCACTACGCCCACCGCCATGTCCACCACGTTGCCCCGCAGGATGAACGCCTTGAATCCGCTCATAGCCGGTGACCTCCCGTGAGTTGTCAGCCGGATGGTAGCAAACAACACACGCACACCGGCATGATCGGAGGGGCCGCGTCGGCCGCGACCTCCGAGAGCTGGTCGGCAACCCATCGTTCCTTCTGGGGCTTGGTATGAATGAGATACCAGTGAAGTTCGGCCTGATCAGTCATCGCGGCAGCCAGGCGGCGGGCCGGGAAGAATCGCGGGCAAAAGGGGCGGCCCCGGCCTGAGCCGGCGCCGCCCTTGGCGAAATCGCAGTCTCAGATCTCGTACGTGAAACGGAACTCCAGCTCATTTATCCGCTGGTCGCGGCTGAACAGGAACGGGTCGGTATAGCGGCCGCTCCGGCCCAGATACCAAATCGCGTTGAGGTCCAGCAGGATATTTCTCGAGTAGCGATAATTGTTTTCGCTTTCCACGTATCCGACGTTGTTATCCCAGTCCCATACCGCGATGTTCGTCGCGGTTAACTGGCCGTTGATTAGCCAGTTGGTAAACGCGAGCACCGACAGGGTGCTGGTCTCGCGTATCTTGGCTGTCGAAACGGGTGAGCCAAAAACCGCGCCGTCGGGCCGGTCCGGGTACCAAGTCTCGGTCTGCTGGAAGGTTATGAAGGTGTGCTGCTTGGAGAGCCACGGTATGTAGGTCGGGCGGTCGCAGGCGACGATCCAACGCGTGTAGTCGGTCCAGGCAGCTCCTACCGTCGGAGGTGTACGGCTTCCCACCGGTTGCGAAGAAACTTTGCGGGAAAGGCCTCTCTGGGGGATGCGCCGGCAGGTTCACCGCTTGTTTGGGAGAGTAGACCGCGTCGTATCGATAGACGATGTCGGTCAGATCCTTGTCGTAGTAGGTGCCGGTAACGTCGAAGTAGCTCTGCCGGACATACTCGTCCTCCAGGTTGATATAGAGGTTACCCACCGCCCCGAGAAGGCGATTTTTCGGAGCACCGTAGAGCAAGGAGGTGGGCGAAACACCCGCGAGCCTTGCTATGAAGGGAACGCTGAAGCCAACGAAAGACCCCGGCGGACCCTCGCCGGGCGTAACAACCGCATTGCCGGGCGGCGGCGCAAAAGCGCTCAGGTAATACTTGGGGTCTGGGTTCTTACAGGCAGCGCACCATTGAAGTTTGTCCGAGCGCGCCTCGTACAGATAGATCAGGCTGGTCTGAAGGCCGTTGCCAATCGGAAGCAACGTGGAATAGCGCACGCCGAATTCGCTGTTGTCGAGCGAATTCGACAGTCCTTGGACATGCGTGGTAACCTTCTCGTCGAGGAAGACCGGGGCTGCGAGCGTGGAGCTATATGTCTCGTGCAGGGGATACTGGTCTCCGTCCGCCAGTGTCTGGTCCCGGTAGGGTTGGCCATACTGGTTGTAGCCTACAGTTCCAACTCCCGCTTCGACGGCGGCTTGGGCGTCGTACGGGCTCCGCGCGTCGGACGTGTTGACCAGGTTGGCGCCACCTTCCCAGTCGCCCGGAATGATGAACGCATCAAGCTCGTTGTTGGTGGTATTCAGAAAGTCCGGGAAGACGTAACTGAGCTTGATCATTCGGAGGTTGACGCGTTCGTCTTCGGCCGACTCGAAATGTGTCCAGTGGTAGCGCAGGTCGGTCGGGTTGGTGACGTTGGTGCCGGATAGCGCGTCGGCCTCGCTCCAGATCACCTGCTGCTTGCCTATCCTGGCCGAGAAACTGTCGGTGAAGTTGAGTTGCCCATAATATTCGCGCAGGTCGTTGCGCTCGAACTGCTGGACTTTGTTCTCGTCTGAATAGCTGGTCCAATCGCGTGCGGGTTGCGAGATTCCGTTGTGCTTGATGTCCGGGAAGGCGTCGTACCACGGCATATAGACCGCAAACACGTCAGCGTCCTCGAGCAGAAGCGTGTCGAACCGTCCTAGAAAATTGTAGTTTTTTACGATGTGGTAATCCGGACGGATGTCGGCCAACTGCCGTGCCTGAACCAGATCCCAATGATTGAAGTCGAAGCTGCCGCCGGTCCTGCTGGCCGGCGACCCGGAAGCAGTCGGCTGGCCGGGAATAAGCGAATACGCCGTACGAGGTCCGGGCGGAATCGGGATGTAGGGGGCGGCAGTGCCGCCGTGGCCAGACCCTTCGCCCCATCGCCCGGACCATCGGCTGCTCAACTGGCCGAAGACTGAAAAATCACCCTGAGTGATGGTCGCCATCGCGGCTGTCGACCACGCGGTCAACAGGCATAGCGCCGCAACGCCGGCCAATCCGCGTGATAACCCACGGCCCGCAGACCCGTAACCCTTGTTCGACATAATAACTCCCAGCCAAAGCGCAACACCAAAGATAATTGGCAGACTTCTCCGCCTCGCCCCGTATACGGAGGCTCACCCATCCCGCCGCTTCTAACGAAGATTTCCTCGCGGTACGAAGCCCTTGTAGCCTTTATCGGGGCCTTCGAGCAGTTCGACGCTGGCGCCTACGGCGTCGCTGGAAACTATCTTGACCCGGGTCTCGCTTTCGACGTCTTTGGACTCGTGCTCCGCCAGCATATTCAAGAATGCGGCAAACTTCTCCGCCCCGTCGGTCTTCTGGATGCCCAGCGCCCGTTTAATGTGAACCGCCGCATTGTACACGTCCTCGTTCTGGTACACCTTGACCGTAGCTTGGCCGTCGCCGGCGACCAGGCGATGGCTGCATCCCGACACGGCGAGCGTGATTAGTAAAACAGCTATAGTTACCCATCCACGCGTTCTCATTGTACTTCTCACTTCTCCATGCATAGCCGTAGTGATAGCCACTTCATATTCCGATCGCGCGAGCGCCCTGCGCAGGTTGCGCGCAACACACCGGAAGGCCGCCCGGGACGCCGGGCGGCCATTCCGGTGGCCCTCCTGCCACGCACAGGCTCGCGCCGGTGCGGTTGGGCCATCTATTCGGAGAACACGCTATTCACGATGCCGCTCGCCCACGGATCGCCTACCACGCCGAAGCTCTGCGTGACATTGCCGGTACCGGGGGCGTTGACGGTCGGGATGTGCATGATGAGGTCGAGGGCCGGGTCGTTGCAGCACTGGGCGAACGAGTTTACCCCGGTGCCGCACAGCCCGAAGGCCGAGATATAGAAATGCAACACGCTTATCGAGGCTACGCTGTTGGGGGTCGGCGAGGTCACAGTGCTTATCGTAGCGTCAGCGTCTGTCGTGTAACCGCCTCCACCCTCGTTGGGTTCGCTGCCGCTACTGCCCGGATATGTAAGGGCGCAGTTGTAAGGCGACATCTTCGAGTCTGTAATCGTGCAGACCGGTCCACATCTCTTTTGGTCTTCCGTTTGCGCATTCTTGCCACCGCAAATTCTGCTGGTGAACCCGCCGTTGACGCCATTCAGAGCCTGGAGACTCTTGGTCTTGGCGTATGCACCATCCTTGAATACGTTGAAGTCGGCTTCTCCAATCACGCTCCCCGCGCCGTCATAGGTGGTTTGAAAGACGCCCGACATGATGTCACCTGGCCCGAAGAGAATGCTCGTGGCTACGGTCTTTATGTCGGTGGTTGAAATACCGCTGGGAAGCGAAAGCATCGGGCACACCTTGGTCCCCTTGCCGACGTCGAGCCCAATGGCATGTACGACCTGTTGAAGGCCAGAGCTTGGAACGAAGGTTCCCTCGCTCGCCTGGTCATTGAGGTTCAATTTGAACGACGAGATGTACGTTCCCTTGATATGTGTCACGTCGAACTGGGCAAATGCCGGCGCCGGAGCCAGCAGCGCCCATCCGAGCGCGCCCACCATCACAGACAATAAAAGCCTTCGCATCGAAATGTCCTCCTCGATCTTCCCGCGCAGCTCTTGTGCGCGGATGTTGCGGAATCCTGCGCGCCCCAATCGAAACCGTTTCGCGCGCTTTGTTTGTGGAGCCTTGCGCTGCCGCAAGGCCGCGGACTCGTAGTTCCGGGGTATAATAAGTAGCAGCCGCCGATGACGTGCGAATTAATCGGCGGTGAAATGGCGGCTAAGAAGGCAACCGCAGATCGCAGCACTGCAACGCCGGCGATGGTATTCTCTTAAAGTGCTCGCAAGCGTTGGTGCGAGAGCGCGTAACGATGACGACACTGATGAACCCAAATGGGGTTGCCTGGCGCCTCCAGCGCGAAGCCGTGATGTTGCTCGGCGGCCGGCGGGCGCTCCTGATGCAGATCGCTCATCCGGCGGTCGCCGCGGCGGTCGCGGAGCACAGCCACTTCAAGCAAGATCCTTTCGGGCGGCTGCGCCGGACTATCGAGCCCATGTTCACGCTTGCATTCGGAACCGCCGAGCAGGCGGAGGCGGCCTACCGGCAGGTCGATTCGGTTCACGCGCGGGTGCGAAGCCCGGCCGGCGCCGATGTACCTGCAGGCGGTATTTCCTACAATGCACGCGACCCCGAGCTTCTGTTCTGGGTGCACGCGACGCTGGTGGACACCGTGATGGTGGTCTACCAGCGCCTGGTCGGCGATCTCGGCGCGCGTGACGCGCGCCAGTTCTACCAGGAGAGCAAGACGATCGCGCGCCTGTTCAGGATTCCCGACGCGCTGATACCGTCCGGGCTCGGCGAATTTCAGCGTTACATGCGCGACATGATCGAGCGCGGACCGGTGCGGGTGAGCGCGACCGCGCGCGAGCTGGCTCGCAGCATCCTCTATCCGCCGATTCCACTGATACCGTCATTCGCCTTCGACGCGATCAATGTCGTGATGGCCGGTCTGCTGCCGCCTCCGCTGCGCGAGCAGTTCGGGATCAAATGGAACTCCACGAGCCGGATGCTGTCCGACGCCGCTGAGGCCGCAATCTGGCTGACGTTGCCGCTGCTACCCGACGCTCTTCGCATAGTGCCCGCCGCGCGGGCCGCGGAACGCTCCATGAAATCGTCCTGAACCGTCAGGTCGAGTATTATGATTGGCAATAGCCACTTGCGGATCGTGATGTCAACTGCCGGTCGCGATAATGCCCGGCCTGACGGAGATGTAACATGAAGATACTCAGAACGCCCGATTCGAGATTTCAGGGACTGCCGGAATTTCCTTTCGCGCCCAACTATCTCGAAGTGCCTGATCCGGATGCCGGCGCGATCCGGATTTGCTGTATCGACGAGGAACCGCGCGGCGCCGCGCCGGTGCTGCTGCTGCATGGCGAACCGTCATGGTCGTTTCTCTATCGCCGGATCGTCGCGAGCCTCGCCCCACGCGGCCATCGCGTCGTCGCGCCGGATCTGGTCGGCTTCGGCCGCTCGGACAAGCCGGCCGATCCGCTTGATTACACCTTCGAGCGGCACGTGCGATGGATGAGCGATTGGCTCAGCGCGATGCGCCTGTCGGACATCACGCTCTTCTGCCAGGACTGGGGCGGTCTGATCGGCCTCAGGTTGGTGGCCGCGTTTCCTGATCGATTCGCGCGCGTAGTGGTCGCCAATACCGGGCTGCCGACCGGCGAGGGATTTTCCGACGCTTTCATGCGATGGCTCGAATTCAGCCAGAACACGCCCACGTTGCCTATCGGGCAGATCGTCAGCATGGGATGCCGCCGTGGCCTGAGCGAGGCCGAAAAAGCAGCTTACGACGCTCCCTTTCCGGACGAATCGTTCAAGGCGGGCGCGCGCCGCTTTCCGGCCTTGGTCCCGATTACGCCGCAACACGCCTCAGTGGCCGAGAACAAGGCCGCATGGAAGGTTCTGGAGGGTTTCACCAACCCCTTTCTGACGGCGTTCAGCGATTCGGATCCGGTTACCAAGGGCGGCGAGGCGCGCTTTCAGGAGCGTGTTCCGGGGGCCAAAGGCCAAAAGCACGTGACCATCACGGACGCGGGCCACTTCCTGCAGGAGGATAAACCGCAGGAAATTGCCGACTTGCTGCACGCCTTCACAGCCTCAACCAAATAAGCAGCGCTCGTTCAGATCAGCCGGAGGGAGAGAGATGAAGGTAGAAAACGCGGTATATCCAACCGCCGACGGATTGCGGGCACTCGCTCAGGACCCCTCACCAACCCCAATCGCGATGCTGAACTTGCTCAAGTTCCGCAAGAAGGCGTTGTACAAGGACGGACGGCCCGACGATATCTCGGGCTTCGAAGCCTACCAGCGCTATGCGACCGCGATGAGCAAAATCGTCGAGCGCGAGGGCGGCAGCATATTATTCGTCGGCACAGTCAAGGGCGTGGTGATCGGAGAGGTGGGTGAAGTGTGGGACGTCGCCGCGATAATGGAGTATCCGTCACGCGCTGCCTTCCAGCGCATCGCGACCTCGCCGGAAGTGCAGGCGATCGGCGTGCATCGCGAGGCCGGGCTCGAGGGCCAGGTGCTGATTTTGACTGAAAGCTGGTAACTTCAGGGACGCTCGGGTGCGGATTTTCGCGCCGCGCGGGCGATTGTGACGGAAGACTCAATTGCGTGGCGGAGGGGGGAAGGAGTCGAACCTTCCGGCGCAAAAAACCCAAGCATTTTCAAGGGTCGAGCGCCGGAAGACGGGCGAAAAAACGGGGCTAGTAGTTGGCACTTTGTTGGCACTCGCCGATGGACGAACACGCCGGTATCGGAGAGAGCGAGAGACCGTTCCTCGCACTCGCGCGCGGCCTGTGCGCGGTCGGACACGCGGTCAACTGCGATGAGTCATGCGCGCGCGGACACGATGGCCACGAATGCGAGCATTCTGGCCACGCGTGCGGCTGCCCGCACTCCGCGTCTTATGACTTCGATTTCGACCTACCCGAACTGAGCTGAGTGCACGCGCGACGTACTTGCAAAGCTGGCTTCGTTCACTTCGCGGCTCGATCTGCCGAGCCTCACTGTTGAACAGATCGAGGAAGCGCTTGAGCGTTGGTGGCGCGGCGAGAATCGGGCGCTGCGCAACGCGATGGAGAAAGTCCATCGCACGCGCTGCGAGCGCGGGCGTGGCGTGCTCGTCAATCAGTTAACGGGCCAAGTGATCGCCGCGCGCTGCAAGTCTTGGCGCGAGTGCAAATACTGCGCGTGGGTGTATGGGCGCGCGGTGCAGAAGCGCTGGGAGCAACTGAAGGGCGTGCGCGCGTTGGTGGTGTTCACGATGCCGCCCGATCGCGGAGACTGGAACAAACGAGAGAACCTGCTTGCGCAGAGTGCCGCCAAGCGTCGCCTCGAAGAGCGGCTCTTCCGCAAATTCGGGCATCGCTTCGCGCTGGCTTGGGCACGCGAGCATAACACGCACGGAAGCGGGACAGGGCGTCTCCATCTCAACGTTCTGTGGGACGAGGATTGGGTTGATCAGGCATGGCTTGCCGACGCAGCCGAAGCGTGCGGCTTCGGGCGCGTTGTCAACATCTCGCGGGTCGGAGCCGGGGCGCGGTTGCGCAACGGCCACGGTCGCGGCGAGAGCGTTCATCGCTACGCGCTGAAAGCGCTCCGGTATGCGACCAAAGACACAACGTCGCAATCTGACTGGCCGAAGGGCGCGCGGCGATGGGGTGCGAGCCGCAAGGCGCGGGCGCAAATGCAGCGCCCCGACAAGAATCCCGACTGGTACTGGTCGCCGGTCGCGCCGCCGGCGCTCCCGCTCCCCGACCCGCAGCTTGTGATCCGCATGGCCGACGCGCCGCCGCATGAGCGTGCGCCGGGTTGTATCTGCCGTACAACCTTTTGTCGCTGCGGCGCGTCCTCCGACTTCGTGGCCGGCTGCAATGCGTTCGCTCGCGCGGCTCCCGATGCGCCGGCGGCCTAGCGGGCCGTCACCGCTCTCGCCAGAGCAGCTTTCCCCCTTGCTCTCCTAAGCGCTGATTGGAGAGCAAGGCGGGAAAGTTGCCCCTCGAAGTCGCCACACAGGAACGCGCGACCACGCACCTTACACTAATTTTGGATCGCGAGCCGGGCCGCGATGCGGCGCGAAGGCCAAGAGTCTTCTCTTGGCGGAGCGTCGCGCGGTTCGGCTCGCCTACCGCTCTGCTTCACTTGACCAAAGAGGAAACATCTGCACGCGGTTTGGCCGACAAACGGCCCGAGTTATTTGACCGAAAAATTCCAAACGTAGGTTTGCCCGCTTGCGGTGACGGACACGGTGTACCTTGCTTGGTGAGCGAGGGGCTCACGTGGGATCAACACCACCGCGCCAGAGCCCCTCAACACGTTCCGAGCCCAGGCTTGAGTAGCATGTATCAGGGTTTCTGTAGTTCGACGAGTCGAAGCCGCAGACTTCAATGGGCTTCCCGTCACGGCTCACCGAATATGCCGAAAGCTGCGGCACTAAGCGCCAATCAAATTGAAGCGTTATAGGATAGCCGACCGGCGCGCTGTAGCCGCGGCAGCTCGTAAGCGGCTCAGGCCATTCCGCGCCGCTAAATCTGCCGATTGGTACAGAGGCACCATCGGGGGGAAACTCAACCGGCGATGGTCCTGTGCTCGTCCGGGGGAACGATGGCTGTGGCTGGGTTGCGAGGGCTGCCTCACAGCTTCTCGATTCGCAATAGTAGCCATAACCCGCGCTCAGCAGATAGGGGTACAGGATTGACAGGCGATGCAGGGGAACGTTGACCCAAGCGTCCACAGCGTCTACGCCTGAAAACTCTCCCGCCCCTTGAACGTCGCTGCGTTGCGCTGCCTGCAAACCTTCGGGCGTGTACCAAGGGTCGCTTGGGTCTTCCGAGTGCGCTTCCGCCCCTACGGCGGGCGCACCAGTTCGGATCATCCGCTTGACCAAGTAGCGCGAATGCTTGAAGTCGCCGTCGCTCAAGGAAGGGTCTTCCGTGACGGCGGGAAGACGCGCCATGCGTCGGTAGTAGTTTATGCGCCAAAGCCAGTCCGGCTGCTTCGCGAGAGCGCTGTCCTTAGTTGCCTCAGCCTCGGCAGTTGCAACCCGTCTCGAAAGGGCCGCTTCGTTTTCTGATTCCGTCCGCTGCGTACGCAACAACTTGTCTGAAAGCACGCGGTTGACGAAGTGTTGCGTGAGTGCGAACCCAGCCGCGAAAATTACGAGCAGGAGCCCGAGTGTCGTGGTCAGGGAAACGGGCCTTTTCAGCTCGCGGGTTCCGGGCGGGTCCAGAAACGCAAACCGCACTGCGCCGAAGCGTAGCTCGTCGCCTCTGGCAATCGGCGCTGCTTGGACGCGCCGGCCGTTGATGAAAGTACCGTTGGTCGATTCAAGGTCGATCACTCTGTAGCTTCCGAGCCGCCGTTTGATCAGCGCATGACAGCGAGAGACCCTGCCGCCAAGGACGACCAAGTCATTGTTGCTCGCGCTCCCGACCGTCGTCTTGCGCTTGGTCAGTAGGTGCTCACGCGGTCCACAAGGACCAATCGCGGCTAGACGCGGATTGCGCCGACCCCTCCCGCGCTGTCTACGTCTTGGTATCGCCACTCTGAGCCGCCTAAAAAAACCGCGCAGGCGCGTTCACGGGCAACGTGTTTATCTTGCCTGCTGCCATCTTCATCAACTCATCCAACTTGGGATGAAGCCTGTCGATGTACGATTTGAACGTGCGATCCATCTCCCCTCGCAAGCACAGCCCCGTCTATGTCATTCATGCAGCGCTACCAGCGCGAGCCATCAATGGAGCAACTCTCCGCCAGGCGCAAAGCGTTTCCATCCGCCGCTTGGAAGCCGAAGGCTTTCCCACTTGAAGAATCGGTTAATGTTCTCAAGCGAATCGCCCAGCGTGCCATCGAATTGCAGGCGACCTTGGAAAAGTTCCTGACGGCCACTCTCCAAAACGCAGAGTTGGAACAACACCTCGCGATTGAGGGGTGAGAGAATCTTATGATTCGTATCCAACCTGGCGAATGCGGCTGGAATGCTTTCCAAGACCCGTGGAAGGCGGGCCTGACTCACGATCACGCCAAACCAGACTGAGCAAGGTTGTTCACGTAGCAGCTTCTCAAAGTCGTGCTCGAAGCCGGAGCTTTCGGGGTTGTTGCATTTGAACTCTATGTTTACACATGGTTCGGAGTCGATGCCCTTGTAAAGGCTAAGGTCTACCCTCGCGCTCAGTTTCTTCGCTCCCTTCTCCCGAAATTTTCCCTGCGTAGGCGTCTCCACGGAGTAATACCAGCGCGAGTTTTCCAACTCTTGGCAGAAGAGAATGCGCGCCTCTTGTTCGCTGACCCGTGGCTCAGACTTGCCATCCGTCGGCCACCTCAGGCGCGGGGTGCTGCGGGTTTTGTCTTCCAGCAACCAGAGCTTGGATGCAACTGCCCGGCTGAGCGCTTCGATCTGCGCGCGCAGTTCGTCATTCCATGTTCTCACTTCTGGCTCCTCCTTTTCGTTCGCCGTTGTTCCGGCTAGCCCTTCGCACCGGAATACCAGCACGCCGCCGTCGCTACCAAAGGTGACGACGAAGAGAACCGCCCTATGCGAGATTTCGCGGCGAGGCGGGTATAATTTCGATTGCCCGCCTGACCGGCGCATTGCCCTCCGTATCGGCGCATATTACGTCTATATGCAGTATTCTCTAATCCCCGAAATGAGACCAGCCCCTTGCGCGCGGGGGTAGTGTCTCAGTTTGAATGTTCGGCGCGCTTTGCGCGCAAGCGCCGTTTACCCTAGCGATGGAAGCCGGGGTCACTGAACGGAGGATATGGTCGGGATCGTGGACGAATGGGAAGCGGCTCAGAAAGTGGCATTGCCGCGCTTGAATGCAGACTGTGGATAATGCGAATTCCCGCTGTGGATTCCCCGCTGTCAACTGCCTGTTGAGCGCCATCACAAAGAGGTAGCATTCCTGTCGTTGGCCCTGACCCTCCTGCCAAGGCGGTCCAAGATGGTCCAACCAAAGGGGCCGGGCGAGAGCAATCCCGCCCGACCCCCGGACATTGGCAGCGGGCGCGACAGATCGGCTATGCTCGATCAAGGAATTAAGTCGAAGCCGCCAACCCCATCAGCGCGACAAGCGCAAGGTAGGGCAATCCAATGAACGTGAACTGGACAGGCTACAGCGGCAAAGTCTACGGCATGGAATTGTGCGAGTTGGGACGCGCGTTCAGCACGAACCCTGGCGTGTACCTTCTTTGTAAGCCAGCGGCGCACGGCAAATGGGCGCAAATTTATGTGGGCGAGACCGAGGATTTCAATGAGCGCCTGAACGTTAATATCGCGAATCACCCTTGCTGGGACTGCATTATGCTACGCGAACGGGCAACAAACGTTTGCTGCTTGGTCCTTCACGGGGGTAAGGTCGTGCGCACGGCTATCGAGACTGATTTAAAAGTTGCGCTCCGTCCGCCGTGCAATTGCCCGTAGCCTCCATTCGCGCCTCCGGCCCGAACGTTCCATAACGCGCATGAAAAATCAAACTGAGACACTACCCGCGCGGGCGGGAGGGGCCGGTTCGGGTCATCGCTCCCGCGCGGCTTTCCTATGGACCGGAAAGCAACGTCAGGGAAAGCAACGTCAGATCGATCTGTCTCGCCTCTTCCTCATCGCCGGCCTTCGAGTGAACCGCCGTCGCGTTGCACAAATCTTCCGTTTCGCGCACGGGGCGCGTTCATCGCCCTTGCGCGCCCGCCCGCCGCGTAACGTTCGTACTGTTGCGTTTCCAGTTCCTCGACTGTCGCCGCTCGCTCGCTCTCCGGCATGAAGGTACCGTCAGAGTAACGCCACGCGGTCCGTGCTCGCGCCAGTCCGCCAGCACGACCGCGCGCCGGTCGGGCGCGCATCGCGCTCGCGAAACCCTCGACAGCGCGTCCGACCGAAAGTGCTGAGTCGGCTGCCAGTGCTACCTGGGCGATCAACCGTGTGAGGCACATATCCGCCAAACGGACCGTCTGGCGCAGGCGATCAGTCATTTCGTCGGAAGGTTCCCGCAGAATGGCGATCTCGGCTTCAAGCTCGTCGATTCGCCGCTGAAGCGCGCTGGTAAGCGAGCGCGAGTCCGGCGAGCGCTGTAGCAGTCTGGCCAGCATCACGCTGGATTATGTCGCGCCGGAACCGCGAGGAAAAGCCGAGCGACCGCGATTGCTGGAGCGGTAGCGGCGGTCTAGCGCTTGGGCGCTGGAAGCGCCGCAGAGTGAAGCGCGCCTCAATCGCTTGAAGCGCGCTTCGCAAGGGAAAGGTCGGGCTTCTCAGTGGCCGTTGCGGCCTGCTTGCCTTCTTGATTCTCGCGCGCCGACCGGCGTAAGAGAGAAGGGTCTATCAAGCGCCCCAGAGCATATAGCGGCAAGGCGTTGATTGGGAATGGCGTTAGTTGACGGCCCGTCGGCCGTCAGACCCGTGGCCACGCCGACGCATACCACGGGCGGAGCGGGCAGAGTCGGAAGGCTGGCCCCACAGGAATAGCGCCGTCGTGCGGAAACCCAAGGAGTATCCGCATGGCATGGGCCGTATCGGGCGGAAACGTGCGCCTATGGCAAGTAGGCAAGCAATCTGTAATCACAATTCGCCCACCAAGCCGAGCGAGAGCGGACAACCATGACGCTCCTGGTCGCCGCGGTCGGGGTTCGGCGTCGTCGACGGGCCTGGTGCGTCGGTGCGAGGCTGGAACGCCGGCGCTGGCGTCAGAGTCTCCCGCCCGAAGAGTACGAGCATGTCTGGCTCGCGCGGCTGCGGAGGCATTCATAAGTGAGCGCTCCGGCGTGCCAAGACCCTGCTGTCGCGGACCTTCAACGTGCGCTTGAGAAAGGCGAGGAATTCATTCTCGCGACTGGTCCTCAAGCGCGTCAATTTTCCGCCGATCTGCTTGAGCTTCGCGCGCGGCGCTTGAAGACGGTCGGCGGCTCGGTTTTTAAGCGCGCTCGTTCCCGCTACTGGCAAATCAAGTATCTCGTCAACGGCAAGTGGCGTTATGAGAGCACACGCGCACAAAGCCGGCGTGAGGCTGAGCACCTTCTTGCCTTCAAGGTCTATCAGGCAAGCACGGGGATGCTCCCGGGCACGGCAAGTTTTGAGCAGCTAATCGCCCTGCTGGTCGATGATGCGAAGGTGCGCGGACTCAAAGCCGTGAAGCGAATCGAGCGCGCTGGTCGCGCTCTGTGCGCTACGCTTTCGGGTTATCGTGCCGAGCACGTTGAGCACGCGGCTTGGGTGAAGTATGCGGCTCAGCGTAAACAGCAAGTCGCGCCGGACACGGTTCATTTTGAATTGTCCGTGGCGCGCCGCGCCTATCATCTGGCGCGCGTGGCCGGGTTAGTCCGGTCGATTCCTGAGTTCCCGCAGATAAAGAATTTGAACGTGCGTTCCGGCTTCGTGGAGGCTCGTCAGTGGGGCGAGCTGCGCGCAAGGCTCGACCCCGACTTGCGCGATGCTGGCGACTTCGCTTTTCTGTGCGGCGCGCGCGAAATGGAGACGCTTGCGCTCGCATGGGCGGATGTCGAGTCTGAACCCTGCGTGGTTCATTTCCGCTCGACGAAAAGCGGCCGGCCGCGCGCGGTTCCCTACGGTCACTATCCTGAGCTTGCCGAAGTGATTGCGCGCCGTGCGGCCGTGCGCGAGCGGCTCAGGCGCGCCGGCGTCATTACGCCGTGGGTGTTCTGTTTTAGTGAGCCGGCAAGAGTGCGCGGGCGTCTTTACCACCCTGCCGGAGCGCCGCTGTTCAAACCCAGTGGCGAGCGCGGCCTATTGAGTGCGCTCCGCGAGCATTGGCAGCGCGCGTGCGAAAACGTCGGCCTGCCTGGGTTGCTGTTTCACGACCTGCGCCGTTCAGCCGCGCGTAATTTCGAGCGCGCCGGAATGCCGCGCGGAGTCGCGATGAAGCTGGGCGGGTGGACCGAACGTATGTACAGCCGCTACGCCATCGGCGCGGAGAGCGAGGTTGACGTTGCTCTATCCCGCCTTAGCGACTACGTGCGCTCCTCCGGTTGGCACTTTGGTGGCACTGCCAAAGAAACTGCAACAAATTCGGGTAGGTTTGTGGCGGAGGGGGGAAGGAGTCGAACCTTCCGGCGAGCGTAATGCCCGCCAAGCCGGTTTTGAAGACCGGTAGAGCCACCGGGCCCTTTCCTCCTCCAGCCCTTATTTTCTAAGCACTTACGGCGACTGGCACAACCGCTTAGGTGGCTTGAGTGCCCACAAACTGCCCACAATTCCCGAGTTTCGCCAGATGACCTCAGATCATTCTGAGATCACCTGGTTGATGCGGCTGGTGGTCACTATATGCGTCGCGTGCTGTTCGCTCGCCGTGGTTGACGCCGGCCGCTTAAAACTGGAGTGTCTTCGGAGCGGCTGCAGTTTTAAGGAAGCACCCGCGCTTGAAATTGCAATGAGCCGAAGCGAATACGACATCGTTACGGTGGGCGGAGGACTGGGCGGGGCGGCACTCGCGACCGTGATGGCGAAGGCTGGCGCTCGCGTGTTGGTAGTGGAGCGTGAGGAGCGTTTTCAGGATCGCGTGCGCGGCGAATTCATGGAACCGTGGGGAGTTGCGGAAACAATCCGGCTGGGCATCTACAACGCGATACGCTCGGCCGCCAACGAGACTCCATGGTGGCAACTCTACCTGGGTGAGATGAAAATCGATCGCCGCGACTGCGTCGCCACCACGCCACATAAGCTGCCGAACCTCGGCATCTACCATCCGGCGCTGCAGGAATTGGTCCTCGCCGAGGCGGTTAAAGCCGGCGCCGAAGTCCGGCGCGGCGCCCTGGTGCGCGAGGTCAGGCCCGGCAATCCCCGAGTCTCTCTGTCGCGTGGCAGGGGCGCACCGAAGAGTTGACGCCGAGGCTTGTGGTCGGCGCCGACGGGCGAAGCTCGATGGTGCGCAAATGGTGCGGTTTCCAAACCGCTTGTGAATCCGATCGGTACTACATCGCCGGCCTGCGGTTCGAGGAAATGCCCGCTCCGCAGGACACGGCTGTCGGCGTATACAATCCGAAGGTCGGGCAGGTCGGCTATCTTTTCCCGCAAGGCGACGGTTGCGTGCGTGCCTACCTCGTCTATCCGACCAGTGCCGACTTTCGTCTTCAAGGCGCCGGTGCAAGGGACCGCTTTGTCTCCGAGGCGATTCGCACCGGCGTTCCGCGAGACTACTACAAGGGCGCGCGCGCCGATGGTCCGCTCGCGTCGTTCATTACCGCAGATCATTGGGTCGAGAACCCATACCGGGGCGGAGTAGTGCTGATCGGAGACGCCGCCGCCGCGAGCGATCCGATCTGGGGCCAGGGGCTGAGCCTGACTTGCCGCGACGCAAGAGTGCTGACGGATCTGTTACGCGCGAGCGACGATTGGGCTGGTGCCTGCTCCGCGTATGCGCGGGCACACGACAACTATTTCAATATTTTGCGTGACGCGGACAACTTTACGCGGGAGCTGCTGATCGATCCGGGAGCGGAATCCGACGCGCTCAGGGCGAAGGTCCTGCCGCGAGTCGCACAAGGAATCGCGCGGCTTCCAGACCAGGGTTTCTGCGGACCCGACGAGCGATTCGACGATGCGGCGCGCCGCCAGCTCTGCGGCGACGACTAGAGACCTTTCAAAAACTCGATCAGCAGATCATTCACTTCGCTCGGACGCTCCTGCTGCGTCCAGTGACCGACTCCCGCAAGCACCGCCTTCTTCCTCAGATTAGGAACGTTGGCTTCCAGGGCGTTGAATTCCTCGCCCCAGAATTCGATCACGGCATCTCTGTCGCCAGCGATGAAAATCGTCGGTTGCAGCAGCTTCGCACCGTCGAGAAATGGCGTGAGAGCCCAGTTGCGATCCACGTTCCGATAGTAATTGAGACCGCCTCGGAAGCCGGTCCGTTTGAATTCGCCCGTGAAGAAATCCAGGTCTTTCTCTGTCAGCCATGGCGGAAGCTTCTTCGGCAAGGCCGGTTCGCTCGGCGGCGCGTTCGGATCGATCACCGGATTCCATCGTTCGTCGGGAGCCGCATCTCCCGATGCGGAGTACAGGCCGTTGAGCAGACTGCCCCTGACGTCCGCCTGGAAAAAGCTCTCCGCGCCGGGAGACCTGAACATTGCCTGGTAGAAAATCTTGCCCGGGTATTTCTGTTGCTCCCATTCGCTCGGACTCACGCTCATGCGCGGAAAGTACGGAACGCTCAGCAGCCCAACCGCTCTGAACAGATCCGGACGAAAAAGCGCGGCGTATGGGGTAATCCATGCGCCCCAATCATGCCCCACGATGACGGCAGGTTTCTCATTCAGAGCGTTCACCAGCCCGACAATATCGCCGGTGAGCTGAAAAATGTCGTAAGCCTCGACGGCCTCGGGACGATCAGTCTGTCCGTAGCCGCGCATGTCGGGTGCAACGACATGAAAGCCGGCTTGCGCGAGCGCGGAAATCTGATGGCGCCACGAGTACCACGACTCCGGGAAGCCATGGCACAGGATTACCAAAGGGCCGGAGCCGGCCTCGACATAGTGCATACGGATTCCATTGGTTTTGACGAATCGATGCTCAAGCTCGCGCATTGCACCACCTCCGCAAATTACACTCGCCAAAATTACACTCGCTTAAATTGGATGTGTTCGGCCGCACTACGCTCAGCCAGGTGACGAGCCGGATCCGGCTGGGTCACGGCGTGTGCCTGCTGCCGATTCCATTCTCAGACGTTCCTTCTGTGGTTAGCGCCTGCCGCGAGTGGCTGCGCAACCACGGCATCGAACCCGAGAGCAGACACATGAACGAATTTCCGTTTTGAAACCCGATTCAAACTTGGACAAAGACCATGCGGTTTGCAAACGCAAAGTTTGAGCCCGGATTTGAGTCCGGAGACTTTTCAGGGCTGTGCATACTGAAAACTCCGGCGAATGATCGCCCTCGCGGCCCTCAATGCACCTCGACGCCCCCGCAGATATTGAGCGCCTGCCCCGTCATGTACCCGCCATCCTCCGACGCGAGAAACGCGACCAAGTTCGCAACGTCCTCGCCCGTTTCCAGCCTGCCCATCGGCACCCGTTGAACAAATGTCTTGAGCACCTGCTCGCGATTGAGATTTCGCGTCGCGCCGACCATGTTGATCAACCCGTCGAACAGTTGCGTCTCCACGAATCCGGGGCAGACCGCGTTGACCGTGATTTTGAATGCGCCAAGCTCCAGCGCCAGGCTTCGCGTCAGACCGATCACGCCGTGTTTCGCCGCCGAATACGCCGCCATCATCGGGCCGCCGCTCTTGCCCGCAATCGACGCGGTATTTATGATCCGGCCGCCGCGTCCCCCCTCGATTATCTTCGGCGCAACGTGTTTGGCGCACAAAAACGTGCCGGTAAGATTGATTCCCACTGTGCGGTTCCACGAATCGAGCGTCTGCTGAATCACCGGGCCGCCGCCAACGCCCCCGCCTGCGTTGTTGCAAAGAATATCGACGCGGCCGAATTCCTTCATCGCCGCATTGGCCATCGCCGTAACTTCGGCCTCGTCAGTGACATCGACTTTGACCGCGATACTGCGCTGCCCCAGCTTGCGGACCTCCGACGCGACGCCTTCGAGCTCCGCCATCTGGCCAAACTTTGCGTCGGGATATTCCGGTATCGAGCGGCAGTAATCCGCCGCCACGATGTCCGCGCCTTCGGACGCCAGCCGCATCGCGATCGCCCGTCCGATTCCCCGCTCGCGGGCGCATCCCGTGACGATCGCCACTTTGCCTTCGAGTCTCATATTGCTCTCCCGTTCATGCCCGGTGATCATTTCAACGTAAATCTCCTCTAATCACCGAGACCAAATCAAACGGTGCAGCGTCTCTCGCCCTGGCCTGCACCGAGATTCCGCGGCTGGTCGGCGAGGCGGACTCTCAGCTTCCGATCCTCGACTCCACGCGCATCCTCGCCTGCGCGGCCCTGCGCGCGGCGACTTCCTGAAAAAGATGGATTCAGATACCGGGCACCGCCTCGACAAGACGCGGATTGGCCCACTGCCAGAATCGGTTTGGCGCTTTTTGTTGGGTAGGTGACAAAAAACCAGAATTTCGCGAAGCCGCTATAGCCCAAAACCCCTAATCTCGCGATTACGCGCGTGCGAGAGCGAGGCGAATCGCACGCTGGAGTTTTCCGCAGCGACAAGAGATGGACTCCGGCCGGCCATCTCAGGCATGCGAAGTTTGTCGCGCTACGTGACGACGAGAAGGCGCGTGGCGTGGTGCGCGAGAGGCTGGTAGTTTTGCACGGAGTCTCATCTCCCTGAAAAGACTAGAGAAAAATCTGGCAACCAGCTCCACAGAAACTCAGGAGTGAAACGGCATGTACAAGACGTACAGCGCCAGCGACTATCGCTCGTTCTTCAACCTGCCCGAGACCTATCGACTTGATGGAATGCTCATCTGGGGCGGCTGGAATAGGCAACGACACATTTCACTTCTTCAAGAGTCTCTGCGCACGAGAGTCGCCCAATTCAATCAGCTAGCCGACTTTCTTGAACGGATGCTCGAATTCGTCGTCGACGGAAAGCGCTACTGGTTTGATGTCTCGTACGGCGGCGCACGACTCTCCGAGTATTTGCATCTCGCCTGCTTGTTCGGATCGCGAAAGAATATTCTGCTGGGGAGCTGCGGCGGCCTGGACGCTCAGGTCGATGCCTGTGATTTCGTTGTGCCCACCTTCAGCCACGGAAATGAAAGCACGACGAGGGTCTACCAACCCCAGGCGTCCGATCATAGGCACTTTCCGAGCAAGGAGCTGAGTGCTCGGTTGGCGAGAGCCATTAACCGGAAGCACAAAGTGTGGCATGGACCGACCGTAACGAATCAGGCCATGATGGCCGAGACCCTCGAAGACGTTAGGACATGGTCCGACCAAGGCTACCTCGGCGTCGAAATGGAAGCTGCGACCGTCTTTGCCGTGTCGAATCACTTCGCTGTTCCCTCGGCTGCGATCTTGTTTGTCGGAGACAACCTCATAAAGGGCGAGACTGTCCTTGATGCATCGTTCAAGGACAAGAGGCATCTAAGAGAAGCGGCCGAGGCGGAGCAATACCGGGCCGCCCTCGCCGAACTGCTCGGAGCGTAGGCTCGTGGGCGGAGCTTTCTTGCGGCTTTGAGTGTGAGAACATGGCAGACGAAGAACAGATGCGCCGGGCCAGGATCGGCGGATTGGAGCGCGCGCGCGAAACTCTCTAGTTTTTCGGACTTGCGGGAGTTTTCAGTATGGACAGTCCGGCGGCCTCGAGGCCGCAGGGGGGGTGAGTGTGGTCGACATGATGGGATGCCGCGGTCCAGACTGCAAAAAGCCGAAGCGACTCGGCGTGACCCGGAATCTACGTCCGGAAGAAATTTCACCCGATGAAGCGCCATGAATGCGCATCGTATCGCCTACGTCCTCAAATACTTTCCGAAACTATCCGAGACCTTCGTGGCCTCAGAGATCGGCGAGCTGCGCCGGCGCGGAGTCGAAATCCGCATCCTGTCGCTGCTGCATTCGCACGATCAGTTGCGTCACGACTTCGTCGCGAGTGACAAGCTGGACGAAGTTACCGTCTACGGCCTGAAAAAGTTTCCCGCGCAGCTCAGGAAGTTCAGGCCGCAATTGATTCACGCGCATTTCGCCACGGACCCCACCGAAGCGGCGCGCAGATTGGCCTCCGCGATCGGCGTGCCATTCACTTTCACTACGCACGGCCTCGATATCTACGAAAGACCACCGGCGGATTTTGCGGAACGAGCGGCATCCGCCGCAGCGGTGGTGACAGTCTCCGAAGCCAACGCCCGCTATATCGCGCAGAATTTTGGCGTCCCACGCGAGCACCTTTCCGTGATCCCGAGCGGCGTGGATACGATCCGATTTTCCCCACCCGATCGCGCCCCCGGAGACCATTCATCGGGGGTTCCCTCGTCTCGGGAATCCGGGCTGATCGTCTGCGTCGCGCGCCACAATCCCGTGAAGAATCTGGGCCTGCTGCTCGAAGCATGCGCGACGCTCCAGGCGCGCGGGGTGGAGTTCCGATGCATCATGATCGGCGACGGTCCCACTCATGATGAGCTGATCGGAATTCGCGCACAACTGAGAATAGAGCCGCTGGTCGAGATGGTTGGCGCCGCCGAACGAGCCACGGTCCTTGAATGGCTCAGGCGCG
Source organism: uncultured delta proteobacterium (assembly GCA_963749215.1). Classification (GTDB taxonomy): domain Bacteria; phylum Desulfobacterota; class Binatia; order Binatales; family Binataceae; genus CAVVMA01. The sequence goes on along the minus strand of CAVVMA010000015.1, from coordinate 318,313 downwards.
CGTCGGTCGCGGTCCTGTGCAGCCACCGAGAGGGGATGCCGGTGAGTCTGATGGAGGCGGGAGCGTGTGAACTGCCCGTGGTCGCCACGCGCGTCGGCGGCATCCCCGAGCTGATCGAAGACGGCGTGACCGGCTTGCTCACGCCGCCTGGCGACGCGGCTGCGCTGGCAGATGCGCTCCAGCGGCTGCTGGCAGACCCGCCGTTGGGGCGCGCAATGGGCCAGGCGGCGCGACGCCGCATCGCCGCAAAATTCTCGCTGGCAGCGCAGGTCGATAGCTTGCAGGCCTTGTGGTCGCGCGTCCTCACCGGGCATTGCCGCGATCAGACGGTGGCCTGATGCTCGGGGCGGGTTTGCGCCTTCATCAAAAACGACACCGCATGCGAGTGCTGTTCGTAACCGCCAGTCCATACCTTCCGCAGTCACGCGGCGGTATGCAGTCATCAGCGAACGAACTGTGCATCGACCTCAAACGCAGAGGACACGGCGTTGCCGTACTGGCTGGATTGAAGCCGGCCGGTCTGGTCGGCTGGAAATCACGCATCAAGATGGAGATCAATCAGAGGCTCTCCGGCTGCAAGGTGTCTCGCGATGCCGGGTCCGAATATCCCGTGTGGCGTACCTGGTTTCCGTGGGACGCGCTCGACTATGTGGCCGATAAAGAGAAGCCCGAACTCATCGTTGCCATGTCTGGTGCGCCGGTACGGATGGCTTTGGCAGCGAAGCGCGCGCAAATTCCCATTCTGATGCGGTTGCAGAACGTTGAATTTCACTTGCTCGGTGGGCGCTTCGGGGACCTGGGCAACGTTCCCTGCGTTGCGAACTCCCGGTTCACTGCGGACAAGTACCGCGCTGTCTTCGGCATCAACCCGCGCGTGATCTATCCCTTCATTTCCGCGGACAGATACAGGGCCCAAAGCACGAGGGAAAACGTCACCTTCATCAATCCCCTCCCCATCAAAGGCCGTGACATCGCTCTCGGTATCGCCCGCCTCTGCCCGGAGATTCCCTTTACCTTTGTCGAATCGTGGCGACTCTTCGACCACAACCGGCGACATCTGATGCAGAAACTCCAAGCGCTTCGCAATGTCACATTTCTGCCGCCGCAGAACGACATGCGCGTGGTCTACGGAAAATGCGGCATTCTGCTTGCGCCGTCTGTGTGGGAAGAAGCCTACGGGCGAGTCGCAACCGAGGCCCAAATCAGCGGCATTCCTGTCGTCGCATCGTCCCGTGGCGGGCTGCCCGAGGCCGTCGGACCGGGCGGAATCCTTCTCGACCCTGAGCAGCCGATTGCCGATTGGGCCTCCACCGTTCGCAAACTTTGGCAGCATGGACGGCACTATGACGACCTATCCGCCGCAGCCCTCGCCCATGCCGGGCGCTGCGAGATGAACTCCGCCTATCAGATCGACGCATGGGAAAGCGCCATGCTCGGCACCTGCGGCCTCCCGCCGTTAAAACCTTGCCGAGGGTGGCCGTTGGCTCTACACGGCGAGTTGAAAGCGGAGACCAAAACGGAAATCCCGGGTTAGCGTGCAATCAAAGCTGACTTGCCGGTGGCGTTGACCCGCAGGTTCCGAGCCTTCCGCTACGTTTTCCACACCATTCGCTACCCACGCTGAGGCCGCCGGGGCCGGACTGGCGAATCACGATCTGGTCGCCTGGACTTATCTGCTGCCGCGAGCCGCTTCGCAGTTCATGGGCGAACCGGTCGATGGCGCGCGGATCGTATTCCGCAGCAACAGCACGCTTGCGCTTTCACGCGCTGTCGCCGAGGGCTTCGGAATCGGATTCATTCCTTGCTACATGGCCGAGAAGGAGCCGCGGCCGGTACGGCTGTGGCCGGAGGCTCCGCCGCACTTTCAGCCGCTGTATCTGCTCCATCACGAAGACCTGCGTCGCGCTGCAAGGGTCAGAATCGTCGCCGACGCGATCGCCGAGGTCTTCCGGCGCGAAGCCAACGTTCTGCGCGGCGAGTTTCGCCCGCGCCGCACGTGAATGAAAATCGCGATCAATCTTCGACTGGCGGCGAACGACGGGCTTCGTGTACAATTTTGACGTGTGCCGCAGCTCGATCTTGTGCCATAAATGGAACGAATGCGGCTCACAAACTGCGACTTATCTCCGGACGGGACAGCCGACATAGCATGCCCAGCTGATGACAACCGTCGAAACGCCAGCTTATTAATGCAGATTCGGTGTGTTATCAACGTTTGCAAGTTGCGAGACGGCTACACTAGAGCAGGCAGTTCTGCACCTTCTGCTACAAAGGGAAAGCCAAGGCGCCGCCTAAATTCGATGCTTTCCGCGCGGTACAGCCCTTGCGATCGATGTCTTGGCAGCAGAGCAGGCAAACCAGGCCAAGCCGGCCGATCTACTGCCGATACTGAGTCTCCCACGCAGACTAAAGCCGAGCATAGAGCTCAATGCTCTCGGTTTCGCCTGGATTCCGACAAAGATAACGAAGATCGTGTAGGTGAGAATCGGTGTCACGACATCCCGCAGCGTCACGACATCCGCGCAAAGAGATCGAATGGGTCCCGGTGGCGGTGATCAAGCGACCGGTGTCTTTTTTCGAGGGAATGGGGCCGCACTTCTTTGAATCTCACGATGACTTGGACATTTACCGAGGGACCAGGGAAATAGAGCTCGACGACCTCGCCGGCCATGAGTTCGTCCTGCGGCACTACCGGGGATATCCGGAGGACACAACCGCCGTCTATCTGCCCTTTGAGGTGACGGACAAGGAAGTCTTCGCACGGCTAGTCTCGTACGTCCTTCGTCAGTGGAGACTTCCGCGCAACGCGATCTCTTGGCACAGACCCTGAAGGCCAGAAGGCCGATGACCGGCCACCCCTTTCCTCGCAGCGCCTACCGCTGACCCTCCTTCTCGCGATCGTCCCGGAATTATCAATCCGCTCGCGCGGTCACGTTCGGATGCTCGGAGCCGCACGTCTACCACCTCCTAGCCACACGGAGCGGGGACGGGGCGTCAAGTCAGGTTCGCAATTCAACCCTTTACGCAACCAAGTCCGCCGAGGTCTTTCGGCGCGAAGCCAACGTTCTGCGCGGCGAGTTTCGCCCGCGCCGCACGTGAACGGGAATCAGCCGCCGCGCGCCCTCGACCCGGGGTTTCGCTTGCGCTTTTCTGCTACTTATAGTAGGAAATAGATACAGAACGTGCCGAGCGAACCGGTGCTGCGGTTCACGTCTGAGGCCGGAATACGACCTGTCGGACAATCGCTTCGCCGCCGAAATCGCGGAGCTTGAACTGCCGGGGTACGATGCAAATCAGCCGAGCAAGGAAACCGCTGGTCGCGCTGCATTTGCTCTTGAGCCGTCCGATGGAACTCTACGATCGGATCGCGATGCAGACGGGCGATGCGTTCTTCCGTCAAAGCACCCGAACAAACGTCCCCCGGCAGGACATTGTCGAGTGGCCGGACCTTCTGCGCGGGCTCTCGGCGTTGCTGGGCAGCGACGCCGGGCAATATTTGCAGGAGTCTCAATACACCGAGATCGCCGGCGAGGTTTGCCGTGCGATCGGCGAGCGGCTCGCCGATCCGCCGTTCCTGATTCGCTACAATGCCGACCGCCGGCTGGCCGATATCTGCTATGCCCTTTGCCGGATGATCAGGCCGGAGGTCGTGCTTGAAACCGGCGTAGCCTACGGCGTGACTTCGGCCTTCATCCTGAAAGCGCTGGAAGCAAACGGCGGTGGCGAATTGCATAGCGTCGATCTGCCGCCGCTGGCCGCCTGCCTTCCCGAAAACGAGTGGTACGTAGGCGTTCTGGTCCCTGAAACGCTGCGGCACCGATGGCGGCTCCATCGCGGTACCAGCAAACGCGTGCTGCCGACCCTGTTGCCGAAGCTCGGACCCATCGGGCTCGCCGTGCTCGACACCAGTCGCGCCTACGACGTGAAGTTCGGAGAGTTGTCCATGATTCGTCCGTACCTTGCGGATCGAGCGGCGGTAGTCGCGGACGAAGTCGAAGCGAACAGCGCCTTTCAGGACTGGATCGAGCTGAGTAAGCCCGTTTTCGGCCAGGCTGCACGGACTCAAGACAAGAAATCTCACCTGGGAATCAGCGTTCACATCGCGTCTTCCGAAGCAGGCGCTCCTTCGCCGTGAAGCGCGCCGGGGCTTTTGCTTCCGCGGTAGTCGAGGGTTTGGTCAGTTGCCAGGAGCCGATCGACATCTCAGCGGATCTCTGAACGCGGGACTGAGCATACCCAGATCGGATATTCTGGGTGTCGGCGTGAGCGCAATCAACCTGCCGATCGCGCTCGACACCATAGACAAATGGATAGCCGAGCGCGCATCAAACTATATATGCGTCACCGGCGTCCACGGCGTCATGGAAAGCCGCAAGGACACCGAGCTTCGCGCGATCCACAACCGTGCCGGGCTTGTGACGCCGGACGGAATGCCGCTGGTCTGGATCAGCCGGGCGATGGGGTTTCGCCACGTCAAACGGGTCTATGGGCCGGACCTGATGCGCGCCGTTTGTGAACACTCGGTGGCGCGCGGGTACCGTCACTTTCTTTACGGCGGAGCCCCGGGAGTCGGCGAAAAGCTGGAGTGCCGCCTGCGCGAGCTCTATCCGGGAATCAGAATTGTCGGCCGCCATTGCCCGCCGTTTCGACCGCTCACTCCCGCGCAGGACGACGAAGTAGTCAATCTCATCAGCGCTGCGGCTCCGGATATAGTATGGGTGGGACTTAGTACTCCGACCCAGGAGCGATGGATGGCGGCGCATACTGCCCGGCTGAACGTTCCGGTCCTGGTCGGCGTCGGCGCGGCGTTCGATTTTATAGCCGGCGTCAAGAGACAGGCTCCGTTATGGATGCGGCGGTCGGGACTGGAATGGATGTTTCGGTTGCTGACCGAGCCGCGAAGGCTCTGGCGCCGATATCTCGTCAACAACCCGCGGTTCGTCGCTCTGATCGCAAAACAGTTCCTGTATCGATACCAGCCTGCGCCGGCCCGCGGCTCTCACCTGCCGGGGCGTCCGGGTGCAAATGCAGGCCCGGACTAATCGTCGTATCGTCATGGATTCGATTGCGCACGGCCCGGCGCGATACCTGGATCGTGACGCTGCTTTGCTCCAATGGTGCCGGGGCAAACGTGTTCTGCATCTGGGCTGCGTGGGGTTCACGGATTGCCCGGTCGACCAAAAGGTCGCGCTCGCATCGGGAACTCTGCATGCGCGGCTCAGCGCGATTTCAACCTGCACCGGGGTTGATCTGGATCGCGATTCGTTGTTGCAGATGCAGCGCAAAGGGGTCTTCCTCAACGCTATCGCGGGCGACGTGGAACAGCTCGACAAGACGCCCCTGGAACGCGCCGCTTTCGATGTGGTCGCGGCTGCGGACATCATCGAGCACCTCTCAAATCCCGGGAATATGCTCGACGGGATCAGGCCTCTGCTCGCGCCGAACGGCCGGCTGATCGTTTCGACTCCGAACGCGATGGGCCTGCCGAATTTTCTGCGTTACGCGTCGGGGAGATTTGCGGAAGGCAAACAGCACGTCCTGAGCTTCAATCCTGTAACCCTGAGGCAATTGCTCGAGCGCCACGGCTACCGGGTGGTGGAGACTTTCACGTGCTATCAGCCGTATGCCAGGCGCGCCGGTTCATTCCGGCTCGGAAAGGCCCTGCTCGAAAGGCTCCCGAAGTTCGGCGGCACCCTGCTCTACGTCGCACAGGCCAGCCAAGCACCAGCGAACGAACTATCCTGGACGGCTCCCGGCGCTGGGGTCGGGCCGCCTTCAGTCCATCACTCCACACGTCGTCGGCAGGCTGACGTTGGGCGCAGTTGAGGTGGAGTGAGAGTCTTCGCCGGTGGTCGATTGCCACTGCTTGAGATTCAGGCCGCCACTCGAGGTCCAGAACGGAGTCGCATTGGCCGGGGCGAACCAGTCGTTGAAATCCGAGCTGAGCGTGCGAACGAAGATCGGCCATGATGAAGTTATATTCCCGACCGCGAGAAATTGTTTGGATGAAGTCCCGGCAAATGAGTTGCTTTGGAGATTCATTCCCTGGGAGTACAGCGAATAGGCAGCTCCGCTTTGGAAGTCGGTCACTTTGGCCGGGATGTCGCTCCCGCCGATCAAAATGGCCGATTGTCCGTTCGCGTACGCCACGCTGTTGGCCACACTCACCCCGGCCGAATTGGAGACCTGAACCCCGGAGCCTCCGTTCTGAAGGATCAGGGTGTTGTGAATCGCAACCGGACCCTCGCTGACTTCGACGAAAGCGCCGTTGGTCAAATTGTAGCAGAGCTGCGAATTGGTGATCTGGACTCCCGATACGTCGGTATCGAACCACACACCACCGGTCTGATTGTAGGCCGACACATAGTTGGAGATGAGAGCGTTGTGCAGCCGGCAGGCCTTCATCCCGGCAGCGTCCCAGCCGGTAAAACTCCCCAAGGCACCCCGCCAGTTGTTGAACGAGGTCTGATTGCCGGCGAACAAAAGATTTGAGATCTCGAAAAAATCGACGCCCTTTTCGCCGTTGTGATCGGCGTAGCTATTCTGGATCGTAATCGCGGTGCCCTGCACCGACAGACCCGACCAGTTGTTGTAACGAAACGAGCACTGGTCGACCAGGATTTGAGCGCCGCCGGCGATATTCACCGCGGCCATTCCATTGCCGTTGGCCGGCGTATTGTCGTACTGGAAGGTCAGGCCGCGCAGCACCAGGTTACTTATGCCGTTTGGCGTCTGGAACAGGCCCGACCGGATCGCAACCTCGACTTGAGCGGCCGCGAGCTGCGTCCCAGCGGGCGGGTCGATCGTTACGGATTGGCCGTCGGCCACCAGAAACGTTCCCGGTACGAGTGCCGACTTGGCCAGCACCTGGGAGAGCGGCAGTCCGTTGACAAAGATCATCTCCCGCCGGGTCACAATCGGAGCGAGCACCGGCCATCCTGAAGGAACGGGAGCGTAGCCCCACGAGTACGGCCACGAATGCGCATATGTGCCGTTGGACTGTTTGCTCCAACCCGTCCAGACCGCCGACCCGGAAATTACGGTCTTCCCGGTCGTGGTCGCCTGCAGAATCAGCGGATACGGATTGCCCTGGTTGAAATTTGCCAGCGCAAGGGATTCGCGATAGACGCCGGGGGCGATCCAGATTTTCGTGCCGCCGGATTTCTGCGAAGCTCGCGCAACGGCCGCGCCGATCGTCAGGAAGGGAGAACCTGCAGTTCCGGAGTTCTTGTCGCTCGCTGCGGGATTCGACTGATCAACGTAGAGCTGAACTTGAATCCGAGTTTCGTCGATTTGCGCTCCCGTCACCTGCCCGAACGCGAATTGAGCGCCCGGTAGCAGCGAGAACACAAACACCATCAGGTACATACGTCTTTTCATTGCCGACCATCCGTATCGAACAGAATCAATGCTTTCCGCGTACCGATCATTGAGGCGCTTCGTTTCATGTCTGTCCCGCGACTCCGATTTTCCCCGCGCAAGCCCCGAGAGCTGCTCCAGCGCGTGCTGGAGTACGCGCGCGGGTCCGCGCGGCCCGCCGCGACTCGATCGCGCGGCGATAAATCATCATGAGCAATTCGTAATTCTTGTCCGCCGAGTAGTTGGCCTCGAAGAGTCCTCGCGCAAACTTCCCCATCTCCGCCATTTCGTCCGGGTGAGAGATCGCCCAACCGACCTTTGCGGCGAGATCGGCGCAATCGCCGGGCGTGAACAACAATCCGCTCTTTCCCGCCTGCACGATCTCAGCCATCGCGCCCAGCCGCGATGCGATCACCGGTACGCCGCAGGCGTAGGCCTCGACCATTCCCAAACCGAAGGTCTCGTACCATTCGGAGGGAAAGATCAGGAAGGCAGCCTGTTTGAGTGCGGCGAACACCTCAGCCTGATTTCGAAGCCCGCAGAACTCGACGTTGTCCAACCCGTTCTGCCGGGCATGGACGCGCAGCTCTTCCTCGGAGCTGCCGGTTCCCAGCACTCTGAGCGGCAGTTGCTTGAAGTCCCGCCAAGCGTGCAGAAGCGTGATGATCTTCTTTTCCGGGGCAAGCCTGCCGATAAAAATCGCATACGAGCCGCGACCCTCGCGGGCGCCCGGATCGGGCCATACGAAATTCGGCTTGACCACGACTCGATCGGCCGGGAGAATCTCGCGGCACAGCTTCTGCTTTGCGAACTCGCTCGGCGTCACGTAGACATCGATCTGTTTCGACCATGTGCCCAGCAGGCGATGGCCCTGGTAGATCGCTGCGACGGCGGCCGTCTGCGCGGCGGACGAGTGGTAACACCGGTTTTTGATCGCCGGCCAGGGAACGCTGCGGCCCAGGCATTGCTCGCAGATCGTGCCTTCGCGGAACAGGTCTGCGCGCGTGCAGATTAGCCGGTAGTTGTGCAGGGTCTGCACAACCGGAATATCAAGCCGCCTGCACGCGTAGTACACCGAGGGCGAGACGACCGCGAGTGTATTGTGAACGTGAGCCACGTCAGGCCGCCATTTCCCAATCAAGCCGGTCACTTCGCGGTACGTGGTATTCGACCACATCCCCTGACTGACAACGCCCAGTTTGCCGAAACGATAATTCGCGAGCTCCCAGTTGGTTCGCCGATATTCGACGACCTCGTGGCCGAATGCCCTCAGAAGCGCGGATTCCCGATCCACGACGACATCCTCGCCGCCGCGCTGCCGGTAGCTATTGTGGATTATCAGAATTCTCATTAGTCAGCACATTCAATGCGTCGATATTGGTCAGATAGTCAATTCCCGGCCGATGCGAAATCGCCCTCAGCAGCTCTTCGAGCTCGTGCCAGGAACCCTGCTGATCGATTTCCCAGGAATGTCCCCACAGGTGAAACACGCCGCCGTTCAAGGCCACGTCTTCGAAGATCGCGCGCGCCAGGGCCAGCGGGCCGGATTTCATCGACCACTTTCTCATCCATGCCGAGAGACCGCGAAGATTCCCGCTCTTCAGTTCGTGCCGAACCAGTATCGAGCGCGGGTGCGGATAGAACTGCATCGAGACCGGCATCTGAAAGGGGTTGAAGCGAACCTCCGTGCGGAAAGCGACGGTGGTTCGCGCCAGATGGTAGCCGGCTTGATAGGCCATCACGGCGGTTTGCGCGTTGAACGCGCCGAGCGGATAGCAAAAGGACAGAACCGGTTCGCCAAGCGTGTCTTCCAGGTGCCGGCGGCTGTCCGTCAGCTCGCCCATCGGATCGGGTGAAGCGGTGAGCGGAAGGTGCGTAACTCCGTGCGATCCAATCTCGAAGCCGGCGGATCGCAAGCTGCGTTGCGCGGGCTTATCGATCGAGCAAGCCGCGTAGCAGGTCGGAATGTAGAACGTGCCCTTGACGTCCGCGCGCGACAGAACTTCCGCCAGTCTCAGATCGCGAGCGTCGCCGTCGTCCCAACTGGTAGTGACGATTCTCAACAAGGCTTCACCTCATCGTGGGCTGCCCGCGGCGGCCGCGAGCGGATTGGCGTCCAGGCCGTACGGCAATATCGTCCGTCTGCTTCTCGACACGAAGCCCTTGGCCGGATTCCGAATTCGTTCCGTCTGCACTCGCTGATGCACCATCATTGCCACCGCGAACACCATCGGATCGTAGGTAATGAAGCCCGCAAAACTGGCGCTATCGACCGCGATGATCAGCAAAAAGACCAGACTGGCGATGGCGGCGATTTCCTCCCAGGGCTCTCTCATGCGATGCTCGACGCGCGGCAGGAAGAAGCCGCCGACCACGTAGAGCATCGGCCCCCAAAGCAGAACCGTTCCCACGATCCCGAGGTTCAGCAGGGATTCCGCCAGAGCGTTGTGCGATTCGCCCGCCCATTTGAACCACTGCAATAGAAGCGTCCGCGACGCCACGAATCCGTAACCGAAAATCGGCCGCTTGAGAACGAATCGGTAAATCGTCTTCCAGAGACCGATTCGCCCTGACAGGCCCATCACGTAACCGGCGCTTTCTCCGCGCAGCAGGTACTGGCGCAGATAGGGCTGGGAATCGAGCAGGCTATGCACGGCGGCGGTGGGGCTGAAGTCACCAAGCGTGCAGGCCAGAAAAACGATCAAACACAGTGCGCCGAACCACATAACGACGCTTCGGCCTAGGTCGCGCAACCCAAAGAGCACGAACAATGTCCCGGTCAGCGCGACCAGGGGACCGCGCGCTCGCGTCGCGATGAAGATCGCTATCAGAGCCGCGATGGCAATATATCGCCAGCCCTTTTGCCTCGGCGCGCTCCGATTCTCGCCGGCAAAGAGGGCGCCTACGGCAAAGAGGATCAGAGCCATGCTCGTTTCCTCGGCGGCGACTATCGGATGTACGGCAAACCACGAAAATCGCAGCGCCGTCACGTGCAAGACGGGTTTGTACCTGGCCGCCGGAACCAACAGCGCCAGCCCGGCACCGGTCAGCACGTATGCGGTCAGCGTTTGCCGCAGGACAGCCACTACCCTCGCGGGTCTTTCGATTCGCGCCAGCACGAATACGTACGAGAACAGAATCGCCTGCTGAAGCGACCGAACGGCACTCAAGCGGAAGTCGACGGACCAAAGCGTTGATAGAATGGCCAGGACCGTATAGGCGGCCAGTGGCAATTCCACTCCCCGAGGCTTCAGGTCCTGCCGCTTGAGTTTTGCGAGCGCCCCGAGCGTAACGAGGCCGACCAGCCCGTAGCAGGCGAGCTCGAAACCAACCTCCCAGTCGATATTGCCCTCGAGGAGCGCGCCGGCATTGCGTGCCCGAAACTTGGTTTCACCTACCACTACGAGTGCGAGGCAGAAAGGCAGACAGCGTTCGACGCCAACGATCGCAATCAGACCTGCGCCACCAAGGCAAACTACTAACATGGCTGCCATTGGCAACGGCCACTGAATACTAAGAACGCCAATTGTAATAGCCACAGCCAGAAGCATCAATAGCCACAACGACGCGCGAACGGCTTGCAATGGTTTCGACACTGCCGACGCGTCTGAGTAGTTGCGGCTGGACAGTGATGCCGTCATTTGGGTGACGTCGCCATTTTCCGGCCGGCATGCGCCCGCGCCGGGACTCGTCCGGCACCGGCCTCCGCCGCTTCGTGGTACAGATCGCGAAGCGACGCCGCCTGCCTTTCCGATACGAACTCGCGCTCCACCCGCCGCCGCGCCGCGGCGCCCATCGAGGCGCGCAGCGAGTCATCGCGTGCAAGCTGCAGCATCGCGGCGGCCAGGCCCCTGACGGCTTGCTCCGGGTCAGCAGCCGGAACCTTGATGCCCGCGTCGTCGCTCACCAGCATCGCGGGCCCGGCCCAGTCAAGACAGACCACCGGCCGGCCCGCCGCCATCGCTTCGATGCAAACCATTCCGCTCGAATCGTGGAGACTTGGGTGGACCATCACCGCGCAGTCCCTGAATTGCTCGAAGGTCTCGGCACGCGGCAACCGGCCGCGGAACCCGATTTTTCCCGCGATGCCGAGATCGGCCGCCAGCCGTTCCAGGTTGCGGCGCTCCGGTCCTTCTCCCACGACTACGTACTCGCTGTCAGGCAGGTCTCGATTCAGGAGCGCAAAAGCCTTGAGGCCGAGGTCGAAGCCCTTCCAATGCAGGAGCCGCCCGCAGCTCACGACTCTGAACGGCCGCCTGCCACCGAGCGGTGGACTTTTCAATGTGCCTAACTCGTCGCGCCCCAGCCCAAGCGCGAAGCGCAGCCGCACGTCGCGGCAGCCCATCCGGGCAAGACGTTCCTGAGTCTGCGCGGTGGTAGCCAGCGCGAGCGCGGAGCGGCGGGCGGTGAGGCGCACCAGCGGGTCGATCTCCTCGACGCGTCGCGCGGCGCTCCGCGCCGCTTCGTAAACCTGCGCGCGCCGACCAAAGCGGGTCGAGAATCCAGGCGGCGTGGACTCCGCGCCTCCGAGCGGTCCCCACACAAACGGCACGGACAGCGACGCCAGCAGACTCGGAGACCAGTACTTGCCGAATGTCACATGATGGACCAGATCAAAGGATGTCACGCTCGTCAATCGCCTGGCGTGCGAGTAGATACCCAGTTGCCACAAGTAGTAATAGAGATTGACGCCTCGTTCGCCCTTCTTCCAGAACCGGCTCCATCGGGGAAGATCGAAGAATAGCCATTGAACATTATTGAGCGGATGCTTGCCGAGGCTTGCTTCGATGGCCGATCGATTGCTCGCACGGGTGATCACCCATAAATCGTGAAACTGCGCGGCTTGAGACACGAAGCTCCATCCGATGCCGGACTCGGATCCTTTCTCCGGCTCGCACGCGTATGCGGACATCAGTACGCGAAGGCGCCGAGGCATCACTCCAATTCCCCAATAGTCATTGCGACCAGCGCCGCAAGTTGCTGACGCCTGTGGAAATAGCCTTCTTCGACTCTCGCATATAGCGAGAGCCTGCAGACCAGATAGGCAAGATAGAGCGGTGTCAGGTACTCGTTGCGGACAGAGACCGATTGGAGGTACTTGCTGAGCCATTGAGAAGCCGGTCCCGCCGAGAGCATGTCGTCGACAAGTTGCCTGGGCGTGGCTCCCTTCAGCAAAAGGCCGGTCTCGGTGAAGAAGTGGAAGAGATCCCAACCCGGCGGACCTTGCTGGTCGGCGCATTCCCAGTCAAAGACGTATAGCCCGTCGCGCAACTGCTTCGCGTTCCAGGGCGTGAAATCGCCATGGCAGAAGTGAAAGGGAAGGTCAGCCGGGCGTAGCCGCCGTTCGACCGCCGAGGCTCCCTGTTCCAGGAGATGGCGATAGTAACGGTTGCGCACGCGCGAAATCGAGGAGACCACATCGCACCAGAACCCGCTCGACGACCACGGCCGCGTCGTACGGCCCAGCGTGCTGAGTTCGATCACGATGTCGTAGTATCGATCGGTTAGACGAGTGGAGGCGGTCTCCAGCTTTTCAGCGGGCGCCGATTGCAGACAGTAGGGCCGTCCGTGCCATTTGCCCGAACTGAGAAGACCGGGCACAGCGCAGCTGCGGAACTGGAAGTGTTCCAGCAACTGCAGCATGCTCGCCTCGTTCTGGACCAGCCGATCGGACGAAGCGTCGGCGCCTATTTTGAGATAGCCCGCCGCTTCACCGTCATGCCCGAGAACCTGAATCACGGGCTTGCGATGCGGTCCGGGTGTTCCGAGCGAGACCGCGAAAGAAAGTTTCTCGTCGCGGAAAAGCTTCTTCAGATGTTCGAAAACACTGGCGTCCGCAACCTCCCGGTCACCGAGTTCGGTGCAGACCTGGACCGAGACTGAAGGCAACAGCCGGGAAGTCAGGCCCGATTGCGCCGCGGCCGAAAGAGCTGCCCGGGCGACGCGAGCCTTCAGCCGTTGAGCGTTGTAAAGCTCGAGACCGTGGACCGCCGCCGGTCCGGTTGGAATAAGATAGCGGCGGCCAAGACCGGGCGTAACTTTGAGGAACGCAGGCGAGGTCTTACGCCATGGCCGCTGTGGCTCCGCCGCTCCTGAAACGAAGCGCGCCCGCGGCGGATCCAGCAGGGCGGAGCTCAACCATCGCAGGTCTTCGTCCCAATCCTCGGCAAACCAGGCAGCACTTCGCGATGCATAGCGGTCACGCATGAAATCCAGACAGGCGCCGCCCAAGTCACGGGCGACCAGCTCTTCGCGGCGCGACCCATCAACCAGGAACGCGTTCGAACGATCGCCGACCAGCCTGCGGTACGCGCGCCGCTGGCGCGTCAACTCTGGCGCGGAGATCTCCCGCTTGCGCTCAAGCAGCTGGTTCTCGGCAGCATCGAGCACGATCAGGACGTTGGGTTCCGGAACAACACGTCCGCACCAGGGAAGCAGCCGCGTCGAACCCCCGTAACGATATCTCCGTCGATCGACAAGCAAGTCGTCGTAATATCTGTCGGCAAAAAGCAGGCTTGAACGTACGAGCTTGGGACGCAGGCGGCTCATGTAGCCGAAAAAATAGTCCGCGACGTAAAAGCCAAGCTTGCCGATCGAAACCAGATACGAACGCGGCTCGGCTCCGTGAGGATCGACCACCGGAGCGCCCGTCTCGTCGGCGGCGCTTAGAGTATGCGGACGCAGATGGAAGCTGTCCGCGCGCCTGAAAGCTCCGGTCATCGCAGGGCCGCCGGTCATAATCGCCGTCGCCCGCACGGCGACGGTGCTCTTCCCCACCCCATCGGGTCCCAGCAGCGCGACGAACAGGCCGGTCGGGTGCATCCAACGCTTCCACCTTCGCCGCAACTCCGGAATCCAATATCGGATCGAATTGAATGGGTCGTGCCGCAGCGCGTTCCATCGCAGAGCGCGCTTGAAGCTCGGCATTCGCTGCTCGACGGGGGTCCAATCGCCGGCTCGCACCGCCGCGAACAGAGCGGCGCCATATCGCGGACCCAGTAATCGCCGGCAGATCTGCTCCGCCTGCTGCGGTAACGCGCCGGCGAGGTGCTCCATACGGCGTCTCTGATGGCGCGGAAACGCCAACTTGGAAATCTTTTTGACGATCAGATAGGACAGTTCAGCTTCGCGGCTGGGAACCCATAGCTGCTTGGATTGCCGGCGACCGCGCAGGAGCTCATCGGCGGAAAAATAGACGCGGCCCTCGCGGCGATAGTCGGTCGCAACGTCGAACTGGACGAAGGTTCGGCCGTCGTGCGATGCGGCCACGAAAAAGAAGCAGGTGGTTTCGTGTTGCAGCAACTGGATTAGGTCGATCTCCGGAATGTGCCTGAGCACGTCCTCGAAGCCGGCCAATCCGGCGGGCTCGACGATCAGGTCGAAGTCACCTGAGCCTTCCGGCAAGCGATCCAATCCGTGCAGGAGACAGTACTTGATGCCTTCGTGGTCAAGGGCCTGGGCCAGGGTCAGAAGAATTCCAACCCGGAGCGCGCGTTCAGTATCGATCGCATCGGGATCGGCCGTCCCGTCGATTTCCTCCGCGTGGTCTCGAGGCTCTGGAGTAGTCCCGCAGCGGGACAGAACGAGCGCGGAGCCGGGGTAAGCTTCCGGGGTCGCGTTATCCGGCTTGGGACTTCGCGGGGGTCCGCTGACAGAAGCCTTCGGATGCAGCAACGACAGCGAGGCTCTTCGATTGCCGGCGGGAGAAAATTCACGCAGCGCGGCGCGGGTATGCCGCCGCGCGATCACAGCCGCGCTCAGGTAGCTCGCGGCATAGACTGCGAGCACTACCACGACGTTGTTTGTCAGCAGCGCCGGAATCGACAGCAGCGTGGTCAGCAGCGCGGGGAAGATCCATATCATTACCAGTGCGCGCATCTGGCCGATCGCCTTTAGAATGAGAGCGTCGGCCTGAACGAGAATCGAGCCCGTGTAAGCGAGTCCCAGCAGGAACACCAGCGGCCGATGCAAGTCGTATTTGGCTCCGTAGACGTGCGCGAAGATCGGACCGGCGAAGGCTGTCAGGACGATGCTGTAAGTAAGCACGCCGAGGCCCGAGCCGAGTACAAACCTGCGCGAACGCGCCGCCAGAGTTTCGGCGCCTTCAGCGCTTGAAGCGAGTTGCGCGCCAAAGGGCAGGACCAGACCGGTCGCTGAGCGCATGATGAGATGCAGCGGGCGATAGAAGTTCAGGGCCGCAGCAATCATCGCAACCGAGCGGAACCCCATAAAAAATGGAATAAGGAAGACCAGAATCTGCCCCGAGAGCCAGGTGAAACTGGCGGCGACCAGGTTGAGCCCGCCAAATCCCAGGTGAGCCTGCTTCACCGAGTCGGTGAACTCTCGTGGTGCTCTGCTGAGCACCGGGCGCAGGAGGATCAGAAGAACGATACACGCACTGGCCGACGCGAACGCCATCGCGAGGAAGGCGGTGAGCGTATTGAGGATGGCGAGTCGATGAAGCGTGACGAGCGATCCGACCAGCGCCGCGAAGTAGATGATGCCCGACAAACCAGCCCACGAGGTTCTGCGCAAGACATAGCAGGCCGGCCGCAACAGCCACGAAAGCAAGACCAGCGGCGTCGCGATCGCGACGCCGAACAAGGCCTGAGCCGCCTCCGGCGAGCCCAGCACTCGCGCTACGCATCCGCTCAGTGCGGCGATCGCGACGACGCCCACGCTGAACGCGCAATGAGCTCGCATCACGACCCCGAGATAAGTCCTGAAGCCACCGCGAAAGCGCGAGGCACCGAACATCAGCAGCGGTTCCGTCGCCACGGCATTGTAGAGTGCGGCGATCAGAAGCAGAATCGAAAAGCCGAACGAGAAAGCGCCGAAGGTCACCGGCAATAGCCAGCGCGCCAGCAGGATATTCAATGCGAAGTGTGAGAGTGAGAAGGAAACCTGGTCGATGAGCGAGTAGGCTGCGTCGCTCAGGCCCAGAACGCGTTCGGTGTGTGCCTCTTCAAGCACCCCGGCGGTTTCGAGACCGATAGCGGTTTCAGTAGGCGCCATTTCCGGAAAACACGGCAAAGCCGGTGCGCGCGAGCAGATAGATATCCAGCCAGATCGACCAGTTCCGGACGTAGTAGGTATCGAGCGACGCCAGCTGGTCCAGCGTCCCGCTTCCCCGCACCATCACCTGCCACATTCCGGT
Source organism: uncultured delta proteobacterium (assembly GCA_963749215.1). Lineage (GTDB taxonomy): Bacteria > Desulfobacterota > Binatia > Binatales > Binataceae > CAVVMA01. The sequence continues at coordinate 301,797 of CAVVMA010000015.1, read as the reverse complement.
GAGTCCCGGTAAGACTCGAGATCGCACCTCCAGAGACTCGCGAGGCAGCCGTTCCAGGTGATAGCTCGGTACCGGCCGCGGCCCTACCAGGCTCATCTCTCCGGCCAGCACGTTCCATAACTGGGGCAGCTCATCGATGCTCCAGCGGCGAAGTAACTCGCCGATCCATGGCAAGACTCTCGGATCGTGCCTCAGCTTGTAGTGCTGTTCCCACTCGCGCTTGAGAGCGGGGTCAGACGCAATGACGCGGCCGAGCCTCAACTCGGCGTCGTTGTACATCGTGCGCAGCTTCCAGACCCTGATGCGCCGGCCGCCGGCGCCGTCACGCTCCTGGGCGAAGAACATCGGACGTCCATCGGCCACCCAGACTGCGAATGCGCCCAGTGTTATCAGCGGCAGAGCCGCAGTCAGCGCGATCAATCCGACCAGGAGATCCAGCAGACGCTTGCACAAAAGGTTCCTTCTGATCAGGAGGTTGTTCGAAAACTCGATGCCGAGAGCGCTGCCCAGAGTGCGCACCTGTGCGCCCTCGAGCGGCAGGTCGCCATATTCACGAAGCAGAAGCAGGCGCGGAAAGGTCTGCCAAAGCCATCCAGCGGCCGGCGAGTGTGCCTCGGTCTCTTCGACCATCACTGCACATTCCAGGCGCTGTGCCAGCGAGCGTGCGGCCTGTTCGGTGAGCATGGGCAGATTCGCGATCGTCCTGGACGAGGGTCTCCGGCCATTGCTGAGCACCGCTGCGACCGGGCCGTAACCGAGCGAGCGCGAAGCTTGTAGTCCCGGAGTCGTCCTTTCGATCCATTGCTCGCTGCCGCATAGGACCGCTGGTTTCCTCCACCATCGAAAACGCGTGAGCCTCGAGAGGGCCACGAATCTGACGGTTGGTACCAGAATCAGGGTCGCGGCCCAGGTCAGCGCAAAGCCGACTCGCGAGAATGAATTGGGCAGCTTCAAGAGAAACACTGAGGCGGCGAAACTCATGTAGCCGATAGTCGTGCAGAAGGTTGTCTTGCGCAGAGTCTCGACCGCGCCAAGGCCGAAGCCGGGATAAAGTCCGGCTGCCGCATAGCCAACCGGGAGCAGACAGATCAGAGGCAGCGCGAGTGAATAGGCCGAAAGAATCTGACCAAGTACCCGGTACGGCCATAGCCAGTAACCCAACGCAGCCGATGCCGTCAGAGCCAGAAGATCGAGCGACGCCAAAGCGGCGCAGCGCGCGAAAGGCGCCCACCAGGGGGTCGACAGCGCATATAGTGTGCGCGCTTCTTGAATGCGCGGCGGTACGGAATCGAAAAACGAAGGCCAGAGTCGTGCAACTCTCGGAGACTCGGCTGCGGCGGAGCTGACTACCTGAGTGCTCACCGGGCCTCGACTCCAGATGTGATGCGGGCGCGACCCGACCGCAATTCTTCGGGTTTCCAGCAAGCCCTGTTCAGGCCGGTCGCAAGCATCGAATTCTATGAATGAGTCATCAGTGTTCCCTCACAACTTCCACCGTCATCCGCCCGTTTCGGTCCGGGAGTCACCTATCGCAATGCGGCGACGCGCTGATTCTCGCCGGCACCGTCCGTCGCGTTGCGCACTTGCTCCTCGATCCAGCGATAGGTCCGGGTCAGGCCCTCTTCGAGCGAAATTTCGGGCTCCCAACCGAGCACCTCGCGCAATCTGCGGTTGTCGGAATTTCGGCCGCGCACGCCCTGGGGGCCGGCCACGAATTTCATCTCGATATGCACGCCGGCGATTTCTGCGATGATGCCGGCGAGCTCGCGGATAGTGACGAGGCGATCCTGGCCCAGGTTGAGCGGCTGGGCGTAGTCGGACTGCATGAGCCGATGGATTCCCGATACGCAGTCGTCGATGAAACAGAAGGAGCGGGTCTGAAGTCCGTCTCCCCAAATCTGGACCGTGGGACTTCCGCTCAGCTTCGCGATTGCAATCTTGCGGCATAGTGCGCCGGGCGCCTTTTCGCGGCCGCCCCGCCAGGTGCCGAGAGGCCCAAAGATGTTGTGGAAGCGAACGATCCGGGTCTCGATTCCGTAGTCTTCGCGATAGTGCGTACAGAGCCGCTCGGTGATCAGCTTTTCCCATCCGTAGGCATCCTGCGGCGCGGCCGGATAAGCATTCTCCTCGCGCAGCGGGGTGACATCGGTGCTCCTCTGCAGGTGCTCCGGGTAAACGCACGCGGACGAACTATAGAGATACCGCCGCACCGAGTTCCGGCGCGCAGCTTCGAGCGTCTGAAAGTTGATCATCGCATTGTTGTAAAGGATCTGAGCGTGGTTGGCCGAAATGAAGCCCATCCCGCCCATGTCCGCCGCCAAGGCATACACTTCGTCGGCATCGCGCGTGGCGCGCCGGCAACTTTGCGATTCCCTCAAATCAAGAATCAGGAATTCGTCGGCTTCGGTCGCTCCGAACTCCGGGTATTTCAGATCGACGCCGCGAACCTGGTATCCAAGCCGTTTCAAATGGGAAACGAGATGGTGTCCGATAAATCCGCCGGCGCCGGTTACCACTGCCTTGACTCTTTGGTTTTTCATGACGTCTCCCCAGGATTGGTTGTCTCGGTCCAAATTCGCGCGATTACTCACTCGTGATGCTCTCAGCCGTATGAGTATTTGGGATGTCGCAAGTCCATGCGATTCATGACCACGCCGAGCAGATTCGCCCGATGGCGCTCCAGTCGGACGATAGTGGCTCGCGCGAGATCCCTGGGAGTCTGCGACCCGTTCAGGACCAGCAGCACTCCGTCCACCAGCGTGGAGAGCAAGATCGGTTCGCTGAGGTGGAAGGAGGGACAGGTGTCGATAACGATGTATTCAAAGTCGCGGCGTAGCTCTTCGAGCGTCCGCCGCATCGAAGCGGACCCCACGAGCGCGACCGGGTTGGGTGCCGGAGAGCCGCTGCTGAGAAACGTAAGATTCGGTACCGAAGTCTTTCTCAATGCCTCCGCAAGATCGGCCTGTCCGGTCAGAACGTCGCTGAGTCCCTTGCCGTTTTCGATTCCCAGCCGCCGATGGCACGACGATTGCCTGAGGTCCGCGTCGATCAGCAGCACTCGCGCCCCAAGCCGCGCGAAGCTTGCCGCAGTATCGACCGCGATCAAGGTCTTTCCTTCGCCGGCGGCGGTACTCGTAAACAGGAGAGTTTGGGGCGGTTGTCCGGCTCTCGAAAGCGTGATGCTGGTGCAGAGCGAGTGGTATGCCTCCAGGACCAGGTGCCGGTTCATCTCGGTCGCAGACCATGACGGCATCAGGGAGACGGTCTCCCGGCGATGTGTCACCGCGCCGTTGGTCCGCGGCGAGAACGTCAGGCGCCTGGATTCGCGCGGGCGGGCATTTTCGACGCCGGGCGGCGGCAGCAGCTTGGTCAGATCCGGAATCAGGCTGAGAGTCGGAAGCCGAAGATATGCTTCGACCTCTTCGGGGGTTTTCAGGGCCGTGTCGAACGACTCGAATGTGAATGCCAAACCGGTACCGACTACGAGTCCGGCGAACGCAGCGACCAGCAGACTCAGAAGTTTCTTGGGCCTGGAGGGCCGGATAGGAGCAGTGGCGACATCGACGATCAAGACCCCGGAGGTCGGAAGCTGAGTCGCCATCCCCATCTGCTTCATGCGCTCGAGCAGGGTCTTGTACAGTTCGCGATTGGTGTTCACCTCGCGCGAGAGGATTCCGTATTCGAGCGCGGCGTCCTTTATGGCGAGTGCCTCGGCCTTATGCGCGGCGTAGCTCGCGCGCAGCGATTCCTCCTTGTGCACCGCGGCGGTATGCGCCAACTCGACGCTGGCGGCATACTTCTGGAGATGGAGCGCCAGTTCGCTTTTTACCGACTCGACCTGGGCATGAATCTCCGCCAGCCGCGGATAGTCGTCCGTATACTGCGTTGCCAACCCCGCCTCGGTGGATTGAAGAGTCGTGAGCTGACTCTTGAGGTCCTGGATCAACTCGTTGTCCATCACGCCGGGCAGCGCGGCGTAGTCACCCTTGCGGAGCTGGATCAACTGCGCTTCGAGCCCGATACGGTCGGCTTCCGCCTGGGTCAGGAATTTCTGCAGGTCTGAAAGTTTTTCCATCACCAGGCTGTCCTTCGAATCCTCCTGCTTCTCTTCCTTTTCCTCGAAATCCAGCAACCCATGGGTCCGGGTGTAGTCGTTCAGGGCCGCTTCCGAACGTCTGAGGCGCTCGCGAAGCTCGCCCAGCCGTTCTTCGAGAAACGACTGACCCTCGGCGCTCGCCGTGCTGCGTAGCCTGCGGATGCTGCTGACGAATGCCGCGGCGTGCTCGTTCGCGAGCCGGGCCGACAGTTCCGAGCTCGGGGTGCTAATCTCCAGCTGGATCAATTCGGTCTGCAGGATCGGCTCGACCTTCATCACGTGGTCCAGGTAGAAGTCGACCAGTCTCGGATCGACCGCGTTCTTGCCGGGCGGCAACGGCCGTTGAGCGCCGATCATCAAAAGCAGCGCGTTAATGCGGCGGGTGAGCCATTCCGGCACCAGCGGGCGCAGGGCGTTCACAAAATACGGATCGCGGTCGAGTTTCTGTTTCTCGATGACCGAGATCGCGGCTCTGCAGGATTTCGGACTGAGTCTTGTAATAGTCGTGTTCAGTGTCCGGAAATTGGCCGGGTGCGATCACCGACTCCGGAACGTCGAGGACCTGCGGCAGCGCTCTATCGATCAGCAGCGTCGTGTTGGCCGTATATAGCGGAGTGATTACAAAAAGCACGGCGACTGCGGTGACAAGCACAGTTGCTGCGGCGAACCCCAGGATCAGTCGCTTGCGCTTGCGCAGGACCTGTAACCGGCTCCGCCAATCGGCTCCGGTCTGCTCGCCGGCAATCTCCGCTCTGGTTCCCAGTGGACCCGGAAGTGACTCCTCATATTGTAGTAGATCGGGCAAGCAAGCCTCCTTCAGGGAAGAGCCGGCGCGACATAGGCGCCAACGTGGAAGACATCGGTAAAGACTTGGTAGACTCCGTACGGGATTGCTTTCGCAGTCGTGTAGCCGACCTGGACGACGTCCGAGTCCCGCACCTGCACGTCGCGGGTTTCTCCAGCCTCAATCGCGGCGACATCAACCGTTTTCAGCTCGGTGCGGCCGTCGGGCTTGACCCTCACCAGGCCTACCGAATGGAGATCGGCCGGATAGAGCGCGCCGCCTGCCGCTGCGATCGCGCCCAAAGTGCCAAGCCCCGGGCTGATGCTGTAAGAGCCGGGCTTCTCCACCCATCCTTCGACCAAGACCTGACCCAGTTCCGGGACGAAGATGACGTCGCCGATATGAGCTGGAGCCGACAGATAGCGGCCGCCGAGCGGATCGGAAAGATCGATCGTGATGCGGTCAACGCCGCTCGCACCGTCGTGCGCCGCCTTCCCGGCCGGGATGAGTGCGGCGGTGTTAGGGCGAGCGGGAATGAGCTCGATGCGGCGCGCGGCCGTTGGCGTGAAGCCACCGGCTTGCGATATCATGTCCTGCAACGAGTCGCCGCTGCCGGCGATGTTGTAGACTCCAGGACGGGTAACGGCGCCGAACACGCCGACCTGATTGCTTCGGTATTCCTGGACGAAGACTTGAACCTGCGGGTTCCGGACATATTTTCTGAGACGGTCGCTCAACTCATGAGCAAGCGCATCTTCGCTGAGTCCCGCCGCCTGGATTATGCCTGCCAGCGGAGCGTTGATCGTCCCTTCGCCCGACACCCTCACCGTGCAGTCGTTGAATTCGTCGGCGCCTGCCACGTTGATTTTCAGCACGTCTCCGGGACCGAGCGGGCGACCCGGATCGCCGGGATCTGCCAATCGGCTTTGCAGCACCGCGTTTCCCGCATCGATGTTCGACGTCTCTGCGTTACCCGGTACGCTCCGGGCTTCGTGAGAGCTCGCGGAACATGCGCAAACGAGAGCTGCGCTGCATACGCCAATTGCCGCGCAGACCAGCGCTCGCGCGAGGCGGCGCGGGCCGGCGGCGGGCGCTTCGCATTGAGTGCGTAACATCGTCTTCTTTTGTCGATAAAACATTTAGTTACAAATCTCTACAGATTGTTAACCTAAAGATCAAGCACAGATCACAAAATTTCTGCGGGTGACTGAACCCGTGAAGACGCTCCCAGTCACCAAGAAACACTTGAGAGCGTGTCTAAATGTCGGATGTCATTTTCGCGGCGCAGCGCGAGGCTCAATCACATCGGCGTCACCGGCTTTCGCAGCACGGCTTTTCCCTCGACGGCGAGCAGGCCCGGCGTTACGCCGCGCCCCCGCGGATCGCGATCTTCAGAAGCCGAGCCTGACGACGCCGGAACGGGAGTCTGCGTAGGCCCGCGCGAACTCGAGTTGCGCCGCGCTCTCGGTGTGAATCTCGAACAGCGGCTCACCGCTGCGAACGACTTCCCCGACCGACTTCAGCATCAGGACTCCGGCGGAAGCGTTGGCGGGTGCTCCGGCCTGTTTGGCGATGCGCGCGATTTCCCAGCAATCCACTTCACGGATGCGGCCGTCCGCCGCCGCCGGCATCACGCACGAATAAGGCGCCTGCGGCGGCAGATCGCGGCGTCCCTGGGCGGCGATAATCTGCTCGAACTTCGAGAGCGCAGCGCCCGAATCGAGCGCGCGTTCAGCAGCGCGATAGCCGGCGTGGGGCGCGACTGCCTTGCTCATTTCGAGCGCCCTGGCCGCGAGGTAGAGTGACTTCTCTCGCAAATCCACCGGCGCGGATGGCTCGCGCCGCAGGACCGCGAGCGCATCGAGAGCTTCCAGCCGTGGTCCGATTCCCCGCCCGATCGGACCGACCGCCTGCGTCACCACGATCTCAATTGCGAGGTCGATCTGTTCGGCGACTGACTGGAACATACTGGCAAGCCGATGCGCCCCCGCCGTCGTGCGGACTTTGGCGCTGGGCCCCACCGGAATATCGACCAGAACATGAGTGGCTCCGACCGACTTCTTCTTCGCGAGGATCGAGGCGACCATCTGGGCTTCGGTGTCGAGTTCCATCGGACGCTCGACGGTGATCAGAATGTCGTCGGCGGGAGCGAGTCTCAGCGCTCCGCCCCACGCGATACACGCGCCCACCTCCGAGACGACCTGGCGTAATCGTTCCGGCGAGAGCGCCACTTCGGCCAGAGCGCCCATCGTGTCGGCCGTGCCGGCAGGGCTGGTTATCGCGCGCGATGAAGTCTTGGGCACTCTCACGCCGAGCGAGGCGAGAATCGGCACTACGATCAGGGTTGTGCGATTTCCGGGAACGCCGCCGATGCAATGCTTGTCGACGATCGGACCGGGACCGAAATCCAGGGTCTCGCCGGTGGCGATCATCGCGCGCGTGTAGTCGACCAGCTCCGGCAGGTCCAGCCTCCTGAGCGCGCAGGCGAGCACGAACATCGCAAGTTCCACGCGCGAGTATCGATAGCGCACCACGTCGGCAAGAATCGCGTCGAACGCGGCGCGATCGAGCCTTCCGCCGTTGAGCTTGGCGCGCACCAGGTCGACGCTGCCGGGCGCCGCAGCGAGCGTCGCGTTCACGCTTGCGCCCGCCGGCAGGCCGAGGTCGCGGAAGGCCTGCTCCGACAAAGCAATTTCGTCGGCGGCGATCAGAGTGTCGAGGCAGAAGTTGAGCACGCCGGTGATCTCACGCCGTCCGCCGGTGGCCGGATCGATCCCGAACACCGTCACCCGATCGAGCGGATTGAACCCGAGGTTGCCGTCGCGGACTGCCCGCTCATGGATCACGATCACGTGCTCGCGCAGGGTATCGAGGAGCAAACGCTTGATGCGAAACATCCGACCGCCCGATCAGTCCGGACCCACCTGCTCGAACCCAACGGCGCCGCGAGGCAGCAATCGGAGCACGGCTTCTTCGAGCCTGCTCCCGATCGCGGCGTGATCCTCGGTGGTATCGACCGTCAGATGCGAGCGCTCGGAGAGCTCTGTGATTGGCTCGAATTCGCCCGCCTGACGCAGATAGATTTCCGGCGTGGCGTCGGAAACTTCGCCGGACTTTTGCTCGCGCTCGCGCAGGCGCCGAAGCACTTCATCCGTGGGCGCCTTACATTCAAAGAACAACGCGGGCGTGCAGTGACGGGCAGCCGTATCGAGCAGACGGCGCCGGTCTGCCGAGGCTCTGAAGGTCGCATCGACGATCACGCCGCAACCCTCCGCCAACCGGGCATCGGCCTCGGCCAGTAGGGATTTATAGGTCATCTTCGTAAAGTCGTTCGCATAGATTCCACCCCTATAGCCCTCGGGAACATGCACGGTCTCGTGGACTCCCGCCAGACGCTTTCGGACCCGATCCGAATTGACTATCTCGAAGCCGGTGCGGAGTTGAAGCAGGCGCGCAACGGTGGACTTGCCGGCGCCCGAGAGACCGCACGTTACAAGCAGCGCGGGCGTCGCAGCCTGCGCATAGCGGAGAGCGAGTGCGAAGCAGGCGCGCGCGTTTTCCATCGCGCGCTCGCGCTGCGCGGCCGGGACCTTCCGGTCGAGGCTGCGCAGGCTTTCGACTTTGCCGCGGACGGTGGCGCGGAAGCACTTGTAGAACGGGACGAGCAGCGCTGCGGCCTCGTCGTTCGACGCTTCGGCATAGGCCATTACCAGCTCGTCGGCGAGTCCGCGCGCGCCGAGCCGGTCGAGATCCATCGCGCAGAACGCGACCTCGGAGGCGACATCGCAATAGCGCAGCCGTTCACTGAATTCGAGACAATCGAAAATCACCAGGCCGTCCGTCACGCATACCGAATCGCATCGCAGATCGCCGTGACACTCACGCACGCGCTTGTAGCGCGCCCGATCGTTGAGCAGCTCCCAATGCGCCATCGTGAAGGCGCGGCAATGTTCTTCGAGAGCGCGCAGTTGTGGCCGGCTTATGGTGTAGCCGGCAAACTGTTCGTCTTCCTTCAGATCGCGGATCACAGTGCGCCAGACCGCCGCGGCCGAACCGTAGGTCCAGCTCCGGACAGCCGAGCAATCGCGATGGAAGGCGGCGAGTCGCCTCGCGAGCATTCCGATCGTGTCTTTGCCAACCGCTTTTGCACCAACCAGCCGATCGAGCATCCGGTCCTCGGGCAACCGCCGCATCTTGACCGCGTACTCGCAGGCTCGCATATCGAAGGCGCGAGCATCGTCCCCGAGCACGAATCGACCGCGCTGCTCGAGAATCGAGAAGACACCGAGATAGATTTCGGGCGAGAGGCGCCGATTCAGCCGTACTTCCTCGACGCAGAGCCGGTAGCGCTCAGCGAGCCTCGCACAGTCGAGGAACGGAAACCGGACAGGTTTCTTGACCTTGTAGGCATAGTCGCCGGCCAGAAATACATACGAGATATGAGTCTGCCTCAATTCAACTGTATTCGCCGGATCGGGGTAGAAGGCCGGATGGGTCATCGCCTCGATCAGCGGCGGCAAGTTGGTATGCGCTGATTCGATCTCGGGCGACATCCGCGTTTTCTCCAGAATTTCCATACCGGCAGCGGGACAAAATCGGGCACTTCGCTGCCGTCTACTTTTCCTGGATGCTCCTGATGTAACTCACGACATTTGAGATGCGCTCTTTGACTTTCGCTTCGCTCTCCGGGCTGAACTCTTTTCCTTCCTGCTGAAGACTCGTTCCCCAGAACGGCATGTCGAAGCGCGTATGTGAGGGAATGCCCGACCTACCGTCGATGGATTGGTACACTCGATCGGCTGGGAACACGCCGCCCTGGTTCCTGCTCAATTCTGTCAAATCGGGCGGCTTGATCCCGGGAATGACATATAGCGCCTCGCCATGACCCTTGCCGTCCTTGCCATGGCAGGAAGCGCAGTTCTGCTCGAAATCCTGCTTGCCGGTAGTTCCAGCCCAGACGTTCATCGCGCCGAACCCGGAGAGCATCAGTACGACAATCGATGCACAAACTCCTCGTCTGATGAATCCAATCATCGTGACCTGCATTTCATGCCTCCAAGGCCGAGACGCTCTCAATTCGATCCGGGAGCATGTGCCTGAATCCGCTTCATTTCTCGCATCGGCGCTCACTTCGCTCGCATAGGCTAAGCTGATTCCTTCGGTCGGTGAGGTTCCGGCTTCGGCCAGCCGCCGGGCGGCTTCCTCACTTGAAGCGCCTTGGTAACGGCTTCTTTCCAATTACCCTCGATTTTCAGGACGTCCGGCGCCGCATCGGGCGGCTTTCGCGGCATGCTTTGGCCTTTTTTTCATTCGTGAGTTCTCACGCCGCCTACGCCGGGCAGTCAAGAGCGTACGATCTGCTTCGCCAAAATGTCGATTTTGTCAACGTAGTGGTCCAGAAATGAGACAGGTGGACTGGACGCTGGCACAGTCGTAGTAAGAAAGGTTCCGACGGTCAACCTCGGAGGTAGAGGTAAAGGGACCAATTCGGCGCGTGCCAGCGTCTCGAACTTGGTCCGAGAACTCTCGGATTCATGCGCGATGGCATTCCTGATAGTCCGACACTTGTCCAGCACGTTTTGGCCTCCTCTGAGGACAGCCGCGAATGGGCGCCCGGCTCGGAAAACGCGCTCCGCTCTTGTCGTAACCTCTCCCGCGACGGTCCATCGTGCGTAATTGGGGCGCCCCGATTCGGGAACGAACCATTCTATCGCCGCTTTGTGGTTAGGAGGGAAAGCGTATCGAACCGGGGGCCGACCGCGAGGGGGCTTTTGCCCCGAGAGATAGAGAATGAAGGACTCCTCCAGGAAAGATTCCCAAGCGAGGAACGTGCGCAGAAATGCCAGCTCCATCATAGAATCACGTCTTTTCACACTGATCCGTGGGCCAATTCCTGAAGCTCCCGGCAAAGACCACCTATAGGCGTCATCCGCGAGCCGCCTGGATTCTTCCAGTCGCCGCAAGCAGTCCTCCAAGACGGTACGTAGCCTGCGCTGCGCCATCGGTTTATTCTCGCAGCGCCTTCACGAAGTTCTTGCAAAGATACTCTGTTAGGACACTTCTCTTGTCTGCATGCACCCAATGCTCATTGTAGGCGTCATAGAATCTTCGGTCCTCGATCGACAGCTCGACAGCGTTCGTGCTACCCTCGGCTGCTTTGATCTCATCAATCAGTGCGCTGGTCTTTTCTAAGACTCTCTTCAGTTTCGGATAATCAGCGATCCTAAGGGTAGCCCTTGGCGCGCGGAGTCTTGGCAGACCGAATTTCACATGAAACATTGCGCAGAATAGCGGGTAGAACAGTCTGGTCGCACGGAATTCCAGTTGCGGTAAGTCTGCACCGACGATCCCTCCGATGGTATCCATCGTCTCGCGGAATCGCCTCTCATGAAGCCGACGACGTGGAAAGTCGTCATCGTATTTCTTATAAGCATTGTCGATAACACTCTTTTGTCCCTCTCGGATCCCTTCATGGATAGCTAGGAGAAGCTGCGATATAAACTCCGCCTCCGCCATGCGCAGAATTGATTTCGGCGAAAAGGTTTCATTGGTTGCAAAAAACGTCACATATTCTTTAGACAGAAGATAAACCGCAGATTTGAATTCACCGAACCACTTCGCGTTCCGCAATTCTTGTGGTTTCAGCTTCTCGGAGTAAGTGTTTATTCGAGCAAACACGTCGTAGACTTCATTGTCGGGCAGATCCTGAAGAAGATCGACGACAAACTCGTACTTCAGAATGTCGCGCTGCGTGTGTTGGTCCAAACCGGTGAAGTACTTACCCCCGAAGTCCTCGTGATGAGCTTTGCTGATCTTGAACCCATCCTTGAGAAAGTCCAGCACGCTGCGAAGCCTCTGCTGACCATCCACCATCTCGCGCCTCGCGCGGCGAGTCTTGGGATTGACCTCTTGGCGCATGTAGATTTTGGGAATTGGCTTTCCCCGAACGATGGTGTCGATAAGGTAGGAACGTGCTTTGTCGCTCCAGAAATCTCGGCGCTGGAATTTTGGAGCGAGTACAAGTTCGCCTCGCTCGTTCCACTCCTCAAAGTCACGGATGCTGTAGTTTCGCGTGTTAAAGAGCTGTTGCATGTGTCCTCCCGCGGGATGCTCTCCATGAGCTTGAGACGCCAGTGTTCCGAAGGACTACGATTGTCTCGGAGACGCTGCCAACGATTCCACGGCGAACGCGCCTCTCATTCGGAATGGCATCCGTATACTCACACACTCGCGAATATCCGCCAATCTCGTCTGTGGCGATGCGCGCGACCACGTCAGGCAGGTTTCCTCGGTCATTGCGACTGCACGCATCCCCAATTATAAGGACACAGCAGTGCGAAGGTTTGAGGACCGCTTTCCAGAGGGTAAAGCAGCGACGCATCAGGCTCAAAAACGAATCTTCACTGGGCGAAACAAGCTCATCCAAAGAGCGCCAGTCCTGGACGTCCAAGAACCAGAGACGCAACCGATTGTCTCTTCCGTAGTCCAATTGTCGCATGTACGGAGGGCTTGTAATTATGGTATCGACGGGTGCCGACAGAACGACGTTGTTTGCGCTCTTACAGAAACTGGTTCGTCTGATGTTGAAATCCAACTCCGGCACCCGCCGAAATGCGCGTTCTATTTTGGCCTCTAGACGGTCCCGCAGAGAGCGATACTCATACATTTCAGGGAAACGAGCGCGAGGAAACTTCTTCGCACGCAAGTACGGAACTGTATGGCTACTTGGAAAGGACAAAAAACCGGGACGCTGATGGTGCAAGATCCCGAGCAGCGATGCGAGCAAGAACCAACGGCGTCGCTTCCCAAGAATACTCGCCCAAGAAAGCGTCTCACGCAAAGTATCGGGATGAAAGAACCTCCGCACCCAAGATGGGACTTTCCGAAGATCGAAGCGGCCTTGCAACTTCACCGCTTCGAGGCTGAGCCGCTCGATGTCGCGCAGGGCATCCTCAACTGAGCGGTACGGAAAAAGCTTTGCTCGCGTGAGCAGACTGGCATATGGATTGAGATCGTTGGCTACGACATGTCGGCCCGCGAACCAGGCCTCCAAGGCGACGGTACCGGATCCGGAGAAGGGGTCGTAAACAAGTTCGCCGCGCTTCGTGAACTGCGAAATGAGAGACGCGGCCATGGATGACTTAAGTTTTCCAATGTACGGCGAAAGCTGATGAATAGTGCTTTCATTGTTCTGGGCGCTGCCCGCCCAATCGCAGGTTAAAGACTGACCCATAGGCTTCAAAATGGACTCCCGTTCGCAAGCGTCGGTTCGCATGCTCAAAGATATCCCAGCTTCCTGGCGCCCTCGACAAGCTGGTCGCGGAACCTGGGATGGGCAATGGCGATTAGCGCCTCGGCCCGCTCGGCTGTGGATTTGCCGGTCATGTCAGCCATCCCGTACTCAGTCATAATATATTGAGTATCGGCCCGTGGATCGGTGGTCGGCCCTTCAATTTTCGGGACTATGCGGGAGACGGATCCTTTCGCGGCGGTGGAGTATGCAGCCAGAATTGACTTTCCACCTTTGGACAACTGCGCCCCCCGAACGAAATCCAACTGGCCTCCCGGCGCGCTGTACTGCCTTCCCTCAATGGCTTCGGAGTTGACCTCGCCGTCAAGGCCGACTTCCAGGAAAGCACTGATCGATATCACTCGATCGTTCCGGCCGATCACGTAAGGGTCGTTGACATAGTCGACCGCATACAGCTCCATGCTCGAATTGTCGTTCAAGAACTCGTAGAACGGTTCGTCGCCGGCGGCGAGAGTGAATACGTTCTTGTGTCTGTTGAGGTTCTTGAACCGGTTTGTGACTGCACCTGACCGAATGAGCGCGACGAGCGAGGGCATCATCAACTCGGTATGAATGCCTAAGTCCTTGTGGTTGGCCAGCACTTTGCAGACTGCATTTGGTACTCCGCCAAGTCCGATCTGAAGCGTGGCCCGATCGGGCACCATCTCCACGATAATTTTCCCGATCTTTTCGTCGAGTTCCGTGGCCGCTCGCGGAGGAACGGCAAACAGCGGACTTTCGTTCTCAACGATCGCGTCAACCTCGGAGATATGGACGCACGAGTCTCCGAAAACGCGGGGCATCTTCGGGTTCACCTCCACGATCAGCTTTTTCGCAACGCGCGCAGTCGGGATCGTATAGTCTCCGTTGGTGCCGCAACTGAAGAATCCGGCCTTATCCATCGGAGCGGCCATCATCACGAATGCGTCGATTCCTATAGCGGCGAGGGTGCGCGGCATGGCGCTGAAGTTCCCCGGCATATAAAAGACCACCCGCCTATTGTCCTGCCGGCCCCGTTCGATCAGCATTCGCTCGATCACGGTGGGGAAAAACGGATATGGCTTGATCACGTTCATGTACTCGTACTTGAGAATGGTAGCCGCCGCGGCTGCGACCGAATGCGAGTAATAGACTCGAAGCTCTTCGATCCCCCCGCGCTTCACCCTGTCCTCAAGTGCCTGTAGGAGTGCCGGCGGCTCGCTGATCGCCATTCCCATCGAAAGCGTCCCACGCGCTGGAATAAGCTCTACTCCGGCAGCCGGCGTCATCAGTTTCGATCTGTATTCAGCTTCGTGCATAGGGAACTTTCACCTTGCTCATCGTGGTGCCCGCGCTTTGCATGCTACCGCCCTGGAAACCTCGCAGGCCAGCCCAGGCAACGGTGGCCACGAACGTTCCGGCGCGGCGAGGTTGCTCGATGGGTTGGCTGCGGTCCGGATGCCGAGCACCACTAGCGTCTGCGTGAGTGACTTGGCGAGCCATCGCGTGAATGAGTAGTACCCCGTCTGCTGATTCGCGTGATTGAGAAAATGATCGCGCCGATAATGATGAACGGCAGGACGGTCAAAACACCCGCACTCAAGTAGAATGCTCTAAGTACTCCCGCCTGCGACGAAGCCAGGCAGGCTGAGCACGCGAGCGCGGTCGCGGGGAACATCGCGATCGCAGTCACAGCGGTTGCGATCGCGCTACGTGAGATAAAGGAATACATAGAGCACCGGCCATACCGCGACGACGAAGAGCCAGAAGAACGCGCACGCTTCCAGCAGGCTATGAGTTTTCGCGTCGAAGCCTCGGCTCACGCTCTTGTAGAATACAAAGGCGAGGGCGATCAATCCGCCGGCTACATGAACAGCATGGGCGCCGATCGCAGTGTAAAACGTGGCGCCATAGAGGCTTCTCGACGCGCGCAAGCCGAACGCGAGCAGCCGAATCCATTCCACGCTCTGGATCGTAAGGAACGTGAGGCCGAGCAGAATCGCCGTGCCGATCCACCGCGGGGCATTTTCCAAACGTCGTTGCTTCGTCGATTTGACCGCGCGATAGACTGCCCAGCCACTCGCGAGGAGAACCAAGGTATTGATGCCGGTGATCGCAATCGGCAGCCGCGGCTGGCCCGGTGGCGGCCAGGAAAAGCTTCCGGCCCGGAGAATCATGAACGCCATGATCAGACCGGCGAAGAACATCACTTCCGCGCCGATCAGAATAAGCACGGCGATCAGAGCGTTTGGAAGCGCCTGGCCGGCCGCGCCAGCGGCTCCCGCCGCCGCGCCGGCCAGCGGCTCAGTGATGCATGGCGATGTCGGGTATGAGCGCAATTGCAAGACCGATGAATAAAAGCACGGGCACGAGCGCGAGCGCGATGACGAACAGATTTTCGTACTTGAGGTGCATGTAGTTCCGGATCACCAGCCCGGCTTTGATCGTCGCGATGCTGAAAATGAGCGTCAACGCCGCGAGCTTCGGAACCGGCAACGCCATCACCACAAGTCCCGCGGCCAACAGCGCTACCAGCCAGAACCATACTCTGACATACTCAGCGCGTCCTTGTTCGACACTTTCCATTTGCCGGCTGCCTCGGTATGCCACCCGCCTTAGGTCAGATAGAGGAGCGGAAACAGGAAAATCCATACCACGTCCACGAAATGCCAATAGAGACCCGCGAACTCGACTCGCTGCTGGAGGCGTGGCCAGAGCGTGCCCCGGCGAGCCATCGCGAACAACCAGGCATTGATTACGATCCCGGCGGTCACATGGATGGCATGTAGCCCGGTCATCATGTAGTAGAAGGACCAGAACATGCCGGACAGCGGCGTGAAGCCTTCCTTCAGATCGGACCAGTATTCGAACGTTTTGATACCCAGAAATGCCAGACCGAGTATTACGGTGATGCCAAGGTATTTACTCACTGCGCCCCGGTCGTCGCGCTCGACGCTGTAGTGAGCCAGGATCATCGTGAGACTGCTGGTCACCAGCACCAGTGTATTGATAGCGCCGAGTTGCCATTTGACGTGGGCGGCCTCGGCCTCCCATCCGCCGTGCGCGATTCGCATCAGTACGTAGCATGCAATCAGCCCGCCGAAGATCATGATCTCCGAGGCGAGGAACCACCAGATCGCGATCTTTCCAATCGGCATCCCCCTCAGCAGCCGATCGGACGCGCCAGACTGCGGATCGTATGCCGAGGCTAAGCCCGCTTCGGGATTTGCCGAAAGCTCGATCGATGCCATCATCAGACTCCGGCCGCCGCGAGCTCGGTCGCACGATCGGGCTCGCTCTGCGGCGCCCAATCCCGCGCCGCCTTGGGCACGGTGTAGTTATAAGGGCCGCGGAACACCACCGGCGTAGTTCTGAAGTTGCCGTGCGGCGGCGGCGAATCGGTCTGCCACTCCAGCGTGTTGGCTTGCCATGGATTTTGCGGCGCCCGCTCGCCCCGGAACATCGACACGACGAAGTTAGCGACAAATGGAAGCTGGCCCAAGAGCAGCAGAATCGTCGCGATAGTCGCGACCACGTGCAACGGCTGTACCGGCTTGAGGAAGTCGTACGCCGTCGTTTCGTAGATTCTTCGCGGAGTGCCGGCCAGACCGGTGACGAACAGCGGAATGAAGACCGCGTTGAAGCATACGAAAGTCAGTGCGAAGTGGATCTTGCCGAGGGTCTCGTTCATCATCCGGCCGAACATTTTGGGGTACCAATAGTACAGGCCGGCAAACCCGCCGAAGAAGACGGTCGGGAAAAGTGTGTAATGGAAGTGCGCCACCACGAAGTAAGTTCCGTGCAAGTAGATATCGACGGCTGCCGAGCCGAGGAAAATCCCGGTTACGCCGCCCAAAATGAAACTCGCCAGACCGCCCACGGCGAACAGCATCGGAGTCTTGAGACTGATCGAGCCGCGCCACAACGTTGCGATCATCCCGAATACCATGATTGCGAACGGCACCGAGATGAGTATCGTCGTGATGCTGAACGGCGTGGCGAGCCGCGGATCCATCCCGCTGACGAACATGTGATGCGCCCACACGATGAAGCTCAGCAGGCCCGCGGCAATTACCGAATTGACTATCGTGCGATAGCCGAAGATCGGCTTGCGGGAGAAGACCGGCATCACTTCCATCATGATGCCGAATCCCGGCAGTGCGACGACGTAGACTTCGGGATGACCGAAGAACCAGAACAGATGCTGCCATAGCAGCGGATCGCCGCCGCGATCGGGCGCGAAGAATCCGGTCCCGATCGTGCGGTCAAGCAGCAGCATTACCGCGCCTGCCACAAGCGGTCCCACCGAAAGCAGGAACACGACCGACGCGATCAGTTCCATCCAGACCATCAGCGGCATCCGCCACAACGTCATGCCGCGCGCGCGCATGTTGAGCGCGGTAGTCAGAAAGTTCACGCCACCCATCAGGAAGGACGCGAACTCGAGCGCCACCGCGATGATCCAGAGATTGATGCCCCAGTTGACGCCGGTATAAATCGGGTTATCGGACAGCGGCGCGTAGCTGGTCCATCCAGCGGCGGCCGGCCCCCCGGGAACGAAGAACGACGCCAGCAGGACCATCGACGCTGTGAACAGCGTCCAGAACGAAAGCGCATTGAGGCGCGGGAAGGCCATGTCGCGCGCGCCGATCATCAGTGGAATCAGGAAGTTGCCAAACGCCCCCAACAGCATCGGCATCGCGACGAAGAACACCATGATCGTGCCGTGCATCGTGACGATGGCGTTGTACGCGTCAGGCTCGACGTAGCCCCATCCGGCGACTGAGGTCTCCGGCCACGCGAGCTGCCATCGGATCAGGTACGCCGTCAAGCCTCCGACAATCGCCATCAACAGGCTGAGCGACAGATACTGCTTCGCGATCGTTTTGTGATCGACGGAGAAAATGTAGCGCCGCAGGAATCCCAATTCGTGATGCGGCTCGATCTGCGATCCGGCAATGCCCTGAGCCCCAACTTGCGCTGCCACAATCAATTCGCCTTTCGCGCGCGATCGGTATCGGCGCTGGCCGTCGATTGAGGGGAACGTTCCTTTAGCCACTGCGCATAGTCGTGCGCGCTCTGCACGACTAACGTGCCGGCCATTGAGTAATGGCCGAAACCACACAACTCGGTGCACGCGATCGGATAGCTGCCGGACTTGGTGGCCTCGAACCACGCGGGTATCGTTCTGCCGGGTACGACATCCTGCTTCAGGCGCAGGTTGGGCACGAAGAAGCTGTGAATCACGTCCTCTGAGGTGAGCGTCAACCGCACGACCTGGCCGACGGGAACGTGCAGCTCATTTTCCTGCGTAATGTCGTCGGCAGTGCCGAATTTGCCGTCCGGACCAGCGTAGGTGAATTCCCAATTGAACTGCTTCGCCTTGACTTGGATCTCGACAGTGGCAGGCGGCGGCCCTCCTTTGACCTTGTCCCAAGCCGCGCCGCCTGTTACATCGATGCCGAGATCGAGAACCAGGACGGTGAGCGCCGGAATCAAAATCCAGGCCAACTCACGCCACGTTTCGCCGTTATTGAAGGACGCGGATCGACCACTCTTGCGCCGATAGCGCAGCACGAAATAAAGCAGCGTCCCTTCGGCAAGAATGAACCATGCTCCGACGACGTAAAGGATCAGACGGAAAACCCAGTCAATATCTCCGCCGAACGTAGACACGTTCTGCGGAAACCATCCCGTTATCACTTCTACTTCCTTACCTCCCAAATTGGGCGTGCACTGCTGTGCAGGCACCGTGCCAAGCTCGCGAACGTGAAATCGCAGCCATACGGCAGTTTTCGAGATCGCGCGCGAGGCGTGAAACGACTCGATCGGAATCAATTGGTTCCGATTGCTACATAATCCATAAGCGAAAAGCGAATCTTTCTATGTGGACCAAAAATGGTCCGCTATCATTTCATCGATCCGCGCGGACAGCGCCCGCATGATGGCATAGATCTCGCCTATGGAGCTGACTGATCTTGATGGACCGTAGCCCGAATCACCAAGAGGTAACGCCGAAGAGGTAAGGCAATGACTGCGGAGAGTAAACGCTCGTCAACCATAAAAGGACTGATCAGAAGCCTGGACCGTCGCGGCTCGAAGTCGGACAAGAGTCCGCCCGTCGCGCGTAAAGCGCCCGCGCTCTTTGACCCCACGATTTGCGATCGATGCGGCGCCGCATATTCGCGCAAGACCTGGCGGCAGGGACGCAACCTGAGCCACGTGTTGATGGCCCGAGCCAAATGGTCTACCTGCCCCGGATGCGCGCAGGCGTCGCACGCAGAATACTACGGCCGGTTGCTGCTTCGCGGGGCCGGAATCCCGGCAGATGTCGAGAGAATTCGCGCTCGAATCCGCAACGTGGCAAAGCGGGCCGCCGCGACCCAGCCCGAGCGGAGAATCGTTTCCCAGGAGTGGGACGGCGCCACGATGGAAGTGCTTACCACGTCACAGAAGCTGGCCCATCGAATCGCCCACGAGCTTCAGAAGGCCTTCGGCGGCAAGGCTACGTACTCATGGTCGGACGACGATGGGAGCCTGTTCGCAACATGGCAATATCCGGGACACGCCGCGAAATCCGCGGTGCGCGGAAACCGCCGATAGGATGGAGAGTCGGGCTTGAAGATTCACGCATTCGCCGACAGCGAGCGGCTTGGACGTGAGATCGCCCATTTGGCAGGTGCCGACTTCTCGCCGATCGAGTTGCATCGATTTCCCGATGGCGAGTCGCTGCCTCGCATCGCGAAGCCTTCGGGACGAGAAGCCGGGGTCGTCCGCTCGCTGCACGATCCGAACGCCAAGCTGATCGAGGTGATCCTGGCGGCGGATGCACTTCGCCGGGCGGGCGCCAAACATGTTACGCTCGTTACTCCGTACATGCCGTATATGCGGCAGGACAGGCTTTTCCGGGTGGGCGAACCGATATCGCAGCGCGCGATCGGCGAGGTCCTCCGCCATAGTTTCGATCGCCTGGTCACACTCGAGCCGCATCTACATCGCACACCGGACCTCTCAACCGTGTTCCCAGGCCAGGCCGACGCGCTCTCGGCGGCGCCCGCTATCGCGCGATGGGTTGGGGTCACGCGCTATCGCGACTTTGTGATAGTCGGCCCGGATGCTGAATCGGCGCACCTCGTTGAAGGCGTTTCGGCCCGCACGGGCTTGGCCGCGATGGTCGGCGCAAAGCGGCGTTCGGGCGATCGCGAGGTCTCGATACGCTTCATCCGCAAGCCGAAGGCCCGTGGCGCGATCATTGTCGACGATATCGCGAGCAGCGGAGCTACTCTCGCCGCATGCGTGCGCACGCTTCGCCGTATGAAAATCCCCGTGGTGGACGTGGTAGTGGTCCACGCTCTGTTCGAGGCAGGCGCGATCCCGCGGGTACGCAGAGCGGGATGCCGCCGAATCGTGTCATGCGACACGATTCCTCATTTCACCAACCGGATCGCGACTGCCGAGTTGTTTGCGCGGTCGCTCACTCGAGAAGCTGATGTAGCGCGGCCGGTCCGGTCAGGCATTCCGGTATCGAGCTAACGTTCGTGGCCCCCATACGATTGTGACGATTGCGGCCGCGGTCGCCTCGATAAGGCCGGTGACACGTGGATCGTAGTACGAACCGTGGATCGGAAACAGTTGCCAACTGAGGTTTGACATGGTGTGGAACAGCACCGTGGCGAATACGCTCTTGCCAGTGTTGTTGTACAGCCAAACCATCAGGACCCGCATTGCCACCGTGGAGAGACACCACCAGGCGATCCATGCCGTCGATCGGTGAGCCTGCACCAACGGTACGATATGCCAAGCCGCCCACACCAACCCCAGGAGAACGCCGGCCCCGAGCGCGCCCCACCGATCCTGCATCGGGTCGATGGCATCAACTGACTGCGGGAATGGTGGCATCTGCGTGGCGAGCGCGCTTTCTCTGCTCGCGGTCGCTCAAATCACGCAGCGGGAGTCAGCATCACCCGTGCCACCGCGGTAGCGTCAAGACCGCAGAAAGCCCGAGATCAGAGGAGTCAAGAAGCCTCGCACAACTGTGGCCTAAAGCACCAGCCAAACACTGCGATGACGCCTACGGACACACCACAACTGGGGACCGCAGCGCCTGGACCTTCTTTAGGAGAAGATCGCGTCGAGAGCAAGCTGAACCTTGGCATAATTGCTGCTTCGTCGCTACCGAATGAAGAGCTAACGTGAGTACCACGCGGCCAACACGGCGATCAATCAAAGTAAATGCCAATTTGGAGGAAGTACGCCTGTCGCCCACTGTGCTGCTCCTCTCTGATGACGACGTGGTGGCGGACCTCGTATTCGGAATCGTCAAGCGTCCCTGGAAGCTGCTTCGCCACGACGCCGACGGATACATGAGCTACAAGATGTTCGCCCAGCCAAATGTGCGGCTGGTGATACTCGACGATCAAGCGGTCGAAGAAAACGATCGCAACTGGCTGCTGGCGCAGATTCGCAAACACTTTTCCGGCGCCTCTTTGCTCTATATCGCCGGCAGCCAAAGCGATGGCAACGAAAAACGGGCGCGCACGAACGGCGCTCACTACTATGTTTCGAAGCCGCTGGCGCTCGAGCGATTTGGGCGTGTGCTGCAATCATTTCTTCAGGTACAACAAGTGAAAGGATAACCGATGCGTCAAGTGAAGATGAGGTCTGCGATGAACGCGAAAGAATCGGCCGCCAAAAGCCCGAGTCGCATCGACACGGGAATCCGTCGTCTCTCGGAGGAACTCAATCGCGAAGATTCCCAACTGAGGTCGTGCCTGCTCGATGCGGCCCTGGCGGGGCTGCGGCTCACGCGCAATCCGGAATCCCGCGAGCTCAGGCGCGATGCTGCCCGGATTTGGGGGTTGATCCAGCCAATCCTCTCGCATCACCTCGAAACCGAGGACGGCCGGCTACTGCCGTGGTTGGAACAGCAAGGCCATCTCTCGCCGGAGGTCGGACGAAAGGTCCGCGAATGCCACGACAGACTTCGAACGCTCATCGGCGCAGTCGCTGACACCGGAGCGGATCATCTCACTGAAGCGCAGGCGCGCGACGCCGGACGCGCGTTGAGCGGACTCGCCGTCTATCTGGACGACGCGATCGACGACGAGGAGCACAAGCTCTTCCCGACGATTCAGAAGGCGCTCTTCGGAATACGCCGTCGCGCCTGAAATCGCCAAGGGAAACCCGCTACCCGCACCACTCGTGGCGCGCCCCGTTCTAAGGGTTTGATGGCGAGAGGGAACCGTGTCGAATCGAAGTCATGTCATTCGGCCTTCCGCGCAGCCTCCCGAGCCGCTGGCGGAGCTGGCGCTGGACCTCCGCAACTGCTGGGACTGTTCGACCCATTCACTGTGGAGCAGGATCGACCCGGAGCTTTGGTCACTCACTCACAACCCTTGGCTGGTTCTGCAGACTGCATCACGAACAAGGATCGAAGCGCTCGGCGCTGATCCCGAATTCCGCGCACAAGTCCGCGAAATCGCGAGCAGTCAGCGCGAGTATTTGAAACGTCCGGCATGGTTCCAGCATGCTTACCCCTACTCCCCGCTCAGCTGCGTCGCATACTTCAGCATGGAGTTCGCGCTGAGCGAGGCGCTCCCAATCTACTCTGGCGGACTGGGTAATGTGGCGGGCGACTATCTGAAGGCTGCCAGCGACTTGGCAGTCCCGGTCGTCGGGGTGGGACTTCTTTATCAGCAGGGGTACTTCCGCCAAATCATCGACCGGGACGGCGCCCAGCGGGCATTGAATCCGTACAACGATCCTGGACAACTTCCCGTAAGCCCCGTGCGCGACAGTGACGGCGAATGGCTACGCCTCAGCAT
The DNA here is from genome assembly GCA_963749215.1 of uncultured delta proteobacterium. Lineage (GTDB taxonomy): Bacteria > Desulfobacterota > Binatia > Binatales > Binataceae > CAVVMA01. The sequence goes on along the minus strand of CAVVMA010000015.1, from coordinate 278,824 downwards.
CAACTTGCCGGGCCACAAACTCTGGCTGCGCGCCTGGCAGGTACAGGTCGGCCGGCTGAAACTCTATCTGCTCGACAGCAACGACCCCGCGAACGAGCCAGCCTATCGTGGTATCACCAGTGAACTCTACGGCGGCGGCCCCGAGTTGCGTCTGGCACAGGAGCTGGTGCTCGGGATCGGCGGCTGGCGCCTGCTTCGCGGTCTCGGAATCAAACCCGAAGTCTGCCATCTCAACGAGGGGCATGCGGCGTTCGTCGTGCTCGAACGCGCCCGAAGCTTCATGGAGGAAAACGCGCGGCCATTCGAAGTCGCGCTCAGCGCAACGCGCGTCGGCAACCTGTTTACCACTCACACCCCGGTTGCGGCGGGCTTCGATCGGTTCGCTCCGAGCCTCATGGGGGCGTATCTTACGCAATACGCACAGCAGCTACTCAAGATCGATCTTTCGCATCTGCTCGCACTGGGCCGCGAGCATCCGGACGATCCGCACGAACCGTTCAGCATGGCCTATCTGGCTGTTCGTGGTTGCGGAGCGGTCAACGGAGTCAGTCGCCTGCATGGCACGGTGAGCCGCCGCATATTCCAATGCCTGTTTCCGCGCTGGCCGCAAGCCGAGGTTCCCATCGGCTATGTCACCAACGGCGTACACACTTCGAGTTGGGACTCGGCCGCCGCCGACAGGTTATGGACTGAAGCCTGCGGTCGAGAGCGCTGGCGCGGCACCATGGAAACCGTCGGAAGTGATATATGCCGTGTTTCGGATGCCGACCTGTGGGAGCTTCGCGCAACCAATCGCCTTGAACTGGTGCGCTACGTACGTGAGCGCCTGGGGACGGAACTGGCCGCGCGCGGTGTGGATGCCGCGATCGCGCAGTCCATATTCGATCCAAACACACTGACGCTGGGCTTTGCGCGCCGCTTTGCCACGTACAAGCGGCCCAACCAGCTCCTTCATGACCCCGAACGTCTCGTTCGCATTCTCTCTAATCCCGATCGCCCTGTTCAATTGGTGATCGCCGGTAAAGCCCATCCCGAGGACCTACCTGGCCAGGCGATGGTGCAGGCATGGGTGCGCTTCGTTCAGCGTCCGGAAGTCCGCCGTCATGCGGTCTTCCTCAGTGACTATGATCTGTTGCTCGCGGAGCGTCTCGTTCAGGGTGCTGACCTTTGGCTCAACACTCCGCGCCGTCCGTGGGAAGCCAGTGGAACCAGCGGGATGAAGATCCTCGTCAATGGCGGTCTCAACCTGTCAGAACTGGACGGCTGGTGGGCTGAAGCCTACTCGCCGGAAGTGGGCTGGGCGCTCGGAGATGGAAATGAGCATGACGAAGACCCTGCCTGGGATGCGATCGAGGCGGATGCGTTGTACAAAATTCTGGAAGATGAGGTCATTCCGGGTTTCTATACGCGCGACCCAAATGGTATTCCAACCCGCTGGGTCTCGCTGATGCGCGAAAGCATGGCTCGCCTGACGCCTCGGTTTTCGGCTAACCGGGTCGTGCGTGAGTATACAGACCATTACTATGTTGCTGCGGCCACTGCGTACCGCGAACGCGCTCAAGACCGCGGCGCAATTGTCGGTTCGCTGCTTGAATGGCAAAGAGCCCTCTTGCAGCATTGGCCCGATATCCGATTTGGCGAGCTTCAGATCGAGACCCGCGATGGCAGACATCGCTTTCAGGTTCAGCTTTATCTGGGTGATTTCAGCCCTGAGCAGGTACGTGCGGAACTATACGCAGAGCCTCTCGAGGGGGCGCCCGCAGTCCGACAGGAAATGACGCGTGGAAATCCGCTGCCCGGTTCCACGAAAGGATTCGTATACGCCGCGGAAGTGCCGGCATCACGCGCGCCTGCTGACTACACGCCGCGAGTCATCCCGTGGCATCCCGCCGCACGGATCCCATTGGAAGACTCGCACATTCTGTGGTTCCGTTAAGGCGAGTGGATTTCCAGACGGAGAAGAAAGATGAAGGTTGGGCAAATTATGAATCGCAACGTCAGAGTTTGCCATCCGCAAGACTCGCTGAACAACGCCGCACAAATGATGTGGGAGGAGCCGTGCGGCGCGGTCCCGGTCGTTGACGAGGAGTCCAGGCCAATCGGGTTTTTGACCGACCGCGATATCTGTATGGCCGCCTACACACAGGGCCAACCCCTGGCGGCCTTAAGCGTCGAGGGCGCGATGGCCCGGAAAGTCGTAGCTTGCAAGGCCGACGATGAGCTGAGTTCGGCGGCGCAGTTGATGCGCCTGAGCCGCACGCGCCGACTCCCGGTGATCGCTACGGACGGAACACTGGTCGGCCTTCTCTCGCTCGATGATCTCGCTTGCGAAGCAGCCCGGGCACTTCGGGGCGGGGTCAATGACGAACTCAGAAACCTCGTCCTGGAGGTGCACTTGTCGATCCATCGCGGACGCGTCCGCCTCCGGCCGCCTGCTTGAATTGCCCGTGCGCCTGGTTTCTGGGGCATGGATCAACCTCCCGACAATTCGAAAGCTAATCCGGAAAACGAGCGAGGAGTAGTCACGCGCGTTCGGGCGTCGGTCGTGGACGTCGAGTTTGCCTCAGGACGCCTGCCGGCGATCAACGACGCATTGATGATCGAACTGGACGGTCAGGCCCCGCTGGTCGCCGAAATCCAGGAGCATCTTGACCTTCATACTGTCCGCGCCGTCGCGATGGAGAACACTTCGGGCCTTCGCCGCGGTGCGATCGCCAGCCCTGGCGGCGGTCCCATTCGCGTGCCGGTTGGGGAGAAGGTGCTCGGCCGTCTGATCAACGCGATCGGCGATCCGATCGATCGACTCGGGCCAATCGAGCCCGGCGTAACCCGCTGGGCGATTCATCGCAACTCGCCCGCGATCAATCATCAGGATCACAAGCGCGAGGTCTTCCGTACCGGCATCAAGGTCGCCGACCTTCTCGCACCGCTCGCGCGCGGCGGCAAAGCCGGGATGTTCGGCGGCGCCGGCGTCGGCAAGACCGTGCTGATCACGGAGCTGATTCGTAGCACCGTCGAAAAGTATTCGGGCATCTCCGTGTTCGCGGGCATCGGCGAGCGATCGCGCGAAGGGCACGAGCTGCTCGCCGAGCTTCGCAAATCGGGCGTGCTGAGCCGCACCGCGCTCGTCTTCGGGCAGATGAACGAGCCGCCTGGCGCGCGCTGGCGTGTCGGCATGACCGCGCTGACCGTTGCCGAATATTTTCGCGACGTGATGAAACGCGACGTTTTGCTCCTGATCGACAACGTGTTCCGATTCGTGCAGGCAGGCTCGGAGGTGTCGGGGACGCTGGGGCGGATGCCGTCGCGTGTCGGCTATCAGCCCACGCTTGCCACCGAGATCGCCGAACTCGAAGAGCGAATCGCATCGGTGGCCGGCGCATCGGTGACCGCAATCCAGGCAGTGTACGTGCCTGCCGACGATTTTACCGACCCGGCGGTGGTCGAAACCTTCCGCTATCTGGACTCGTCGATCGTCCTGTCCCGCGAGATGGCGGCGGAGGGATTGTATCCCGCGATCGATCCGCTGGCGTCGACTTCGGTCCTGCTCGATCCGCGCATCGTAGGCGAAGAACATTACGCGGTCGCCGAGGAAGTGCGCCGAACGATCGCGCGCTACAAGGAACTCCAGGAAATCATCGCGTTGCTCGGTGTGGAGGAGCTGAGCACGGAAGACCGGCGGATCGTGGCGCGCGCCCGCCGCCTCGAGCGGTTTCTCACGCAGCCGTTTCTTGTGACTGAGCAGTTCACGGGCATTGCGGGGAAATCCGTCGCGATCGAGGAAACCATCATGGGCTGCAGTGCGATACTTGCGGGCGAAGGCGACGAGTGGGCCGAGAGCTCATTCTACATGGTCGGAACTTTCCAGGATGCCCGCGAAAAGGAGAGCGCCGCGCATAAAGCGCGGCAATGATGCTTAGTGTCGATGAGACTCGTCGTCACCACGCCCACCGCGATCGCGCTTGATGAAAGTTCCGTGCGCCACGTTCGCGCCGAAGACTTTAGCGGCGCTTTCGGTATCGAACCCGGCCACGCGGACTTTCTCACCACGCTTTCGATCTGCGTCGTGAGATGGCGCGACGGTGGCTTCGAGCACTATGTCGCCGTGCGCGGCGGCGTGCTGCGCGTCCGAGAGGGCAAGGTCGTGGAGATAGCAACCCGCGAGGCGGTCGTAGGCGATGACCTGGGACACTTGCGCAGCGAAGTTCTCACCGCGATGACAAAGAACGTCGAAGCCGAACGCTCCGCCCGATCGGGGGCGCTCAGCCTGGAACACGCCGCGATTCGGCAAATCTATCGTTACCTGCGGCCCACCGATCGGCCGCTCAAAGCCGAGCCGCAGAAATAGCCGCAGCGCGCGATCGTGGCAACCGGGCAAGAGCATGGCAATCACGGGTTGAGGGCGGAGGAACGCGAACTGGAAGAAGTTGTCAAGCGGGCGCATAGCCGGCGCGAGCACTGGCTGCGGACAGGCGAATGGCCGATGGGCCGCGCGCTCGCGATGATGGGGCGGTTCGGATGGACGATCGTCGCGCCGATTCTCATCGGCGCGTTCGTCGGACGAAGGCTCGATCGGACCTTTCACAGCGGCGTGTTCTGGAGCGCGGCCCTTGTCTTTCTTGGCGCTGCACTAGGCTTTTGGGCGGTTTGGAAGAGGATGAACAGCGAATGATCCAGGTAGTCGTTCTGCGGATGGTGCCCTATGCCGCACTCGGCGCCTTGGTCGGCGCGGCGTATTTCGCGGCGCTCGGATGGAATGTCCGGCTTTACGCCGGCCATGGAGCCGGATCGAAGGCTCTGCTGCTCCATCTCTCGCGCCTCGCCGTCGCCGTCGCGGCTTTCACGCTCTGTGCCAGGCAAGGCGCCGTGCCCCTGCTCGCAAGCTTCGCGGGGTTCCTCGCGATACGGACGATCTCGGTCAATCGCTACAGGCTCGCGGTCGAAAGGGATCCATGAACCATTCGCCGCTCGAAACCGCCATCTTGTTTCACGTCGGCATCGTTCCCATCAGCCGCACGGTCGCAACCACGTGGGGATTGATTGCGGCGCTGACCATCGCGTGCTGGATTGCGACGCGCAGCTTTCGCGTCGATCCCGGCGGATGGCAGGCGATGATCGAAACCATTGTGGTGGGAATCGAAGATCAGATCGCCACGCTCCTGAACCGCGATGCGGCCCCGTTCCTGCCGCTGCTCGGGGCCTTGTTCATCTTTCTGGTGGTCGCGAATCTCTGCGGGATCGTGCCGGGAGTGAAGGCGCCGACCGCGTCGATCGAAACGCCCGCCGCGCTCGCCGCGATAGTTTTTCTATCGGTGCATTTCTACGGAGTGCGCATTCAAGGCCTCGCTGCGTACTTGAAGGGCTATCTCAAGCCCAATCCGGTCATGTTACCGTTCAATATCCTGTCGGAACTGACACGATCGTTCTCGCTGGCGATGCGCCTGTTCGGAAATATGATGAGCGAGGAGATGGTGGTCGCGATCGTTCTGTCGCTGGCAGGTTTGCTGGTGCCGATTCCGTTTATGGCATTCGGAATTCTGGTTGGCCTGGTGCAGGCCTACATTTTCAGCGTCCTGGCCGCGGTCTATATAGGCGGCGGCCTCGGCGCGATCGAGAAGTGAGGGAGGTCGCAAGAAGATGACGGTCCAGATGCTCAGCATAATCGGTGCGGTAGTCGCGGTTGCAGTCGGCTCGATCTCGCCGGCGCTCGCCGAGGGCCGAGCGATCACAGCGGCGATGGAAGGCATCGCGCGACAGCCTGAGGCCGCGGGCTCGCTGTCGCGCACCCTGTTCGTTGGCCTGGCGATGATCGAGACGATGGCGATCTACTGCCTGGTGGTCGCCTTGCTGCTGCTATTCGCCAATCCGTTCGCGCGATGAATTTCAGTTGGTGGACCTTCACGCTGCAGGCGGCCAACTTTCTTATCCTGGTCTGGCTGCTCAGGCGCTTTCTGTTCAAGCCGGTCAGTGCAATCGTCGCCCGGCGTAAGGAGGAGATTGCGCGCGGCATGGCAGAAGCATCAGCCGAAAAGCAAACCGCACTGAATCTGCAGCACGACCTTCAAGCGCAACGGGCCGGAATCGAAGCCGAGCGCCAGAAAGCGACTGAAGAGCAGCGCGCGCAATTGGCCGCCGAACGCAAAAAGATGATCGATGAAGCTCGCGCCGAAGCCGAGAAAATCCGCAACCAGGCGGCCGCGCAGCTCAGCGAAGAGCGCGCAGCCGCCGCGCAGGAGTTGTTCTCGCGGACAATCGAGCTTGCCGTGAACCTTGCGGAACGGCTGCTTCGCGAGCTGGCCCCGCCTTCGATCGAGCATGCCTTCCTCATCCGGGTCCTCGAGTATCTGGACCGCCTGTCGGAACAGGAGCGGGCCGCGCTCGTTTCACATCTGGGCGCGAAATCACTGGTTGTGACGACGGCTCATCCGCTCGACGCGCGCGAAGAAATGGAATGGCGCGAGCAACTCGGAAAACGGATTGGCGCCGCAGTCGGCGTAGAGTTCAACCACGATCCGGCGCTTATCGCCGGCGCCGAAATTGCCTTCCCGGACGCAATTCTCCGCTTCAACTGGCGCGACGCGCTGACCACCGCCGCCAAAGAGATCAATCGCAATGAGCACGCTGGCTGAATCTGTAAAGGATCGCCTGAGCCACGCGGGCCGGCTTCTCAGCCGGCTCAAGGCCGAGCCCCGACTCGACCTGATTGGCCGCGTCGAACGAGTGGGAGACAATGTCGCCTCCGTGCGCGGCCTGCCGGAAGCGCGGCTCGGTGAACTGCTGCTCTTCGAACGATCGGACGGCGGAGAGCCGGTGGCCGGAATCGTGCTGACGCTCGACCCCGATCTAATAGGATGCGCGATGCTCGGCGACGACAGCTGCATCGGGGCGGGCAACCTGGTGCGCGCAACCGGTTCAGTCGCCAGCGTGCCGGTGGGTGACAAGCTGCTGGGCCGAATCGTGAACGCACTCGGCGTTCCGATGGACGGAGGCCCGGAGATCGAAGCGGCGGGAGTCGAGCCGGTCGAGCGGCCGGCGCCCGCGATCGTCGATCGCGATTTCGTCGACAGCGCGCTCAATACCGGCCTGCTCGTCATCGATGCGATGCTGCCGCTCGGCCGTGGCCAGCGCGAATTGATCATCGGCGATCGCGAAACCGGAAAAACCGCGATCGCGATCGACACGATAATCAACCAACGCGATACCGGTGTGGTTTGTATCTACTGTGCGGTGGGACAGAAGACCTCGTCCGTGAGCCAGGCGATCGATGCGGTCAAGCGCTATGGTGCGCCGGAGCGATGCATCTTCGTATTCGCACCGGCGGACGACCCGCCGGGAATCCAATGGCTGGCGCCGTATGCGGCCTGCACCATGGCCGAGTATTTCTCGGAACGCGGCGGCGACGCGCTTCTGATCATCGACGATCTGAGCAAGCACGCCGTGATCTATCGGCAGCTCTCGCTGCTGTTGCGCAATCCGCCGGGACGCGAGGCCTACCCGGGCGACATCTTCTATATCCATTCGCGGCTGCTCGAGCGCGCGGCCAGGCTCAACCGCGAGCGCGGCGGCGGATCGCTGACCGCACTGCCTATCGCGGCGACTGAGGAAGGCAATCTGTCCGCATACATACCAACCAATCTGATTTCGATCACCGACGGTCAGATCGTTCTCGAGCCGCGCCTGTTTCACGAAGGACAGAAGCCCGCCGTCAATGTCGGCAAAAGCGTATCGCGCGTCGGAAGCAAGACCCAGTCGCATGCGATGCGCACGCTGGCCCAAAATCTCCGGCTCGAATACGCGCAATTCCTCGAACTGGAAATTTTCGCCCGCTTCGGCGGGATGGTGGATGAGCGCACCCGCGGCATAATCGAGCACGGGCAGCGAATCCGCGCGGTCCTCACGCAGCCGCAATTCGCGCCGCTGTCGGTCGGGCATCAGGTGGCGTTGCTGGTGGCAATCACCGAACGGCTGCTCGACCGGCTTCCGCTCGAGAAAGTGAGCGAGCTCCAGTCGAAACTCAGCCCCTGGCTGAACGAGCAGGCCGCCGACACTGTACAGCGAATCAACGCAACCGGAGAGTTGGAGCCGGGCACGCGCGCGGCGCTCGTCGCGGCGATCGGGGAGCTGGTGGAACGCTTGAATTACACGGACACCGCGCGGGCGAAGCAATAACTCGCGATGGCGCAGGAACGCGAAATCGCCGTCCGAATCAAGTCGCTCAACGATCTGCTCGAGATAGTTGGGGCGATTCGGGCGATTGCTGCATCGCAGATGCAACAGGCGCTCAGATCCCTGGAAGCGATTCGCGACTACTCCGGGCAGATTCGCGACGCTTTGGCCGAAGCCGCAACTCTGTTGCCGTCAACCGGCGCGATCGAAGCTCCGCCGCGAGCGAACAAATCGGGACTGGTGGTTTTCTGCGCCGAACACGGCCTGTGCGGCGGCTTCAATGAGCATCCGTTGCGCCTGGCCGAGCAGGCAGCAGCGGCAAGCAACGGCGGGCTTGTGCTGATCGTAGTCGGAACCCGCGGCGCCCAGATCTTTCGCGAACGCGGATTGAGTCCGGACCTGGCGCTGCCGATGGCGACCCATTGCGCGGGAGTCACCGGCGCTGCGCGCCGCGTCGCAGCGGAATTGTATCGGATGTTCAGCGAGCGGCGCATCGCGGGCGTCGAGGTCGTTTACGCACAAAATGCCGGGGGCCAGACCCCGCGCATCGAGCGGCATCGCCTGCTGCCGCTGGACGTGCCGCTTGTGGAAAAGGCCTCCACGCGGTTGCCGCCGATCATCAACCTGCGGCCGCAGCGTCTCTTCGACGACATAGTTGGCGAGTATTTCTTCGCAACACTGGAGAACGCCGCGATGCAGTCATTCTACAGCGAGAACTCGACGCGCTTCCGCACGATGGAAGCAGCGCATCAGAACATTCAGAACAAATCCGGCGAACTCACAAAACTGATACAGCGCCTCCGCCAGGAGGCCGTAACCACCGAGATTCTCGACCTGATAAGCGGCGCCGCCGCACTCGCCTCAAGCTGAACGCGGTCCAGCCGTACGGCATTTGTGATAAAATGCATCTAGAGCCTGGCGAGTCGGACACCAAAGGAATGCTTCCTTGCGCCGTTCCGTCAGGTTCTCCAAAGGGGCTTTTGGCAACGAAAACGGGCTGGCCTGAAAAGCCGGGGAAGATGTAATAGTCAGTGACCAAATCAGTAATCATCCTGGCGTCGATTCTGTTTGTGTCGCATACCGGCATCGGATTCGCGAGTGAGAATACTTCCGGCCGGGATTACCAGGAGTATTGCGCCAGTTGTCACGGCGCTGACGGCAAGGGTAACGGCCGCGATGCAGGGACGATCGAGGGATATAGACCTACGGACCTCACCCGGCTCAGCAAGAACAATACTGGGAAGTTTCCATCGCAGGAGATTTACGACGTAATCGACGGAGGGAAGCGCGTTCCCGGCCATAGCGAATGGAACAGCCCGATGCCGCTGTGGGGAATGCAATTCCAGTTGCAAGGTAAGGAGTACGGTTCGGAGAGCGAGACCCAGGTCAAGCGCAGGATTTCCGCACTGGTCAAGTACATCGAATCCATTCAGGAGAACTAGTATTCAGCGATTGCGCGCAAAAGTGGTTAGGGTGGCAGGGCTCAGGGCCGTCTGTGCGAGTGAGGCCACAGTTACTTAAGGGCAACGCAGCAGGAGGAGATGATGTCACTTACGAAAATCGTTGCAACGACGAAAGATTCTGATGCCCTGAGCACACGCGTCGAGCAGGAACTGCGCAATCACAAGGGCAAGTACATCCTCCAGGGTATGATATTTATCCTCGCCGGCGCACTAGCTGCTGCATTTCCGGGCACCACGGCCCTCAACACCGAACTGCTCATAGGCGTCATTCTCCTGGTGACTGGCGGGTTCCAGCTTATCCTGACGTTGAGATCGAAAATGCACTGGTGGTCCCTGCTATCCGCTTGCCTTTCGATTGCTGTCGGCATCGTCATCCTGTGGAAGCCGCTGCCAGTGCTGCTGACCGTAGTGACGCTCTTGGCTATTTTCATGACCTTGGAAGGCCTGCTGGAGCTGCTGCTGGCCTTCGAGTTTCGCGCGGTGCGGAACTGGAGATGGATGTTTGTTTCCGGGATCATCACACTGATTCTGGCCGCTGTGCTATGGATCGGATTTCCCGCCTTCGATGTATTTTACCTTAGCTGGGTGATCGCCGTTAACCTGATATTTTACGGACTTTCGCTGCTGATGCTGGTGTGGAAAATTGCATCTTGACGTCCTGCGGCTCCGTTACGAATCTGCCGAACGAAGCTTTACGTGGAGATCGAAAAGTACGACCGCTTGCGGGATCATGTTGTCGCGTGTCTCCGTAGGCGTCATCGGACGGTTGTGCTGTTGCCTTAGGTGACAGTTTGTCGGGGTTCCAGACCGCTGAACATTAGATTTTTCTGCGGTCTTTAGCCTGTCGCCGGTGGCACGGGTGATGCTCACTTCTGGTTGCTCGATTCAAAGGAGGTCCGCGATGAACGAGAAATCCTTTGTTCGCGAAGTTGCCGAGCGCGCCGACTGCGATGAGCGCCGGGCGGAAGCACTCACCTTTGCGGTCTTCCAGGAGTTGCGCGATCGGCTCACACCCAACGAAGCGGCCAAGGTTGCCGCCCAACTTCCAACCTCGCTGAAAATGCTGTGGATGTCTTTTGATCGGCCGGATCGCCAAGTCCGGCGGGTTCATGAGCCCCAGTTTCTATACGACGTGGGGCGAATGGTTGCGCTCGATACCGAAGCCGAAGCCGAGCGGGCGGTCGTCGCAGTCTTCAGTGCGCTCCAGGACGCGTTCGGAAGTCCCAGCGGGACTACCGGGACGGCAGGACATGTGATGAGCCAGCTTCCCCTCGATCTCAAGCGTCTATGGCTGGCCGCGGGCGGGCAACTATAGGTTTGCTTGCGCGAACCTAAGCCAAGGCAGTCAGGCATTCCGCTAAGCCGCCGGATCTTCGGTCCGGCGGCTTGATGTGTGGATTTCACGAGGTCTTCTTTGCTTCCGCGCTCTGGATCTGAACCTTGACCTCCTTAGGCAACGCTTCCGTCGGCATCGGCGCGGTCAACTCGAGGACACCGTCATGGTAGTTGGCCTTCAGGTCTTCGGCCTTCATTCCTTCCGGTAGGGTGATAGCCCGCTCGAAAGAGCCGTAGCGAAACTCGCGCTCGAAGAAGTCGCGCTTTTTGGTCTCGTGTTTTTCCTCGCGCGAGCCCTTGACCGTGAGAACGCCGCTGGCGACCTTCACGTCAACATCTTTCGGATCGACGCCGGGCAGTTCGACGCGAACGGTGAACTTGTCTCCATCGACATAAGATTCGATCGCGGGCCGTAGCAACGTCGATGGCCAGTCTTTGAATGGCCCGTGGCGCTCGAAGCCGAACCGTTCGAACAGGTCGTCAAACTCGTGCCGGAGTCGCGCGAGTTCTCGTGATGGATTCCACTTGTCCAGTAATGCCATCGTACTTTACCTCCGTGGTATTCGGATCTGTTTCTGCGGCGCGGACCGGCGCTTCGGTTGATTCCCGGGCTCGCCGGGTGCGAGTGGTTCATGATCGTGAGTCGTCAACTGTTCCTCGGGATCGGTGGCGTGATATTCACGTTCGGCCGGGGCCTCCATTTCCTCAGGCAGGGTCCATTGGTGGTCGTACGGCGGAATGGTGGTTCCTTCACCCCATCCGATCTTCGCACGATTGCGTTTTTGCTGGCAGTCAATGCAGTACGATGCGAAGGGAATCGCCAGCAGACGCTCAACCGGAATAGTTCCGCCGCATTGGAGACATCGGCCGTATTTGCCGGCGTCAAGGCGTACAAGCGCTTCATCGAGGTACCTGAGCTTCTCTTCAGCGCGTGCGATGAGCCCCGAATGAGTTTCGATCTCCGCGGTTGCGCGTGCCGAATCCATCTCGTCGCCCGGTTCTGACTCGGACTCCTGTTCCTGATCTCTTCGGAGGCTTTTGATTCGCTCAAAGGCTTCGTCCTGGAGCCGGATCAGCATTTCTCGAAGAAGGTCGCGGCCGTCCGTCCGGTTAGTTTTTGGTTCGCCTCTCATCCTTGCCACTCTTCTGTCTCCGCTGCCGGGTTTCGTTCATTCCGGAAGCGCAAGGTGCGCTTCCAGAGATCCACTATCGCGAGTGCGACGGAAATGGTTTGAGTCATCACCAGCTTCAGCAAACAATGCGCCAGCCAAATTCAGGCCACTGGAAGCGAAACATCGTCAAGGGATGTAGCCAATCGCATCACTGCTGGATGATCGCTGCTGCCAATGGACCCAGCGAGCGCTGGAAAGGCCACCGGGCGCGACCAACAGCTCTGGCTCCGACCGCGATCAGCGCGTCATAACGGCTTGCCGCAGCCGTTACCGCCAAAACACGACTCGAGGCAAATTCGGTCGGCGTTTGGCATGGCAGTAGCTAAACGCATCGGAGGACTCAGACGATGCCCGTGAACGTGGTCAGAACGCCGGAGGAGGAGATCGCGTGGGAGCGCGCGAAGGCTCGCGTTCGCGAAGAGTATCCGGACGCGACGGGCGCGCGCTTCTACCGGATCGTTATGGCGATCTACAAGAAAATGGCTCACTACCAGCCGCATTCGTCTATCGAGACCGATAGAGCAGCCGCTGGGAGGCGAATGCGATGAGCAAAGCCCTGATTCGAAGGATGGGCCACGGCTCCGGCAAAATGAAGGCCGAATGGGATGCCCAGTTATGCTTGACCTGACAAACGAGCGTATCCGGATGGTCCGCGATCAGATTGCCGCACGCGGCGTGCGCAATCCGGCCGTGCTCGAGGCGATGGGCCGCGTCCCGCGGGAGGCTTTCCTACCGGATCAGTTCGCCGAGTTCGCATACCAGGACACGCCCCTGCCGATCGAGGCGAGCCAGACCATTTCGCAGCCCTATATTGTGGCCCTCATGATCGAGAGCGTCGAGCCGCACCCCGGCGATCGTGCTCTGGAGATCGGAACCGGCTCCGGGTATGCGGCTGCGGTACTCTCGGAAGTGGTGGACGAGGTTTATACCGTCGAGCGCCACGAGCAACTGGCCAAGCTGGCGAGCAGGCGGCTCGCCGACTTGGGATACGCGAAAATCAAGGTTCTTCATGGCGACGGCACTCTCGGTTGGGCCGAGCATGCTCCCTACGACGTGATCATAGTGACTGCCGGCGGTCCGCAGGTGCCCAAGCCGCTGCTCGAACAACTGGCGATCGGCGGCCGCCTGATCATACCGGTAGGCGACACCTCGCGACTGCAACGTCTGGTTCGAGTCACGCGCAGGAGCCAGGACCAATTCGATGACGAGGACCTCGGTCAAGTTCAATTCGTCCCCTTGATAGGTGCAGAGGGTTGGGATTCCGGCGTCGTCAAACGCGAACGCCCATCCATTCAGCGCAGCCGGCCCGGGACGATCGCCAAGCTGATCCGCGACACCGCCGCGCCAATCGCAGACATCGAGCAGGCCGACCTCGCCCCGCTACTGGAACGGATGCGCGATGCGCGGGTCGTCCTGCTCGGCGAGGCGACTCACGGAACTTCAGAGTTTTACCGGATGCGCGCCCGTATCACGAAGGAACTGATCCTGCGGCACGGGTTCAACTTCGTCGCGGTCGAGGCTGATTGGCCCGATGCCGCACGAATCAACCAGTATGTGCGCCATGCTCCGGCGCGGCCGGAACAATGGAAGGCCTTCGCCCGCTTCCCGACCTGGATGTGGCGAAACCACGAAGCATTGGAGCTGGTTGAGTGGCTCCGTGCCTGGAACGCGGAGGTGCCGGATCCGGAGCGCCGTGTCAGCTTCCATGGGTTGGATCTGTATAGCCTCTTCACCTCGATCGATGCCGTTGTCACCTATCTGGACATCGTAGATCCGGCGATGGCCGCGGTCGCGCGCCGCCGGTACGCATGCCTGAGCCCGTGGGAACATGACCCCGCGGTGTATGGGCGAGCCGTGCTCAGCGGGCGCTATCGAGACTGCGAAGACGCCGTGGTCGCGATGTTGCGCGACATGCTGAATCGGCGGATCGAATACTCCCAGCGCGACGGGGATCGCTTTTTCGATGCAGCGCAGAACGCTCGACTAGTGACGGCGGCGGAGCGCTATTACCGCGTGATGTACTATGGGTCCGTCGAGTCATGGAATCTGCGCGATCAGCATATGTTCGACACGCTGGAGCGGCTGCTGGATTTCTACGGTCCTGCCGGCAAGGGCGTGGTCTGGGAGCACAACTCACACGTTGGCGACGCGTCGGCGACCGAGATGGGCGCGCGCGGTGAGCATAACGTCGGACAGCTATCTCGCGCGCGGTTTGCCGAGTCGGCTTTTCTGGTTGGGTTCGGTACCGACCATGGAACGGTCGCAGCGGCTTCGGACTGGGACGGACCGATGGAGGTCAAGCGGATACGGCCGTCTCACGAAGCCAGCTATGAGCGCCTGTGCCACGACTCCGAGGTCAAGGCTTTCATGCTGCATCTTAGAGACCCGGCGAGACAGGCGGTTCGCGACGAACTGGAAGCCGCGCGACTCGAACGCGCAATCGGCGTCGTATATCGACCCGAATCCGAACTCATGAGCCATTATTTCCAGGCCTGCCTGCCTCGACAGTTCGACGAGTACATCTGGTTCGATGAAACTCGCGCGGTCTCGCCGCTTTCCTCGGTCGTCGCTCCCGGTGTGCCGGAGACGTTTCCGTTCGGGGTCTGACCAGGAAACGACGCCTTAGATGCCGGCGACGATCGCGAAGGTATTGAGGAAGCTCGACTGGATGCGGGAACAGCGCATCTGGCCCAATGGGCTGCGATACCTATGGACCGACGCTTTCGGCGTTGTCCTGTTGGTTTCGCTCTATCACGAACTGGGGCGCAACGAGTTCCTGGACGAAGCCCAGTGGGTTGTCGACGAGGTCGAGCGCGTTCTGGGACGCCGGCGCGGTTTCCGAATCGGCGAAGCTGCAGATCGTGATGGCCAGTACTTTCACTATCTGGCGATGTGGGTATTCGCGCTAACGCGACTGGGCAACGTCATTCCCAAATATCGCACGACAGCGATCCATCTGGTGAAGGACATCCATCCCGCGTTCCTGATTCCCGGCCGTGGCGTGCACTGGAAAATGCTCGAAGATCTGAGCGCGCCATACCCGGGCTTCGGACTCGGCTCGCTCGATCCGTTCCATGGATACCTGGTTTATCGGTTGCTCGATGAAGAAACGCTTGCCGAAGAAATCCGGCAGATGAAAACCATCGTTGAACGCACTTATCGGGATCTTGTCATCAATCAAGACCTCGGTCTTGGCATGATGCTCTGGATGACGCGTTTCTTGCCGCAAGAGCGTTGGGCACGCGTTCAGCGCGATAGAAGTCTAACGATACTCGACCAGATGTGGATCGATCCGCCCGGCTATTTCTGCCGCGAGCCGGAAGCGTATTCGGTCAAATTCGCGTTCACAAACTTCGGCGTCTCTGTCGGCCTGCAGGCGGTTGAGAGGTGGCCGGAGCGCGTCGCGCGATTAAATTCGTTCTTCGAAACCTACCGATCGGGGGATGCATACGATACCGATGCGATTACCCACGTGATGGGGTGTGTGTCATCTTTTCCGGGCGAGTTCATACCGCAGCGCACCAGTAGCTAGCCGAATCACCGGCGATGCCGGACTTTCCCGTGGTGCCAGGCCGCACACCGACAACTGTGACTTGTGCAAGAGCGAGCGTGTCACTCAAAATTGATTGGAGCGGGAAAGGCTGATGTCAGGGTTCTCTGATGATATTGCGGCGCGCGAGCGCAAAGCAGATGGCGGCTTGCTTCTGCTCGAATGGGCCCGTCGCCGAGTGCCGGGTTCGCCCTCCGAGGCTAACGCGGTCCGCGATCTGCTCGACGGGAAGAGCGACGCAGAGATCGTCGCTCGTCGCGGGCTGCCTATTGCGGCGATCCGTGGCCTTAGAACCTTCTATGACGACCTTGGCCATGAAACCGAGGTCTGCGATGGAACCGCGTGCCATTTCGCGGGAGGAGCACAACTGGCCGAGCGGTTGCGGCGGGCCGGCTCGGTTCGTACCGTGCGTTGTCTTGGGCACTGCTTCGCGGCGCCATCGTTTCGTCGCGCCGACTCGGTCTTCACCCGCCCGCTTGCTCAGTCCATGGCCGAATGGCTGAAAGCAATTGGGGCTAGCCCACCACCACCCGCGGCGTCGGCCGCGATACCGCGCATTTCGATGGCGGACCCTCCGGTAGTCCTGCGCAATCTCACCGGCTCCAGAAGCCGCCCGCCGCTCGATGAATACGACCTTCCCGACGGCGACTCGATTCTGTCCGCTCTCGAAGACACGCGGCTTCGAGGCCGTGGCGGCGCCGCTTTTCCGACCGCGGCCAAATGGCGCGCAGCCCGTTACGCTCCTGGCCCCGAGCGCTACGTCGTCGCCAACGGTGACGAAGGGGACCCGGGCAGCTATGTCGATCGGTTGCTGCTCGAAGAGGACCCGCACGCCGTGCTCGCGGGAATGCTCGCGTGCGCGCGCGCTATCGGCGCGCGACATGGCATCGTCTACATCCGAAGTGAATACCCGCAAGCGCAGCGGGCGATGCGCGTAGCGATCGGTGAGGCGCGCGATGGCGCGTTGCTCGGAGACGAGTTCAATGTCGAAGTCGTCTCCGGAGCTGGCTCATATGTATGCGGCGAGGAAACCGCGCTGCTCAATTCTATTCAGGGTTTGCGCGGCGAGCCGCGCGTGCGTCCCCCGTACCCGGCACAGCAAGGACTTTGGGGCAACCCGACCGTGGTGCAGAACGTCGAGACGCTGGCGATCGTCCCATGGATCGCGCGCACGCGCCAGGGCAGCGGCACCAAGGCGGTGAGCTTGTCGGGTGCCGTCGCCCGGCCCGCAATCGTCGAGGTCCGATTGGGGACGCCGCTGATCCGCGTGCTCGAAGAAGCCGGCCAAGGCCCCCCGACCGGGCGGCGCTGGAAAATGGCGCTGATCGGAGGTCCGATGGGCCGCGTAATTCCCGCCTCGCGCTTCGACATCCCGCTTTCCTTCGATTTCCTTCCCGGGATGGGGCACGCGGGGGTTGTCGTCCTCGATGACAGCGTGTCGCCGCGCGCTCTGGCGGAACACCTCTTTGCCTTCGCCGCCGCCGAGTCGTGCGGCAGTTGCACTCCGTGCCGGGTCGGAACTTCGCTGCTCGGCGAAATACGCGAGCGTGCCGTCCTGGAGCGCCTCCTGTCGACGCTGGAGATGGGGAGCCTATGCGGCTTCGGCGCC
Source organism: uncultured delta proteobacterium (assembly GCA_963749215.1). Taxonomy (GTDB): domain Bacteria; phylum Desulfobacterota; class Binatia; order Binatales; family Binataceae; genus CAVVMA01. Next base: position 261,529 of record CAVVMA010000015.1, on the reverse strand, counting down.
GGAGTTCCTCGACCGATCCGTGATTTGCTCGAACACTTCGGCGAAGAAGTCCTGGCATGATCACCCTGAACCAGCGCCGAGTCGAAGCAAGCGGAACCCTGCTCGATACCTGTCGCGCCGCAGGCGTTGAGATCGCCGCGTTCTGCCACGATCAACGTCTGTCGGTTGGCGGGCATTGCCGCTCATGCGTGGTAGAGGCGGATGGCCGCTATGTCGCCGCCTGCTGCACGCCCGCCCTGGACGGAATGTCCGTGCTAACCGACTCTGCCGCGCTGGCCGCATACCGGCGTGACCTCGGCGAGTTGATGCTCGCCGAATCCGCTCCACTCGGAAGTGTCGGGGCGGAACTGTCGGTCTGGGGTGCCACCGGGCTGCGCTATGCAGCTCGGCGTGGAACGGCGCCAGTCGATGCCGGCCATCCGTACCTGCGGATCGACCTTGCGCGCTGCATCCTCTGCCGGCTGTGCGAGCGGTCCTGCGCCGAAGTTCAGGGGCAATTCGTCTATTCGTTCGAAGGGCGCGGAGCCGGGACCCACCTGGCGTGGGGAGTCGAGAAATTTGCAGACAGCGACTGCGTAAGCTGCGGCGCATGCGTAGCGGTCTGCCCGACGCACGCCTTGAGTGATGTCGATCGGGAGCGCCACCCCGCCCCCACGGGCGCCGTGCGCACGACCTGCGGCTACTGCGGCGTCGGATGCCGGCTTGAGGTTCAGGTGGACGCCGATCATGTCGCGCGGATCGACGGTGTTCACGGTGCGGCCGTTAACCGCGGGCATCTGTGCGTGAAGGGGCGCTACGCCCACGCCTTCGCTCGCCATCGCGAACGGCTCACTGCCCCGCTCATAAGGCGCAACGGCCGGCTGGAACCGGCTTCGTGGGAAGAAGCGATCGATCTGGTCGCCAGCGAGTTTCTGCGGCTGCGAGGCTTCAGCGCCGGCCTGTCGTCGTCGCGCTGCACCAACGAGGAGAACTATCTCTTTCAGAAATGGGTTCGCGCCGGCCTCGGCACCAACAACGTGGACTGCTGCGCGCGCGTATGCCACGCCCCCTCCGCAGCCGGAATGCGCGAGTCGTTCGGCACCGGCGCTGCGACCAATTCGTTCGCGGACATAGAAGAGGCCGACCTTCTACTGATCGTTGGCGCGAACGCGACCGAGGCTCATCCGATTGTCGGGGCGAGGATCAAGCAGGCAGCATTGCGCGGCGCGACGTTGATCGTGATCGATCCGCGCCATACCGAACTCGCGGCAATGGCAGATCTGCATTTGCAGGTGCGCCCTGGCGCGAACGTTCCGCTTTTCAACTCCCTCGCGTGTGCGATCGTCGAGGCGGGACTGGTCAACCGGACCTTCATCAAGGACCGCGTGGAGGGATGGGAGACATATGAACCGTTCATTCGCCGGCAAACGCCGGAGACCGGGGCAGCGTTGACGGGAGTCTCGCCGACGATCGTGCGCGAGGCGGCGCGTCGCTACGCGACTGCTCGATCGCCAATGATGTTTCACGGGCTGGGCGTCACCGAGCACTACCAGGGGAGCGAGTCCGTCAGCCTGCTCTGCAATCTCGCGATTCTGACCGGCGCCCTGGGGCGGGCTGGAGTGGGAGTAAACCCTCTGCGCGGCCAAAACAACGTTCAGGGTGCTGCCGATATGGGATGCGACCCGGGTTTCTTGCCCGGCTATCAGAGCGTCGATGATGCGGTGGCACGCGCCAAGTTCGAATCGGCATGGGGGCGGGTTCCTCCGGCGCATCGCGGACTGACGATACCCGAAATGCACGAGGCGGCGCGGCGCGGCGAGTTGCGCGCCATGTACATCTTTGGCGAAGACGTCGCGCAGACTGATCCGGACTCCGGGCAAACGGTCAAGGCGCTCAAGAATCTTGAGTTTCTCGTCGTGCAGGAACTCTTTCTCTCCGAGACCGCGAAACTTGCTGACGTGGTTCTTCCCGGCGCGAGCTTCCTTGAGAAAAATGGCACCTTCACCAACGGCGAGCGGCGAATCCAGAGAGTGCGTGCCGCACTGCCCCCGCTCGCCGGCACGCGCCCGGATCTCGAGATCATCGAAGCACTGATGGCTGCAACCGGTTTGCCGCAGGCGGCGTCGTCGCCCTCCGACGTGATGGATGAAATCGCTCGTCTGACCCCGATCTACGCCGGCGTCTCTTATGCGCGGTTGGAAAGCGACGGGCTCCAGTGGCCGGTGCCATCTCCTGACCACCCTGGGACACCAAGACTCTATGAAACCAGCTTTCCCCGAGGCCGTGCCCGGCTAGCCTGCGTCGAGTTCCAGCCGTCGCCGAGTTTTGGCGCTTCACTCGAACTCATCACGGGGCGTGTGCTTGAGCACTACAATGCCGGTACGATGACCCGTCGCAGCCCGAATCTTCGTCTGCGGCCGACGGACGAACTCGAAATTCACCCGCACGATGCTGCCGCTCGAGGCATAAAAGACGGCGCGCGTATCCGGCTGCGAAGCCGGTTCGGCCAGGCGCACGCGACGGCACGCGTGACCGACCGCGTTTCACCCGGTGTAGTCTTCCTGAGTTTTCACGATCCCGCGACGGCCGCCAATGCGGTCACCAGCGAGGTCCGGGATCGCCTGACGGATTGCCCGGAATACAAGCTGACTGCGGTCGAGGTCGAAACCAGCGAATGTTAAGGCAGGCCTCGCGGTCTCGCGGAGCTGCACGAAGTATCATTTTCGGAGGCGCTTTTCCGTCTGCGTGGCGCAAGATTGTCTCGGATGGAAACAGAGGGCCAGAAATCGTATTGTTGCCATCGGCCTCATCTGAGCAGCTTCAGACCGTTCGTGCATAGTCTGCGCGATTGGCATGAGTTGCGCATTGGTCGGCTTGCATAATCCAGGAGGGATTCCAGAAATGGGCAAGAAGCGCCTTACGGCATCGGACATCATGACTCAACCCGTTGAATCGGCGACGGCAGAGGACTGTGCGCAAGATGTAGCCCTACGGCTTCTGAGCGGGATCTATCGCGGTGTTCCGGTCATCGACGACCGGGGGAGCGTCGTGGGCGTGGTCACCGAGCTCGACCTTCTCAAAGCGGCGGAAAAGGGCACGCAACTCCTCGACACGACGGCTGAGAAGATAATGAGCAGGAAGGTCCCGACGGCCGACGTAAAGGCTTCGATCAACGACCTGGTCGGGATGATGACCGACAAAAAGGTCGTCTGCGTGCCCACTACAAAAGGGGGCAAGCTGGTTGGCGTGGTGACCAGACACGACCTGCTCAAGGCTCTGATCGAGCACGCGTAGAGAGGTCGTTTGACGACCGACGCTCATAAGCGGGAGACCCCGGCGAACGAGGAAGTTGAAGAACTGGAAGTAGCGGGGAGCCTTTGTCTCAGGCGCGAGACCGTGTCGCCACGTATCATCACGCTGACGCTCAACCCCGCGGTCGATCTGGCCTGCGAGGCTGATTCTGTCCAACCGACTCGCAAAGTTCGCACTACCACCGAACAGTTCGATCCTGGCGGTGGCGGAATCAACGTTGCCCGGGTCGTGAACGAGCTTGGCGGCGAGTCGCTCGCGGTCCTGATGGCGGGTGGCGCGACGGGGCAGTTTCTTCGCGAACTCCTGGACCGCGAAGGCGTCGCGTGCCGAGTCGTTCCCGTCGCGGGACTCACGCGAATCAGCGTCGCGATTCGTGAACGCTCCAGCGGCCTCGAATATCGCTTCGTGCCGGAGGGTCCGGCGGTATCCGATGCCGAATGGCATGCCCTGCTGGAGGCGCTCGCGGAGTTCGACGGCGATTGGCTGGTCGTGAGCGGCAGCCTGCCGCGCGGCGTTCCCGAAGATTTTTATGCCCGACTCGCAGCTCTAGCCGCAAGCCGGCATCAGCATTTTGTCCTCGATAGCTCTGGCGCCGCTCTTAAGGCCGCATTGGGAAAAGGCATCACCTTGATGAAGCCAAGCCTCCGTGAGTTCGAGGGACTGGTGGGACACGAGGTATCCGATCCGTGCGAGCAGGATGCCGAGGCAGTCAGGCTCGCGCGCGAGGGTGCCGCGCGCCTGGTCGTCGTCTCGCTCGGCGCAGCCGGCGCTGTTATGGCAAGCGGGAGCGGCGCCCTGCGTTTACTGGCGCCGAAGGTTCAAGTATGCAGCGCGGTCGGCGCCGGCGACAGCTTCGTCGCGGCGATGACGCTCGGGCTGGCACGCGGACTACCGGCGGAAGATGCCTTCGCATGGGGAATCGCAGCAGGATCCGCGGCCGTGATGCGCTACGGGACCGCGCATCCTCAACGATCCGATATCGAGCTGCTGCACGATCAGATTCTGGCGCAGATTCCCGCGACGCACGGATGAGCGGCCGTGAGTTACTCAAGCTCTCAGAAAGGCCGGCGTTTCAAGAGCATACCGCTGCCGTTTCGAAGGCGATCAACCTGCCGATGCACCGCAGTCAAGGCGGGTCATCCGGTTCGGCGGACACTTTCAGCAGGGACCGGCAGATCCCGTTCCTAGGGATACTGCAAGCCTGGAGCGGACAGATTCGGCGGCAAGTGCGCGAAGATGAAAGGTCCGTAGACCAAAGCGACCATGACAATCGAAGCGATCACCCAGTATCGAAGCTGATCGAGCTGAATCTGCCAGCCGCCCGCAGCCGGCGGCTGAACGGTTTCCGTGAACGGAATGTCCAGCGTCCGATTCCTCCTGCCCGCGAATATGGTCATAACTATCACCACGAAGAACAGCAGCACGCTCACAAACATCAGCGAACCGCCGACGGCCGCCATTATTCCAGGGATCCTCCACGACGGCAGATTGTACGTGGCGTCCGACAGATCCGTCCGCCGCGGCATCCCCTGAAGCCCGCCCGCCGTCATGCCGGCCGAAAATATCAGAACGGCGCCGAAGTATAGGAAAGCTTGAATTCGCGCGAGCCGCGGCGACCAGAGTTCCCGTTGTTCGAGGAATGGTATCAGCCAATAGGCAATTCCCATGTACGAAAGTGCAACCGCGGTGCCTATTGTCAAATGAAAGTGGCCCGGAACGAAGGCTGTATTGTGAATCTCCATGTTCATCGTATAGCTGGCGTTCATCAGACCGGAGATTCCTCCGAGCATGAAGGCAAGCATCGCAAGTACCTGCGCAGCGACCGAAGGATCCTTCCACGGAATTCTGAAAAACCACGAAATGAGGCCGGTTCCGCCTCTTCGGCGCCCCGCGATCTCCAGCGCATACATCACGGCAAAGGCGGTCATGAGGCTGGGAAAGAAGATCGCGAAGGTGATGACCGCGACCGTGAACTTGAGGCCCTGCGAGATTCCCGGATCGACGAACTGATGATGAAAGCCGACGGGCACGAGCAAAATGAACAGAATGAAAGCCACCCGCGTCAGAGTATCGCTGAACAGCACTCCACCCGCCTGCCGGGGAATCATCCCGTACCACGAGACGTAAATCGGCAGCAGCCAGAAATAGACGATCGGGTGCCCGGTGAACCAGAACAGGGTGCGGCTCAGCATCGGGTCGGCCCCCGGGAGCAGGCCCAGAGACCACGGAAGGAGGAGCGCCACGACTTCGACCGCGAGGCCGACCGACGCGATATCCCACATGACGTAAGTTGCGATTGACATGAACGCCATCAGCGGGATGCGCTTGCCCGGATGCTCCTTGCGCCATCCGCGCAAAACGACGAGCTGATTGGCTGACGTTATCCACGTGCTGATCACCACCAGCGCGAGGCCCAGATAGAACGTCCAATGCGCTTTCAGCGGCGGATAGAACGTGTACAAGACGCTGGCCTTGCCGACGAACATTGCATAGGCGGCGAGAAGGGAACCGATAAGGAGTGTCCAGAACGCTGCCTGAAGAAGGGCGTCGTTGAGCTTTCGGCCCAGCCCTCGCGCTGTCGTCAACGCGATAAAGCCATTTGCGAACGCAGTGGTGAGAACCAGTGCATTGAAGACGCCGTGGATCGTGAGTCCTTGATAGTAGGACTTGATGCCCGGGTAGTACTGAAAAATGTTGATGCGGGCGTAGTTGAGGGCTTGGTCAAGGCCCATAATCACGCCAATCGCGAGGATTGCGAAGCCGAAATAGATGTTCCAGCGGATGACGTTCAACTGATTCTGAGGAACCAGGAAACCGGTTGGATCGGAGACTGTGGGCGTACTCACTTGACTACCACTTTGGCGGACATCGTATGATGCAAAACGCCGCAGTACTCATGGCAAATGAGCATGTACTCTCCCGGCTTGCGGAAGCGGTAGCTGAATTTGGAGATTTCTCCCGGAATCAGCATCATGTTGACGAGTGTACCCGGTATGAGAAACCCGTGAACCACGTCCGCGGAAGTAGCGATGAACGTGACGTCCGATCCGGCCGGAACATCAATCTCGTCCGGGGTAAACGCCCAGGTCTGGCCGATCACGACGGCTTCGTACTTTCCCGGCGCGACTTCGCGCACTCCCGGATTGTCGAATGGCGGCGTCTTGCGCAATACCTTGCGCAGTTTCTGTGTAGCTGTGCAGTAGATCTCTCCCGCGCTGGAGGGGAGATGAATACTCATTCCGGCTGTGCTGTAGGCGAGCGCGCAGAGAAAGACCACCAGCACTATCCCTGATGCGCCCAGAAACGCTTTCTCGAAAGACTCCATCAGGAGTGGTCCACCAGCAGCCAGAACATCGCTGCCCAGGCTGCCATCAGAACAAGCATATACATCGCCATGACGAAGATCGTGCCGGTGGGCGGAGGAACAGCTTCTTCCGGCGATTGGTGCCGGATATCTTCAAGGCTCATCGCGGCCCCACCTCCTTTTCACCCCAAGGGTCGACGCGCGTATTGTAGCCTCGCGCTGAAAATGCGCAAGGCCGCCGGGTCAATCGCCACTGCCAGCGGCTGATCCTGTTCCGCGATCAGGTCAGGTGATATTTGGAAATCTTCGCGTACAGCTTTTTTCGAGAAATTCTCAGCAGCTTCGCGGCTGCGACCTTGTTGCCGCCGGTGCTGTGAAGGGCGCGTGAGATCAGATCGCGCTCCGCGTCGGCGAAGGTCCCGACCGCTCCGCTCACGGGCGCCAAAGCGACTGCGGCGGCGCGGCGGTCACCGATTTCGGGCGGCAGATCGGACAACCGAATGACTTGAGAGTGGCCGAAGGTGAACGCACTCTCGATTGCGTTGGACAGCTCGCGAACGTTGCCCCGCCATTGATACGCCTTCATCGCATCCAACGCCGCCTCCTCTATCCCCCTGATCGGCGTCCCCGGTTTAAGCTTTTCGTTGAACAGCGTGATGAAGTGATCGGCCAGAAGCGGGACGTCCTCCGGATGCTCTCTGAGCGGCGGCACTCTCAGTACGCTGGCCTGAAGCCGGTAGTAGAGATCCTGCCGCAACCGCCCCGCTCGCATCGCTTCCTCAGGATCGCGGTTGGTCGAGGCGATCAGCCGCACGTCGATGGGAACCTCCTTGGTCGATCCGACCGGCCGTATCATGCGCTCCTGCAGAGCCCGGAGCAGCTTGCTCTGGGTTTCAGGACTCATCTCGGTGACCTCGTCCAGGAAAAGCGTGCCATTGTGCGCTGCGCGGAACAGACCCAGGTACTCGGCATTGGCGCCGCTGAACGCCCCGCGCTTATAGCCGAACAGCTCGCTTTCGATGAGATCCCTGGGAATCGCCGCACAGTTCAGGGCTACGAACGGTGTGCCCGGATTTGACCCGCTCTCGTGAATCGCGCGCGCGACGAGTTCTTTGCCTGATCCACTTTCGCCAACGATCAGCACCGTGCCGCGCGTTTGTCCCGCCGCTTCGATCCGCTCGTATAGCTGATGCATCAGCGGACTGGCGCCGACCAGACCGCGGAAACCACTTCTGGCTTCGGGCGGAAGCTTTCGAACTTCGCGTTCGAGCTCCTTGACGCGTGCGATGCCGAGCGCCGACTGTGAGCGAAAATACCTGTCCACGAGCACGATCATTCGGCAATGGCTCAGCTTATCGAACGTCATGTAAATCTTGGGAAGCGGTGGCGGAAAGGCAGGGAAGGCTTCCCCCGCGCTCTCCTCGAAGAGGTGCGTGGAGATGATCACTTCCGAAAACGGAACGCCTCGTTCGGCCAGTTTGTCGCCGACCTTGATCACATCCGCAGCAAACTGGTCCATGTCCTTGGCCAGAACGTTCTTGACGGTTGCATCGAGCTCGAGGCCAAAGATTTCGCGAAACTCGGCCTCACTGAGCGTGCGGCTGTCGCCCAGGTGCAGCACGTACAGCTCGTGCCAGCGCGCCAGCACCTGCTCGCGCTTTTTCGAAAGAGCTTCGAGAACCCGTCGCAGGTCGTCCAGCTCGTGATCCCATAGCAGGCTGAAATAGCGCGGCGCTGCGGGAATCGCGGTTTCAAATACAGGGGGTGATGCCATGCGCCCGGCTGAACTCAGAGGCTTGAAACATGGGCTAATCTATCCTGTTTGCACCGCTAAAAAAACTTGTCGACCCGGCGCGGAAACACCGGATCGGGTAGTTTGACACCGGCCGAAAACACGCCGCAAGGGTTCACTTCGGCGTTTTCAGGAATGATCGCAGGACCTGGACGAACTGTTGCTCGTCCACTGGCTTCGAAGTGTAATACTGTGCCCCGCTGGCTCGCGCCCGTCGTTCATTTTCCAGATCGTGAGAGTCGGCCACATACATGAGCGGGACGCCGGCCGCGCGCTGCCGGATCTGACCGAGCAGCCAGCCGCGCTCGGCTTCCTTGATCATTCCGTCGTCGACAATCACGAGCCTGACGTGGGGCCGTCTGAACAGGTCGCTGGCATTCGCGTTGTCGTGGTGATCGACTTTCCACGGCGGGCGGATTGCCGCGCGGACGAGTTTCACGAGCGCGTCGTCGTCCGAGAGTAAGAGGAGATTTATCGGCGGTGCGCGCCAAGCCATCTGTCTAAGGGCTCATGTGCGCGAGCAGGCTCTTGAAGTTGATGCGGCTGCGGAACAGGCCAAGCATCGCCATGTTCAGCGGTCCATTGGCAGCCTCGCCGAAAAGGAAGGAAGCGTCCTGCGTGCTCAGCCTGAACGATTCGTCGGATGTACCCATGGAAGTCACGGGGACGCTATCCATTCACCCCCTCCCCTATATTTCGGACGCAAGAGCCGCGCCAAGTGCGTCTGCGGGCGAGGCTCGAGAGCAACCGAAAAGTGACTCGGCAACCATTGCGATTTCCCGCAGGAAAACGCTTCGCGCTCAGCGCCGGTTTCAGACGAGATGTCGCCGAAAGCGACGGCTGCAACCGAAGGAACCATCAAACGCGCGATCGCGAAAGGCCGACACTTCGTCGCACCGCGCGGGCCCCGAGGTACGGTAGCGGTGCCTATTCAACTTCTAGTGGCCTGTAACAGTGAATTTGTCGGCGCGAACCGCGCAAAGTCCCACGGCCGCAAGGGTTTCGTGAAACACTCCACTACCGATTCTGCTGTTACAGGCCACTAGTTGTGCGCCGGCAGCATCTGGTAGCGAATCGGCATGTGCTTGATACCACCGACGAAGCTCGATCGCAGGCGCTGGACAGCGCCCGCCAACTCGGGATTCACGAGCCGCTCGACCATCTGTCGATAGATCACCTCGAGCTCCAGCCGCGCCAGGTTCGCGCCCAGACAGAAGTGCTCGCCGAGACCGAAGGCAAGATGCGGATTGGGATCGCGGCCGATGTCGAACTTGAAAGGTTCGTTGAATATTTCCTCGTCGCGATTGGCCGAGGGGTAAAACAGGCAGACTGATTCGCCCATGCGGATCCTCTGGCCATGAACCTCGGTGTCGGCGGTCGCGGTGCGCGCGAACTGGATGACCGGACTCGTCCACCGCACTACCTCCTCGACCGCGGTTGGCAGAAGCGAATGATCGCCCTTGAGCCGCCGCCACTGATCCGGATTCTCGATAAACGCGAGCAACCCACCGGTGGTTGCGTTGCGTGTGGTTTCGTTGCCCGCCACCACCAGCACGAACAGGTACGACAGCAACTCGAAAGCAGGCAGCGGCGCGCCGTTGACGTGGCCGTTGGCGACCATGCTCGTGATGTCATTGGTGGGACGCTTTTGCCGCTCGGCCACCATGTCGCTGAAATATTGGAACATTTCCAGCCGCGCGCGCTGCACGCTTTCCAGAGCGGTCGCGCCCTGCTGAAACTCGGGGTCCCCGCTGCCGATAGTCTCGTTGGTCCATCTGAACAGCATTTCCCAGTCCCTGCGCGGCACCCCGAGCAGCTCCGCGATCACGGCGAGCGGCACCTTCGACGAAATCTCGGTGACGAAGTCGCACTCCGATCGATCCGCGATATCGTCCAGCACCTTGCGCGTGATCTCCTCGACCTGCGGCTGAAGCGTCCTGACGCCGCGCGGCGTGAAGTGCCGGCTCAATACCGATCGGTACGCGCCGTGATCGGGCGGATCCATGTTGAGCAACTGGCGGAACATCGGGGCCTCAGGGCGCTGCGCCGGCTGGTTTAGTTCGCTGGTGAAAACCGCCATGCGCGGGGCGTTGTGCCACAAGTTCGGCTTGCACGAGATGTCGGAAATATCGGCGTGTTTGGTGATTGCCCAAAACGGATCGACGTTGACGCGCTCGACCCGGAACACCGGCTTGTGCTTGCGCAGGTAGGCCCATTCCGCATGCGGGTAACCGTTTGTAGCGTAGTGATCGGGGCCGATCACATCGATCGTGTCCAGTGAAAATTCGCTGTTCATTGTATAATTCGATACCCGATTCCGCCCAGCGGCGCCAGCGGACTGGGCCAAAGCTCGGCCTTCCGTCCGTACGGTATGTGCCAACGCTCATAGAGCTGCCAAAAACGGCATAGTCGACCGATTCACAGATAATGCTCGTGCCTCCAATCGTTACGCCTGAGTCCGATCGAAACACGGCAAGCATGAGGCTTTGGGCGGCAGCCTCGGTGGCCGACAGCTCGAGGGCATTTCAGCCGACGCGGCTCAAGTAACGCGCCAAACGGGGAGCGAACTGAACATGGGTGACTGAAACCGCCGATCCAAATGCATATACGGGTTAACCCTGGTATGCCTTCTTTCAATCCGGGACCAACGCGGGCGCGAGCTTGAGATCACATCACGCACAACGTAGCTTTGCCATTGGCATTCCGGAACACCCTGGGAACGCTGAACTCGTGAAAGCTGCGCCGCTCAAGGATTTGAATCGGCTCATTAGCGAAAATCGCGTGGACGACTATCCTTCTCCAAACCGCGCGCTCGGGATGAAGCCGGTGCGCTTCGGCCGGGGAACTTCCGAATGGGAATGGGAGGAGCAGCCGCCTGTCGCACGCAATCCGTTCGGGACCATCCAGGGCGGTTATCTCGCCGTGTTCGTCGACGAGCTTTTCTCGACCGCGATCGGGTCCCTGCTCGAGGACGGCGAATGGGCGGTTACCGCCGAGACCAAACTCTCGTACTTACGCGCCGCGCACCCCGGAATGCTCAAAGGCTCTGCGCGAACTCTCCGGCGCACACGCTCGCTGGCCTTTGTTCAGGCGGAGGTGAAGGACGCCGACGACGCGATCGTGGCAGTAGCAAGTTCGACCTGGTCGATCAGCCGGGCCTGATCGATCCCTTCTGAGAAGAGCCGTGGCTGAAGTGGCGCTCAGAGACCCCCCGCCCGCGGTTCGCGCCGATGTACAGTGAAGTGGGCCGGCCTTCGGGGACGCGATCTACGACACTCCCGTCACGTTTCATGGCACGTGACCAACCTCGTTGCCGCCTGAATCGAATACTGCTACGCCCTGACCTGAGCCATTCTGAGTATTTGAGACCCGCCCGTTTCCGTTGGCGTCCTGGACTACCACGCCGCTCTGGGAGCCGTCGCCCGACGCATAGCCCTTGACCTCAAGGGTGCCGCTGGAGTCAAGAAGGTTTAGAACGGAGAACGAGCCGTCCAGTGCATTGCCGAGGATCGACAGGTTTTCCCCGTTTGCGCCACGAGTGAAAAACCCCTGGAAATTATTTCCCTGCTCGTAGTCGACGCCGGCGCGTTCAAATCCGGTCGGGTCGTAAACAAACAAGCCGTCATAGGATGTTCCGTCCAGCGAGATTCCCGCTCGAACGCGAAGTTTCCCGTTAAGGTCGTTCACAAAAAGACCTTCGTTAGGGCCATTCTCGAACGCTGAAATCGTAGTCTCGCTGCCATTAACGGCAAAGGCGTTGAATCCAGTCCCCGTCCCGTCATAGGTCAGGCCGAAAGTCGCTCTGGTCTTGCCCGCGGCGTCTACGATCGATCCCCCGAATCCATCGGGATTGGATGCACCAAGTGAGACGCGGCTTATGCCGCCGCCCGGAATTATGCTGTTGCCGTCCCACGCAACCATGCCTTCGAAACTTACCTGCGGGTTATCTCCGACGGTCAGAGTGACCTTTCCAGCGGAGTCGAAGAACGTAAGCACCGTCCCATTCGAAGTCTGACCCAGCGACGCGAGCAGGTTGCCGTGCGCATTGACCAGGTTGAGCTGTTGTACCGAGATTACCGAGCCGACATCTCCCGCTGGACCCGCCGGCCCTTGCGGTCCGGGTGGGCCCTGCTGATTCAACGCAAAATAGGTCTCAGACTTTTTACACCTGCCCGGATTCGCAACGCCGCGCAAGGCGCCGGTCCTTTTGTTCACGCATACGTTGATCGTCTGAGCGCTTGCCGTCGGGGCTTGCAACATCGCTCCGCATGCCAGGAATCCAACCAGAGACGCTCGCATCCAGCGGCCATCGCTGATTACCTGAAGCTTCGCCATGCGCATGCCTGCCTCCCTGGGCATACAAACTGTGACGTGACGTGGAGATCGCCACGATTGCGAGCCACAGCGTCGCCCTGGCGGCGTTCCGCCGAACCGAGCAGATGATCAAAATGACGCGTGCCCTCGCAGGTCCATCCATCCTGTCGCGCCATCTTCTTTACACTTTCGCCCGCGCAGAGCAACCGAGCCCCGCCGGTAGGGATTTAGACCACGGAGCGGCCAGCGGTGCTATCGTCTCGTGCTTGACAAGTATTGCCGGGCGCTCATACTGGCAGGTAAGCGACAACCTCCCTTCGTTCATGAAAAGGAAAAGCTATTCATACCAAATCACCCTCATCCCTGAAGATGAGAGCGGCTACACGGTGCTCGTCCCGTCGCTCCCCGGCTGTGTTTCTTACGGTCGCACGGTTGACGAGGCAACGGATAACGCAAGAGAGGCGATCTCGTTGCACCTTGAGAACCTCAAGGCGCACCGGCTGTCGGTCCGCGTGCAAGCGCGCCGGCCGGTGCTGAACACGGTCGTGAACGTAACCGTCTAGCGTGCCGAAACTTCATCGCTCACGCCCAGGGAACTCGTCCGGGCCCTGGAGCGGGCAGGGTTTGTGCGTTGGCGGCAGAGGGGAAGTCATCTCACGCTCTACCGCGAGCGCGACCGGAAGGCTCTCACGATTCCCATCCATTTCGGGAAGGCAGTGCCCAAAGGAACGTTACATACGATCGCGAAACAAGCCGGCCTGACCGCCGAAGAGTTGGATCGCCTCCGCTGATTCACGCCCTCAGCCGCCGAATTGCTGCGACACCGATTTGAACGCGGCGTCCGTTACGTCCAGCGTGCGGCGGATATCTTCTTCGGAGTGCGAGGCGGAGAGGAACCAGTTGTGGCGCGGATGGAAGAATATTCCGTGGGTCGCGGCGTAGGCGCAGAACGCCGTGATCCGATCCCACTTGGCGCCGTCGGCCTTGAACGTCATGTACGGCAGCGAGGGCGGCCCCGAGTAAGTCACCTCAAAGCCGTGCGCGCGCGCCTGCGATAGCATCCCCTCGCGCAGCATCTCGCCGGTGCGCCGCATCTTTTCGATTCCGCCGCTCTGCTTCAGCTCCTGCAGGCAGGCCAGCGCCGCGGCCATCGGGACGGCACTGGTGAAGTAAGAGCCCGTGAAGAAAACTTCCAGCGCGGCGCGCTTGAGATTCTCGCGCCCCATCGCGGCGGCGAGTGGATATCCATTTGCCAGCGCTTTGCAATAGCAAGTCAGGTCGGGGCGCACTCCGAAAAGCTCGCCGGAGCCGCCCATGTGCAGCCGGAAGCCCGCCCGCACGTCGTCGAGGATGAAGACGATTCCGTGCTGGTCGCAGAGCTGGCGCACGCCCGGCAGAAAGCCCTCCGCCGGCAGCTCCGAGTCGTGGGCGGCGTCGTGACGAAACGGCGCGAGCATCACGCCGGCGATCGCGCCGCGATTATCCTCGACCAGCCGCGTCAGCCCTTCGAGGTCGTTGTAGCGGAAGTTCAGCACGTTGGCGCGATCTTCGGGCGTAACGCCATTGGGCACCGGGCTGACCCAGGCATGAGTGCCGTGATACGCGCCGGTTGCGGCAACGATCTTTCTGCGGCCGGTGAAATGCCGCGCGACCATCGCCGCCCAGGTACATACGTCGGAGCCATTTTTGGCGAACACGGTCCAATCGGCGAACGGGGTGATCTCGACCAGATATTCCGCGAGCTCGACCCAAAGCGCGGTTGGCGCGTTGAAGCAGTTGCCCTGCTCCATCTGGCGGCGCGCCGCTTCCTCGACGCGGGGATGGCGATGACCCAGCACGATCGGGCCGTAGGAGCACATGTAGTCGATGTACTCGTTGCCATCGACGTCCCATACGTGCGAGCCCTCCCCGCGCGCGAAGAACGACGGATACGAGCCCATCGCGAGCAGGCGCGGCGACTGATGGCCGTAGATGCCGCCGGGAATGACTTTCTTGGCGCGCGCGAACAGCGCTTCGCTGCGATCGAATCTGTAGGGTTCCACCATCGGCTCCTCGTCGGCGCCAAAGCGCGCCGGAAGAATGATGGAAGATTCCTACTTTGAACGCGCGACGGTCAAGTGCGCGAGGCCCCGTCCGTGTAAGGGGCCTCGCGCTTTGCAGGAGGAACGGGGCTTCAGTCGTCCCCGTAAGTCACACTAATCAGTGGTTGAGCGCCCTCTGAACCAGCCCGGCCGGAGTCTGCGGAAGGGCACCGATACGGGCCAGCTCTTCTTTCAGCCTGGCGCGCGAGAGCGGCTTGGAGAGCACGACCGAGGCGCCCAACTCGTAGCTCTGGGCGATATCGCGGTCGTACATCGAGCTGGTCACGACGAAGAGCGGAATCTGCGAGGAGGGCTCATGCGCTCTGGCCGCCGAGAGCACTGCGAACCCGCCGTTGTCCGGCAGGCGCAAATCCACCAGCATCAGGTCGGGACGATCCTGCTCGGTGAAGTGCCGGATCACGCCCATCGCTTCGTCCGCGGTTTCCGCAACCACTACCTCACACCCATCGCCCAACACCTGTCTGATCACAGTCACCGCGATGAATGCGTGCGCCGGGTCGTCTTCAACCAGCAAGACGCGCGCGCTGAGATCGATCATGCGGTCGTTGGTTCCCATTTCATTCATTACCCTGATTCGCCGGTCTGTAGAGGTCAGCGGACCGGGTTGCTACGCTCTCAAGCGGACCGCATCGAAGCCCGCTCTGAACCCCGTACAACTTGCTCTAAAGGAGTGCATCCAATTGCCGTGCCACTGACCGCGGGCTAGACTCGTCAGCGTTGCGAGGTCGGGGCGCGCGCGTCTAATCGCTCTTTAGGGTCGAATTGCACGGCGCGCATCGGAACCAGAGGCAAATCGGGTGTTTTCGCTCCTGATCTGCGTTGCGGATGGCGCAGCCATCGCAACTCGCCTCTTTGCTCGCCGCGACGTATCAAGTACGCGCCGGATCGTGACAAATTTGCGCAAGGCATGTAGCAGAATTGAACACCGCCCACGGAGCCCCAATGACCCGAACGGTAAGGATCACCCGCGCGCGCCGCGGGGATGGGCCGCAGGGGTTCGCGCGCAGGACGAGCTAACCAGCCGCCATGAAACGCGCCTCGGGATTGTTGGACCACCCGCTGTTCAGGAAGTACTCAGGCCTGGTCCGCGAAGAGCTGCGCGCGACCTTCTCCCGCGACGTGCATAAGTGGCTGCTGGTCGCGCCGATCACCGGCGTCGTCACGGGCCTGGTTGTCACGGGGGTTGCAGTCGTAATCCTCAAGACGACCTGGCCGGTCGTTTTACAGGCATACGTCAACCATCACTGGCTAATCGTTCCGGGCCTGCTGATCGGATTCCTGCTCACCGGTCTTATCATGCAGTACCGGACCAGCGATCCGAACGAACATTCCACCGAGGAGATCATCTGCTCGTACCACGAGCATCAGGGCGCGATCGACATGAAGCCGTTCTGGTGGAAGCTGCTGGCTGCGGTGACGACGGTCGGTTCGGGCGGCAGCGCCGCGCTCGAGGGGCCCAGCATCTATGGCGGCGGCGCGATCGGCTCGTGGCTATGGACCAAGCTCAGGCGTTTGGGGCTCCAGCCGCACGATCGCCGGATCATGCTGATAAGCGGGGCGGCGGCCGGAATGGCGGCGGTGTTCCGCGCGCCGTTGACGGGAATCATCTTCGCGCTCGAGATGCCGTACAAGGACGACATCGCGCACGAAGCGCTGCTGCCGTCCCTGATCGCGTCGGTGGTCGCGTACGCGACGATGGTCGCAATCGTCGGCTCGGAGCCGCTGTTCGGGTTCAGCGGCAGTACCGCATTTTCGCCCGGCGATCTGCTGTGGGCGGCGTTGCTGGGGCTGGTGTGCGGGCTGGCGGCGATGGTCTTTGCGATCACGTTCCGGCGCGCGCGAACGTTCGCGGTCAACGCACCGATTCCGCACACGATGAAGCTCGTGATCGGCGGCTTCGGCACCGCGATCTGCGGGCTGCTATTCGTAACTTTTCACGCCGGTCCGCTGATTCCGCTGGGGCCGAACTACGAGGCGGTGCGCGAAGTGCTGAGCCGGCCGCATTCGTCGGCGACGCTGGTCTCATTCGCGGCGCTCAAGCTGACCGGCACGCTCTTCTCGATTGGCAGCGGCGGAGTGAGCGCGGCGTTCGTGCCGCTGTTTCTATCGGGCGGCGCGATCGGCAGCGCATTCGGGCAGACGATCGTCCGTTCCCCGGCCTTCGACCTCTATGCGGCGGTCGGGATGGCGTCGTTCATCGCCGCGGGCTACAAGACGCCGCTGGCCGCGGTGGTGTTCGTCGCGGAGACCACCGGCGGCCATTCGTACATTATTCCGAGCCTGATCGGCGCCGCAGTGGCGTACGCGGTCTCGGGCGAAGCGTCGGTCTCCGGCGACCAGCGCGTGCACGAGGTCGCGCAGCTTGCCGAGCTGAGTGGTATCGCAGTGCGTGAGGTGATGCAGCGCCGGATCGTTGGAGTGCAGGCCGGAGACAATCTCCGCGACTTCGCCGCCAGCGCCGCGACCCATCGGCAGGCGATTTTCGCAGTCTATGAGAGCTCCCGAGCCGTCGGGACGATCGCGATGTGGCAGCTCGGCAAAATCCCACCCGAGCAGTGGCCGACCACGACCGTCGGGCAGATCGCCGATCGTCACGTGCCGATTGTGCCCCCCGATTGCCAGGTGATGGACGCGCTCCGCATGCTCAGCCGCGAGGAAGGCGAGCAAATTCTGTTCGTGGGCACAGAAGACGGCGCGGTGGAAGGCGTCGTGACGAAGACCGACATCCTGCGCGCGCTCCAAACCAGAGGAATCGCGCGGCTAAGAGATCGCGTCGGATAGATCGCGCGATCAAGAGCGCCTCTTCGTCACACGTATATGAGCGACAGTAAGGCCCTTAGGTAAAGAGGACCCGTTGCCCATTGCCACGTGCCGACGGTGCTGGACCTGGCGCCAGACGCGCAAGTGCAGGAATCGCGGCTTCCGCCATCGCGAGGAATGCGGGGTCTTCTTCGATCCCGATACTGTCGTATCCCACCGCCAGCGCAGCGGCGATTGTAGAGCCGGCGCCCATGAATGGGTCGAGCACGACGCCCGAGCCGAGCGGTAACGAGGCCCTTACTATCTGGCGCATGACGGCCTGGGGCTTGAGCGACGGATGCGGAGCAATCGCCCTCTCCTCGGCGCGGGTAGGTGCGGAGAGAATCACGTCCGCGAAAGGCATGACCGAAGATATCCGGCGCAAGCCCCCGGTTTTCCACTTCCGGAGATTGTCCTGCACGCGGCCTTCGCATGGCTTCCGGAACAGCCCCCAAGGCTCCCAGCACGACCTCGGCATTACGGTCACCTCGGTGAACTCACGATGAGCGTTCTTGGGCCGGTCGCCGCCGCGCAAGGTCTGAACCAGGCGGATGATCTCACCCCTCTTTTCGAAGCCTGCTTCCATGAGGGGAACGTAAACCAGATGAGAGAGTAGCGGGTTCGTCGCGATGAAAAGGTGCGCGCCCGGCGCCATGATCCGCAGCGCCCGGAGCGCGAACTCGTGGAAGAAATCGCGCAGCGCGCCGCGCTCGGCCTCGCTCAGCACGGTGAAGCGGGGTACGGCGCCGCGCGCGCATCCGTCGAATGACGGGGGAATGCGCCAGACTCCGCCGCGCCCGCTGCGCAGCTTTTCCTTCTCTGGTGAACTGTACTCTTTCAGACCGTAGGGAGGATCTGTGACGATCGCGTGAATGGAGTTCTCTTCGCGCGAATCCATCCACCCCAGACAGTCGGCGAGGTGCAGCGAATAAGTTGGCCCGCTGGTTTGGCTCCTTGCGACCCGTCGTACGCTCATGATTGGCAAACCCCAGCCCGCGCCAGTCAGTAATCGCCCAGCGTAGCGACGCGTTCGCGATGGTATACCGGCGAGCCGAAGTACGATTCGTTGAAGCGGGCGCGCTTGAACCAGAGATGGATATCGTGCTCCCAGGTGAAGCCGATTCCGCCGTGCATCAGGACCGCGCGATCGGTCGCCTGGCTGTAGACTTCCGAGAGCCGGGCTTTGGCCATCGCGGCGGCCCGCGGCGCCTCGGCGGCAAGAGCGTCTTGCGCGTAGGCGGCGTACCAGAGCAGCGCGCGCGCCGGTTCGAGGTCGGCGACGATTTCCGCTGCGGCATGCTTGAGCGCCTGGAAGGAGCCGATCGGCTTGCCGAACTGCTCGCGCAGCTTGGAGTACTCGACCGCCATTTCGAGCGCCCGCTCGGTTCCGCCGAGCGAATCGGCCGCGATCGCCACCGCGCCGATATCGACCACGCGATCCAGCAGGTCCTCGCCATGCAGCCGCGCTCCCGCCTTCAGGCGAACTCCCTCGAGCTCGACGCGCCCAACCCGCCGCGTCAGGTCCAGCCCCTTCATGGTCTTGACGTTCACCCCCGGCGTCGCCGTTTCAACCAGGAACAGCGACGCCTCGCCGCCGTACATACCCGCCTGCGCCGCCACGATTATGAAGTCGGCGAGATGCGCATAGGGAACGAACATCTTGATGCCGTTGAGTGTGAAACCTGCTCCGGTCTTCCTTGCAGTGGTGGTGATGTCGTGCGGCTCGAAACTGTCGCTCTCATCGACGATCGCGATGGTGCCGATCGCGCGTCCTTCGGCGAGTGCGGGCAGCCATCGCGCCTTGAGCTTCTCGGACCCGCCCATCGCGAGCACCTGGGCCGCGATCGCGGACGAGAACAGGAACGGCCCCGGCATCGCCGCGTAGCCGCATTCCTCGAGCAGCACCGCCATGTCGAGCGTAGTCATCCCGGCGCCGCCGAATTTCTCCGGGACGATCAGACCGGTCCAGCCGAGCTTTGCGATCTCGCCGTACAGCTCGCGGGGAATCCCGTCCGCGTCGGCCATCACCTTGCGGACGAGGGTGGTGGGACATTCGTTGCGCAGGAAGTCGCGCGCGGCCTCCTTGAGATGCCGCTGCTCGTCGCTCAGTCCGAAATCCATCGCCGATTCCGATCGCCGCCGCCCGTCATTGCGACTTGGGCATCTTGAGCCCGCGCTCCGCGATAATGTTCTTCTGGATATGCGAAGTGCCGCCGCCGATCACCAGCCCGAGCGAGAACATCCATTCGTAGGGCCAGTAGGCGTGGTCCAGCGCGTGTTCCTCGCCGCGCGCGAGCATCGAGTAGTCTCCCATCAGCTCCATCGCGGCGGTCGCGAGGTCGTGATTGAGCTCGGTGCCGACCAGCTTGTTGATCATCGACTCGATGCCGGGATTGCGCCCGTGGATTTGATCGGAAAGCTGGCGATACGAATGGTACCGCATCGCGGTGACGCGAATCTCCAGGTCCGCAAGCCGCTGCCGGAACACCGGATCGTCGGCCAGCGTGCGCCGGTTGCGCTTGATCGAGCGGCCGAGCTCGAGCAGGCGGTTGAAAATCTGATGGCTGCCGGTCGCCGAGCCGAGCATGTTGCGCTCGTGAAAGAGCGTCGCGTTGGCGACGAGCCAGCCTTCGTTGAGCTTGCCGACCAGGTTCCGGCGCGGCACCCGCACGTTGTCGAAGAAGACCTCGTTGAAACCGTGATCGCCGGTCATCTGGACCAGCGGACGCACCGTTACACCCGGTGAATGCATATCGATCAAAATGTAGGAGATGCCGCGATGCTTGGGTGCGTCGGGATCCGTGCGCACCAGGCAGAACATCATGTCGGCCCACTGCGCCGCAGAGGTCCAGACCTTCTGGCCGTTGACGACGAACTCGTCGCCGACAGTCTCGGCGCGGGTGCGCAGCGAGGCGAGGTCGGATCCCGCGCCAGGCTCCGAGTAGCCCTGGCACCAGATCTCCTCGCCGGTCGGCACTTTGGGCAGATAACGCCGCTTCTGCTCCTCGGTGCCGAATGCGATAAGCGTCGGCCCGAACATCCCGATTCCCTGGCTGCCGATCAGAAACGGCGCGCGCGCCCGCACCATCTCGTCGTTCACGATCGCCTGCTGCACCGGGTCCATCGCCTGCCCGCCGTATTCCTTCGGCCAGGCCAGTGCGACGTAGCCCGCGTCGTAGAGCTTGCGCTGCCAGGCCTTCGCGCGCGCCAGCCAAGTTTTATCCGCGCCGGCCTCGTGCCGTCCGCCCAGCTCGCTCTTCGGCACATGCTCAGCCAGAAAGGCGCGGACCTCGGCGCGGAATTGCTCCTGCTCGGGGGTGAAAGTCAGATCCATCCGGCTTCCCTCACTCGACCCAGCATAATCAAAACCGCGCGACTGCGAAAACGCACCCAACCGATGCCGGTCGCGCTGCGAGTCGGCAGCCGTTGTCGCTCAGTATCAGCATTGATAAACTAATATTGAAAGCAAATTAGCGCGGCTTCGTCACATTATGGCGACAACCATCACCAGCGAATGTATCAACTGCGGCGCGTGCGAGCCCGAATGCCCCAACACGGCAATCTATGGCGGCGGCGTGCCGTGGGAATTGAACGGCGAGACCCATCCCGCGATCGCGCAGGACATTTATTACATCGTTCCCGAGAAATGCACCGAGTGCGTCGGCTTCCACGACCATGAAGCGTGCGCCGCGGTATGTCCGGTGGATTGCTGCATCCCGGATCCAGCCAACCTCGAAAGCGAGGCGGTGCTGATCGAGCGCGCCAAGGTATTGCATCCGGAGCAGGCTTTCGGGGCCGATTTTCCCTCGCGCTTCCGCAAGGAGGGCACCGATGCCGCGCCTGTCCGCCGCGCATGGAGATGGCAACGGGGCCGCGACGAAGGTCGCCGACGGAGCACCGTCCCCGGCCGCAACGGTTGCGCCTGCGCCCAAACCGGCGCCCGCTCCCGCGGCTGCCGCGGTGGCGGCGCAGAGCGACGAGTTCGATCCGATCGCGTGGGAAGTCCCGGTGCGATGCAAGGATTGCCACGAAATCTACGGCATTCCGTACCGCCATTTTCAGCCCGGCGTGGTGTTCTACTGCCCCATCTGCTCCGGATCGTTCGTGGCCGACTCGGTCATCTACCGAACCGTCAGAGACACCTTCGAGGGCTTCTATACACGGCGCAAACGCGAGCGCGAGGCTGCCGAGCGCAAGCGCGTTCGCGAGCAGGAGCAGTTCGAAGCGAAGCAGGCAGCCGAGATGGAGCTCTTCAAGGAGCGGCTCCAGCGGCTCGCCGACGAGATCAAGCCCGCAGGCAAGATGGTGAGGCCCAAAGGCCTCGCCGCGATGTTCACCTGAGCGCGGTCGCAGGCCGGCGAGACGCCGGCCCTACTTCGGATCCGTGCTGTGTAGTAGGACCGGCGTCCCGCCGGTCGTCTACCTTGGCGAGCATCAGTCGACGCCAACACTCGCGCCAATCATGCGAAGGCCAAGCCGGGCGGTGACGCGCTGGGACGATCGGTTGGACCTTGCCCTGCTGTAGAAGAGTGCGCGCCCATTGAGGAACGGCAGCGATGACCAACTCGCCGTCACCGCAGCCGCGAATCCTTGAGCACGGAAGGTTGGAAACGTATAGACGCCGATCTCTGCGCCAATGCCGCCGAGCCGAGCTGCGAACGCGATGGACGCTATCTCATCGCGCTCGACGGCGACGCACCACGGCTCCCAGAAATCGCCGACCCCCTTGAAGCCTGCGTCAAGCATGGACTGAGGCATTCCCCGGTCAGCGAACCGAGTCAGCATCCTCGCGCCCTCCACCGAATCGCCTCGCACGATCGTCGCGGAGTGTTCATATTTCAACTGGTTGGGAAGTCTGTAGATGACACCCGGCGCGACGGTCGCGACCGGCTGGTCCGTAGACAGAATATCGATGACTTTTCCCAGGCATTGCGGCAGGACGTCAGGATCGCGCCACGGGGGCTCCTGCGCGGCGATGGCAAGTAATCTCAAGGCGACCTGATCTGCAACGTCGTGGCGGACGCGTACGATGTTGCCTTCGAGGGCACCCAGCGAAGAACAGGCGCGGGCCGGGTGAACAATCGGGGTCGCTCTGCCGCTCTATGCGTTCCGAGCTGGAGAGCACAAAAGATGTCTTGACATCGACGTGCAGGAGCCGCAGATCGTCGGTCTCTGATACATTGGCGTCAGATTCCTTCACTTGAGATCCTCAACCGGACCCGGATCGCATCGCGCCCAAAGTTAAGGCACGCGCACCTGATGCAGAATGAATTCGACCCGTTCCGAAACCGGTGCTTTCGGAACCTCGATAAGTTGATAGCCCGATTCGCGATAGGCCTCGGGCGTCAGGCGATACATTGCCACAGCGTCCTCGTATGAGTGTCTCCGCTCCTCGTCGGTTTTGAAAATCTCCGGCCACGGCGGCGTAATGAAAACCCTGCGGGCGTATCTGTATGTCCTGGCCGCGGCTCGATGGTGCTCGGGCACGGGAACGTTCAGCATCCACGAAAACAAGATTAGCTCCGGAATGCCCCGATCGAAGAACACCGGCAGGGTTCGTTCCGTGATTTGCTCGAAGAGATACATATAACGGGACAGCAGGAGCTCGCGGAACTTTATCCGATCCTGCCAGGGCGTTCCGTCGCCGCCGATACGAAGCTGCTCCTGAACGATCTTGCGTCCCGCCTCGTCGACACACGGAAATCCCCTCGCTTTCAGCGCTTCTATAATCGTCGATTTGCCGGCGCCTGAGCATCCGGTTACGACGTAAAAGTTGTCTCGTTCGTAAATCATCAAGCTAAGCAAGCTAAGAAGGTTCGCGGGCGATTTCTCGCGGGCTGCGATACGAGTTTATCTGAGCGCGGTCGAGTAGCTTTTCCGCACAGGCCGGCGAGACGCCGGCCCTACTTCGGATCAGTGCTGTGTAGTAGGACCGGCGTCCCGCCGGTCATCTCATCTTCTCCGAGGTCAGGGCGCGAAGCGCTCGCGCGTCCATTCTGCGAGCAGCTTCATGAGGCGGGGACGCGGATCGCCCTGATCGGATTTGGTGCCGCCCGCGCGCATGAAATGATCGGCGCCCGAGATGAACTCGATTCGCTTGTCGCCGGCGCCCGACGCCGCGAACTCCGCGCGCACATCCGCGACGAAGATGTCCTGGTCGGCCATCGCGCCGACCACCAGCGTCGGCACCGTCACTTTGGCGATATTGTGTAACAGGTTGGCGCGCGACGAGATGCCCGACCAGGTCGACAGCCACGCATCGGGAGTGACCACCCGGCCCAGTCCGAAGACATGATAGTTGAACAGATCGGGGCGCGGCGCGAAGATCGACCCAAGCGCGCGCTCGGACGGGTCGAGGCTTAAATCAAGGTAGCTCGGATTGGCCTGCGTCCGATAGACGACCATCACGCGCGGCGCCATCGCCCGGCGCATGAAGTGATCGCGGCTGTCGCCGGCGAGATCCTTGGAGCGCGCGACTTCCCTGGCGATTCCGGCCTCCGCGATATGGCGGCGTGCGATCGCGTCGATTCGCGCCGCGCGCGCGCGTTGAGCCTCGCGATAGCGCGCGAGCCATCCGGTCTCGTAGCGCGACGGCTCGGGTGGCGTCCGAAAGCCGTTGCGCGGATCGTACATGTCGAGCGCGGGATCGGTCGCGAACGGATCGCTCTCGTCGACGACCGCGGCGTCGAGCGAGCCCATCAGGACCATCCCTTGTCCCGGATGCGCCGCGAGCGCGATGAATCCATCCGCAGCCGGCAGCTCGAAGTTGTTCAGATCGGGTGCACCGCCGCCCGGCGGCGACGCGACCCGTTCGCCTTTCGGCAGCCGCGCCTGCCAGTCGTAGTAGGCGAACAGCGATCCGCCGCCCGAGTTGCCGAGCATCACGATGTTCGCAAAACCCTCTTCCTCGCGCAGGTACCTGATTCCGGCGGCCAGGTCGAGCAGCAGATTCTCATGGAGCATCGTCGAGTCGTTGTTCAGGTAGCGGGTGTTCTGTCCGAACGCGGCGAAGCCGGCCTCGACCCAGAACGGGATCGAATAGTGATGCGCAAAGTCAGCCCGCGGATGCGCCATGATAACGGCCGTCTTCGGCCGGCCGCCGCGCGCAGGCTGGTAGAGAATTCCCTTCGACTTGGCGCCGTCGGCGGCGTAAAGCTGCACGACTTTCTGGGCCACGCCGGGATCGATATCGCCGAAATCGATCGGGTAACGAAGCCGGTAGTCAGCGGGCGCTTTCGGCATCGGAGTAGTCTCCTTTCTCGCGCTTGCCCGCGCGATTGAGAGGACGCGAATCGCGGCCGTCAGTGCGCGGAGCGCTTGAGCTCGGAGGCTTCGACCCGGGCGCGCGCGACTTCGAGGTCGTACTCGGCTTCGGAGTATTCCGGCGCGTAGTAGCTGGTCTCGCCGAGACGCTGTTCGGCCGCCTTGGCTTCGTTCGCGGCGGCGGCGCGATCGACGCTATCCGGCGACTGCACCTCGGGCGTCAGCACGGTCATCGCGCCGGCCCTGACCGCCGCCAGTCCGCCCATCACGATGTAATCCGCGTCGCGATCCGCGCCGGTCTTCACTCTCAACACGCCCGGAGTCAGCGACGTGATGAAGTCGATATGATTCGGCAACACACCGAACTGCCCCAGTGAGGAGCGCGCGATCACCCCTTCGACCGGCGCATCCATCACCACTCCGGTGGGCGTGATCAGCTTGAATGGAAAACTCTCGGCCATCGCCGATGTCCGCGCCGCCTAGCGCGCCTCGCCGCGGGCGAGCCGCTCGGCCTTGGCGCGCGCGTCGTCGATTGTGCCGACCATGTAGAAGGCCTGCTCGGGCATGTCGTCGCACTTGCCGTCGAGGATTTCGGCGAAGCCGCGCACGGTCTCCTTGCGCGGAACGTAGGCGCCGGGCGTATTGGTGAACACCTCGGCGACGAACATCGGCTGCGAGAGGAAACGCTCGACTCGCCGCGCGCGTGAGACCACCAGCCTGTCATCCGGAGACAGCTCGTCCATCCCGAGGATCGCGATGATGTCCTGCAAGTCTTTGTAGCGTTGCAGGATGGCCTGCACACGCCTTGCTACGGCGTAATGCTCATCGCCGACGACCTGCGGATCGAGCATTCGCGAGTTTGACGCGAGCGGATCGACGGCGGGATAGATTCCCTTCTCGAAGACTTTGCGCTCCAGGTTGGTCGAAGCGTCCAGATGCGCGAAGGTGGTGGCCGGCGCCGGGTCGGTGTAGTCGTCGGCGGGAACGAAGATCGCCTGCACCGAAGTTATCGAGCCCTTCTTGGTGGTCGTGATCCGTTCCTCGAGCTCGCCCAGGTCGGTGCCCAGCGTCGGCTGGTAGCCGACCGCGCTCGGCATCCGGCCCAGCAGCGCCGAGACCTCGGAGTTGGCCTGGACGAAACGGAAGATGTTGTCGATGAAGAGCATGACGTCCTTGCCCTCGTCGTCGCGGAAGTACTCGGCCACCGTGACGGCGGTCAGCGCCACGCGGGCGCGCGCTCCGGGCGGCTCGTTCATCTGTCCAAACACCAAGGCGGTCTTCGCCAGGACGCCGGATTCCTTGAGCTCGCCGTAGAGATCGTTGCCCTCACGCGAACGCTCGCCGACTCCGCCGAAGACCGAAACGCCGCCGTGCTGCTTGGCGACGTTGTGGATCAGCTCCAAGATCGTGATCGTCTTGCCGACTCCCGCGCCGCCGAACAGCCCAATCTTGCCGCCGCGCGCATATGGGCAGATCAGATCGACCACCTTGATACCGGTTTCGAGGATTTCAGCTTCGATCGCCTGATCGGCAAACGGCGGCGCGTCGCGATGGATCGGCCTCATCTTGTCGGACGTGATCGGGCCGGCCTCGTCCACCGGTTCACCGATTACGTTCATGATCCGGCCGAGCGTAACCGGACCGACCGGTACCGAAATCGGACCGCCGGTATCGGCGACTTCCATCCCGCGCACCAGCCCCTCGGTCGCGTCCATCGCGATACATCGGACGGTCTTCTCGCCGAGATGCAGCGCCACTTCGAGGACCAGATTGCCGGGCTTGTCGCCGAGTGCGGGGCTGCTGACGCGTAGCGCGCTGAAGATGGGCGGCAGCGAGCCGTTGCGAAACTCAACGTCGATAACGTTGCCCAGGACCTGATTGATTCGACCGTTAACTTTATCGCTCATGGAAGGGAAACTTCCTCTTTGGTGCTGCGTTATCCGCTCAACGCCTCGGCGCCGGCGACGATTTCCATCAGTTCGCGGGTGATCGCAGCCTGGCGGGCGCGGTTCATGTCCAGGGTCAACTGCTGAATCATTTCGCCGGCGTTGTTGGTCGCGCTGTCCATCGCGGTCATCCGCGCGCCCTCTTCGCTGGCTTCGGCCTCGAGCAGCGCATGATAGACAGACGACTCCAGGTAGCTGCGGAGCACGACCGGAATCAACTCCACGCGGCTCGGTTCCATCAGATAGTCAACGTGCGCGGCGGCCTCGTCGCTGGGCGGCTCGACCGGGAGCAGACGCTCGAAGACCGGCCGCATCGAGAGCGCCGAGCGAAACGTCGTGTAAGCAATCCCCGCCTGTCGCACCTCGCCCGATTGATATTCGGAGAGCATCCGGGCCGCCAACTCGCGCGCCAGCGCGACGGTCGCCAGGCGCGGCTTGTTGTTGGTCTTCTCGCCGGCGACCGCCTGGCGCGTGCGTCTGAAATGGTCGGCCGGCTTGCGGCCGATCGCGAACAGGCGAATCTTGAGGCCCTCACCACTGAGCCGGCGCGCTTCTTCCTCGGCCTTGCGAACGAGGTTGACGTTGTATCCGCCGCAGAAACCGCGATCGGAACCCACCACCATCAGCAGCGCGGCATCCTGAGCGCCCTCGGGCGGCGCGATCGCGCCTGCATCGGCTTGCAGGACTGACGCGGCGATCGCGCTCAGATTTTCGTGGTAGGGACGAGCGTTGAGCAAGGCCTCCTGGGCGCGGCGCAAACGCGCAGCCGACACCAGCTTCATCGCGCGCGTGGTCTGCTGAGTAGACTTGACGGACGAGATTCGCCGCCGGATTGCCTTGAGAGTTGGCATTGCTTATCGCGCGGGTCAGGCCGCCGCCGGCTGCGCCGCACTCGACTGATGCTCGGCCGCAAAATCTTTGGCAAAAGAGTCGATCGCGGCAGTGAGCTTCTTCTTCAGTTCGTCGCTCAGCTCGCGCTTGGCCTTGATCTCGGCCAGCAGATCGGCCTGATGGGCATCGAAGTACGCATACAGGCCGACTTCGAATGGCTTGACCTGATTGACTTCGAGCTTGTCCAGATATCCTTCGTTGGCCGTAAAGATGATCAGAACTTCCTTTTCGACCGGCAACGGTTCGTACTGTCCCTGCTTGAGCATCTCGGTGAGCCGGTCGCCGCGACGGAGCAGCCGCTGACTGCTCGCGTCGAGGTCGGAGCCGAACTGCGCAAAGGCCGCCATCTCGCGATACTGCGCCAGATCGCTCTTCAAGGTGCCGCCCACCTGCTTGATCGCCTTGATCGACGCTGAAAACCCAACCCGAGTTACCGATAGTCCGACGTTGATCGCGGGCCGGATGCCCGAATTGAAGAGGTCGCCGTCGAGCACGATCTGCCCGTCGGTAATCGAAATGACGTTGGTCGGAATATAGGCTGAAACGTCGCCGGCCTGAGTCTCGATAATCGGCAGCGCGGTCAGCGAGCCGCCGCCCTGTTCGTTGCTCATCTTGGCCGCGCGCTCCAGCAACCGCGAGTGCAGGTAGAAAACGTCGCCGGGGTAAGCCTCGCGTCCGGGGGGGCGGCGCAGCAGCAGCGAGAGCTGCCGGTAAGCGGTGGCGTGCTTGGAAAGATCGTCGTAGATCAGCAGCGCATGCTTGCCGTTGTCGCGATAGTACTCGCCCATGGTGCAGCCGCTGTAGGGTGCGATGAACTGCAAGGGCGCAGCCTCCGAGGCGGTCGCCGCGACGACGATCGTATACTCCATCGCACCGGCGCGCCGGAGCTTCTCTACCACCTGCGCGACCGTCGAGCGCTTCTGCCCGATTGCGACGTAGATGCAAATGACGTTCTGCCCGCGCTGATTGATGATCGTGTCGACCGTGATTGCGGTCTTGCCGATCCCGCGATCGCCGATGATCAGTTCGCGCTGGCCGCGCCCAATCTGCACCATCGAGTCGATCGCCTTGATTCCGGTCTGGAGCGGCTCCTTGACCGGCTGGCGCGCTATGATGCCCGGGGCCTTGATCTCGATTCGCCGCCGCTCGGCAGCCTTGATCGGTCCCTTGTCGTCGATCGGCTGGCCGAGCACGTTGACTACCCGCCCCAGCATCCCGTCGCCGACCGGCACCTCGGCGATTCGGCCGGTGCGCTTGACCTCGTCGCCCTCGCCGATCGCCTGGGGATCGCCGAACAGCGCCGCGCCAACATTGTCTTCTTCGAGGTTCAGGACGATCCCGTAAATCTGATGCGGGAACTCCAGCAGCTCGCCTGATTCCGCGTTCTGGAGTCCGTAGATGCGCGCGATGCCGTCGCCGCAACTGAGCACCCGTCCGGTCTCGCGCACCGCGACGCCGCCCTCGAAACCCTTGATTTCGTTCCTGAGGATCTCGCTAATTTCTGATGGTCTGATTTCCGCCATATGGGATGATTGCGGCCTTCAACCGCTGAGTCTCTGTTGCGCCTCCACAAGCATGGTCGCCAGGCTTCCGTCGTATATCCTGCCCTCGAGCTCGGCCACGACTCCGCCAAGCAGTGATTCGTCGACCTTGACGGTCGGGATGATCTTCTTGCGCTCGATCGCGCCGAGCCCATCCGCGACAGCTTCGACCTCGGGGTCGGACGGACGCCGCGCGAAGCTGAGCGTAGCGCGGGCGCGGCCCAGCGCCTCGTCCACCATCGCCAGGTAAGCCTCCGACACCGCGGTCAGTTCGCCGATTCTGCGGTGCCGCGCGATCACCACCGCGAACGATCGCAGCGGGAAGCTCAGCTTGAGCAACTCCGCTATCTTCCCTATCGCCTGGACCCGCATCTCTTCAGACAGGTCGGGAGTCGCAAGCTGTTCGGCAAGCTCCGGCGCGCCGGCGGCAGCCGCGAGCAGCTCCAGCTCCGAGGCCCACGCTTCGAGCTGCTTGGGGTCCGTGGCGAGCTCGATCAACGCGCGGGCGTAACGCTTGGCTACGCGCGAACCCTTCACGGCCGGGCGCCTCCGGTCACGGCCGGGCCTCTTGCCTGAGCTTGGCGAGGAAGCCGTCGAGCAGGCGCTTCTGGTCGGCGTCGCGGAAGTTGCGCGAAATCAGCTCACGCGCAATTCGCGTGGTCGAGGCCGCAAGCTGATTCCGTACTCGCCGCGCGCCCGAGTCGCCCAGCGCCGCGGCCATAGTCTCTGCGTCGCTCTTGATACGTTCGGCAGCAGCCCGCGCCGCCTCGCCGATCATACGCGCCTGATATGCCGTCCCGTCGTCGATTTCGGCCAGCAAGCGGGCTTTCTCGGCTTCGAGTCCGGCGAGCATCGCAGCCGCCCGGTTTCCCAGGTCTTGCGCTTCCTGGAAGGTCGCGGCTGCGCGCGAAAGCACGCCGCGAATTTCTGTCGCGCGGTCGGCGAACAGCTTGAGCACCATCGGGCCGCCGAAGCGCGCCACCAGGAACACGAAGATCCCAAAATTGATCGCGAACAACAGCAGCTTGATCCAGGAGCCGCCGCCGCTCGCTTCTTCGGCGGCGAGCGCGGGCGATGGCAGCAGCGCAGCGGCGAAGAACAAAGCGACGATCGCGCGTTTCATTTTCATTTGCTGCACGTTCAATTGCTGCGCGCTCAGTTGTTCCGCGAAACCGGCGGCTTGCCGTTCCCGAGCGGACGCCCCAGCGCCCGCTCAGCCAGTTCAGCCGCCAGCGTGCGCGCGAGAGCGTCGAGCTGTTGTTCGGCAGAAATCACTTGGCGCTCGATTTCGGCTCGGGTCCGCTCCATCGAGGCGCGAGCCTGCTCTCTGGCTTCTTCGATCATATGCGTGGCGCGTTCCTCGGCCTGCCGGCGCTCGGCCTCCCGTCGTGCGAGGGCCTCGCGTCTTAGCTCGGCAAGCTGGCGATCGCGCTCCTGCTCGGCATCTTTCGCCTCCTTGACCAGATGCTCGGCGCGCTCGCCCAGCTCTCTGAGCCGGCGTTCGCGCTCGCCGATCATACTGAGGAAGGGGCCGAAAAAAAGCCGCTTGAATATAAACCAGAAAATCAGAAAGGAAACAATGAGGGCAAAGAACGTGCCCCAATTCGGCGGGATGTGCATATTCTACTGCCCTTCCCCTGGCGGAGCGTCGGATACCTGGACGGAGGCTGAAGAGAACGGACAGCGCGCGCGACCGGCCTTCAGGCCTTCTGGGCTTGCGGGATCCGCTCCTCCTTGGGGAAAACCGCGACCTTGTTGTCGCGCGGACTCTCGGCCTGCATCGAGCAATGGCCCTCGAACAACGCCCCCTCATGGATTACCAGCACAGGCGCGGTGACGTTGCCGAGCACCTTGGCCGAAGGACGAATCTCGATTCGCTGACTGGCGACGATGTCGCCGCTGATCTTGCCGGCGACCACCACCGACGCGGCCTTGATCTGCGCGGTCACGACGGAACTCTCGCCGATCACGACACTTTCCTTGGCGTGGATCTCGCCGTCGACTTGGCCGTCGATCCTGGCGGGTCCGTCGAAGGAAAGCTTCCCGCTGACCTTGGAGCCTTTGTCGAGGTACGCGCGGCCCTCTTCATGGGCGGGCACGGTCGCCGTCGCCAGCCGGATTGAACCGCGCTCTTCGACGGGTTGTACCGAGGCCGGCGCCTGCACAGGCGTCTTCGGCGTCTCGTTGGAGCGGGAATTCCTGTCCGAATCTTTACTGAAAATTGCCATTGGCCGAGTGCTCCTCTTCGTTTCTCATCCCCCACACCCAAGCCGGCCCATCAATGCCCACTTCGGCTATTAGCCCATAGGTCTCGTGGAGTCAATTTGGAAGGCCGTCAACGATCTCGAATCGCGGGGCTGACGCGAAATTCATGGCGTGCCGATCGCTGCTGCGTTAAGCTCCAGCCATACCAAACCCGCCAGGAGGAAAACCAAGATGGCCCTGATACCGGAAAAATACCTTGACCTGCTGGGAACCAAAAAGGCCTTCGCGAACCTCGCGACCACGATGCCCGACGGATCGCCGCAGGTCACGCCGGTCTGGTTCGATTACGTGGGCAACCGGATTCGCGTCAACACGGCGCGCGGCCGCGTGAAAGCCCGCAACATGAAAGAGGGCTCGAAGGTCGCGCTCGCGATCATGGATCCGGAGAACCCTTATCGTTACATCCAGATTCGTGGGCGAGTCGTGCGCGAAACCGAGCAAGGCGCCGACCCGCATATCGACTCGCTCGCAAAGAAATACATGGGACTGGACAAGTATCCGTTCCGCACGCCGAACGATGTGCGCGTCATCTACGAGATAGAGCCGCAGTCCGTCTCGACCATGGGATAACGCCATTTGCCGCGAATTGTGCCTGCGTGCGATTTGACTTGCGCTATATCGTACGATATATATGCAGTAACACATTACGCGAGGAGGCAGGCTCATGCTCAACTGTGGAGGCCATCGATTCGGCGGCGGCTACGGATTCAGACGGCGTATGTATTGGCACGACCTCGGGATGGCCGGCCTGCGCGGCAGGTTCTTCGGACCGGGCGAGGTCAGGCTCGCCCTGCTCTCGCTGATGTCGGACGGTCCCAAGCACGGCTACGAGTTGATGAAGCGCCTCGAGGAGCGTTCCGGCGGGATCTATCGGGCGAGCGCGGGAACGGTTTACCCGACGCTCCAGCAGCTCGAAGACGAAGGTCTGGTGGTGTCGGAATCGCAGGCCGGCAAGCGGGTCTACAGTCTGACCGAGACCGGACGCGCCGAGCTGAATCGCGAGGACGAGGCCGTGCGGCGAATCTGGCGGCGGGCCGAACGATGGAACGACTGGCGCGGCGCCTTCGACCCCGATGCGGCCGAGATTCGCGGCCCGGCGGAGAGACTGGTCAAGGCCGCGTTTCGCGCCGTGGCTGGAGAATCCGCCACTCGCAGCCGGCTCGAAACCGTGCGCGAGATTCTGGACCGCGCGCTGCGCGATCTCGATAATCTGCGCTGATTCCGCGTTCCGCTTGCGCGGGCGCCGGCTGAGTTCAGTTGACCGCGCGCGGGTCCTTCTCGATCGTGGTGCCGCAGGTCTCGCCGCATCGGGGACAGACGTACTCGTACTTGTCGCCCTCGGGCAGAACCAGCAGCAGGCGTTTGCGCACCGGTACGGCGACGCGGCATCGCGGACAGGCGAGCAAACTTGCCTCCATCCGATCGAACGCCGGTCGCGGTCTCGATGCCATAGCCGAATCATAACGACGCCCGCCACGATTCGGCAACGATTGGCGCTCGCGCCTAGTGTCTCAGTTTGACGAGCGGCGAGTATGCAGGGCTTGACAACCAGGCTCTATCTGCGCTGTATTTGAATTACGGGAACGAAGCGCGATCAGCATGAACCAAAGGTCGTGAAACGGTTGAGCCTTGCGCAATTCGACGCGATGTTCCCGGGTGAGGCTTCGTGCAGGGCGTACCTGATGAACCAACGCTGGCCGCAGGGAGTGCGGTGTCCTCGGTGCAATAACGCGAACGTCTACACGCTGAAATTCAAGCCCTTCCATTGGGCTTGCAAGGTGTGCGCGCCGAACCCGCGCCAGCCCTATCGCTTCTCCGTTATCGTCGGAACCATTTTCGAGAACACGAACTACCCGCTTCGGACATGGTTCAAGGTTCTGTACCTGATGCTGGTTTCCAAAAAGGGAATCAGCGCAATGCAGATTCACCGGATGATCGATTCGGGCTCCTATCGCACGGCGTGGTTTCTCTGCATGAGGCTCCGGGCCGGTCTGAAAGACCCCAATTTCCGGCAGCTCGTGGGCATCGTCGAAGTAGACGAAACTCTGCTCGGTGGAAAGCAGAAAACATGCATCTCTCGAAGCGCCAGCGGCTGGGCCTCACCGGAAGTGAGGGCAAGATGACAGTCATCGGCGCGATCGCGCGCAAGGGCAACATCGTCTGCCAAGTGATCGAGAACACGGTTACGAAGACGCTGGATCGTTTCGCGCGCAAGGTGGTGAACAAGGAAAAGGTTGATCTGGTGGCGACCGACGAGCACAGCGGCTACCGGTTGCTCGCCTCCGGCCCTGATGCGATGCGGCACGAAGTGGTCAAGCACAGTGGCGGCGAGTACGTGCGCGGCATCGTTCACACGAACACGATTGAGGGCTTTTGGAGCCTGCTCAAACGCGGCGTGGTAGGCACCTATCACAGCGTCTCGAAAAAATACCTGCCGCTGTACCTGAACGAGTTTCAGTATCGGCTCAACAACCGGAAGAATCCTGACATCTCCCGTGGCGCCGTAGCAGGGTGCTGAGACGCCCGAACCGGCGGGAGTCTCTGCATCGCCAGTCCAGTCAGCCGGAGCAATTGCATCTAAGATTTCCGAGGGCGCGGCGCTATGTCTAAAGGAAAACCCAAATACGCACAGCAGGTTATCCACTTCTACTGCTACGCTTGTAAGGACTACGAGCTGAAAACCAGCCCGCATTTCGCCGCGCAAAAGCGCAGATTCGCGGCGCGCCGAAAGGCCGAAGCGGAAGGAAAGAAATGGCCCGCGTAGTCGCGCGAATCCTGCTATCGGTCCTCGCGTTCGCCGTTCTTTCCGCCGCATCGCCATCACCAAGTCCACGGCAAACCGCATTGGCCACTGAGGCAGGCCAATTGAAACAATCCGAAGGACAGCAGCAAAAGGCTCAGGCCGGTCAGATAACGCCGCTTATCGATACCCCACCACCCCAAAAAGGCGCAGACGAAGGAAGCGCCGACGCATATCCACGCCAGCAAAACTCCTGCTGGGCTTGGCTGGCAGCTTCCTGGCCTTTGCCCCAAAATATGTTCAGCGGCTTGCTCGTCATTGTCGGTGCGCTTCAAATCTTCGTTCTCTGGCGTACCAGAACCGACATTCAAAAGACTGCTGAAGCGACGGCAAAGGCTGCCGATGCCACCGCGGATTACGCCGTCGCCGCTAAGGACGCGCTGAAACTTGCCGAACGAAACGCCGAAGATACCCGCCGGAGCATCGCAATCGCGCGCCGGACGGCAGAGGCCGCCAAGCAAAGCGCAGATGCTACTCAATTGATGCTCAATGCGGACCGGCCATTCATCACTGTTGAGGAACAGAGAATGAGTATGTTCCCGGTCTCCCGCGACATCAGGCAGTTTTTTGCCGGGATCCAGAGAATGGTTAAAGCAGGTGGCCCTACAAAGGTCGCTCTCGATCCTCTTTCCTTCCGGGGACAGGCCGACAGGGTTGGCATTCAGACCTGGTTCAAACTGCGTAATCGAGGAAAGGGTGTCGCCTTTATAGATAGCCTTCGCCTGCGAATGCTTCTCGGCAATGGGCTTGTCACGAAACGGAAACTCAGGACCATTGGAATAGTTGCGGCTATGCCAGCGAATGACTACATACTCGATCCCGGCGTCATGGCTGAATACAGCTTGGGGGGCGGTGAGATTGCGCTGAACACCTTGATCGATATGAACAGTCTTAACAGCTCGCTCGTCATGGTGCTGCTTGTTCGCTATCGAGACATTTTTCGCCGCTCCTTCATTGAAAGCTTCCGATTCGTTTACTTTCCATACGTCAAGCGGGCAGACGGCACGACTGTCCAGAACCCCGAACTGCGACGGGCGGCGCCCGCAAAACGCAGCCGCTATGCATAGCGTTAGCATGAGCAACAGCAAAGCCCCGTCCTGTCGAAACCCGCTCCTCCGATTGCGCATACGCCCCCCGCACCTAGCATCCGACCCGCCAACGGCGTCGGACATGGCTGCAATTTCAGGGGCGAATCCGGCCCATCACGTTGCTGCGCCTTTCTGCGGGCAGAGTAGTGGGTTGTCAAGCCATGTACACTCGCCACGATCGGAGGGGTCGGCCAGCGATTCAGGTGTAATCTGGTTGCACAAATGCGAAGCCCTGGTTGTTGTCATTCTCGCGCGTCCTTTTGCCTGGCGCGCGAAGAATCTCGGACTCCGAATCCCGGGATTCCTCGCGCACGGCAGCCACGCGCGCGGGAATGACAATCAAGGTTACTTCTCCGAGCACATCAAAGTGACCTGCCACCGTCGCTCGTCAAACTGACCCACTACTCGCCCGCAATGGCGCTGGCATCTGCTCGCGCCCCTGACCTAAGATTCACTTCCTGAGATGGAGGCGCCGATCGAAAGCCGCTCGCAGCCGCGGGTCTATATCGAGACCTACGGATGCCAGATGAACGTCGCGGACTCGCAGACCGTGCGCGCCGTGATGCGCCGGGCCGGGTTCCTAAGCGCCGAGCGCGCCGAAGACGCCGACGTCATCCTGCTCAACACCTGCGCCATCCGCGAGCACGCCGAAGAGCGCGTGCTCAAGCGGCTCAGCGACCTCGCCCGGCTCAAGCGTAGCCGGCCTGACATGCGGCTCGGTCTGCTTGGATGCATGGCGCAGCACAATCGCGCTGCGATCGCCGAAAAAGCGCCGTGGCTCGACCTGATCGCCGGACCCGACAGCTATCGCCGCCTGCCCGAGCTGATCGGGCGGACCGGCTCGACCCCGCCGACCTTGCTGCCGGCTTTGCTGCCGGCTTTGCCGCCGGCTTTGGATGTTGCGCTCGACCGCTCTGAGACTTACGCCGACATCGCGCCCGAGCCTCAGGGCGGCGTTTGCGCCTACGTTACCGCGATGCGCGGGTGCGACAAGTTCTGCGCCTTCTGCGTGGTTCCATACGTGCGCGGGCGCGAACGCAGCGTCCCGGCCGACGCGGTGATTCGCGAGGTCGCCGCGCTTGCCGCGCGCGGCGTCCGTGAAGTCGTCCTGCTCGGACAGACGGTCAACGCCTATCGCTTCGGCGCGATCGATTTCGGGCGCCTGCTGCGGATGGTCGCCGCGGTCGACGGTATCGAGCGGATTCGCTTTACCTCACCGCATCCGGGGGAGATGAACGAGTCGCTGATCGAAGCGATGGCGACCGAGCCGAAAGTGCAGCCGTACCTTCATCTGCCGGTGCAATCGGGCTCGGACCGGATTCTGGCCGCGATGGATCGAGGATACACAGTTGAATACTACTTCGCTCTGGTGTCGCGGCTTCGCCAGGCGATTCCGGCGCTGGCGCTTTCGACCGATATAATCGTCGGCTTCCACGGCGAGGAGGAATCCGATTTCGCCGCGACGCTCGCGCTGATGGAGTCGGTCGGCTACGACTCGGCATTCAGCTTCAAATACTCACTGCGCGCGCACACGCGCGCTTTCAAGCTGGGTGACACGGTGAGCGAAGAGGATAAGGCCAGGCGCCTGGCTGAGGTGATCGCGCTTCAGGAGCGAATTTCGGCGGAGCGAAATCGTGCGCTGGTCGGTTCGAAGTTCGAGGTGCTGGTCGAAGGACCGGCGCGTCGCAGCAACGGGATGCTCGCCGGCAAGACCCCTCAATTCAAGACCGCGATCTTCCCCGCCCGCCCCGAAATCGCTCCGGGAGACACGATCGCGGTGCAAGTCGAATCCGCCACCGGCCACTCGCTGACGTGCTCGACACCCCCTTCTGGCTCCCTCTCTCAGTGATGGGGTAAGCGTGTCAGCAACCGCGTCGCGCTCATGATACCGCAGTTGTCACGGAATTTGGTGGGAGGCACCCATCGCGCGTTTCTTTCGCAGCCTCAAAGAGGAGTGCGTCTGGCGACATAACTGCCGGAATTTCCCCGAGGCGCGCGCCGCAGTCGCCCGCCTGGATCGACTGGCACAACCGCGAGCGCCCTCACCGGGCGCTTGGCTATCTCAACCCCATCAGCTCCGGGGCCAAACAACTTCAGCGCGTGGCTTGATTTCGGGGGAGCACTACATTAGTGCGGGACTGCGTCCACAACCGCAACAGCCGAGGGAGTCTCAAATGGTTCAACGCTTAAACGGTGGAAAGTTCGTAGCCGGTGACCGGACAGTCTCGATAGCGGCGTGGATGGCGGTCCTCGCCAGCGCGATGGTGCTTGGTCCATTCGCCGGCCATGCCTTCGCTCAGCAGCAGATCGATGCCTGCGTAAACAACAAATCAGACGTCGCCCGGTTCGCGCCCAAACCCAAACAAGCCCCGGGTGGCGGTTGCAAGAAGGTAGAGACCGAGGTCGACGCTGAACGTTCCCGGACCGGCAGGTCCATCGGGTCCCGCCGGTGCGACGGGTCCCGGCGGACCGATGGGAGCGACCGGACCAGCGGGAGTGGCCGGCGCCCAGGGCCAGCCGGGCGCGATGGGTGCGGTCGGACCGCAAGGTCCCGCCGGGGCAACGGGCGCTACGGGAGCGCAGGGAGTCGCCGGTGCGACTGGTCCCGCCGGAGGTCCCGCTGGCCCAACCGGCGCTACGGGACCACAGGGAGTCGCCGGTGCGACCGGCGCTACGGGACCCAAAGGTTCCGACGGCGCAACCGGCGCTACCGGACCGCAGGGACTCGCCGGTGCGACGGGCCCCACCGGGCCCTCGGGTCCGAGCGGCCCCACCGGACCGCAGGGACTCGCGGGCGCAACGGGCGCTACGGGACCGTCGGGACCTGCGGGATCTAGTAATGGCGTGGTTGCTCACCGGCAATTCGGGCACGAACCCGACAACCAATTTCGTGGGAACCAGCGACGACCAGCCGCTGGACATCCGTGTCAACAACGCGCGTGTGATGAGCTATCTTCCGGCGGTGGAAAACTCGAACGCGGACACGAGCCCCGATGTGCTCGGTGGGGACGCCGGCAACACCGTCGGCACCGGGGTTCAAGGGGCGACGATCGCGGGCGGCGGAGAATCTCAAGGTTTTACGATAGAACCCAACTCGGTGCAGGCTGACTTCGGCACGATCGGCGGTGGCTTCGACAACACCGTCGTTGGAGGCCTTGGCGTATCGGCCGACGGCGAGCTCGCCACGATCGCGGGCGGCAGCAAGAATGTCGCAGGCAACAACACGGGCAGCCCGTTGGCCACGGGCCCCTTGGCGGGTACCCTTCCCGGCCAAGGCGCAACGGTCGGCGGCGGCGGCCAGAACCGGGCGACTGGTGTCGTAGCCACCGTAGCGGGCGGTTTCAACAACCTCGTGAGCGGCAATGGAGCTACGGTCGCCGGCGGTGTCTCCAACCAGGCGACAGGAGACTTCAGCTTCGCGGCGGGCCTTAACGCAATGGCGACCGGCAATGGAGCCACCGTCGCCGGCGGTGAATCCAACCAGGCCACAGGAAACTTCAGCTTCGCGGCGGGCTTTAACGCAAGGGCGCAGCACGAGGGCTCGTTCGTATGGAACGACAGCACCGGGCAGAACGGGCCCTTCTCCGACGACACCGCCAACCAGTTCGCCGTGCGCGCGACCGGCGGTGTGTTTTTCACCACCGCGATCAATCCGAGCGACAACCAGTCGACTGAGGGTTGCGATATCGACACCAGTGGCAATTTCAGTTGCACCGGAAACGCGAATTTTGCCGGCATGAGTTACACAAGCGATCGCGCCATGAAAGCCGGCTTCGAGCCGGTCGCGGCGAGCGACGTTCTGAAGCGGGTCGCGGCCTTGCCCCTGACGAGCTGGACCTTCAAGGGTCAGACGGTGCGCCACATCGGACCGATGGCGCAGGACTTTTACGCCGCCTTCAAGGTGGGAGCGGACGACAAGCACATCTCGATCACGGATGCTCAGGGCGTCGCGCTGGCCGCCATCCAGGGACTCTATCAGATGATCCAGGCCAGGGACGCCCAACTCGCCCGGCAGAAGGAACAACTCGCCGAGCAGGGGCGGCAGATCAAATTGCTGATCGCGCAGAAAAACGCGGAGCGCGCTGAGCAGAAGACGCAAGCGGAATCGCTCAGCGCAAGGCTGGAAAAACTGGAGCGCGAGACGCAGGCCGCCGCCCGCAACGCGGCCGCGATGCATCCGGCCAGTGCGCTCCAACCGCCGCGGCCCTCGCAGGTCAGCCGATTCTAGGGTAATCCCGCGCGTGCCTGTAGCCCTCGGCGATGGGCACGCGCGGTCCGGCAAACAAGAGCGCACATCGACGACCCCGGCTTTAGGAAAAGCGACGATTCGCCACCGGCCACTCGCGACGTGCTCGCTGCCGCACTAGTCGAAACGTCTCGGCTTGACGGGCAGGCTCAATATTAGTTTACGAGTTCCGCGTTTGACGAGATCCATCGGTCATCCCGGACGATTGCGAAGATAATACGGACTCTAGAGCATAGACCGTATTTTCTCAATTATTTATCTTGCTCATAACGGGACTACGAGTGCGGTCATCAAATGAGTAAAGGAGAAATCGCGATGCGTGTCTTCGTCACCGGTGCTACAGGCTTTATCGGTTCTGCCATTGTTCAGGAGCTAATTAACGCGGGCCATCAGGTACTCGGTCTGGCGCGCAACGACGCTGCCGCCGACGCGTTGGCGCGGTTGGGAGTCGAGGCGCATAGGGGCGATCTGTCGGACACGGAGAGCCTCGCCGCGGGTGCGAGGGCCTGCGAGGGCGTGATCCACACGGCCTTCATTCACGACTTCTCCGCCTATGCGGCCGCCGTCGAGACAGACCGGCGCGCGGTGGAGGCGCTGGCCGGCGCGCTGGAGGGCTCGGGTAAGCCCTTGGTCATAGCATCCGGAACCCTGATGGTTGCGCACGCCCGGCCCGCCACGGAACAGGACGCGCCCGCGAGCGTCAACGTCCCTCGCGCCGCGTCGGAGGCAATAGTGCTGGCGGCCGCCGGCCGCGGCGTGCGCGGCAGTGTTGTGCGGTTGCCGCCATCGGTCCACGGCGACGGCGACCACGGCTTCGTTCCGGCTCTCATCGGCATCGCGCGTCAAAAGGGCGTTTCGGCGTATGTGGGTGACGGCGCTCAACCGCTGGCCAGCGGTGCACCGGCTCGATGCTGCCCACCTCTTCAGGCTGGCGCTTGAGAAGGGTTCCGCGGGCGCCAGGTATCACGCGGTCGCCGATGAGGGCGTGCCGGTTCGAGACATCGCTGAAGTAATCGGCCGACGCCTGAACGTGCCCGTCGTCGCCAAGTCCCCCGCGGAGGCAGCCGACCATTTTGGCTTCCTCGGGTTCGTCCTAAGTATCGACGGCCCGGCTTCAAGCGCGCAAACGCAGGAACGGCTGGGATGGCGCCCAATGCAGCCCGGGCTGATTCCCGATCTCGACCGGCCGAGCTATTTCGAAGGCTACAGCAAATACGACAATCGAGCCTGAACAGACTCCGTACCTTCGGCGCTTTTGCGCCGCAGGTACGCAGGCGCCAAGAGGAGTCCCACGTATCTCCACAAGCCTCGCAGGTGTCATCGACGCGGGGCTTATGAGCGCCATGGGGCGCAGATGAAGAAGTGGATGGCGGTTCGGTGAGGCCTGGCGTTGCTGCCGGGCAAAGAGGACGCCGCTTCAGTGCGATGAGGCGCCGGCGGGTTGGCCCTCGACCTCGAGGTCGTTCTCCACTCCCTTGACCCCGGCCACTGAGGCTGCGGCTTTGCCGGAGCGCGCCTTGTCATCGGCCGACTTGACCACTCCGGTCAACTTCACAACGCCGCCGACGGTTTCGACCCGGGTGTTCATCGCGCTCAGTTGAGGGGTCGAGGCGAGCTCAGCTTTCACCTTGGTCGTAATCGCGGCGTCATAGATGTACGCGCTGGTGCTTTCATTCGATGAGTTGGTGCCGCAGGCGGCAGCCAGGATTGCGGACGCCAGCAGCAATACCGCCAAGTGATAGCCACTGATATTTCGACGCGA
Organism: uncultured delta proteobacterium; assembly: GCA_963749215.1. Classification (GTDB taxonomy): domain Bacteria; phylum Desulfobacterota; class Binatia; order Binatales; family Binataceae; genus CAVVMA01. The sequence continues at coordinate 220,125 of CAVVMA010000015.1, read as the reverse complement.
TGCACAGCCCGGCAAATCCACGGCACTGACCTCCTCCTGAGCAAGTTCCCTTCGCGCCTGACCGTCACGAATGGTCGAACCACGGTGGCGGTCCGCCCGAAGCCTTATACCTTTCTAACCCGGAAGACCGGGATGGCTGCCGCAATCTTCTCGAACTCCGAAAGCTCTGCGTCCTTGTCTACGCGCACGTGAGGGCGCGCTCCGGGGGCTCGCTGGAGGTAAGCCTTCAGAATAGGTGCCCGCTGGTGAGCTGGTACTTCTTCGAGGAGAATCTCCTCCCGGCGACCGTGCCGGAGAACCGCCTTTCCCCCCGCCGCCCGCACGTTCTCTACCCAGGCGACCTTCTCTCCGAGCATGGACACAAGATACCGCTGGCCGTCCACGACAGCCATAACCATGGGGAGGGAGATGACTCTGCCGGACTTTCGCCCCCTCACCTCCAACTTGACCAGGTAGTCGGGTGCGACGCCTGATGAAAAAGCAGCGGCCCAGACCCGGTTTATAATCCTCGCCAGTCGATTGGGTTGCCGGCCCCGGTACAACCATCGAGCGAAATCGCCTCGAGCCATCGGTAGCGCCCCACGCATGATACCAGCGCAGCCTCAGTTGCCCAAGATCTTGCGCATGAGCAGCCGGCGCCATCACGTGCCCGCCGAAGAAGCCGAAAAGAAAGGGGCGACGGTCACGCCTTGACTTCCTAATCAAATCTGCATTTGCGTTTCGAAGCACTCAGGACGCTGGAAATCCTGAAACTTTCATGCTTCGGGGGAGAAGGCATGTTCTGGTTGGAAGGGGTGGGAATTCCATATTTGGCTTTGCTGGCGCTATCGGTGATGGAAGGTAAGGGCGGTTGGCCAACGGTTGCCAGAAGGTCTTGGAACTCGGCATAAGTGCATGTATTCTTGGAATTGGCGTTTGGGGCGCGCTACTCTCCAACAGTCAGGTCCGCACCAAGCTCGGCCCTGAAGCGACTCCGCCCGTCGCGATCGCCGGCATCCTTATCGAATTGATAATCGTAGGAGCGAGCTTCCACCTCCGCGACAACAAAGAGCTCTTTCAGTGAACGTACCCGAGCGAGCGCGAGTCTTTTTCTCGGCGTGTTGATTTTGGTCATCAATACCGAGATGGTTTTGCACTTTAGTTAAAGTGCGAGTTCAGTTAAGGTAAAGTGATGGTTTCTGAGATCGGGATACCGGCCATAATGGCAGCAGTTTTTGCGGTGGTGTGTTTTCAGGTGTTCGACCGCTTGTTTTCCGACAGATTGAACACAAGAACACGTCAGGGCAAACGGCACCAGCGGCATCAAGAAGCTGCCTAGAAACTGACGAGTATCCGTCACTTTCTCGCGCGCACAAGTCCCTTTGTTTGCTCCGCGATGAGCGAACGTTCATTCATAATCCGGCAACAAGTAAGCAACAAGAAACCGCGAACAGGGCTCGTTAAGGCCCGAACGCGGTACAAACCGCACATTGTGAGTGGGTACGTGTGAGTGGGTACGTCAAGTCTATAATCCACACTCAATTTGACCGCCCGATCAGTCCGCGTTGAAAATCGAGGCCGGGTATGACAGCGCGGGCGGGAGCGGTGTGGATAACCCCGCTTTTCTTCGTTGACACTGGCGTATTCGTTTCGTTTAATCCCTCTGATCGAGAAAAAGGAGAGCCTGGATGCGATTAAAATTACATGCGGCGGTGATTGTCCTGTTTTCGACGGTGAGCCTCTTCTACCTTGCAGGTTGTCTTACGGTCGACAGCCAGGCGAGAGGAGTTCTCTACACCGATACCAAGGGACCGGTGGCCGCTACGTCGGGCAGGGTAACGCAGGCCACAAAGACGGGAACGGCTTGCGAGCAAGCGATCCTCGGACTGGTGGCGACTGGTGATGCGAGTATCGAGACCGCCTCCAAGAGCGCGGGAATCACCGAGATCGTTTCGGTCGATCAGACGGCCAACAGCATACTCGGTATAATCGCCACGTACTGCGTCTCTGTCAGGGGAAACTGAAAAGGCTCACGTAGCTTCATCCGGTCGCGGGTCCCGGCCGAAAACCTCCCGCTTCGGCTGGGACCTGCGGCGTGGAATTTCCCGGCCTCCGGTTCGTATCAGGGCCTCATCGCGAACCGCGATGCGGGCCCGGATCGGCCCCATCCACCACGATCACGCATCGATCGCCGTCTGGAACTTCGTCCAGCGGCAGGCCGACCTCGTCGGCGAATTTCTTGCCCACGACCAGCAGCCGCCCGGGAGTCTGCTTGAACAGTTGATTCAGGCTGCGCTGGGTTAACACGTCGGAGTGAAACAGGCGGCCGACCCCGGCGCGGGCGGCGCGGAGCATCTCGACCAGCTCGGTGTCCGGCAGGTCGGCGTGCAGATGTGCCACGCTGTTCGACACCAGCAGGGCGCGCAGCTTGCATTTGTTTCTGCGCGCGATCCGGCTGGCGAGGGCGAGCGCCGCACGGCCGTCGGGGCTGGCGTCGGTCGCCGCGAACACCCGCTCGAAGGGCCGATCGGTCCCCTGGATAAAGGCCGCGACATTGATCGGCAGCGACTTGGCCCGGGCGAAGACCTCGCTCACCACGCCGCCCATCGTGTTGCCGCCCGAGGTGCCGCGATGGTAGCCGAGCAGGACCCAGGCGGCGCGCGCCTGCTGCGCTGCGGCGACGATATCGAGCGCGGGGGTGTCGGACCATACCGCCTGAGCGTCGATCGACACGCCATGCGCGCGCGCATATTCGATCGCCGCCGATAAGGCCGGCGTTGCGGGCGGCGCCTGCGCCGATTCGGCGGCGCCGGAACGGCGCACCAGCGCGATCACGCGCGGCGGCGGGTCATCCGGTTCGCTGGCCGCGATCGCAATCGCGATCAGCGGCGCGACTCCTTCGGGGTTGGAAACCGGCACCAGGAGCCCCCGATGGTCTTGAGCGGTCGTGATCTTCTCCTCCGAATCCCGCGGCCCCGCCGGCCATGCCCCGTTGCGACTCGAAAGCCTCTGCCGCCAGGCGGACGGTGCAGTAAATGCTATCATGCGGCAGTCCGATCGTAAGCAGTCCAATATGGGTGGCGCCGGAGCCGGGGGGCGAGCTTGTCTCAAGTGGCCCGGGTATTGTAACCCGCAACGTTATAGGTTACGCTGACCCTGAACTGATGATACCGGGGAACCGATCAGGCGGGCCCGACCAAAAATCTCTCTTGGGGAGGGAAATCGATGGCCGGGCAAATCAAGAGTTTCGCGCACTCCGGTCTCAAGGGGTTTTTCAACAACGGCAACGTCAGCGGAATTCAGCCGGCGCATGCAAAGCGGCTTAGGCTCATACTCACTGCGCTCAATGTCGCACGATCACCGCGGGACATGGGATTACCGGGACTGCGGCTTCACGCCCTGAAAGGTCAGATGCAAGGATTCTGGTCCGTTTCGGTTTCTGCAAACTATCGTGTCGTCTTTCGCTTCGACAGCGGCGAGGTTTTCAACGTCGACTACGTTGACTACCATTAGGATCAAGTTCGCGCCGGCACCCGATGGAATCTCAAGCCTATGCATAATCCCGCTCATCCCGGCGAAGTAATCCGCGAGCTCTGCCTCGTACCGCTGGACCTCTCCGTCACCGAGGCCGCCCGGGCATTGGGCGTCACTCGTAAGGCCCTATCCGAGCTCCTCAACGGCCGGACGGGCGTGAGCCCTTCGATGGCGCTCCGAATCGCCAAGGCTTTCGACACCAGTCCCGAAGTCTGGATGGCGATGCAGCAGCAGTACGATTTGCATCGCGCGCGCAAGAACGTTCGGCTCGGCAGGGTGAAGCGATTGAGCCGCTACACCGCGGCACAGGTGGTCGAAGCCTAAGGCGTCAGCCGTTCATGCCGGGAGTCGCTTGCGGAAGCGGCGTTGGAGTGCCCGAGACCGGAATTGGCGGCGTCGCAAATGGCAGGGGTACGGGCGAAGATCCGTTGAACGGCGGCGGCACTATCACGCTCGCCGGCGCGGTCTGCTGGAGGTCGAGGCTCAACGATTCGCCTTCGACTGAAGAGGTCGTCGCGGTTGTGGTGACGCCGGTCGCGATGCATTTCAGGCGGGTCGCGCTCGAAAGATAGAGGAACGGCCACGGGTCGATCGGAATGTCGCTTGCATCGGCCTTGCGGTGGCGCTTCTTTTTCGGAGCCGGCGTCGGCATCGGGGTGGGCGTCGGGTCCGCGCATCCCGAGTTTGTCGGCGAGCAGCCGCTTGATGCCACCACCGGAGTCGCGTATCCCGAATCGGGATAAATCTCCACGCAGCTCAATCCGATCGTCATCGGGATACAGGCCTCTTGCGGACCGGCACCGGACGCGACCGGGCCGGCGGGCGCGAACTGAAGCTGAATTTGCGCGCTGCCATCGCCGGGCTCGGCAACGGTTCCCGCCAACGTGCCGGCGCATTGCGCCGAAAACGGACTGCCGGCAACCGGAGTGGTAGAGGGATTGGTAGCCGTGAAATTCGCGTTGCCGGTGAGATTTCCGTTGCCGTCGGCCGCTACCAATCCTTCACCGACGATATCGAAGTGAAAGGTATTGGTTCCATCGGTCACGATTTCGTAGCCCGAAGTCGTCAGCGCGAAGTTTCCCGAGATCGGCGAAGCACTCACGATCTCGGCTATCACGCGCGTCGCGGCCAACGAAACCAACACGATCAACGCCGCGAGACCTAATCGTTTCATAGCATTCACCCGCACCCGATTATCGCACCTGGACGGAGAACCGGGAAGCGTCAAAATCGCGTGCCCGGCGCCCGGAAGTGGGCCGCGCAGCCTCGCGCTGCGCGGCCCTTTGAGCTAAGTCGCAGTCCCCGTCACCATCACCGTGACCGACGGATGGGCCGGGTCATCGCTCATGATCTTGATCGAGCCGTCGAACATTCCGGCTGCCGAAGGCGCGAACTGCACCTTCAGGGTGTGGGTCTTACTGTGGGCTAACGCGAACGCGGCGGTCGTGGGTGTCGCGCTCAATGTCGCGCCGAGCCCGCTCAGGTCGACCTCGACGTGCAGCACACCCAACCCCACGTTAGTGATCACCAGGTTCGCGCTCTTCTTCCTGCCATGCTTCACACTCAGGTTGACCGCGGTCGGGACCGAGAGGGTCCCCGTTTCACCTGTCCCGCTCACTGCCACCTTCTCGGTCAGATGATGGGTGTCGCCGCTGGTGACAACGATCTGGCCGGGGAAGCTCTGCTTCGGATCCACCTGCACGCCCGGCGCAAACTTGATCGTCAGGACCAAGCTGTGTTTGGGAGGAATAATGTAGATCGTATATCCCACCCCCGGTGCGACGCTGTAGGTGACGCTGTAAGGAGGCTTGGGTAGCCCGGACGTATCGACATGAACGTAGAGCATGCCCTGACCTGAGTTCGCGATATTGAGCGTCCGCTTTGCGACGGTGTCGGTGCCGACGTTCCCGAATGGGATCGCATTCGCCGACAATGAGAGCGTGCCGCCCGCGGTAAGAATCGGGGTGGGCGCCGGCGCCGCGGTTGGGGTCGGCGTCGCGGTGGGAGTTGGCGCCGCGACACCCGTCGGCGTGGGCGTAGGAGCGCCGGCGCCGGTCGGAGAGGCGGACGGCGTCGGAGTCGCGCCCGGGGTTGGCGTCGGAGGAATCGGGAACGGCGTAGGACAGGTATTGCCCGCCGGATTCAGCACCGTCAGGAAGGCGTTGGTGGAACTCTCTGGCCCGATGTTATTGGGCGATCCGGCGTTGTTGATGAATTGAAACGCGTTAGGCGTGACCGGAAAATCGGTTGAGTAGGTGACTCCGGCAACCACGATGTTTCCGTTGGAGTCCACCTTGACTCCCGCGCCTGCGTCGGCCTCTCCGCTTCCACCCAGATAGGTCGAGAACACGAGCTGCTGCGCGGCCACCGACTGCGTCGGATCGAGCTCGCTCACGAAGGCGGTCACCGGAAGGTCGATGGTGAGTAGAGCGTTCCCGATCGGGATCCCACTGCTCCGGTTGCTCTGGAAGCAGGCGTTCGCGCTGACGGGAAATCCTTGCGAGGTTGCCGCGCCGGTGATGTAAACCTTGTCACCCGATTGGCCGCTGACCACCTGGATATCCACGGCTGCGTCGCCGAATCCGATTCGTACTGGAAGGCCGATAGAATAGACTCCCAAGCCGCTGAAGTAGGTGGAATAGAGGATCTGCTTGAGCCCGCTCTGGGTGGTATCGAGTTCCGTGATGAAGGCCGCGGTTGCCGGTGCTCCCGCGCTCGAAGGCGTCGCTTCCGCCTGGTTGGTTGATTGATAGGCAGGCTGTGAAGTACCCGGCACCTGGAAGTCGCTCGACGCGGTGAAGCCGGTGACCCAGATATGGTTGTCGCTGTCGATCGCGATCCCGGTGCCAACGTCGCCGAGCGCGAACGTTTCGACCAAAGGGATCGATACGCTCGCGCCGCTACCTCCCAGATAAGTTCCGTACAGAAGCAAATTGCTGCCGCCATCGGTCGGATCAAACTCGGCGACGAATACGTTACTGGTATGGTTGGACGCGCCGGCATACGTGCTCACCGCCGGGTTTTGGGTTGGAAGCGGGCTGGAGTAGGTCGCCCCGGTGATATAACCGTGACCGCTGGAATCTACCGCGACGCCCAGTCCCGCCTCGGCGTTGGTTCCGTTGCCCGCGCCGCCATAGTAGGTGGCGTAGTCGAGCGATTGCCCATCTTCATGCGCCACCATGAAGAACGCGTTGCTCTTGCCGCCGCTGGCGGCGAGATCGCCCTGGAATGCGTTCGAGGTCGTCACCGGGAATCCCTCGGCCTTGGTGCTTTGGGTCGAACCCACGATATAGGCCTTGCACGAATTCCCGCCGCATCCGGAGGGGTAAAGTGCGACCCGCGCCGCGGTCGCGTTCTCCGAGCCGTCGATGTAGCAGGAATAGACCAGCCCATTCCCGTTCGAGTTGAGCTTGGCGATGAACCCGACGTTGGTGGAGGTGCTGCCCTGATTATTGGTGCGGCCGAAACTTCCGCAACTCGCGGTGCCAGGGAAATCGATCGAATAGGTCTGACCCACCACGTAGGCCTGTCCCGACCCGTCCACCGCGATACCGAACGCGAGGTCACCGTCGCCGTTGCCGGCGTCGGCTGCGGTCTGGTCGCCGCTGCCTCCCAGATAGGTCGAATACACCAGCGACGCCGCGTTCGACTGCGTGGTGTTGAACTTGGACACGAAGGAGACCGGATTCTGCTTCGACGGCGAGTTCGCACCTGTATCGCCGGACGCGAGCCCACCTATTCGCGGGAAGTCGTTCGAGTAAGCGATGCCGGTGACGTACGCATCGTTTGACGGATCGAGCGCGACGTCCAGTCCCACGTCGGCGATTCCCGGAATCTTCTGGCCCTGCGTGATGCCGGAGAACTGCTCCAGGTTGATGCCGCTGATGCTCGACGCGTGGCCGCCCAGGAAGCTCGAGTAAATGAACTGGTCGATAGTCGGGTCGATTACCAGGGAACGGGAATGGTCATAAGCGGCGAGTCGAATAGCCACTTCGCGACGCGGCACGCCGCCGACCACGCGCTCGTCGCCGGCCAGCTCGAACCGGCCGCCGACGGGTATGCGGCTTCCGTCGCGGGCCTGCTGGTAGACCAGCGGCTTGTGGATCGTCATCATGCCGGCGGTGGTCGCGATTACTATATTCCCGGCGCCGTCGACGGCGGTCGTGGCCGGGCCTTCGATCGCGAATTTGACTCCCGATGTGTCGGCTCCCGGCGCCGCGACGAGGTCGTATTCGAGCGCATTCGGCGTGCCGTAATAGACAATGTCCACGCCGGGATAAATGTCGCTCATGCGCACCCGGCCGTAGGTCTCAATGCCGACCTGCCACTTCGCCGGATCCTTCCCGACCAAGTAGTTCACCCTGCCCGCGAGCGGGTCCAGACCGGCGATCGCCGGATGGGTGTTCGCTCCGATCAGCTCGAGCCGCACCGCCGAACGCACCAGCGCTTCGCGCGGCGTGGAACTGTCCGCCAGGGCAGTCTTATGCGGCGTTCCGGCGACCATCGAGAACACCGCCGCACTGTCGGTCAGGAACAGCGAAAAGCGGCCGTTGTGCGACAGGTATCGGACGCTCGGGTCGGTCTGTCCGGCGTTTCGCTCGAAGATCAGCGGGACCATGGCTGACCTGGCGGCCGACACGCGGTTGTGACCATCTTCGACGTGATCGCGATCCTGGCGTGTGCGCAAGAGCATGCAGAGCGCCACCGCGAAAAATAGGGTCCCGATTGTAACCGCGAGAATTCGTTTCCAGGGTTTCATTATCTCACCACAAGGGCCGACGCTGCGTCAGCGAGAACTGAAGCACTCTGTCGGCTATCACAGGCGTAATTCAGCGCACAAGCGAGAATCCGGATCGACGGAAGAGACGCGAAGGCTGCCGCGTTTGCGATCAGACCAGCGCGCGGCCTTGCGCGCCGTCGACCGGGATACAAGCGCCGGTGATCCAACTCGCGCGGGGCGACGCCAGCATCACGACCGCGAAGGCGACCTCCTCAGGACGGCCGAGCCGCCCGGCCGGAAGCTCGTGACTCAGGAAGTCGCGCTCGAAGTCGGGATTCTCCCTGAATCGCCGCTCCCAACTGCCGCCAGGATAGAGAATCGAGCCCGGCGCGATCGAGTTGACCCGGATATTTTTGGTCGCAAGCTCGCGCGCGAGCATCTTGTTGAACGAGATCAGCGCGGCCTTGGAAGCGTTGTAGGCAATCGGTCCTCCGGTTTCGCGGCCGTAGATCGAGCTGATGTTGACGATCGAGCCGCCGCCGCGTTTTTCCATCTCTGGCGCGCAGATCTTCGCCAAGCCGACCGCCGCAAAGAAATTGACGTCGAACGATTCGCGCCAGGCCGCTTCGGAAAGCTCCGCGAGCGTACCCGGGCGCGCGCCGCCGGCATTGTTCACCAGGATATCGACGCCGCCGAAGTGTCTCACCGTATTCTCGACCCAGCGGCGGGCCTGCGCCGGGTCGGTGATATCGGCCGGCTCGGCGAGCACCTCATGCCCCGACGATCGCAGTTCGTCGGCCGCGCCCTTGAGACCCTCGGCTCCGCGCGCGCAGATCGAAAGCCGCGCGCCCTCCGCTGCCAGCGCACGCGCCATCGCACGCCCCAGGCCGCGGCTCGCCCCGGTAACCATCGCAACCTTGCCCCTCAATCCCAGATCCATTTTGTCGCTCCTTACATCTCGCGCCTGAATCATTCGCCGCGCTTCAATTTGAATCCGGCGGCGATCGACTATCATTACCAGACGGTAACGGAGGTTGAGAGCATGGCCAAGCCGACCAGCGCGGAGGTCGTCACGGTGAGCGAGCAGGTTGACAGCCTCAGGAGGCGGACCTAAACTCGCTTGGTTAATCGGCGGACGAACGGAGGACTATGGAAATCAGGGTTGAAGGCTCCCTCGACCAGGCGATGCGCGTGCTGAAACGCAAGCTCGCGAAAGAGGGAGTATTCAAGGAGATGAAGAAACGGGCCTTTTACGAGAAGCCCAGCGTCCGCCGCAAACGCAAGCGCTCCGAAGCACAGCGCAGGCGCCGCAAAGAACAGCGTCGCCGCCGCGCCTCGAACTTCTAAGTCAGTTCGCAGTTAATCGCCGCGGCAGCTATTCGGTCGGCCCTTCGGGTTATTCGATCGGCCCCTCGGATCGTGCCGCGACGGTCGCGTCGCGGCGGGGCTGCGAGCTTACACGCGGTCCCACAACTCTTCGACAATTTGACTGAATTCATCCGGGAAATCCCGGCTTGGACGTTCATCATCTCCTTGGAATGAACCCGGGGATGCCCGTGTCCACAACCGGATTGAGCCTGACTCGTATACTGATACGTTCACTAATTTCCTTGATGGCGTTATCGGGAAGAGTCGAGATATCAAAATTTTCCTCGATGTAGCGGGCGTTCGTAGCTGTGGTGAGAGGAGCCGTGATGCGTTGTACAGCCCAGGCCAGTAGAACTTGGGCGGGGGTTTTGTGGACGCGCTTGGCGATGCCCGTGATGACAGGATCGTCGAGTAACCTCGGTTCCATACCATGACCCAACGCCGCGAAGGCCTGCATCACGATGCCATTCCTCTTGCAATAGTCGAGCAGTTCCCATTGAGGGAGATATGGATGGGATTCGACTTGAAGAACAGCAGGCTTTACCCGTGCGGATTCGAAGACCTCTTTCAGCCGTCCCAGACTGACGTTCGATAATCCGATAACCTTGCACCGGCGTTCGTCCACGAGGCTCTCCAAAGCCTTCCACGTATCCGTCAGGGTCGTAGCATCATCATAAATCACGTTGCCGTTCTCGTCCCTCGGGTCCTGCTCGTCCCCGGGTTTGAAAGCAAATGGGGTATGGATGCAGTATAGATCGACATAGTCTAGTTGCAGTCTTCTCAGACTTGCCTCGAAGGCGGGTCTGACGCGTTCGGGACGATGATTGTTGTTCCAGAGCTTCGTACCGATAAAAACGTCTTCCCGCTTTGCCTTGCCCTCCTGGAAGACATCCCGCATCGCTTCGCCCACTTGTTCTTCATTTCGGTAGCGTTCGGCGCAATCGAATTGACGAAAGCCCACCTCCAGCGCGGCCTTAGTTGCGTCTTTTGTTGCGATCGGGTCAGGAATCAGCGTGCCAAAGCCGAGCGCTGGAATCTCATCGGAGCCGTTGTTAAGCGGGATCTTTGTATAGCGAAGGCCGTCCGTATCACTCATAAAACCCTTGCCTCCGTGGAAATCACATTCCGAGTCGATTCATCAAACCTCTACGAGCAATGGCGATGCCGGCCAACGCGGCACCTGGAACCAATCATTGATGCTGCGTTGCGCCGACATGATTCGCGGACGTCGGACGCTCACTCTTCCTTGCTGCGGTGATCGTACGAGATGGAGTAAGCGGCTGACCGCGCCAGCAGAATCGGATCGGCCGAGAGATCGATACCGTCCGTCACGTTGGTCGGGTCGAACACGAGACGGCGCTCATCGGCCGCGCTGGTCGGGGAGATTCGGGTCACCTCCAGCCGTCCCAGCTCGACCAAGGGCCGGTCCGCCGGCCACAAGGCGGTGGCGTCGTCGGTCGGATCGCTCTCGCCGGCCAATTGCAGGAAGAGGCGGAACGCGACCGTACCGTTCCTCAGACGGCTTTCCAGCTCCTCGCGCAGGAAGTTCGTGCTGCGCGTGCTCGCATCATCAGGGGAAAGATAGGCTTCCCCGGCCTCCGGTGTCCAGCGATAGCGGCCGAATCGGCTGGTGCCATCCGCGGCAGTGAATCTAAAGGCGTGCTCCGCATAATAGCTGGCCCGCCCGTAGCTGGCCGGGACCGGCTTCTGCATCAGACGCTCAATGAAAGCGCGCGTGGCAGGATGAGTGCCCAGAAAGCGGGGGACCGCATCGGGTGCAGCTTGGCCGGTAGCCGGGTCCGGAAGTTGCGCACGCAGGAACGCGAGAAACTCGTCAGGCGTCCGCGCGGGAAACCCTTCGATGTGGAGCGCCAGGATGTCGGCGTTTTTGCGATCAGGCAACTGGAATTTCACCGCCAGCGCGCGGGCGCTGGGGATGCCATCGTGTACGTCAGGATCCCCGCTCGAATTGGAGAAACGCATTACGGTTGGGACCGCTTGCCCTTGTAGATGCGGCGCCCGGCTCACCGCGCGCGCCCCTGCTGAAGCGTGAAACGTACCCGAGCAGACGATTCCCTTGGCGTGAACCGGACGAAACCCCGGATGCGGGCCGGCTAGCGTCCGCATGGTCTCCACGAGTTGAGCAATAACCTTTGGTGATGCGGCAGATCCTGACATCGTGGACCTCCTTCCTGGATGCGGTGATGTGCCTCAGTTGGTGGTCAGGCTTAACCGGCCTGGACAGCTCTCTCCATGGCGAGTTCGCATTCCAGGTTCTCGCGGTCGCGTCCGACGGTGGCGACGGCGAGTGTCTTTCCGCCGCGCCGGAATGAGAGCTTGCAGTCGTGATCCTCGATACTGCCGTCCAAATCCAGCTTGTCCCAGGTCTCCGCGTGACCGACGTAGTTGAGGGTAAAATCGTATTGGGTCGTCCAGAAGAACGGCGCCGAATCGAACCGTTCGCGGCGGCCGAGTATGTTTCGCGCCGCGGTCTGTCCCTGGCGTTCGGCCACCACCCAGTGCTCGACGCGAATATTGTCCCCGGTCAGCGGATCGGGCCAGCGCGCGATATCTCCGGCTGCGTAGATCCGAGGGCTACCGGTCTCGAGGTACTCGTCCACCAGCACGCCCCTGTCGGTCTTGATGCCGGCTTGCTCGGCGAGATCGATCAGCGGTTTGACACCGATTCCGATGACGACCAGGTCGGCCTCGATCGCATTGCCGTCCTTGAGCACGACCCTTCGCTCATCAATCGCGACGACACTCTGCTGTAGATGGAACACCACGCCGTTTCGTTCGTGCAGACGACGCAGATGTTCGCCGACCTGCGCTCCGAGAACTCTCTCCATCGGCACCGCCTCCGGCGCGACGACGTGGACCTGGAGCTTTCTGTGAATCAAAGAAGCCGCAACTTCCATCGCAATGAAGCTCGCGCCTACCAGCACGACGCGCGTGGCCTCGGCGGCCTTGCCAATAATCGCGCGGCAATCACTCAGCGAGCGCAAGTAACAAACCTGCGGCGAGTCCGCACCGGGAATCTTGAGCTTCACCGGCTCAGCTCCCGTCGCCAGAAGCAACGCATCAAATCTGCGATTGCTGCCGTCGGCGAGCTGGACGCTCTTCTTCCCCGGATCGATCGCCGCAACCCGCGTATTCAGGAGCAGTTCGATCTGGTGCTCGCGATAGAAGTCCATCGAGCGCAGCGGGATCCACTCCTCGTTCGCAGTACCGGCCAGAAAATCTTTGGACAGATTCGGCCGGTCGTACGGAGTGGCGTCGTCCGCGCTTATCATCGTGACGCCGCCGGAATATCCGTCGCGCCGCAACATCTCTGCCGCAGCGTTGCCTGCAGCGCCGCCGCCCACGATGATGACGTTTTCCGGCGCCTTCGCGGAAACGGCCGGCCGTTTCTGCTCGGGCTGTTTTTCGCGGACGAAGAGCTTGCCGCCGCTCGTTTCAACCTTCCAGGAGCTGACCGGGTCAAGCGCCGGAGCGCGGAGCGCCTCGCCGGTGCGAAGGCTGAAACAGGCGTGATGCCATGGGCATCGGACGGTATCGCCGGCTATAAGGCCATCGGCCAATGGACCGCCATAGTGGGTACAGGACGCGCCGATGGCGAAGTAGGCATCGCCGCGGCGAGCGACCAAGATCGCCTCGCCCTTGGCGTGGCCCTGCACCATGCCGCCGTCGGCGAACTCGCTGATGGAGACTCCTTGCGCAAAGTCGGGCCCGCTCAGTTTCTTTTCTTCGGCCATTGGTTCGCCGAATTTCTATTTTGAATCGCGATCAAAGTTCGCTTTTGACTGTTGCCGCGCAACCATCGTGCCCGCGATGCACCTCCCCTCATGTATCAGTGAAGCTGTGTAAATCTAACTCAGTTCGCAGCTAATCGCCGCGGATAGCTGCAGCAGCTATTCGATCGGCCCTTCGGATCGTGCCGCGACGGCCGCGGCCGCATCGTGCAAGCCGGCGGACTGCGCGGCGGTGGCTTCGCACGTTACGCCCGTCATCGGGCGCCATGTGAAGACCATTTGATCGTTGGACATGTAGCAGTCGAGATCGAAGTGCGGCAGGCCCGACGCCGCGCGTCGCACCCGGAAGTCCTCGATCGCCCGCCTGACGCTGTCGATCGGCGATTTGGCGCTGCTGGTGCGGAAGACCAGTTGCTTGATCGGTCCTCCCAACTCCAGCGCAAGACACGCCGCGTCGCCATGGCGGCTGAGCGCATCGGGGCCCATCCCGATCGAGGCGCATCTCAGGCACAGCACCACCTGGCGTTGTCCGGAGGGCATCCTGGCGAGCTCGCTCGCCAGGCGGCCGAGCTTTACGGCGCATTCCAGCCACGACTCGCGGGCCCGCTCGGCGGAGAAGCGGCGGATAGCGCGGGCAAGCTCGCGGATCGCCTGGTCGCCGCGTGACGAGTCGAGCTCGAGAGTCGATTCGTCGTCGATATGGAGCATCGCGCCTAGCCGGTCGCCCAGGAAGTTGCGCAGGTTGATCGGCAGCATCCCCATCAGGTTCAGCCGATTGGATTCGAGGCCCGCGTCTTCGCTCCGGTTGCGCGGGTCTTTCGAGCCGTGCAGCGCCGCCAGTCCGCGAATCGATTGCAGTCGCGCCAGAGGTGTGGTCGCACCATGCGTTAGCCGTGAGGTGTTGGGACTTCTACGCACCATTGGGCCGTGTCGCACAGTGAGTAACCTCCTCAACAATACAATGCTGATACAGTTCGCGCGTGAAGCTGCGCCGGCGACGGGGCCTGGAGCGGTGGCGATGACACCGTCACCGGCGGATCGAAACCGTCGATATTCGTGGCCGTACGGATCGTCGCGACCGGCCGGTTCCGGCGCGCCGAACGCAACCGCAAGACCAACGAGCTATGGCAATAGAAATCGGATCTCGCTTCGGAAGCGAAAAGAACCTGGCCGGACTTCGAACTCGTGACCGAACAATCCTGCGCTATGCGCAAGGGGCATTCCCCGATAGCGCATCGGCCAGCTTAGCGAACCACCCCGCAGCACCAACCCGACATCGGAGCCAAGCTTCGGCTCGATGGTTGAGGCATGGTTCCGTCGGCTCCGGCACGGAATCGGAATCCGGTGCCACCGCAGCCATGCCGCGTCAACGAACGTGAACCTCCAGACCGCAACTCTATGTATCGTTTCGCGCCCCTTGGAGCAACCGTCGAATGAATTGGTCCGCCATAGATTGAGCTTGACAACTACATCGCGAGGTGACCCGTTGCGCGACACCTCGAAAGTCGCGATCCCGAGGCGCATGAGTCCGCCTAATGGCCCACGATCGAAGCGGCGAAACTTTGCCCGATTGACGAATCGCGAGCGGCGATTCAATCGGCCAAGCGCCAATGGGCTTTGCCGCACGTGTCAAAACGGGAGCGGCGCCATTCGAGACTCCGCGGGCATCGCAACGCGGCGTCGGCCGTTGCAGCCCGGCGATCGCGCGTACTTAAGACAAGCAAATCAAACCTACGCGAAACGGCCGGACGCGAAGCGATCGATGTCGGTATTTTTCGGCATCCAGGTGACACTCCGGATCGCTCGTATTGGCACGCCGCATCGGCGCGGTCCGTTGATTCGCTTCCGTTGCTTACCTAACGAATGTTAGGCGCAGCCGGCGGGACGGCAACGGGCGCGCGGCGGTCAGGTCAACTCTTCACGGCGGAGCGTGAGCAGGACGGCCGAGCCGATCGATACGCCGAGCGCGATCGTCGCGTACACAAGCATGAAAGGCAGCCCACCCCGGTCTTTGGGGTCGTGATGCTTCATGACGAAGAGCATCAGGTTGATAAACACGTAAGTCGCGTACGCGTGCGACATCGGCATCGCATAACGCTTCATCCGCCAGATTCCCGTCGCGTAGATCGCCAGGAACGCGGCGAACAGCGGTGCCGTGATCAGATCGGCGGTGCCGATCAGTTTGGTGCCAAAGAATACCAGCCCCGCCTGCGGATCGTGCGGTTGCGACAACGGCTTGGTCAGGTCCGAGATCGCCAGCAGGCCGAATGCGATCGCGAACAGCGTCAGCGGCAATCCTCGTTTGCCTCGTTCCATGGCGGGCCCTCCTCATCTCGAGTTGCGGCACACTATCTCCCCTTCGCACCGGCGTGTCCACGCCGATGCGGCCGCGCCGCTCGCGACGTGAACATACACCTAGCAAGTGTGGGGTAGGAGGAAGCGCGCCGTCCCCTTATTTCCTAAACCCCCGGTTCATTTGACTCGGATTTCTTACCTAACATATGTTAGGCCGAGTCAGACGGCGGCGATGCCGCCGCAACCCTGCGAGGTCGCATCGGATGGCACAGGAATCGGCACTGAACTTCAGCTACGAGCAACTGCTGTCGAACGTCAAGCTTGATTCGCCCCTGATCGTCGGCGGCTTGCGATGCCACGGCGGTTTCGATGCGACCGGCTATCGGTCGCCGCGCACGATGTGGCGCGTGCCTGCGATCGAGGCCTGGCAGAAACAGCACCTTGCCACCTCGCCGGTTCCGCTGGTCGAGATCAGTGCCGATATCGTTCCGCCTCATCTGCCGAGCGTTGCGCAAGCCAAACTGCTCCTGAAGAACGGCGTGCGCGAGCCGATTAGCCGGATGCTTACCGAAATCGCGATCGTCGAGGGCTTCGGGGCGACCATCCGCGACTTGCCGGTGCCGCCGATGGCGAGCTTTATCCGCGAAAGCACCGCGGCGACGGGGCTCGCGCATCTGACCGGCGGATTGTTCGAGGCCCACGCGCGCGACGAGGCGGGATGGGGCGACGAGGGCGGCCACAAGCAGATGTGGGAAGCGGCCCGCGACATCGCGCTTTCCAATCCCGAGGTTCCGGGTGACATCCTGATGATGATCATGGCGCGGCGCGGCGGGCAGAACCGCCCGCAGCGCATGTTCCCCACGCTCGCCGAGCCGGTCGAACGACTGCTCGCCTTCATGGTCGGCGTGCTCGTGATCGAAGTGTTCGCCCGCTCGACCTTCATCTGGGCCGAGGAGCTGCTCGGCGATCCTGAAGTCTCGGATTCGCCCGTGGAGGCCTCGCGCCTGGTCAGTTACATCCGCTCCGATGAGTCGCCGCACGTCGAGTACCTGCGCACCGTGCTGTCCGAAGTCGCCGCCCGGACTCTGATTGGCGAAGACGGCGGCGAGCTGGCGGGCCGCGACACCGTGAACGCATTGCTGGAGCGCTCGCTCAAGATGATGATCCGCCAGCGCGTTCGCGAGCGGCGCGATCAGATCCGCAGCTCGATCCGCGCCGCCGCCGAAGGCAAGGTCGCCGACGTGGAGGAGTTCGTCAGGCAATTCGACGCGCTCGAGACGCCGTGGGAGCCTCCCGCATTCGCGCGCATCGAGCCGGCCAACCCTGCGAATCCCAGCAGCCGGGTCGGCTACTGATTTTCGCGACGCTCCGGCGCAGGCAGCCGCGTTCCCGCCAGATGCATCTCGCTGAGCGCCTTTATCGCACCTCGCGGACCGGGTTGCTCGCGGCGCAGGTGTATCTGAGCTACAAGGTCCCGCGGATGGTCGATCGGGCGCGGCGCGCGGACTACAAGCGGCGCAACCTGTCGCCGGTCCACGAACGCAACGCGGACAAAATCTACCGGACCGCGATCGAGCTGCGCGGCCTGATGATCAAGCTGGCGCAGGTGATCGGCACCCGCTCCGATGTCTTCCCGCCCGAGTACATCCGGATCCTGAGCAAATGCCACGACGCGGTTCCGCCGCGCTCGTTCGCCGAGATCGCGCCGGTGGTCGAGCAGGATCTCGGCGCGCCGATCGGCCGGCTGTTCGACGACTTCGAGCCGCGTCCGATCGCGGCCGCTTCGCTCGCCCAGGTCCATCGTGCGCGCCTGCGCGGCACCGGCACTGTGGTCGCGGTGAAGATCCAGTACCCGGACATCGCGGAGGTCGTCCGCACCGATATCGCCAACATGACGAAGATCTGCTCGATCTACGAGCGGCTCGATCCGCAGCCGATGGCGCTGATGCCGGTGCTTCAGGAGCTGCAGAAGCATCTGATGCTGGAGCTCGACTTTGAACGCGAGGTCCGCAGCGCCGAACGAATCGCGGACCTGTTCAAGGACGATCCCGCGGTCACCGTCCCGCGCGTCTACCACGAAATGTCGTCGCGCCGCGTGATCACGATGGAGTTCGTTTCAGGAATCAAGCCGACCGACAAGGACGCGATAGCCGCCGCCGGCCTGAATCCGGCTGCGGTGGTGCAGGAATTAATGCGCGTGTACGTGACGATGATCCTGGCGCGCGGCTTCTTCCAGGCCGACCCGCATCCGGGCAACATCTTCGTCAACCCCTATCGCAGGAGCGACGGCAAGGTAATCCCGCGCTTCGTCCTGATGGACTTCGGGCTCTCCAAGGAATTGCCCAAGGGCTTCGGCTACGCGCTGTTCAACCTGATGTTCGCGATCATGACGCAAAACGATTCCTCGGCGGTCAAGGCGTTCAGGGAACTCGGCTTCGAGACCCGCAACGGCGATCCGTCCACACTGCTGCTGATCGCGCACGCTCTCAATCGGCGCGCGCCGGGCCAGCGCTTCGAGGGCGAGTTCAACCAGGAAATCACCGAGGAGCTTTTCAAGACGATTCGTGAGAACCCCGTGATCAGGGTGCCGAGCGACTTCGTGCTGGTGGGACGCTGCTTCGAGCTGCTGGCGGGAATCGCGCACACGCTCGGCTCGCGCGCCAACGTGCTGACCGCGATGGCGCCGCCGGCCAACGATCCCACCGACGCCGCGTAGCGCGGCTACTTCGCGGGGCGCTGGAATAAATCGACTCCGTTGCCGGACGGATCGACGGCATTGGCGAGGCGCCCGCCGCCCGGACGCTCCTGGATCGCGCCTTCGATCGTTCCGCCGGCGGCCCTCACCCGTTCGATCGTCGCGTCGAGGTCGGCGACTACGAAATCCAGATGCACCGGCGTCCAGTGGCGCTGGTAGGCGCGCGGAATTTCCGCTTCGGACGACGCCGAGCTGCCGAACGGCATCTCCATAATCCAGAAGACCGTTTCGCCGTCGGCCATCTTCGCCCATCCGCGGTCGCTCTTCTCCAGCCGAAGCCCGATCGCCTGGTAGAAGGCGACCGCCTTCTCCGCGTTTTCCACGTCGATGCATACGTCGAACATCGCGATTGCCTCCTCGATTAGATCGCGCGGTACGGCCTAGCCGCCGGCCGCCGCCTGCGATGCGAACGTAATTTTACCGCTCCGGATTTGATCTTCCGACGCCTTGGCGAGCTTCAGCGCCTCGGGCGGAATTCGCGACGCGAGGCGCGGGTTCATAACGACGTTCACCATCCCGTCCTTCATTCCGAACTCGATCATCGCGGGATGAAAGTTTCCCGCCTTCACCTCGGTTGCGATCTTCAGAAACGCATTCGGAATATCGGTTACCGCGCTGGCCAGCACCACCTCGGGCGCGACATCGTTCTGATTGCGATTGGCGCCGAAGGCGTAGATGTGCGCCTGCCCGGCTGCCTGGAAAACGCCGAGCCCGGCGGCGTCGGCGTTGTGGAAGAGCAGGTCCGCGCCCTGGCTGATCTGCGCCAGCGCAGCCTCCTTCGCCGCGCCGACATCCTCGAAGCTCCCGATAAAGCTGACCAGCACGCGGCCTTTGGGACGCACCGAAAGAAAACCCCGCTTGAAGCCGTCGAACGTCAGCCGGATCGCGGGAAGCTCGATTCCGCCGACCGCGCCGACCACGCCGCTCTTCGACATCGCGCCCGCGATTACACCCTCGACGTAGGCGGCCTGCTCGATTTCGAAAGTCAGCGAGGCAACGTTGCGGGAGGACCCGCTGCCCGAAGTGACCACGAACATGGCGCGCGGAAAGTAGGTGGCGACCTTGAGCGCGGAGTCGGTGTACTCGAATCCGTGCGCGAAAATCAGGTCGAAGCCGCGCGAGCCGAAGTCGCGGAAGGCGTCTTCGAAGTCCGCCGGCGAGGTCGTTTGCACCATCGCAGTTTCCGCGCCGAGCCGCGATTTGATCAGCTGCAGGCCGTCGAAGGCCGCCGCGTTCCATCCCGCGTCGCTCACCGGGCCGGGAGTCAGCAGCGCGACGCGGAAAGCGGCGGGCGCGGCTGCCGATGCGATCCGAATCGGCCGGAGCGATCCTGCCACCACCGCCGCGAGCATCGCGGCGGTCAGGATGACTGCGAGCGGACGCATCTTATGGAGCGTCGATCTATTCGAGGTTGCCAAGTTCTGCTGCCCTGCCGGAATGTCCCGGGCTGCTCCGCCAATGTGGGACGTATAATGCCCCACGTGCCTTTGGACATTCCAGCACTCGCCTTTGTAGGATAGGCGATGCGCCGATGCGGCGCGGAGGGTTGGGATGGCGAATCGGCCGCGGATGCTCGAAGGATATCGCGTACTGGACTTCAGCCACTGGGTGGCGGGACCGACCTGCACCCGGATTCTCGGCGAGATGGGCGCGGACGTTACGCGCGCGGGCTAGGTCGGCTGGGGGGGTCATTGTTCTCGACAGTCATCTTCGTCGCCCTTCTTGCCGTGGCGCTTGCCGTACTGCTTGGCCGCCGAGCGTCGGGCAACAGCCAGCCGGGGTCGCCGGAGGGCGGTATGCTGGCGGTCGGATCTTCGCCGGGTGCTAGCTCTGTCCCCGTTGAAGCAGTGCCGGCGCCTCCGCCATCGGCCGAAGTAGCGATCTCGTTTTCCTTGCCCGATCGAATTCCTGATTTGGGTCGGCCGATCCCAAGGCGCGGCGCCAACTCTTGGATCATAAATCCCAACGGTAGCTTCTCAATAACGCTGTACTCCACGACCGAGAACGTTGTGTACGAGATCAAGCGTCTGCTCGACCAGAGGTTCACGCGCCAGGGCGACCAAGGCTCGTACAAGAGTATCCAGCCCTTTTTTCTCAGCGGGGACGTGCGCTGCAAAGAGATCGACGACTACGTGGCCAACTTTCGGCCCATCTATCTCCAGAAGATTGACGAGCTGAAAATCGCCTCGAGCGAATGGTCAGCTTCGTCTGAGCGCGACCGAGAGGATCTATTGAAGGGCTTCTGCGACGCTGCAATATCGGCTCTGGACGTCAGGCCAGCGTTCGTTGACTTGAAAGTTCTGCTTGACGGCACACCGGATTTAGTGGGAACGGGCGAGTTAGTGAAGCGTCTTGGCTTGGACGCCGTCGACATGTACGCGGCATTCGCCGTAGGCAAGCGCAAAGTGCTCGCTGCCCCGGTCGGGCACCGCTCGCGGCCGAAGCTCGAAAGACTCGTCGAAGCCGGTCTCGCCCGTCGCGGCGCTCAGATCCCGGTACATGACATTTTAGCCACGCTGAGCGTCAAGGAGTTGCGAGAGTTGGCCGCCGACAGTAATCAAGCTCCGGCCTTGGTCCGAAAGAATCAGGCGGTCGACTACGCCGCGAGCCTCAACGACATCTCGCAACGACTTGCCGCGAAGGTCGCTCTTCGAGAATTCTTTGAGCTCCTGGCGCTTCCAGCAGAATTCTCTAAGCTCTCCCTGCCGTTGGTCTTAGCAGCCTTGTCGTACACCAGGCAGCTAGCCGTTCTCGTGTCGGAAACATACGTGAGGGTTGGATATGAGTCCCTCGACTGTCGTGCTTGGGACCGCGTTGGTGAGGTTGCGAACTGGGAGTTCGCCGCGCAAGACCGGGCGTGCCCGATGTGCAGGAGGGCTGCGACCGCGACCACGACCGCAAAGGGTCCGCGCCCGAACGTTCCACTCCACATCGGCTGCGCATGCCGGGTTTGGCCCCGCTAGCAGATGGGGCCCAGTCTCCCCATGTTCTAGGCCGAGCATACGGAAGCTGATAGGGCGGAAGGGAAGCGCCAGCATGGCAGCGGCGGGAGCAACCCGCGGAAATATGACGCGTTCGGACGTTCTGGTTCGTGCATTCTGCCCTCGGCTTGGTCAGCTAGTGTCGCTCTTCACCTGCTATTTCGATGAGAGCGGCGCACCGGAGGACAGCGCCTTCGTTGTCGTGTCAGGCTACCTCTCTAGCGTTCTGGAGTGGGAACAATTCAATAGGCGGTGGAGGGACGTTCTAGCAAAGTACGACGTCCCTTTTTTTCACCTGAAGGACTTCGCGCACAGTCGCGGGGCCTTCGCGGATTGGAAGGGGAACGAGGCGAAGCGCAAGCGATTTTCGAGAGAATTGACTAATCAAATCAGGCGGTACGCCAGACATGGCTTCACTGCAATTGTGGACGTTCGCGACTGGAGAAGGGCAAACCAGAAGTACCTTCTGGATGCTCCCGAAATTGACGGCGGTCTCGCCTGTTACCCCCTCTGCGGTAAACTCTGCGTGGAACTTGTAAAGCGCTGGTGCGAGGGACGAAAGGTTCCATTCAACGAGGTGACGTTCGTTTTTCACAACGGCGCAAAAGACAAGGGCAAACTGACCCGTAGGCTCGAAATCGACTATGGGGTAACACCGATCTTTGATCCTCCTTCTCCTGGAACTCCCCCAGCCCCCGGCGTACAAGCCGCAGATTTCTCCGCCTCGGAGACCGGAAAGCACGCGCCAGAAATAGCGCTCGGGGACTTTGGCGGCTCCAGAGAACCCCGCAGGTCGTTCGTTCGGCTCGTAATGGGGGTCCCTACGCGGACGGTGTTTTTCAACTACAGCCGGATCGAGCAATTGGTCTCAGCGGTTCTTCCTCCTCGGTCGCCGTCGCTCACTAAGCCGTCATAATTGCCGAGGCAAAAATATCGGCCGGAGCGTTCCCGCCACGACCGCGATGATCGCGATCGTCGCGGCGACGGTCAGGATGATCGCGCGAGCGCATCATATCGAGCGTCGATTTATTCGAGGTCGCCAAGTCCTGCTGCCCAGGTCAGTCCGGCCGGGACGTCCCGGCCTGCTCCGCCAATGTGGGACGTATAATGCCCCACGCGCCTTTGGACATTCCAGCACTCGGCTTTGTAGGATATGCGATGCGCCGAGGGGGCGCGGAGGGTTGGCATGGCGAATCGGCTGCGGATGCTCGAAGGATATCGCGTACTGGACTTCAGCCACTGGGTCGCGGGACCGACCTGCACCCGGATTCTCGGCGAGATGGGCGCCGACGTGATCAAGCTCGAGCGCTCGGCCGAGGGCGATCACGTTCGCGCGCTCGGCGTCGTGCGCGAAGGGATGAGCACGTATTACTTCCAGCACAATCATTGCAAGCGAAGCCTCGCGCTCGATCTCCGCAAGCCGCGCGCAGTCGAGCTGGTGCTGCAGATGATCCCGAAGATCGACGTGGTGGTGGAAAATTTCGCGCCCGGCGTGATCGGCGCGATGGGCCTGGGTTACGAGGTGCTCGCGCAAATCAATCCGAAGCTCGTGATGGCCTCGATTTCGGTGGCGGGGCAACAGGGGCCGCTGAGCAGCAAACCCGGCTACGATTATCTCGGCGCAGCCTACTCGGGAGTTCTCGATCAGATTGGCGAGCCCGATCGGCCGCCTTCGGTGCCCGGGATGGCGATTGGCGACGTCTCGGCGGGCGTCGCCGCCGCGATGGCGGTCGGCTTTGCCCTGCTCAATCGCGAGCGCACCGGCGAGGGCCAGTATATCGACGCCTCGCTGATCGATACGTACTTCCATATGCACGAGCTGTCCGTGCCGCTGGTCTCGATGCGGCCGGGACGTTTCGTGCCCAAGCGCGCCGGCTCGCTCCATCCGACCGGCAGTCCGGTTGGAGTCTTTCAGGCCATCGGCGGCTACATCTTTCTGGTCGTGCAGCAACACGAGATGGGGCGGCTATGGCGCGCGATGGGCCGCCCGGAGCTGGCGAGCGACCCGCGCTTTACGACCCTGCGCGATCGGCTCAAGAACAACTTTGCTCTCAAGGAGATTATCGAAGCGTGGCTTGCGACGTTCCCCGATAGAGACTCGGCGCTGGCCGCGCTCGATCGCGAGCGGGTGCCGTGCGCGCCGGTCTACAAGCTGGCGGAAGCGATGGCCGAACTGCATCTGCGCGAGCGCCAAACCGTGCGCCGGGTCAAAGATCGCGCGCTCGGCGAGTTCGATATCCCCGGGATGCCGGTCAGGTTCTCGTCGTTCCCAACGCGGACCGACGTGAAGGCTTCGCGAGTGGGTGAAGACAACGATTCGATCCTGCGCGAGGTGCTGGGATTGTCAGACGCGGAAATCGCGGCGCTGTATGCCGATCAGATTCTGCTGCGCGCTCCCGCGGCGCAGGACCAATCCGCCAAGTCCGTGTAGGAGGGTGATTCGATGATAAAGACCCAAGGCCTCACCCATATCAACCTCAACGTGCGCGATATCAAGAAGTCGCTGGGATTTTACCAGGAGGCATTCGGGCTCCAGGTGATGTTCTGGGAGGGCCAGGGCATGGTCTTCCTGAACACGCCCGGATGCCGCGACACGATCACGCTTTGCCAGGTCGGCGAGCAGCTGCCGGTCGGCAGCGGCGGAGTCACCCATTTCGGGTTCAGACTCGCCAGCAAAGGCGACCTCGACTTCGCGGTCAAAGAGATCGAGCGCGCCGGCGGCAAGGTGCTAAGCCGCGGCGAGCACGGGCCGGGACATCCCTACGTCTACGTCGCCGATCCCGACGGGTATGTGATCGAGTTGTAGAGACGGGTACCTGCGATGTCGTGAAACACGCCACCGACAGAACGCTCGGCGCGCTGGTGCTACTGTTCTCGGGCAGCCAGATCGTGATTATTTTTCGAGGACAGCAGAATCTGTCGCCACTTCAGGCAGAGAGGGCTCGGCAGTCGCGGCGGCGACCTTAGAATCCTGGTCGGCGCCGATAACAAAGCGCTCGAATCGGTCTAAGGCAGCGCGTCGTTTTTTTGGAACTTCATCGTTCCACAGCTTATCCATCGCTCGCTCGAATAATTTGTGGTTCTTGGGATAGCCGCTTTCCGACAGGACCAGACGCTTAATGGATGCCATGCGTTTATTCTTGCGCGGCTACGGATTCTCGTCAAGCCATGCTGTCGGAGCCGGATGACGGATTGGCCGGAGTCCGGCAAGCGACAACTGCATAGTCGCTCCGCCGTCCGAACGGCCGTCAAGGGTGAAGTTCGTTTCCCATGATGTCGAGAGCGACAGCAGCAACCCGTGGCATCCGCGTGGTAGCCAAAGCTCTTTGGCGGCCCCGCCCGGCTCCTTCCAGAGGGCGATTTCGCGATACTCCTTGCCGCCAGGCATCGCGGCGCGCGATACCATCCCGATCGAGCTGAGCGTTAGAACCGCAGAGCCCGGATCGTCGGCGAGCACGGTGGCATAGCGCCCCGGCCAGCGGCGCTCAAGTTGAGGGCCGTCCATGAGTAGAACCGTGACCAAGTTCGGGCCAATCGCCCGAAGCGCCGCCTGCACAGGGTCGATTCGAGCCAGATCTTCACAGACCAATGCCGCCAAGCTCGCGCCGTTGCGGAAAACGTAGAATGCGCACTCGCGCGGGGGCAGGGCAATTTTTTCCCACCATACCGCCTGCGGATTCAGCGCGTCGCCCAGATGGTAGCGGCGGATCTGATCGCCATCGAGGCGCCACCGATGGTGCTTCGCTTGCGGCCAGAAATTGAGGATCTCGTGCTCATAAAAGACGAACATGTAGACCCTGTTTCCGGAATCCTCTTCACGGGCCGATTCGCTTCCGTAGGCGCCCGAAATGAAGATCTCAAGGTCCGTGTCTCGCGCCAATTTCGCTCCGATCCGCTGGATTTCCCGCGCGTCAAGCGCGGTCTCCGGCAGAATCAGCCCATGGACCTTTTCCACCTCGTGTTTCGCGCACTCGATCAGACCCTTCAGCATCTCGAGCAACTGGTGCGCTGAGGGCGGCTTAAGCCAGTTCTGACGAAGTCCGAAGAATCGCGCCGGGGCCTTGTCCGAGGGAGGCTCGGCGTAGAAGCATTTGCCGTCGATCTGGAATGGAAACGGAAACAAAAGAATGTTGAATGGCTCACCCTCGTTCCGCCGCTCGCGAGGCACCAGGAGCCACTTCGTTCGAATCTCGCCTTCCTGGGGGAGCAGCGCGAGATTGTGCGTGAGCGAACGAAGGGTGCATCCAACCTGCGGGGTTCTCGTCTTCGGCTGCACGCAGACTTCCGATGTCGGAACCAATCTGCACAGACTTTTTGGGACTGACAGCTCTACGCGCCTATTGCGTGTCAGAGCGCGATGCTGCTTGAGCACAAAGTCGGCACACAAACTCCGTTCTTTCGGCGCGGCGAAACCCATACCCGCGGAGGCCTGATCGGCGATGCTCATAAGCTCGATGCATTCGTTCCACCAAGCCGCGCGCGGAGCGAGCACATCTTCTCCTCTAGCTGCCCAGATGACTCGCCAGAGATGCTTGACCCTCGGCGGTACCATGCCGGTAGTCCAGCTCGTTCCCGCCTCTTCGACCCTGTCGCGATAGGCTTTGTCGAAATAGCAACCTGGTAGCCACTGATCCGCGAAAGCCGTGCGGCTGTAGCATCCGGACATATTCGCCAGGGTTGCCGTCAATGCGAAGACGTCCGGCGGCCAGTGCGGGGTCTTATCCCACGAACGGGAATTCAGCGTCCCTCCTGGGAAGAAGCGTTCGATTAAGGCTCCGATTTTGGGCATGCGAAAATTCTTTCGTATCGGATCGCAGATTGCAACGCAGACCAGTCGGGAGAAACCGGCGCCGCTAGAAGCTGACCTGCGAAGTCAGAGTTCCGTTCTTGCTTACCAAGAGCATCTTCACCTCCTTCTGCTGCACTCCGAACGGAAACGTCTCAAGCTCTGGCCAGGTCCGACGGAGTCAGACTTCGCGGGTGAATCAGCCGGGATATGGGTAACCGGCTGCCAGCACTGCTTCGAGCTCCGCGTCGTAGCCGTAGATGTCGTCGAAGAAATAGACTTCGCCATCCTCCTCGACCAATGCGGTCGCGTAGAGGATTAGGACCGGGATTGGCTTGTCGAGATTGACCTGGACCGTCTGGTCGCCGTTCATCACCGCGCGGATCCGGTCCACGGTCCACTCGGGCTTGTCGCGCAGCACCCAGGCTGCAAGACCCACCGGATCCTCAACCCGGATACAGCCGTGACTGAAATCGCGCCGGGCTCGTGAGAACAATTCCGGCGCCGGCGTACTGTGTAGATATACGTTGTAGGAATTTGGGAATATGAACTTGATCAGACCCAGCGCATTTTTGGGGCCCGGCTTCTGCCGTATACTCAGTGCGCCCGCGGCAAGTCCGCTCAAGACCTCGTCCGTTACGGCACCATCGGTCACGACTTCGCCGCGAGTGGTAGTCACTTCGAATCCTTTTTCCGCCAGGTAATTCCGGTCGCGCCGGATCTTCGGTACCAACTCGGAGCGCTGGATCGAAGGCGGGACATTCCAGTAAGGCCGGAAGACAACATAGCGCATGTTGTCCGCGAATACCGGCGTGTGATGGTGATAAGCCTTTCCCACTACCACATTCATCATCAGGTGGCCGCGCAGGCCGGCGGGTTCCCAGTGAAAGGTGCGGAGCTGGAACTCGGGGATATTCACGATCAGGGGCGGCTCAGGGAAGTGAGGCGGCATCCATCGATAGCGTTCCAGCGTGAGTTCGAGCTGCCGTACCCGAACGCTCAGCGGAACATTAAGCGCAGCGATTGTGCCCTTGCCCAACACGCCGTCGGGCTCGATGCCGTGTCGATCCTGGAAGTGCTTGACGGCGTCGACGACTGCGCCTTCGTAGATCGCGGCGTTCGCGGACGCATCGCTGCCGGAAGCAGGGCAGTCCCCGAGTTGGCGCAGACGCCGGATTAAATTCGCCACTTGCGGATACGGCTTCCCGGGCCGGACGGCCTTTTCCGGTATCGGCAGAGGCTCGCCGTCGCCTTCCTCAGCGAGTTTCCGATACGTTGCCAGCGCGGCTTTGACCCGCCGGTAGCCGGAGTACGGCGGCTCGGCCTTTGCGATTACCGCGTCGACGTCCTGAGATTGAATCACCTGAGTGCGCAGAAGTTCCGGCAGATCGTACTTTTTGGGTCCGACGTTCGAGACCGAACTTGAAATGCTGGGGGTTCACCCTGCCGATGTGCAAGTCGGAAATGTAGCGCATCGTGGAGACGGTCAGCGCCAGATCGAAGTGCACGAGGTCGGTATCGGCAGGATGCGACACCGACGGCGCCAGCTTCGCCAAACGGCCGTCCCAGCGCGAGGCGTCATAAGCCTCGGGATCCAGCCCCTCGGTCGAAGCCTGTTTAAAGAGCTGGATCATCGCGCGGGCTTGCGGAGTTGGCTCGTCGTTTCGCACCCAGGCCGTCGAATAGCCGCCGGCCTCGTAAAACTTGCTGACGTGGATTCGATAGTCAGTGAAATTCGGCCAACGCAGGTCGGAAAGCATCCCCGCGTCGATCAGATCTTTCAGTTCTGCCTGCGCAGGCGATGAGAGACTGCCGGCGGCCTGGCCCTGTAGAGCGCCTGAAAAGACGACACCGGCCGGCGGTGCCTGGCATAACGCGTATCCCAGCCAAAGCGGGACGATCACCGCCGCCAGAATGGGGCAGGCGCGATTCACTACCAGGTTCGGATCCGGCCGACGTTGACGTGTACGAAATCAGAACGAGGGTAATAGCCAACGCCGCCGCCTTGCAGCGCGAGCGCCGCGCCCCGCACGACCGACAGTTCCCGGCCCGGCACTCTCAAGTCTATCGCCTGTCCTTTGAGGTGCAGGCTGTGCGCGGCTACTCCTTCACTCGCGCGGCGGAGCAGCGCGTTGGTCAGCGGCGAGCGATAGCCGGAGATCACCTGGAAGGGAGCGTTCGTATCGAGACTCATCCGCAGCGCGTACAGCAGATCGAGCAGGCGCGCGTCGATCGGCTTGACCTCGTTGCGCCGGAAATCGCGCAGGATGTAGTTGATCTCGCCCAAAGCCCCCGCAACGTATTTGCCGTCGGCCCAATACATAGTCGTCAGGGTTTCGCCGGTATGCAGGTTGTAAAAGGAGAGCTTTCGAGCGCCCGCGTCGACGCGCCTCCACACCGCGGCCACAGCCGGGCGCGGTAGAAGACAAGTCGCCGAAGCGAATAGGCCAAGCCTGACAAACCGCCGCCTGCTGAGCGACGGTTCCTTGTCGTCGTTAGTCGTCGGGCCGATTCTCGTCACAAGACCTCGTGGTCGTCGGCTCATCTGCCGGTATCGGAACGATACCCTACAGTCCGTCAAGTGTGCCAGAAGCAAACGCCGGCGAGCAAACTCGACTGGCGACTGCTATTCGCCGGCGTTCGGGCGACGCGAATCGCGGCGGCGCGAGGGAGGCGTGGCCGAGGGCATCGGGCGCACGATCAGCGGCGGCTGGGTGATCTTGCTGGGCGGCGGGCCTACGCGATGCTGCGACTTCATGTCGTCGCCGCAATGGGGGCATCGTTCATCGTTCCACTTTACGATCCGCGCGCACCAGGGACATTTGTAACGCTTGCGGCCGATCAGGTAAAAGACCACGCCCGTCAACGCCGCCATCAGGAGTCCGATTACTGTGTGGTACATGCCAGGGCCGGCACTAATTCGACGCGGGTGGTGTTTTCGGTGCGAATTTGAACGACCATTGATGAGTCTGGTCGCCCGCGGTTACGACCACCTCATAAGTCTTGCCTACAACCAGGGGCGCCCTCGGCATCATCACGATCGCGCCCATGAGCTTGAGGTCGGAGCGGGCCGCCTGCTGCTGCGTTTCATCGGAGTTCGTGTAACTGTCCGCGTTGAACACGCAGTGCTCGAGCGGCACGCCGTCCGATGAAAACGAATGGCTCGAGATCTCGGGGTTTACCTCGGTGCCAAGTTCCAGGATCACGGCTGGCCCCGTCGGCGGCTGATAGCCGGGGCATGAGGCGAGCGGATTGGGCCATTCGCCGCCGTCGAACGATCCGTGCGTGATAGTCGAGCCGTCAGGCGGGACTTCCACCGGAGACGCGAGCGCCTTGGTCCGGACCGTCAGCTCGTACACGTAGGGATTGTCGTGCTGCTGCCGCTCCGGATCCTCCAGCCGTGTATGCGCCGGATTTCGGAACCACGACTCGTCGCGGCCGACGCGGAGCGCAGCCGCGCACTCCGGACCCTGGCAATATTCGGCGAATCCGGCTTCGCGCAGGTCAGGATCGAGAATCGGCAGCGCGTGGAACGGCGCAGACATCCAGACGTCGATCGCCTCGGGGCCATCAAACGGAGAGTTGCCGGGCGGGATGACGTTGCTCGCCCTGGCTGCTTCGAGGCCCTCCCGCGAGTACCAAGGATTGCTCGGATCCTCGTTGTGCATCTCCGCTCCGTAGCCGATCCCGATCATATTGTTCTTCACGAGATAGCGGGCGTGCGCGAGGTCGCCCTCGCTCAGCGCGGGATTTTCGGCGACCGGCGCGAGTCCCTCAGGTTCTCGATATCCGTTGAGCCGCGCGAGCCACGGGCTGGATGGAGCAGCCGGCGAGCGCGTTGCCGCGCCGGGCTCCCCCGGTTGACGGGTCATATTTTGCAAATCGCAGCCGACGCACAAAGCAATCAGGACCGAAAAGACAGGCACGAGTGGTCCCGAATCAGACTGCCAGCGCAAACCCACCATTGCACTCAAGACTCTCCTTTCCCGACAGTTCGAGTTCTATCACAACGATTTGGCCGCGCGATCACCTCACCGGCGCGATCACATCACCGGGACGAGCGGACAATATGCGCCGCCGAGCGCGGCCCGGCGCGCCGCCGCGACTCGCGCCATCCAACGCCACGTTCCAATCAGGCTCGCCGCCGGACCGAGCGCCGCGTGCGCGCCAAGTCCGCCGCTCAGCAACTGCTCGACGATGCTCGGCTGCTCCGGCAGCTCGACGAGCTCGAGCGGCGCGCCGGGCGCGAGCTTGGCCTCCTTCTTCGCCGCTTCGAGCGCCGCGTCGAAGCCGCCGAGTCCGTCCACCAGCTTGATCCCGGCCGCCTGCGCGCCCGTCCAGACGCGGCCCTGCGCGATCTGGTCGACCTGCTGGTAGGTCAGATGGCGCGAGCCTGCGACCAGCTTGACGAAGCGCTGGTAGGTGTCGCCGAGCACTTGTTCGCGCAGGGTGTTCTCCTGCGCAGGCGTGAAGTCGGTGAACTCGTCGAACATCTCGAAGTTCGCGCCGCGCGTGATCGAGCCGCTGTTGACGCCGAACTTCTGGGCCATCGGCGCGACGTTGAACTTGCCCGCCAGGACGCCGATCGACCCGGTGATCGTGCCGGGCTCCGCGAAGATCCGCCTGGCCGGGGTGGCAACCCAGTAGCCGCCCGAGGCGCCGTAGCTGGACATGCTCACGATCATCGGCTTGTCGAGCGCGGCAAGCTCGGCCGCGTGCCGGATCAGCTCGGAGGCCAGCACCGAGCCGCCGGGAGAATTGATTCGGAAAACGATCGCCTTGACCGAGTTGTCGTCGTGCGCGCTCTTGAAGGCCTCGACCATCCGGTCCGAAGTCATCGAGTTTCCGCCGGTGCCAAGCTCTCCGGCATTGCGCACGATGTCGCCGTCGCCGTAAATCACCGCGATTCGGTCGTTGGCGTGCAGGCCCGGCAGGAGCCGCGGACGCACGTAGTCGCCGTAATCAACCAGCGGATGCTCTTCGGTTCCGTCATGATGCTTCACCCGATCGTCGAAGGCGTCCTCGTACTCCAGCCGGTCGACCAGATGATTCTTGAGCCCGGCCTCGGCGCTGAGCGGCGCCTGATCGATCATGGTGCGAATCGAGTCCCGATCGAGATGGCGTTGATCGGAGATTTGGCTTACGAGCTGGCCGTAGAGATCGGAGACCAGCGATTCGTCCTCTTCGTGCTGGGCGGGCGTAAAGTCCTTCTCGGTGAAAATGTTCATCGCGCTCTTGTACTTGCCGATCGCGGCGAAGTTGGGCCGGATTCCGAGCAAGTCGAAGGCGCTCCGCGCGAAGATCTCCCGCACGCCGACCCCGATCAGGTTGAGCTCGCCTTGCGGCATGATAGAGACCTCGCGCGCGGCCGACGCGACCAGGTAAGGCAGGTTGCCCGGACCCTCTTCGCCTGCGGTCTCCATGTAGGCGGTGGTCCATTTGCCATGACTCGCGAAGTCCTTGACCAGCGCGGTGATTTCCTGCGCCTGCGCGAGCTCCATCTCGGGATCCACGATCTTCAGCGCCGCACCGACGATCCGTGGATCGCGGCAGGCCTTATCGAGCGCGCTGCGGACCTGGTTGAGCGGCGTTTCCGCGCCGACGTTGAGCAGCGAGCCGATTCCGACGCGTCCACGCTCGACCACCGGACCGTCGAGTGTGACGACCAGCACCGAGCCGCGTTTGACGCGATGGTTTACGTAGTCGGCAATCGCCGCGATCAGGAGCAATACCATCACTATGATCGCGGTCCTGATCAACCAACGGAAGAGCCTCTTCAGCATGCGGATCTCTCCAGATCGGGCTTTTCGACGGGATCGATCGGACAGCGATCCCTTGAAAGCGCCGAGGCAAAATTCAAATGATGATCAACTGTACCAGTACCGGCGGCGCATCGCATCGGCGGTCGCCGGATCGGCGGAGGGCCTTGATGGGCATGACGGGAATTCGACGGGTGCTGATTGCGACGGCCGCGCTGGGCCTGGTGTTGGCGGCGATGCCGTGCGGAGAGTTGCGCGCGCAAGCCGTCCCGATAGTGGCGACCCCGGTGCCGGTGCCCACACCCGCCCCAACTCCAATCCCGGCGCCTACGCCGAAGGTCTTCTCGTGCAGTTGCTATGCGCCGGGTCAGCCGGTGGCCTGGATGGGGCGGCTATCGGCGTCGAACTACATTTTGGCCGAGCAAGCGGCGCAGGGTCAGTGCCTGGGGTATCTGAGCACTGAACCGGGGTCGCCGTTAATCCAGCCTCCATCGAGCACGGTCCTGGCGCAGACGCAGCCCTTGGCGATCCCAAGACGATGCACCAATTGCGCGTGCAATTAGCGGAACAGGACCGTGGCGCCGATCGGTTTACGGTGAGCGGCCCAGCGGGATGCGCTCGACGCGCGAGTCGTCGAGGTAGACGCGCCGGCCAAGTTGAGTGGCGATCAGGGTGGTCACGACGCGCACGCCCTGCAATTCGAGGTCAGTCCTCATCTGGAGCGGGCGCGCGGGACCCGGCCTTCCGCCACCGTCGCTGAGCGCTTCCTCCATCACGCGTCCGGTCGCATACGCACCGCCCGGCCCGACATTGGGCTGGAGCACCAGGATTCGCGACATCGTAGGCGCAACGTCCGCGTTGCCGGTCGGGCTCCGATCGACGTAGCCCTGGCGGAAGTCGGGGCCGATAGCGGCGCAGAAGTTGTGCAGCTCGCGATCGCCGGCCGTGCCGTGCATCCCGAGCCCGGTTCCCAATCCGTCGGCGTAGTTCACCCCCTTCACCGGACGCACCAGCTCGCTGGAATGATTGGGAACGGCGTGCTGGCCCTGCGCGTCGATCGCGAAAGCCGGTTTATCGGGACCGGTCAGCGATGAATTGTCCATGTCAGGGAACTCGCGAAACGAGACCACGAGGTCCGGCGAGCGCGCCTGATTGTAGATTCCGACCGACGCCTCGTTGAAAGTGCCGCCGATCCATCCGGAGTAGTCGGCCACGCGGCGGCGGCCGTCCGCCGGCGCCGGATCGCGCGAGAAGATCGGCCCGCACCATTCCTGCGCCTCGGCGAAGTTGACGATCTTCTGCAAAATGTCGCGCCGCGCATCGGGGGTCTTGAACTCCTCGGGCGACAGGTAGATGAAATCGGTTCCGCCGTTGCGGACGATCATCACCTCGTTGCTGTCGTCCGATTTCTTGAGTCCCGCCGCGACCAGCAGCCCGCTCAGATTTACCTTCATTCGCACCGTGGCGAATCCATGATCCGACACGACCATCAGATCGGTTCGCCGCTCAAGGCCGTTGGCCGCGATCGCGCTGCGAACCCTGGCGATATCCGCGTCCGTGGCCGACAGGGCCTGGAAATCCGGGAGCGTTCCGAGGCCTGCGCGATGCTGGGTCGCGTCGGGATCGCGCAGCCATAACACGACTATCGCGGGACGGCCGCCTTCCGAGGCCGCTTTCGCCGCCGGAATCGCCTTGTCGATCGCGAGCGTGGTGTAAAAGGCGTCGCTCGCGGAGGTGCCGCCCTTGCCGGCCGGCGGCTTGATCGTATCGGCGGCCGCTTTCGATTCGGGCGGAGCTGCGATCAGATCGTCGGTCGCGAACAGGAAGTCCTTGTGCGGTTCGTTCAGGAAATCGCGGCCGTCGTTGAGGCCGGCCACGCGGTTGTCGAACAGGAAGGCCGGTCCGGCCTTGCCCATGATCGCGATATAACCGCCCTCGCGCTCCGCTTCCTGCTCCACCGTGTCCAGCGCCAGCAGACGACCGTCGAGGGCGTCGGGAGCGTTGAGTTGTCCGAGAATTTTTGGACCTTCGAGCGCCACCGGACGACCGATCAGGGCGCCGAGGCTGGTGGAGGTCTTCGCACCGGTCACGCCCCCAAAGTACATCGTGTTGCCCAGCACTCCGTCGACTCCAGGTTGCGCACCAGTCGAAAGCCCGCCCGCGTTCACCATCGTGAGCGTCGGGTAGAGGCTGTGATGGCGGTCGAAGCGCACCCCCTGACGCGCCATCGCGAACAGGCTGGGCATATTCTGCTCCGTCACCAGGTCGGGCCGCAGCCCGTCGCACACGATCAGAATGAAGATCCGGCCCTTGGCGGCCTGCGCGAATGCCTGCGCGGTCGCGATCGCGATCATCGCGCCGGCAAGGAATCCAAGTGCGAGCATCACGCGGAAGATTTTCCGATCCGACTTCACAACATCTCCTGGTAGACCGGCCTTCTAATAAATCGGTCGGCGCCAGAGCCTGTCAATCGCGACGCGGAGAAATTCGATCGAACCGCCTGCGTTGGTGCGCCCGCGATTTGCTTTTGACGCCCGCCGCCGGTTTTGATTTGGTAACTCACCGGAGGAAATGAATTGCGAATCGCGCTCATGGGTCAGGCGGCCTTCGCGGAGAAGGCGCTGGAGGTGTTGCACGCGCGCGGCCGGGAAATCGTCCACGTGTTTGCGCCGCCCGACGCTCCCGGCGGCCGGCCCGATCCTCTCAAGTCAAAGGCGCTCCAGCTTGGCGTGCCGCTCAGCCAGCCGAAATCGTTTCGCGGCGACGCCGCCTTCGAGCAATTCAAATCGCTCGGCGCCGACCTCGCAATAATGGCGTTCGTCACCATAATAGTGCCGGAGCGGATACTGTACGCGCCGCGCTTCAAGTCGATTTGCTTCCATCCCTCGCTCCTGCCACGCCATCGCGGCGCCAGCGGAATCAACTGGGCGATAATTCACGGCGACCACGAAACCGGCGTCACCTGGTTCTGGCCCGACAAGGGAATCGATACCGGGCCGATACTGATCCAGCGGCGCGTGCCGATAGAAGAGACGGACACGACCGGCTCGATCTACTTCAACCGGCTCTTTCCGCTCGGAATCGATACCCTGATTGAGGCCGTCGATCAGATCGAAGCTGGAACCGCGCCGGCGATTGCGCAGGACGAGCAGCTTGCGACCTACGAGCCGCCCTGCCGCGACGAGCACGCGAGAGTGGACCCAGGCAAGCCGGCTCGCGAGGTGTACAACCTGATCCGCGGATGCGATCCACAGCCCGGCGCGTATGTGATGATGGGCGACCGGCGCCTGCGTCTCTACGACGCGGCCTTCGAGCCGGGCGAGCCGAACGCCGAGCCGGGCACGATCGTCGCGATCGACGGTACCGGGATGCGGTTTGCCCTGCGCGGCGCCACGACCGTGATGCGGCGCGTGCGCTTCGATACGGATCCAAAGAAAGTCGCGCCGCAGGAGCTGGCGGACGCGGGCGAGCTTCGCGTCGGAGCGAAGCTCACCTGACGAGCTTTTTCCCCGCGCGCCAGCACCGACAGCAGGCACCCTCACCCGGCGAGCTAAAGAAGCTCGCCGTCCTCTCCCGCGAAAAAGCGGGAGAGGTGTTCTGAAACCTTCTCCCGCTCAGTTGCGGGAGAAGACAAAGCGGGCCGATGCGGGCCGCGCAGATGAGGGTGCCTGCTTCCGCCAATCCCCCAAAGGACACGGGCTCTGAGCCGGGGTCGTTTTGCGCTCTTAATCGAAAGAGTATTGTCCAGGCAGGCTCTTCTCCAGTCTGCGCGCGGATACGAGCCGCGCGCGAAGGAGGGCGATCGCTATGCGTCTTTGCGTCGGCACTTCAAAAGGAATCGTCGTTCTCGATCCGGACCGGCGCGGCGCGCCGCTGA
Source organism: uncultured delta proteobacterium (assembly GCA_963749215.1). GTDB lineage: Bacteria > Desulfobacterota > Binatia > Binatales > Binataceae > CAVVMA01. Next base: position 184,319 of record CAVVMA010000015.1, on the reverse strand, counting down.
TGGTGCTGGCGGATCCATCTTCGATCTGGTGCATGGCGCAGGACTGCCGCGACCCGGGATTGATCTATGCCGGGGCGACTGGGTTTGCCTCGATGGGTAGCGCGCGCGGCAGAGGATCGCTCGCGCGCTCCAGAGACGGCGGCAAGACCTGGACCGATATCACGCCGTCGCTCGCGCGCGACGAGGACGTTTGGGCGGCTGCGACGCCGCCCGACTCGCCGGATCAGCTCTTCATCGGCACCTCGCACGCGCGCCTGTTCCGCAGCACCGACGCGGGCCGAAGCTTCGTGGAGTGCAAACGCTTCCTTGAAGTTCCCGGCCGCGACAAGTGGACGTTTCCACCCCCGCCGCACATTCCGCACGTGCGCTCGATCGTGTTCGATCGCGCCAATCCGGCGACCATGTACATCGGCGTGGAGGAAGGCGGAGTCATCCGCTCGCGCGATAGCGGAGAAAGTTTCGAGGTGCTCAACCGCGGGCTTTACTGCGATGTCCACACGATTGCGATCGACCCCGCGGATTCGCGCCGCCTCTATGCGACCACCGGCGGCGGCTTTTATCTGTCCGAGGATTCTGGCGGATCGTGGCGGCGCGTCACGCAGGGATTCAACCGCAGCTACACGATCCCGATTCTGGTCGACAGCGAGCAGACCGAAGTCGTCTATACCGCCGCAGCCGCCGGGCCGCCTCCGATGTGGATGGCGGGCGGGGGCGCTGATGCGCTCATGTTTCGCAGCGGCGATCGCGGGAATAGCTTCGAGCCGATCTCCGATCCGGGCGGGCCGGCGCGGGGAATGATGATGCGGTTTGCGCGCGACCCCGGCGACCCGAGCCGGTTTTTCGGCGTGAGGAGCGACGGCTCGGTTATCGCGGCACGCAATCGCGGCGCGAGCGTGAGTCAGATCGCGGAGAAACTGCCGCCCGCTTACGACCTGGTCGCGCTCGGCTAGGAGGACTTTCTCCCGCTCCGCGCCGGGGATCTCGGCCCTCTAGCGCAGTCCGTACTGCTTGATCTTGCGCAGCAGCGTGGCGCGCGAGACGCCGAGCGCGGCGGCGGTGCGCAGGACGTTGCCCTTGTGGCGCGCGAGCGCCGCCGCGATAAATTTCGCCTCGAACTTTTCACGCGCATCATCGAGCAGGCCAGCGTCCTCGGCGACTAGAGACGGCGGCGAAGGCGCTCCGTCGGCAGCGCTTTCGACGCCCGCCGCTTGCGTCCCCGTTGCGCTATCTTTCAGCGATTGGGACAGGCATTCGGCCGTGATCATTGCGCCATCGGGCGTCAGCGCCACCGCGCGTTCGATCTCGTTGCGAAGCTCGCGCACATTGCCGGGCCAGTCGAAGGCACAGAGCCGCTCGATCGCCGCGGGATCGAACCCGGGTATCCGCTTGCCATCGCGCTCGCTGCAGGAGTGAAGAAATCGCGCCGCGAGCAACGGGATGTCCTCGGGCCGCTCGCGAAGCGCCGGCAACTGAATCGGGAAACCCGCCAGGCGATAGTACAGGTCTTTTCGGAAACTGCCGGTCGCGAGCGCCTGCCTCAAGTCGCGATTGGTCGCCGAGATCAGCCGCACGTCGACCCTTTGCGGGCGCGCATCGCCGAGCGACGTAACCTCGCCGTCCTCGATCACGCGCAGGAGCTTGGTCTGCATCGTCAGCGGCATCTCGCCGATCTCGTCGAGGAAGATCGTACCGCCCGACGCAGTCCGGAAAATCCCCGCCTGGTCGGTGGTCGCGCCGGTGAAGGAGCCGCGCCGATGGCCGAACATTTCGCTTTCGAGCAGCATCTCGGGAATCGCCGCGCAGTTGATCGCGAGAAACGGGCCCTCGGAGCGCGCGCTGGTCCGATGGATCGCGCGGGCGACGAGTTCCTTGCCGGTCCCGGTTTCGCCCTCGATCAGGACCGGAATCGTCGAGGTGGCTGCGCTTTCCATCTGCGGAAAGACTTCGGTCATGGCGGCGCTGGCCGCTACGATTTCGCGGAACGGGTCGTGGCGGGCGAGCTCGCTCCTGAGATCGGCGACCTGCACGCGCAGGTGCCGCTCGGAGGCCCGGAGCCGGTCGAAGTGGTGGGCATTGCGGACCGCTACTGCGATACTGCGGGCCAGATCTTCCAGCAGCGTCAGGTCGTCGTCCGAAAACGGTTCGTTATCGTGGCGGTTGACCACCTCGATAACTCCGAGCGGCGCTTCCTGCGCAATCAGCGGCGCAGCGAGAATCGACCGGGTGGTGAATCCGGTGTGGTGGTCGATGGTGGAGTAAAAGCGCGGATCGGTGCGGACATCATCGACCTTCTCGGCCCGCCCGCTGCGAAGTACCGCGCCCGCAATCCCGCTGTCGGCGGCAAACCTGAGTCTCGCCAGCCGTCCCCGGACTTCCGGATCCTCCTCCGAAATATATGGAAAGTATAATTTGCCGTCTTTCTGATCGAGTAACAGGACCGACACGCCTTGCGCTTCGAGCAGCTCCCGGCACTTGGCGATCACGAACGGAATCAGCTCATCGAGCTCGGTGAGGCCGGCGAACGCGTATCCGAGCGCGTAGATCTGCCGATAGCGAAGGGTTTCGGAGCAAGCCTTCATCTCAAAGCCCCTACGCTAAGTCTACATCGGTTTTCGTAGTCCGAGACAAGACCTAAGTTGCCGTGGCTTGGAGGCCCGATCGGATCGCGACTGCGGGGAAGCGCGCGTTCAATACGCTTTGGCGAAAAAAGCGCGCTCCGGGGCGGATTCGCCGCAGACGATACATTGGCCGGCCGGAGCATTCTGGCCGAGCGGGATCGCCCGGCAGGTGGCGCGCGTTTCTTCGCGAATTCTGGTTTCGCAGGCCGGGCTCCCGCACCAGTAGACGTCGGCGAAGCCGCCGCCGCCTTCACCTTCCATCTGCGCGCGCAGGCTGGAATAGTCGCTGAATTGGCGGGTCCCGGTCTCGCGCGCATGCTTGGATTGGTCGTAGAGGCTGCGCTGAATTTCGTTCAGCAGCGCCGGAGTGCTCTCGGCAATCGATTCCATTTTGAGCTTCGACTTGTTCTGCCCCGGCGGCAGATCGCGGCGCGCGGCGACCACTTCGCCCGCGACCACGTCGCGCGGGCCGATTTCGATCCTGAGCGGCACGCCGCGCATCTCCCAATCGTTGAACTTGAATCCGGGCGTAACGCCCTCACGCTCGTCCAATCGGGCGCGCGCTCCGGCGCGCTCCAGCCCCTCCAGCGCCGCGCGTGCGGCTGCGAGGACCTTGTCGCGCTCCTCCGGCTTGCGCCAAATCGGCACGATAACCACCTGGGTTGGGGCAACTGTGGGCGGGATGCGCAGGCCCTGGTCGTCGCCGTGGGCCATCACGATCGCGCCCAGCAGGCGAGTCGAGACGCCCCAACTGGTCTGCCACGGATGTTGCAGTTGGTTTTGCTCGTCGAGGTAGCGGATTTCGAAAGCGCGGGCGAAGTTTTGTCCCAGAAAATGCGTGGTCCCGCATTGCAGCGCGCGCCCGTCGCCCATCAGGCCCTCGACGGTGTAGGTCTCGTCGGCGCCGGGAAAGCGCTCGGCGGCGCTCTTGCGTCCCGCCAGCACGGGAATCGCGAGAAAGTCTTCGCAGAAGGCGCGATACAGGTCGAGGATCATCAGCGTCTCGCGCTCGGCCTCTTCGCGCGTGGCGTGCGCGGTATGGCCTTCCTGCCACAGGAATTCCGCAGTGCGCAGGAACAGCCGCGTGCGCAGCTCCCATCGCACGACGTTGCACCATTGGTTGATCATCATCGGCAGGTCGCGATGGGAATGAATCCACTGCGCGAAAAAATGGTTGATGATCGTTTCGGAGGTGGGCCGCACCACCAGCGGTTCTTCCAGCTCCTTGCCGCCGCCGCGAGTCACGACCGCGACCTCGGGCGCAAAGCCCGCGACGTGCTGCGCTTCCTTATTCAGAAAGCTCTGCGGGATGAACAGCGGAAAGTAGGCGTTGCGGGCGCCGGTTTTCTTGATCCTGCGGTCGAGCTCGTCGCGTAGCGCCTCCCAGATGCCGAATCCCTCAGGCCGAATCACGATACAGCCGCGCACCGGCGAGTAGTCGGCGAGCTCGGCGCGCAGCACCACGTCGTTGTACCAGGCCGCGAAGTCCTGGCTGCGCGGAGTGATCTTTCTCTCGTCCTGTTTGTCTGCCATCGAACCTACTATTCAGACCGAGGATCGGACGCGATTCAACCGCCGGCGCTCGGGAATCGCAAAGCTTCCGCTCAAGCGCCCGGTCGCGCGTCAAGTGGCGACGGGCCGGCCTTGGCGGCAGGCGGGCGCGAAATCAAACACCGGGTAACGCTGGCCGACAATCTTCGTGCCGGCGGCAGCATAGTGATAGACCAGCGCCGCGCGCCGCGAGCGGGCGCGATTGTCGTACGACCGATGCATCAGGTTGGCGTTGAATACCAGCACATCGCCGGGATTCATCAGCACCGGCACCTCGCCGCTGAAATCCTGATCGACGATTTCCAGGTAGCCGTAATTCGATCCGATACGCTCGGGCACCACGTGGGGATGGATCGGCTCGCGATGCGACCCCGGCAGCACGACCAGGCATCCGTTTTCAAGCGTCGCCTCGCTGATCGCGAGCCAGACTCCTACTTGCGGATGGTCGAACTGGAAATAGAAGGAATCCTGATGGTACGGCTGGCCCATCGCGCCGGGATTCTTGAAGATCATCTGGCTCTGGAAGCAATCGAGGTCGTCCTCGCCCATGACGGCGACCAGCGCTTCGAGCAGCGCAGGCATCTGCGCGAAAGCGGCGAAGCGGGGCCGGCGATGGAGCGTGAACACCTTCGAGACGTGATCCTCGGGCACGCGTGCATCGGGATTCGGTTTCTTCTCGAGATGAATCATCGCGCCGTCAACGTTGTGGAAATCAACCGCCGGACGCTCGACGGGAATGACCCGGCGCACCAACTCGATAGTCTCGGCCAGCATCGCATCGCCGGCGGCCGCATCGACCAGCCGCTCGAGGATGAAAAATCCGTCGCGATCCCACGCGGCTTTGTGTTGTTCACAGAGCATTGTTCTCTCAACGGTGCCCTGCACTTGGGGCAACGAAATGCGTTACAGAGCGAACCGCTTCAACACACGGTTGCCCCTAGATGAGGTGGTTCGGAATCAGGCGGCCTCACGTTCAATCGAACCGACGATCCTCGCCGCGATGTCGTCGGGCGACATATGCTCGGCGAAGATGCCGATGCGGCTGCGCAGCGGCCTGGGAGCGTCGCGTCGGGCATGCCTTGTAAGAAACACGGGAATTAGCTTTTTTTCTAGCCCAATGGCCGCGCCTATCTCGAAATTGACGTTGGGAGAATTCAGCGCCTTATCCGAGACCAGGACGACATAGCAGGAAGTGACCCTCAACTTTTCAAGCTTGGCAGCGATGTGCTTGGCTGTGCTGTCGTCCTCGAAAGTCCATGCGTCTATCCCGAGCTTACCGAGAGCTCGGAGCAGCTTTCGGGCTAAATCCGCATCCTGCTGGGTATGGGAGATAAAGAGCTTGGGTTCTCTTTCATGCCTGTCTGACATCGTCTTCTTTGCCTCAACAGCGAGCGCTGAACTCGTCAAAGAACCGGTCGAGGTCATTGATGTTGAGCGCGATGGTACGTCTTATCAAGACTGGAATATTCTTCTTCTCCGACACCAGTTCCTCAAAAGTCCACGGGTACAGAATGGCCGTCACTCTCTTTCTTTGGACGAGGGCTGCACCAATCTCCATCCATATATAATAGCGGTCCACAGACGAGGGCGTAACAAGCACCAACAGTTCGGTGCATTGACGCAATGCGCTCACGAGCTCTCTTTCGAAGTCGTCTCCGCTCTCTACGTCGATTTCGTAGAGGAAGGTCTTCGCGCCGTGCTTCTCAAGGTGGGCTGATATCTGTTTCGCTATCCATTCGTCGCGGGCAGCATGTGACACAAAGACTACCGCCTTCCGAACCCGCCGCCGCTTTCCCCTTTTCCTCACCGCAGGTCATTCCATCGTCAGCGCGGCGCGCGTGATCGCTACGTCCTTCTGGCGATTGATCCACTCGGCCTGGTTGAAGGCGTCGTTGATTTTGCTCAAGGGGAACTTGTGCGACAGGACCTTGCCGATCGGATATTTTTCACGCGTGCGTTCCAGAAAGTGGAGCGCCTTGGGAATCACCCACGGATCGTACATCACGACGCCGACGATCCGCTTGTTGCCCCATACCAGCGCGGACGGATCGATCGGCACGCTCTGGCCCATCGAGATGTTGCCGATCTCCAGGTAGGTGCCGCCCTGCCGCACCATCATCAGGCCCTCCGGAACGACCGCGGGCAGGCCGACCAGCTCGCAAACCACGTCAGCGCCGCGTCCCTTGGTCAGCTCGAATACTTTCCCGAGCGCGCTTTCCTTGGTGATATCGACGGTCGCGTCGGCGCCGAACTGTTTGGCGAGTTCGAGCCGCGCCGGCACTCCGTCGATCGCGATGATCTGCCCCGCGCCCATCTCGCGCGCGACCGCGATCGCGTTGAGTCCGAGCCCGCCGGCGCCCTGGATCGCCACCGTATCATCGAAGCGCAGCCCGGCCTGGATAAGCCCGTAGATCACCTGGCTGAGCGCGCAGTTCACCGGCGCCACCAAATCATCCGAGAGCGAATCGGGAACCTTGAAGACGAACATGCCGGGCCGCAGGTAGTAGTACTCCGCAAACCCACCCAGGAAGTGCGGCGGATTCTTGATCGAGCCGGTCATGTTCGAAAGCTTGTTGGGACATGCCGCGCGATGGCCGAGCAGGCACTGGTAGCACTTGCCGCACGGATTGAAATAGCAATAGACGATCCGGTCGCCCTCCTTGAGGGAGTCGCCCATGCTGTCGGTGCTGACGCCGGCACCGAGCTTCGCCACCCGGCCGGTCATCTCATGGCCGAAAATCGCGCCCTCGGGCGGGATCGGTATCGGCAGGTCGCCGCGCCATATATGCAGGTCCGAGCCGCATATGTTCGCCATCGAGACCTTGATCAGAATGGCGCCGGGCTCGACCTCCGGAATCGGAAATTCCTCGATCTCGTACGGTTGACGAAATCCCTTGAGTACCGCGGCTTTACCCTTCATGCTGCTCCTTGACCTCGCTTGTCGGCGCCGATTCAATCATCGAATGGTCGCCTCGTTTGGCAGCTTAGTCCGGGGATTCCGATGTTATCAATAGAAACGCGCGAATCGTGCCGCGCGGTGAGGCGGCTCGACCTTGCGCCGGTTGCGATTCTGATGTTGCTCGCAATTGCAGTGCAGGCACTTCCCACTGCCGGCCAGGAGACTCCGGCCGCTTCGATTCCACCCGGGCTCAGAACAATTGTTGTCGAAGGGAACGGCGAGGCACGCGCCAAGCCGGACCTGGCCTCGCTGAACGTCGCGATCGAAACCCACGCCGTCAAGGCCGAGGAATGCGCCAGGCTCAACGCGAATCTGTCCGACAAGGTCTCCGATGCACTCCGGTCGAAACTCGGCGACAAGGGCACCATCCGGACCGGCGGCTATAATCTCTTCCCGGACTATAGCGAGCGGCCGATGCACGAGCGGCAACAGATCATCGGCTACCGCGCGGAGAATTCGATCAGAGTCGAGACCACCGATATGAAGCTGGTCGGACCGCTGATCGATACGGCGATCGGAGCCGGCGCGAACCGGATCAATTCGATTGACTTCATGCTCAAGGACAATACCGCGGCGCGCAGCGAGGCTATCGCGAAGGCATCGCAGGACGCGCAAGCGCAGGCGACCGTGCTCGCCGCGAGCCTCGGGGTGAAGCTCAAGCGCATCTACAGCGCGACGACCGCCTCCGAGTCGCGTCCGATGCCGATCGCGTTTCGCGCGATGGCGGCGGGCGTCGCGAACGAGCCTACCCCGGTGGAAGCCGGCGAGGTTACGGTTCCCGCGCACGTCTCGCTGGTCTACGAAATCGAATGAGTCATGCTCAAACCAGATGATCCAGCGTCAGACTTGCCGAATTGCGACAACGGCCGGACAGGCCCGGTACCCAATCGCGATCGCACCGCGTGACACCTTACTCCTCGCTGGCCGCTTTCCTCGCGCACTACCGCGCGCTTGAGTCGTCGCGAAATCTCAGCGCGAAAGAGCGATCGCTGCTCGCTGAGATGCACGACCTAGTCGCTCCGGTCTGGCCGGAAATTGACAAGGACATCTCCTTTTTGTGGGCTGACTCTGGACCCGAATCCGGCGAAATCAAGCGGCGGCGCGAACGCGCCGATCGCGAACTGCGGCGCGCGCTGCTCGCGCGCGGTGTATTGACGGGATGACCGCCCGGCGATGATCCTCTACCTCCTTCGGCGGCTGGTCTTCGGCGCTGTGGTTCTGATCGGCACTTCGCTCATAACATTCGCGCTCGCCTTCGTGGTCCCGGCCGATCCCGCGGTCGCGATCGCAGGCGCCAAAGCCGACCCGCAAACGCTCGCGACTATCCGCCACGAGCTCGGGCTCGACCAGCCGGTGTACGTCCAATACGCGGGATATCTCAGCCGCGCGATGCACGGCGATCTGGGCCGCTCATATATCCGGCGCGAGAACGTGACCGATCTGATCCTGAGCCGCTTTCCGGCCACCGCGATGCTGGCGATCGCCGCGATGGCGGTATCGCTGCTGCTCGGAATTCCGATGGGCGTCGCGGCCGCGGCCTACAACCGCCGCGCGCTCGACAACACGCTGCTGGTGATCGCGCTGGCGCTGGTCTCGATGCCGGTCTTCTGGCTCGGCACGATGTTGCTGATCGTCGGCGGACTTTACCTGCGCTCCTTCCCGCTGGGCGGATTCGGCGACTGGAGGAGTCTCGTGCTTCCCACGCTCACGCTGGCGCTCGGCTCGGCCGGCTATTACTCGCGGATCCTGCACACCAACCTGGCGGAGTCGCTCGGACAGGACTATATCCGCACCGCGCGCGGCAAGGGGCTCTCGCGGACGCGCGCGATGCTCAAGCATGCGATGGCCAACGCGTTGCTGCCGCTGGTGACGCTGGCGGGACTCGATCTGGCGGGACTGCTCTCGGGTGTGGTGCTTACCGAGACGGTCTTCAACTGGCCCGGTATCGGGCGGCTCGCCTTCGAGGCGATCTTCAATCTCGATATCCCGCTGATCATGGGCACCGTGCTGTTCTCGGCGTTCATAATCGTGGCGGCCAACCTTGCGGTCGACATTTTGTATGCCTGGCTCGATCCGCGAATCCGCCTGACGGAGATCGCCTGACGGAGATCTGATGAAGGCGCGGATGAGTCCAATGGAGCTGATCGGCGGCGCGATGGTGCTCGCGCTGGTCGCGGTCGCGCTGATGGCGCCCGTGCTGACGCCGCACGATCCGACCCGCGCGGTGGCTCCGACCTACGGCGACCCAGGCTCGCCCTCGGCCAGCTTTCCGCTCGGCACCGACGAGCTCGGACGCGACGTACTCTCGCGGATAGTCTACGGCGCGCGGATCACCTTGAGCGTCGGACTCGCCGCGCTGGCAGTCACGATGACGATCGGCGTGGTGATTGGCCTGGCCTCGGGATTTTTCGGCGGCACGACGGATTTTCTGCTGATGCGTTTCACCGACGTGATGCTGACGCTGTCGCCGTTGCTGCTCGCGATGGCGCTGGTAGCGGTGCTCGGGCCGAGCCTGCTCACACTGCTGGCGGTAATCGGCCTGGTTTCGTGGACGCAGATCGCGCGCGTAGTGCGGGCCGAGACGCTCTCGATGTCGCAGCGCGAATTCGTGCTCGCGGCACGCGCACTCGGCGCTCCCGCATCGCGCCTGATCGCCCGTCACGTGCTGCCCAACGTGCTCTCGACGATCGTGGTGATGGCGGCGCTCAGCACCTCGTCGATCCTGCTGCTGGACGCAGCGCTGAGCTTCCTCGGCCTGGGCGTGCCGCCGCCCACGCCGACCTGGGGCCGGATGATCGAGGAAGCCACGATCTACTTCCGCACCGCGCCCTGGCTGGCGGCCTTCCCCGGCCTCGCGATCTTCTACGCGGTGCTAGCCTTCAACCTCCTCGGCTACGGCTTCCTACGCAGGCGCGGCGGAAAATGACGAAAGCATCCACCATCTCAAGCGAGCCACCTTCCCGCGCCTGCGGGCCGTCCGCCCGCTTCAGCGAGCCTCTCCCGCGCCTGCGGGCTGTCCGCAGGCGCAAGCCGGGAGAGGCCGCCGGGCGAATTGCTGACGCAAATCGCCCGGCGGGTGAGGGCGTCTTCCACGCAATACTATTTTCAGTCGCGCTCATCTCCACACTCCCCGGATGCCGCGCGGGTGCGCCGCCGCTCAACTTTCCGCCGGGCGCCAAGGTGCTGCATCTCGCCCTTAGCGACGATGTCCCCAGCATGGACCCGGCGGCGGGATACGACACTCCTTCGTGGACCTTCGAGCAGATGGTCTTCGATACGCTGGTGCGCTACACCGACGACGGCGTCGAGCTGCAGCCCGACGTCGCCGTGAAATGGGAGTCTTCTCCCGACTCGACCGTCTTCACCTTCCATCTCCGCAACGACGTGCGCTTCACCAACGGCCGCCCGGTCATCAGCGGCGACTTCAAGTACGGAATCGAGCGGGTGCTCGACCCCCGCAACCGCTCGAAGGGGATGGAGTACTATCGCGAGATCGCCGGCGCACCCGACTTCGTGGCCCATCGCGCCGCCCACGTGAGCGGAATCGCGACGCCCGATCCCTACACGATCGTCTTCAGCCTGAGCGCGCCGGACCCGATCTTCGTTCACAAGCTCGCGATGCCGTTCGCATCCGCCGTGCCGCGCGAAGTCGCCGAGAAATGGGGCGATGACTTCTCGCGTCACGTGGTCGGCAGCGGCCCGTTTATCTTGAAGGAATGGATCGGCGGCCAGCGAATCGTGATGGTCAAAAACCCGGACTATTTTATCAAGGGCCTGCCCCGTCTCGACGCGGTAGTGATGCTGGTCGAAGTCAACGAGGAGCTGGACTGGTTCAAGTTCGAAGCCGGCGAGATCGATGTCTCGACGATTCCGACCGCCGAGTTTCCGTACGTGATCAAAACGCCGGCGCTTAAGGCGCTGATTCTCAAGAACGTCACAGTCACCACGCGTTATCTCGGAATGAACTGTCAGATGTGGCCGTTCACCGACGCGCGCGTGCGCCAGGCGTTCAACTATGCGATCGACAAGCGCAAGATGATCGCGCTGCTCAACGGACGCGGCGTCGTCGCGCGCGGCGTGCTTCCGCCGAGTCTGCCGGGATACGACGCCGGGGTCGAAGGTTATCCGTACGATCCGGCGAAGGCGCGCCGCCTGCTCGAAGAGGCCGGCGTGGGCAAGGACTTCGCGCCCGCAATCTGGCTGCAGGCCGACCGGACCTTCATGACGCTGGGACAATCGATCCAGCAGGACCTCGCGCTGGTCGGGGTGCACGTGGCGCTCAGGCCGGTGGCGTGGGGGCCGTTTCTGGAGGCGATCCGCCAGCCGAAAACCGCGGCCCTGTTCCTGATCGCGTGGGAGGCCGATTTTCCTGACCCGGAGAATTTTCTCGAGGTGCTGCTTTCGCGCAAGCAATGGGGCGCGAACAACGACGCGTTCTACTCGAATCCGCAGATGGATGCGCTGATGGCCGAGGCGGCGTCGATCGGCGATATGCCCAGGCGCTACGCGCTCTACCAACAGGCGCAGAAGATCGCCGTCGCGGACGCTCCCTGGGTGTTTCTCTACAATCCGGTCAACTATGTAATCCGCCAGCCATGGGTGCACGATTACCTGCTCAATCCGACCCGCCCCACGCGCCTGGAAAAGGTCTGGCTATCGGATCATGTCGCGCGATAGGTCACGCCCCTGCGCGCCAGTTCGCGATGGCCCCGTTCTCGCGAAGATGGCTATAATGGCTACATGAAAAAGGCGGGCATCGCTGAACTGAGGAACCACCTGTCGCGCTACCTCGACCACGTACGCGCGGGCGGCACAGTCACGATCTGCGATCGCGACATGCCGGTGGCGCGAATCGTTCCCGTCGAGCAAATCAAGCCGCGCACCAGAGAAGACGACGAAGCTCGCATCGCACGTCTCGAACGCAAGGGAATTATACGCCGCGGTAAGGGCAACATGGCGGGATTGGCTGAAGCATCACAAGCCGGTCAAGATCCCTGGCGGACTGCTCAAGACGCTGTTGGAAGAGCGGGAAACCGGCCGTTGAGATTCTGGGACAGTTCCGCTCTCGTCCCGCTCTTCGTAAGCGAACCCTCCACCGATCGTGTTCGAGGCTGGCTAGGGTCCGACCCCGGCGTTAGGTTCCCACGTCAGAAAGGCACCCTCACCGCGCGCGAAGACGCGCGCCGCCTCTCCCGCGACAAAGCGGGAGAGGTGCGGATCGCGCTGCGAAACTCCAGGCCCTCGCCCGCTTTTCTGCGGGAGAGGGCGGCGAGCATCGCGAGCCGGGTGAGGGTGACTGCGCTCCCCGCTCGCGTGGAATTAACGCCTGGGAAGTGGCGTCGCCGATCGCCGATGTCATTCGTTCTCGAAGAGATCCCTGATCGCTCCGACCGCGAGCCCGTTGCCCAGGGCGAGCATCAGCTTGAGGCGCGCCTTGTGACCGGGCAGCTCGTGCGCAGCGATAAGGCCCGCCTGGAGCAGATACTTCGCGCCCGCATATCCGTACGAATCGCCGACCGCGCCGGCGCCGGTGCGCGAGGTCAACACCACCGGCAGCCCGCGCTTCACCGCAGATTCCAGCGGCTCGCACCATGAAGAAGGCACCCGCCCGCTGCCGAAACCTTCGACCACGATTCCGCTCAGGTCCGGCCGCGCGAGCACTTCGGCAAGCGACTGCGTATCGCCGCTGAGCGCCCTGACGGTCGCGACCCGCGTCTCGATTCGCGGCGCGAGCGTGCGTCGCGAACCCGCAGGCACTGCGAAGAGCATCGGCACACCGTTGTAGATGCGCCCGAGCGGTCCGGATGCGGGCGAATGGAAAGCGCCGACGAGGAGTCCATTGCCCTTGGTGACAAAGCGCGCCGAGTGGATTTCCTCGTTCATCACCAGCATCGTGCCGATCCCGGCGGCGCGCGGCCATCCGGCTACCTTGAGCGAGTCGAGCAGATTGCGAGCGCCGTCGAACGAGAGCTCCGACCCGGTGCGCATCGAGCCCGTGAACACCACCGGCTTGGCGCTCGTCACCGTCAGATGTGACACGAATGCGCTCTCCTCGATCGTGTCGGTGCCGTGAGTCACGACCGCGCCGGCGATCTCGTCGCGCGCGAGCTCCCGCTCGATCGCGCGCGCCAATTCGGTCATTTTCTCCGGCGTCATCTCGCATCCCGGAATCCGCGCGAACTCGATGGTCTCGACTTCGATCCCGCGGGCCGAATCTCCGAGCATCCGCAGCAGCTCGACCCCGCCGGCTTTCGGCACCGCGCCCCGTCCCGCGTCGATGGTGGAGATGGTGCCGCCGGTGGTTATCAACGCGATTTTCGACGTTCCCATTTGATAGAGTTTCTCCTGACGGTTTTCTGTCGCAATCGAGCTGCGTCCGAAGGCTAATCAGTAGTCGATATGCCTGCGCGAGGCCAAAGCAAGCGGCGACGCCGCAACAAGATTGCGCAAGCGGCGCCCCGGCGCGCGCCGGCCATCGATCGCGCGCCGCGCCTGACTCTCATGCTCGGCGGTGTGCTGTTGCTCACGATGCTCGTGTACCTGCGATGCCTCTCCAACGGCTTCGTGTTCGACGACCACGAAATGATCGTGCTCAACCGCTACCTCGGTCAGTGGTCGTTTCTATGGAAGTCGCTGGTAAATGACTCGTGGTGGTTTCGCGACCCGCTCCATCTGCCGCAGAGCTCTTACTACCGGCCGCTGCAGGACATCTGGCTCGGAATCCACTATCAACTCTTCGGCCTCGCTCCCGCCGGATGGCACGCGACGATGGTCGCGCTGCACCTGACTGCGGTCTGGCTGGTCTTCGCGATAGCGTCGCGTCTGACCGGTGATTGGCGCACGGCGCTGCTCGCCGCCGCGATCTTCGGCCTGATACCGGTTCATGCCGAGGCGGTCGTATGGCCGACCGCGATACCCTTGCCGCTGAGCGCCGTGTTCGAGCTGGCGGCGTTTTACTTGTTTATCGCGCGGCGTGATGCGGCCAGCTCGTCCGGCTGCCGGGCGGGCGCGTTGATCTTTTACGCGGGCGCGCTCTTCACGCACGAGAGCGCGGTCGCGTTTCCCGCGATCGTCGCGGCATACGTATTCCTGATCGAAGCGCCGCAGCCCGCTAGCGAAGCGGCACACGATACTTCGGCCGCCCGCGCACGGCGTGCGTTGGTGGCGGCGGCGCCGTTCGCGGCCGAAACGCTCGTTTATCTGATCGTGCGTTACCTGGTGCTGGGTTTCATCAGCCGCCGCAATCCCGTGAGCCACGCGACCAATGCGCAGGTCCTGATGACGATTCCGCCCGCACTGGCGCTCTATCTCGGTCTGCTCGCGATGCCGTGGTTCGCCGGCCCGTCGCATCGGCTCGTCATGGTGACCAGTCCATCCTCGGCCGAATTCTGGCTCGGTGTTCTGGTGCCGATCGTCGCCGCCGGTTTTTTTCTTCTCGTGCGCAGCGATCGGCGCAGGCAACTCTATCTGTTCTGCGCGGCGTGGATCGCGATCGCGATCGCGCCGATGATGAATCTGGGCGGTCTCTTCCATCAGGGACTAATCCAGGATCGATATCTTTACATGGCGTCGGTCGGATGGTGCCTGATGGCCGCGGACGTGGCGGTTCGATGCGCCGACCGGAGCGCTTCGGCGCGGCAGGTGGTGATGGGCGTGACCGGTGCGCTCGTGGTCACCTACGCCGTCGCACTCTGGCACGTGCAGAGCTTCTGGCACGACGAAGTGGCACTCTTCACTCGATGTATCGAAGAGTTTCCGGAGTCGGCGATCTGGCACAACCGGCTCGGGATGGCGCTTCAGGAACGCGGGCAGTTAATTCCGGCCGAGCGGGAGCTGTCCGCTTCGCTGAGACTCGATCCCGGCGACGGCGCCACTCTCTTCGATCTCGGTCTGCTCCATGCGCGTCTCGGACAAGTCAGCGAGGGCGCGAGCGAAGTCGCCGAGGGGCTGAGGCTCGTGCCCAACGCGCCGGCGTCGGCTTATGTCACGCTGGCGCAACTTTACGAGCTGGCGGGTAACGCCGCTCAGAGCGAAGCAACCTTGAAGTATGCCGAATCACTCCCCGCAGGCGCCGAGGCGGTTGGGCTCGGGCGGGCCAACGCGAAGATAGAACAGGGCGACAACGCCGGCGCTGAGGAGATCCTGCACGGACTTGCGCTACGCTTCCCCGGCGATCAGAGCGTGTGGGCGACGCTCGGCGCGGCCCTGTTCGCCCAGAACCGCGACGGCGAGGCTCTGGAAGCGTTCGGGCGCGCGCTGAAGCTGGCTCCCGACGACCCGCAGGTCCACCTCTATGCCGCTCGCGCGCTCCTCAGAATGGGCCGCGACGACGAAGCGCTCGAGCACTGCCGCCTCGCACTCCGCGCGGACCCCGGCGACCCGGCCGCTCGCGCGTTGATGTCGCAGATAACCCGCGCGGCAGCCGCGAAGTGACGACCGGCTGAATTCCAGAAGGACCTAACCCCTGGCCCCTTCCCGAAAACGGGAAGGGGAACCAGCTGCGAGCTTTCTCGCCCGCTACGGCAGCATCCCGGCCTGGATGATCGTCGGGCCTGACGAGACGGGAAGCTTGGGCGCGCGCTTGCGCTTCATCGCTTGCTCGATAATCGGCTCGACTCGCGCCGCCTTTTCCTTCGCTCGTTTCGGCTGGCGCTCCTTGAACTCGGGCATCACTTCGCGGGCGAACAGATCGAGCGACGAGCAGATGTCCTCGTGCTTGTTGTTGCCCGCCTGCGAGATGAACACCACCTGGTCGACGCCGGAGTTTTCGAACTCGCGCAGGCGCCCGCGAATTTGATCGGGCGTCCCGATGCATCCGGCGATCCCGTCCATCGGCAACGTGATCGGATTCTTCTTGTAATTGTCCCAAATGCTGGTTTTGCCGGGTTCGTGGCGGCCGAATGCATAATGATGGCCGAGCGCGTAACCGAAGAACCGCACGCCCTCCTGGCCCATCTGGCGCGCCTGCTCTTCGCTCCGGTCGCACATGAAGCCGGTGACGATCGCGATGTTGGCGTTGATCGCGTAGCCGATCGGCTCGCATTCGCGCTCCAGCGTCGTGTAGTAATCGTCGACCCATTGCTTCGCCTCTTCGGGCGAGATGAAAGCGAAGGTCAGCGCTCCGATTCCGAGCTGCGCGGCAAGATGGATCGTCTCGCGCCGCGAGCATGCCACCCACAGCGGCGGATGCGGTTTCTGCACGGGCTTGGGCACCACGTTCCGCACCGGCATCTTGAAGTACTTGCCTTCATGTCCCTGAAACGGTTCCTCGACGAACATCCGGCAGATCGCCTCGAGCGATTCGCGCCACATGTCGCGTTTGTCGGCGCGCGGGATTCCGAAGCCGCCGAGCTCCGCCTCCGCCGACGACTCGCCGGTGCCGAACTCGACCCGCCCGTTGCTCACCAGGTCCAGCGTCGCGATCCGCTCCGCGACCCGCGCCGGATGGTTGTAGCCGGGCGGCAGCAGCACGATCCCGTGTCCGAGCCGGATCTGCCTGGTGCGCTGGCTGCATGCGGCCAGAAAAATTTCCGGCGCCGACGAATGCGCATATTCCTCGAGGAAGTGATGCTCCACTTCCCACATGTGGTCGACTCCGAGCCGATCGGCGAGCTCGACCTGGTCCAGGGCGTCCTGAAAAAGCTTGAGCTCCTGGCCGGGCTTCCATGGGCGCGGAAGCTGATGTTCGTAAAACGTGCCAAACTTCATTGATAAGGCCTCCGAGGAAAATTCGTTGCTCCGCGCTACACGTTGAACAGCGTCCGCGCGACCAGGTCCGTTACCTCGCGCTTGCGCCGCTCGATCGTGGGCGCGTCGAGCAGGTCCGTGTTCCAGATCCGCCGCACCATCGCGGCGGTCGTAAAGTAACCGATCGTGACGGAGATCAGGCTCATCAGGAAGTGAAAAGGATCGACCTCCGGCCGGAACTCGCCTTGCGCCTGGCCTTCGCGGATGAAGTCCAGCAGCGCCTTGAACAGCGGCGGAACGCGCCGCTTCAGCATCTGGCGCCCTACCCCTTTCTCGTCGATGAATTCGCTCCACATGATCCGGTCGAAGTGCGGCCGCAAGCGCGATGAAGTCGATCGCGTTCTCGACTCCGCGCTGGATGCGCTCGCGATGGCTCTCGGGTCCGCCCACGATCGAGCCGGCCGCCGCTTCCAGCCGCGTGAAGATCCGATCGAGCACCGCCAGGTAAAGTTCGTCCTTGGAGCTGAAGTGATGGAGCAGCGAGGGCGCCTTGATTCCGATTCTGGCCGAGATGTCGCGCAAGCTCGTGCCGCGATAACCGCGCTCCGCGAACAGCGCCTGCGCTACCTGGAGCACGCGATCGCGGGTGTCGGGACGGCGATGCAACTCGCCGGGCCTCGCGCCGGAACGCGCGATGGTGTTTGGTAGCGCTCGCAACAGAAACCGCCTAAATCGATACTGGTTTCTAATATCTAACGGTCGTTAGGCAGTCAAACCGGGCCGCCGTTCCGGGGGCGGAATTAGTGGAAGGAGTCACCGTCATCTGCGCGGGCCAGATCGGCCCGCTTGTCTTCTCCCGTAGAGAAGCGCGAGAAAAGTTCAGATGCGTGCGGAGTTTCAAACCCGCTGCGAACAGTAGTAAGAGTCAACTGCCATGACTTCCGCGCAGAGTACGCCACGGCAGCGCACGAAAAGCCGGAGGAAGCCTCGGCCGATCGGGAAGCCGAAAGGCGAATCGCCACCTGATTTATCGGGGGAAGCTTTTGGCAACGTCGACGCCGGCGCCGACCCGAAACACTTTATTGCCTACCTCGATCTGGCAACCGACCAGCTCAAAGAGCTCAAGAGCTTCTCCTACGGCCTGCTCGGTCTCAAGGCCGGCGCGGGGGTGCTCGACCTCGGATGCGGCACGGGCGACGACGCGCGCGAAATCGCCGCCCTGGTCGGCGAGCAGGGGCTCGTGATCGGCATCGATTCGAGCCGCGCGCTTGATCGCCGAGGCTCGCAAGCGCGCCCCGGATACCGGGCTGGAAGTGGAGTTTATCGTCGGCGATGCCGAGCGGATCGATCTGGCGAGCGACAGCTTCGACGCGTGCCGCGCCGATCGCCTGTTGCAGCACGTGCCCGATCCGGACCGCGCTCTGCGCGAGATGGTGCGCGTCGCGAGCCCGGGCGCCGTAGTGCAGGCGATCGATCGCGACTGGGGGATGGTCGCGGTGGACTCCGCCGATCGCGCGACCACGCGCGCGATCCTCGATCGGATCTGCGACGGTATCCGCAACGGCTGGATCGGCCGCCGTCTTCCGGCTCTGCTCCGCGAAGCCGGCCTCAAGCAGGTCCGGACCGACGCCAGGGTCGGCACGACCGCCGACTTCACGATCGCGAACCGGATGCTCGATCTCGAAATTATCGCTCAGCGCGCCGGCGACGAGGGTGTCGTCAGCGCTTCGGCAGCCACGGCGTGGCTGAAAGATCTGAAGCGGCGTCACAAGCAGGGGCAATTCCTCGCCTGCTGGACGATTTTTGTCGCAACCGGGCGCAAGCCGAAATAACCAACGATACGACCCGATCGGAAATCCAGGGAGAACGTAATGACGCAATTGTATTGGCGGCCGGCCTCCGAGCTCGCGGAGCTGATTCGCAAGCGCGAACTGAAACCCAGCGAGCTGATGGAGGCTACGATCGCCCGAATCGAAGCGCTCAATCCGAAGCTCAACGCGTTTTGCGCGATGCGCGCGCAGCAGGCGATGGACGAGGCGAGCGCGATGGACGAGAGAATCGCCCGCGGCGAAAAGCTCGGCGCGCTGGCGGGGCTGCCGCTCGGGGTCAAGGATTTGTTCGATGCGGCGGGATTGCCGACCACTTTCGGCTCGATGCCGTTCAAGGATCACATGCCGGAGGCGGATTCGGTGGAGGTCGCGAGGCTCAAGGCGGCCGGCGCGATCGTAATCGGCAAAACCAACGCGCCCGAGTTCGGCTATACCAATTTCACCAAGAACAGGATTTTCGGCGTCACTCGCAATCCGTGGAACGTCGAGCGCACGCCGGGAGGCTCCTCAGGCGGCAGCGCCGCGGCGATCGCGGGCGGAATGATCCCGCTCGCGACCGGCTCGGACGGCGGCGGCTCGATTCGCGGCCCCGCATGCTACGTCGGATGCTTCGGCCTCAAGCCTTCGTTCGGCAGAATTCCCCACGACCCGATGCTCGAAATGCAGGGCTGGGAAGACACCTCGGTTCTGGGGCCGCTCACCCGCACGGTGCGCGATGCCGCAATGTACATGGACGCGGTGGCTGGATATCACGCAGTCGATCCCGATTCGCTGCCCCATCCGGGGCTTTCGTATGTCGCCGTGCTCGACCGGCTGCCGAAAAGGCTGCGCATCGCGTTTCATCCCACGCTGGGGCAGATAATCCAGAGCGACGTTGCGCGCGAAGTCGAAAAGGCGGCGCGCACGTTTCGCGAGCTCGGCCACGAAGTCACCACGCTCGATGAGGCCGTCCCCGACACCTCCGGCGTGTGGCTTCGGATCGGCGCGACGCAGACCTACGCGATGCTCTACGACTACATCCAGCGCGAGAAGGATCGCGCCGAGTTCGGCCGCGGATTTCTCGCCGGCCAGGTCACCGCCGAGCGGATCTCGTGGCGGCATTACAGCGTCGCATACCGGTTGCGCACTGAGTTCAATCGATGGATGCAGCGGACGTTCGAGCGCTTCGATCTGCTGCTCACGCCTACCCAACCGAGCGAGGCGTTCGCCGCGAAGGGTCCCGCGCCTTCGGAAATCGAGGGGCGCCGCGTGCGCAACGGACTGGATATCTCGGGCCTCACGTACCAATTCAACTTAAGCGGCCATCCCGCCTCGACGGTGCGTGCGGGATTCACGAGTAGCGGGATGCCGTGCGGATTGCAGATCGTGGCCGAGCGCCATCGCGAAGATTTGGTGCTGCAAGCCTCGCACGCCTACGAGCAGGCCCGGCCATGGAACGACAAATGGCCGCAGGTATGACGCCGCCGGAATCGGCAAAGTCGGAACAAGCTACAGCGTTTCGGAGAGCGCGAACATGAACTACAGCGAATATCAGTACCTGCTTTTCGAGCGGATGGAACACGGAATCCTGCGGGTCACGATCAACCGGCCCGACAAGCTCAATGCGACCCACGAACGGCTCCATTGGGAGCTCGCCCGCGTGTGGCTCGATATCGCCGACGATCCCGAGACTAGGGTCGTGGTGATCACCGGCGCGGGAAAAGCATTCTCGGTCGGCGGCGACCTCGGTATGATCGAGCGGATGATGGGCAATGCCGCGCTGGTCGCGCAGTCATGGCGCGAAGCCGGCGATATCGTCAACAACATGATCAATCTCGACAAGCCGATCATCTCGGCGATCAACGGCACTGCGATCGGCGCGGGACTCGCGGTGGCTTTGCTCGCGGATATCAGCATCGCGTCCGAATCGATGCGTATCACCGACGGGCATTTGCGGCTCGGCGTCGCCGCGGGTGACCATGCGGTCATAATCTGGCCGCTGCTGTGCGGGATGGCGCGGGCGAAATACTACCTGCTGACCGCCGATTTCATCGACGGGAAAGAAGCCGAGCGCATCGGGCTGGTCAGTCTGTGCGTGCCGGCCGACAAGCTGATGGACCGCGCGATGGAAGTGGCGCGCAAGCTCGCGACCGGCCCGCAGCAGGCGCTCCATTTCACCAAGCGCGCGCTCAACCATTGGCTGCGCGTCGCAGGTCCGGCCTTCGATGCCTCGATGGCGATGGAGATGCTCGGCTTCTTCGGCGCCAACGTCGCCGAGGGCGTGCGCGCCGTCAAGGAGAAACGCCCGCCCGTATTTCCAGGCCTCGGATCGAAGTGAAACAGTGAGGCGAAGCGCCTCTTTGTCTGCGGAGTCAGGGAGAGCGGATCAAACGGGGCGGCGCGAATCAGGTCACTTGTCGAGCGGATGCTTGAACTTGCGATCCGGATGCCGGATCGTCAGCACCGGGCATGACGCCTTCTGCACCACGCGCTCGGCCACGCTGCCGAGCAGGATGTGCGCCAGACCGCCGCGCCCATGTGTACCCATCACGATCAGATCGGCGTTCTCGGTCTGCGCCGCGTTGATGATCTCCAGAAACGGCGCCCCGACGCGAAGCAGGCTGCGCGCCTTGAGTCCGCCGTCGCGCAACCGCCCGACGATCTTGTCGAGCTCTTTCTGCGCGAGCAGGCGTTGCTCCTCCGCGATCCGGCTCATCACGCCGGTATCGATCGACGGGCCGAACTCCGGCGCCAACATCACCGGCGCCAGCGGCTGGTCGACGTGCAGGAGGACGATTTCGGCGCCGAACTTGCGGGCCAACTCCTCGCCATAACCCAGCGCACGCACGGAGTCTTCGGAGAAATCAGTCGCAACCAGAATTTTTGTCAGCGTCGGCACATTGCGAACGATACGCCGAGCGCCGTACCTCTCGCAAGCGGGGTCCGGGTCGCGCGCGCAAATTGCGGATGAAGCTGCGGCTGCGCGAGGCTCGACCGGCGCGATGCGAACGAACTAGAATGGGCGCGGAGATTTTGTGGCTGTGCCGGCGAAACCATTTGTATCAACGCTTGATGATTTCAGTCGCGCGTTCGACGAGCTGTTCGACGACATGTTGCAGCGCTGGCGGATGGCTCAGGCCGTCGGCGAGTCCGAACATGCGATCGTCCGCGACTACGCCGACCGTTACGAGGTGCTGATCGCGCTCGGCGGCGTCGATCCCGACAAGCTTGATATCCAGGTCGGCGATCGGGCTCTCGCGGTCCGCGTGCCCGGCGACGCCTCCGCGCTGTGCGAAGGATCGTTCACTTTTGCCGAGCCGATCCAGTGTGAAGCGGTGACGGCCAAAGTGACCGAGGGCAGGCTTGCGATCGTGCTGCCCAAGCTCGCCCGCTCGCGGCGCGTGCGCGTGGAGTAACGGCGCGAGCCCGCGGACGGACGCTTTTTCCGCTCGACCAACTGCAAGCCGGCGAATTGGAGCCCGAACTGGAACCGATGTCCGAGCAATCACCCAAGCCCGAAACGAAACCCGCTGAGACCCAGCTCAAGCCGGCGGCGCCCGCGCGCGAACTCACCGCGGCAGAGTTGCGCTGCGTGCCGCTGGAGTCGCCCGACGCGCTCGCAAATGTGGGCGACGGCGATTCCGAAGAGATGATCGGACAGGGTCGCGCGCTCGACGCCGTCAGACTGGCTATCGGTATTGACGCTGACGGCTACAACGTCTACCTCAGCGGTCTTCGCACGCGCCAGGAGCGCGCAGCAATCGTACGGTTGCTCGCCGAGAAAGCGGCGATCATGCCCACCCCCGGCGATTGGGTCTACGTCAACAACTTCGAGAGTCCCGAGGCGCCGGTCGCGATTTCCCTGCAGGCCGGGCAGGGCCGTCAACTGCGCGATCAGATGGCCGAGCTGGTCAATTTCGTGCGCGATCAGTTGCCCAAAGCCTTTCGCCGCGAGGACTTCGATCAGGAGCGCGCCTCGCTTCGCGAGAAATACAACAAGCGCGCCCAGGAGCTGTTCGGAAATCTGGAGGCTCGTGCCCGCGAGCGCGGCTTCGCGATTCAGGCCACGGGCCCCGGCCAGATCATCTTTATTCCGATGATCGGCGGCAAGCGGCCGGAGTCGCCCGAAGTCCTAGCGCGCGAGATGGAAGCGCTGCCCGAGCAGGAGCGCGAGCGGCTCGGCAAGGCGCAGGCCGGGCTGCAGGACGAGCTGGGCGGCATGATGCTCCGCCAGCAGGAGCTGATGCGGGAGCTGATCGAAGACATCCGCGCGATCGAGCGCTCGTTCGCCTCGCGCCTGATCACGCCCGCGATCGCCGCGCTCAAGGCGAACTTTCAGAGCACCGCGCAGAATGCCGCCCCCAATCCTGCGATCGATCGCTATCTCGACCAGGTCGCCGAGCACATGCTCACCCATCTCGATCGCTTCCGTGAAGCCGCCGAGCCGCACGCCGGCGAGCCCGCGCCGTTTGCCGACAGCGACGGCGGCGCCCGCTTCGTCGAGTACCAGGTGAACCTGCTGGTCGATAATTCCGGCCGCAGCGGCGCGCCGGTGGTGAACGAGGACGCACCGACTTATCGGAACCTGTTCGGCACGATCGAGCGCTGGATAGATCCGCTCGGCCGGCCGGGAACCAACTTCATGCGGATCATGCCGGGCTCGTTCCTGAAGGCCGACGGCGGGTTCCTGGTGATCGACCTCGAGGACGCGGTGGTCGAGCCGGGGGTGTGGAAAACGCTCAAGCGCAGTCTCAAGTCGGGGCGGCTCACGCCCGAGACGCTGGACCCGTTTCCGTTCTTTTCGGCCACCGGGCTCAAGCCCGAGCCGATCGCGACCCACAACAAGGTAATCGTACTCGGTGGCCCATATCTCTACAGTTGGCTCTATTTCTACGACGGTGATTTCGCCGCGCTGTTCAAGGTCAAGGCCGAGGTCCGGCCGGTGGCGCCGGCCGACGCCGCCGCGGCGCGCCATTATGCCGCCCGGGTCGCGGCGCTCTGCAAGCGCGAGAACCTGCCGCCCTTCGACGGCGGCGCGCTGGCCCGAATCGTCGAGTTCGGGATGCGCCAGGCGGGCGATCGCCAGCGCCTGCTCAGCATGATGGAACCGATCGACGATCTCGCCCGCGAGGCCGCGTATTTCGCCCGCGCCGCGGGCGGCAACGGCCGCGACGCCGCGGTTGGAGCCGCGCACGTCGAGCGCGCGCTACGCGAGCGGATCCTGCGCCTGGACTTTATCGAAGAGGAGATCCGCCGCCTGATCGCCAGCGGCACGCTGATCGTCGAACTGGCCGGCGACCGCATCGGTCAGGTCAACGGACTGGCGGTGCTCGACGTTGGCGGCTACAGCTTCGGCCGACCGAGCCGGATTACCGCGACGGTCTCGCTCGGGCAAGCGGGCGTGGTCAATATCGAGCGCGAGGCGCGGCTTTCGGGCTCGACCCACGACAAGGGAATCATGATCTTGAGCGGTTTTCTGCGCGCGCGCTTCGGCCAGCAGACTCCGCTCGCGATGAGCGCCGCGATCTGCTTCGAGCAGTCGTATTCGGGAATCGACGGCGACAGCGCCAGCTCGACCGAGCTCTACGCGCTGCTCTCGGCGCTGAGCGGGGTCGCGATTCGGCAGGAGCTGGCGGTGACCGGCTCGGTCGATCAGCACGGCCGGGTGCAGGCGATCGGCGGCGTGAACGAAAAGATCGAGGGCTTCTACCGGGTCTGCAAAGCGGTCGGCCTGAGCGGCACCCAGGGCGTGCTGGTGCCGCGCTCCAACTTGAACAACCTGATGCTCGACTCCGAAACCGTCGCTGCGATCGAGCGCGGCGAGTTCCATATCTATCCGATCGACAGCATCGACCAGGGAATCGAGCTGCTTACCGGCGTGAGCGCCGGGGCGAGCGACCAGCCCGGCACGATCAACTATCTGGTCGCCGAGCGGCTGAAGCGGATGGCCGAGTTGCTGCGCGCGGAGCGCCCGCCTGAGACCCGCGTCGTCGTGCACGAACAGGGCGAAAAGCCGTCCCAGCCCGGCCCGCCGGGTCCGCCCGGCCCCCCGGAACCGCCGGGTTGAGAACAAGTTGCGGGCAAGAGGTCGCTTAAAAATGAATGAGATGAATCGGCCAGACTCCGAATCTTGCGATGAGAATCAGCACCTGCAAGCGACGCCTCTCCCTGACCAGCGAGAGGCCGCCGGCCGCCGCGGCCGGCGGGTGAGGGTATTCGTTCCATCCCGCACCTTCGCCCTGAGTCTCCTTTGTGTGGCAATTGCCGCCGTTTTGACTAGCACCGCCTTTGCCCAGCAAGCGCCCGCAGCCGGCGCCGGCGATAGTCGAATCGAGGCCGAGGCCACCAACCTGCGTAACAGTAACGGGTCGCTGGGATGCAGTCTGTACAACTCTCCAAAGGGTTTCCCCAAAAGCGACGAGTCCGTAATTGCCAACTCCAAGGTCAAAATCAAGGATGGACAGGCCGCCTGCGTGTTCAAAAACGTGAAGCCCGGCAGCTACGCGGTGGTCGCGATGCACGACGACAACAACGACGGCAAGATGCACTACAACTTCCTGGGAATTCCGACCAAGGGTTACGGATTCTCCAACGGCGCAACCGCTACCTTTGGTCCGCCGAGCTTCGACGCCGCGAAGTTCCAGTACAACGGCGGCACCTTGAAGGTCCCGATCACGCTCAAGTATTAGGCCCGCTTGTCCTCCGAACCGGCGCTACTTGATACGGCGGCTGGGCGCCGCACGCTCGGCCCGTACCATCCCGCGCGTGAGCGCTTCCTCGCCGAAGCGGCGCGCCACTTCGTCGATCGCGCGGTTGAGGCGCGATCGCCGCGAATCGGAGGCGGCGGCGAGATCGAACAGTCCGAGCTGCGAGGAATCCGCGCGTTCGAGGTTATGCACCTGGATACCCGCGAGGCGAATCTTATCCTTGCCGCGCACGCGCGAAAGCAGATGCGCCGCGGCGGCCGCGATCGCACCGCCGTCGTCGGTCGGGTGCTCGAAGGAAAAGCTCCGCGTCAGCAGCGGATAACGCCCGCCTCCCAGCGGAGTCGCGAGCTTGAGCTTGAGCGTGACGGTTCGCGCGCGGATCTCGTCGGTGCGCAGCCGGTGGCCAATCGCTTCGCCATGAGCGATCAGCGTGCGCCTGAGCTCCAGCGAATCGAGCGCGAGATCGCGGCTGAAAGTGTTCTCTTCTCCGTAAGACTTGCGCTGCCAGTCCGCGACGACGGCGCGAGGGTCGCGGCCATTGGCAAGCTCATGCAGATGCGCCCCCGCCGAGCCCAGGCGCGCAGCCAGCGCGCTTGAGTCGGAGCGCGCCAGCTCTCCGACCGTTTTGATTCCGGCGGCGTGCATCCGCTCGAGCGTCACGCGTCCGACGCCCCATAGGCGCTCGACCGGCAGCGGGTCGAGAAAATCGCGCAGATGCTCCGGGCCGAGACTCAGCAGGCCGTCGGGCTTCGACATGTCGCTCAGGATCTTCGCAACCATCTTGGTCGGCGCGAGGCCAACCGACACGACCAGTCCGGTCTGATCGAGCATCCGGCGCCTGAGCGCGCGCGCCACCTCAATCGGAGGGCCGAGCAGTTTCTCCGTGCCGGTCAGATCGATAAAGGCCTCGTCGAGTGAGAGCGGCTCGACGACCGGGCTGAAACTCTCGAAGACCTTGCGGACTTCGCGCGAGACCTCGAGGTAGCGGCGCATCCGGCCGCCGATGAAAACCCCGTCGGGACAAAGCTTGTGGGCCTGCGCGGTCGGCATCGCGGAGCGCACGCCAAATTTCCGCGCTTCGTACGAGGCGGAAGTCACCACGCCGCGCCGGCTGCTCCCGCCGACGATCACCGGCTTTCCGAGCAGCTCCGGATTGTCGAGAATTTCGACCGACGCGTAAAAGGCGTCCATGTCAGCGTGCGCAATGACGCGCGCCCAGGTTACGCATGCGCCTGCTATGTCAGAAGCGGAAGACCGCACTTCGCAGCTCCGTCGGAGTCACGGTCGAATCGTATACCTAACTCGTACGGGCAGCGGGAGTTCCCGCCAGAAATGAGACTACTGCTTCGGCGGCTTGCTCGCCGCTGCGAATGCAATCCGGGATGCCGACGCCCCGGTAGGCTGCGCCGGCCAGCGCGAGCCCGGGAATCTCCGCCGCCTCGCGTTCGATTTCCGCCACGCGTTCCAGATGGCCGACCGCGTACTGCGGCATCGAGTCGGGCCATCGGCGGACCAGCGCGAGCATGGGATCGGCGCGCAAGCCGAGCAGCGCCGCAAGCTCTTCGCGCGCCGCGGCGACCATCGCGGCGTCGTCGAGTTGCATCATCTGGCTATCCAGCGCACCGCCCAGGAAGGTCCGCAGCAGAACAGTTCCATTCGGCGCGCGGCCCGGAAATTTGACGCTTGAAAAGCTGCACGCGATTATCTTGCGCCCTTCGATAATCGGTACGACGAAGCCGAACATTTCGGGCGGGTCAGGGAAGTCGCTTTCGCGATAGCAAAGATTCACGGTCGCAGCCGACGCGTAACTGATTTCGCCGAGGCTGCTGGCAAGATCGGGAGCGCACTTGGCAAGCATCCGCGACGCGGCATAGGCGGGTGCTGCGAGCACGACTGCGTCCGCCTCGAACTCCGGGCCGGTCTGCAAGCGGAGCGTCCATCGGCGGCCGCCTCCTCGCGAAAGTTCCAGCACCTCGGCTTGCATCCGGAGGCTTTCGCCGACGCGCGCGGCGAGCGCGTCGACGAACGCGCCGACTCCGCTGCGAAAGCTCAGGAACAGGCTCCAGCGCGCGCCGCTGGTGCCCGCGCCCTGTTCGGGGCGGCTTCGGGCCGCCTCTTTGAGTCCGCGAATAACGCTCGCGTGCTTGCGCTCCATTTCGATGAAGCGCGGCATCGTCGCACCCAGGCTGAGTCGCTCCGGGTCGGCGGTGTAGATTCCGCCCGCCAACGGCTGCGCGATTCGGTCCAGCACCTCGCGGCCCATCCGCCGTCTCACGAACGCGCCCAGGCTCTCGTCGCCGGATTCGTGGCGGCGCGGAATCCAGGGTTCGATAGCGACGCGCAGCTTGCCGATCGGGCTCAGCAGCGGGCTCCTCATGAGCGGACCGAGCCGCGTGGGCGCGAGCAGCGAAAAGCCCTCGGGTATCGCGACCAGCTTTCCCCCGCGCACGACGTAAGTGTTGCGGAACCGGTCGCTGGTTCCGATCAACTCGCCCTCGAGCCCGATCCGTCGGGCGAGATTCGCGCCGGCCGGTTTCTCGGAGAGAAACGAATCGGCGCCAGCTTCGATCAACAGGCCGTCGCGGCGGATGGTCTCGAGCGCGCCGCCCAGGCGGTTGCCGCGCTCGAGAAGGCTCACCTGGAGCGGCATTTCGCGCATCGCCGCGAGCTCCATCAGATGAAACGCGGCGGCCAAGCCCGCGATTCCGCCGCCGATGACGGCGACGCGCTTTGATCCCGGCTCGCTCAGGATGTTCCCCGCCGGACGATCGACGCCATCATCTTTATGAAGAGCGGATGGTCGCCGACGGTCGGAGCGCGCACCATCCACACGCCCGCCTCGCGCGCGATCCGGGCGGCCTCGACGTCAAGGTCGTAGAGCACCTCGACATGATCGCACAGGAAGCCAATCGGCATGACGATCGCGCATCGTCCGGAGCCAAGCTTGCGGATCGCGTCGCCGATATCGGGTTCGAGCCACGCATCGCGCGGGTTCCCGGTTCGGCTCTGAAATGCGAGCGTCCACGCCTGGATGCCGGCCGCGCGGGCCACCAGCCGGGCCGATTCGGTCAACTGCTCGACGTACGGGCCCGCAGAACCCATCGCGAGCGGAATGCTGTGAGCGGTGAAAATGAGATTAACGTGCGGATGCGAGTGCGCATCGAGACGCCCGAGCGCTTCCGACACGCGCGCCGCCGCCGCCTGGATGAACAGCGGATGCGTGTGCCAGGGCGCGGGATAGTCGACCTCCGGCGCCGCGGCGCCGACCTCCTCGCGCGCGTCGCGGACGTTTTGCTGGTAGCGATCCCAGCTCGCCTCGCTGCGATGCGCCGCCATGATAAATCCGAGCGCGCGGCGCACTCCACGCGCGGCCATCTCGCGGATCGCGCCGGCGAGATACGGCTCCCAGTTGCGCATCCCGACGAACACCGGAATCTGCGGGCCGTTGCGATCCAGCTCCGCGCGCAGCGCACTCGCCTGACGTAGCGTGATCTCGTTGTACGGAGAGCGGCCGCCCAGGTGCTCATAATGGCGCACGACTTCCTCGTACCGCTCTTTCGCAACCGGACGCCCGCGCAGCACGTTGTCGAGAAACGGGCGAATTTCATCGCGGCGGGTCGGACCACCGAAGCCGATTATCAAGACAGCATCGTGCGCGACAACGGTGCCGGAAGTTTGCGCGCTCATGGGGCTATTGACGGCTCAATTCGCGGCGGCTCAATTCGTGGACCGCGTCGACCAGGGCTATCACGTGATCGACCGGGGTCTCGGGCAGAATACCGTGGCCGAGATTGAAGATGTGGCCGGGGCGTCCGCCGGCCTTGTCCAGGATCGCCTGCGCGCGCCTGCGAATCTCGCTCACGTCGGCGAACAGGGCGATCGGGTCGAGGTTTCCCTGCACCGCGACGCCGTCGCCGAGACGCGCCCACGCTTCGCCCAAATCAACGCGCCAGTCCAGCCCGATCACGTCGCCGCCGGCCTCACGCATCAAACCGAGCAGGTTGCCGGTTATCGTCCCGAAGTGAATCACCGGCACGCCCGGCCGTATCGCGGCGATCACCGCGGCCGTATGCGGCAACACGAAACGGCGGTAGTCGTCGGGGCCGAGGCTGCCGACCCAACTGTCAAAGAGCTGGACGATATCGGCGCCGGCGTCGATCTGCATGTTCAGATAGTCGGCGGTCGTGCGCGCCAGCAGCTCCATCAGGCGATTCCAGAGCTCGGGCTGCTTGTAGAGCATGGTCTTGGTCGCAAGGTACTGGCGCGATCCGCCACCCTCGATCAGATACGAGGCCAGCGTGAACGGCGCGCCGGCAAATCCGATCAGCGGCACCTTGCCCCGCTGCGCCGCGCGCGCGAGCCTGATGGCCTCGCCGACAAAGCCGAGCGACTCGGCCACGTTAATCGGCGGGATACGCTCCAAATCCGCGCCGGACCGCAGCGGCCGATCGATCACGGGGCCGTCTCCCGACTCATAGTGAAGTCCCACGCCCATCGGGACCAACGGCAGCAGGATGTCGGCGAAGATGATCGCGGCGTCGACCCCAAGCCGCTCGACCGCGGTAACCGTTACTTCGGCGGCGAGGTCGGGACGCCTGCACATTTCCAGAAATGAATATCGCTCGCGGACCCGCCGGTATTCCGGCATGTAGCGCCCCGCCTGGCGCATCAGCCAGATCGGCGTATACGGCACGGGTTCGCGGCGGCAGGCCTTCATCATCGGATGGTTCCATATCGCGGCACTGTGCTCGGGGATGTCAGCGGCATGCAGAGGGGCGCGGGCGGGTACTTCGATTCGCGGCGATATTCCGGGCTTGCGTTTCAGGCTCAAGATAGCCGCGCTGTTCGCGGCAGCTCCTTTCACCAGATGGCCGAGCTTGGGATGCCCGGGCTCGAAGTCCACCGTAATTTGGTTCGCGCGCAGTTGCGCCGAGCATACCGGCCCGACTGAACCGACGACCATCGCGGCGAAGCCGCGCCGGACCGCGGCGCCAAGACCGTCCGCATCCGCCACCTGCATGACGTTCGTCACCTGGTTGGAACTGGTGAAGAGACAGACTTCGGCTTCGCCGCTTGCGATCGTCTTGAGCGCGGCGCGCAACGGAGCACGATCGAGCGGCAGCGTCCATCGGTAGACCGGCACGCTCAAGACTTCAGCGCCGCGCGCCTCGAGTCCGGCGACCAGGTCGGGATTCGGCACACCGTACTCCTGCGTCGCGATGCGCTTGCCGGAAAGCTCGACGCGCGAGGCGAGCTCTGCAAGCACCTCGCGCCAGGTGTTGGGTTCGGGAATCGATATGGAAGGAGTGAGGCCGTTCTCGCGCATCGCAGCCACCGGCTTCGGGCCGCGTGCCACCGTGACGAGACGCGAGAGCGCGGCGGCGATCGCGGCGCGCGGATAGCGCGTTTCCATCACGCGGAACAGGGTGCGCGTACCGACTCCGGTCAGGAAGATGACCACGTCGATTCGCCCGGCTAGCAGCCGCTCGGCGAATTCCAGCGCTTGCGGATTGTCGTCCAGCGGCGCCTCGCGCATCGACGGCGCTACGATCGCGACCCCGCCGTTGCGCTCGATCATCGCGGCGACCTCGGCGGCCATCCGGCTCTCGAACGCGACCACGCGAAGCCCGGCAAATCCGCCGGTGCGCTCGCTCGGTTGGTCCTGTGACTGCGAGTCCATGACGGGAAGATTCTTACTGATCCTCAGTCATCTTGCCGCGCCGCCTGCGCCGAAGTCCACCCTGCGTAGACTAGGGTAATGCTCTGTGCAACACAGAATCAGAGCATTACCTAGATTAGACGCTACGCGCGCCTTTCCATGCGGGCCAACGGTCTGTCATAACTCCGGGCGAAAGGAGCACGCATGAAAGTCGGACTTTTTTCGATCGGAATCGGAACCGGCGCGCGGCCGGGCGCGATCGCCGAGTTCTCCCGTCACGCCGAACGGCTTGGCTTCTCAACGCTGTGGGCGGCGGAACATGCCGTGCTCTTCGACCGGCTCGACTCGAAGTATCCGTACGCCGCCGACGGCTCGTGGCCGACGGCGGGAAACTTCGACTTTCTCGATCCGTTCCTGACGCTCACGTATGCATCCGCGGTCACGCGCCGGATTCGTCTCGCGACCGGAATCTGTCTGGTGCCGGAGCACAACCCGCTGATTCTCGCCAAGCAGGTCGCGACACTCGATCGGCTGTCAGGCGGACGTTTCGCTCTGGGAGTTGGTATCGGATGGTCAGCCGAGGAGTTCGTCGCGCTCGGAATACCATTCGAGCGGCGCGCCCAGCGCACCCGCGAGTATATCGACGTGATGAGACGGCTGTGGAGCGAGGACGCGACCACCTTCAGCGGCGAGTTCGTGCGCGTCGAGAAGGTTCGCAGCTTTCCCAAGCCGGTCTCCGCCGCGATGCCGATCATATTCGGCGGCGAGAGCAAGCCCGCGCTGCGACGAGTCGCCGAGTATGGCACGGGATGGTACGGCTTCAACCTGCTGCCGGATGAGGCGGCGCAAAAGATCGAAGCGTTGCGCGAGTTGCTGCGGCAGAACCGGCGCCGGCTGGAAGAAGTCGAAATAATCGTGTCGCCGTATCTCAAGCGAGTCACACCCGGCGACCTGAGAAAGTATCGCGACGCGGGCGTAGACGAGCTGGTCCTGCTTACCGGTATTCCGGAGAACGAGTCCGAGATCGGGGCGCGGCTGGAGCAGACCGCGCGCGACTGGCTCGCGGCCGCATCAAAGTTGACCTGACGGCCAAAACACCCGCATCGCCGCTGCGCACGGTGCTTCGCGCGCGGTTGGCGCCTTGCTAAGATTTGCGCTCACGAGCGACGCGCGTTATCAAGCTCGCAGGAACAACCCATGGCGCAAGAGAACAAGCTCCCGAATCCGAAAGATTTGGAAATCCAAGGGCTCCATCTCCGTTACGTCGCGGCGATGGAGGACCGGCTTCCCACGATCAGCGACGAGACCAAGGCTAATTACGCGAAAGTGCTCGCGTCGCTGATCCAGCACCTCGAGACTCCCGGCAAACCACTGTCCGAAATTGTCGGCGAACTGATGAACGACGCGGCGCCGCTGATCTTCCAGGCGATGCAGCGCTGACGCGGCCTTCACGGATAACTCCGCATGGATAAATTCGGCAGCCTGATAATCGTCCTGCACTCGCATCTCCCCTACGGACTCGGACACGATCCGATGGAGGAGCACTGGCTGTATGAGGCCGCGGTCGAGACTTATCTGCCGCTGCTCGACATGGCTGCGCGCCTTGGCCGGGTCGAGATCTTCCCCAAGTTCGCGGTGAGCTTCACGCCGGTGCTGCTCGATCAACTGGCCGACCCTCGCTTCAAGCGCGGCTTCAAGAACTATCTGGCGACTCACGCCCGCGTCGCCGAGGAAGAGCGCCAGGTTCGCGGGCGCCGCAAAGAGAGCGGCCTCGCGCGGCTTCAGCAGATGTGGCGCGATTACTATTCGAACGCTCTCAGCTATTTCTCCGACACGTTGCGCGAGGATCTGCCGGGCGCGTTCCGCCGCGCCGCTGAAAATGGAGCGTTCGAGCTGATGACCTCGGCGGCGACTCACGGCTACCTGCCGCTGATCGGATTGGATGAAAACGTGGGCGCGCAGATCGAGCTCGCGATCGCGACGCACCAGCGTCATTTCGGCGCTCGGCCGCGCGGCTTCTGGCTGCCCGAATGTGGTTTCCGGCCGCAGGGCCATTGGTGGCCGCCGGTTCATCATGGAAAGCTCGGCGATCACGACCGGCGGGGCGTCGACGATTTCATCCGCGACGCCGGTCTCGACTACTTCTTCATCGATCAGCCGCAACTCAAGATGAGCCCGCCGAATTATCAGGACAACTCGCCGCTGAGACTCCATCGCGAGGGTCAATTCGACGACCATCGCCGGCCGCTCGGCGTTTATACTCGCGACTCCACGCTGAGCAAGCTGGTCTGGCAATCGGACTCGGGCTATCCGGGGGACTTTCTCTATCTCGACTTCCACAAGCGAACCGAGCGCGGCAAGTTCAGGCTGTGGAGGATCACCGACTCGCGCACGGCGCTGGATCGCAAGGATGAGTACGACCCGGTGCGCGCCTTCAATCAGGTCCGCGCTCACGCCGGCCACTTCCTGACCTGGGTGCGCGAGGCGCTCGGATACCATCATCACGCAACCGGCGAGCGTGGCGCGGTGGTCGCGGCCTTCGATGCCGAACTATTCGGCCACTGGTGGTTCGAAGGCGTCGCCTGGCTCGAAGAGGTGGTCCGGCTCTCCGCGCAGGAGCCACTGACGATCGAGACTCCGGCGCAATACTTCGATACCAATCGGCCGAATTGGCACGTCGAACTGCGCGAGTCGTCGTGGGGGCTGAACAACGATCACAGCGTATGGACGCGCGAGGACGGCAAGTGGGTGTGGTGGAACATCTACGAGGCGGAGACCACGATGCAGCATCTCGGCTACCTGCTCGATGGCAGCGAGCTTTCGCCCGCGCTCGCGCAGGTGCTGCGCCAGGCCATGAGGGAGCTGCTGATCCTCGAGGCCTCGGACTGGACCTTCATGATCAACAACTGGTCGACGCGCGATCACGCCGAGCGGCGCGCGCATTCGCACTTCGACGACTTCAGACGGATGGCGGAAATGGCCGGGCGGATGGCCGCCGGCGCGCAGTTGAGCCCCGAGGAGCGCAACTACGTGCGCGAAACCTGCGCACGCGACGCGGTCTTTCCCGAGCTCGACCTCAACCTCTTCTGGCGTGGCAGGTTCAACGTCCGGGAGGCCGGTCCCTCAGCCGGCGAATTGCCGGCGGCCTCGGATGCCGCCGGCGCGCGCTGAGCCAGTGCAGGGATGTTGTCCGGAAAGTGTTCCGGTTGAAATTTTCCGGCCGAAATTTTGCGGCCCTCGCGCTCTGCAAGCGGGAGGAGCAAGGTGAGGGGAATGTCACAGCTCTATCTGGTCAAGGAATTCTCGGAGATCGACGGACTGGAGTTATGCGTCGTCCACTGGACCGTGACGCGAATCGGCGCGCTGCCTGACTGGCAAACCGCGCGCGCGCTCGCACTGCACTCGATCAAGCGCGATGGCGCCTCGATTCGCCAGGGCGTGCTGGTGCTCGACCTCGAAGGCGACGGCCCCTGGACGCTCCATCATTTCTTCGACTGGGTCCGCCACGGCGTATGGCAGAGCGGCCCGGCCTACTTCGAGGATATCGGCGCCCTGCCGATCGAATATCTCGATCCCAGCGGCGAGTTCAGTCATGCCACCCTGGTCTACAACGTCGGCGAGCACGGATGGACCAACGTGGCGCCGATGGAACTGGAAGGCGCGCCCAAGCCCGCCGCGCCGGCGCCCGAATGGCCCGAGCAACCCGGTCACGCCCTGAACGAGCACAAAATCCGCGCGCGCGCGGAGGAAATGGAGCTGCCGCTCAGGTTTCGCGGGACGATCATCGCGCCGGTCGGCGCGCACGTCATCTACAGTATTCATCTCGCACGCCGAAACGGTCTCAACCCGATGGCCGACGCGGGGCGATGGGCATATCGCCGCGAGATCGTGGTCTAACAGCGATTCCGCCGGCAAGCTGGTCGACGGAAGCCCCACCTGCCCGCTCCTTGTTCCCGAGAACACCCCGTCGTTCCAGTAGACGCCGTAGTCCTTGAACGCCGGACGGGGTCAGCTCGGATCCTACCAACTCTCGCCGCCTCAGGCGTCAACTGGATTACACAGTATGTTCATACTGTGCCGGATGAATATTCAAACACTTGTCATCGTGCAATATAGATTTAGGCATAGCTGCATGTATATCTGAAGGCAGTGCCAAATCCGGGCATCGCTTCCGCAGTCGGCGAGGGTGGTTGTGAGGCTTGTATGGAAGATAGGCGGTTCAGCGACGGCAGTTTCGCGGTGTGCCCGGATCGCTACGTTGCCGATCGAGCAGGTTCGATGCTTACCCACTCGTATCGCTCGATCTGGATATCCGACCTTCATCTCGGGACCAGAGACGTGCAACGCCGGCGCGCTTCTCGACTTCCTGCGTTGTCACAACGCCGAGCGCCTCTACCTCGTCGGCGACATAGTCGACGGATGGAATCGGGGAGCCTTCTGGTACTGGAACCCGACACAGCAAGCGATCGTGCAGGAGATCGCGGACTGGCGCCGCCGCGGCTCCGAGGTCTTATTTCTGCCGGGCAATCACGACGAGACCAATCTGGATCTGATCGAGTCGTTATTCGGCTCCGTCTCCGTCCAGTCCGAGGTGGTCCATTCGACCGCTGAAGGACGCCGGATGCTCGTGCTTCACGGCCATCAGTTCGACGCCTCGCTGAGTTCGGCCCGTTGGGTCTCGAAGATGGGTGGCCGCGCCTACACTGCCGCGCTGCGCATAAACGACTGGTATATCCGCGAGCGTCTGAGACTGGACGGCCGCTCATGGGCCGCCTTTCTGAAGGGTCCGTTCACCAAAGCCGTGAAGTACGTCTCGGCTACCTACATCAACGAACGCGAAGTGCTTCGAGCCGTGGGAAAACACCACGCTGACGGGATTATCTGCGGCCATACCCATAGCGTCGGGCAATGGTTGATTGGCTCGATTTGGTACATCAACGATGGCGATTGGATACACAGCTGCACAGCCCTGGCGGAAGACTACGACGGCACGCTGCGGCTGGTGAGATGGAAGCCCGATCCGCTCAAGGCTCGCGTTGACAGCAGCCTTGCTTCAGAGGCGGCCGCGTGATGCTTGCGGCGGTTTCCACTG
This sequence comes from uncultured delta proteobacterium, assembly GCA_963749215.1. GTDB lineage: Bacteria > Desulfobacterota > Binatia > Binatales > Binataceae > CAVVMA01. Next base: position 148,238 of record CAVVMA010000015.1, on the reverse strand, counting down.
ATTTTCAGCCACCAGTTCGCCGACACATTTGCGTCGTCACTGAAACCTATGCTCCCGAAGTCAATGGCGTCGCGCTAACCCTTGCACATCTGGTGAAGGGCCTGGCCGCGCGCGGCCACAAGCTCTCAGTGGTTCGCCCGCGACAGAGGAGAAACGATCGCCCGGATCGGATTTGCAAAGACGGCACTGTTCTGGTTCGCGGCTTACCTTTGCCGCAATACAATGGATTACAGTTCGGCTTGCCGTCGGGCCGCTTGTTGCGCCGCTGCTGGACAGAGGAACGTCCCGACGTGGTGTACGTCGCAACCGAGGGACCGCTCGGATGGTCCGCGGTGCGAGCAGGCCAACAGCTGGGCATTCCGGTATTCAGCGGCTTTCATACCAACTTCGATAGCTACGCCATCTACTATCGCGTCGGTTGGCTGCGGCCCCTTGTGTTTCGATATCTTCGCGGCTTTCACAACCGAACGACCGGCACGCTCGTGGCCGACATAGACCTCCGCGACCGGCTGCAAAATCTTGGCTTTGCGAATGTGAGTTTCCTCGGCAGGGGAGTCGACCACTGCCTTTTCGCGCCGGACCGCCGCCGTATGGAGTTGCGACGCCACTGGGGCGCGTCCGACACCAGCCCGGTGGCACTTTACGTGGGACGGATCGCGCCGGAGAAAAACCTGCAGCTCGCGATAGATGCTTACCACGCCATGCAACGGATCAATGGCTCGGTGAAGTTCGTGATCGTTGGTGCCGGACCGCTCCTTACCGCCCTGCAGCGAAAATATGCCGATATCATCTTCGGCGGGGTGCAAACCGGCGAGGCGTTGGCCACTCACTATGCTTCGGCGGACCTTTTTCTGTTCCCGAGTGAGACGGAAACCTTCGGAAATGTCACGTTGGAGGCTATGGCGAGCGGCCTTCTCGTGATCGCCTATAACTACGCGGCCGCAAAAATCCATATCGTCAATGACGACACCGGCCTGCTGATACCCTGCGGCGATTCCAAAGCCTTTGTTGATGCGGCCGTCAGGTTTGCATGTACACCTGAGTCTTTTAACCGGATACGACGGCAAGCGCGCGAGTATGTAGCGTCTATCGGCTGGCCGTCCATAATCGCCAGGTTCGAAGCACTCCTGACTGGCGGTCGAAGTCATCGTCGCGACCCCCAATTTCTCGCCAATGGACCGGAGTTTGGCGGCGTGGCCGCGATGGGGAGGATCTAGCAATGTCTCTTGGTCAGCCCGCGGAGCGATGGACAGAATGGCTCAACCCGATCCTGGGTTCAACCACCGGATCGAGAGATGGATGGATTCTGGTGGGATTGCTCTTGCTCGTCGCGCTGGCGGCCTTCGCCGCACGGAAACTCATACGGAGGATTGTTACTCTGCGGGCCCTCGCTTTGGCGCCCGCTTTTTCGCGACGGCTGTCGAAGTGGGTGAAGTCCCGCGATTATTCGGCCGAGGAGTTTTTGCGAGCCGATGGAGCGGGCGAGCGGTGGATCGAGCTGCGCAAACAGGCGCTTGATCGCCTGGCCGCCATTCTTCAGGCGCGTTGCGCAAAATCTATCGCCTGGGGAAATGAGATTCGGGAAAGCTTTTCCGACTTGCGTTTCACCGACGCGAATCGAGTTCCTTTTCCCTTCATGCGCACGATGCGCGAGAAATTCAATCTCTGCTCGGTGGTGACCGCATCGCAGGGTCCGAAACTCCGCGATCTCGACGGCAATTGGACCCTGGACGTGAGCGGATCCTATGGACTCAACGTAGCGGGCTTTGATCGCTACAAGGAGTGGATGGAAAAGGGCTGGCAAAAGGTCAAGGACCTTGGCCCGGTCCTCGGCCCTCTTCATCCTCTGGTCGCCGAAAATATTTCCCTGCTCAAATCCATCTCGAAACTCGACGAAGTATCTTTCCATATGAGCGGCACCGAAGCCGTTATGGCCGCAGTCCGCATGGCGCGTTTCAATACTCGCAGGAAATTGATCGTGTGCTTTTCGGGCGCCTACCACGGCTGGTGGGACGGAGTGCAGCCGGGTCTCGGCAGTGAGCGAAGCATCACCGACTGCCTGACGCTCAAGGACATGAATCCCGCATCGCTGGCTGTCATCCGCGCCCGAGCGGACGAAATTGCGGCCGTTCTCGTTAATCCGATTCAATCCTTTCATCCCAATTCGCCCCCGCCCAGCGATGCGATCCTGCTCACCAGCGGCATGCGTACGACTCGCGATGTGGCCTCGGACTACTCGCAGTGGCTGCACAAGCTGCGCGACGTATGCACCGCCGGTGACATACCGCTCATCTTCGACGAAGTGTTCACCGGCTTTCGCCTGGCGCCCGGTGGCGCCCAGGAATATTTCGGCGTTCACGCAGACATTGTTGTGTATGGGAAAACGGTTGCCGGCGGACTGCCGATTGGGGTTGTGTGCGGCAGAAAGGGCCTGATGCAGCGCTTCGACCCTGCCCATCCAATGCGGATCGCTTATGTGATCGGCACGTTTTCAGCGCATCCGGTCGTGATGGGAACCATGAACGAGTTTCTCAAGTGGGCTATCGAGCCTGCCGCTGCGCAAATATATGCGGACGCGAACGGTCGCTGCGATCGATGGGTACACTCTACCAATCAGGAATTTGCAGCGTCGTCGTTGCCCCTTAGAGTGGTAAACCTTGCCACCGTGTGGACGGTCCTGTTCAAGGAGCCTGGACGATACAACTGGCTGCTTCAGTACTACCTTCGCGCCCAAGGTGTGACTCTAAGCTGGGTTGGAACGGGCCGATGCTTGAGCAGTTTGGACTTCTCTGAGGAAGATTATCAGGAACTACGTGGTCAGCTAATCAACGCAGGCCGAGAGATGAAGTCCGGTGGATGGTGGCTGAGTGAGGAGCAACAACCCGGGAGGGATAAAGTTATGCGCTCATATCTGATCCGCGAAATGGCCGGTGCGATCCTGCAGGTTCCCAAGCCGCTGAAGAGCTTCTATTCGGAAGTGATGCAGCGAAAACACGACGACCATGTGGCATCGCATAGCAACCTGGTCAACCAGCTGTTTCATCTGTTGAGTTCCAGCGTGTTTATCTACTGCTACTTTCTGGCGTGGTCGAATCTGACGCGCGCGATGTGTCTGGGTCTGGCCGCGCTGTTCGTTCGCCAGTTCGGACACGCCATCCTGGAACCCCCTTGTCATGACAAGGAAAAGGCGCTGCTCGGGTACAATACTCGAAACAAGACGCTGATCGTCACCGGATACATCCTGATTCCGATCATACAAGTGGCGAGGCTGCACGCTTTCACCTTCCAGGCACTCGCGCCGCTCGTTTCCACGGTCGCCCTGCAATGGTTTCTCCTGACGTTAGGCGTCGTCGCGGGACGAGTCGGGTATCTGGTGTGGGAATTTGACTTTCGGACCTCGATGATTTGGTTCGTGAAGCTTGTGACCGATCCATTCACCGACATCGCGGCCTACTATGCCAGCGTCTACAGGCTATTGCCGCTCTCGCATGCTCAAAAGGGTGAAGCGGCATGAACCTTAGGATGTTTCTCGCTGCAGCGGCGCTGCTGAGTCTCGAGCGCATTTGCTACGTTTGGGTATGGCGCTTTCCTGAGGCCTTCAGGAAGCTTTGCGAGCGTCCGGTGTTGGTGGCGCGTGGCGGGCCCGTGCATGTCCTGCAGAAGATGTTCTATTGCTTCAAAGGGATTCAACTTTCAGTCTTTGCCGGTTGGTTCCTTTCTTATGGATCGTTTTCGCCGCTGGGTGGCAGCATATTTTCCCGTGCGGCAGGCGGGGCATTGATAATCGTCGGACAGATTCTGAACCTGAGTGTGTTTTACCGGCTGGGCCCGGTCGGGGTGTTCTACGGCAACCGATTCGGCCACCGGATTCCCTGGTGCCAGAGATTCCCCTTTTCGCTTCTCAAACATCCCCAATATGTGGGCGCGATGTGTTCGGTCTGGGGCCTGTTTCTGGCGGTCTGCTTCCCGCGCTACGATTGGTTCGTTCTGCCGTCCCTTGAAACAGTCTACTACGTTCTGGGAGCCTGCCTCGAACAGTAGGAATCGACGCCGACGGGATCGCGGCGGAGGTCATAGTCGGGGTCAGGCTCTCTCCGGCGCCTGCACAGAGTCGGGCAGGAGATCACATTCCCGCAACGCCGCCCTAATGTCTCCGTAAGTTGCACCGCATATGTATGCCCTTCGTAAAGCCAGACCGGCTTTCGGAGGGAAAACGTCGTGGCAGCCACCGTCGAGAGTGCAATTCCGGCTAGACGTGCGATTGACGATAAGCTCGCCCAGAGTCCGGGCCTGGGCGGGATGATTATTTTTGGCCTGATTCTCGCCGCAGGTGTGCTCTATGCGGGAAGCCATCTGCTTTCCGACCTTTCGGTTGAAAAGGCTACTTCGATCCGCCCGTTCCTCATGCTTGGCGGCGCGCTGATGATCGCGCTGGGGTTCGAGTTCGTCAATGGGTTCCACGACACGGCCAACGCGGTTGCGACCGTTATTTACACGCATTCGCTCGAGCCTCACGTCGCCGTCGCATGGTCGGGGCTTTGCAATTTCACCGGAGTGCTGCTCTCCTCGGGCGCCGTAGCGTTCGGCATCTTGTCGTTGCTGCCGGTCGAACTGATTCTGCAGGTCGGCAGCGCGGGCGGCTTCGCGATGGTGTTTGCGCTGCTGGTTGCCGCGATGATCTGGAACCTCGGAACGTGGTATCTGGGCCTTCCCGCCTCGAGTTCCCACACGCTTATCGGATCCATCATAGGGGTCGGTATCGCCAACCAGTTGATGGCCGTTAAGACCGGAACAAGCGGCGTAGATTGGGCACAGGCGCTGAACATCGGTAAATCGTTGCTGGTCTCGCCACTGGTGGGATTCGCGTTGGCCGCACTGCTGCTCCTGATCGCCAAGGCAGCGATTACCGACCAGCGGCTCTACGAGGCTCCGGAAGGAACCGAGCCGCCGCCGTTTTGGATTCGTGGACTGCTCATCCTGACCTGCACGGCCGTGAGCTTCGCGCATGGCTCGAACGATGGTCAGAAAGGCATGGGTCTTATCATGCTGATTCTGATCGGGCTGGTGCCCACCGCCTACGCGCTCAATCGCGCCGTGCCCCCAAGCGCGACTCAGGACTTTGTCGCGGTGTCGGCGCAGGCTGACCAGGTCCTCGGCAAGTATGTCTCGAACGGCGCGCTGGTAGCAGATCCTCGCGACGATATTGAGGAATACATCCGGACTAAACAATTCACCCCCGACACGATGCTTGCCTTGCGGCAGATCGTCAATGACATCGCCAATGAACTGAACTTGTACAAGGCCATGGCGAACGTCCCGCCGCAGAACGCCCGTAACTTTCGCAATGACATGTACCTGACCAGCGAAGCGCTCCGACTCCTTAAGAAGCAGGGAATTCCGGCTCTTTCGGATAACGATTGGCAGACTCTCAATAACTATAAGGTGCACATCGACCTCGCGACCAAATTTATCCCTGGATGGGTGAAGGTAGCGGTCGCGATGGCGCTCGGCTTGGGCACGATGGTTGGCTGGAAGCGAATCGTTGTGACCGTCGGCGAGAAGATCGGCAAGGATCACCTGACCTACGGGCAAGGAGCCGCGGCCGAGATCACCGCGGCGGCTACAATTGCAGCCGCCGACTACTACGGGCTTCCCGTAAGCACAACCCACGTGCTGTCATCGGGTGTCGCAGGCACGATGATGGCCAACAAGTCCGGCCTGCAACTTGAGACCGTGCGCAACATCGCGATGGCCTGGATTCTCACGCTGCCGGCTTCGATAATGCTGTCGGCGTTCCTCTTCTGGCTGTTCCGCAATATGTTCTAAGCTATCGCGCCTACGCCGCGGAGGAGATGAAATGGCTTTCCCATTCAAACGAATCCTCGCCCCAGTCGATTTCGACGAGAGCTCGCTGAGCGCCCTCGAGATCGCCGCGAAACTGGCCCAACAGAATGACAGTACGGTCTTCATTTTGCACATCGTCCCGGTCGACATCGACGTGACCGGGATGCCCCAGTACGTTGACCTCATCAAGCGTCAGGAGAACATCGATCACGCCAAGCTGACCGCGATCGCCAAGCAGCATCTGGGGGGAGTGAAGTGGGAAATTCTTGACCAGATGGGCCAGCCGGCCGACGTAATCGCCGAGGTCGCAACGAAGCTGGCTGCCGACTTGATTGTAATGGTCACCCACGGCCGGCGCGGGCTGGCGCGGCTCGTCGAAGGTAGCGTCGCGGAGAAAGTGATGCGCAAAGCGCCCTGCCCGGTCCTGGCCGTCCGTCACTCGCAATAGCGGGTGAGTATTTTGGACAGAAACCGTCCCGATCGCCAGGAACAATTCCAGGCACTTAAATTGGTGGAGGCGCGGGCAATCGAACTCAACTGAAAGGGCTTTGCAAGCGCGGCCCTTTATTCCAAGCCTCGGACCTCTCCGTTGCCGGATTTTTCCCGCGCATATTGTGCATTCGGCTGGGTGCTACAGTCGCCTAGTGAGCGGTCCGACTCGAATCGTCGCGCTCTGAGCGGTGCGGCGTTCGCTTTCAATTCATTCGACTGACGGCCGGCTAGGCGCCGAACGGCGCGACCTTCATCGTACTGCGGAGTCCCAAGGAGTTAAACCAGTTGACAGTAAATCCTACTTTTAGTATAGCTTCACCTTGGAGACCGGCTCAGCTTGGAGACACGCGGAGCAACCGAGCAGGGACCTCCGGTGCTAACTACGTGCCGGATGACAGTACCTTGGCCGCGGCGACTGCCGCCACCCAGGCACAGCACAACGGCGTACTGGCCGGCGAAATCGTGTCAATCAAATTGCTGCGAGCACTGTATATCAGCCCGCGCAGGCGATCGCATACGGTCATGCGCTCGCCGCGGCGGCCAGGCGGTGGTTTATGGCCAAAGATATTTCCGGCAAGCACCAGACCGGGACGAACGCCGAGTCTCCTGAGAAAACTGGCGGATCGACCGGAGCGCCCAGGTCGCCCGCGCGTCGGCGTTTCATCGCCGGACTCGGCGCTGCCACCGCTGCCGTATCGACCGGAATTTTGACCCCAATCGTCGCGGCACCCTCCGCCAGCGCGCGCGAAACAGATAAGGTCCCGAATGATTTTACCCTCGGCGGACCGAACGGCGGAAATCAGCGGGTGGTAGGATCGTTCGACCTTCGCTTCGAAGCCGCCCTCGCCGAGGCGGCCGTGCCTGTTCCAGGGCATCCCAACAATGGCGACGAAAATCTCTACCCAAGCCGCATCGGCAATTACTCCAAGGGTCTGCCACACAACAGTCTCGGCGAGGTGGATCCGAACGCCTACAACGCGATGCTCAAGGCGGTTTCGAGCGGCAAACCTTCCGACTTCAACCTGATTCCGCTGGGCGGTACGGTGCCGCTCGTCGATCCCCAATCAGGCCTGGCCTTCGATCTCGAAGGCACCGACTCGCACCAACTAGCCATTCCGCCGTCGCCCTCGGTATCGAGCGCAAACTTGGCCGATAATGCCGTCGAAAACTACTGGATGGCGTTGCTGCGCGACGTTCCGTTCTCCGCGTACGATTCCGATCCGACCGCCGCTGACGCAATCGCCGAGCTGAACGGGCTGCCCAGTTTCAGCGGTCCGCGCGATCCGCATACCGGCCAAATCACGGCGGGCACGCTGTTCCGCGGATTCACCCCCGGCGATCTGCTTGGTCCGTACATCTCGCAGTTCCTCTATCTGCCACTGTCCTACGGCGCGATAGGAATAACCCAGCAGTTTCAGACCGACCTACCAGGCGTTGATTTCATGACCACCTTCCCCGCCTGGCTGGCGGTGCAGAACGGGCAAGCACCTTTTCCGCCGCGCCAACTCGATCCCCAGCGCCGCTACCTTCGAGACGGCCGCGACATCGCCGCCTACGTTCACGTCGACGTGCTGTTCGAGGCGTACCTCAACGCCTGCCTGTACCTGATCGATCTCCCTGCCCCCCTCAATCCCGGCAATCCTTACCTGCACACGCCCAACCAGACCGGCTTCGGCACCTTCGGTACGCCCCATGTAAAGTCGCTCGTCGCGGAAGTGGCTACCCGCGCGCTCAAGGCGGTTTGGTACCAGAAATGGTTCGTACACCGAGCCCTCAGACCTGAGGCCTACGGCGGCCTCGTCCATAACACGCTAAGCGGCGCGCGCAGTTATCCCCTGCATCCGGGCATTCTCAATTCAAAAGCCGTCCAGGAGGTTTACGAAAATAACGGGACATACCTGATGCCGCACGCATTTCCCGAGGGATGCCCCCAGCATCCGTCCTACGGCCAAGGTCATGGCACCGTGGCCGGCGCCTGCGTGACGATCATCAAGGCCTTCTTCGATGAAAACTTCGTGATACCGAATCCCGTGACGCCGAGCACCGACGGACTAACCCTGCTGCCTTATACGGGCTCCGACGCCGATCAACTAACCGTCGGTGGCGAGCTCAACAAGATCGCCGCGAACATCGCGATTGGCCGCAATCATGCCGCGGTCCACTGGCGCTCCGACTACGAAGCCTCCCTTCCGTTAGGCGAGGCAATCGCAATCAGCGTGCTACGCGATCAGCGTCCAACCTACAACGAGAACTTCGAGGGCTTCACTTTTACAAAATTCGACGGCACCAAGATCACGGTATAAGCTCTCAACTCATCGCCCGCGTCCGCAACGCACCGCCGGTCTCCCTGCGGAACCGGCCGCCTTGTACCTCACGATGCTCTCGCGGTGGTGCTAGGTCACCTGGCTTTTGTCTGCACACTATCGGACGGAGCTCGAACAAAAGTCCCATTCTTTTGGGGGCTTTCAGCACTCCCTTGGACTGATGTTTGGTGGAGGCGGGGGGAATCATAAACTCAACAAGGGCGGGGCAATATCGCCTGTCTTTTCCAAGTTACCCCCAGAGTTACCCCTATTCGCAAATCGGTAGCAGCCCGAATCGACCATTAACTCGAAGCCACAGCGTGTGCTAAGCCGAAGGGCATGGCGACGAGCGTTCGATGCCCGAACCCTAAGTGCGGGCGCAAAACCTTCCGCATTACGATGCGAAGGCACGCTGACCTTCTGTCAGGGCTCTATCACTATGACGGTTCCTGTATCTTTTGCCACGCGGCTGGCTGGTGCCATGCGGAGCAGGACGCGCAACTCAGGGTGAACGTCTGGAAGCTCGATCCGCCGCCATGCTGAGCCGGGGGGCGACTCGGGGGGGGGTAGGGATCGGCGCTCAGGCGCTCGCGCGGGCCGGGCGGGGCCCCCTCTTTTGCCAGCGGCCCGATTTAGGAGTAAGCATCGGTCCGGGAGGCGTTTCTGCGCCAGCGAAGGGCGGAGACAGATGAAGCTCAAGGCGCTCGTGCCTGCGGCAGCGTTCGCGCTCGCAGCCGCTGCAACTCTACCTCAGCCGACGCGTGCGCAGGAAGATCCCCGCTGCGCGGACCTTGCAAGCACGGTTCAGAGCGTAGCTGAAGCGCGAGATGCTGGCCTGGAAAAGCGCGACTACAAGCACGGCTTCCACATGGGTATCGATTCGGCGATGAGCGGCTCAGGGCTGAACTATGAGCAGCGTCAGGGCCAGCGTCGCGATCTGGACTCCCTCATCGATTCAGTGTGGAAGAAGCGCGGCAGTTCGCCGGAGGAGTTGGGGGAGAAGGCAAACGCATGGTGTGAAAAATGGGGGTTCGATTTATCCGATCCCTTTGGTGATGAGGTTCGCCGCATCAGAAAAGGGGAGGGCCTGCCGCCAGAGCCATAACTAGGCTACCCCCGGGGTTCCTCAGAAAAAGCAATGACGGGTGAGACATTAGTCGCGAAGTCGCTGCTCCGCGACGGCTACCTGCCGGCCTAAGCGGCGGGTCGCGGCCTGAACATCCGGCAGACAGAGCAAAGGAAAAAAGGAGGTTCTCGAAAAATGGTCGGGATGCTTCAGATTATCACTTACCTGCTTGCCTTCTATCTGGTTATCAAGGGAACAGAGGTTCTCCAAATTGCCTTGGCCTCGCCCCGTCAGGAGCGCGCCGGAATCATCACAATCGGGGTGCTCGTGCTTGGCGCCTGTATCGTTGCCGTGGGCGCGTTCGTAGTTATGCAAGATCAGCAGGCTGGCGTTGTGGGCAGAACTACCAGCAGTCCCTTCCCCTTCCCTCCGTGAACGACCTCTCTGGGGAGCGGGGCGGCGCCGCGATGCTCTCCCTAATCATCGCCGCGATCGTACCAGTCGGCCGGGCCGCCGACGTGCGACATCGCATCGGCGTGATGGACGGCTGAGCGTTCCTCGCGGCTGGCGCCCTGGGGCTGAGGCTGTCGCTTCACGCCGCCGCGGCCGGGGACTCGCATAGTTGGGCCGCCGGCGCGCAAGCCGCGTTTCTCCGGGAGTGGCGGTTCGGGCCGGGTGAATTTTCGATCGGGCTTGATTGCCTCTGCCATTTCATCAACCTCCAGTTACCGTTGATAGACACCTTCCAAATTCCAGCTTGGTTCGCTGGGCTCGTTCCACTGCGTCCAGCTCGGGCCGAATTTCACGGCGCCCAGGGCGGCCATCGCGAGCGCGATCGCCGGGTCGATCTTGTGCGAGGTCTTTTCCTTCACGATGCGGAAGCCCCGCGGCGTCTCTTTTGCCACGCACCAGCCGATCGCTTTACGCAGATCGTCATCGGGGTATGCGCGGAGATTTCCCGCCTTCAGAAGCTCGTACAGGTTGCTCGAAGCCTCGACTAGCTGCGGTACGGTCTGGTCGGTTGGGATCATGCTGACCCCGGCCGCTGACAACCGTTGCGCGGTGCTAACCATTTGGTACGGATCGAAAAGCACGCCCGCGATTCTGTACCGGCCGTTCCATTCCAGAACCGTGCGTTCGATGGTGCTCTCGAAGTCGAGCGGATCGTCGGGAGTCGGCTGAAAAATCTTGTGGTTGACGAGCCGGACGATCCGGCCGGCCGGCTCACTCGCGCACGCGACGATCGCCGTCGAGTCGCGCTTGATTGAAGCGTCGATGCCGAGCCAGATGCCCAGGTTGGCCGGGGACGCGAGGTTCCCGCAGAAGGGGCAGCGGCGCGACAGCTCGCGCATTTCTTCAGCCGGAACGATTCCGCAGTCCGTGCACGAATACGGATCGCTCCAGAGCGGCCGGCGCTCGGGGTCAGTGCATCGGTCCCACCATTCGAGCGGGATGAAGGTCGATTCGCTCGATACGAAGCGGTTTTCGATCATGCGCAGGTAGGCGTTGGGGCGAAGCTGCGAGCGCATCTGCGCGAGCCACGCCGCGTCTGCCAAGGGGCGATCGGCTCATGGTGCCAGGCCATCAGCAAGCCGGGCTGTCGATAGAGACTCGAGGCGATCTGCTCCCCGGCCAGCCCCCGCTTATACAGCCCTTCCAGAAGCTCGCTCTCGCCTTCAAAGCCTGCATACGTGACGGTCAGGCGAATACTCACTTTGCGAGTCGGGACGGGAATCATCTCATCCCAAAGATCGCTGAGCCGGATTCCGACGTGTAGCCCCATAACTCATCAAAGACTGTGATGGTGGGATTCGCGCCCGGCCGCCGATGCGTAGTCGCTGAAGATATAGCAACTATACGTTGCACCCGTGCTCGGGAACTCGATCTTGTTCATCCCGATTTTGGCGGATGAACGCAGCAACGGGCTTGCTTCGATGATGCGGCCGATGGCGCGGAACACGCGCCCCTGCGCCTGCTCAAAATCGTTCGCGACGCAGTATCCTTCGGCGTAAGGTCCGCCCATCACCAGCACGACGTAGATCGTCGCGATCGCGGCCAAGGCCGGTCTTGCCGCTTTTCTTGGGCGCGCCGAACAGAATCTCGGGATACGGCAGGCGTCCGTCACAGCTTGGAGTCAGGGCCTCGCGGATGAACCTCTCTTCGGCCGGGTACAGCTCGAAAGGCTCGCCCGTCTCTGGGTCAACCAGAACCTCGCGGATGAAGGCGACGGGATCGCGGCGCCAGCGGTCGCAGCTTGCTAGGTTCAGCCCGTTGCCATCGGCGCCAGTCACTTCGGCTTCCTCTGGCTGGCTGGCGAGCGCGGCCGCAAGGTCGATCGTCTCGTGCTCGCGGCGCAGCGCGCTTCGTGAATAGGGGGTCAGGCGAAGGGCGTTGGCGGCGGCGATCTGTGACTGGGACAGTTTGCGGTAGGTTTCGAGCAGCCCCCGTGGCTCGCCCGACTTGGAATTGATGAAGCCTTCCTGCTTGAGACGCGCGAAAATCTCAGTGCGCAGGACTTCGTGCTCGGCAAAGATTCGCAGAACCGGAATATCGACTTCCTGTAGATGCGGGGCGGCCACTTGGAGTTTGCGCACCAGGCGCCGGACGGCATGGGAGCGCCACGCACGGCCGCGCGGACCCCGCAGGAAAACGAACGGATGCACGGCAGGCGGGGCTACGCTGCCGATGGCCGGCGCGGACTGGGCGCCACTGCTACCGTTGCTCTCGGGCATATTTTCGGCTCACATTTTCGCCGGCGCGCTTTTCGCGATCGCGGCGATCCGTCTGCCTGAGAGCGGCAAGCGTGGCGGCGCGGTGCTGTTTGTAGGCTCCGGCGTCCATCTGTCGCACGTCCGGCTTTTGATTGATTTGATCGACTTGTTCACTCATGGTTGTTCACCTACGCGACGATTTGCGGGGGGCTCGATAGGTAGCTCACCAGATCGGCCCTGTGTCGGGAAATCTCATGCTTGACCTGCTCATGGAGTAGGCCCCGGACGGCGATTTCGTTATTCGCGGTCAGGGTCATCGCAACGCCCATCTGAGCCAAGCGCGAGACGAAAGCTCCAGCGTTGAATGCCGGGGCGGTAGCGACCGCGCTCCGCGTGCACGCTTCCTGGCTGGCTTGGGCGATCGCGGCGGCGCCCGATCTCTCGGCCAGCGGCGTCAGGGCCCAGGAGTCAAAGGCGCGGATTGCAGCGAAGCACCATGCGGCGCGGTCGGCCACGCGGCCGGCGAGCTGGCGATAGCGGTGGTCGAAAATGCGGTAGGCGGGGGCAAGAACATGCTCGCTGAAACCAGTGGGGCCCCAGCCCCGCGGGTCTTTGTCGGCGCGCCGCGCGGCCTGGTAGCTGATGAGGACGCGCGTTCGCAATGCTTCGATGCTCCTGCGACTCTTCAAAAACCGCTCAGCTTCGACGCGATCCTGGTCGGCAATTGTGATTTCATTCATCGCCACTCACCTTTTTGTAGGAGTTACCGCTGATTGGTTTTGTCGAAGCGTCGGGTCTTGGGCCGTTCCCAACTTCCCTTTAGGTTGCGTGCGGATAGGAACCGGCTTCGGGTTCAAACGCAAGCTGCGAAACAGATTGCGCCCGCGACTCATTGAAGTTTGCTCGGAAAACCGACGTGCAGATGCCATCCGGCCTCGACTAGGCGGGCGACTGGTTCGAGGTTCGCTTCTATCTCGACAAGCAGCGAGGGCCAGGGCTGGCTTGGTTGATCCGCCTTGGCGCCGGCGCGTCCGACCACAAGGTCGCCGTGCTCGTCGATGCGCAGAGCCACACCGTAACGCCGGCAGGTTTCGAGGATCGAGCACGCCTCTCCGCGAAGGTACGCGAGTAGCGCGGGCTTATGCTCGCGAATCAGGGTGCGGTCCCGAGCGGTCAAGCGACTCGCGGGGCGAACGGCGATGGCGGCCCGGTCGGGAAGCGGGCTTAGCTCGATACCTCGCTGTGCGAAGATTTGGAGCAGAGCTTGCGGGGTCGGGGTCATTCGATGACCTCGATCTCGGATTCCGTTCCTGCCATTCCTGCGGTTCCCGGTGTTCTCGCTTCAGAGCCTTCAGGATTCGGTTCCTTGCCGTTCCCATCGTCGCGGGAACGGAATAAATCGTTCTCTGCGTAGGCCGTTTCGGTATTTTCGCAATTCCGTTCCCGCTGTTGCTGATCCGTGGCGGGAACGGAATACAGGAACGGTTCCCCCTTTCTGCCCGCGCCGGTTCGGGCGAATGTCCCATCTTCCGAGCCGGCGTTCAGCGCCGCCCTCACGACAGCTCTTTTCAATTCGAGCGCTTCCTGGATCGCGTCGGCGCTCAGGGGCTCCGGCTGCTCGTTCAGGTAGTTGGAGATCTTTGTGGTCGCGTCCTGCATCTCGGCTTGCGCTGCATCCACGGCCGCGACCTCGCCAGTGCTGAGGTTAATGCTGACGCGCGTCTTCGGAAGATCCGCCTCGCCGCGGATTTCGGCGCGGATAAAGTACTGCCCGCCGTACTTCTTCGCCTCGATAAGCGCGTCGGCGCCGGCGCGGTACGCCTCTGAGCCCATGACATCAATCACGCCCTCGCGCTCGGTCTTGCCTTGGTGGTGAAGCAGTAGGATATGGGCGCCAGTACTTTTCGCAAGTCGCTGGAGCGGTTCCAGCGCGATCGAGACCAGCGAGTAATCTTTGGAATCTCGGACCTTGGTGAGGTTCTGTAGGTGATCGACCATTAGCAATTCAAGGCCGTGCTCGCGGATCTGCTCCTCGAGAAATTTGGCAAGCTCCGGGAGCGGCATAACGGGAAGCTCATCAAGAAAGTGAAGACCGCTCAGACTCCACTTGTCGAACAAACGAGCGACGGCAAGGCCATTTCGCTCAAGTGCCATGTAGCCGATTTTCGCCTGGAAGCATTCGCGTCCCAGCAGCGGATCACCAAATGTTACGGCGCGCGCCAAGGCGCACGCGAAGGTACTTTTCCCGGCCAGAGCGCGGCCGACAAGCAGAGACACTTCGCCTTCGCGGAGGATGCGATCCCAAAAAGATTTCTTCGACGATCGGCTTCTCGCTTCGCCCAGGTATTCGCGGACAGTGCGAAAGCCGGACGGACGCCGGCCGGCCGTGTTTGGCGAAAGCACTTCCGCATGATGGAGCGCAGCCGTTAACACTACGTCGAACGCCGCGGGCTCGTCGGCGCACTCAACGTGCAAATCCGCTATATCCTTCATGCCCGCGATCTGGATCGTGTACGTCTCGCCCGGATAGCGGATCTCGTCGAGCCGGCGCGCGATGCCCTCAATGAAAGTTTCGCCGCCCCGGTCGGGCTCGCGGTAGGCGAAAATTTTGTCGATACCCTGAAGGTGCTCGTTCTGTAAAGCCTTCGCCGCGCTCGCACCCGGTAGGCCGATCGCTGGGAAGTCGTGAAACCAACTTGCCCAACAGTCGGATTCGCCTTCGACGAGTAGTGCGTAACCTTTCGCCCGAGCGGCGCTCAAGCGGTTCAGACCGTAGGGTTGCAGCGAAACGCCCGCCGCCTGGCGAAACCGACGGTCGCCGTCGAGGCTAAGCCGCGTGCGCGCGAACAGCTCACGCCCGTCGTTGTCGAGGTACGGCATCTCCACCCCCTCGGCACCGTCGCGCAATCCCAACTCCAACAGGAAGTCGGGGGGCAATTTCTTGGCCGCGGCCAGGGCGCAAACCGTCAGCGGCGGGCTCACCGCGACACCGGCGCGGTCGGTTGCGCGCTTCTATCGGCGCGTGAAACCTGCTCGATCAACGCCAGTACGTCAGCCGCGCGCCACGCCGTTGTGCGCGGCCCGAGTTTGACCGCGGCCGGAAAACGGCCTGACCTCACGCCGGCCCACCATGTGGAGCGGCTCACGGGGACGAGTTTCAGGACTTCGGGAAGCCGCAGAAGCGCGGCGGGATGGATTTGACTGTCTGACGTGGACATCGGCTGCTCCGCTCCCTGACCATGAAAGTTTCACGTTCAACTCTCACGGTCCTGCGGATCAACCGCGTCAACCGCGGGGGATCAACCCCGAGGCCCGCCCATGGGCTGCCGATCAACGGCGAGACAGGCTCGCATCCAGCGAATCACTGCCCCAAGCTGCGACTAAAATACCTGAGCGGACGTTCTTAGACAACTCACCACCTACGCAGTCACAGGAAACGCGATCACTTTTGCGCCGGCAGTCAGGCGATCCAGATAATCCGCCCAGCCCTGCATCATCTTGCGCCGCTCGGTCAGGTACTCCGCGCGATTGTAGGCATCCCGCACACCATCGCGCTCCGCATGCGCAAGCTGACGTTCGATCGCGTCGGCGGGCCAGCCCTGCTCGTTTAGAAGCGTGCTTGCCATCGTTCGGAAGCCATGCCCAGTCATCTGGTCGCGCGCATAGCCCAGCCGTCTAAGCGCCGCCAAGACAGCATTCTCGGACATCGGCCTGACCGCACTTCGCGCGCTCGGGAAAACATACCGGCCGGCCCCGGTCAGCGGATGCAGCTCGCGGAGTATCTTTACTGCCTGACCGGAAAGGGGAACAAGGTGTTCGGTCCGCATCTTCATGCGCTCGGCCGGGATGCGCCAGAGCGCCGCGTCCAAATCGAGCTCAGACCACTCGGCCTTGCGCAACTCGCCAGGCCGGACGAAAACCAGCGGCGCCAGACGGAGCGCGCATCGCACCACGAATGTCCCCTGATAGCCGTCGATCGCCCGCATGAGCGCCGCCACTTCTGTCGGCTTCGTCACGGCCGCATGATGCTCTTCTTTCACCGGTGGTAGGGCGCCCCGCAGATCGGCGCTTGGATCGCATGGAGCCCTTCCCGTCGCGATCGCGTACTTAAACGCTTGACCGCATACCTGCTTGATACGATGCGCGGTTTCCAACGCGCCCCGAGCCTCGACTCGCCGCAAAACCTCAAGCAACTCCATCGATGTGATCTCACCGATCGGCCGGCCGCCCATCCAAGGGAACACGTCGCGTTCCAACCGCGCGATGATCGTGCGCGCATGACCGGGCGCCCACGTCGCGGAAAACTTCTCAAACCATTCCCGCGCTACCGCCTCGAATGAATCTTGTTCGCGCCGCTCCGCCACGATCGCCGCGGCCTTCGCTTCCTTCCGCTGTTCGGTCGGATCGATTCCTGACCTCAGGAGCTTCCGCTTCTCATCACGGGTGTCCCGTGCTTCTCTCAATCCCACTTCGGGATAGGTACCCAGCGACAGAAGTTTCTCCCTGCCGTCGGGCGCTCGGTACTTGAGGCGCCACCACCGCCCACCGGTCGGGGTGAGCAACAGATAGAGCCCTCGACCATCAAATAATTTTCGGGGTCTCGGGCTGGGCTTGGCGTTCCTGATCTGCACATCAGTCAGCGGCCTGCATAGTCTGCTCATGGGGGTAACTCCAAATCCCGCTCTCATCCATCAGGCGAGTTACCCCCATTCCTACCCCCTTTTGGGGGTAACTGTCAACGGACGGCTCTGGACACTATCGGACGGAGAATAAGCGAAAAGCCCCTATTTCGGGGGCTTTTTGCACGTCGCTGGACTGTGTTGAACCGTGAATTGGTGGAGGCGGGGGGAATCGAACCCCCGTCCGAAGATCGTCAGGAGATGGCCACTACACGCTTAGTCCGCAATTTGGAGCTCGCCGTCCGGGCGCCTGTGGACGGGCTACCGGAAAGCCAGCCGCTTGAAGTTTCGGAAGACCGCCCAACCGGTAAACTGCGGTCCCCTAGCCCATTAAATGACATCTCGACCCGCTGCCACGGGCGAGCAGCGGCGAGACGCTAGCGGCCGTTAGGCCGCTAGAGCGAACCCATTATCTGCTGCGGTTAAATTTCGCAGTCTGTCTTTTTACGGGATGACAGAACCCGGCGTGCGACCAGAACCTTATTTTCTCCGTCGAACCCATTTCGCCCCCAGACAACATACGACGCGTGACCACGAACGATCGCCGTAGCGGCTACGCACCCTCAATCTAAGTCCGATCCACGCTTCGCGCAATGCCGATCGCGCGGGCTTATTTCGGGCCGCCTTATTTCGGGCCGTATAGATCGGTAAACTCGCGGGGCGATGGCTGAAAAGACCGAGCGTGACGGCTACGAGCTGGTCGCCGAGAACCGCAAGGCGCGCCACGATTTCTTTATCGAGGACACGCTCGAGGCCGGCCTGGCGCTGCTCGGCACCGAGGTCAAGGCGCTGCGCGCCCATCGCGTCAACCTGCGCGACAGCTACGCGCGAATCAAGGACGGCGAGTGCTTCCTGATCGGCATCAACATTCAACCTTACGCTCCCGCCGGCCAGTTCAGCCACAAGGAGACCCGGCCGCGCAAGCTGCTGATGCATCGCCGCGAGATCGATCGCCTGTGGGCTCGCGTGCGCGATCAGGGCCATACGCTGGTGCCGCTCAGGATCTACTTCAAGCGCGGCCGGGCCAAAGTCGAGATCGCGCTGGTGAAGGGCAAACGCTCATACGACAAGCGCGCCGCGATCGCGAAGAAAGACACCCGCCGCGAGATCGAACGCGCACTGAAGGGGCGCAACCGCTAGGCGCCTGCGCTTTGCGGCGCGGGCGGCGCTTCGCCCGCCAGTGCTTGCAGGCGCGCGATTCGCTTGCTCAGCGGCGGATGCGTCGAGAGCAGATTGCTGAAGAATCCCCCCTCGTCATCACGCGCGCCCTGAAGCGGATTCACGATGAAAAGATGGGCGACGCCGCGCGAGGCGTGCGCCATTGGCGATTCCACCTGCGCGATACGCTCCAGCGCCCTCAGCAGCGCACGTGGGTTGCGGGTGAATTCGACCGAGGCGGCGTCGGCCAGATATTCGCGCTCGCGCGACACCGCCATCGCGAGCAATTGCGCAAAGATCGGCGCAAGCGCGGCCAGGATGAACACCGCGATCATGATTACGGCGCCCACCGCGCCCGCGTCGCGATCGCCGTCGCGCCGGCGCGATCCGCCGATTCCTCCGAACAAACTATATCGATAGAAAAAATCCGAGAGCAGCGCGATTCCGCCGACCAGCACGGCGATCATCGTCATCGTTCGGATATCGTAGTCGCGCACGTGCGCCATCTCGTGCCCGAGCACGCCCTGCATTTCCTCGCGGTCCATCTGATCGACTAGGCCTTGCGTGACGCAAACCACGGAATGGGCCGGATCGCGGCCGGTGGCGAAAGCGTTGGGCGCCGGGTCGTCGATTATATAGGCGGTTGGAACCGGCATCCGCGCCGCCAGCGCCATCTCGCGCACCACGTCGAGGACCATCTGATGCTTGGGCGAATCCACAGTCAGCGCCTGGGCGTGCGTCGACAGCAGCACGAGCGACGCGCCTCCGTAGTACGAAGCGATCGACTGGATCGTCGCGATGATCAGCGCTGCGATGGTGAGAATCGGGAAGCCTGCGAGTCCGCCGCTATCGACCAGCCGCACATTGCCGAGGACGAAGTCGAAGCCAAAGCCCAGCGCGGTGAACAGAACGATGAACACCACGACCAGCCGGATCGTATCGCCCCGGTTCTCCCGCTCGAGCGCCCGAAAGTCGGTGCTTTGCGCCGTCATGAGAGCTGCGCGGATTGTTCGCCCGTCAGTGGGACGGGCTCAGGCCTTGGGAGCAGGAGCGCCAAGCGCGAGATCGACCTTGGGCAGCGCGTCGTCGCCAGGCGCGGCCTTGAAGTACTCTGCGCCCTTGAAGCCGAAATTGTTGGCGATGATGTTGGTCGGGAAGGTTTCGACTTTGGTGTTGAGCTCCATCACGACGTCGTTGTAGGCCTGGCGCGAGAACGCGATCTGGTTTTCCGTGGTGGTCAGTTCCTCCTGCAACTTGAGCACGTTCTCGTCGGCCTTCAGTTGCGGGTAGTTTTCCATCACGGCCAGCAGCCGTCCCATCCCGGCGCTTATCTGGTTTTCGGCCGCCATCTGCGAGGCTTTGTCGGGCGCATTGACCGCCCGGTTGCGCGCCTCGACCACCTGGTTGAGCGTGTCGCGCTCGAACTGCATGTAGCCTTTGACCGCCTCGACCAGGTTGGGAATCAGATCGTGACGGCGCTTGAGCTGAACCTCGATCTGCCGCCACGAGTTGTCAACCTGATTGCGCAGGCTGACCAGTGAGTTGTAAGCAACGACCAGGTAACCGACGATCGCAACAAAGACAATCAGCCCCGCCATCGAACTCATCTTGATTTACCGCCTTCTCGATCGTTCGGGCCACATGCCCTGATTGCCGAACGTCGATTTTATCACAGGCCGGAAAGTGCGCGCCGCAGCCGCATCGCCGAAAGAAGAGAGAGGGAGCTTTTTTCTATACAGCGTGCGGCCACGGCGCGCGAGCATTTAGTTCTCGCGCTCGACTTTCACCCGGATCGGTTTGGCCTCCGGACGCTTGCCGACCGTGACCTCGAGAACTCCCTCGCGATAAGCCGCGCGGATGTCCTCGTGGCGGGCGTCCTCGGGCAGCCGGAAGCTGCGATGGACGCGGCCGTAGAAACGCTCGGTGCGATGAATCTCGGTGTCCTTCGCCCATTCCGGACGCTTGCGCTCCGCCTCGACCACCAAGCTGTCATCCTCGACCCGGACATCAATCGACTCGCTCGTCATGCCCGGAATCTCGAAGTAGAAATGGTAGCCGTTCGGGTCTTCCGTCACATCCGCCGCCGGCACGATATGATCAGTCGCGCCGCTCTCGCGCAGAAGCCCATCCAGAGCCCCACGCCACGGCCCATTTCCGGTCCATCCGTTGTCTACCCAAAGTTCCATTGGTTAATCCCTCCGACCGGCGCAATCGCTCGCCGGTCTTATTTGATTTCTGATGCCGCTCTTTGGCGGCCTGATTTGAAGGTAAGTACGAACTGCACGGCGTCAAGCGTCCGGTGCGAGGCGGACCGGGCACAGGCGCGATTATGCCTCGGAATCGGGGGGTTCTTCGGCGCGGGCGATTTCGGCCGCGAAGCGCTCCGCCATCTTGAGGTCGCCAAGATCGATGGCGATTGAATGGCCCTCCTTAAGCGCCGCGACCGCGCGCGCTATGTTGCCCTTGGCCAGGAAGACTCCGGCTTTGCGAAAAATCCTGGCGTAGCGTTCGCCCTTCTCGGCGGCATCCATGAAAGCGACCAACAATCCGGAGACTCTCGATTCAATCTTAGGCGGGCAGCTTCGTATCCTCCAGCCGCGCGACGGCTATCGTTTCTCGGTCGAAGCGATCCTGCTGGGGCGCTTCGCGCGCGCTCGCCGGCGCGATCGGGTGCTGGAGCTGGGCGCCGGATGCGGCGTGGTGTCGATGATGCTCGCGGCGATCTACGGCGCGCGCGAGGTCGTCGCGATGGAAATCCAGCCCGCGATGGCGGCACTGATCGCGCGCAACGCAGATTTGAACTCGCTCGCGCAAGTCTCGGTGGTCCACGCCGATCTGCGCAAGCGGAAAATCGCGGGCCTTAAGCCCGGTAGTTTCGATCTGGTGGTTGCCAATCCGCCTTATCACGCGCGCGGCAGCGGCCGCGAAAGCCCCAATCGCAGCCGCCGTATCGCGCGCGGCTCGGCTGAGGGCTCGCTCGCCGATTTCATCGGCGCGGCGGCGCGCTACGCGCGCTTCGGCGCCACGATAGCGATCGTGTTCGCGGCGCCTCGCAGCGCGGAGCTGATTGCGTTGCTTCGGGCGCACGCGCTCGAGCCCAAGCGAATCCGCTTCGTCCATCCGCGAATCGGGCTTCCCGCCTCGACGATCCTGGTCGCGGCGGCAAAGGGCGGCGGCATCGAGGTGAAAATCGAGCCGCCGCTCGCGCTGTATTCGGAACCCGGCGTTTACACCGCCGAAGCGCAAGATATGCTCGGTTGGGCGCCCTGCTCGGTTCCGCGCCTTGATTGATCGCGTGCGCGAGGTAGCCGTCTATTGGCTCAGAAACTCGACTGCGAGGCGAGACACTTCCTCCGGCTGCTCCATCGGAATGAAATGGCCCGCGTCCGGAAAGTCGACCACCCGGCCGTGCTTCAGACCGGCGGCGACCTTCCCGGTCAGCGACGCGGCGGGCGAGTCGCCGCGCTGGCCGAACATGATCAGCAGCGGAACTTCGCAGCGCAGGATTCGCCCCATCCCGTCGAAATCGCCCGAGGTCTGGTAGAAGCGCGCCTCGATCTCCGGCAGACACTTGAGCTCGCGCTTGCCCTCGGCATTGGGGCGCGTGCCGTATTCGCAGTAGTCGCGCAGGATCTCCTTGCGCCAGGTGGCGTAGGGGAACTTGTGTTCGAAGTTCCGGAACATCGCGTCCACGCTGTCGAAGACGCGCCGGCGCTTGAGCGTCCGATCGATGAACGGATTGCGCCAGCCGAGCTCCCGCGACTCCGCCGATTCGAAAATCACGGGCTCGACCAGCACCGCGCGGCTGATCAGATCGGGTCGCGCGCTCGCCAGCGAACCGATCGCGGTTGCGCCGGCGCTATGGCCGAAGCCGCACACGCTCCCAAAGCCCATCGCCGCGATGAACCCCGCGAGGTCGTCCATCGTGCGCTCCCAATTGTATTCTCCGTCCGGCGAAGGTCCGCTGTCGCCGTGACCGCGCTGGTCGTAGCTGTAGACGTGGCCGATCGCGCCGAGCGCCGTGGCGATCGGCCGGTAGATTCGGCCGAGGAAGCCGGTGGCGTGCAGGATCACGATCGGCGCGCCGCTCCCGCCCCAATCGATATAGTGCAGCCGGATGCCGTTGACTTCCAGGTAGCCGTCTTTGGGCTCGCCGGCTGGTACGATTGTTTGCATGACTGGGAGATACTAAGAGACTGCGCGGACGGAGGAAACCGTTCGCGCGACGGCGCGGGCGCGATCGCGTTGCGCCGCATCGGGCTTTGCGATTAGCTCATCGCAATGGCCCCGCTGACCGCTTGCAACAAGTATCTATTCGAGGGCGAACGCAAGTTTTACGCGCGCGGCGTGTCGTACGGCACCTTCGCGCCCAATTCGCGCGGCGAGCCCTTTCCCGAGCCCGAGCGCGCCGGCGCGGACCTTGCCCTGATGCGCGAGCTGGGCGCGAACGTGGTGCGGACTTACGAGCCGCCGCCGCCCTGGATGATGGAGCAGGCGGCAAAGTGCGGGCTGCGCGTGATGGTCGGAATTCCGTGGGCCTCTCACCTGGCGTTTCTCGACTCGCCCGATCTGGTTCGCGATATCCGGATGACGATCGCAAAGACCGTCTCCGGGATGCAGCCGTTTCGCGACGCGATTTTCGCCTACACGCTCGGCAACGAGATCCGATCGGACATCGTGCGATGGCACGGCGCCGCGCGCGATCGGCCGGTTTATCGCCGAGCTGCGCGATCTCGGCAAGCAGATCGATCCCGACGGCCTTTTCACCTACGCGAACTATCCGTCGACCGAATACCTGGACCTCGATTTCCTCGACTTTCTCTCCTTCAACGTTTACCTGCATCGCGAGAATGACTTCCGCCGCTACCTGACCCACGTGATGGCGCTCAGCGGAGACCTGCCGGTGGTGCTCAGCGAAACCGGAATCGACACGATTCGCGAGGGCGAGAATTCGCAGGCCGGGTTTCTCAAATGGCAGGCGCGCGCCGCGTTCGAGATGGGTCTCTCGGGCCTGGTGGTCTTTGCGTTCACCGACGAATGGTACC
Source organism: uncultured delta proteobacterium (assembly GCA_963749215.1). Classification (GTDB taxonomy): domain Bacteria; phylum Desulfobacterota; class Binatia; order Binatales; family Binataceae; genus CAVVMA01. The sequence continues at coordinate 124,940 of CAVVMA010000015.1, read as the reverse complement.
GCGGCGGAAGCGAGATTACCGATTGGGCCTTTGGATTAGTCACTCGCGATCGCAAACCCAAGCCCGCCTTCAACGTCGTCGCGGAAGTCTTCAAAAGCGATCTGCCACCGGCGCTCGAGGCCGCGCCGAAGGTGTCGGTCGTGGTCGCAGCTTGCAACGCTGAACGGACGCTCGGCGCCTGCCTGTCTTCGCTCGGCGATCTCAACTATCCCGATTACGAAACTATCGTTGTAGATGACGGTTCGACCGACTCGACGGCGCAGATCGCCGAGGCCGCCGGCGTGCGGTGCGTGCGCCGCGACCACCTGGGACTGGGTGCGGCGCGCAACGCCGGAATCGACGCGGCGCGAGGCGAAATCGTCGCCTTCATCGACGCCGACGCGCGCGCCGATCGCGACTGGCTATACCATCTGGCGGAGACCGTGATGCGCAAGCGGACCGCCGCCGGCGGCCCGAACTTTCCCCCGCCCGCCGGCTCGCGGATCGCGGCGGCGATCGCGGCCGCGCCCGGCGCTCCGCGTGAGGTGCGCGCCGGTGACGACGCGCTCGCGCAACTGTGCGGCTGCAATATGGCGCTTGAAAAGACGGTGCTCGAAAAGATCGGCGGCTTCGATCCGATGTTCACGGCCGCGGGCGACGACGTCGATCTCTCATGGCGGTATCCGCGACGGCGGCGCCGCGCTCGCGTCGGCGCCGGGCGCGATCGTCATTCACGATCGCCGTTCGACGATGCGCGAGTATCTCGCGCAGCAGCGCGGCTACGGCGCCGCGGAGGGCTTGCTGTTCCGCAAGTATCCGCTCCGCGCCCTTGACGGCGACGGCGTCTACGGCAGCCTCGCGAGCCTGAGCGGTCTCTTCGGCGGCGGACGAATCTACTACGGCGCATTCGGCCGCGGCCTCTTCCAGAGCCTGTATCCCGGCCCCGGGATGCCGCCCGCTCTCCAGATTCCGCTATCGATCGACTGGATTGCGGCCTCGACCGCGCTGATCGTCGCCGGCGCGCTGAGTCGTCCGCTCGCTTTCATCGGCCTGGCGGGAATCGTGGTTTCGATCGCGTGCGCGATCGCCGCCGCCGCAAGCGCGCCGCTCGATCGCGCTCGTTCGGGTCCGCTCACGCGCGCGATACTCGCCGCGCTGTTCATCCTCGGCCCGCTGGTGCGCAGCATCGCGCGCGAGCGGGTCAAATTTCACCTCGAACCGCGGCGCGCGCCTGCGGGCGAGCCGCCGCCAACCCTCAAGATGCGCGGCGGGATCGTGCTGATCGCCAATCATGCGGACGGCGGTGCTCCGCTCGCGACCCGGGCGCTGCTCGATTCGGTCCGCGCGGGCCTGATCCGAAGCGGCGTCGCCGCTGCGCCGAGCGACGGGTTTCAGCCCTATGACCTGCAAATCCTGCTTCCGCCGGCGATACGGATTCCGCTTAACGCCGTCGACGAAGGCGGCGGACGAATCGCGCTTCGATGGCGGCTGGACGTGGACCGCCGCGCGATCGCGATCGCAGCGGGCGTGCTCGTCCTGCTCCTGCTGATCGCGGGAGCTTCATGGTTGGGCGGCCTGATCGTGCTCGCATTTGTTGCTGCCGCGTTCGCAATCGTCGCAGCCTCGCGCGCGACCGGTATTCCCGCGATTCTCGCCGCCTGTGTCGAAGAGGCCGCAGCCCAAGGTGGATTCCGCGTCGCGTCCGGCGCCGCAGACGCCGCAGATGGTTCCGCGCCATGAGCACGCTTCGCGTTTACATCCTGGTGATGCGCCGGATGCGGCCGTACGCGGGCCGCCTGGCGCTGGCGATCGCCGAAGTGCTGCTGATGGCGGCGCTCGAAATCCTGAAGCCGTGGCCGCTCAAGGTCGTGATCGATAACGTGCTGCGCGGCCGGCCGATGGGAATTCCGTGGGCGTCCGCGATGAGCCCGAGCCGGTTGCTGATCGCGGCCTGTGTCGGCCTGGTGGGACTCTATCTGGCCGGCGCGGTGCTCCAGGTCTCGAACAACTACCTGACCATCTCGATCGGCCAGCGGATGGTGAACGATCTGCGCGCGCGCCTCTTCGAGCATCTCCAGCGGCTCTCGCTTTCGTTCCATCGGCGGCGCGAGATCGGCGACCTGCTGCTGCGCATCACCTACGACACGCTCTCGATTCAGACCATCGCGATGAACGGCCTGTTTCCGATCGTCTCATCCGGCGTGCTGCTGCTCGGCATGTTCGCCGTGATGATCCGCATCGACCCGGTGCTGACCGCGATCGCCTTCGGCGTCGTGCCGCTGCTCTTCATCCTGATCGCGATGCTCAGCGGCCGGATCGACCGTCTGGCCCGGGCCGCGCGCGTTCAGGAGGGCCGGATGCAGAACGTGGCGCATCGCGTCCTGTCGGCGATTCACGTCGTTCAGGCCTTCACCGCCGAGAGCGAATCCAACCGCCAGTTCGTCGAGTCGAGCAGCGCGAGCCTGAGCGCCAATCTCAAGCTCTACACTTTGCAGACAATCTATACCGGACTGGTCGGGGTGGTGATCGCCGGCGGCACCGCGCTGGTGATCTACGTCAGCGCCCGCCACGTGATGAGCGGCGCGCTCACGGTCGGCGATTTGATCGTTTTCACCGCCTACCTCGCCTCGCTCTACGGGCCGATCAATCAGCTCTTTCAGACCTACGGCCTGGTGCAGGGCGCCAAAGCCGGGATGGTGCGATGCCTGGAGCTGCTGCAGGTCGAGCCGGAAATCGGCGACCGTGCCGGAGCGGCGGTGCTCGGCCGGGCACGCGGCGAAATCGAGTTCGAGGACGTGGTCTTCGGCTACGATCCAACCCGCCTGGTGCTCAAGGGCGTGAGCTTCAGGGCGAAGCCGGGGGAGGCGATCGCGGTCGTGGGGCTCAGCGGTGCGGGCAAGAGCACGATGGCGAGCATGCTGCCGCGGTTCTATGAGCCGCAGCGCGGCGCGATCCGGATCGACGGCCGCGACATCCGCGAACTCACGCTCAAGTCGCTGCGCGAGAATATCGCGATGGTCCTCCAGCCGCCGCTGGTCCTGAGCGATACCGTGCGGGCAAATATCGCTCTGGGCCGTCCCGGCGCTGGGACCGCGCAGATCGAACGGGCCGCCGAGATTGCGCGGTTCAAGCCGGTGCTCGCCAGGTTGCCCGGCGGACTCGACGAAGTCATCGGTCCCGGCGGCCACAGTCTTTCCGAGGGAGAGGCGCAACGCGTCACGATCGCGCGCGCGGTGCTCAAGGACGCGCCGATCCTGATCATGGACGAGCCGACCAGCGCGCTCGACGCGGAGACCGAGTCGCTGATTCTGTCGGCGATCGCCGAAGTGATGCGCGGGCGGACCACGCTGGTAATCGCGCATCGGCTATCGACGATTCAGAACGCGGACCGAATCCTGGTACTGCGCGACGGACTGATCGCCGAGTCCGGAAGCTTCAGCGAATTGCTTTCGCACGGCGGCTTCTTCCGCTACCTCTACGACCTGCAATCGTGGAGCAAGGAGGCGGCAGTAAGCCGCGCGGGATAGGAATTCCAAACCGTGGAAACCCCGCTCCCTCCGAGCGCTTTTCTTCACCTCTCCCTGACCAGGGAGAGGTCGGCGAGCATTTGCGCCAGCAAACTGCTCGCCGGGTGAGGGTATCCGGAATGCTCACGATTGGCGTCACCGGCGGAATCGGCTCCGGCAAGAGCACCGCTATCAAGATTCTGGGCGAACTCGGCGCGACGATTATCGACGCCGACAAGGCTGCCCATTTCGTGTACGAGCCGGGCGGCTCCGCCTACGATCAGGTTGTCGCGGCATTTGGTGACGAGATCCTCGCGCCGGACCGTACGATCGATCGCAAGAAGCTCGGCACGATCGTCTTTGCCGATCCCGCCGCGCTCAAGCGCCTCACCGATATCGTGTGGCCGCGCACATTCGATCGGATGCGCCAGATGGTGGCGGAGATCCGCGCGCGCGGCGATCGCGCGCCGATCGTGATCGAGGCGGCGGTCCTGATCGAAGCCAACTGGCAGCCGCTGTTCGACGAGATCTGGCTCGTGAGCGCGCCGCGAGAGCGGGTCATCGAGCGCGTTCAAGCCGAGCGCGGGATGAAGCCCGAGCAAACCGAGGCCCGAATCCGCGCCCAGCTATCCGACGACCAACGCCGCCGGCACGCGACGCTCGTGATCGCCAACGACGGCTCGATCGACGAGTTGCGAGTGAAGCTCAAGGCGCTGTGGGCCGGGGCCGTCAAGCGCGCGGCCGCTAAAGCCTGAGCGCCGACAACAACGCGAAGGTGGCGAGCTCGCAGACCGCGGCGCCGGCGGCCAATGTGAAGCCCGAGGCGCCGCCGAGCCGGCGGCTGAACAGCAACCGAAGCGCCAGGATAACGAGCGCGATCGCGACAATCGCCGCGATCGCGACGATCTCGTAAAGGCCCATCGCGATTCCAAACGCCAGCACGCTGGAGCCCGCGAACTCGCGAAACCTGATACCGCCCTCCCACGGAACGCCCAGGCCGCGCCGTTCCAGCGGCTTCAAGCCGTAGCCGATCGGCACGATCGCCCATCGCGAGAGCATCGTCGCAAGGACCAACGCTCCTGCGCGCGCAGGCGGATGCGCGATTGTCCCGAGCAGCCGGATCTCCAGACCGACAAAGACCAGCGCAGCGAGCGCACCGGCTGGCCCGACCTCGGTCAGACCCGTCCATGAAGGACGACTGCCGGCGCGCAGCTCGCCAATCGCGTGCGCCAGACCAACCGGAACGATCGCGCCGCCGACGAGAACTGAAATCGCGATCGTGATCGCGGAGCGCGAGACCGGCGACGCGACGCCGGCTAGCGAGCGATCGATCAGCGCAAGCACGACGCCGAGCGTCAGTCCTGCGATCGGAAGGAACAGCATCGCGCGCGCCCGCTGCGGTGCGCTGCCCTGGCGCCGCGGGCCGAGAATGCGCCACGCGGTGAGCGTCGCGAACGCGAGCACGCCCTCAAAAGCGATCGCGCGCAAGCCGTGTGGCTCGGCGTCGACGATTTCCTCCGCAACTCCCATTTGACCCATTTGACTGGACGGCCGCCGGGGATCAATACGACAACAAGGAAGCCTGAGGCACAACCGCTATGAAGATACTGGTGATGGGCGCCGGTGCGGTCGGCGGCTACTTCGGCGCGCGGCTCCAGCAAGCCGGCGAAGAGGTGGTCTTCTGCGCGCGCGGCGAGAACCTGCGTGCGCTGAAGGAAAGCGGCCTGAGCCTGGAGAGCTTTCGCGGCGACCTGCGGCTGGAGAAGGTTAGGGCGACCGCCGATCCGCGCGAGTTCGCGCCCTACGATTTGGTGCTCTTCTGCGTCAAGGCGTATGACACGGACGCCGCGGCGCTGCTGATCGACGGATGCCTCGCCGCCGGCGGCGCGATCCTAACCCTCCAGAACGGCGTCGAGAGCGAGGCCCGGCTCGCCGAGCGCTTCGGGATTCGCTCCGTGATGGGCGGCAACGCGCGGGTCGGCGTCGAGCTCGTGGCTCCGGCGAAGATCGTTCATCACTCGACCGGCGCGATCGAGTTCGGCGAGCTCGACGGATCGAATTCAGGCCGCGCGCTGGCGATTGCCGATACCTTCCGCCGCGCCGGCATTTTCGGCCAGTTGGCCGCGGACATCCGATCGCGCCGATGGTACAAGCTTTTGTGGAACAGCGCCTTCAACGCCGTCACCACGCTGACGCGCCGGCGCGTGGGCGACGTGCTCGACGACCCTGAAGGATTGAAGCTGGTGCGCATGCTGATGGAAGAAACTCTCGCGGTCGCGCGCGCGGACGGCGCGGCGCTGACGCAGGCGCATATCGATGAGTTGCTGGCGCATTCGGATCGCAACCTGCGCGCGCTGAAGACCTCGACCCATCAGGACTTCGAGCGCGGCAAGCGGCTGGAGTACGACGCGCTGAACGGCGCCGTGATCAGGGTCGCGCGGCGACACGGCGTCGCCGTGCCGATGACCGAGGCGGTGTATGGGTTGCTGAAGCTGCTCGATGGAGCGAATCGGGGAAATGCCTAACCCCCTGACCCCCTTCCCTAAGGACGGGAAGGGGGAACCGGATTCGTTAGCTGGGCGCTGCTTCTGCGCCGGCCTTGCGCACGCCCATCAGGTACGCCTCGATAAACTGATCGATCGCGCCGTCGAGCACCGCGTCGGTGTTGCCGCTCTCGACGCCCGTGCGATGGTCTTTCACCATCCGGTAGGGTTGCAGCACGTAGGAACGGATCTGGCTGCCCCAGGTGATTTCCTTTTTGTCCTTGCCGAACTGCTCGATCTGCTCGCGCTTCTTGCGCTCCTCGAGCTCGAACAGGCGCGCGCGCAAAATCTTCATCGCCATCGCGCGGTTCTTGTGCTGGGAGCGTTCATTCTGGCAACAGACCACGATATTGGTCGGAATATGCGTCATGCGCACGGCCGAGTCGGTCTTGTTGACGTGCTGGCCGCCGGCGCCGCTCGCGCGAAACGTGTCCACTCTGAGATCGGCCGGATTGATCGTGACTTCGACCTTGTCGTCGATCGCCGGAAGCACGAACACCGAGGCGAACGACGTGTGCCGGCGCGCGTTTGCGTCGAAGGGCGAGATCCGCACCAGCCGATGGATTCCCGCCTCGGCCTTCAGATATCCGTAGGCGTAGTCGCCCTCGACGGTGAAGGTGGCGTTCTTGATTCCGGCGCCTTCGCCGGGTTGCAGGTCCGCGAGCTCGACCTTGTAGCCGTGCCGCTCGGCCCATCTGAGGTAAAGACGCTCGAGGATTTCGGCCCAGTCCTGCGCCTCCATCCCGCCGGCGCCGGCCTGAATCGAGACGATCGCGCCGAGCCGGTCGTGCTCGCCACCGAGCATCACCTCGATTTCCTGGCGCTCCAATTCGGCCCGCGCGGCAGCGAGCGCGGTCTGCGTTTCGCGGGCGGCCTCGGAGTCCTCGGCGCCCTCTTCTTCCGCCATCGCGAGGAACAATCGCGCCTCGTCGAGGTGGGCGCGCAGGCGCTCGCGGGCCGCGAGCTGATCGCGGAGCTGGTTCTGCTCCTTCAAAGCCGCCTGGGCAGCTTCGGGGCGATCCCAGAAATCGGGCTTGGTGGACTGTTGGTTGAGTTCGTTGAGGCGCGCGGTCAGGCGGGCGACGTCAAAGACGCCTCCCGATTTTTTCGGCGCGTTGATCGAAGTCGGTCAGCTCCTGGCGCATATCACTGAGCATCGGAAGATCCTCTCGTTGCGTTCTATTCTGTCACGTGCGAGCGCGGAACTGAACCATGCCGCGGAAAGCCGCATACGTATTCAGAAGAGTTTGCCAGCCAGCTTTTCGCGATCGATTTCAAGAAAGTGAGCCACCTCGCTTACGATTGCGCTCAGCGTTCCGACTTTCAGCACTCGATGCGCCGGCACTGTTACGTGGTGTTCGCGACCTTTCAGCAAGGCAGTCAGCCGAATGTGGCTGCCTGTTTGTCTGGTCATCTTATATCCGTAAGCTCCGAGCCGCGATGCGAGTTCCGCACCCGAAAGGTCTCGGGGCAATTTCAAGCCGGGATCACCTCGTCGCGAACCAGGTGCAGCCGGATGAGGCGAGGGCGTTCAGCTTCCTCGAAATGGCACCGAACCGCGTCCTGAACCATCACTTTCAGCTCTTCGATAGTGTCCGCCTGAGTAAAGACCGGATATCCAAGCGCTCTCGCCTCGAACCCGCCCTCAGGCGACTCGTCCACAGAAAAAATGATCTCGCTGTCAGACATACGTTAATCCTCCCGGCATTCTACAACATCTGCTTGGGGCTGTCCCCTGGTCGGTTGGGGCGCGACGGGCGATTGGCTCGCGATCTGATTCCGTTGCGGGCGGCGAGGTCAGCGGCGAATTTCTCCAGCGGCTTCATGCGGCGCGGGCGGAGCCGGCCCGCGAGCAAGGCCGCTGCCGTCAGCGCGAAGCAGATTTCCGCGAACAGGTCGCCGACCGCGCTGTAGACGGTGCCGCCGCGGTCGCGCCATCCGACCGTCTCGATTTCGGTGTCGCGCACGGAGAGCGGTGTCGGCGCCGTGATCGCGCCGGTCGGCAAAATTATCGCGCTGATCCCGGTGTTGGCGGCGCGAATCATCGGAACCTTGTTCTCGACCGATCGCATCGCGGCCATCGCGAGCAACTGGTAGGGCGCCGAGCTTTGTCCGTACCACGCGTCGTTGGTGATATTGACCAGGATGTCGGCGCCGCGCTTGACCTCCCGCCGGGTCAGATCCGGAAACACGCTCTCGTAGCAAATCAGCACGCCGAGCCTGGCGCCCTTGACGTCGAAGAGGGTCTGCTCCACGCCGGGAATCATGTCCCCGAGCCCTTCGATGATTCGGTTGACGACCAGACCCAGCAACGGCCGCGCGGGAACATACTCGCCGAACGGCACGAGCTGAATCTTGTCGTAATGGGCCTCGACCTGGCCGGCGCCGGAAACCAGATAGGCGCGATTGTAGGAGCCGAGCCGTCCGTCGCGGGTTCCGATCGCGGGCGCGCCGAACAGGAAATCATCGCCCGTGCTGCGCGCTACATCGAGCAGCCGCTGCCGATATGCGGCCTCGTCGGCAAACACCGCCGGGTAATTGTCGTCGGGCTGGAAGAAGAACTCGGCCGCCGCTTCGGGCCATACAATCAGGTCGGCGCCCTGATTCGCCGCGATCTCGCTCTGATCGATATAGACTCGAAAGCTGTTCGCCAGGTTCTCGGGCTTCCACTTTACAGTTTGCGGGATGTTCCCCTGCACCATCGCGACCCTGAGCGTGCCCTGCGGCGCTTCGTGCTCGAGCTGCGCGATCCGAAGGGTCCCGAAGATCAACGCGGCAAGCATCAACGCAGTCAGCGCGCTCAGGCTCCAAACCCTGGCGCGCGTGCTGTATCGCGAGAACAGCACGCAGTAGACCACGGCGTTGAAGAATACGATCAGCGCCGAGATTCCGTAGACTCCTGTGAACTCGGCGAACTGGATCAGTTGCAGGTTTCGGTAGGCGCTCTCGCCCAGCAGATTCCACGGAAAGCCGACCGGAAAGAAACTGCGCACCCATTCGATCGCGGCCCACGCGGTCGGCGCGGTTACGAAGAGCGGAATCAACAGGCGCCGCGCGGCGTACTCGGCGGCCCAAATCGCGGCCGCGGTGAAAATCGCCAGTACGGCCGCCAGCAGGATCAGCGGCAGCACCGCGATCGCGAACGGAAGCCCGGCGAAATCGTGCAGTGTGATTTCAATCCAGTAGAGCGAGCCGGTATAGCAGGCGAGGCCTTGCAGCCACGCGTAGCCGAAAATCCGCGCCGGCGATTCGTCTTCGACCGCATAGAACAGCGGCACGAAAGCGACCCACGCCAGCAGGCTCAGATCGAATTTCGGAAAGGCCAGCGCGAGCGCGAGTCCGCTCAGGATCGCCAGCGAGACCTTAGGTCCAAGATGGGACTTCATAGCCGGCGCGATCCAAACAGGTCGCTGAGCGGGATCACGCCGCCGCAGGGCGGGCGGCCGTTGAAACGATCGAAGACCTCGTCGGCGTCGCGCCAGGTTTCGACCAGCGCGACGGTGCGGCGGGCTTCGATCGGCAGGTCGCCGGCGATTCGCCATTCGCGCTCGAAGCTCCAATCGATCGGAGGGGTTCGATTCATGTCGATCGTCACCACCCGCCAGAGCTCATCGGCGGGCAGCATCTGCCCGGCTTCGCGCCAGGGCATGTAGACCACCGGACGGACTCCCATCCTGAAAGCGTAGCGCTTATCGACCGCGATTCCGAAGGGTTGGTAGCGATGGCGGTTGCGATGGTCGAGCAGCTTGTGCAGTTCGGCCAGCGGCGCGTCGAACAGGCATACGACGGGCCGCTTGCCCCGGATCATGCGCTCCGAACCGCGAATCAATCCGCCGCGCAAAATCGCGATCAGGTTGTCGAGAGCGGACGAAGCGGCGGCGGCGCGCGTGAAATGAGTGAGCATCGCGCCCGACGGCAGCACGCGCGAATCGCGATTCATCGGGGCTTTCTCCGGACGGCGCGACTCGCAGTGCGACGCTGCGCCTGCGGCAGCTTCGCGGCCAGTTCGCGCGCGCGCGCGAACATCCGCTTCGCCTCGGCAGCCGACCGCTCGTGGTCGTAGCCGAGCAGATGGAGGAGCCCGTGGATCAGGAGCGCGCGCAGGCGCGCCGCCGGCTCGACGCGCAGGCGGCGCGCCTGGCGCAGCGCCGTATCCACGGAGATCACCACGTCGCCCAGAAGGATTCCCCGGCGATGGGCGATCGCCGCCGCTTTTGCGACCGACGCGCCGTTACCGCCCTGCTCCTCGAGTTGCGCGAACGACAGCACGTCGGTCGACCGGTCCTTCATTCGAAAACGGCGGTTGAGGCTGCGAATCGCGCGGTCACCGACGATCATCAGGGAAAGCTCGCAGCCGTCGAGCTCAAGCGCGCGCATCAGTCTCACGGCATCGGAGCGCAAGCCGCGCGCATAGCTCTGTCCGCGCGTGGCATCGCATCTGACTTCGACCGGCACCGCTCGCCCGCGAGGGCCTAGCCCCCGGAGGCGCCGGTGTTCCCGGTTTCCGGCAGGGGCGGTTCGCCGCTGGCCGATTCGTAGGCGGTTATGATCGCCTGGACCAGGCGATGGCGCACGACGTCGCGCTGATCGAAATGCACGAAGGCGATACCCGGCGTGCTGCCAAGCACCGTGCGTGCTTCCTTGAGGCCCGAGAGCTTGCCGCTCGGCAGGTCAATCTGGGTAATGTCGCCGGTGATCACGGCCTTGGAGCTGTAGCCAAGCCGGGTGAGGAACATCTTCATCTGCTCGGAGGTGGTGTTCTGGGCTTCGTCGAGAATTATGAACGAATCGTTCAGCGTACGGCCGCGCATGAACGCCAGCGGCGCCACCTCGATCGTCCCGCGTTCGAGCATCCGGCGCGCGCGGTCGAAATCCACCATGTCGTGCAGCGCGTCGTAAAGCGGCCTCAGGTAAGGATTGACCTTCTCCGCCAGATCGCCGGGCAGGAAGCCCAGCCGCTCGCCGGCTTCGACCGCCGGACGGCACAGCACCATGCGCGTGACCTGGTTCTTCATCAGCGCCGCCAGCGCCATCGCCATCGCCAGATAGGTTTTGCCGGTTCCGGCCGGGCCGATCCCGAACACGATATCGTGCTTGCGAATCGCCTCGATATAGAGCTTCTGATGAACGCTCTTGGGCGAGATGACATGCTTGTTCGCCGAGATGTAGACCGTGTCGAGGAAGATTTCCTTGAGATCGACGTTGCGATCGCCGCGCAGGATCCGAATCGAGTACTCCACATCGCTCGGATAGATCTGATGGCCCCGCTTGAGCATCTCGTAGAGCTCGCTCAGCAGCTTTCCGGCCAGCGCCTGCTGGGCATGGCCGCCGGTAATCTTGAGCGAGGTGCCGCTGACGCCGACTCTGACGCCGAGCGCCTGCTCGATCGTCCGGATATGGGCGTCGTGCTGGCCGACCAGGGCCGTGAAATGCCGAGGGTCGTCGAAGTGGAGTTCGAGCGAGTCTTCGCTGGCTAGCTGGGAAATATCGCTCTCGCCTCTCGATAGGTTGGGCGGTCCGTCGGCCGCGTCCAGTGGCGCCTCGATTGTAGCCATCTTGGGTTCCTTGTTGCCAGCGCGCGAATTGGATCAGGCGACGATTTCGAAGAGTCGTTCGAGCGCCTGGTCCAGTTTGGTGGGATCTTTTCCGCCGGCCTGCGCCAACTCGGGTTTGCCGCCGCCCGAACCGCCGACGATCGGCGCAATCTGCCTGATGATATCCCCCGCCCTGAACCTGGAGATCAGGTCGGGCGTCACCGCGACCAGGAGCGCAACCTTGTCGCCCAGGTCGGAGCCGATCGCGATCACGGCGGAGCGATGTTTCTCGCGCATCTGGTCGGCCATCGAGCGCATCGCGCCGGGCTCGAGCCCCGCAACCTTGCGAACGATCACTTTCACTCCGCCGGCAATTTCGCGCACCTGCTCGTCGCCGCCGCCATGATCGCCTGAAACCAGTTTCTGTTCCAGCGCGCGCAGCTTCTTTTCCATTTCCTTCTCGCGCGCCAGGATGCGTTCCAGCCGCTCGAGCGCAGCGGCGTCGCGCGCGCCGAGTTGACTGGAGATCTGCTCCAGAATTTTCTCGCGGCGCCGGATCGCTTCGAGCGCGCCCTGGCCGGTGAAAGCCTCGATTCTGCGCACGCCGGCGGCCACGCCCGATTCCCCGTCGAGCTTGAAGAGGCCGACCTGGCCGGTGCGATCGACGTGCGTGCCGCCGCACAATTCGACGGAAAAATCGCCCATCCGTACGACGCGGACGACATCGCCGTACTTGTCGTCGAAGAACGCCAGCGCTCCCGCCTTGATCGCGTCGTCGTAGGCCATCTCTTCGGTCGCCACTGCGGCATCCTCGCGAATCCGCGCGTTGATCTCCTCTTCGATCGTCGCGAGCTCGCTATCCGCCACGGGGCCTTTGTAGTAGAAGTCGAAGCGCAACCGCTCGGGCGCGACCATCGAGCCCGCCTGATGGACGCTCGCGCCAAGGATTTCGCGCAGCGCGTAATGCAGGATATGGGTCGCCGAATGGTTGAGCATCGCAGCGTCGCGCCGCGCGCGATCGACCTTGAGCGTCACGCGCGCGCCCCTGGCAAAGTCGCCGGGCGCACCCTTGAGGATTTTGCCGACATGCGCGATCGCGCCGTCGGCCTTGCGGGTGTCGAGCACTTCGAGAATCGCGCCGCGGTCGGTCTCGATCGCGCCGCGATCGCCGACCTGCCCGCCGCCTTCGGGATAAAAGGGAGTCTCGGCAACGACCACGGTAACGCGATCGCTCGAATCGCCGCCGCTGGCTAGAATCTCCGACTGAGCGTCGTAGCCGCGATGGCCGACGAAGCGCGATACGGCGCCGGCGCCGAGCTTGAGCTCGGGCGCGGCCACGTCGTCTTTGCGCGCGCTACGGCCACGCTCGCGCTGCTCGCCCATCAGACGCTCGAAGCCCTCAACGTCGACCGTGAACCCTTCGTCTCTGAGGATGTCCTGAGTGAGATCGATCGGGAACCCGAAAGTATCGTGCAGTTGAAAGGCAATGTCGGCCGGAAAACGTGAGCTCTTGATGGTGCGCTGGCGGCTACGCCACTCGGATAACAACTCCATTCCGCGACCGAGGGTTTCGCCGAACTTCATTGCTTCGCTGGACACTGCTTCGGTGATTTGCCGGGAGTGCTCGCGCAGCTCCGGGTAAGCGCCGCCCATCGCTGCAACGACTTCCTGGCAGATATGCCATAGGAACACTTCGCTCAAACCAAGCTTGTTCCCGTGACGGACAGCGCGGCGAATCAGGCGGCGCACAATGTATTCTCGTTCGGTATTGCCGGGCAGGATGCCATCCGCGATAAGGAAACTCATCGCCCGCGAATGGTCAGCTATCGCCCGGAACGCGACGTCTTTGTTCGCGTCGATTCCATACAAGCACGGCTTCCCCAGCTCTCTCCCAACTTCTTCGATCCGCCGGATGAGCCTTTGGAAAACGTCGGTCTCGTAGTTCCCGATCACCCTGCCCTGCTCGATCCCCTGCAACACTGCCGCGACCCGCTCCAGACCCGTGCCCGTATCGACGCACTTCATCGGCAGCGGCGTCAGCTTGCCCGACTCGTCGCGGTCGTACTGGATAAAGACCAGATTGCCCAGCTCGATGAAGCGCTCGCAGCCGTCGACGTTGACGAAGCATCGCTGGCCTGGATGCGGCCGGCCATCGCAGGCCTTCTCACCCCGGTCGATAGTGATCTCCGAGCTAGGTCCGCACGGACCGGTGTCGCCCATCTGCCAGAAATTATCCTTGTCGAAGCGGAGCACCGGATGGTGCAAGACGCCGAGCTTGTTCCAAATCTGCTCGGCGTCGTCATCGTCCTTGTAGACCGTTGCGTACAGCAGCTTCGGGTCGATTCCCCAGACCTTGGTGACGAGTTCCCAATGCCACGGAATCGCCTCGGCCTTGTAGTAATCGCCGAACGACCAGTTGCCGAGCATCTCGAAGAACGTGTGATGGTAGGTGTCGCGGCCGACCGCATCAAAGTCGTTATGCTTGCCCGAAATGCGCAGGCATTTCTGACAGTCGGCGACGCGCGGCGATGGCGGCGTGCGCACGCCCTGGAAATAGTCCTTGAACTGGTTCATCCCGGCGTTGGTGAACAGCAGCGTCGGGTCGCCCTTGGGGATTAGCGACGCGGAGGGAACGATCCGATGGCCTCGCTCCTTGAAGAAGTCCAGAAAGGACTGGCGGATTCTGTCGGTGGTCCAATGCATACGAGGCTATATTAGCGGCCCGCACGGAGATTCGCATATGGCCTGCGACGCGCTGGCGGACACCGCCTCACGCGGCGGGCGCATTCGGACGACTGGCAATTTCCGGATTGTGGTTCTAAAATGGCTCCAAAATGGAACCGTCGCGGAGGCAATCGGCCATGCCCGTGAATCTATCGATCAAGAACGTGCCCGACAAGCTGGCGAAGCGGCTTCGCCGCCGCGCCGAGATCAACCATCGATCGGTGCAGGGCGAGCTGCTGACGATCCTGGAGAATGCCTTGGGATCGGAACATCGCTTGACGGTCTCCGAGGCTTGGGAGCGGATCCAGGCGAGCGGCCTCCAAACACCGGACGAGGGCACCGCGATTATTCGCGCGGACCGCGATGCTCGATAAAGTTGTCGACGCATCCGTGTTGATCGCTTTTGCATTCGGAGAACCCAGAGCCGCTGAGGCCCGCGAGCTCATAGCCGGCGTCGCACTGCATGCGCCCAACCTTCTGCCGTACGAGCTTTGTAGCGCCGCATTGCACAAGACCCGGATGCATCCCCAGCAGGGATTGACCATAGCAAGCGATCTCAATGTCGCGCTTGCCATCGATGTCGCGCTGGAGGCTGTTTCGTCTTCCGCCCTGCTTCCGCTTGCTCTCGAAACCGGCCTCACCGCCTACGACGCCTCTTACCTCTGGCTCGCGCGAAATCTTGGATGCGAACTGCTCACCTTCGACGAGCGGCTGGCGCGCGCGGCGAGACTCGCTCAGGCGTAACCGCGCCCGGGCCTTATCCTCGGCGCAATCTTGTCGTCAGGCTTGCGGCGTAAGGCTCAAGTCGGGCAAAGTCGTTTCCAGCGCGCGGTTCGCCGCGCGACACATATGACCCTCAGACTCGAAACGCCCGAAGGGATCGACGCGCTCAGCGAGTTCATCCTTTTCCAGGATACCGTCTACCAGAATC
This sequence comes from uncultured delta proteobacterium, assembly GCA_963749215.1. Taxonomy (GTDB): domain Bacteria; phylum Desulfobacterota; class Binatia; order Binatales; family Binataceae; genus CAVVMA01. Next base: position 109,723 of record CAVVMA010000015.1, on the reverse strand, counting down.
GCAGTGCGCGATGGCCGGCGCTGGTTCCCTTGCTGCTGCCCGTGCTGACCGGCGAGAGTCCGTTCGCCGCCGGCCGCACGATCCGCCCCTTTCTGGTGCGTGACGGCGAAAAGGTCGTGGCCCGCGCGCTCGCCGTGGTCGACGAGCATTACAACCGTCATTGGCGCGAGCGATTGGGGCACCTCACGATGTTCGAGGCGATGCCCGATACGGCCGCGGCGGTGAAGATGATGATGGATCGGGCGTGCGAATGGCTGCGCGGTCATAATGTCGAGGCGGCACGCGCCGGATTCGGGCTGCTGGATTTTCCCTTCGCGATCGACGACTACGAATCGCTGCCGTCCAGCCTGGTGCGTCACAATCCCGCCTACTACCATTGCCTGCTCAAGGACGCCGGCTTCGAGTCGGAAAAGGGCTGGGTCGACTACAAGGTCCGCATCGCGCCTGAATTGATCGCGCGTTACAAGAGCGCGCTTGAAGCGGCGCTCAGGGGCGGGTTCGAGATCGCGCCGCTCAAGGACGTCGCCGAGGCGCGCCGCATTCCGCAAGTCACCGACACTTTCAACGACACCTTCAAGACCCATTGGGGGTTCACGCCTTTCACCGAAGAAGAACTCGGCTTGATGCTGAGCTTTTACGGGATGACCGGCGGGCTCGAGACTTCCGTGCTTGCCTATCAAAACGGCGCGCCGGTCGGAATCGTGCTGGTCACGCCGGAAACTTCCGAAGGCGCCGTGCTGAAACCCGGCCGCGTGCTCGACGACGCCGAGAAGCTCAACTTTCTTGGTATCGGCGTGCGCGAGGCGGCGCGGGGGCGGGGTGTCAATCTCGCGATGGCGGCGTATTCGTATCTAGAACTGATTCGGCGCGGCGCGAAGTACCTGAGCTACACGCTGGTGCTCGACGACAACTGGCCGTCGCGCCGGACGGCCGAAAAGCTCGGCGCTTACGTGTGCGCCAATTACATGGTCTATCGCCGGAACTTCCGGCGCTGATCGCGGGTGGTATGGGCTTTCCTCAAACGCCACGCTCCTGGAAGGACTACTTTGCGGGGGCGCCTCGGTTGCCGCAGGACTATCCTGACGGAATTCCCGATCCGCCGCCTGAGAAAGCGGAGCCGCTTCAGTGGCCCGCGTCGGAGGATGAGTGACTATGACCCGACATCCGATCCGTTTTGGACTCCAGACCGGCCAGCAAATGGTGGCCTGGAAAGAGATCGCCGATCTTTGGCGCAAGGCCGACGAATGGGGTTACGACTCGCTCTGGGTCTACGACCACTTCTATCCGATCTTCGTTCCCGACCCGGCCGGTCCTTGCCTTGAAGGCTGGACGCTTCTGTCCGCGCTGAGCCAGCAGACCAGGCGGGCTCGGATCGGCGCGCTGGTGAACGGGAACGGGTACCGTAATCCGTGCATCACCGCCAAGATGGCTGCGACGCTGGACCATCTGAGCGGCGGCCGCCTTAATCTTGGAATCGGCTCGGGATGGTTCGAGTTCGAGCATCAGAGCTTCGGGATCGAATTCAAGCCGGTGCCCCAACGCCTGCAGGCCCTCGATGAAGCGTGCCAAATTATTAAGGGTATGTTCACGCAGGATAAAACCACCCTCCACGGCAAGCATTACCGGGTGACCGACGCGGTATGTAATCCGAAGCCGCTCCAGAAGCCGTATCCGCCGATCATGATCGGCGGCCAGGGCGAGAAGGTTCTCCTCAAGATAGTCGCGCGGCATGCCGACATGTGGAACTCGCCGAATCTCACGGCGAAGCGAACCGGCGAGCTGATCGACATAATCCGCCGCCACGGGGACTCGGTCGGGCGCGACGCAGAAGAGATCGAGAAGACCGCGGCGATGGCGCTTTGTTATCACGCGCCGAAAGAGCGCGAGTCGATGATGACGATGGTCGTCAGCGCGATGGCGCAGACCACGCCCGAAAAAGCGCGCGAACAGATGATGGTCGGCGATCGCCAGGAATGCCTCGACACGATCGAGCGCTATACCAAAGCGGGCGTCACCCATTTCATCTTCATGCTGTTGGCCCCCTATCCGACCGACGAAGTCCAGCGCTTCGCCGAAGAGGTCATCCCCCAAGTCCGCCCGCGCTGAACGGGTTTCCAAATCTTGCGCAGCGAAAACCTCTCCCGCTTTGTTGCGGGAGAGGCGGAGCGGCTCTTGTCTGGTTCACGTTGCGTTAACCGGGCGCCAACCTGCCGCCGTGTGACTTGCGTCGCGCAAATCGCCTAGAATGGCCCTGAGGCGTGTCTCGTGCCCAACCAGATAGAAAAAAGGGAGACGGCAGGCGCGGTGTCGACGGCTGCGGCGTCGCCGAATGGCGGCGTCGCCGCGGCCGCTTCTACGAGCGCGGCTCCCCAGCCTGACGGAAAGGCCGCGGTTCGCGACGGGCGGAGCGACGGCGCGGCCCGGAAGGACGGCGCCATAGCCGCGCCGGCGGCGCCCAACGTTGCGAACCTCGACTCGCCCGAGCTCTACCTCAACCGCGAGCTCACCTGGCTCGCGTTCAATCGCCGCGTAGTCAGCGAGGCCGAGGACGAAACCAACCCGCTGCTGGAGCGGCTCAAGTTCCTCGCGATCAGCGCGAGCAACCTGGACGAGTTTTTCATGAAGCGTATCGGCGGCCTGAAGCAGCAGGCCGTCGCCGGCGTGCACCAGCTTACGATCGACGGGCGCACACCGCAGCAACAGATCGCGGAGTCGTACGCGCTGGTCCGCGAGATCGAGCAGCATCAACGCGAAGTGCTGCCGGTGCTGCTCGGACTCCTCAAAGCGCGCGGCATCGAGATCGCCGGCTACGATCAGCTATCCGTCGAGGAACAGCAGTCGCTGCGCGAATACTACCTGAAGAATATCTTTCCGCTCGTCACGCCTCAGGCGATGGATCCTGCGCATCCGTTTCCGTTCGTCTCGAACCTGGCGTTCAACCTGCTCGTGACGCTCAGGCGCGGCGACGACTCCGAGCAGTCGCTGGCCAGGGTCAAGGCGCCGCTCGGATTCGGAATCGCGCGCTTCCTGCGAGTCGGCAAGAGCAACCGCTTCGTTGCGCTCGAGAACGTAATCGCGCGCAACCTCGACCTGTTGTTCCCCGGCATGAACGTGATTTCGTGCGAATTCTTCCGGGTGACGCGCAATGCGAACACCGAGCGCGACGAGGAAGAGGCCGACGACCTGCTCGCGATGATCGAGTCCGAGCTCCGGGATCGCCGCTTCGCCCCGATCGTGCGGCTCGAGGTCGCCACGGGGATGGACCCGCTGCATCGCGGGATGCTGGCGTCGGAGCTGGGATTGGACGAGCGCGACGACGTGTTCGAGACCGCCGGCATGATCGCGATGCGGGACCTGATGGAGCTGACCGCGATCGACGATCCTGCCCTGCATTATCCGCCGCACCATCCGATCGACCATCCGCGCCTCCCGCGCTCGCGGAGCATCTTCCATATCCTGCGCGAAGCGGGCTCGTTGCTGCTGCTCCATCCGTACGAGTCGTTCTCCACCTCGGTCGGGCGCTTCCTGCGCGAGGCCAGCGAGGATCCCAAAGTCCGCGCGATCAAGATGACGCTCTACCGGACCTCGGCCGACTCCGAGCTGATCGGCTACCTCTGCAACGCGGCCAGCAACGGCAAGCAAGTGGCGGTGGTCGTGGAACTGAAGGCGCGCTTCGACGAGGCGGCCAATATCCGCTTCGCCAACCGGCTCGAAGACTTCGGCATCCATGTCACCTACGGGGTGGTCGGGCTCAAGACCCACTGCAAGGTGATCCTGGTGGTGCGGCAGGACTACAACGGGCTGCGCCGCTACGCGCATATTGGGACCGGCAACTACCATCCGGGAACGGCCCGCATCTATGCCGACTTCGGCCTGCTCACCTGCGATGAAACGATCGGGCAGGACCTGACCCAACTGTTCAACTATCTCACCACCGGTTACACGCCCGATCGCACCTACCGCAGGATTCTTCCGGCCCCTGCGATTCTCAAAAAGACGCTGCTCGGCAAGATCGAGCGTGAAATCAATGCGCGCTCGGCGGCTTCGCCCGGACTGATCCAGGTCAAGGTCAACGCGCTCGAAGACGCGGAGATCACGCGGGCTCTGTACCGCGCCTCCCAGGCCGGGGTGAAGGTCGACCTTATCGTGCGCGACACCTGCGAGCTGCGTCCCGGCCTGCCGGGACTTTCGGAAAATATCCGCGTCGTCAGTATCGTCGGCCGATTCCTGGAGCACGGACGCATCTATTATTTCCGCAACGGCGGCGCGGAAGAATATCTCATCGGCTCGGCGGATCTGATGAAGCGCAACCTGGAGAGCCGGGTCGAAGTCGTGGTGCCGGTCGAGGACCCGGCGCTCCGCCAGGAGCTCCGCGCGGTACTCGACTGTCAACTGAGTCCCAACCGATGCGCGTGGGAGATGCGATCCGACGGCAGCTATGTCCGGCCGGTCACCTCGGAGAAAGCCGTAAGCTGCCAGCAGTTCCTGATCGATATGGTAGAGCGGCGCAAGAAGGAAGCGGGCAAAATCAAGCGCAAACGCCTCAAGGGCTTCGCTCGCCGCCCCGCCAAGCCGCTCGAAGCGCCGTAAAGACTGTTGCCCAGCAGTCGCCGGGGCAACCACGGTAGCCGTTACGCCCGATTCCGATTCCCCTTCTCTCGCAGGGAGGCAATTGTCCGACAGTTGACGCTACAGGCCGTATTCGTTAGCCTTTCGCGGCATGTCAGGCAACGCCCTTCTACTACGCCGACAATTTAGCCGTCCTTAGGGGGAGCGACAATGCAATTCTGTGAACATTTGGCGCGTGCCGACGGTGGGCAAGTGTGTCGCCGGTGAGGTGCCACTCGGTTTGACAAACGTTTATACTAGGCTTAGTTTACGATGCTGAGGGAGGGGCTGTTTACCTGCGCGTTTGAGTGGCTGCTGCGTGGATAATCGAAGAGATTCTCACGACCACCGGAGTGCACGTTGCTGGACGTGGGTTCAGACGAGCCCGTCGTTCCCTCACCCTACGGTATTCGCACGATCTGGCGGCTTTAGCACATCGAGCGTCGGAGAAATCGCGCGAGCTGACATACGTTCTGCAGTCGTGCTCTGGCAAATCAGCCGAGTTCGCATTCCTCAGGGTCAAAGACCATCTCGGGTCATTGATGGATCACCTCACTGATTTCTTCGAGGAGCGCGTAACGCTATGTAAAACGGCAGCGTGCGTAAAAATGATGTGCGCGCCGCAAAATGCTGCGCAATGGGGGCATCCAGCGTCGGCAGGAAACCGCGTGCCAGAGCTGGACGAACCGTTAGTGTTCACCCTCGTAAGAAACTCAAACTCTAGGGACAGGGACGATAACCCTGAGCATCCCAAGATATTCTATGCGAACGCTTCCTCGGCTTTTGCGATTCTAATAAGCAAAGGCAATCCCCGACCGTTCGTATATTGTCCGGGCGAGGATCTGTGGCGCATGTTTAATGACGGAAGGTACAAAAACCCAACACCGAACTTCTGGAATCTGTACAGGAGTACGATGGTTCTCCCCATCAGGTTTGTGCCTCCCGGCAAGTTGGAGCTTAAGCCTTACACGGTCGGCTTTTTATGCCTCGATGCGGAGCGTCCGCGTCGCTTCCCGCGCCTCCGCAAGCGCGCTGAAGATGTCACGACGATGAGCACCGAGTTCAACATCGCCGCGTGCGTGGCTGATTCACTTTACTGGCCGCTTCGTCAACTCAGCGATTGGCCTACACTCCATGATCCGGAGGTCTGAGGTCTAAGGAGACGATGAGGAAAGAGGAGGATATGGACTCGAAACAGAAACAGATCCAGCGCCACGAAACTAGCGGGAAACATTCGCGTGAGTACGATCCTGAGGAGCTAGGGTACGGTCCCGGCAGGCCAATGAGATCCTTCGGAGGGACCTATTATCCTTCCGGGTCACCCGAATTAGTGCAGGCCGCGCTCAAACCAACCGAGGTCGAAAGCAAAGACGGTCGCAAAGCCGGCAACGACTAGATCCGCACCGCCCTGAATCAGTCAGCCAAATCCGCGGTTAATTTTTCCAGGGCAGGTGGTGGAGTGCGGAGGGATGGGCCCAGGGAGTTAGGTTTCAGTGGGTGTCGCTTCTTACCGTTCGGACCGTCGGTAGAAGGGCGGCGGCAGCCACGAATGGACCGCACGCTCCGATTATCAGCGCGAATCTGAGACCCAACAACTGACCTGCCACGCCGCCGGCGATCGACCCGGCCAGCGCGCTCACCAGTCCGATGAAGCGGAGGCTCGCACTCACCCGGCCCAGGATCTCCGGCGGAGCAATCATCTGGCGAAGGCTGGTGGCGTTGATGAAATAGATCGTGGCGCCGCCGTCGCCGATCAACTGCTGCGCCACGAGCAACGCGCCCGCCAGCAGCGTGGCGCCGTGCGCGATCGGCACAAGGATCGAGCCGACGCCCCATATCAGCAGCCCGCACACCATCGAGCGTCCGGCCCCGAAGCGCCGCGATGCGCGAGTCGCCAGCATCGCACCGCCGAGCGAGCTTAGTCCTCCGACCGAAAAGATCATGCCGAGCAGGCCGGGCTTGAAACCCAGGGTATTCACGACGAACAGCAGGTAGACGATCGAGGTGACGGCGAACGAAAAGCTGGTCGCTGCGGCGCTCAGCAACAGCGCGCGCAGCGTCGGATGCTCCCACACGAAGCGCGCGCCTTCGGCAATCTCGCGCGTTATGGGGGCGCGGCGCACGGCCGCGATGGGCGCCGGCTCGGGGCGCCTTATGTTCATCACGCAAAGCGCCGAGAAGGCGAACGATCCCGCGTCGATCAGGATCGCGAACGGCGCGGTCAGCCACTGCACCAGCCATCCCGCGATCCCGAACGCGCCGACTTCCGCGACCGACGAACTGGCGCTGAGCTTGCTGTTCGCTTCGACCAGATCGCCGCGCTCGACGATCGAAGGAAGATAAGAGCGGTATGCGACATCGAAAAACGAGCTCAGGAGCCCGGCTGCGAACGTGACCGCGTACAGATGCCCCATCTTGAGCACGCCCGCTAGCCACGCGACGGGTATGGTGGCGAGCAGCGTCGCCTGGCCGAGGTCGGCCGCAATCATAATCGGACGGCGCCGCACCCGATCCACCCAGACTCCCACGAACAGCACGGTAAGGATTCCGGCCACGATGCCGGCGGAGCGCAGCAGCGCCATCTGAAACGGCGCCGCGTCGAGGGTCAGGATCGCGGCGAACGGTATCGCCACGGTGCTGACCAGCGAACCGAAGTCCGAAACCGTCTCGCCGGTCCAGAGTTTCAGGAAATCGGCGTTGCGCCACAGCCGTGCCGGTCGAGGTTGCGAGTCAGACATCGGAAATCTTCGCAGGCCTTTGGAGATCTTGGCGGAGCCGGGACAGTGAGCGGCGCCGAGAGTAGGCCCCGCGACTCCATCGAGTCAAATGGCGGGGCGGGTCGAAAGCAGGTCCGGCGCAGCGCGGGGTCAGAGGTCGATCGGGCCGCTGACTTGTGGCTCGTCGATCGGCAGCACCTCGAAGCCCTGCGAATCGAGGAGGTGATGCTCGCGGGTGCCGTCGGCGAAAATGATGTCCGCCGCCGCGACGCGGCCGTCGGCGCCGATGCTGTAGAAGTATCGGCGGCTCTTGCGCCCGGTCAGGACATCCTGCGCGATTACCCGATGAAGGTCGTCGTACGTGATCTTCATCCAGACCCGGCCCGCCGGATCCGTGATCGCGACGATCCCGCCGGCCGCGTCGTAACGGTAGCGGCTGACGCCGCCCGCAATGTCGGTGACGGCCGCGAGTCGCCCGCTACGGTCGTAAGCGTAGGCCGCGACGTGGCCTTCATTGTCGCGTACCTCGATGATCCGGTTGAACCGGTCGTGTCTGAAAAGCAGCGTGCCGCCGTTGGGCTCGGCAATTCGCAGCTTGTTGCCCAGGCGGTCGCGTTTGATCGTGAGCGTATCGCCGTGAACGTCGCGTGATGCTCGCGAGCGCCGCACGGCCGCGATAATCCCCCGATGCCGCGTTGCGAAAGCCGAACCTGGTCCCGTCGGCAACCCGCAAATCCCATTCGCGCCCGTTCCACGAGATCGTCGAACCGAAGAACGGCCCCATCGTGGCGCCGTTGAGGTACACGGCGTCGGCGAGATCCGCATCCGGCGATATGCGCCGATAGTGGATTCGGCTTCGGTCGGGCAGGACCAGATCGATAAATGCCGAAGCGGGGGCGTCGCCTTCGAGGAAGAGCTCGTATGAGTCGCTGGTTCCGCGGCCGAACGAATGCGGACCGTCGTCCATCGGCCGATAGGTGCGGGTCAGATTTATCGGCACCGCGTCGGGAAGGTAGAAGTCGGTCTGGTGATCGATGAAGCGCCCGGTGCCGAGCGTCACTTCCCAGTGAAACGGGTCGCCATGGCCGTAGAACGGCGAGCGCTCTTTCGGGACGGCGCCAGTCACCGGATCGGGCCTTCCGACTATCCAGTGGACCCCTACGTCAGTTGGTATGGGCTCGCTCAGATCGTAGTCACTATCGCCGGTCATCAGCGAGCCGAGCGAGGAGAGCGCGCTGTTGTGGTACAAGACTGTCGAGAGTGCCAGGCAGAGACCCAATGCGATCCGATACCGATGAATTCCGAGACGGCCCACAACCGCACCATAAGCAACTCCCACGCCGCAAGCGGTATGTGCCAAATAGCAACAGCAAACTTCAACTTGTTATTAAAACTTCTATTTTGATATCACAGACCGCTGCGCGCACCGATATCCAGAGTTGATTCGTGCGCGCCAAGTTGCACGGGTGCAACACTGTTCGGGAAGGTCAGTCTGATTTGCCTTGGGGGCGCAGCCTTGCGGGTAAGACCCAGGTTCCCCTCTCCGCGTCGGAGAGGGGTCAGGGGTGAGGTTCTGCTCAGCGCGCGGGCTTCAGCGCGGCCAGACTCTCGACGAACGGAGCGCGGGCGACGCCCCGTTCGGTGATGATCGCGGTAACCAGGTCGGCCGGTGTGACATCGAAGGCCGGATTGAAGAATCGCAACTCCCTTTGGCGCGATCCGCCGGCCGCCGAATTCGGACAACTCGCTGGCCGATCGTTCTTCGATAGGAATCTCCGCGCCACTGGGACAATCGAAATCGATCGAAGACAGCGGCGCCGCGACGTAGAACGGGACGCGATGGCGATTAGCCAGCACCGCGAGCGGGTAGGTACCGATCTTGTTCGCAACGTCGCCGTTGGCTGCGATACGGTCGGCGCCCACTATCACGCAACTGACGCCGCCGCGCGCGAGCACCGAGCCCGCCATGTTGTCGGCGATTACGGTGACTGGAATCCTGTCCTTGTGCAGCTCCCAGGCCGTCAGGCGCGATCCCTGCAGGTAGGGCCGCGTCTCGTCGGCGATAACCGAGATCTGCTTACCGGCCTCACGTGCCGCGCGGACAACCCCCAACGCGGTTCCGTAGCCGGCGGTGGCTAGCGCGCCCGCGTTGCAATGCGTCAGCACAACCGCGGGATTGTCGAGCAGAGCCGCGCCGAAGCGGCCGAGCGTGCGATTCGCGTCCAGGTCCTGCTTGCAGATCGCCAGAGCTTCGGCGCGCATGCGGCGAAACAGCGCGGGCGCATCGAGCGCGAGGTTTTCTTCCATCACACGCCCCATCCGATCGACTGCCCAGGCCAGATTTACTGCGGTCGGCCGGGTCGCCTTGAGCGCCGCCGCCACCTGTGCGAAGCGCGCTTTGGCACGGCTTCCAGCGAGGCCCTTGATCCCCAACACGACGCCCATCGCGGCGGCGACGCCGATCGCGGGCGCGCCCCGAATAACCATCGAGCGAATCGCTTCAGCGACGCCGCGGTAATCGCGGTAGGTCCGGATGACCTCGCGCGCGGGCAGCAGCCGCTGGTCGATCATGCGGACGGTGTCCGCACGCCATTCGATAGTCTTAACCGCCACGGAAGCAGACTCAGGCGCTCGCGCGAGGGGACCGCGCGTTGCAACAACGGATACTCTATTCGCTCACTGCCGGCCCGGAGGCGCCGGCGCTCAGGTTCGTTCGTACTGGCCGCGTGCTCTGCGCTTCACCATTCCCGCATCGATCCAGCGGGTGATCGCGGCGAAGATCTCGGAGGGCCGCTTCTCTTTCAGTCCGCGCACGCGGCGAATGTCTGAGGCCTTGAACTGCTTCGGAACCTGACCCAGCACCATACGCCAGTCGATTCTGCCTCGTCCCACTCCGACAGAGCCCGTCGATGCGGCTCGACCGGTGAGCCCGCCGAGCCTGGCTTCTTCTTCCTTGAGACGCCTCAGCTCCATTTCCTTACCCCGAATCTGCTTGCGTAAATTCGAGAGCAGGGAACGGGCCTGACGCTGAATTTGTACGAAAGCCGAACCCGGTGATGCGCCATTCTGTCGGCGTCGTGGCATTAGAACGATGCTCCTTTACCTCAGCTTGGTGTCCTAGTTAACACAATAGCAACCTACACAACTCTGAACTGATACACAAGCGCGACTAGTCACGTAGTCAGACGACTAGATAACGTTGGATATGTCACACTGTTTGCTGTGAACCAAGGCGCGAGAGTCCGGAACATCTTCGCGATGCAGTAGCGAGCGTCGAGTTGCTCGACGAAGTCGCATGCGAAGTAATTGGGCGCTTGGTACAATCGGGAAAACGACGAGCCGTTGACTAAATTCTGATATGCGGTCGGATTTCCGGTACGATTCGACGGGCTATATCAATTCCCCTCCGGCCATCATCCCTCCGCGATGCGATTCCATACCTAACTCGTACCACCATGATTGGATCCTGGTCGTAACCCGCGAGTCCCCAAGTAGGGTGTTACATATTGCAGATCGCGCGCCCGACTGAATTTCCGAACATGAATTTTCAATCAATTGCGCATCGGCGCCGGCGGATAAACGGAGCTGGTTCTTCTCGCCGACATTCCACTTTGCCGTCTGAAGATTGACGTTTTTGCGAAGTCTAACGCGCCATTCCTCGCGGAAAGACCTTTGATGGAGTGTTTAGTCGAATGCATCCGCTTGATCGGTTTTACGGCGCGCGATTCATCAGACGACCCTGATTTCGCCCGGCCGGTGACGCACCGGATACAGGCTGCGTCGTGATGCATCGACGTGGATCGATGCTCAGAAAGACGCGACCCTTGGCATTTTGGGCGCCACTTGTGATAGGCAGAGCATCTGTATTTGAGCGGCTAGCGGTGCTATATAAAGCCGAACTTTGAATCGGAGGAGGCGCCGTCAGCCCCGCCCACCTGTCTGGATGCTCGCTATGAGCACTTGGTCCGGGGGGAAACGAAGCGCGCAGCGGCGCCGAGGACCGCTAGGAGAGCTTAATGGGCCGCAGACTGTATGTAGGCAATCTGGCTTGGGGAGTGAGCGATCAGGACTTGCAGGAAGTCTTCACCGAGGCAGGCAAGGTGGAGAGTTCACAGGTGATCATAGATCGCGCGACGAATCGCTCGAGAGGATTCGGTTTCGTCGAGATGGCGACTGATGAGGCCGCAGACGCCGCAATCAAGAAGCTCAACGGCAGAGATCTGAAGGGACGCGCGATCCGCGTCAACGAAGCTCAGGCCCGCACTGCCGGTGGAGGCGGAGGTGGCGGAGGCGGCGGCGACCGGCGCGGAATGGGCGGCGGCCGCGATCGCGACCGCTGAACGCGTCTTCTCTTCCGGTTCCGCGCTGAAAGGGCCGATCCGGAAATCCCGTTTGATGGAACCCCGAGGCGATTGTGTGCCCTTTCGGGGGCAGGTTTACGAGAGTGCGCTCGGACTGCCATCCTTAGGAGGAGACGCCGCCGAGCGCCGAGGGGAAGTCGCTGATTTTGCAGATCCCGCATCGGCCGGCCGACGGCAGATTCGAACGGTAGGAGCATGGCCGTGGAGATCATCACGATAGAGGCACAAAACGAGGCGGCGCGCTTTGTTCCAGAGATCGGATGCGGTTGTCTCGGCTATCGGGTCGGATCGCTCGAGGTGATCTGGGGCGCCGCCAGTGTCGAGGCGCTTGCCGCCAAGCCGCACTCCAGCGGAATCCCGATCCTCTTTCCGTGGCCGGGACGAATCGCCGAGGCCAAATTTTCGTGGAAGGGAAAGGAGCACACGCTGCCGGTCAACGAGCCGGCTCGCGGACACGCAATTCACGGACTGATCTGCGATCGCCCGTTCAGGGTTTCGCGCCGCGGCCCCTACTATTTCACCGCCGAGCTCGAGTCGGCCTCCGACCCGCAACTCATGTCGGCGTGGCCGTATCCGTTCAGGCTCACCCTCGATTACGAGATCGGCAACGGACTGCGGCTCACCGCTTCCGTCGCGAACACCGGAACCCTGCCGATGCCGTTTGGCCTAGGCGCGCATCCGTACCTGCGCGTGCCGCTGAATCCGAGGTCGACGCGCGCCGGTCTGCAAGTCCAATTGCCATGCTCGAAACGATGGATCCTCGATCAGCGACTGATCCCGACCGGGAAAGACGAAGCCGTAAGCGGCAAGTACGATCTGAAGTCGCCCCGGGAACTCGGCAACGAAGCCTACGACGACGCTTTCCACGAGGCGCAAGCCGACGGCGACGGAACGATCTGCGGAAAGCTTATCGATCGTTCGCTGAAAGTCGCGGTAGAGGTGACGGCCGACAGCAGCTTCGACGAATGGGTCGTCTACGCGCCGCTCGATCGCCCGGTCGTGGCAATCGAGCCTTATAGCTGCGCGCCGGACGCGTTCAATTTGGCCTCTCGCGGGATCGAGGCGGGGGCTCGCGAACTGGCGCCGGGCGCGACTTGGCAGGGCGAGATCGAGATTAAGGTCAGCGCCCCTTGAACTTGGGCTCGCGGCGCTGCGCGAGAGCCTGCGCTCCCTCGGCGAAGTCCTCGGTCAGAAGCAACGCGCTCTGGCCCAGCGCCTCCAGTTCCATGAAGCTCATCTTGTCCAGCCCGTGGCCCCGATCGATGATCCGCTTGGCGAGCCCGACCGCGAGCGGAGCATTGCGCGCGATCTCGCGAGCCAATTCCTCGGCGGCATGGAGATGCTGTCCGCTCTCGACCACGCGATTCACGAGCCCGATTTGCGAGGCCTCCTGCGCGTCGATCATCCGCGCGGTCATGATCAATTCCTTGGCCCGCGCGTAGCCGACCGTGCGCGTCAGGCGGGTGGTGCCGCCAACGTCCGGGATCAGGCCGATCCGCACTTCAGGCATCCCCAGGCGCGTGCCGGCGGCTGCGATTCGCGCGTCGCACGCCAGGGCCAGTTCGAGTCCCAGGCCGCCGACGTAGCCGTGGAGCGCGCCGATCACGGGCTTCTCGATAGCCTCGAAACGATTGAGCGCCGCCTGCGACTCCGCGATAAAGCTCCGAAAGCGGCTCAGGTCCGCGCGCCCCGCGCTGGAGTTGCCCGCGACGCTGCCCTCGCCGCCGAACGAGCTGAAGTCGATTCCCGCCGAGAACACCGCGCCTTCGCCGTAGAGAATGATCGCGCGCACGCCGGGTTGATCGGCCCTGGCCAGCGCCTCGGGTATAGCGCGCAGCACCGCGTTGCTGATCGCGTTGCGCTTCTCCGGGCGATTGAGCGCCATGTAGGCGATCTCGCCCTCGACTTTTACCTTGATCAATTCTTCAGTCACGGGATTAACCTCTTTCTGAATTCTGCTCGTTTGAATTCTGACCGGATCCAACCGGCAGCTATGGTTTGATCAACACCTTCAGCGCATTCTCGATGCGGGCGTCGAAAATACGGTATCCGTGCGGCACGTCGTCGAGCGCCAGACGATGACTGATGATGGGGCGCGGATCGAGGCGGCCGGATTCGATGAGCCTTGCGAGCTGGGGGATATTACTGCGGATGTTGGCCAGTCCGATTCGGAATGTAAGATCGCGGATGAAGGCCGGCCCAATCGGAAAGTTGAATACCGGCTCGCTGAACACGCCGATAGCCGATACCGTTCCGCCCGGCCGCACCGCCGCCAATGCCGCGTGCAGCGCCGACTCGTGGCCCACCGCCTCGATCACAACGTCTGCGCCGCGTCCGGCGGTGTGCGCCATGATCAGGTCCATCGCATCGCGCGCATCGACCGGGGTCGCGCCGAGTTTGCGCGCCAGCTCCAGGCGATAGGGAATCGTATCCACCGCGATTACTTCGGCGGGTCCGAACAGGCCGGCCGCCATCACGGCGCACAATCCCACCGGACCGCTTCCGAAGACCGCCACCGTGTGGCCCGGCCGGATATCGCCATTTAGCGCCCCGAAGAAACCGGTAGGCAGAATATCCGCCAGGAAGACGGCAGCCTCGTCGTCGATTCCCTCGGGCAGCGGATAGCAGGTGTAGTCGGCCATCGGGACGCACAAGGCCTCCGATTGCGCGCCGCCGATATCGCCGAGCTTGCCGGCGAAGTTGGAACCGTAGCCGAACACCGCCGAGCCGCTGGTTTCGCATTGCGAGACCTGTCCCTGGCGGCAATAGAAGCAGTTGCCGCATGCGACCGTGGCCGCGACCACCACGCGCTGCCCGCGCTTGAGCGTCGATACGCCGCGGCCCACCTCCTCGACGATTCCCACGCCTTCGTGCCCGAGCACGAAGCCGGGCAGCGCCGGGGTGCGCGCGTGATAGGTGTGGAGGTCGGAGCCGCAAATGGCCGCCGCAGTGATCCGCACCAGCGCGTCGGTCGGCGCGGCGAGTGCGGCGTCGGCGACCGACTCCACCCGCACGTCGCGGGGACCGTGAAAGACCGCCGCCTTCATCGCGATACTTTTATCTCAAAATCTGCCGCATCGAATGAATCAACCAAACCGATCGTGCCTCACGGGGCTTGCCGCGCAAGCCGATGTTCGCCGATAATTGCATAGATCGAATCAGGTTTGCACCGCCCGCAAAGCCGGTGGTAATTGGATTGAGCGCAGGGAGGCGGCCATGATCCAGAACGTCAAGAAGATTCTCTCGCCAATGGACTTTTCCGAATTTTCGTTTGAGGCGATGCGTGGCGCGTGGGAACTTGCCAAAGATGTTGGCGCCGAGCTGCATCTCCTGCACGTCGTGGTGCCGCATTCGAATTTCGTTCCGCTGTTGCTGACCAAGGACGCCGAGAGCGGGCGTGAGATGGCCCGCGAGGCCGGGCTGATGCAGGAAGCGGAAGAAGAGCTGGCCCGTATCAAAAGAGACCAGCTCGAGAACTCCCCCAAGGTCCTCACGAGCGCAGTCGTAGGCCCGCCGGTACCGAAGATCATCGACTATGCCGATCGGGAGGCTATCGATCTGATCCTGCTCTCCAGCCATGGCCGCACCGGGTTCAACCGGATGCTGATGGGGAGCGTGGCCGAGAAGCTGGTGCGCGGAGCGCCATGCTCGGTCCTGGTGCTGAGGGCCCGCGCCTGAGCGCGCAATTCGTCTGCTCTTCCGGCGATATCGTTGGCTGCGTCGGCGTGGCGTGTCGCGGCGCGTCCGGGCGGCGGCGATCCTTGCGGGCGCTCTGTACGATCGTTCAGAAGTAAGGTTCCGCCAGAAAAAAGTCGGGGTCGAGGAGGATTGCTCCTCCCGACCCCCTAGCTAGCCGGGAAAAGGGGGGCAAACCCCGGCCGGCAAGCTTTATTGTACGTGACTTTCAGGCGCATGCAAATGGGTTTTCTTAACCACGACCACGGATGTCAACCCGAATCGCCGCGCCGCCTTCCGCCGGCTCACCCCCTCCACATACACCGCTCGCCGCACCTGCCCGTACAGTTCCACGCCTTTCATCCCTCCGCCCTCTGCTCGTCTTGGCAGAGGGCCCATCTGCCGCTGGAGTTTACTCCGGCGCGGCCAACCATCCGGCCGCTTCCGTGAGGGATTTTCTCTCCGGCGCTTACACTTCTATCGGACAAGCCGGATGGTCCTCTCCAGCTAGGGCGAGCGTTGGACAGCGAATCCGACCAAGCATGGGACGAAGTCCGACGAGGTATCCGGGACGAGGCATGCGAAGACCTGCCTCGAAGTCAGGAGCGACATGCGATAGGAAGATTCTGGCCCGCGCAGGTTTCGATTAAAGAGGGGCAAGCAGAAACGGCATACTCAACGTATGCCTCTGCGTTGGGGTTCTCGTGAAAACGACGCCAAGCCTCTCGCGCTCGCTTCCCGCCGAGTCGCTCGAAGACCGCAAGTCGACGTTCGAGAATGTCCCGACAGGCGAACGTACCGTATAGCATCAGTTTTCCCCGGTGGTCCGGATATCGCGCATAGGCCGGCGGAGACAACGTCCCTGCTCAGCCCATGCGTCGAAATCGCCCGGAAGCCCCCGCACAGCGGCGCCGGCATTGACCGCTGAGCTCCCTCCGACACCGAGGCCGCGCCAGTAGGGGACGGCGACCTGCTGGGCGTCGTTCAGGCGCGCATAGAGCGTCGGCCAGTAAAGGCCGCCGTGACCGAAGGTTTTGAGGAAGTCAAAGTCGCGAATCTCAGGCGGGGTGTCCTCGGAGCGATAATTCTGGCCGGCTTCGAGCAACAAGACTCGAGCCGCGGGATGCTCCGACAATCGGGCCGCCAGCGTCGCGCCCGTCGACCCTGCCCCGATAACTATGAAGTCATAATCCGACATCGCTCACCCTAGTAGTTGTTGCCCGCGTAAACGGCGATCTCATTGCTTGGCATACTCGGATCTATCCGGCGCGAGTTGATCGGCAGATGAGCCGAACAGAACGCATCATCGAGCTGCCTTTTCCTTTCCGGCCTGTGCCGCTCCTTCCCAGGCGCCCAGCGGGCGGCGGCCCCACACCGCCATGGTGATGGCCGACATGGTGGCGAAGGCGGGGTCGTTCAGTCGTGCGAGCGCCTCCTCAACTTCCTCCGCCCTGAGCGCGCCCGACTCGATTGCGAAGACCGCGGTCTTCTGCATCGCCAGATAATGAGACCTGCAAAGAGGCCCGCCGCCGCGCATCATCTCGACCCTGCCCAGCGACTCGAACGTCAAGCAGGCGAAGCGCGCGCACATCGTCGAACAGGCGCCGGCCATACTCAGCAGTCCCCAGCGCCACGCGCGCGGTCTCCAGCACGACGGCCGTCACGACCTTCCTGACGATGTCGGACTGGCACCCGTGAAAAAGGGTCACGAAGTCCGACGCTTCGACGAGCAGCCACCCGCCGGGCTTAAGCGCAGAG
Source organism: uncultured delta proteobacterium (assembly GCA_963749215.1). GTDB lineage: Bacteria > Desulfobacterota > Binatia > Binatales > Binataceae > CAVVMA01. The sequence continues at coordinate 92,604 of CAVVMA010000015.1, read as the reverse complement.
ACCATGCGTTCGAGGGCTCGCCTGCGGTCGCGAATCCACTCCAGCACCCAGCGCGCATGCACGAGATCGAACCGGCCGCCTTCCGGAAGACCGTCGGCAGCAACGTCGTGGCGGCGAACCGCGAGGTTTGCATACGACAGCCGCTTGAGGAAGGTCGTTTCCAGATCGGTCGCCAGGACATGGCCATCTTCTCCGACACGTTGACACAGCCACGCTGCGATCGAACCGCCGCCGGCACCAACCTCCCAGCAACGCCATCCCGGGCCAACCCCGAGCGCCTCCAGGTGACGGATCGTCCCCGGGTCGAGTCCCTCCTCCAGGCCGTCAAGCCGGCTCCGCTCCTTCTCCCACGCTTGATCGAATGGGTACGTGCTCATCGGCGTTCCTCTTTTCCTTCATAACTTCGTTCGGAGTCACTATTTTCTACCATCCGCTCCGCTTTTCATGGCTCATCCCTCTGCCTGGCCTACCACTTCAGCCCGACCGCCTCGGTCAGAAAGCGCATCAGCGGCGCGGCGGCGGCGCAGAAGCCGGCGAACTGGTCGATGAAGTCGCCCGAGAGCGCATCGCGCTCACGCAAGCCCGTGCGGGAATGGGCGATGAAATCTTTGAGCTTGAGCTCTTCGATCAGCGGATGGTTGGAGTCGTAGCCCTTGGGCGGGCGACTGAGCTTGTCGCCCTCTAGCGTGCAAGCGGCGGCAAAAGCGCGACCGCCGATCGCCCGTCGCCAACGCTTGGGCGAGGCTACGATCGCGTCGCGCACCTCGGCCAGCGACTGGGCGTCTGGGCGCCACATGCCGGCGGCAAAGAAGACGTTGCCCGGTTCGAGATGGAGATAATAGCCCGGCGCGTGCACGCCTTTGCCCATCAAGTGCGGAAAGCGCGCCGCAGCGTGAATCTTGTACGGCCGCTTGTCGGGCGAAAAGCGGACGTCGCGGTAGATACGGAACATCGAGCCGCGGTTGGAACTGGGATCAGCCACGTACTGCACGCTGAGCTCTTTAAGCCGTGGCGCGAAGTCGGCGATGAAGCTCAAAAGCGGCTCGCGCACCTCGCGCTCGTAACGCTGCTTGTTAGTCAGGGACCATTCGCGGCGGTTGTTGGCCGCCAGCTCGCGCAAGAAGCTAAACAGCGCCGGAGTGAAGTGAGGCTGCTTCGCCATGGGTCCCTCGTTTCTCACCCCTCTTAACTGAACGACGCACCGGCGCGTGCGCGCTCCGCCACCGATTCGATCGCATCGGCGATCCTCGAATAGAGCGGCGCCGGCAGATGATGGCCCATGCCGGGAATCTCGATTAGCTCCGCGCCCGCGATATTCGCCGCCGTGTCGCGGCCGCCCTCCACCGGCACGAGCGGATCATCCGCGCCGTGAATGACGACGGTCGGCGCCTTGATCCGCTTGAGCGCCGCGCGGCGATCGCCGGTGACCATCACGGCCGCGGCCTGCCGCGAAAATCCCGCCGGATAATTCGAGCGCTTGAAATCCTCGGTCACGCGCCGGCGGATTTCCTTTTCGTCAGTAGGATAAGCGGGGCTGCCCATCGCCTTGTAGACCCTCACGCCATGCTCGATGGTAGCCTCGGCATCGTCTGCCGGCGGGCGGTTCAGCAGCACGGCCACCGCTTCGGGCTTCAGGGGTGGAAGCGCGCTGTTGCCGGTCGTGGACATGATCGAGGTGAGCGATAGCGTCTTCTCCGCATGGTTGGCGGCGACCAGTTGCCCGATCATCCCGCCCATCGAAGCACCGACGATATGCGCCTTCTCGATCCGAAGCGCGTCGAGCAGTCCCGCCGCATCGTTGGCCATATCGTCCAGCGTGTACGCGGCGGCGGGCTTCTTGCCCAGCGCCATCTCGGCCATCATCCGGGGAATATCGGCTGGTCCCGCGCTGTCGAACTTTTGCGACAGGCCCACGTCGCGATTGTCGTAGCGGATAACCCGATATCCTCGGGCGGTAAGCAGCTCGATAAATTCCAGTGGCCAGCTGGTCAACTGGAGGCCCGTTCCCGTAATCAGCAGAATGGGCTCGCCCGCCTTCGGGCCGAATTCCTCGTACTCGAGATCAATCCCGTTTGCACGGATCCGAGCCATATCGCTCTCCCTCGCTCCCGACCGGCATGCCTGTCCCTTGGTGCGGCTGACTAAACTATTCGAGTCCCAACTCCAAGGTCGTCAGCCGCGTCCGCTCCTGATCCCGAGCTTGATCGAAGGGGTAGGGACTCATCGATTCACGCTGCGCGGTCATGACTCTCTCCTCTCGTTTGATGCCGCCGCCACGGCACGCGGATGATACGCACCAAGCGGCCCCAACGGTTTGCCCCGTTACTGCTTGATGTACACTCCGGCATTTTGCTACAGTTCAAAACTATGATTGACACAACTCAATCGTGCCAACTTGATGGCTCCAATGCAAACGAAATCGCCGACAGTCTCGAACGGGCGATTTTACGAGGCCGGTTCAGCCCAGGCGCTAAGCTGCCGACGATGAGGGATCTGGCCAAGACCCTGAGTGTCAGCCCGGTTACGGTCGGAGCCGCTTTCAGGCTATTGCGAATGAGCGGCCTTGCAGCCGGAGACCGCCGGCGCGGCACCATCGTGAACCCGCGCCCGCCGCTGGAAATCCGGACCTATCCTGAAACTCCCGCCGGGGTCGTCGATCTCGCGACCGGTAACCCCGATCCCGCGTTACTTCCCAAGACGAGCGATCTCCTGGCGCTGATAAAGGGCGACACTCCGCCACACCTCTACGGGGGCGCGTCCAACCATCCGGAGCTCCTTGGGCTCGCGGCGCGGATGTTCAAAGCAGACGGAATTCCTTCTGATCACATTGCCGTGACGGGTGGCGCGCACGATGGGATAGAGCGCGTGCTGCAGGCGCGGCTTCATGTCGGCAACCGGGTGGGCCTCGAAGATCCGGGCAACTTTGTGATAATCGACCTTATCCGCACGCTTGGACTTCGCCTTACCCCGGTCAAAATCGACCCCTTCGGCCTACGGCCGGAAGAATTGGCTCAAGCTCTGGAGACCGGCATTGACGCTCTCATAATCACGCCGCGCGCTCAAAATCCAACCGGAGCCGCCCTCGATCCGAAGCGGGCACGCGAGCTAAGGGCCCTGCTCGGCCGTCACCCCGAAGTCCTCTTGCTGGAAGACGATTTCGCCGGGCCTATCGCGGGCGTGCCGGCAGCAAGCCTGGTTGAACCTGACCGACGTCGGTGGGCAGTGGTCCGCTCGGTATCAAAATTTCTCGGACCCGATCTCAGGCTAGCCCTCGTTGCGGGCGATGCCTTGACGATATCACGGCTGGAGGCGCGCCAGATCTAGGCCCGTGCTGGGTCAGCCACATTCTGCAACGTATCGTCGCATCGGCTTTGAATAATCAGGCGATTCTGCGCACTATTCGCCATGCGTCGCAGACCTACGCGCAGCGACGCGCCGCTTTCGTTGCGGCGCTTCGAAAACGCGGAATCGAGGCGACCTCACGCTCCGGAATTCACGTCTGGATACCGGTCAGGGAAGAAGGAGCGGTCATACAGGGGCTCCTGAACGCGGGTTGGGCAGTGCGCGCCGGCGAACGATTCAGGATCAAGAGCCCACCGGCGATTCGGGTGATGACCTCAAGGCTTCCAGTCGGAGACTCCGACCGACTCGCTTTCGAGATTGCGAGGTACACGAGCGCCCGATCACCTGTTTCCGCGCGTTAAGGGACCGCAGAAGATGATCTCGCTGTTGAGTCCCTGTTGCCGCGCGTCACTCTTGCTCACTTCGAAACTGGCTTCCTGACAAAATCGGCGAAGTCCAGCGCGACCTAATCTGGAGAGCGATCGAGGCAATCGGCGGCAACCGCACCCCCGCCGCGCGGCAGAAGATTGCGCCCGGCGATCATCGAGAAGGACTACTACGTCACGGAAGCCCTCCGGATCATTGCCACCATCGCTAGCGAGCATCTGATCTTCAAGAGCGGAACGAGTCTTGCCCAAGCAGCGGAGCGCTGTAGTGAAGTCGATATGACGGGTTGGGGTCTTATGCCCGGAAATAATGCGCAGCAGGCCTACTGCGATCAGAACCACGACCACGGATGTCAATAGGTGCCATCATTTGACGGTGGGGCGCGTGACTATTGCCGCCGGATTGTCCCGCCGCCGAGCGCCGGCAGAAAATGGACCTCGCTCGATTCGCTCACCGGCTCGAGCAGGCCCCCGATCGCGATCTCGCCATCAACCGACACCGCGATCGAAGGCCGCAGATCGTCATTTTCGACAAGCTGCGCGCGAATTCCGGGAAACTGGCGGTTCAGGTCGTCGATCAACTGTCCCACATTGCGACCCTGCGCGATCGCGCGCTCGCGCCCGGCGGTAAACTTGCGCAGCGCAGCAGGGATGAAAACCGTTGCCATGTCGGCAGTGCGGAACCTGCGATTGTGCGGGCTGATTGAGCGCCCTGGGCGTCAATCCGCCGCCGCGAATCGAGGTTCGTGCCGCCCGGCCAGAATCGCCTTTAACAGGCGCGGCGGTGACATCGGCAGCTCGGTCATCCGCACCCCGACCGCCCGATAGATTGCGTTGGCGACCGCAGCCGGAGGTGGAACGATCGACACCTCGCCGACTCCGCGCACGCCCAGGGGATGAGTCGGATTGGGAACTTCGACGATGATCGTATCGATCGCGGGCAGATCGAGGCAGGTCGGCATCCTGTAGTCCAGCAACCCGGTGTTACGCAGGATGCCCTTGCCGTCGTAGACATACTCCTCGTTGAGTGCCCATCCGATCCCCTGCGCCGTGCCGCCTTGCATCTGGCCCTCAACGTAGCTCGGATGAATCGCCTTGCCGGCATCCTGTGCGACGGTGCAACGGAGAATCTGGACCTTGCCGGTTTCCGGATCGACCTCCACGTCAACGCAGGTTGCGGCAAAAGCCGGCGCCGCCCCGCGCGCGTTCACGTTCGCGCGTCCGGTTACGGGTCCGCCGGCGCGCGCAAGACGGCCGGCGAGTTCCTTGATCTTCATCGGCTTCGCGCCGTTACTTTTGGCGCAGAAGGCGCCGTCGCGGAACTCCAACTCGTCGGGTTTTTTGTCCATCAGTTTCGCCGCGCGTTCCTTCAACTGATTCACCGCGTCCTGAGCGGCCTGATAGACCGCCATCCCGGTGGCGAACGTCACGCGGCTGCCCCCGGTCACGTCGGTATGGCCGATCGAGTCCGTGTCGGCGACCAGCGGACGAACGTCGTCGAACGCCAGTCCCAGCACTTCCGCGGCGATCATCGCCATCGAAGCGCGGCTGCCGCCGATGTCCGGCGAGCCGGTCACGACGCTCGCGGTTCCGTCGGTATGGATGTTCACGGTCGCCGATGACTGCATCCCCGCGTTGAACCAGAAACCCGCCGCGACTCCGCGGCCGCGATTTGGGCCGGTCAACTTCGACTTGTAGTGGGCGCTGTTGCGGATCGCCTCACAGGTCTCGACAAAGCCGATTTTTTTGAAGGGCGGGCCGAACGGATGCGGCGTGCCTTCGTGAGCGGCATTCTTGATCCGGATCTCGAGCGGATCGATTCCGCATTTCTCGGCGAGCTCGTCGATCACCGTCTCGGAGGCGAAGGCCGCGTTGGTCGCGCCGGGCGCGCGATAGGCGGCAGTCTTGGGCCGGTTGACGACCACGTCGTAGGCGTCGATCTGGACGTTCTCGAGATTGTAGGGCGCCAGGATCGTCATCGCACCGGCCATCACCGGCGAGCCGGGAAACGCGCCGGCCTCGTAGGCCATCCAGACTTTCGCGGCGGTGATCCTGCCGTCTTTGGTCGCGCCCATCTTGACCTTGATCGTCGAGCCCGAGGTGGGGCCGCTGGCGCGCAGCACCTCGGCGCGGCTCATGACCAGCTTCACCGGATGGCCGGTCTTGCGCGACAGCAGCACCGAGAGCGGCTCCAGATAAATCGTGGTCTTGCCGCCGAAGCCGCCACCTATTTCGGCCGGCACGACCTTGAGCTTGCCGACCTCGATGCCCAACACCTTGGCGCTCATCGAGCGCACGTCGAACGCGCCCTGGGTGGAGCAATAGATCGTCGCGTGGCCGTCGGAGTTGTAGATTCCGACCGCGTTGTGCGGCTCGATATATCCCTGATGGACCATCGCGGTGTGGAACTCGCGCTCGACGATGAAGTCGGCGGACTTGAAACCTGCGTCGGGGTCGCCCTTCTTGATCGGCAGATGCATCGCGACGTTGGTGGGCTGGTCGCCCGATTCCGCATTGCGCAACTCGGCAATCAAAATCGGCGCGTCGAGCTCCATCGCGCGCTCGACCGTCATCACGGGCGGCAGCACTTCATACTCCACTTCGATCAGCCGCAGCGCCTCTTCCGCGATATGCGGGCTGGTCGCGGCGACCGCCGCGAGCGCGTGGCCGTCGTACAGCACCTTGTCGCGGGCGAGAATATTGAGCGACAGGTAGCGCGGGTTCATCGCCGCTTCGCCGACCGCCTCGCTCTTGTTCTCGGGCAAAGGCCCCATGTCGGCGCCGGTCACGATCGCCTTGACGCCCGGCAGCTTCAGCGCCTTCTCGACATTTATCGCTTTGATCCGCGCATGTGCGTGCGGACTGCGGAGCACCTTGCCGTGGAGCATCCCGGGGAAGGCGTAATCGGCGCCGTAGCGCGCGCGGCCGGTGACCTTGTCCACGCCGTCGGGGCGGATTGGCCGCGTGCCGACAACCTTGAAATTCCGGGTCTGGGTTGATTCTGCCATTGGTCGGACCTCTATGCGCTTAGCTACAATCCGGAGCTTTCTCCGACATTTTGAGCAGAGTACGCGGCTCTAGCGGCCGCCTGAAATCGACTTGGCCGCATCCTGCACCGCGCGCACGATCTTGTCGTAACCGGTGCAGCGGCACAGATTTCCCGCCAGCGCGTAGCGGATCTCGGCTTCGCTCGGGCTCGGATTGCGATCGAGCAGGGCCTTGGCCGAGATCAGAAATCCCGGCGTGCAGATTCCGCACTGAAGGGCCGCGTCCTCGAGGAACTTTTGTTGCAGCGGATGAAGCCTGGCGCCGTCGGCGAGTCCCTCGATCGTGACGATCTCGCGTCCCTGTGCCTCGACCCCGAGCATCAGGCACGAGCAGACCACGCGCCCGTCCACCAGCACGCTGCACGCGCCGCAATCGCCGGTCAGGCATCCTTCTTTCGAGCCGGTAAGCTCGAGCACGTCGCGCAGGGTTTCGAGCAGGCTCTGGCGCGGCTCGCACAGAAAGTCGGCCGGCTCGCCGTTGATCGTCGCTTCTACCTGTATCTTCTTCGACATTACTTTTTGCCGTAATCCCTATCCGTTGGTTTTAGTTCCCCGCCGGTCAGCTTTTGCGCGCGCGTTCGGCCGCGATCGTAACCGCGCGCCGGGTCAGCACGCCGACTATATGACGCCGGTACTCCGCGGTGCCGCGCATGTCGTCGATCGGCGTGCTCGCATCGATCGCGAGCTGGCAGCATTTCGCGATCGTCGCGTCGTCGAGCTTCTTCCCGATCAGCGCATCGGCCGCCTTGGTCGCGAGAATCGGCGTCGGCCCCACTGCCGCGAGCGCGATTCGCGCCGCGACGCATTTGTCGCCCTCCATCGTGACCGACGCTCCCACGCCCACTACCGCGATATCCATCTCGTTGCGCGGGATCAGCCGCAGATAGGCGTCCGACGAATGGGGCCGCGGAGCGGCAATGAGAAACTCGACCAGCAACTCGCCGGGTTGCAGCACCGTGCGTCCCGGCGAGAGCACGAAGCTCTCGGTCGGGACCTCACGCATACCCCTGGGGCCGGCGATTTTTGCGACCGCGCCCAGCGCGATCAGCGCCGGCGTGGTGTCGGCGGCGGGCGAGCCGTTGCAGAGATTGCCGCCGATCGAAGCGCGATTCTGAATCTGGAGCGAACCGATCAGATGGGCCGCTTCGGTCAGACCGGGGTAATGCTTGTGCATCGCGGGGTTTTCATAAACTTCGATACACGGAACGGCGGCGCCCAGCCGTAAGCCGGTTTTCGGATCGAAGCTAAGCTGTCGCAACTCGGGAATCCACTTGACGTCGACCAGATGCTCCTGGCGCCGCACGCCGGCGCGCATCTGGATCAGGATGTCGGTGCCGCCGCATAGCGGACGCGCCTTCTCGCCCAAGCTGCCGAGCAGCTTGAGCGCCTGATCCAACGTCGCCGGAGCCTCGTACTGAATTTCGTGCAAAGTTGAAAATCCTCCGCAATCGGGCGGCGTCGCTCGCGGCCCGGAACATCTCTAGATAGCGTATCTCGCAGCCTCGCGGCAATTAAGAGCGCGCGCATCGCGCGGGCGGTAGTGGGCTGATCGTGTGTTGCTGAGGGGATAGGGGGGGGTCAGGGCTGCGTTCTTATGTTCGGATCGACCTTGACCCCCAACTGATGAACCCAGTGTGGCTTGGTATCGTCACTGAAAAATGTGTGGAACTCGATTGCGCCCTCTTTGAGAAAATCTAGAGGGCCAAAGAAAATGTATATACGTACCGGATGTGGTTTATCAGGCTGTTGCTCGGTCGGCCTCGCTTCCGCCCGAAGGACGGTTTCGCCCATAGCCGAACCGCGAAGCTCTACTCTCACTTTCCGCAGATTTGAGATGTCGAGCCACCGTTGATAAAAGGCCAATTTCAGGATGCGACTGGGCAACTGAGGGAATACAATAGCCTCTTCGTAAATACCGGCAAGCGTGAATTTATTTCCGAGTTCGTGCCGCAGATCGTCACTTATAATCGTGAGTTCGTGATTCATTTTGCCCTCTGTAGGAATTTTCGGGGGCAAGTTTGCGCGTATCGGCGATGGTGCCGCCACCCGCACCAAACCCGATCAAGTGATCAGCTGCTGTCACGTGAGACACTGCGCCAGTCCACAAGCCATTGCATGTTCCAGGCGGCACTGAGATTGTTGCCTCTGGAATACAGTTTATCGTGGCGGAATCCGAACTCGTTTCAGGCACTTCCAATTCTGCGGTCTCGATACGTTCTTCGAGGAATTCAAGGGTTGCCTTCGCCCATGCATGGATCGTCCATCTTTTCCCCGCCTTTGTGATGACCCCAAGCCGGTCGAGCCGCAGGAGGATGCCTTTGAGATAGCCTGCTTCCGCGCCGAATGTCCGGCACAAATCCTCGATCGCAACAGGATCGTGGGTATGTGCGATTTCGTACACGATCGTGAAGCTGTCTTCATCGCGGATCGAACGAAAAAAATTCTGTATTTGTGTGTCTCGTAGCTGCGGTGCGTCCATTGCGGTATGACCGTTCCTTGGGATTGTTAAACGAGAGACACTTCCTTCGCTGTCTCCTCCAACTGCGCTACCCATGCCTGTAAGTAGCTTTTCTCTACAACCCAGTCCACCGCCGCCAACTTCACTGCGCAGGAATTCAGATCGTCGTCCTTGAAAAACTCATCGAAACCACCATTCGCTCGGAAGAGCTGAAGAGTCCCCTGATCCGTAAAGCCGCCGCGCGCGGCGGCGTTGAGAAATACCAAGTGTCGTCTCCCCAACCTGATACCATAATTTTCAAACTCCGCCATCGAACCCGGCGAGGCAGCAATGTTTATCACCAAGTGCACGAGCTTTTGCTGGGCCTGTTCTACAACATTTGCAGGGACACCCGGTATCGCCATATCTTCGCTAAAGAAAGCGTCGTGACCCATCTTTCGCAGTTCGTCTCTAATTTCCACTCTCTTCAATGCCGCCGCATTTCCCGACCGCGGATTCGGTCCCCATACGAGTATTTTGAACTTCCGTTTGGCAATGTCTATAGACAACGCCTTCCAGAGTCGTGCCCGATCAGCCGCCCGTTTACCTTTTCCGGCCTTCAGCAAACTGGGGCGTTGCTGCGCTTTTCCGCAACTGCCGCAGATGACGTAAGTTCGGCGCAGGCGAGGGAATTCCCGCTTTGTGACTTTTGCGGCATCAGCCGAGCAGTAGATGCAGAGCATGGGCGCGACGAATCGGTGATTTTACCACAGCAGGTGCGGATGGCCCAAGGTTGTCCCACAAGTGCTCCATTAAACGCTTAACATGGCGTTCCTGCTTCTCTTGCTCGGACACAAGGTCATACGTGGTGAGGATTTGATTCCTGTTGGCGAATTGCTTCAAGTCCTGAAGCGATCAGGGGTGAACGTGCCGAATCGACGAGATCACGACGAAAGTCACTGGCGACCTATGGAACAAAATAGGTGAGCGTCGGGCAGGCAAGTTTCGGATGACTGTGCCCGGCGAAAAGACAGCACGAGAGACCGCACAGCGGTCGGTCAATCACATGGCTTGAGGATTTGGTCGCCCAGCGGGAGGCACCCCGCTGGAACGGCCTGAAGAACCAAAACCACCTTAGGAGATAGTTAATGTTCACCGCTTACGCGGTGCGCGGCTTCATCGCCATTTCTAGCGCGCCTGCCACCAAATTCAAAATCCTAACTAACGGTGGGGCCGTCGAGGGTTGCACACCCGGCGGCCCGAATCGACGGCAACGGATGCACCTGTCACCGAAGACCCAAATGAATTGTCCGGGCGGGTTCTGGGACCGTTCGAGACTGCAAACGCGGCGCTCCGCGGCCTTCGCCGTCACCCCAAGTGAGGGCGCGGATCGGGGTCGTCTACTCGCGGAACCCCAGTTGCGCGGCGACCATTGCCGCTCCGCGCGCCAGCGCGGGGGCCTGGTTGCCCATCAGGGCGAAGCGTGGGTCGCTGGTCTGGCCGCGCGCGTAGCGCGCGTAGATCTGCTCGACCACGGTCGCGTTCTTCCAGTGGGCCCATGCGCGGTAGAAGGCCATCTGGCTCAGGTCGCGGCCGGTGCGCTTTGCGTAGCGGGCGGCCATCTCGTCGCGGGTCATGAAGCCGGGCGCGATTGTGTGAACGTGGCCCTGGCTCAGGTCGAGGATGTCGGGCGGGTCGGTGCGATCGCGCCAATAGCCCAGCGAGACGCCGAGATCGATCAGCGGGTCGCCGATCGTCGACATCTCCCAGTCGAACACTCCGACCACCTTCCCCGGATCGTCCGCGGCGAGCATGATGTTGTGCAGGTAGAAGTCGTTATGGATCAGCGCCGGCGCGCGGCGATTCGGGCAGGTGCTCCAGGAACCAGGCGCCGAGCTTGTTCATCAAGGGGACTTCGCGGGTCTTGGCCTTTTCCCAGCGCTGCATCCATCCCTTGATCTGACGTTCAACGAAACCGGCCGGCTTGCCGAGATCGCCCAGTCCGATACTTTCGTAATCGACCGCGTGCAGGTCGGCGAGCGTGTCGATGAAGCCCTCGGAGATTCGCCGGAAGACCGCCGGGTCGTTGGGAATCTCGGGCGGCAGCGGCTGGCGCATCCGGATCAGGATTCCGACCCGCCGCTCCATCACGAAAAACGGTGCGCCGATTATCGAAGCGTCCTCGCAATAGAGCATCCCGCGCGGCGCCGGCTTGAACGCCTTCCACAGCCGCGAGAGCACGCGATACTCGCGGCCCATGTCGTGACCGCCGACCGGCAGCGGCCCGAACGGCGGGCGGCGCATCACCCATTCCTGTGCGCCGAAGCGCAGCAGGTAGGTGAGATTGGAATGGCCGCCGCGAAATTGCAGGACCTCGAGCGCAGCGTCGGCGCCGGGGAGCTTGTCGCGCAGGTAGGCCGCGAGCTTGCTCCAGTCGAGCTGCTCCTCCGACCTTACCTCGCCGTATTCGGGAGTTATTTCGATCGCTTCGGGCATCGGTGGAGCGTCTCCGATCCTATTCGGCCCAGCGGCGCAGTTCGCGCCGCGCGATCGTCATCCGATGGACCTCGTCGGGACCGTCGGCGATCCGCAGCGCGCGGCTGTTGCGCCACATCCCGGCGATCGGCGTGTCGTCGCTGACGCCGGCCGCGCCGAAAACCTGGATCGCGCGGTCGAGCACCCGCATCACCATATTCGCCGCCATCACCTTGATCATCGCGATTTCCTGGCGCGATTCGCGCTTGCCGGCGGTGTCCATCTTCCACGCCGCATGCATCACCATCAGGCGCGTCGAGTCGATTTCGATTCGCGAGTCCGCGATCCACTCCTGGATATTCGCCTTGTCCTTGAGATAGCTGCCGTGCGTGTAACGGGTGTTGGCGCGCTTGCAGACCAGCTCCAGCGCGCGCTCGGCGACGCCGATAGTCCGCATGCAATGATGGATTCGGCCGGGGCCCAGGCGCGCCTGCGCGATTCCGAAGCCGTCGCCCTCGCCGCCCAGCAGGTTGGTGGCCGGCACGCGGCAGTCCTTGTAGAGGATTTCGCAATGGCCCCCGCCGCCGGTGTGACCCATCACCGGCACTGCGCGCACGATATTGAAGCCGGGGGTGTCGGTCGGGACGATAATCTGGCTGGCGCGGCGATGGGGCGGCGCGTCGGGATCCGTCACCACCATCGCGATCGCGAACGCAGAACCGATCGCGCCCGAGGTGAACCACTTATGGCCGTTGATCACGTAGTCGTCGCCGTCGCGCACGGCGCGAGTCCGGAGCTGGGTCGGATCGGAGCCGGCGGTCTCCGGCTCGGTCATCGAAAAGCAGGTCCGGATTTCGCCGTCCAGGCACGGCTGGAGCCATCGATGCTTCTGCTCGGGCGAGCCGAACTCGGCCAGGATTTCCATGTTGCCGGTATCGGGCGCCATGCAGTTGAAGGCGCGCGCGCCGATCCCGCTGCGGCCCATGATTTCGCACAGCGGCGCGTACTCGTAATTCTTGAGCCCGGCGCCGTGCCTTTCGTCGGGCAGGAACAGGTTCCAGAGCCCTTGGGCTTTGGCCTTTTTCCTGATGTCCTTGAGAAGCTGCGGCTCTTCGTGGCTGTTGCTGAGAAAATGCTGATGCAGTGCCGTCTCGGCCGGATACACGTGCTCGTCCATGAAGGCCGATACCCGGCGCCGGTATTCCTCTACTTTTGGCGGAAGCGTGAAATCCATTTCACCCTCGTAACGATCAGCTTGATGGGCAAGTCATAACGCAGCTTGTGCCCAAATAGAAGCGGCGTTGAAGCGATGGAACGCCGCAGTCCGGGACCTTACTTCCCCGGTTCACGCCGATGGTGCCTGCGGGGTTATAACAGTCACGATGGGCCTGAACGAAAGCTTTCGCCTGCCGCCCCCGTTCGAGGAGGCGGTTCAAATCCACGAGCGCGCGATCATGCGATACCTGCTCCGGATGACGACCGATCGCGACGATGCGCTCGACCTGTTCCAGGAAACCTGGCTGCGAGCCTATCGCGCGTACCCGCAGGTCAAGTCCGCCGACGGGCTCAAACCGTGGCTCTACCGGATTGCGACCAATCTCTGCCGCAATCGCGCGCGCGACAATCTCCGGCGCGCGCGGGTGATGACGCCCGCCGATCTCGCGGTCCACGCCGATTCGATGGCGGCGCCCGGAACCGCGGGCTCCGACGGCGTGATTCACATCAGGCGGATGGTGGCGAGGCTCCCGCACAAGCAGCGGATGGCGCTTATGATGCGGAAATTCGGCGGGCTCGATTACGGCGAAATCGGCGCGGCACTCGGATGCTCCAACGAAAGCGCGCGCGCCAGCGTCTTCAAGGCGATGAAAAAACTGGAGGCCGCCAGATGAAAATGGTCAATCTCAAGTCCGGAGCTGGACGGCGCGTCCGACAACGCGATTGTCGACGGGCTGCTGCGCAAGGCTCACGCCCAACTCGAGCGTAAGTTCGCGATCGTTCGCCGGCCCGAAGTCGCGGTCGGCGCGTTTCGATCCCCGCTCGGCCCGCTGCTGATCGCCGAGGGTCCCAGGGGCCTCGTGATGGTCCACTACATGGACAGCGGCGATACCGCGGGGCAACTCGAAAAGCTCAGGCAGAAATTCGACCCGATCAAGGACCCGCACGCGGTAGAGCCGGTCGTGGGAGAGATTCGGCGGCTGCTCGAGGGCGACACCGGCGCATTGACGCGCCGAGTCGATCTGAGCCTGGTCGACAGCGACTTCCGCCGCGAGGCGCTGAGGCGGCTGTGCGAGGTTCCATCCGGGTCGGTCGTGACCTATCAGGCGCTGGCGGCGGCGGCCGGTGCTCCCAATGCGCAGCGTGCGGTCGGCACCGCGATGGCGACCAATCCGATCCCGGTGTACGTCCCGTGCCATCGCGTGGTGCGGTCGGACTATCTGGTGGGAAACTACGGCGGCGGGCCAGGCCGCAAGATCAAATTACTGCGCGCCGAGGGCTTCGAGATCGACAGCCAAAACCTGCTCCACGTCGTGTTCGGCCATCGCGGCACGGGAATCTATTGCCGGCCCGAATGTCACGCGGCGCAGCGCGCGAATCGGTCGAAACTGCTGGTGTTCGCGGACCCGGCCCATGCGCGGCGGGCTGGGATGCGTCCGTGCAAGCTATGCCGTCCCGCCGCCGGGTGAGCATCGCGCCGGACGCTGCGCGCGACGCGATACAATATGACCGCGCCCAACGATTGCTAAAGCGTCAGGCTTCTATTCAGTTTCCTGCTGCTGCTTCATTTGCTCGATCTGCTGGCGCTGCTGTTCGATCTCTTGCTGCTGCTGCTGGATTTGCCCTTGAGTCTGGTTCTGCTGGGTTTCCTGATTCTGCATCTGGTTCCCGACCACCGCGCCGCCGCCGAGACCGAGCGCGCCGCCGATCGCCGCACCGGCCAGAGGATGGCCGACCGCGGCGCCGATTATCGCGCCGGTGCCGGCCCCGAGCACGGTTCCAACGCCTGCGCCTTCCTCACGAGTTGATAGCGGTTGTCCCGAACAGCCGGCCAGGAAGAGGGTGGCAGCCAGCATCAGGCCGACTGTTCCAAGAAATTCCTTCCGTCGTACGAGCATTTCGTTTGTCTCCTGTTGGATGTCCTGTTGATGCTACGTCGGCCAATCGCTTCCGTTTCTTAACGACCTGCCGACCGGGCGAATCCTCCTCACCCATTGCCCCATTTTAGCACAGCAACTCGCATGCCGCCCGTAGATCAACACTACACGGAGATTTTGCTTCGTCAAAGTAGAAAGTCGGCCGCTCGGACATCCCATTTGGTACATCCCTGATACGCTCAGCGGCCCGGCCAGCGTGGCGCGCGTTTCTCCATGAACGCCTTGACGCCCTCCTTGAAGTCCTCCGAGCCCAGCATCCGGACCATCGTTTCATCGTCCTCCTTGATCGCGGTCGCGAGGTCGGTGAACAGATGCCGATAGACCAGGCGGCGAGCCTGCGCAACCCCGAGCGGCGAGCATTTGTTCGCGATCTCGGTAGCGATTTCCCGCGCCGTCGGAATCACCTGATCGGGCGGGACCACGCGCGTGACCAGGCCGATCTCGAGCGCCTCCCTGGCTTCGAGCAGCCGTCCGGTGACCGCCATTTCCATCGCGCGGGTCAGCCCGACGATTTTGGGGAGCATCCAACTGCTGCCGTGCTCGATCGCGAGACCGCGCTGGGGGAAGATCAGCCCCAGGCGCGCCTTCTCCGAAGCGATCCTGATGTCGTAGTAGAGCGACTGCGTCAGTCCCAGACCCACGCACGCACCGTTGATCGCCGCGATGATGGGCTTACTGAGCGCCAGCGGCCAGGAGAACTGCCCCCGATAGTCCCCGCGATGCTCGTCGAGCCATCGGTCGTCCGTGGAGGGCGTGCCGACCGCGTCGGTGGCCCGCGTGCCTCCGCTCGCGACGCTCGACAGGTTGCCCATTTCCGCTCCGGCGCAGTAGCCGCGGCCCGCACCGGTCACGATAATCGCGCGGATGCTCGGGTCGCGATCCGCGTCGACCATCGCGGTCTTCATCTCCGCACCCATCCGCGGCGTGAACGCGTTTAGGCGATCCGGCCGGTTCATCGTGACCGTGGCGATTCGATCCTGCTTCTCGTAGATTATTTCCGCGAAATCCATTGAAGCCTCCGTAAATTGCCGGCGTGAACCGTCTGAACGGCTCGATCAAAGCACGTGGCGGCGTGGAAATCTAATGCATCCCCGATCGGGCGCGCCGCTCGGCCGGCTTTCTTTCGCTCGCGGCGGCTGTTAGTAAACCCTCTCATGTTTCGGCAACGGGTGTGCTCGCCACCCAATTCTTCGCTCGCATTTCTGATCTGCGTGCTCTGCGCCGTCGCCTCGCTGGCCGGGTCGACACCGACCGCGATCGCAAATGCGCCGGCTTCGCCCGCCGGCGCGCCCGTAACGGCTACGCCGGCCGCCGCGGCCGCCTGGTCGGCACAGGCGAGCCACGCGATGGTTGTGTCGGAGAGCGAGCCGGCCTCGAAGGCCGGAGTGAAAATTCTCGAGAGCGGCGGCAACGCGATCGACGCGGCGTGTGCGACTGCGCTGGCGATGTGCGTGACGAATTCGAGCTCGTGCGGAATCGGCGGCGGCGGCTTCATGCTCATCTATCTGGCGCGGACGCACGAGGTCTCCGCGCTGGATTACCGCGAGACCGCGCCCGCCGCAGCGAGCGCGACGATGTACATCCGCGACGGGCATCCCGACGAGGAAGCCGCTCGCAGCGGCCCGCGCGCAATCGCGGTGCCCGGCGAGCTCGCGGGCATCCACGCGGCGCTCGGGCGTTTCGGCACGATGAAATTCAGCGCGATCGCGGCGCCCGCGATCGAGCTTGCACGCAACGGATTTCCGCTCAACGAACATCTCGCTAAAGAGATCGAACACCTGGCGCCGGTGCTGGCGCGCGACCCCGGGCTCAAGGCGGTGTTTCTGAATCCCGACGGCACGCCGCGCAAGCCGGGCGACACGATTATGGAAAAAGACCTCGCTGCGACGCTGGAACGTCTCGGCGACAATCCGGCGGACTTCTACCGCGGTTCGATCGCCGCTCAACTCGGGGCATGGCTGAAATCGCACGGCGCGCTGGTCTCCGACGCCGACCTGGCGGCATATGAGCCCGCCTGGCGGATGCCGCTCCATCGCCGGTACCGGGAATTCCAGGTCTATGCGATGCCGCCGCCGTCGTCCGGCGGCGTGGTGCTGGAGATGCTCGGGATGCTGGAGGCAGGGCAACTCGCCGGCCTGGGCGCCGACTCGCCGCCATATCTGGCGCGCCTCACCGAAGTGATGCGGCAAGGCTTTCTGGATCGCGACAAGTATGCGGACCCGGCGTTTGCGCACGTGCCAATCGACACGCTGCTCTCGGAGGGACATATCCAGGACGCCCGGATGCGCGCGCTCCATCGCACGGCCGCTCCGCCGGTCGAGCCAGCGCACGACCACGGCACCGCGCATCTGAGCGTGGTCGATCGCGAGGGTAACGTGGTCTCGCTCACCACGACCATCAACACACCGTTCGGCGCAAAGATGATGGCGACCGGGCTCGGCATCATCATGAATGACGAGATGGACGATTTCGCCGTCGCGCCGGGGGTGCCCAACGCTTACAAGCTGGTCGGCGCCAAGGCCAACGAGATCGCACCGGGCAAGCGCCCGCTATCGAGCATGACGCCGCTAATCGTGACCAGGAAAGGGATACCCGTGCTGACGCTCGGCGGCTCGGGCGGGCCGACCATAATCAGCGGCGTGCTGCAGGTCGCGCTCGACATCCTGGATTTTCATCTGAACCCGGTGCAGGCGGTCGATACGCCGCGGATTCATGAGCAAGCGGCGCCAGACGTAGTAGCGGTGGAATCGGGAGTGTCCGAGCAGACCCGCGGCGCACTCACGCGGATGGGATACAGAGTAGTCACAGTGCCGTCGCTCGGCGCTATCGACGCGATCACGATCGCACCGGGCGGCCTGCGTGGAGCATTCGATCCCCGCAAAGGCGGCGGCGCGTCGGGGTATTAGCCGCGGGCAGGCGGCGAGTCACCGCGGATCGAATCCAGTGGCGCGCGCGAAGCCGCCGATGGCATACTGGAATTTCATCCGCGAAACGCTCGAGAACGCGGAGAGGTGGCCGAGCCCGGTTTAAGGCGCACGCCTGGAGAGCGTGTAGACTCGAAAGGGTCTCGGGGGTTCAAATCCCCCCCTCTCCGCCAACGAGTCTGCGATTTCTGCATTCTCTGGAGAAGCTTCTCCTCCACTCCCTCGTGCAGCGAGGCGGCGGCGCCAGGGTGCTGATGTTCGAGCCGGCGCGCGAGATTTTCGAGCAAGCACCAACTCGCGAATTATCTATAAACCCGGCGCTGCCTATACCGTCGATCCTCGGTCTAGGCGAGATTTGTCAACAAGGAGATCCGAGAGGATTTCTTTAAACGAATTCCCGTCGATGTTTGCGACAATTCCTACTTCGCCCAATAGAACCTGCAAGACGGCCACTGAAAAAGCCTCTACGTGCTGGTCCGATCCTACCTCATATCTGCCGAGACAATGGTCATAGCGTTCGTGAGCCGGGGGATGGGTACGACGCCTATTCACGGCTACGCCTACTTCTAGACTTTGAAGAGTCAGAATTGCTGTCGCAACTCCAAAGGCTCGTTTCGGCAGCTTCGGATCATCGCGTTCCAGATCGTCTAACACCCAGCGCGTCGCAGCGATATCAGCCTGTTTCTCTTCGGCCATGCTGAGGCTTGCAGTGGTTAACGTGCTGTGCCCCAGTTTAACATGAGCGATCTCGTGATGAATTATCCACGCCATCGCCACGAGAAAAAGTTCATTCACGCTTACCACATCCCCGTTCTGCTCGTGAGGCGTAGCAGGCGAGGGCAGATTAGTCGGCCAAGGGCGCTTTCCATCGCCGGCCAAATTGTTCCTCGCCCATTTTAACAGTGTTTCCGCGCTCTGCAGCCGAGGATTGGCACTCAAATTCAATTGCGACTGACCGGCTCGTTGGGCGCGAACAATTTCTTGGTATACGACCCAATATTGATATGAACAAACCCAAAGATATTCGAGTGACGCTACCGGGAGCTTCACGACACCACTTTCAGGATCGACTCGTATTCCGAAATGTGGTTCGTCGACGGGTTGCAGTATGATTTTGTGACTGTCTCGCAGTTTCGCAAGTTCCTCTTGCCGTTCGGGTGCGATGGCGAACGCGCACCCTGCAATCGCTCTCTCGAGGAAAAAAATAGGAGATCTCACCGCCTCGGCCTCCAACGCCGTGGTTGTGATCATATCCATGGTGCGGAGTCCGACGGAAGGCTGGGGCGGCCGCTCGAAAGCCTCGGTCCGCGGCAGAACTCAGCTTCGCTGCAATCTTTGCCGGCATCGACCGGCCGCGGCAGTGCTTCGATCACCAGGAAAGGACCGGGTTTTGGGGGCCACCAGCGCTGACGATCCCACGTGAGGAATCAGTGCAAGACCTGGTCGAGCGCCCCCAAGGTTCGCCCGGTCATCCGAAATCTTGACGATCGCGGAAAGACGGATCACTAGTGGGCGGAAGTCCGTCGTAGCATGCGCCCACTAGTGACGGGCGGCCCCTCAGCGCACTTCACTCTGCTGGCCGCGACAATCTTTCCCAAGGTCTGCATCTGCGTGGGCCACAGGAGTCCGTGCAAGGACGAAGGCTTTCCCAGCACCCTCCGCTCAATTTCGGGATCCAAAACTATTGAGCTTCGCGTAATATACTTACAAGGGAAACAGTTGCGCTTGCTGCCAGAAAGCCATCACCAGGGAGGGTCTGCGGCGCATCCGCTTGAGCGCGCGACGGGCGTGCACGCTCAACTGCGCGAAGGTGGTCGGGCAGAAGTTGGGGAGTTCGTGTTGTTTCCAGTGCGACCACAGATACTCGACCGGATTGAGTTCCGGCGCATAGGCGGGAAGAAATTCCAGCCACAGCCGTCCGCGCTGTTGGCGGACAAAGTCCCACACCAGGCGACTGCGATGACTGCGCAGGCCGTCCCAGATGATCAGCAGCTGGCCCGGCAGATGGCGCATCAGATGTTCCAGGAACTCGACCACTTGTGGACTTTTGATGGCGCCGGGAAAGAGCCGAAAGTAAAAGTTCCACCACGTTACCCCCGCCATCGCCGAAAGGGTTTTCCAGTTGAAGTGATATTGCAGCACCGGGGTTTGTCCCCGCGGCGCCCAGGTGCGGCAGCGATGGGGCCGCTCGCTCAGTCCGCTCTCGTCGATGAAGACGATCGTCCGGCCCTGATTTTTGGCCTTTTTTTTAACTCCGGCCAACGCTCCTTCTTCCAGCGCTGGATGGCTTTCTCATCACGCTCCAGAGCCCGGCCCGCCGGTCGCTGGCAACTCCATCCGAGCCGCCGCAGGATCTTCCACACATGCCCCGGATGATAACTCACCCCACATTCCTGCTCGATCAGATGGACTACCCGGTTCGCAGTCCACAGGCTGGTTTCATACCCCAGCGCCTGCGGCCCGCGTCTGAGTCCGCGCTCGAGCTGGTTGATCTGCTCCGCACTCAGTCGCGGCTTGCGCCCGGCTCGACCCGCCTTCTTCAGCCCAGCGCGTCCGTTGACGCGCAACTCCGCCGCCCACTTGCTCACCGACTGCCGATGGGCGCCCACCCGGCGCGCCACTTCCGACTGACTCAGTCCCTTCGCGAGCAGATTCGCTGCACGCAGGCGCCGCCGCTCCAGTGCTTCGAAGTCCCTGCCTACCCCTGCTGGAAATCCCATGCCCAAAGCTTAACACAGAACACCAGCAATGTCACTATATTAGGCGGGACTCAATAGACGTCCATGCCGCACGTAATCTAGCACTCGGTGGTAGCGCCAACCGAATATGGGAAACTGCGAAGGTGGCTTCACGTCATTCGTAAGCAGATAGACTGCCCTCTGCCAGATGTCCCAGCCGATGAGAGGGAATCGATACATGAGTGGCTTGAGGTTGGGAACTGTCGAACCATTTTTTACAATCGAGTAGCGCTGAAAAATGCTTTTGACGTCCAGGAGGTTCCGACGAGCCGTCGCATAGTTGACCGGCAGGGCTACTCGAGCCTGTCTCAGGAACGTGTGGCTCATGCGCAAGTGCGGCGTAGGATCGTTGCTTCCGATGCAATAGAGCCATTCAGATGGAGAGTCGGTCTCGGGACGCCGGCAATCGAGAGGACTGTAGAGCCAAGATTGCAGCCACGCGTCGATCGCGTACCATAGGTCGAGTGCCTCGTCTGTAGTCCGATGCGATCCCCGTGGCTTACCTCTGCAGTACCGCTCTCGAAGTTCGTGCCAATATTCCAGCGCTTTCAGACCGTACACATGGAGGGCGCAGAAGATTACGAACTGGCTGCGCGGCGGGAATTTACCTTTTGCAATGATCTGGGAAAAGTCGCTCAGCGACTTGGCGTATTCGAGTCGCCCGGAAGATGGGATGGCACCCCAGATTCTCTTCATACTTGGAACGCACATGCGGATACCCGTCCGCCTCCTCGAATTCCGCGAAAGCGCGCTCTAGGTCGCGTAGTCCACCGAATGCTTGCGGCCTCACGTTCTTGGCCTCTTGGGAATTGTCGCTGCTTTTCGCCTCGCTGGCAACTTTGATCCGAGCCTTTTTTGGGCTGTCTCGCCAAGGTGGTTTCCGTCTTCGATCAACCGGTAAGGAGGCGCAATAGATTCAGAGTTGAAGACCGCACTCTTGGAGCATCGGTTGCCGATCCTGCCAATCGAGTGGCAGCTCAACGCGCCCGTCCATCAGCATTTGCAAATTGATGGCGCCCGGCGCGCGACCACCGGCGATTGTCTCTGCGATCGTCGGCGATACAAACGCCAGTCTTGCGACACGCGTGACGTAGCGGTTGGGAAGCCCTTCGCGCCGCGCAATCTCCAGCAGCGATTGGGTACGGCCGGAGGCCACCTCCTCGAACCAGCATCGCGCGCGCGCGATTGCCTTGAGCAACGCCGGGTCGACCTGCTGGGGGCGCCTGAAATCGCCCGTCGACAATGATCCGCATCTCGACGCCGCGGCGCTTAACCTTCGTCGGTACGAAATGAGAGAGGCGAAGCGTCGGAGATGATCCCTGCTGTTCGCCGCGTGGCTGCATCGGTACCTTCAACGCGATTCGAAGGCCCTTGTCGGTGAGTTGCACGCCTGGGATCAATTCGCCGATTGTGGCTGGCGCTTCGGTTTCGGACGCAAGGCGCTCGTGCCAGTCCGAAGCAATCGCAATAACGCAATCGACGTTCGAGATTTCGGTTCCGGACCCTTGGAGCGCGGTAATGATGGATGCCCTGTCGTCGAGGGCGGTTCGAACGGCGCCGATCACCGCACGCTCAAGCTCCCGCACCGGTATTCGCCAGCCCCGTTGTCCGTCCTTCGCCGAACCCCGGACCAGATCCCGCGGCACGTAGTACCGACATCGACGACCGGCTTTGGCCGCGCGGGTTCCGGCAGTCGTAAGGGCACTGGAGAGGCCCCTGGGCTGTCTCCAGAAGCGAATCCGGCCTTGGTTTCTCCACCGGCGATCGTGCCGAGTCCCTTTCGCTACAATGGTTGCAGCAAGTCCGCATCGCGTGCGCTTGGTCGCGGCGACGCACGCGCCGTCCGTCAACTCATGATGCGGGGGGCGGGAGCTTTTGCGCTCCTCCCTGAAGTCGGGCGCCAGCTACTTTTGCCCGTCCCTTTGAGCGAGATAGTCAGCGACGGGTTGGCGGCGTTGCTGGTCACGGTCAGGCTTCCCTTCCGGATCCGTGAGGTAGACGTTTATCGCCGGGCCGGGCGCGATTGCGTGAGCGTACTCAATGTCACCCATGGTCTCATCGGTGCGGGAGTTCTGACCCGGATTGTCGGAGTCGGGCGAGACGACGCGGGTCAAATTGGCGGCGGGAAGCTTGAAAGCCTGATCAAAGTTCAGGATGCCCTGGTCGGAATAGTCGCTGATTTCGATTAGCCCGATACATCCACCGCCCGCGCCATACCTGCTCCATGCCAAAAGCCTATCGACACAGTCGCCAGGGCGGCAAAAATGAACGTGGCGGACAACCATCCGCGAGCCAAACGCAATCGAGGCATACCAAAATCGCAGTCGGCGACGCGGTCGAAATCTTACGGGCGCCTGTGGATTGGGCCGCATGTGGATGGAAATCGCGGGCGTGCCGAGGTGAAGCGAACTGCTTGGGGCTGTGCGCAAGAAATGGCCGAATTTCAGAATTGGCGGACTATGCGACGTCGAAAAGGATTAAGCAACCGCCGCCGCGAAAGTCCCAGGGAACCGAATAGCGAAAAGTTCCCTACGGTTCAGGCGGAGCACGTTGCGCGGTTCGCCGAGATGCGCGAGACTACGATGCAAGCGCTTGAGAAGGCGCAAAACGACGCAGCGCGGCTGTCACTTTCGGTGAGGAAAACGATCTGAAAGCCAAGGAGCCCAAGTCATGTGGGGTGGCTTTTGAGCACTTTTGTTCGGAGCCGCCTTCTTCGCTATTCCAGGAATCGGGCCGGTGTTGGTAGCCGGTCCTCTGGTCGCGTGGATTGTCGGCGCTCTCGAAGGTGCGGTGGTGACGGACGGGTTGGCCGCGATCGGCGCGGGATTATTCAGCATCGGTATCCCTAAAGACAGCGTCGTCAAATGCGAGTCAGCGATCAAGGCCGACAAGCTCATTCTCCTGGCTCACGGCACGGCGGCCGAAGTGGCCAAGGCCAAGGACATCATACAGAACGCGCACCCGACGGAGCTTGCCCTGCACGGTAGCGAATCCCAAGCCTCCGCCACGCTGGCGCGAAGAAACCGCAAGGTCACTCTACTAAGGATTGCTCACTGCACTTTTGGACCCGATCCGACTGAACGAGTCACGACTTCGACTTGAAGGAGCAGGCACAATGCGGCCAAAGTTTCTCGGTTCTCTTTTCGTGATGGTGGTTTTCATGGTTTCGGGCTGTTCACCGAACGTCCCCAGCTCGCGACTGGCGGCCGGCGCCGCAGTAGGTGGTCTGCTCGGAGGCGCGGCAGGCTGCGCACTTGGAGGCTACCGCGACGGCTGGAAGAACGACAAGGGTTATGAGATCGGATGCCCCGCTGGGGTAGTTGGTGGAGCGGCTATTGGTGCATTCATCGCGGCGGTCACTTATCAGGAGCCACCGCCGCCGCCTGCTCCCCCTGCTCAGGTGGCACAGGCTCCGACTCCACCACCGCCGCCGCCACCCAAGGCGATGGAGAAGCTGGTGCTTAGAGGCGTACACTTTGATTTCAACAAATCCGATATCCGTCCCGAAGATGAGCCGGTGCTCGATGAAGCCGCGGCGAATCTCAAGGAACGGCCTGGAGTGTCAATCTACGTAGACGGATACTGCGACGCGGTCGGAAAGGTGGAATACAATCAGAGACTCTCCGAGCGACGGGCAGCATCCGTGGCGGTGTACCTGCAGGACCACGGTGTCGCTGCGGGACGCCTGACTCCGCGCGGCTTCGGCAAGACTCACTTTGTGGCGTCGAACGATACGGCCGAGGGGCGCGCAGAAAACCGGCGCGTCGAGCTCGTTCCGGTCGAATAGATGTAGCCTCGTCATGCGATGCGCCGGCAGGCTAAGACCCTGCCGGCGTAATCTGGCTCGACTTGACGCAATCGCGCTCCAGGCGCGGCGCGGTTATCGATTTGAACTCGCGCGCTTTAGCAGTTCGGTCCTGACCCACCTTCGGCCAAACTGCTTCGGCAAGCCTTCGTTAAGGTTATTGTGAAGAATTTCATTCTGCACGCGCTCAGGGGTGCATCGGCTGGTTTCCCGCCGGATACGGACGAGGCGATTCGCGCCGAGTTGTTCAGCGTCGAACGCCTCGAGCAACATGCCGAGAGCCTCGCTGAGGCTCAGCACATCACGACCAAACCGGGCAGGGGCCGCAATCTGGCGAAACGGCTGCGGGATAACGGCAGGGTACTGCGCGAAGCGTACAGCGCCACCATCAAGGCCATCCGGGAGGAACGCGCCATCACCCAGGCGGCCGAGTGGCTGATCGACAACTTCTATGTCGCGCAGGAACAGATTCGCGAGATCCGCGACGATCTCCCGCGCGGCTTTTACCGCGGCCTGCCCAAACTTGCGGACGGGCCGTTTGAGGGTTACCCGCGCGTTTTTGGGGTGGCGTGGGCGTTCGTCGCGCATACCGACAGCCGCTTCGAGCCGCAGATGTTGTGCCGATTCGTGCAGGCCTATCAGCGCGTGCAGCCTCTGACGATCGGCGAGCTCTGGGCGGTCGCAATCACGCTGCGAATCGTGCTGGTGGAAAATTTGCGGCGCTCGGCTGCGCGGATAGTTCGCGATCGGGCTGTGCGCCAGGAGGCGGACGCCCTGGCCGACAGACTATTGGGAATCGGGGTCCGTGAGGCCGAAGCCCCGGAGATCGCTCTGCGCGGCTTCGACCAGACAACGTTGCCGACGGCCTTTGCGGTTCAGTTGGTCCAGCGCCTGCGCGATCAGGATCCTAAGGTGACACCGGCGCTCACCTGGTTAGACGAACGTCTGGCATCGATGGGAACCACTGCCGACGAGGCCGTCCGCACCGAACATCAGAAACAGGGCGCGATGAACGTGACCGTGCGTAACGTGATCACGAGCATGCGCCTGATATCGGCGGTCGATTGGGCGGAGTTCTTCGAGAGCGTGAGCCTCGTCGATGCCGCGCTTTGCGCCGACAGCGACTTCGCCGCAATGGATTTTGCCACCCGCGATCGCTACCGGCATGCGATCGAAGAGTTGGCGCGAGGCTCGCGCCAACCGGAACTCGAAGTCGCCCGCCACGCGATTGCTGCCGCAAAGCGCGCGGCAGCGGAGCCGCACAGCGGCGGCCCCGAAGCTGCACGTTCCAGGCACGAGCCCGGCTACTACCTGATTTCAAACGGGCGGCGGACGATCGAGCAGGAAATCGGATTCCGCATTCCGATGAGCGAATGGCTGGCTCGGGCCAGCGCTGCCGTGGGAATCCTCGGCTATGTGGGAGCGATCGCTATCATCGGCGTGCTCATCGTGGCTCTGCCGTTGCTTGGCGTGGCGGAGTTCGGCGTCAGCGGATGGACTCTCTTCCTCCTTGCGCTTCTCGCCGTGGCGCCGGCTTCGGATGCGGCGGTGGCGCTTGTCAACCGCGGCGTTGCGAGTGCCTTTGGGGCCCGGACTCTGCCGGCCATGGAGCTTCGCGAAGGAGTGCCCGCGAGCCTGCGCACGATAGTCGTCGTGCCGACGCTCCTGACGACTCGAGTTGAACTCGAAGCGCAGATTAAGCGCCTGGAGGTGCATTACCTGGCGAGCCAGGACGGCGATCTCCGCTTCGCGCTGCTCTCGGACTGGACCGACTGCGCCACCCAGGGCGCGCCGGATGATGACGAGTTGCTCGGCGCAGCCGCTGAGGGAATCGCGCGCTTGAATCAACGCTACGGAGCGGCGCCCGAAGGCGCTCGTTTCCTGCTGCTCCATCGCCGTCGGATCTGGAACGAGGGGCAGGGAAAGTGGATCGGGTGGGAACGCAAGCGTGGAAAACTGCACGAGCTTAATCGTTTGCTTCGCGGCGCGACCGACACCACCTTTGTCGCGATTGATGGCTGCTCACCCGTCGTACCCCCCGCCGTCCGCTACGTGATCACGCTGGACGCCGATACGCGGCTACCACGAGGAACCGCCCGGCGCCTGATCGGAAAAATGGCGCATCCGCTGAACCATCCGCGGCTGGATCCGGATAGCTGTCGCGTGGTTGAGGGGTACGCGGTGCTGCAGCCGCGAGTTACGCCGTCGTTGCCCACCGGCCGCGAGGGGTCATTTTTCCAGCGCATCTTCACCAGTCCGAGCGGGCTGGATCCCTACGCCTTCGCGGTGTCCGACGTCTACCAGGATCTCTTCGGCGAAGGTTCCTACAGTGGCAAGGGAATTTACGACGTGGACGCCTTCGAGGCCGCCCTCGACGGCCGGCTCCCCGAGAGCGTCATTCTGAGTCACGATCTTCTGGAGGGAATCTTCGCGCGGGCCGGACTGGTCACAGACATCGAGGTGGTCGAAGAGTTTCCATCGCGCTACGACGCCGCCGCGGCTCGCCAACATCGATGGGCGCGTGGTGATTGGCAACTGCTGCCCTGGATTTTTGGCCGTGGGCGGGACTTCAGCGGCGATCAGCGACGGACCGCGATTCCCTTGATCGGCCGCTGGAAGATGATGGACAACCTGCGGCGGACGCTGTCGGCGCCGGCCACCTTCCTGGCGTTGGTGGCGGGATGGACCCTGCCTTTGGATGGCGCCGCGGTCTGGACCGGGTTCGTGGTCGCGACGTTCGCGATCCCTACTCTTTTGCCGGCTCTTGGCGGGATTGTGCCGCGAAGGCTCGGACTCTCGCAGCGAAGACACTGGCACGCGGTTGGTGCCGATTTCGCCCTTTCCCTGTCACAGGTAGCACTTCTGGTCATATTCCTTGGGCATCAGGCATGGTTGATGACCGACGCCATCGTGCGAACCTTCTTTCGTCTGTTCGTGAGGCACCGGCGGTTACTCGAGTGGGTGACCGCCGCTCAAGCGAAAATCGGCACCCGGCGCGATCTGCGCGGATCCTATTGGCGGATGGCGGGCGGTATCGCGTTCAGCACGGCAGCGGTGGTCGTCGTCGCATGTATCGGGCGAAACGCATGGCCGATCGCGGTTCCATTCCTGATCCTGTGGATGTCGTCGCCGGCCGTAGCCCAATGGGCGAGTCTCCCGCCTGCCAGGACCGATTCCAATCCACTGTCGGACCCCGACGCACGGGCACTGCGGCTCATCGCGCGGAGGACATGGCGCTTCTTTGAAGCCTTTGTCACGGCCAAGGATCACATGCTTCCCCCGGACAACTTCCAGGAAGAACCTGAGCCTGTGCTAGCCCATCGGACCTCTCCTACCAACCTCGGGTTGTACCTGCTGTCGGTGGTCGCAGCCTGTGACTTTGGCTGGCTGGGCACGATTGAGACCGCGGAACGGCTGGAGGCAACGCTTGGCACGATGAACGGGCTCGAGCATTTCCGCGGGCACTTTTACAACTGGTACGACACCCAAGACCTTCGTCCGCTGGAGCCGAAATACATCTCTTCGGTGGACAGCGGCAACCTCGCCGGTCATCTGATCGCTCTTGGCAACGCCTGTCGCGAGATAATCGGTAAGCCGGTGGGGGGGCTGGAATGGTCGGCCGGGATCGATGACGCGCTGCAGATCACTCGCGAGTCCCTGCGCGGATTGCCGGATGATCGACGAACTCTAACCGTGACTCGAAAGCATCTTGAGGATGCCCTCGATGCTCTCTCCAACGCGGTGTCCGCTTCGCCAGAACCCGCGACCCCGGCATCTCTCGTCGGAGGCTTTACGGAGCTGACGCTGCGCGCCGACACCCTCATGGACATTGCGCGAACGCTGAGCGCGGAACGCGGCGATGACGCCAGCGCCGAAGTACTGGCCGGTGTAGAGGCGGTACATGCTTGCCTCCGCAGCCATCAACGCGATTTCGAGCAGTTGATGCCTTGGGCGAATCTGGTCGCCGCCGAGGCCGCATTCGCGGCCCCGGCGAATGTGGCTGCCGACATTTCTCCGGAGCAGGCGCTGGGGCGATTTTTCGACTCAGTCCCGACTCTGGCCGATCTGCCGAGTCGTTGCGAGGCCGCGATACTCTTCCTGGCGCAGCGCCGGGCGGAGCTCGCTGCGCAGAACGGCGCTGCCGGCGACCTGCTCAAGATGCGTGTGGATGTTCTGGTCGCCGCTCTCGAGCGTTCTGCAAGCGCCGCGCGGTCGTTCAAGGCCCGTCTCGAAGCGCTCAGCGACCTGACGAAGAAAATGTTCGACGCGATGGAGTTCGGTTTTCTCTTCAACCCGGCCCGGCAACTCCTCTCGATCGGATATCTGGTTGCGAAGGCCAGCCTCGATCCCAACTGCTATGACTTGCTCGCCTCCGAAGCGCGCCTTGCAAGCTTCGTTGCGATTGCCAAGGGCGACCTGCCGCCACGGCACTGGTTTCGGCTCGGGCGGACCGAAACCCCGGTGGGCAGCGGTTCGGCGTTGGTCTCGTGGTCCGGATCGATGTTCGAGTACCTGATGCCGAGCCTTGTGATGCGCGCGCCGGCCGGAAGCCTTCTCGAGCAGAGTAACGGCTTCGTCGTCCAGCGGCAGATTGGATACGGCACCGAACTTGGGCTGCCGTGGGGCGTTTCGGAATCCGCATACAATGCGCGGAATCTCGAGCTCACATATCAATACTCGAGCTTCGGCGTTCCGGGCCTGGGACTCAAGCGCGGGCTCAGCCATGACGCTGTGATCGCTCCGTATGCGACGGCGCTGGCCGCGATGATCGACCCGCAAGCCGCAGTGCGAAACTTCTCGCGGCTTGCTGCGGCGGGCGCCAGCGGCAGGTACGGCTGGTACGAGGCTCTGGACTATACCCCGGCGCGCCTGCCTGAGGGCGACAAGGTGGCGATCGTGCGCTCCTATATGGCGCACCATCAAGGGATGACTTTGATAGCGATCGGCGACGCTCTCCAGGACGGCGCGATGCGCGCCCGCTTTCACGCCGAGCCGATTATCCAGGCGACCGAGCTTTTACTACAGGAACCAGTTCCACGGGACGTGTTGGTTGCCCACCCGGAAGCTGACGAGGTGGCCGCAGCGGCCAGCGTCCGCGAGCTCGTTCCGCCGATGCCGCGCCGGTTCCAATCGCCTCACCAGCCGATTCCCCGTACTCACCTGCTCTCCAACGGCAGGTATGCGATCATGATAACCGCAGCGGGCTCAGGTTACAGCCGCTGGCACGATCTCGCGATCACGCGGTGGCGGGAGGATGCTACTTGCGATTCCTGGGGTACATATATCTTCCTGCGCGACGCGCGCAGCGGCGAGGTGTGGTCGGCAGGCTACCAGCCAACCGGAGTCGAGCCGGATAGCTACGAGGCGACATTCTTCGAGGATCGAGCCGAAATCACCAGGCGCGACGGGCGCATAGAAACGAAGATCGAGACGACGGTGTCGCCGGAGGACGACGCTGAGGTTCGTCGAGTCTCGATCTCCAATCTCGGCACGCGTGTGCGGGAGATCGAGCTGACCTCCTATGCGGAGGTGGTGTTGGCGACCGATATGGCTGACGCTGCTCATCCGGCCTTCTCCAATCTGTTCGTACAAACCGAGTTCGTCGCCGACATCGGCGCTATTCTGGCCACGCGGCGCTTGCGCTCGCCCGACGAGCCCCAGCTCTGGGCGGCGCACCTGGCGGTCGTGGAGGGCGAGGTCGTAGGCGGCCCGCAGTTCGAGACCGATCGGGCACGTTTCCTGGGAAGGGGACGCGGAGTCAGTACGCCGGTCTCGGTGGTTGACGGCCGCCCGCTCTCCAACACGGTCGGCGCGGTACTCGATCCGATCTTCAGTCTTCGCCGCCGCATCAGGCTTGCGCCCGGAGCCACAGCGCGAATCGCGTTCTGGACGCTGGTCGCGCCCTCGCGCAGCGCAGCGCTCGATCTGGCCGACAAACACCAAGACCCGGCAGCCTTCGAGCGCGCCAACACCCTCGCGTGGACCCAGGCACAAGTGCAGCTTTTCCATCTTGGCGTCGACTCTGACGAAGCCAACCTTTTCCAACGCCTGGCGGGCCATGTGATCTATTCCAACCCGGCGCTGCGACCTTCATCCGCGGTGCTTGAAAGAAGTGAGGGTGGACCGGCGGGGCTCTGGGCGCATGGCATCTCCGGCGACCTGCCCATCGTCCTGGTTCGGATCGCCGACCTCGAAGATCTGGCGACGGTGCGCCAGTTACTCCGTGCTCACGAATACTGGCGGATGAAGCAGCTGGAAGTTGACCTGGTGATTTTGAATGAGAATCCCCCCTCTTACGCTCAGGAACTGCAAACCGCTCTGGAGACGATAGTTCGGGCCAGCCAGTCGCGACAGCCATCCGGGAAAGAAAGTGGGCGCGGAGCGGTGTTCATCCTGCGAGACGAACTGGTTTCGCCCCAGACCCGCAGCCTGCTCCAGAGCGCCGCTCGAGCGGTGATCTGGAGCCGCCGCGGCAGCCTCTTCCAACAGGTCAAACGCCTGGAAGAATCCGCCGCGGTCGTCGCGCCGCCGCCAAGACGCCGACCGACAACTGAAGTGCCGGAACCTGCTTTGCCTATGCCGAAGCTCGAATTTTTCAACGGCGTTGGCGGCTTCGCAGGGGGTGGCGGGGAATATGTAACCATTCTCGGCGAAGGCCAGTGGACGCCGGCGCCATGGATCAACGTCATCGACAACCCCTCGTTCGGCTTCCAGGTATCAGTCGAGGGCGCTGGTTACACGTGGTCGATCAACAGCCAACAGAATCAGATCAGCCCATGGTCCAACGACCCGGTGAGCGACAGGCCGGGCGAAGTGTTCTACCTTCGCGACGAAGACAGCGGAGAGCTCTGGGGTCCCACGGCGCTGCCCATTCGCGAAGAGCCGTCACCCTACGTCTGTCGGCATGGTCAGGGCTACAGCCGTTTCGAGCACAGATCGCACGGAATCTCGCTCGAGCTGCTGCAATATGTGCCGCCGCAAGACGCGATCAAGATCTCCCGGCTGAAGATCCATAATCATTCGCGGCGATCCCGAAGTCTCTCGATCACCGCATACGTGGAATGGGTGTTGGGCACTTCCCGCGCCGCCTCCGCGCCGTTCATCGCAACCGCAATCGATCCGGAAACCCGCGCGATGCTGGCAAGCAACCACTGGAGCACCGAGTTTGGGACTCGCGTGGCGTTCGCAGATCTGTCGGGACGCCAGGTCGCCTGGACTGGTGACCGAACCGAGTTTCTCGGGCGCAACGGCACGCTCGATCATCCAGCCGCGCTTGTGGGCGAAACGCCGCTCTCCAATCGCGTCGGCGCCGGTCTCGACCCGTGCGGTGCTCTCCAGGCCCGGATCGAGCTCGCGCCTAACGAGACGACCGAGATCGTCTTCTTGCTCGGTGAAGCATCGACGAGCGCGGAAGCGATCGCATTGATCACGCGCTACCGAGCCGCCGATCTCGACTCGGTGTTGCGCGCGGTGACGGGGCTTTGGGATGAGGTCCTCGGCACGGTTCAGGTGCGGACGCCGGATCGTGCGATGGATATTCTGTTGAACCACTGGCTCCTCTACCAGACACTCTCGTGCCGGGTGTGGGCGCGAGCGGCGTTCTATCAGGCGAGCGGCGCTTACGGCTTTCGCGATCAGCTCCAGGACGTTATGGCGCTCAGCGTGTCGAAGCCGGAGGTGACGAGAGCGCATCTACTGCGCGCGGCTGCGAGACAGTTCGTCGAGGGCGACGTTCAGCATTGGTGGCATCCGCCGTCGGGCCAAGGGGTCCGCACGCGTATCTCGGACGACCGGATCTGGCTGGCGTACGCCGCCGCCCACTACGTCGAGGTCACCGGCGATGACGCAGTTCTCGACGAAATGGTTCCCTTTCTCGAGGGGCCAATCCTGCGCGCCGATCAACTGGAATCGTACTTTCAGCCGACGGTTTCCGAGGAGCAGGGCACTTTATTCGAACACTGCGCGCGGGCCCTTGACCAAAGCCTTGCGGTCGGTGGCCACGGCCTGCCTCTGATCGGCACCGGGGACTGGAACGACGGCCTTAATCTGGTCGGCGCCGGCGGCAAGGGCGAGAGCATCTGGCTCGGCTGGTTCCTTCACGCCACGCTCTCAGCTTTCGCCAGGTTGGCGGAAAGTCGGGGCGAGCAGATACGGGCCGCGTCGTGGCGGCAGCACGCAACCACGCTGGCAGAATCGCTCGATCGGGAAGGCTGGGACG
This sequence comes from uncultured delta proteobacterium, assembly GCA_963749215.1. GTDB lineage: Bacteria > Desulfobacterota > Binatia > Binatales > Binataceae > CAVVMA01. The sequence goes on along the minus strand of CAVVMA010000015.1, from coordinate 60,080 downwards.
GCCAATGGTATCGGCGGGCCTACTTCGATGACGGAACGCCGCTGGGTTCAGCCTCGAGCAGCGAATGTAGCATCGATTCGATCGCGCAGTCGTGGGCGGTGATATCCGGCGCCGCGAACCGCGCTCGCGCCACGACCGCCATGGCGGCGCTGGACGAACACCTCATCCGTCGCGACAACGGACTGCACCTGCTCTTGACCCCGCCGTTTGATCACGCACCGCCCGACCCTGGTTACATCAAAGGCTACCCGCCCGGCATCCGGGAGAACGGAGGCCAATACACGCACGGCGCCATCTGGTCGGTGATCGCCTTCGCGATGCTCGGTGACGGAGACAAGGCCGGTGAGCTGTTTTCGCTCTTGAACCCTATCAATCACTCTAGCACGCGGGCCGCCATTCACCGCTACAAGACCGAACCCTACGTTACCTGCGGCGACGTATATGCCGAGCCCGCACACGTCGGGCGCGGTGGCTGGAGCTGGTACACCGGCTCGTCTGGATGGATGTATCGGGCGGGTCTGGAGTGGATACTCGGTTTTCGTCTGCGCGGCGCGACTCTGCTCATTGATCCCACTATCCCGAAGGCCTGGCGAAACTTCGAAATCGCTTTGCGCTACCACTCCGCGCGGTACGACATCGCGGTCGAGAATCCTCACGGAGTTAGTCGCGGAGTTGCCGGCGTCGAGCTCGATGGCAAGTCGCTGCAAGGAGATCCGGTGCTGATCCCCTTGTCGGATGACGGCGCAATCCATCGGGTGCGAGTCATATTGGATGAGGTAAGCCGGGTTGGCGATGTACCTTCGGTCGGCCACCGCGGACCGGATAAGGCCGAGTCGGAATCATAAAAGCGAGCGCGTTGCGCAGGCCTTTCATGCTCACTCAGTATAGGGGTTGGTCTAGAGAATAGGAGTCCTGATGCTGGACAACCCGCAATCTTTGGCCGGGATCATCACCAAGCACAGCAGCAAGTCCGTCGCACAGACCGTCGACCGACTGACGCGTGTGATCGCGGATCGAGGCTTCACGCTGTTCAGGGTCATTGATCACAGCGGCACAGCCGAACGAGTTGGTGTGCAGATGCCCGATTCGAAACTCGTCATGTTTGGGAAGCCGACTGTGGGCGCGGCGGTAATGCTCGCGGCGCCGCTCGCGGGTTTGGATCTCCCGCTCAAGGTGCTGGTTTGGGAGGACGGGAAGGGAGCGGTCGCCGTGAGTTACAACGCACCGGAGTTCCTGGCCGAGCGGCACCACATCGAGGGTGCCCTGCGTGCGCCCTTCGACGCAGTTGAGTCGATCGTTGAAGAGGTTGTCGGTCCATAACTTGAGCTGATCCGCGCGGGCCGAGCCGGGGTGCGCGGCGCGCTTCATCTCCCTTTCGCCCTCGGGTGCAACGAAACGCGGTCCGAATAGCGACTGTCTCCTACACCGGACCGAGGACTCCTATCGACGCGACAGAACAACGCACGAGATGGGACCGAAACGTGGTTATCGACTTTCACCACGGGCTGCTAGCGGAACGTGGTCAAAGGCGAGCGGAAGGGCACCGTAAGGCTGGATCAAATTCGGACTCGATTCCTCAGTCGATCCCGACTCTTGTAAAGTACGTCAAGCTTGATGCAAACGCCACCGCCAAATGCGGAGAATTTGTTTCTGAGGGTAACCAAGGCTGTCGATCCAAATGCATATAACCGGATTCATTCCGGTATACCTTCTTTCGGCTCGGGGATTCTGCACGGTCGGTGCTCCAGATAACAGCCTGGATTTGTGGAGTTAGGGAAATCGCCGTCCGCCATCTCAATCTATTGATTACGGAATGGCTGATTCATGTCCAATCCATCTTTGAATCCTCCTTCACCAGCCGAGTGCAGGACGCGATGCGCGTGGTCACTCTTGTCGCTCTGGGACCTTCCGAACTGAGGTTGAACGGTGCGCTCGCACAGCGAGCGATACTGCTTTTCCAGGATCGCACGCATCTGTCGCTCGACAAGGATTGCCCCGACTCCCACCCGATCGTGCCCCGCAAGATCGGAAAGGCGGTCGCCATCGCGCAGGTCGGCGGCCTGCGTCTCGCTTAAGCGCATCAATTCGACAGCAATTCTCGCGGCTGCCCAAATTCCGGTTCAGATGGAGTTTTTGGTAGGGACCCCGGAGCGCAGAAGCTCCAACAAGCGCTTCATCGCGATTCGCACTTCGATGGCGAAAGGTATGGTCGCGACAAGATATATGAACAGCGTCATCCCGAGCAGCAACATTCGGGCGCCAAACGGCCCGGCCAGACGTGAATCGACGGCCACGGAACTCCACGCCAGGAACAGTATTATGCCGAACCAGAAGGGCACTACCGGCCACACCAACCGCATGTTCAGAGTCACCATGGTTCCCAAGCCGTCGCGCCGGAAGTTCCCTTCAATTATAGGCCTGAATGAGTTCTGATAATGGATGATTCGATAAATTTTGAAGCGCCCGCCTGCAACCCTGCCCTCAAAATATCCCCGCTTGGTGGAAGTCGGCCATCCCCACTTCCTGGGCGGTTCGACGATCTCTTGGAGAACGCGGGCGGCATGCGCCGTGCTCATGGGCGTCGAGAATTCGAATTTACGAAATGGCGGCCGAAGAAACTCGATCAGTCGATCAGGTTCGAAATCAGACCCGGCGATCCGTTCGGCTTCAAACATTGGGCGAGTCACGACGCGACGATCGTAACGGAAGCACCGCGTTAAAGCACGAAGGCCCTACCGCTGGAAAAAGAACCGGACGAGCCCTTCATTGCGCGCGGCAGAGAGCCACCGCCAAAGTCGTCTCAGGTTGGGTCGGCCGTCATTCACTAACCGTCGAGAGGGCGAATCCTGCCGTCCCCTCTTCAAGATTCTTTGCGTTGTTGTCGTTGATGCTCAGCAGCGGCCGCGAGTTTCCGGTGGCGCCCGGGCCATAGATGGTGCTTGGGCCGTTCGCATTCTCGACATAGATATCGCCGGCGGAGCCCAGCTCGAGGGCCATGGGCGCCGCCAAGCCGGTCAGCGATCCCACGATCTGCCGAGTCGGAGGTGTGTTGCCCTGGCTGCCGCGTCTGAAGACGTTGACCCTGCCCGTGATAGTGTTGCGCAGTATCGAGTCAGCTACCGAACCCGCTATCGAGTTCGCCGCGTAAATGTCTCCAGAGCTGTCAACTGCGATAGCAGTCCCCGTAGGGGTATCAAGACCGGTGCTCATCCACCCCAGTCCCGTGTTCGGGCCGGAGATTACCGTGGCCGGCGCGACATCGCCGTCGCTCGCGGCGGAAAATATCAGCAGCAACCCGCTCCACTGGATATCATCGAGGGCGTTCTCCGTCAGATCGACCTCAGCAACATAGATATTGCCGGCCCCGTCCACGGCGATACTCGAGGGGCTTCTAAGGCGAGTGTTCGGTCCGCTGATAGTCGCCTCAGGGGCCGCATTTCCAGTCGCGCCGGGCGCGAACTTCAATATGCTCGCGCCACCGGTATTCAGGACGTACAGGTTGCCCGTGCCGTCGACGACCATCGGACCGCCCACTATGCCGGTCTGGATTGAGCGGACCGGAGGCGCGTCGGTTGTGCCGGCAGGATAGACCAGCACCTGCGTCCCGTTGTGGAATGTTGTTGCATAGATGTTACCTGCGCCATCGATAGCGAACGGTCCCACCTCCAGCGATGTGTCGCCACGGCTCAAGGCGGCCAGCGGCGCGGAATCGCCGGAACTGCCCGCGGAGTAGATTGTCACGCTGTTGCCCGCGCCCGACAACGAGCTGTACGATTCGTTCGCCACGTAAATCCTGCCCGCCTGGTCGAGCGCTATACCTTCGGGCTGAGCCAGCCCGGTTGTGCTGCCGCTGATCGTTGCGATCGGCGCGATGTCTCCGTTGCTTCCAGCCCCGAAGATCTGTACCGACTCGCTGTCGCCGAAGGTCGAAGCATAGATGTTGCCCGATTCGTCAACCGCAATTCCGGTCACGTATTCCTCAAGTCCGGTGGCTTCGCCGCTGATTGTCGCGGAGAGCTCGAGTACACCCTGTGAGTTCGGCTTGTAGACAAAGATGCTGCCGCCAGGTGCCTCAAGACCATCGCTGGCGACGTAGACGTTGCCGGCCGCATCGACCGTGATGGCTGCGGGATTGAACTGTCCACCGGGAGACAAGCTGACGGCCGGGGGTAGGTTGCCGCTGCTGCCAGGTTGATAGACGACCACGTTCCCTGGCTCGAGATAGCCGTGTTGATCGCGGCCGCCCGTCGAAAAGTTCGAAACATAGATGAACCCGCGCGAGTCGACGGCGATAGCGGTGGGCTCAATGAGCCCGGTGCCGCTTCCTCCGGTTATCGCGACCGGCACGGCGTCGCCGATACTGCCGGCTTGATACCGGAGAATCGACGGAGATGCCGACGAAGACGAAAACGCGCTCAAAACGTAGAGGTTATCTTTTGCGTCGAGCGCGATGCGGCCCGGATTAACCATCCCGGTGTCAGGTCCTGCGATCGCGCCCGCGCGCGTAAACTGGCCGTTTGTGCCGGGCTTGTACAATGCGATCGTGTTGGTGCCGGGATTTGCCACCCAGAGATTACCCTTGGAATCGAAAGCGAGGCCCTCGGGTTCGTCGTTGGCGATCCGGGTGCTTTCTCGGTATACACCGTTCCGGTCCGCCTCGAAGCGCACGATACCCCAGCTGTCGAGCTCATAAATCGCGGGTTTAGGACCGCTCGCTGTGGCCGCGATCACTTCGCCGTGGCGTAAGTCGAAAGGGGCGGGAGCAACCAGCGTTGCTATCGCGATCGTAACTGCCAGTGTGACTGAGAAACGGGATTGGAGCCTGGCGCGGGTGACCAATTGGAGCGATTTCTCGACGATCATCGTGCGCCTCCATGGCCGGCGACGCGCCAACCCGTGGCGGACCGCAGGGGCGTCGTCCTTCTCAAGCGTGTCAGTCGCGCCTGCCTGTTCCCGGGCTAACCGGAAGTTATCACGACTCGGCGAAAACGACAAACCAAGGCGCCGTCGGCGTCTAGCACCAAGTACATCGAAATCTGCGACGCGCGCGAGAAGAGTCGCGAGCGTCACTTCTTGCGACCCGTCTCAAAAAAGAACAGTCTCTGCGGAGCGTAGCGTGCATAGCCGCGCGTTTTTCGACCAACAACCGCGAGCAACGGGGCACCGGGGCGCCGCGCCGTTACTTCACACCCAGCCTGAGCCTGTAGGTCCAGAACCACGGCACGATAGCGTCGCCGAGCGCATGGCGCGCCGTCTCGCGCAACGCCGTGATTCCCGTCTCATCCTCGCCGATGCCGTGCTTGAGCAGCGTAGCGATCTCGCCCTGGCTGAGCGCGAGCCCGACCAGCCGCTCTGCGCCGCCACTCTCGACGTGATGCAGCCCGACCTCCTTCACGTATCGGAACCGCCCGCTCTGCATGATCCTTTGCAGATGCCCGCCCTTGTTCCATTGATGGACCTCGGGCGCGAGGCGCAGCGAGCGCTCGAGCGCTTCCGCCTTTGCTCGGCATGCGTTGTAGGCCTGTTCGGCTTCGGCGTTGAGCGTCGGCGGCCAGTCGCAGTCGTAAGCGGCAAACACCCCGCCGTCGCGCAAAATGCGCGCAACCTCAGCGAAGGTGCCTTCCGGTTCCATCCAGTGCAGCGACTGCGAGCAGGTCACGATGTCGGCGTATCGGTCGGGAAGGCCCGTCGCAGTCGAGAGCCCGCCAATGAATCGGACAATGCCGGCGCCCGAGTCGAGCGCGCCGCGCTCAGCCTGCGCGCGCATGTCGGCATTCGGCTCGACGCCGACGACCTCGGCTGCGCAGCGCGTCCAGATGAGGGTCGAAAGGCCGCTGCCGCTGCCGAGATCGACGACCACGGGCCGCTCCTTTGCGGCTAGCTGCGTCAGCAGATCTACGATAACTTCGGGCGGCCTCGGCCGGTACCTATCGTAGAGTTCGGCGAAACCCGAGAAGCGATCAGCATTGGCAGCGACGCGCGCGCCATCAGAACTCATGACGTGAACCCGCGCATGCGCCAAGTCTAGTTGTGCCGCGCTATCGAGGCGAGGGAACGGCCTATCTGGTTAGCCGGCCGTCTTCGCGGCACGCATTGCGGCCGCGCTAACCCCGTGAGTCGACGCGATGATGCGGATAGCGGCCCGAGTCACGGGCACGAGGCTCTGGCGGTGGATCTTGTCGAGGGTGTCGATGGCGTCGAAGAGGTAGAAGGGGGCGGTGAGGAAATTGACCAGCGGCACCCCGGCGAGGTGAAAGGGCCCGCCGTCGGTGGTTGGTGCCGGGCCAAAGACTTCGGGCGGCAGGATCAGCGACCGCTCGAGTTGCTCGGCGACGATCGCTTCACGCACACTGGCCTCGAGCGGTGCGAGGCGGCTGGTGAACCACCAGCGCGGTTCGGGGTGCCCGGAGGCTACGAGGCCACCGTCGCGCTCGACCATCTCCGTGGCGGCGTGCTCGAGGTGGACTTCGAGCACCACGCGAGCCAGCATCGCGCGGTGCTGGTCAATGAACGCGTGGACGCCGGCGCCGCCGGCCATGTGTCCTGCGTTGAGGAGGAAGACCAAGCGGTGCGGCCGTTGCGCCGCCGGCAGGCGTGACCAATAGGTGGCCTGAGCCAAGACCAGCGCAACACCTGAGGCGTCCTCGACCGCGGACGCCCACGGGCCGTCATGGTGGGACCCTATGATGACGCTGTCGTCGTCGGCACCCGGCAGTTCGCCGACGACGTTATAGCTGGTGATTTCCTGGCGGAGTGCGCGGCTGATAAGAGTGCCTTGCACGCTGCTCTCGCCGCAAAGCCGTAGCAGCCGTGCGCCATCGCTGCCGCTGATCCAGACGCCGGGCAACGCGCGCGCCACCGCATCGTAGGGGACGTAATACTGGTAAGAGTCGCCGGGGTGATTGCTTAACACCCCGACGAATCCCACCGCCCCCGCCGCCAGCGGCGCATCCATGACGGCCATTAGCTGACGGCTGAAAGGCAGCACCTGGCTGCCTCCCGCAAGCGCGCCACCCGGATCGTGGCGGCGCCATTCGGAGTGGGCTCCGTCGGCCGCACCATGCTCCGCAAGCAGCAGGGGAAAATCCGCCGTCGAACGCATGAGCGGCACGTCGACCAATGCGAGCGCGCCACGCACCGCGTCTGGCGTTTCGTCGCGCCACCGGGCCAGCGGCGCCTCCAGGCCGTCGGTTGCCGCCGAATGCGGCAGGGAGAAACAGCAAACGCGCCACTCGCCGACATCCGTGCGCACGATCAGCGCTGACTCAAGCGGCTGCCAGTAAGGCAGCGTCACGGGCTCAAGACGGACCTGCTCCAACCCGAGTTGGCGGAACTGCTCGAGGCAGAACTTCTCGGTCCAGCGATCGCCCGCGTATCCCGGCCGCCGCACACCGCGGGCAAAGATGGTCTCTATCCAGTCGAAGATGGTGCGCTCGTCCGGCACGAACGCCTCTGGTAGCGTGCTCATCCGATGACTCGTGGAAACGTGCCGAGGATCGGACGGCGCGGAACTGCTTGTCAAGACCGCCGCGGGTCATTTTGCCGTCGCGGCAGCGTGAAATGCCTTTGGACTCAAACCCGGCCTCGAACTTCGCGTTTGCAAACCGCTTGGCGCCGATGCGAGTCTAAATCAGGTTTTGAAATGGAGATTCCGGTTAACCAGGCTTGCGGAGTGTGGCTTTGATCGCAAGGGGAGCGGAACAAGTTTTGACCGCGGTAGCGCCGCGCTACGCCTGAGCCCATAGAGGAGACCGCCATGCATATGAACGTGAAACCCATCCCGACGCTCGACCCCCGGATCAACGAGATCCGCGCGCTCACCGCGCAGATCGTCAACCGCGATATCCTGCCCAACGAGCGGAAGCTCTGGGCGGGGTGGCGGGACGGCGCGACGGAGGAGGAGCGGCGCAGCGCTCGAGAGCTGCGGGAGTCGATCAAGGAGAAGGTGAAGCAGGCGGGCCTCTGGGCGCCACATCTTCCGCCGGAGTATGGTGGCGCCGGCCTCGGCTTCCTCGAGCATGCGTACATGAACGAGGTGCTGGCCTACAGTATGGGAGCGGCGGCGCTCTTCGGCGTGGTCGCGCCCAACTCGGGCAACCAGCAGATCCTGCTCAAGTACGGCACGGAGGAGCAGAAGCGGAAGTGGCTGGTGCCGCTCACCGAGGGCAAGATGGAGTCCGGCTTCTCCATGACCGAGCCCGACTCGGCCGGCTCGGATCCGCGGTCGATCAAGACCACGGCACGCCGCGAGGGCGACCAGTGGGTGATCGACGGGCACAAATGGTTCACCTCAAACGGGTTTCGCGCCGACTTCCTGATCGTCATGTGCCGCACGGAAGGGAGCGGCGCCGACAACGGCCGCATGACGCAGATCATCGTGCCCAAGGACACGCCGGGCGTTCGCATCGTGCGCGGCGTCGAGATCTGGGGCCGGCCGAGCGACCACTGCGAGATCGTCTACGACGACGTGCGCGTGCCGCTCGGTAACCAGCTCGGCCAGGCGGGCTCGGGCCATCAGGCCGCACAGGATCGTCTCGGGGCGGGGCGCGTCTATCACTGCATGAACTCGGTCGGGCAGATGTGGCGGGCCTTCGACTTGATGGTCGAGCGCGCCACGATGCGCGAGGTGCATGGCGGCAAGCTCGAGACCAAGCAGTTCATTCAGGGGTTCATCGCCGACTCCTACATCGACATCCAGGCGGCGCGCTTGATGACCATCCACTGCGCCGAGCGCATGGACAGCTTCGCCGACCCGCGCACGGACATCTCGGCGATCAAGGTCTTCGTCCCGGCGGCCTACGAGCGGGTGGTGGACCGCGCGATCCAGGTGTGGGGCGCGGCGGGCGTCTCGGGCGACCTGCCGCTCGCCGCCATGTACCAGGGTGCCCGGACCCTGCGGCTCGCGGACGGCCCGGACGAGGTCCACAGGATCCTGATCGCGAAGAACGTGCTGGGACGGTATCACGCTGGGGAAAGCTGGGACTTCGGAAACTGACCGCGAGCGAGTTGTGCCCAAAAGGATCGCTGTCACGGTTTCAGGGACTAAACCATGCTCCTCATCGAGTGACTACGGCTAGCGACGTGAAACAAGTGATAATGGTTGCGGGGATCGTTGTCGGCATCTGCGTGGCTTATGTCCTTGCACACCTGGCCCTAATCGAAGTTGGCCGAGAGGTCGTTGTCGTCAACGAGCCAACTCCAACAGGAGTGGTGCACAAGGCGCGGCTCTGGATCGTGGACGAGGGAAGCTATGCCTGGATTCACCCCGGCAGCGCCAACGCTCAGTGGTGGATCCGGCACATGGACGCGAACCCGATTGTCGAGATCTATCGAGGCGGCGAAACCCGGCGGTACCGCGCGCTACCTGATCCCGAGGCGCACGCGAGGGTCCATCAGCTACTCAGGGAGAAATACGGGATCGCCGACATGTGGGTGCGTTTCCTGGCAGGCACCGACACTCGGAGCGGTCTGCTCACGTGGGGCGAAAGGTGCAAAACGGTCCCCATCCGACTCGAACCCATCGGGGCAGGGTAAAGGCCGACGGCTATTGAGCCATCGACATTCGGACGAAAACCGGCGTCGAAATCGGCCCGCGAGACCGCTTCGCGGCCGCCAGGCGCATCTGCACGCGCATCTGAAGGTTCAATTCCAAACCGGCGGCTTGCGACCGATCCACGGCTGCGCATGTTCGAGCTGACCCGCGAGCTGAATCAGCGTCGCCTCGTCGCCATAGCGCCCGCCGAACATCACCCCGATTGGCAAGCCCTCGCGATTCCAATACAGCGGCAGCGAGATCGCCGGTTGCCCGGTGATGTTGTAGATCGGGCACGCCACCGCAAAGTTGGTGATTTTCTCGTCCAGCAGCGTCGGAGGATCTCGTTCTCCGTCAGCGGCTCATAGTTCTGGGGCGAAAGGTGCCCAAGCGAGTTGGCTTTGGACAATGCGGAAATTTCCATTAACCCGGCGCTTCACTTCGCGGGCTCTGGGACGCCGATGGTCTCGACGACGTAGTCGGGCTGGCTTGGGACTGAGATGACAGGCGTGGAGCTCGGCGCCTCCGCTATGAAACCGACTTCGTAGCCGTTGTCGAGCCGGGCGCCCACGTCGTCGAGGGCGGCGGCGAACCCCACGCCCTGATCTTGGTCCATCGGCGGTACGATGAAGTCCTTCCCGCCGGTCGCGGACGCGATAGCGTCGAGTGCGGGCGCATCGACCGCGTCCTCGCCCTCAGCCATGAAAGGAACTTGCGTGAGTTGGGTAGGAGGCCGCCGCTTCGCGTCCGGATCGCCTATTCCGATAGCATAAATTGGCACATGATTGTCCGCCACGGACGCGAGCAGGGAGTCCTTGCGAATCTTGCTCGCGTTGTCAATCCCGTCGGTGACGATCACCAGAGCGCGATCGTGATACTTGGCCGTCGAAAGAATCTTCATGGATTGGTCTATGGCGTCATAGATCGCCGTTCGACCGGAGGGGTGCAGCAATGCGAGCCGGTGTTCCACGATCTTATGATTGGTCGTCAGCTTTTGCAGTAGAAACGGTCTGAGGCTGAACGCGACAAGAGCCACTTGATCGCAGGGATCGAGCTCTCTGAGGAACTTTCCAAACTCACGGCGGACTGTGGGAAGCTTGGGGTCCATGCTGCCTGAGGAATCAATTGCGATCACGATTGATTTGGGCCTGTCCCCCTTGTTTTCATGGAAATAGACGAGTGGATAGTTGTCCGCGCCTGAACCTGCTACGAAAGCAGCCTGTTTGAGCCCGGTGACCGCTCTGTTGTCGTAGCCGGTTACCAACACCCGGACTATCGCGAATCCCGCCTTGGAGCTGATCGGCGTCGTCGGCTCATCCTCGGCGGCACATTGCACTGGAGTCGGCGCTGGCCGCGCGGCTGCATCAGCAAGCACTCGGGAGGGAACCGTGCTGGCGCGAACCACGGCGTTCGAGGGTTTCGCCAAAGCGACAGCGGGCGTGCTCCCCGGCGGCGCGATCACGCCAATCGTGTAACCTTGTCCCAACTCCTTGACGATGGCCTCGACGGCCTGCGCCAGTGATACTCCCCCGTCTTTGTTCAGCGGCACTGCAAACAAAGACCGCCCTCCGCCTGCCACCGCCAAGCGCTCTACGGCCGCCGCATCGACGCGATCGGTGCCAAGCAACGGAGATAGAGCGCCTGTCTTCGCACTGGGATCGCCGATACCGATCACCCACAAGGGAATGCCACCTGCGCGCGCCTGTTCGAGCACCGGAACCGCTTCATCAATCGCCGCCTGATCAAGACCGTCGGTCAGCACGACCAGCGCGCGATTGGGATAGTGCGCCCGCCCAAGTTGTGACAATGCCAGTGTGAGGCCATCCGCCAGCTTGTCGGGGCCAGCCGGAACCACGCTGTACATCTTGGTCATCGCTATCACGTGGTCGGTAGTAAGCGGCTGAACGAGGGTCACCTCCGCCAGCGAGGTTGGAAGGTCGAGCTGAGCGGGATCGAGCCCTGGAGGATACTTGCCGCCGACCAGGACGACTCCAATCTCGTCGCAGTCGTTCATGTCAGCAACCGTCTGTTCCAGGGTAGCGCGGACCGGCGCGAGGCTTCCAGACGTAACCACGGTCTTGTCCCACATGCTGCTCGGCACATCGCCGAGCAAAACCAGCGACACCGGCGTCGCTGCACTCGTGGTCTCTCGAAACCAGGAAACCGGGAATAAAATGGATCCCGATCGCGCCAAAAAGTTCGACTTTTTGAGACCGGTGATTGGAACACCGTTCGTGTCGGTTACCGAGACAGCCCACTGGAGATAATCTGCCTGCGAGCGCAAATCGGCGGGCGCTAGGTCGGGCAAGGGGCATAGGTCGAGCCAGGCCTGGGTCGCTGGGGTCTCAGGCGCGGCGGCTGACGGCGCTAAAGGCGAGGTTTGAACCGTGGAGCTACACCCCGCGATCAGCAAGGCGGAAATGACGGGTATTGCGCCTTCAAGAAATCGCTTCATAAGCGCGCTCCGAGGGAACGCCAAGTTCTGCATCAAAGGAGCGTCGTCACCACCGGACAAGCAGCGGCATCTAGCTCAAGCGTCCGCGTGCTTGGGCGTTCAATTCCAAACCGGCGGCTTGCGACCGATCCACGGCTGCGCATGTTCGAGTTGACCCGCGAGCTGAATCAGCGTCGCCTCGTCGCCATAGCGCCCGCCGAACATCACCCCGATGGGCAAGCCCTCGCGATTCCAATACAGCGGCAGCGAGATCGCCGGCTGCCCGGTGATGTTGTAGATCGGGCACGCCACCGCAAAGTTGGTGATTTTCTCGTCCAGCAGCGTCGTGCTCGGACTCATGAAGTCGATAGTGCCGATCCTGAGCGGCGGCTGACCCACGGTCGGCGTCAGCAGGACGTCATGCGATTCGAAGAAGGCCGCGAATTGGCGCGAAGCCCTTTGGAGCAGCACCTGCGCGATCAAATACTGCGACGCGGATACCTGCCTCCCCTGCTGATACATGTTCCAGGTGAAGGTCTCGAACTTTTCCGGCGTCGGCTCGGCGCCGGTTAGCAGGCTCGTCCCCTCGATTGAGAGGGAGACACCCGCCGCGTAGACCGTGACGAAGAACTCCGCGAGCATCTGGTAGTTGAGTTGCGGCGTCGCCTCTTCAACCTCGTGTCCAACTTCCGCGCACAGCTTCGCCGCCTGCTTTGTCGCCTCGACGCAATCCGGATGAATTATGCCGCCCAGAGGGTTCCGCGTTGAAAACGCGATTCGAAGGCGCTTCGGTGGCGCCGACAACTCCTGCAAGTAAAGCCGCGTCGGTGGAGGCGGGAAGTACGGATCGCCGGGCATCGGACCCGCAGTCGCGTCGAGCGCCGCCGCGCTGTCGCGAACGGTTCGGCTCAAGACATGCTCGACGACGAAACCACCCAAGGCATCGCCAAGATTCGGCGCGAGCGAGATACGTCCACGCGTCGGCTTGAGCCCGACCAGCCCGCAGCAAGCCGCGGGGATCCGAATCGAGCCGCCGCCGTCGTTGCCATGCGCGACCGGCACGATCCCGGCCGCGACCGCTGCGGCCGAGCCGCCACTGGAGCCTCCCGGCGTACGCTCGAGGTTCCACGGGTTGCGCGCCGGCCCGTAAAGACGCGACTCGGTCACCGGCGGGATTCCCAGTTCAGGCGCGTTGGTCTTGGCAAACGGGATGAAGCCCGCGCGCTTGTAGCGGGCCACCACTTCCGAGTCCGCCCGCATGGGCGTGGCCGGAACGAATGCGCAGGCCGAGCGCGTCGGCATCCCCGCGCAATCGCCCATGATGTCCTTGAGCAGCATCGGCACGCCCTCGAACGGTGCCGAGCCGACCTTGCGCTCACGCGCTGCGGCGAGCGCTCGATCGTAATCCTTGAAAACGATCGCATTGAGGGCCGCGTTGTGCTTTTCCGCGCGCGCGATCGCCGCCTCCATCAGCTCAGCCGGCGTGACCTTTCGCTCGCGCACCATGCGGCCCAGGGCAAGGCCATCGAAAGAAGCGTATTCGTTGAATGACATGACGGGTGTGCCTATTTTAGAAATGCGACAAGCACGAGAAGGCCGAAGTTTCCAGCCCAGCCTTGGTCAGAGCGGTTAGCGGTAGAAGGCGCGCCGCAGGCCCCGGCGGTCAAACGGCACAAACGCGCCTTCAGGCTGCGCCAGACGATCTGCCACTGCGTAGAGCACAGCCGGATGAAAACCCAAGCCGCAGTGGCTGGCTACCACCTCGATGTTCTCGGTACCGGCGGCGTCCATTTCTCGGCAAGCCCTCCACGGTGCGATCCCGTCGCTCTTGGTGAAAATCGCAGTGGACGGAACCGGTGGCGGTGGGTGGAGACGATTCAGGCGTGCGCGGAGGCGGGGCGGAAGCTCTCTGCCCGTAAAAAGCCGGGCAATCCACGGGTCGAAGCCCCGCTGCGCGCCACCAAACGGGCTCCCGAGGGTAATCACGCGTCGGACGGTTTCGGGCATCAGCTTGGCGAGCTCTCGCGCATAGATGCCGCCCAGGCTCCAGCCTACCAGACTCACTGGGCGGTTATCGCGTCGATGGAGTTCCGCCAAGCGCTCCATCAGCTGCTTGCGCAGGCCACCTGCCAGCCCGAAGTTCCGCCCAAGCTTCCATCCGTAGGCCGCGTAGCCGAGTGAAGTGAGGTAGCGACGCAGAATCCGCGTGGAGACGTCGCTGGCCGTGAACCCCGGCAGGACGAGGACTGGATGGCCATCGCCTCTCGGCGCACGCCGGAGGAGCGGGAGCGCAGGCAACAGCAGGCTTGCCGCTACAAGGGTCCGAGGCGCTTCGAGCAGAAGGAGCGCAAGGCTCGGTGGGCCTGCACTCGGCAATTGGTCAGTCTCCATATCCTCGTTCGCCCGGTTAACGTTTCCGAGCAAATCTCATACTAGCACTTGTCCACGCGAACAAAGAGCCAAAGGCTCAATTCGCGCGCGCCTGTATGGTCCCTTCGGGAGCATCCGTCGCCTTTGGAGACATGAGAACCTCAGATTGGGCCAGGCGCACAGCGCGTTCGCTCTGACAATCGCAAGGGCGACCGAATCATTTTCTGGTTGGTTTCGATTCGCGCGCGACGATGCGCCTTGGCGTGGCTCTTGCGTGCTCATTCTTGAACTGAAGAGACAAGTGAATCGCGCCCTCGCGATCAACTCCAGAGTCGGCGCTACGAGGCGCACCCCGCACGCCGCCAAGGGGAGAAATCCATGGCACCATCGGAGGAATCGTTCAAGCTCAGCACTCAGGATGCGTCCTTCCTCTACGGCGAAGCGGCCAACGGGCCGCTCAATATGGCGATGCTCGGCTTGTTCCGCAGCCGCATCGACTTGAAGAGTCTGCACGCGCACATGGACGCCCGGATGCACCTGCTGCGGCGCTATCGTCAGCGAGTCATTTTCGCACCGTTCAACCTCGCCCACCCGACCCTTCAGGACGATCCCGACTTTGACTTGCGCAATCACCTTTTCTGCCACGAGATGCCCCGCGACACGAGCGAAGCGGCGCTGATGAAGGCGACAATGCGGGTCTATGAGCAGCCCCTCGACCGCGGCAAGCCGCTGTGGGAACTTCATCTGTTCAACGGGCTTGCGGGCGGCCGCAGCGCAATTCTTACCAAGATCCATCATTGCCTCGCGGACGGGATTTCCGGGATGGAACTGCTCGCTGTGACGACCAGCATCCAGCCGGACGCTCCTGCGCCGACTCCCCCCGATGAGGCATGGAAACCGGCGCCGCTGCCGGGCCGCATCAGACAGCTCTCAGCGGCGCTTTCCGATCTCGCGCGCTCGCGAATCGAGCTCGCGCGCCGCGCGGTCGATACGGTCACGCACATGCGCGATTTCGACGCGAACGTGTCGGCAGCGACTGCGGCTGTGCAGACCACGCGGCGAATTGCGCGGCCGATCGTGGCTGCGCCGTGGAACGCCGCGACCGTTACGAAATCGCGCACCATGGCGTGGCTGCGATGCCCGCTCAAAGACGTCACGCGAATCCGCGCGACCTTCGGGGGCACCGTCAACGACGTGGTGCTCGCGATGCTGAGCGAGGGCGCCGCGCGTTACCTGGCGCATCACGATTGTCCCACCAACGGGCGGCCGCTCCGAATCGGATGCCCGGTGAACGTGCGCGCGCGGGACGAATACGGAAAGCTCGGCAACCGCGTCTCGATGATGTTCCCCGAGTTTTACGCGGAGCCGATGCCGGCCGTCGATCGGCTCAAGGCGGTCACCGAGGAGACCTCGCGGATCAAGGCCGCCAGAGAGGCGATGGCATTCGAGAACCTGCTGGCTACGTTCGACTATGTCGGGCCGCGAACGCTCGCGCTGGCCGCACGCGTCGTGACGTCGGCGATCGAAGGCGCCGGACGGATCACCACGCTTGCACCACGAATCGCGCGTCGCGCGCAGGTGCTCGGCGTGGGCATCAACTTCGTTGCGACCAACGTCCCCGGTTCGCCGGTGCCGATTTATCTCGCAGGCCATCAGATGGCCGAGCCCGTCGGCATGATTCCGCTCACCGCGACGCTCGGCTATGGCGTTGCAATCGTGAGCTACGACCGCAACCTCTATCTGGGGCTGATGGCCGAGCCGAATCTGATGCCCGACGTGGGCTTTATGAAGTCGCGGATCACTGAGACGCTGCACGAGTTGACTACGGCGGTACCGAAAGAGATTGCGCCGGCCGTGCCCGCTCCGCTCGAGCCTGCCGCCGCGCGCGAGGTGGCGTGAGCTCAGGCTGACCGCTCAGTTTTGCCAAGCCTCCGGCGCCTCAAGGCTTCATCGTCGACTGCATCGAACTTGATTCGACATTCTCGCGTTTCGCGTCTTTTTCAGCAATTGCAAGTGACCGTTATTGCTGATATTGACCCCGCTCGTGCCGCGTAACCGGCGCAAAGAAAGCAGGCCATCAATCCGTAGTTTGCTGTCAGGTCGGGCTCAGGCCATAGCCTGAAATCTTTTCCGGCGAACCTGCGAGCACTGTTGTAGTAAGCACATATTTGGTGATGGCTACCAGCAGTTGCACCATTCGGTCTAGCCCATACGGCGCGATTGCCTGCCGGACCTTGCTGCTCCTGCTGCTTACCTCCTGCAATTCCCGCCCAACCTCCGACAGCGGCAACCTCTTACTCAACGGTAGGCTTGTCACGGGCTCCGGCAGCATGCCGGATCGCTGGCGCACGACACCCGAGCGGGAGTCCGGTGTCCTGGAGTGGCACCATGAGAAAGGGGTGCTACCGGAGTTACGAGCAATAAAGACTAAAGACGGCGATGAAGGCTACTGGGTTCAAACGGTAAGCCTCGGAACCGGCTGGTACTATCTAACAGCAGATGTCAAGACGGGTACTCACGACCCACAGACGCCCGCGGAGCTGAGGGTCAGCGAGGCTCACCGATCAGTGATTGTCAGCGGGCGCGCGACAACCTGGACACGGCTGGCTCTGTACTTCAAGGTTCGCCGCTCGCATGATGATGTGGAGATCGGATGCGGAGTTGCCGATGGGCAAGGCACCGGTATCGCGTCCTTCCGCGACATCAGCCTGTACAGGATTTACGGCCTCCCGCCTCTCGGGGCCGATCAGTTCGATTTCGCTCGGCCGTACGGGCGCCCGGTATCGCGTCCTGACGGCAGAGCAGTAGTTGAAACTTCGGGTTCGTTGTTTGAAGAGCTTGCCAGTTTTCGTTCGGCAGTCGCGGGAGTGCTTTTATTGGTGCTGCTGACCGTTCTGGACCGGCGCTTGGTCAGTACTGGTCGCCCGGAGCCGGCTGAGCCTGCATCGCGCGAAGGTCGAGAGCTGCGGTCGGGAGGAACTGACAAGAGCACGCGGGACACCGATATGCGAGCAACGCCACTTGCCAGAAGCGATGGTGTATGGCGCAGTGTGCTAGTCGCGCTATTTTTTGGACTCGTTTTCATGCTGATTTGGCTTGTGACCAGACTGGAGTTCATTCCCGGCACCGGTTTTCTGGTCGTCACTCCGGGCGCGGTTGGAGGCGATGAACCGCACTACCTTATAATAATCAACAGCTTGCTGTTCGACCATGATCTTCAGTTGCAGGACGAATATGAAAACGTGGCCCGAGGAGGGCTGGAGGCGGGCGCACGATTCCAGGGGGTCCAGCTCGATCATCACACGGTGGTCGTAAACAGGCGCACCGGCCACCACGCCGCCGGCAGCGCCTATGGGGGAATATGGCATCGCAATCCTGCTCCGGAGTTCGCGCCCTCCCCCGATGTCTACGAAACCCCAGCGCATCCGGTGGCATTCCCGGCTTTGATGGCACTGTCGATAGCGCCGTTTCACCCGGCGATTACTGATGTGGAGGCGGATGTCGGGTTCGTCCTGGCGCTGATCTCATTTCTCGGCTCATTGATAACCTATTGTCTCGCCCGCCGCATCGGGATGGGACGCGGGTCTGCGATCCTCGCAGCACTGTTACTTGTCGCAGCCAGCCCATGGCTGGCCTATTCGCGCGCGTACTTCAGGGAATCGACTATCGGCCTTTGGTTGATCCTGGCCTTGTGGGCGCTTATGGAAGATCGCCCGCTCCTGGCCGCGCTCGCCACCGCAGGCGTCGCGGTTCTTAGACCACCGCTCGTGCTTATCGGGGCCTGCTTCATGTTCGACGAGGCTCAGGAAGGACGCTGGCAAGATGCAATCAAGATGGCGCTGGTGCTGGGCTTACTCGGCGTAGTGTTCCTGGCCTTCGGCTATTGGTTGCATAAGACAGTTGTTCACTCAGGATTTGGGCAGTTATTCCATATCCACAAGCCTTACGACACATTTCTGGATCCGGCGCACGGAATACTCATCTTCGCTCCGTGGACGCTCTTTGGTTTCGCCGCGATCGCGCGATCATTTGGCTCCTTTTCGCCGGATTCCCGACTTTTGCGCTACATCGCGATTCCCGTGGCTCTCTACATAGTAGCTCTCACCACCAGTGGGTTCGGGCCGGGGGATTGTTACGGCCCACGTTATTGGGTGCCCTTTCTGCCATGGCTGGCGATTGCGACGATGCAAGCGATGCGAACCGCCGGCCGTCCCGTCCGGGTTGTCTGCGCAGTGCTGGTGTTAGTCTCTGTCGCGATTGCCGTTCCGGGCGCCCTATGTTATCCACAGCTATTCCAGCAGTCGCCTCTAGCTGGTTGGCGCCTGCTCTAGCCAGGGCGCCAGCGCGGGTTGTCAACGACACGTTGATATGAGTGACCGGCCGGCGCTTTCCATCGTCGTGATCGGACGCAATGAGGGCGAGCGCCTCGTGCGATGCCTCAAGTCGGTTGCCACGATGCGTCCGATAGGCGGGCCGATCGAGATCATCTACGTTGATTCGGCTTCGACCGATGGCAGCGCGGCGCGGGCCGCGCAGTTCGGAGCAAAGGTCATCAGCGTCGCGCCCGCGCGGCCTTGCGTCGCGGCCGGACGAAACGCCGGATGGAAAGCCGCGGCCGCGCCGGTCGTGATGTTTCTTGACGGCGACACCGTGTTGGCGCCGGACTTTGCAGCAGATTCGCTGGCCGAGTTTGAGGATCCACGGGTAGCTGTCGTATGGGGGCATCGGCGGGAAATCGATCCCCACGCTTCTATCTTCGGTCGTGTGCTCGATCTCGACTGGATCTACCCGCCCGGCCGCTCAGATTTCTGCGGAGGCGATGCGCTGGTGCGGCGCTCTGTTCTGGAAGAAGTCTCCGGGTTCGATGAACTCCTGATCGCAGGCGAGGAGCCGGAGATGTGTTGGCGGATACGCTCGCTGGGCTACACCATCTTGCACGTCGATCGCGCGATGGTATGGCATGACCTTGCGATGACTCGATGCTGGCAGTACTGGCGGCGCGCAATGCGGACTGGTTACGCTTATGCCGAAGTGTCGGCGCGCTTCCGTAGCACAGACTCACCGCTGTGGAGTCGGGAATCAGATCGCAACCTGATTCACGGCGCCGCGATGATCGCGCTTCTGTTGGGCGGCCCGGTTCTCTCAATCATTCTCCGTTCCCCAGTACCGGTCGTTGCCGCGATCGCGCTCATCGTCGCGCTGGCTCTTCGAACGAGTGCGCGCCACCGCTGGAGGAGTCCCGAACTGACGACCGTTCTTCTCTACGGCCTGCACTCGCATCTGCAGCAAATCCCGATCTTGTGCGGGCAGATCAAATCTCGTCTCGATCGCCGCAGCGGCAGAGTTTCGCAACCGATCGAGTACAAGCAGCCCCTGCGATGAATACCGCCGGTTTGCCCAACTCCGACGGACTTTCGGTCATTCTGGTTAACCCCAACGTGTCCGAAGGAATGGGTGGCGAGGGCATCAAAGCCCTGCAAATCTGCCAGGAGCTTGCTCGTCAGGGGGTTAACGTCCACCAGGTCACGCATGTGCGGGCCAAACCCGAACTGGACCGCAAATTCCCGGACATGAGGGTGTCCTACGTTGCGGACGGCTGGGCGCAGAAAGCCCTCAACCGCATCGGGCCGCTAAGGCCTTTACTGGGCATAATCTTTCAGCGCAAGGCTCTACGGCCGATCAAGGAGCTGGCGAAAGACTGGCCCGGGTCGATCGTGCATTTCAGCTCGCCGGTGTCCCCCGTGTTGCCCTACTTCCGGGTCCCGGGCTCGCCGGTGATCATCGGTCCGCTCAACGGTAACATCCACTACCCGCCGTCGTTCCGCCACCGCGAAACCAGGCCTTACCGCGTCCGCCGCCGGCTACATCCCTGGATTCAATTCGTTCTGCGCTTCACGTTCTCCGGCAAGCGACGGGCCGACGCGTTACTCGTCGCCGGAGGCCAGCGCACGTACCAGTCACTACGGATGGCAGGATGTCGTGACGAGCAGTTCGTCGACTCGATCAACACCGGCGTGCTCGATCGGCTCTACAAAAGCCCGCGCATCACGCACTCCGGCCCGAACTTCCGCTTTTTCCAGAACGGCCGACTCGTGAGGCACAAGGGTACCGACCTCGTGATCAAGAGCTTGAAGCGGACGCGGAATTCGATCGAGCTGGACATCATCGGGAAGGGACCCGAACTGGAGAACCTCAAAGCTCTGACGGCCAAATTGTCCCTGACCGACCGCGTCAAGTTCATCGGATGGATCGAAGACCACAGCCGGTTGGCCGATATTTTACGTCAATACCGGGCGTTCGTTTTCCCCAGCCTGGCCGAGGCGCACGGGATCGTGGTGCTGGAGGCAATGGTGCTGGGATTGCCGGTGATCACGCTGAATTGGGGCGGGCCGGGGTTGCTCGTGACGCCGGAAACCGGCGTGCTGATCGATCCGATCGACGAAGAACAGGTAATCAACGAGTTGGCCTGGGCGATGGACCGCCTGGCCGAGGACGGAGAACTGGCCGAAAAGATGTCGATCGCCGGCCGGCAACGTGTTGTCGAGAACGGATTCCTGTGGTCGGCGGTCATCCGCGATTGGACCATGCTCTATCGCCGGGTGCTGGCAACCCGAAAAGCAGACGCGGTCGTGAAACGGACATCCGGATAATCTGCCGGCGGACGGGTCAGCCGGTTTCGCGTCAGCCCAGGTGCTGCATGATCAACTCACTGCGCCGGCGGAAAACTTCCCTGGTGCCAAAGTGCCGACCGTCCATAGCAGCGCTCCGAATCAGTGCGGCAAGACCCGATCGATCCCGATTCAACCCGACCAGCAATTCGCCCAGCGCCCTGAAGTCGTGAGGTCTCGCGTGCAGCCCCCCGCCGTTTTCCTTCACCAGATCCTTCGAATGGTCGGTGTCATAACCTATGACCGGCGTGGCATGCATCAGGGCTTCGACTAGGCAGCGCGGGCTCTCCGGGGCGAGGTGGGTGAAGAGCATCGCATGGCTAGAGGCGATCAGGTCCATCACTCTCTGGCGGTCCTCGACAAATCCCGGGAAGCTGATCACGTCACCCAGGTGCATCCGCTCGACCAGCGCTAACGATTCGGCCCGCAGAGAGCCGTCCCCCAGCCAGGTGGCCCGGAGTTTGACGCCCCGGGTGTTGGCGTGCCCGATGGCCCTGATCCAATCCAACGGTCCCTTCTCCGGAGCCAGCCGCCCGGTATAGCAGACCTCAAGCGGTGCTCCGCTGCGGATCTGTTCTTGTTTGCGAGCGCTCAGTTGATCGATTCTTTCTGCGTCGACTTCGACATGGACGTCGTAGATCATTTGGCTGACCGGGTTGAGTTTCCCATACGCGTTCAGGCAATCCCCACCCTGGCAAAGCGACAGGCTCGCGTGTGAGATCAACCGATGCCGCCAGCGCCGCACCACGAGGGCCTTCACACGCGCCTTGACCCTGCGAAGCAGCGGTTGGTGGCGGCTGAGTTCGAGGACGACCCCCTCCTCCACGCGGTCCAGATGGACTGCGTACCTGCGGCCTTTCCTGATCGCGATCTCGGCAGCCACGCCCGCCCAGTCCCCAACCAGACCGCCCAAAGCGAACTGGAGGTAGCTGGCACTCTCGATACAGTCGGCCAGGATGGCGCGCGAATGGCGGTAATGCCGCAAAAGGTCTTTGGGTTTATTTGCCAAAGGCAGGGGCACGAACTGGACGGCGGGACGAAAGCGCTCCGTTGGGACCCAGGCCATGCCGTATATGCGCGCCGCTTGTGATTCGCTTATCGTCGGGGCCGCGACAATCATATTGTCGAAATTAGAAACCCATTCTCGCAGACCGTCCGCGGCCTGCAACTCCAGGTACAGTTTTCCGTCTTGCTGAAGAAACGGCACCGGCAGGACCAGCAGATGCGCAGCGGGCCGGATTGGACCGGACACACCCTCAACTACCAACTCGTCGTGCTTCACTGGGGCAGTTCTTCAGCCGCCGAATTGCTTCTGTCCTGCTTTTCAGCGCAAATTTGACGCGTTCACCCCGGAATAGCAATATAGCGCCTACGCAGTTTTCCGAACCGCTCAGGTCCGTGTCGGTGCTAATCCGATTCGGGATTGAAAATGGAAATTCCGGGTGAAATGACTGCCGACCGATCGGAAGCCTCGGTTCTGCTCAGCCACTTCGAGCACATTTCGATCATCAACCTTCCTGATCGCGCAGATCGGCGGAAAGAGATGGAATCTGAGCTCAGGCAGCTCGGTTCAACCCCGAAAGCTGGACTCGTGGAGTTCTTTCCCGCGTTGAGAGCCACCGCAAAGGACGACTGGCCCAGCTTCGGAGCACGCGGCTGCTTTCTCAGTCATTACACTGTCCTCAAGCAGGCGCGCGAGCGCGGGCTACGAAATATTCTGGTCCTGGAAGATGACTGCGAATTCGCGCAACTGCTGGTGGAAATCCAACGCAACATCGTTAAGACTCTGAGCGAAACACCCTGGGATTTCGTCCATCTGGGCCACTCCGAGCGACCCGCCGCTACTGAAACTCCGGCCCTGGTTCGATGGTACGGTCCCGTGATGTGTACTCACCTTTATGCCGTCAATCATGCTGTTCTCGATCGCCTGGTAACTTTCCTCGAGCAGGTCATGCAGCGGCCAGAGGGGCACCCGGAGGGCGGCCCACAACACTATGACGGTGCTCTAGCTATGTTTCGCGCCCAAAACGAGGATCTGGTCACGTTGCTTGCGGCACCCAATCTTGCTCGACAGAGAAGTTCGCGCAGTGACATTCATGGCCGTTGGTTCGATCAGGTCCCGGGGCTGCGAGCCGCGGTCAATGGGCTGCGTAAGGTCAGCCGCCGAGTGCGTTAGTCGATCACGCTTTCGGAACCGGTCGTTATGGCTCCCGGAGTGAAAACGCCTGACCCGTCGGCTGCGGTAACCATTAGCCCGCCGGCTTCGTCGTCCGGCGAAGTTGAGGCGCTAAAGTCGGCCGGCCTCCTGTTGCCGCGAACAAATGTCCGCCGGCTTCTACTCCTCGTCCTGCTCTCAGCGGCCCTGATCTCGTTATCTGTCGGAATAGATGAGGCGGTTCATCACAGCATAGACTTTGAATGGAGCGGAGCTCGGCTGGTCGCAAATCACCAAGACCCATATAAGACATTCCTGGAGGGCGATCCACATCATCAGTTCGTCCTGGGTCAACAACCCGACTACCTGCCAGAGCTCTTCGCGCTGTACCTGCCTCTCGGCTTGATGCGCTTTCCCACGGCAGAGATCATTTGGGCTGCGATAAACACGTGCTTCGCGATCTCCTGCGTGTGGATCGTGGGTAGAACATTCCATCTGAAGGACGAAAGCTGCGTCATTCTAATGTTGACATTCCTATCCATGGCCATAATCGCCTGGTTTTGGTTCGGCAGTTCGCTGGTCAGTCACGCGGTCGTATGGCCTTCGATTCCGGTTTTGGCGTTCAACTGCATGGCTCTGAGTCTGTTGGCGGGAACCTTCGCGCTTGCCTGGGCGGAAACCGGTTCTTCGAATTTGACGCGCTCAGCCCCGAATAGCACTATTGAGCCGGGAAGGCGATGGCGTCACAGATACGTCTGGCATACCTGCTGAGCGAGTATCCCGCCCTCTCGCATACCTTCGTCCTGCGCGAGGTCAAGCGGCTGCGCGCGATGAACTTCGACATCCGGGTCGCATCGATAAATTCTCCCAAACGGCCGCCCGCCGAGATGACGGCCGAAGAGCGCGAGGAGGCTGCAACAACCTTCTATGTCAAACGCGCGGGCGCTCGCGGCGCCTTGATCGCGCATCTGAATCTGATCGCGCGAAGGCCCGCGGCATATATGCGCGGGCTTTGGTCGGCGCTGCGGCTCGGAGGGACCGACCTCAGACGAGTCGTTTTTTCGATCTTTTACTTCGTCGAAGCAGTGATCCTCGGCCGATGGATGGAATCCCTGCAAGTGCAGCATCTGCACGTACACTTTGCCAACCAGGCCGCGACGGTAGGGCTTATCGCCAGCCGCGTTTTTCCGATCGGGTTTTCGATCACGGTCCATGGCCCGGATGAATTCTTCGACGCGCCGGGCTGCCTGCTGAAGGAGAAGATCGCGCGCGCATCGTTCATCTGCTGTATCGGTTACTTCGCTCGCAGCCAGCTCATGAGGCTTGCGCCGCCTTCGCAGTGGAGCAAGCTGGAGGTTGCGCCGCTAGGTGTCGACACCAGCGTCTTTACGCCGCGCCCGCTTCGCCCCGCGGCTGATCCGTTTGAGATCCTTTGCGTCGGCCGGCTGGTCCCGGCCAAGGGTCAGCACGTTCTGCTCGGCGCGGTCGATTATCTGGTCAAAGCGAAACGCAGCGTTCGGCTGCGCCTGGTGGGCGACGGTCCGGATCGGGAAAGTCTGGCGCGAGAGGCCGTAAACCGCGGGCTCGGCCCGCACGTCATTTTCGAAGGTGGCGTCAACCACGATCGGATTCGCGAGTTCTACGCCGCGGCCGACGCGTTCGTGCTGGCCAGCTTCGCCGAGGGAGTCCCGACGGTTCTGATGGAAGCGATGGCGATGGGAATCGCGTGCGTCGCGACCTTCGTCAACGGAATTCCGGAGCTGATCCGTAACGAGGTCGACGGAATTCTGGTTGCGCCCGCGGACGATCGCGCGCTCAGCCGGGCGATCGAACGTCTGATCGACGATCCAGAACTACGTGGCCGCCTTGGCGATGCCGGGCGCAGGCGCGTCGTCGACGAGTACAACCTCGACCGCAATGCTGCTCGGCTGGCGCAAATCTTTGCAAGCCGCGTAGGCGGAGGCCGACAGTTATGCGCAAGCTGAGCGCGGCCGGCGTTGCTGCAACATTGCGACAGTCCGCGCGCGCCCAACCGTCACGCCGCTGCCTCCCGCTGGATCTCCGGTGAGTCACGCGCTAGCCGCGGTTGCGGGCTCGGTGCTGATCCTCATCACGTTCCCGGGAAGTATCAGCCTCGCACTGCTCACCCTCGGCGGGATTCTGCCACCGGCCAGGCGCCGGCCATGTGCGTCGGGCGCCGCGCGGACAACGGCCCGGCTGGCGGTCGTGATTCCCGCCCACAACGAGGCCTCGACGATCCTGCGATGTGTTCGGAGTCTCGCCGCGTGCACGGCTCCCGGCGAACACGTGGTCACGAGCATCGTCGTGGTCGCGGATAACTGCAACGATGCAACCGCGGAACTCGCGCGTAGCGCCGGCGCGAGGGTAATCGTGCGCGCCGGCACTAAGCGCCGCGGGAAGGGCTTCGCGCTTCAGGAGGCATTCGAAAGGCTGCTCACCGAGGGCTTCGACGCTGTGGTCGTGATCGATGCGGACACGGTTGTCGCAGCAAACTTGCTGGTGGAAATCGTTCGCCTGCTCGACGCGGGCGCCGACGGCGTGCAGACGCGCTACGGAGTGCTCAACCCTGAGGCCGCTGTGCGCGTCCGGCTGATGAATGTCGCGCTGATGGCCTTCAACGTGCTTCGGCCTCGGGGCCGTGAGCGAATGGGCTTGTCGGCAGGCATTCTCGGTAATGGATTCGCGCTCAGTAAAGCAACGTTGGAGACCGTGCCATACCAGGCGGATTCGATCGTCGAGGACCTTGAGTACCACCTTCGACTGGTGCGCTTCGGCAGGAAGATCTCCTTCGCTGACCGGACGATCGTCCGTGCCGAGATGCCGCCCGGCGGACGGGGTGCCGCTACCCAGCGGGCGAGATGGGAGGGCGGTCGCTTGCGGATGATCGCGCAGAACGTACCCGCGCTGGCCCGCGAGGTGGTGAAAGGAAACTTCCGGCTGTTCGAGCCGATGCTCGAGCTGCTGTTGCTGCCGCTCACGTTTCACGTGTTGATTCTGGCCGGCACGGCGGCGATTCCGTTCGCGCCCGGGCGAATCTACGCTCTCGCGGCACTTGCGCTGGTCGCGGTGCATGTCAGTGCGGGAGTGATCGTGGGCGGCGGCGACGAGCGCGACTTCGCTGCACTCCTGGCCGTCCCGTTCTATATCGCATGGAAGCTGACCCTCTCGCCCTACATCTTCAGGTCGGCGCGCCGCAACGCCGAATGGATTCGCACGCAACGCGCAGGCGCCAGGCAACCCAACCGCTATGACGCCTGAATCCCGGCGCCTTTCCCTTTGATCCTGGGTTCGCCTTTGGACGCCATTTTGTACATATGTTAAAAGATCACTCCGGCTATGGCTGGCCCGAGATCGATATGAGCCACCTCGAGAGACCCGACGCTTCAGTCGTGATTGCTTCTTTCAACACACGCGATCTTCTGCGGGAGTGCGTCAGGACCCTGGAACGCGAAGCAGGCGCCGTGTCTTGCGAAGCGATCGTGGTCGACAACGCCTCGAACGATGGTTCGCCGGAGATGGTGGCAATCGAGTTTCCCAAAGTCCGGCTGATTCGAAACGATACGAACCTGGGATTCGCCGCCGCCAACAATCGCGGCTTTGAAATTGCCTGCGGCCGGTACATCGTGCTGCTCAACTCCGACGCGTTCCTGCGCCCGGGTTCCCTGCAGCGCTCTATCGAGCATATGGACGCGAACCCAAACGTCGGGCTTGGCGGCGGACGGCTGGTCGGGCCCGACAACTCATGGCAGCCCTCGGCCCGGATGTTTCCGTCGCCGCTCAACGAACTGCTCACGATGTCGGGGCTGGCGGCGAAATATCCGAAGTCCCGGTTCCTCGGCCGAGTCGATCGCACCTGGGCCGACCCGCTGGAGGCGGCGCCGGTCGACTGGGTCCCGGGCGCATTCAGTATCGTCCGGCGCGAAGTTCTGGAACGCGTGGGACACTTCGACGAGCGTTTTTTTCTTTACTACGAGGAAATTGACCTTTGCCGGCGCATCAGAGCTGCTGGCTACGACGTCTGGTACTGGCCGGATATCGTGACGCTCCATCTGGGCGGCGAGTCGTCCAAGACCATCAGCCACCTCAAAATGTCCCGGACCGGCTCACAACTCCTACTCTGGCGAATGCGCAGCCAGCTGCTCTATTACAGGAAACATCGGGGTGCGTTCAGCGCGTGGTCCGCGATGAAGCTCGAGACCTGGTGGCATAGGCTGCGCGCGGTACGCAGAGCGGGTTCGAGATGTAGCGACGGACGCGACAAGGTTGAGGAGTCGCGGACGGCGATCGCCACGATGAGACAGGCGTGGCGGGAAACCCATGGCGGAGAGACCTCGCCGCCGCGACCCTGGTGATCGGCCAGTGTTCGATAACCTGCGCGCGGACTGGGTGACTTATGAGCGTGACATCTGGCGGCAGGGCCTGTGGGCGATGGCCGTTTATCGGTTCGGCGTATGGCGCTACCGCTTCAAACACAGGATCGTGCGCGCGCCGCTCTCCCTCATCTATAAAATTCTCAGAACAATCAGTCAGATACTCACTGGAATCGAACTGCCATGCGAAACCACTGTGGGCAGAAGGTTCAAGATTGAGCATTTCGGCGACATCATAATCAGCGGCGATGCGGTCTTCGGCGACGATGTGATTATCCGCAACGGCGTGTCGGTCGGTTTGCGCCATACCAACGTGCGCGGCTCGCCGGTAATCGGCGATCGGGTGGACATAGGCGCCGGGGCGAAGATTTTGGGTCCGATCAAAATCGGCAACGACGTCGCGATCGGCGCCAATGCCGTGGTGCTCCAGGATGTGCCTTCAGGGTCGGTCGCGGTTGGCGTGCCCGCCCGCATTATTCCGCGCAGCGTGGCCTCCGTCAGACAGGTGAAGCAACATTAAAACACGCGTACGTCTGGAGAGCAGCCGGCAGTATTTGCGCAATCGTTACGGTACGGGCACAATTGATGGCTCGTCTTTTCGCGTGTCGGATATGGGGAAAACCAGCACCTCACACACGCTGAAAAGTTAAAGGTGTCATGGGCAGCGACGTCCACCCGCTAAAATCGAGACCGATAGAACCGATACCGGCGATGATAGTCGCGGAGGCGGGCCTAGAGGAGATCAGCTCACCAGCCACGGGGGATCTGGACGGGGAACCTGGCGAGAAAATTCCTGCGCGTTCCGTGCCCCTCGGCGCGACCACGTGGTGGCGTCGAGCACGGTTCCGTCTCAAGCGACCAGCGTGGATCATCGTCGTTGGGGGCACGCGGAGGCTCAAGCGGCTGATCGATATCGTTGGCTCGGTGGTTCTGTTGTTCCTGTTTTCGCCGATCTTGTTGGCTATCGCGATACTTGTGAAGCTCGATTCTACCGGTCCCGTATTCTTCAAGCAGACCCGAGTTGGAAAACGGGGCCGGCTTTTCGAGATCTACAAGCTCCGCTCGATGTACCACGACGCGGAGCACAAGATCGGCGAACTGCTCGCAAGCAACGACGTGGAAGGCGGCGTAATCTTCAAAATGAAAGGCGACCCGCGGATTACGCGCGTGGGACGGTTGATAAGACGCTTCTCGATCGACGAGTTGCCGCAATTGTGGAACGTGTTGAAGGGTGAGATGTCGCTCGTCGGGCCGCGGCCGCCACTGGCGTCGGAAGTCGCAATGTACGGATCGGCCGACCGGCGCAGGCTCGAGATCACACCCGGCATCACGTGCATCTGGCAGGTTTCGGGTCGCTCGGAAGTTCCATTTCACAAACAGGTCGAGCTGGACATGGCTTACATCGAGTCGCAGTCGATATGGCTCGATGTCAAGCTGCTGCTTAAGACCGTGCCGGCAGTGCTGCTGGCCCGTGGTGCGTACTGATCCGGGCTCAAGCGGGCAGTGAAAGCGATGGTCGCACGGGAGCGGCACCGGGTTCATCGAACGGTTTCCGGCACTGAAAGTTAGCCACGAAGCCTGACGACAATGCTGCTCAAGACAGCGCCATCTCTCTACGGGTTCTTCGATCGAGACGCGGCAGAGGTTGGACGTCGCCTGCACGAGCAGTACGTATCGGCGCAGCCGTTCCCACATATAGTCCTTGACGACTTCGTCGATGAAGAGGTGCTGGATCGCTGCCTGCGCGAATTCCCGAGTACCCAAGTTTCCGGGACTGCGTACAGCCGAAGCCAGGAGAAGGGAAAATTCGAGTTCAGGCCGGAGGTTCTCTCACCGCCCCTGCGCTCCCTGTTCTACTCCTTTAATTCGATTCCTTTCATAGCGTTCGTGGAGAACCTCACCGGTATCAAAGGTTTGATTCCTGATCCCTACTTTCTTGGCGGGGGCTTCCATGAGGTGGTACACGGCGGGCATCTCAACATCCACGCCGACTTCAACTATCATGAAACGCTCAATCTGGAACGCCGGATCAACCTTCTGATTTATCTCAATCGGGACTGGAAGGAAGAGTACGGCGGATGTTTCGAGATTTGGGATAAAGGCATGCGCCGGCGGCTCGTGCGCATTGTCCCACTATTCAATCGATGTGTGATCTTCAACACTTCCTCTATTTCGCTGCACGGCAATCCGGAGCCGGTTAACCATCCGGCGGGGACGCCCCGTCGGGCCATAGCATTGTACTATTACACTGCGACCTGGGACGGTTCGGCCCGGTCCCACACAACTCAATTCAAGGTTCGGCCCGACTCCACCGACAGCTTCGACTTGGCGGTCTGGGCGCGGGAGCTTCTTGACTCTGCAATGCCTCCGATACTTCTCAGGGCGGGGCGGAAGCTTCTCAGGGTTGCGAGGCGACGGCAGCATGGTCCAGTGCGAAGTGAGGCAACGGACGTCCGCGATGCGGAGCCATAGCCGTTCACGCGACATGCTCACGCCGGCACTTGCGACGCGCGCCCGGTCTGCGATCTTTCCGGCGACATGAAGGCGGAACGGCCGTCGGCGGACCGTCTTGATGGGGCGCATAGCTCGTGTTCCCACTCCGTGATTTGCGGCCTTCTTGCCCGGGCCGCTGATTTCGAGAAGACTCAAGCTCGCAAGTTACAGCCCCAATCTGCTGGGAGCGCGCGATGGGCCGTGCGTCGTCGTTGTTTACGAGAGTTCCTTTGAGAACAAGAAGTCCGCGCTCGAGACTGTCATCGCGATGGCGGATAAGGACGGGCAATGGCGCTTGTCCAACTACGCTATCGAGTAAAGCCGCTACGGCGCCATCGATCTCTGCCGCCCAGCCTGGCCGATGGTGAGTTGGGCCAGAATGTCAATCCCAACCCACTCTGTGAGAGCTCCACACGATGAAGACTCCGGCCGACTGCCGTCGGCAGCAAAAGTGCGGATTGGTCCTGTACTGGCGGATAACATCACCCGCGAACGCGCAGTCGCCTTCATCGTAGAGCGGGCGCTCCGGGATGACGCGGAAAGCCCGGCAATAGTCATAACACTCAATGCGCAGTCGGCATTGCTGGCGGCGGATGAGCCGCGCTTTGCCGCAATCCTGAATCGCGGGGCTCTATGTCTTGCGGATGGAATGTCGATCGTTTTCGCCTCGCGGCTGCTGGGCACGCCACTGCGGCAACGCATAACCGGCGTGGACCTGACCGAGACGTTGTGCGCAAGGTGCGCTCGTGAAGGGCTTAGCGTCTATTTCCTGGGAGGACGTCCCGGGGCCGCGGACCGGACAGCCGCGGTCCTCGCAGCGCGCTACCCCGGGCTGAAGATTGCCGGCACCGGCTGTCCTCCGCAGGGTTTTGAGCACGATCCTGCTGAAGTGGAACGTATACGTCAGCGGGTCAGGGAGGCCGCACCCGACCTCTTGTTCGTCGGCTTTGGCGTGCCGAAGCAGGAATACTGGCTGGATGAAAATGCACCGTATCTCGAGACTGCGGTCGTGATGTCGGTGGGTGGAGCGTTCGAGCTTCTTGCCGGCTTCGTTCCGCGGGCGCCACGCTGGCTTCAGACGATAGGGATGGAATGGCTGTTTCGGCTTGCGATGGAGCCACGGCGGCTGTGGCGGCGGTATCTGATAGGAAACACGCGCTTCGTGCTCATGATCGTACGGCAGCTGTTCGCAGCAACAGCGAAAGATTGATCGTGATGGGCGACCGGACGAGCCTAGCCCACGTCGAAAATGCGATCAGCGCGTGAGTCGATCGACTTTCTCCGCAGGCGTGGTGGAATTTACCCGAACCAGGCGCGCCGAGGGCATTTTGATGGATTGCCGCAGCGTTCTACGTTGCGCCGGACCATTCAACAGCGTGAACTCGGATCGGGCGACTGAATCCTTTCAGGGAAACATCTCCTAAGTCTATGAAGGGCAAGCTCTTTCCAAGGCACAGCTCGACAACCACGTTCGAGACCAGAATCTGCTCCGGCTGCGCGTGAGAACAGAGTCGCGCGGCCAGTTGCACTGTCGCGCCGAAGAGATCGTGCTGGTGCTCGACGGGTTCCCCTGTCGCGGCACCGATCCGAACCTTGATCGGGTACTCTCTGTGCTCCACTTCATACTGAGCCACGGCGCGCTGAATCCGCGTTGCGCACCGAACCGCGGCCGCGGCCGACACGAAGGACGCCATGATGCCGTCCCCGGTGTGCTTGATCTCACGACCGTCTGACGCGGCCAGAGCATCCCGGACGATCGTGTCATGGACGCCTAGCAGAGCCATGCCCGCATCGTCCCCCAAGGCTTCATTCGTCGAGCCGACGATATCCGTGAAGAGAATGGTGCGGATTGCGGGGTCTCGCTCGTTGCCCGCACCACCAGGGGTGAGCATGGCTCCTGACGGATCGGTTTTCCCTCCGCCGAGGAATGCCTCTACAAGCTCCGGCTCGACCTGGATAATTCTCTCTGCGATCTGGCCGTGTGCTTCACGGTGCACTAACTGCGCCGCCTCCGGACTGGGCGCATCGACCAGGCAGAAAGCCTTGCCGCTGCTCTCGCTGAACCAGTACTTGAGATACTGGACGTCGTACTTCCCCTGCTCCGCGAGATCGGCGGCGTGCGCCTGGTCAACCTGTACCGTGGTTGCTCCCTGGAGGTTGTGGATGTCCATGTACAGTGGCATGTCGGCTCCCGAAGAAAGTTGCTGCGCTACCGCCGGACAGCCTGCAACCTACCACGCGCCGGTCGTCTGCCGGAAGCTCGCCCCTTGCGGCCGCGGGTTCCCGCAATCGTGCGTGGTCCTGATGTCGGACCAGCATCGTGCCGACATGATGGGATGTGCGGGCGACCCGGTGGTTCGCACCCCCAATATCGATCGGCTGGCGCGCGAAGGCGTCGTCTTTGAGCGCGCATATTGCCAGGGCCCGCTATGCATGCCGGCGCGGGCCTCGATGCTCACCGAGCGTTACGTGCGCGATCACGGCGGGTGAAACAGGACCTCGCCGAACGCGACCGCTCGACGAAGCGCAAACCGATCAACGATGCAGCCTCGGCCCTGCGTCGAACCTGCAATTTAGCGATGCTAGCTTGGTGGCGCTATGGAGGGCGGCGAAACCGATCGCTCTGCGCGGCTGCTCGATTTCCTACATCACCGCCTGAGCAGTTCGGAGCTGACTTATGCCGCGCCGCCGGTAGAGCTGCGGGGCGGGTTCGAGAGCCTGATCTACAGCTTCACGCTGGGCGGCGCGCCGCCCGAGTTCGAAGGACCGCTGGTGCTGCGAGTCTTCCGCCGCCCGGACGATCCGGAACGCGCGAGGCGCGAGGCGCTGATTCATAATACGGTCGCCGAGCGTGGCTTTCCAGCGCCGCGCAT
Organism: uncultured delta proteobacterium; assembly: GCA_963749215.1. GTDB lineage: Bacteria > Desulfobacterota > Binatia > Binatales > Binataceae > CAVVMA01. Next base: position 27,164 of record CAVVMA010000015.1, on the reverse strand, counting down.
CCTGATCGCGGTCACCAGCGCGGAGGAAATCGGCGCGCCGTTTCTGATCATGCCAAGAGTGCCGGGCGCCACGATGCTGGCGCAGTTCGAAGGTCTGGGCCGCGGACGGCCCTCCGCCGAGTTGATGCGCCTCCTGATCGGCATGCCGCGGATTTTGCGCCGGACGATTTTACAGCTTGCCCGAACGCAAGCGCAGCTCCATCGCCTGGCCGGTGACCCGCTGCTGCGCGCGTTCGAGCACGAAGGCCTCAACCTCGGCACGATCACGTTCGACGGCAGGCTCCGCGCGATGTTTGACAAGACCGGTTCGGGTCCGCTCTCCGATCTTCGTCCGGCGGTTGCCTGGCTGATTGACAAGCGTCCGCCGCAGGCGGACTCGCTCGTCATCTGTCACGGCGATTTCCAGCCTTTCAACGTCATGGTCAAGGATGGTGAGGTTACGGGGGTGATCGATTGGGTAAATGCGACGGTTGCCGAGCCTGCCTTGGACGTCGGCTTCACGGTCGCGAGCTTCCTGACCGTGCCGGTGCCGATCCCATCGATTCTTCGCCAGCTTGTGTACGCTTCGACAAGAGCGGCTGGGCGGTCCTACGAACGGGCGTATCGGCGGCTGGCGCCGCTACCGGCGCCGAGAGTCCGGTATTACGAGGCGGTGCGATGCGTCTCGGAGCTGGTATGGATGGGCACGCGGCTTATCAGCGGCGGTGCGAAGAACGGAGCTTATCAATCGGCGGAGGGTGTACGGCGGCTGACGCGCCATCTGCGCCGCCTCACCGGAGTCGAGGTGCAATTCCCATTCGAGGTCTGACTCGAGCCCAATTCGACACGCACCCACCATTGCTATCGACCGTTTACGCCGGCAGCTCGTAACCGATCGCCGATTCGATCTCGAGAGTGCGCTGGACGGCCGGCCTCGCCATCATCCGCTGGTAATGGGAAAACAGCCCGGGGAACGTTTCGGCGACGGCTTTGTGCGATCCCACCAGGCGCCAGAACAGGCGGAATAGATGGATGTCGGCGACCGAATAGCGTCCGACCGCCCAATCGCGACCTCCCAGCCGCTGCTCGGCCAGCGCCCACACCTGTTTCGCGATTTCGATCCGGAGCCGGCGCGACGGATGGATCGTCGCCGCAATGAATGACATCCATGAGATTACGTGGGCCTCCGCTTCCGGATCATCGGTGGGCATCAACGCTGCATCGGGAAAGCGGCGCCCCAGATAAAAGAGGATGCCGGCAACTTCGGTTAGCGGCCGCCCGTCGATCAACAACGCGGGGACTTTGCCCTCCGGATTGATCGCGAGATAGGCCGGCTCACGTTGTTCCTTCCTGGCCATCGGGATGAGCCGCGGCTCGAACGGCACGCCGATCTCATGCAGCGCGATATGCGGCGCCATCGAGCTCGAACCCGGAGCGAAGTAAAGCGTCAACATCGGAGTCTCCTCGTCGGCGATCCCTCACCGCACGCCGGCTCTGGCCAGCCCCAGCGGCGAAAGAACGACAGGCTCAGTTACCTGGGAGACAGCCTTGCGAATCGTCCTCGGCGTGGCGGCTTGGGGCCGCCGCGCCGAAGTTGCTTTGCCGTCTGTTCGTGGATGGAAGCCTACATGATGAAAAGCATCTCCTGATACGTCGCCAGCGGCCACAGGTCGTCGGCAACCGTGCCCTCGAGGGTGTCGGCGGTTTTGCGGACCGCCGCCATGGCGGGGATTACCTCATGGCATAGGTGAGCCGCGTGTTCGAGCTTCGTCGTACCCCCATGGGACGCCAACACCTTCTCGAGCTTTGCGATTCCGTTCTGTAACTCTTTCACCAGGGCGGTGATCTTATCCAGCGTGTCCGTGTCGAAGGTGTAACCCACTGCCTTCAGGCTCGCACAGGTAGCCGCGAGCTCGCCCTGATAACGGATTGCCGCGGGAAAGATGATGGTCTTCGCCATCTCGATCGCGGTGCGTGCTTCGAGCACGCGCGTGAAAGCAATCGGAGGTCTTACCGCCGTGGTGAGCTGCAGGCTCACATGGCGCTGAGAAGATTTCCTGGCTCTAAGGGTTCAGCCCGAGAATCCGCGAATCCCTGAACTGATCCCGTAGGCGACCGTCGCCGCGCCCCCGCCAACAGCGAGCGTTTCAAGGGCCGAGCGCCACCACGGTCGAACCGACCACCTGCTCTTGAGGGCCCCGATGAGGGCGAAGGCGAATCCAGTCGCAACGGCGGCGACCTCGAAGGCGTTTGTCAGGCCCGTGACGAATGGAATGAGAGGTAATAGGCCGCAGAGGAGGAAAGCGGAGAGAGTTGAAGCTGCCGCTCGCCATGACGATCGGACCGCCGCCGGCAGCCCATACTCCTCGCGCAGCATTGTCCGCACCCACCGGCCACGGTTTGCCGTGATTGTCTCGACGACGCGCTCAAGTATGTCTCCTTGCAGGCCGTACCCTCGGAAGATCTCGCGCACCTCCTCGCGTTCGCCCTCTGGAACAGTCCTGATGTGCCGATATTCGATCGCCTCGGCATGGCGAAGCTCATCGTGCTCTGACCGCGTAGCCAGGTAGTTGCTCGCTGCCATCGCGAGGCCATCGGCGACCAGATTGGAAAGACCCAGGATCACGATCACATTGGGCGAGAGCCGGGCCCCAACCACACCCGATACGATTGCAAATGTAGTGACGACACCATCGACACCACCGTAGACCCAGTCGCGGAGATAGCTCTGGCTTGGGCTCGCCGCGAGGCGTTCGCGAATCGCTTCCTGCGTGTGCTTGTGCTCCATGTGAGTTACGTTCCTTGCGCCGGCATGCTTTGGCGGAAAAGCCGACCACCACCAGGACTCCGAAGCCAGACGGCGAAGCGCACTCATCGCCAACTATTGGCCCCGCGGTCGTTACCGAAAATTAGATCCCGACATGCGACTTTGCGCAGCCCCCCGGCTATACGTGAGAGTTGCCGGACGGCGGAAAGCTCGCGCACGATACTGCCGACGAAGGCCTTGGCGTCGCCGAACAGCATCAACGTCTTGTCCATGTAATAAAGCTCGTTGTCGATACCGGCAAAGCCCGGGCTCAAGCTGCGCTTGATGACCATCACGGTGCGGGCCTTGTCCACGTCCAGGATCGGCATGCCGTAGATCGGGCTTCCACGATCGTGCCGCGCGGCCGGATTGGTCACGTCGTTGGCCCCGATCACCAGCGCCACGTCGACCTGGGGAAACTCGAGGTTGGCCTCGTCCATGTCGAGCAGCTTGTCGTAGGGAACGTCCGCCTCGGCAAGCAGCACGTTCATGTGGCCGGGCATGCGCCCGGCGACCGGATGGATGGCGAACTTCACATCGGCGCCGCGCCGGGTGAGGATGTCGTACAGTTCGCGCACCCGATGCTGGGCCTGGGCCACCGCCATCCCGTAGCCCGGAATCACCATCACCGAACTGGCCGCCTCGAGGATCGCGGCCGCCTCATCGGGGGTAACCGAGCGGACCGGCTTCTGCTCAACCTTTGCCGCCGCTTCCTGCACCTGCCCGAACGCGCCGAAGAGGACGTTGGTGAACGAGCGGTTCATCGCGCGCGACATGATGATGGACAGGATGAAGCCCGAGGAGCCGTCCAGCGCGCCGGCGACGATGAGGAGCTTGCTGTCGAGCACGAAGCCCATCGCGGCGGCCGAAAGCCCCGCGTACGAATTGAGCAGCGAGATCACGGTCGGCATGTCGGCTCCGCCGATCGGAATCACCATCAGGAACCCGAACAGCAGCGGGATCGCCACGATCACCGGGAAGAGATATGTCGCCCCCGGATTAAGAACCAGGTAGACCGCGACCAGGACCGCGGCGGCCAGCAGCGACAAGTTGACGAAGTTCTGCCCCTTGTAGGTGATCGGCCTTTGCGGCAGCACCTCCTGCAGCTTGCCCGCCGCCATCAAGCTCGCGGTGAAAGTGAGCGAGCCCAGGATGACTTCGATCGCCAGCGCCGACATCGTGAAACGGGAGATGTGCGGCGCGTCCAGGTAATACTCCGCCGTTCCCACCAGCGCCGCCGCGAGCGCTCCGAAGGCGTGGCTGAGCGCGGTCCGCTGCGGAACCGCCGTCATCGGAACCAGACCGAGCGGAATCCCGACGACGCATCCCACCACCAGCGCGGCCACGATCCAGTGGTAGCTCACGATTCCGTGGTAGAGCAGGGTCGCTCCGATGGCCAGCGCCATGCCGATCTCGCCGGCCAACACGCCGCGCCGCGCGGTCGATGGAGCGCTCAGCCATTTGAGCGAGAGCACGAACAGCGCGACGGCGCAGAGGTAGGCAAACTCGATGATCTGCCTGGTGGCTTGCGGGCTCATGACGCTTTGGTCTTGGCGCCGGCTCGGAACATCCTCAGCATCCGGTCCGTGATGAGAAACCCGCCGACCACGTTGCTCGCCGAGGTGGCCACCGCCAGCGTGCCGAGCACGGTTGCCAGCGTGCTCCGCTGCTCGCCCGCGATCACGATCGCGCCGACCACCGCGATGGCATCGAGCGCGTTGGTGAGCGACATGAGCGGCGTGTGGAGGAGCGGCGAGACCCGCCTGATCACCTCGAAGCCGAGAAAGCCCGCCAGCACCAGTACGTAAAGATTTGACATCAAGTCAGACATCGTTCCTTCCTCAAAGACACCACGTTACGGCATTTTCACGGCGCCTGCGGCGCCTGCAAGTTGCGCCTGCGCCAGCAGCGGATGCACCACGCTTTCCGTCGCGCGTGACCAGGGTCCCGCGCGTAACCTCATCATCAAGGTCGATATTGAGCTTGCCGTCCTTCAGCAGATTCAACAGGAACGCCGTCAGGTTGCGCGAATACATCTGACTGGCATGGTAGGGGACGGTGCTCGCCAGGTTGAAATAGCCGACGATGGTGACGCCGTGCTCGCGCACCACCTCGTTCAGCCGGGTGAGCTCGCAGTTGCCGCCGCGCTCTGCGGCGAGATCGACGATCACGGAGCCGAGCGCCATCCGCGCCACCATGTCGGCGGTGATGAGCAGCGGCGCGCGCTTGCCCGGCACCGTCGCGGTGCTGATCACCGCGTCGCTCTCGGCTATCACGCGGGTCAGCAGTTCGCGCTGTCGGCGCAGGAAAGTTTCGTCCTGCGGGCGCGCGTAACCGCGGGCGTCCTCCGATTGGCCGGTCTCCAGCGGCAGTTCGACGAAGCGCCCGCCGAGGCTCTGCACCTGTTCCTTTACCGCGGGCCGCACGTCGTAGGCTGAAGCCACTGCGCCGAGCCGTCGCGCCGTGGCGATCGCTTGCAACCCGGCCACGCCACCGCCCAGCACCAGCACCCGCGCCGGCGTAATCGTGCCCGCCGCGGTCGTGAGCATCGGGAAAAACCGCGGCAACATGTCGGCGGCGATCAGCACCGCCTTGTAGCCGCAGACCGTGGCCATCGCTGAAAGCGCATCCATGTTCTGACTGCGGGTGATGCGCGGCATCAGTTCGATCGCGAACGCCGACACTCCCCGCGCCGCGATCTCCTGTACGGTATGCGGCGACCCCAGCGGGCGCAAAAAGCCGATCAGCACTTGCCCCGGACGCATCAGGGGAAGGTCCTCGCGGCCGGTGCGGTCGTTGGCGCCGTGACATAACACCTGGAGCACCACGTCCGCCGCGCTGAAAACCTCGGCGCGCGTCGCAACGAGCTTCGCTCCCTTCTCGGCATAAGCCGCATCCGTATAACCCGCGCCGAGTCCTGCCCCGGCCTCCACCACCACTTCACATTTGGCTTTGAGCAAAGCGGGAATCGAGGCAGGCACCAGGGCGACCCGCCGCTCGCCCGGAAAGCTCTCCGTGAGAACGCCGATAATCATTATGTTGCCGCCGGCTCTATGTTCGCCTTTTCGTTTCAGATGCCGGCTCGTGCGCGACGATTCGCCGGTGCCTTGGCCGATCTGCCCAGGCGTCCGTCTCTGAGGGTTTCTATAATCGCCAAGAGACGCAACCGTTTCCGGAGCATCCAAGTTCATACAAATGCAAGCAGGCCGCAGCAGATAACCGCTATCACACTGCCCCAAAACCCGATTTTGTCAAATTTATTCAGCGCGTGTTCCCCCATCAACCTCTTGTCCTGGGCCAAAAGCCCCATTGCCACCACGGGACCTATCAGTACGAAGACAAGTGCCACCATCAAACCCAGCACCAACGCTATCAGATTTCCGAAGAGCAGGGGAATTACTACCGCAGGCAAAGACTCGAGTACATATATCTTAAACCAGGTATTACCCTTTACATCAAGTGCCTCTGCTATTCCCCATGCGCTCGCCATTGATATCACTATTAGGGCAAGGAAACCGGCCGCTACCAATCCCAGTGAGAATAGCACGGGGGCATAAGTTCCGCCTAAACTATTTATTGCACTTGTGAGGCCGGCGGTGGTATTGATTGTTACTTTAGAACCAAGTCCCGCGCTTACGATCACTATCGCCACCATTATTATTTCGCTGCAAACCGCCCCTGCGAAGGTTTCTATCTTGGTTGCTATAACAGAATGGTACTCTTTTTTGGCTGTAGCGGTGGTCTGGTAGAAAAGCATGAATGGCATTATCACGGCGCCGACGTTTGCGGCTATGAGAAAGAAGAAGTTCTTGCTCACGTGCCGGGGCACAAGGGAGTACCCGGATACGCTCTTGCTCATGAAAGCCAGATAAGCGACGAGCATCACGATAGAGGCTGCAAGCAGATATTTTTCAGCGGCAGCGTATTCTTGCTTGAACACAACCAGGATGTGGGCCACGTAAACCAGCGGAAGCGAGATCAGAGGGGGTATTCCGATTATAGACATGCCAACTGCTATCGCAGTATATTCGGCAACGTAGCTAAGGAAGTCTGTCGCTGCCATGGGAAAACTTAATGCAATGGCCAGCTTCTTTGAGAAATTTGCCCTTATCAGTTCTCCTAGTCCCTTCTTAGTTGCAGCGCCGACCCTGCCTGCCACTTCACAGATGAAATAAAGAGGAACGATCAGCACGATCAGGATTATAATGAATTCGTATTTGAATGTGGCGCCGGTCTGCATCGCGGTTATTATGCTTGCAGCGTCAACATCAGCCATCATCACAAGCCATGCCGGGCCGAATACCTTCCTGAGATCTGACCAAATGAATTTACCCATCGGAGGCCGCCACTGAGCATCGCGCCTGGGTACCATCGCGGTTCCACCCCAAGCAGTACACGCGCGCATCCGAGTCAATGGTAGAACCTGGCTAAAGGCGCGGCAGTGGAATGGTGATTGTGTCGTAGACCGTAATTGTCGGACCGTACGCAGTCTGGAAGATTCCGATGCCCTCGGCGGGCCTGATGAGGTTAGTACAGTCGAAGATGTTGAGCAACGTGATCCGGTTGATAACCTCGCCCACGTGGGGAACCTGGAAGGCTCTTTGGCCGCTCAGGTCCAACGACAATCAGGCTGCCGCGCCAACCGACCACCTGCGCGACAGGAGGACCCAAAAGAGGCGATCGAATAGACGGAAGCGAGGGCGACGGGTTCCGGTTCGGCGCAGCACCACGATTTGATGCCGGAAGGCGAGAATTTCCAAGACCGGCACGGTGCGCTCGCGAAACCTGGCTTTGCGCCGCCGCAACTCTTCGTCGCGGCCACGTCACCCGGCGCTCAGGCTAGTCAATGCCGGCCAAATTTGCCAAGGAATTACGGACGGACTAGGTTTTGAGAGGGCACGGCTGCTGGATTACCATTTGCTGCCCTGGAGGCCTTTGACCCTCGCGACTCCGCAGGTATTGCGGGATCATATGAATAAAGCGACATGAACTACGCTGAGCTGATCATTTTCCGCAAGAGTTTTGATCGTTGCATGGCTTCGCCGGTCTTTTTCGATTTGTTCTACGACCATTTTCTCAAGTCGTCACCGGAAGTTGCCGAGAAGTTCCGCCACACCGACTTCGCGCGCCAGAAGAGAGCGCTGAAAGCGTCGCTGTATCTGATTGCTGATTCCGTAGTTCAAGACTCCAGCGACTTGTCGCTGTCCAGAAACCTGTTGCAGATGCAGGAAGTGGCGCAACGTCACAGCAGAAGTGGCGCCAATATTCCTCCTCATCTATACATTCTATGGCTCGATTCCTTGCTTTTCGCGGTCAAGGAGACCGATCGAAATTTCGATGCCAAGGTCGAAGCCGCGTGGAGATCGGGCATGCAGCCCGGCATCGATTACATTTTATCATTCTATTAGATTGGCGAAGCCCGTGACTCCGGTCGATTTCGCGCGCAGAGAGTACTAGCATCTATTCGCATCTCGCCGGGTGCGGGTGCCGGGTGGCACGCGCGGGAAACGCCGGCGAGAGCGGGAGGACTCCATGCGGTTACCCGATTCACCTTTGTCGCTGTGGCTGGATACCTACGGGCCGTACACACCCGAGCCTTCGCTCAAGGGCGACATCGCAGTCGATGTCGCGGTGATCGGCGGGGGCTTTACCGGGATTGCGACGGCATACGAACTGAGACGCGCCGACGCCGCGCTGAAAGTCGCGGTGCTGGAGGCCCGCACGATCGGGTACGGCGCGAGCGGCAGGAATGGTTCGTTCGGGATGACGGTGGTCGGGCTTGGGTTCGGGACTACCGCGATGATTCGCGGCAAGCAGTTCCTCAAAGAAGCGCACGCCTTCATGGAGCGCGCGGTGGACTCCCTGGACGATCTTATCCAGCACGAGAAGCTGGACTGCGACCGGATTCGTCCCGGCTTTTTGAGGGTGGCAACCGCGCCGGCCTACGTCGCTCGGCTCCATCACGAAGTGGAGCTGATGAATTCGCTGGGTTTCGGCGGGATCGACTGGATCGACGCGGAGGCGGTCAGGGCTCGGGTCAACTCACCGCGTTACATCGGTGCGATGTGGGAGCCGCGCCTGCTGCTGGTCAATCCGGCCAAGCTGGTTCGGGAGGAGAAGCGGCTGGCGCTGAAGCTCGGCGTATCGGTGTACGAGAACACGCCGGTAACGGAGATCACATCGCAGCCGATCTTCCGGCTGAAGACGCCGGAGGGAACCGTCAGCGCGCAGAAGCTGGTCTTCGCGACCAACGCCTACTCGCACCTCTTCCCGCAACTAAGGCGCAAGCAGATTCCCGCTTTCACCTACATGATCGCGACCGAGCCGCTGACGCCCGCGCAGTTGGAGCCGATCGGCTGGAAGGGTTTCGAGGGGGTGGAGGACGCGCGCAACCTGATTCACTATTACCGCCGCACGCCGGACAACCGCCTGGTGATCGGCGGCGGGCCGGTCGGGCTGACCTACAGGAACAGTCTCGATGCCGACAGCAATCAAGCCGTGTGGCGTCATCTCGAGGAGCACATCGGCTTCCTCTTTCCCTCGTTGAGAGGCGTCCGGATCACTCACCGATGGGGCGGGCCGTTCTCGGTCACGTTGGATCTGGTGCCGGCGCTTGGCTATTTGCGAGACGAGCGCGCGGTTTACAGCGTCGGCTGTATGGGCCACGGGGTTTCGCTGACGCATCTGAACGCGCAGGTTCTGCGCGATCTTCTTCTCGGACGCAAAACCGATCTGCTCGATTGTCCGTTCGTCAACCGCCGCGTTATCCCGTGGCCGCCGGAGCCGCTACGGATCATGGCTGCTGCGGGCGTGAGGGCATACCTGCGGGCGGAGGATTGGGTGCATGAGCGGCATATGGGTTCCCCAAGCTAGCGCGGCGGCCAGCCCCTCGGCGGTGCTATAGGGAGATCTGCTCTTTCAATTTGCCGGCTCTTCGACGGTGAACCAGATGACCATCCATGAGCTTGCGACCCCGGCGCTGCTGGCAGATGCCGACGCCTTGGAACATAACCTCCAGACTATGGCGGCCGCTCTGCCGGGGCCGCGACTGCGCCCGCACGTCAAGGCCCACAAATGTACGGCGCTTGCCAAAATGCAGGCTCGCGCAGGCCATAAGAGCTTCACCTGCGCCACGATCCGCGAGATCGAAGGGATGACAGCGGCCGGACTCGGCGACGATCTCCTGCTCGCCAACGAAGTGCTCGATGCGCGCCGCCTGGCAGCCGTCAAGGCACGCGTTACGGTTGCCGTCGATTCCGTGGCCACTATTCTCGCCGCCGCGGAGGCGGGGGTGAAGGACGTTCTGATCGACGTAAATGTCGGCATGCCGCGATGCGGTTGCGCTCCTGACGATGCCGGGCGGCTCGCGGACCTGGCACGTAGCAAAGGTCTCAAAGTCCGCGGCGTGATGGGCTACGAAGGGCACGTCGTGGGCCTCGAAGATCGAGCGGCTCGCGAGAAGCTGACTGCGCAGGCAATGGAATTGCTGATTCAGGGCCATCAGGCCGCCGGCGGCGACATAATATCGGCCGGCGGTACGGGAACATACGACATCAACACGTGGGCAAATGAAATCCAGGCCGGTTCCTACGTGCTGATGGACACGGCTTACGCCAAACTAGGTCTTCCCTTTCGTCAGGGGCTCACCGTGCTGGCCACGGTCATCTCCGTCTCATCCTCACACGCGGTAGGGGATTGCGGTTTGAAGGCGCTTGGAATGGATCATGGCAACCCGTCGATCGACGGCGGTCATCAAGTGTGGTTCGTATCCGACGAGCACATCACTTTCGGTCCTTGTTCACCGATGAAGGCGGGTGACCGGATTCGCGTCATGCCGGCTCATATCGATCCAACAATCGCCTATCACGAGCGAATACATCTGGTCCGCGGCGAAGAGATCCTCGAAACATGGCCGATCGACCTGCGCGGATGGTAGGGGCTGCGAGCTAGCTTTTCGCGCGAATTGGATCTTTCAGTAGCAACAGGGAAAGTGCTGGGCTCGGTAATGCGGCTCGGCACGCCAAGACCTCATAGCGTGCCGAGCTAAATCGGGGCTCATCGGCCCCTTCCCGGCCTATCTGCACTCCTATAGCAAGTATTGGGCGCAGCTTTGGCCGTTCTTTAACGGACGGCGAATAGAACGAGCATCACTCGTGCCACCGTCCTGATCTACATAAATCTAAGGAATTACTTCGTGCCGGTCCGGTCGATAGGTTACGCGACTTGATTCGTTCGGATACAGGTGGTGCCATCTGACCCATACCGTCCGGGCGATCCCGGCGGAAATCCGCCCGCGAGTCTACAGGGCTGCCCCGGTGTGGCAGGTGCTACAGAGCATTCCGGAGAGGGCTTTCAAATCGATCGGATGAGCAAATGGCCTCCCTCCTAGCATGTTCGGCTGTCCGTCCTGGCTGCTGTCGAGAAACGTGTGACACGTCTCACACGTCTGGCTTATTACCCTGCCATCCGAGCTGACATGCTTGCCATCGTGACAGCGGAAGCAGCCGGGGTAGTACAAGTGCCCGATATTGTCGGGGTGGGTATGCCAATCGACCTTCATGTACGGGAAAAAATTGCGCTCGTAGACTTGCTGGACCTCCGTGATGGCCGCGTCGATCTGCACCTTCCTTTGCGCGTAGGCCTCGGGATCGTCGCTACGGTAGAAGGCATCCAAATTCGTCGCGATTGCTTCCATCGCCTCTTCATCAGAGGAGTAAGTTTTCGTCAGGATCTGTACCGCCTGCCGTTTGATGAAGGGAAGCGAGCGATCCAACCTGCCGGACGCAAGTGACTGATCGACAGCCGCATCGGGCGGCAGGAATCTGTGGGCCGGACGGTCGTGGCAGCTTACACAATTCATCACTTGCTTTGGTGCTTGCGAAATCTCGGCCGGTGTCAGACCACCATTCTTGGCCAGATACTCGGTGACGCGTCCCTCGGTATCTTTAACCCGCACCCAAGGAATCACTTGGCTCTGCTTGTCTTTGGCGATGTACCAAATTTTGTAGGCGATATTCATATGCCAATGAATTCCGGTGGCACTGCCGAAGTTCGGATCTCCTCCGCCGGTTTTGATCAGCAGCGGTATTACTCGTGCCGTGTTGCTCTTGTCGTAGCCGAAGTGGTTGAAGACCTTGAGCTGGGGGCCGTAAAATTTTTCCGGCCAGTGGCATTCTTCGCAGGCCTGTTGGACCGGCCTCAGGTCGCTGATTGGGGTCGTAATCGGCCTCGGATAGATGTCACGGAACACGGCGTAAACCTGGTAGGTTCCGGAAAACTTGGAACGGACGTACCAGGTTGCACCGGGACCGACGTGGCAGCCCACGCATGGTACGCGCGCATGGGGTGAATCCTGGTAGGCAGTGAACTCCGGCTTCATCGGGGTGTGACAGGTCTCACCGCAGAAGGTAACCGAGTCGGTGAACTGGTAGGCCCGGTAGCTGAGCACTGCGCTCATAACCACAAGCAGCAGGAAGAAAGCGGCTGCATACGCAAGAACGCGCCGCTGGGCCGGTTGATTGAGATCGATCCTCGGATAGGCCGGAACTTCTCCGAGGGCGAGCTTGCGCTGCCGGCGCCGGCGTATGAGCATGCCGGCCGCGATCATGATCAGGCCGATAACCATTATCGCCGGGAGAACCATGAAAGCGAAGATGCCCAGATAGGGCTTGTTCTCAGACCCCACGATAGCAATAAGAAGCAGGAAAATGATGTTGGCGAGGCTGAGAGTGACTAGTACTGCGCCTACGATACTTAATGGACCACGCAGAAGGCCCGCGGGCATCCGGGTAGTTGCCCAGGCTTTTTGTTGTTCTGTCGGCGGCTTTTCTTGCGGAGGCATCACAGAGCTCCCAAGCTCACACATTGAAATCGGGTTGACCAGCGGGCAGACTTAGAATACACGCGCAGAGCATACACGGCCCTTTTGCAGCGAAAAGGTCTGACTTGCGGGGGCCCCAGGTCAGCATGGAAATAACGCCGCCTTGGGGACAACCGGTCTTCCCAATTGCTACTTGCCGGCCAGTTGCTTCAGGTAAGCCACGAGGCCTTTGATCTGGTCGTCACTCAAGTCGCTGGAAGGCGGCATAATCGGCGACAACCCAACCGCTGGACCGCCTTCCTTGGTCGCCTTGGCGATCCAAGCGAACGCAGAAATAAGATCGCGCATCTTTGGAACATTACGGGGCGCAATCGAAAAAGTCCAGTCTTTCCAACGCAGTCGGAGTTTTAAGCAGCGACAGGCCGGAGGAGGCGCCTGCGGAATCGATTGGAAATTTGGCAAACCGGCCCTGCTGCGTTGATCGCGGCCTCGCCACGAAAAAAACGCCAATCCTTCGTACCCAGGATGAATTTGGTCTCTGGCTATCTTCGGTCGAAAGCTCATAATGGAAGTCGGCGGCGGAATTGATGACCGCGGGTGCTAGCCGACCATCTCGATCGCGTCACCCTTCGAGCGCGACCAGATCGGAGAGCGGCCTGCCGTCCACAAATCAATTTCGCCGGCAATCATGTCGACAGTCTGTCAATGAGGGCAGCTTGAGGTGTGTCCGAAAATCGGAGACGTTGTGATAGGAGGTAGGCATTCTCAATCGACTCCCGGTCAGCGTGCCATGATGGCCTCGATCGACTTCGCCCTCACGCCCTTTCTGGTGATCTGGGAAACGACCCAGGCGTGCGACCTCACCTGCATCCATTGCCGTGCCTCGGCCCAACCGTCACGCCATCCCGACGAACTGACCACCGCGCAAGGCTTCGGGCTGCTTGCCGAGGCTGCCGCGATGGGCACTCCGGTGTTTATTCTAAGCGGCGGCGACCCGGTCAAACGTCCCGACCTGTTTGACCTCGTGCGCGAGGGTAAGCGGCTCGGCCTGCGCATGGGGACCATACCGGCCGCAACACCCGCGCTCACCGCCACAGTGGTCCGCCAGTTGAAGGAGGCCGGCCTGGACCAGATGGCGCTGAGCCTCGATTATCCGCGCGCCGAGCTTCACGACGGTTTCCGCGGAGTACCCGGGGCCTTCGACAAGACGCTCGCGGCAGTCGAATGGGCGCACAGATACGGTCTACCCCTGCAAATCAACACGACACTCTATGCCGATTCGGCGCCGTTTCTGTCCGAGATGGCCGAGCTGGTTGAGCATCTTGGAGCGGTCTTCTGGGAAGTGTTCTTTCTGGTCCCGGTCGGACGCGGGGAGCTGTTGGACGAGCTCGGGGCACGCCAGTGTGAGGAACTGTTCGCTGTCCTATACGCGGTTCAGAAAAGGGCGCGCTTCGTCGTGAAGGTCACGGAAGCGCCCCACTACCGGCGTTACGTCGCGCAACGTGAGGAAGAACGCGCGGGCGCGCAGTCGCCGGGCGGCCTCGGCACGGTGGAGATGCCCGACATGCTGCGACGGTCGGAAGGGCCCGGACACACTGTCGGGCTTGCGCCCCACAGCGTCAACGCGGGCAAAGGCTTTCGTCTTCGTATCGCACGCGGGAGAGGTCTACCCGAGCGGGTTCCTGCCGCTTTCGGCGGGAAATGTGCGCTCGCAAAGCTTGGCCGAGATTTATCGTGACTCCGCGCTCTTCCGCACGCTGCGTGACTCCAGCGCCCTACGCGGCAGGTGCGGTCACTGCGAGTATCGCACGATCTGCGGCGGCTCGCGCTCGCGCGCCTACGCGCTGACCGGTGATTTTCTCGCCACCGATCCGTGGTGCAACTACCAACCCGCTCGGCCCATCACATAGTAAAGTCGCCAGGCTATTTCCGTGGCGAGCCGGGCCGACGGCGACCGAGCTCGTCCTTGCCAGGGTCCTTGCGTAGACGAGATAGAGTAACCTGCCATTTGTTCCGCCAGGGAAGACGACGAGTGACGAGTAGCTGGCGCACGCGCCGATTGCCTGTCGACGATCACTACTGCGGCTGGCTGGCATTGCTTCCGCCGCCCGCGCCGCCACGCCGTCTGTTGTCGGATCAGCGCGCGCAGGCCGCGGTCATCGGCGCTGGCTTCACCGGCCTTGCAGTGGCCCGCCAGCTAGCCGCGCATCAGCCGCACTGGCGGATCGTCATCCTTGAGGCGCAGCGCGTTGGCGAAGGCGCCTCTGGTCGCAACTCGGGATTCATCGTTGACCTGCCACACTTCGAGCCGCAGCGGGGTGTCGAAGGAAATCGGCGCCTCACAAGGCTGGGACGCGCCGGCCGGGACGCGCTCCGGACGCTGGTGCGAGCACACGCAATCGATTGCGAGTGGGCGGAATGCGGCCGCTTGCACGGCGCCGTGGGCGACGTGGGAACGCGCGCTCTGGACGCTTTCTGCGGTAGCCTCGACGCGATGGGTGAACCGTACACACGGCATGAGGCCGCTGCGATGAGGGCGATCACCGGCACGGCCCACTACCGCGTTGGTATCCACACCAGCGGGACCGTCCTGGTGCAGCCCGCAGCACTTGTTCGTGGCTTGGCGGCCGCGTTGCCTGCCAACGTCGAACTGTTTGAGCAGTGCCCCGTGCGCGGAATTGAGCGTCGAGACGGAAACCTCCTGATCGCAACTCGCGACGGCACGGTCGCCGCAGAGCGCGTGTTCGTGGCGACGAACGGCTACACCGCCATGCTCGGCCTGCTGCGGCGGCGTGTCCTGCCGGTGCTGACGTTCGCGAGCCTGTCGCGCAAGCTAAGCGACGCGGAACTGCGCGCCCTCGGAGGCGAGACGGAGTGGGGGCTCGTGCCGGAGGAGAAGATGGGTACGACCGTTAGGAAGACGCGTGACGGTCGCATCCTCATTCGCAACACTGTGCGCTACTCCCCAACTATCCATGTCAGTGAGGCGCAACGGAGAGATATACGTGAGGCGCATCGGCGCGCTTTCCACGGACGCTTTCCGATGCTGCCCGACGTGGATTTCGAGTACACATGGGGCGGCGTGATCGGCATTTCGCTAAATGGCGCGCACTTCTTCGGGGAGTTCGATGACAAGTTGTTTGTGGCCGCGGGCTACAACGGCGTGGGAGTGGCCCTGGGAACTATCGCGGGACAACTGCTCGCCGATCTCGCAGTAGGAGCAGATTCGGACCTCCTTGAGGACATGCGCCGGCTGCCCGGGCCATCCTGGATTCCGCCGCAGCCGGTATTGGGAGTGGGAGTGCGCGCGGCGCTGGCCTACATGGCAACACACGCCCGCGAAGAGCTGTAGTCGCCGGCCAAAACTAGGTGACGGATTTTCCGATCAGCGAGTCGAAACTCCGTAGTCCAGCGCCTGACTTCAACCTGGTGTAGTCCCTCTGTATGCGGAACGCCTACCGAATTGGAGTCGTCACCGCCAATTCCATCCGTTCTTTGCCGACAGGATCCGCGAAGTACTCGATGTATCGAAGCACCAGCGCTCTCTCCCGAGCACTCAGAAGATCCCTGAAGGGCGGCATCGCCGTCTTCGGCTTGCCGTTGCTCACGACCGAGAAGAGATAGACCTCGCTCTGCTTACTCATCCAGAGCGTATCGGTAAAATCGCGAGGCTCCGGGGAAAGAAGACTCCCAACCGGACCTGCCCCGTTTCCCCACTCCCCGTGGCACCCTCTGCAATTGCTGGCATAGATGCTGCGGCCCGCATCGTACTCGGTCAGTCCGTTTCGAGTCTCAGGAATCGAGCTCGCCGAGACTGGTTGCGGCGCCGGAGTAACGGATTCCCGGTTGAGACGCCGCAAGAAGGCGATCAACCCTTCGATCTCAGGGCCGGAAAGGCTGCTGAAAGACGGCATCGGACTTTGAGGCATTACCGCTCCTGGATCAATCAGATAAGCTCGATACCAGTCGGCCGTCCGCCGCGGCGTCTTGCGAAGGTCAGGAGGTAATCCGGTACGAGCGTCGCGAGCACTGTAGGGACCACCCACGATAGTTCCATACATGTGACAGTGATACAGGCATTGCTCTCGAACAAAGACCGCGTAACCCAGGCGCTCAGTTGAACTGAACCCTCTTTGCGGGTCAGACCTGCAACCGGCCGCCAAAGCTGCCGCGAGCAAGGCGGTAGCGAAGAGCATTAGCGAATTGAAAAGGGTTGCTGGTCTGCGCGGTAACACGTGCGGCACCCCTGCTATCGCAGCGTGGTCAGGTAGGCTGTTAAGGCCTCTATTTGCCGTTGAGTAAGATTGAGCTGGGGCATCTTCCCGCCGGGCAGAACCTCCGCCGGATCACGAAGCAGCCTGGCCAGGTCCTTCGCGTCCCGCTTCCTTCCGATATATGTCAACGCCGGCCCAACTTGCCCGCCCCTTCTCCCGATCGAGTGGCACATGATGCAACCGGCTCCATCGAAGAGCTCCCTTCCGTCATAGGTCACCAGGCCCGGGCCGGTCATCTCCCGGCCGGCTTCAGCCGCCGCGCCGGACAGTCCGGTCGAATTGAATCCTGCGCTGTTCATCGGCGCTATCGTGTGACGAGATTGTTCCGAGCCGCCGCGCAGTGTTAGCAGGTAAATGATGATGTCTTTTATCTGATCCCGGGAAAACGGGAACACGGGCATAGTAGAACCCACGACGACAGACTCCGGCCGGGCCAGATGTGCATATAGCCAGAGCCAACTTCGCTGGCTTCCAACCGCAGTGAGGTCGGGGCCTTCCTGCCCGCCGGCGCCTTCGATCTGGTGACAACCCATGCACAGGTAGCGATTCACCAATTGCCTGCCGCGGATCACCGCCGACGTGGCCTGAGTCGGCAAGGCCCTCGGACCCGTGGCAGTTGTAACATGCAGCCTGAATGTATTCCCCCTTTACCAACGGATTTGACAGACCTTCGCCCTGGCCGTGAGCCTCCATCGTGGTCACGGCCCTTCCCACGCCGCCATGACAAATGACGCAACCGAACTTCTCCGGGGGATGACTGCGTAACAGCGCAGAGTGCTGCCTCAAGGGTTCCTGGCCGTCCTTGAACGCCGGGTCGTCAATAGCTATATGGCAGGTCACGCAACGCTCGACCGTACCATCTTGAGTCGGAAGGATTTGCTTTACTTCGACCGCCTGGCTTGTGGCCCACATCCTCTGCCCCGCGGTGTGCGTCCGAACAAAAGCCAAATGGTAGTAAGTTCTTTCATACTTTGCCCACTCCTGGTCGAAGTTGTCGCGGAGAGCCCATCCGAGGGTGACCGTGAGAAAGAGACCGGCCACAGCGACCCACTTTTCCATAGTATCCAGAGCCGGCTGCTACACCGGGGCACCGGGCCAGGCCTGCCACGGCCAATAGAACTTCCAGTTGGGGCCGCGGCAGAAGACTCCGATCGTTGTAGTCACTACAATCAGTGTCAAGATAAGCGTCCAGACAACGACTATCGGCCTGCGCTCCCGCGCGAACCACACGCCGATTCCCTTTGGCGTCCGATCGACGTAAGGCAGCGCGACGAGGAATGCCGTGAGCAGCACCGGAACGATGACGCCGCCCCAGAAGGCCGAGTAACTCACCATCTCTTGCAGGCCAAGGAAGTACCACGGCGCCTTGGAGGGATTGTTCGGCTGAAGCGGATTGGCCTGTTGCTCGAGCGGGGCGTTGAACAGCAACGATGTGGCCATCAGGGCCGCCATCAGAACCAGGAAAACTGCGAGCTCAACGTAGAGTACGGTAGGAAAGGTCTGGACTACCACGTCGGCTCGCGGAGCTGTGGCGACTTTTGCCTCCGCCGGTGCGGTATTTTCTTGTGGATGGGCCAGGCCACCATCCTTGATGACCCGCCAGATGTGATAGTTAATGAGCAGGGCGGCAAAACAAGGTATTGCGATCACGTGTAGCGCATAAAAGCGCAATAGCGCGTCGCTCCCGACTGCGTTGCCGCCCAACAGCAGATACCGGAGCTTCGGCCCGACAAGCGGAGCGTAGCTCGCGATGTTCGTGCCTACCGTCACAGCCCAAAACGAAAGCTGATCCCAAGGCAGAAGGTAACCGGTAAAGCTCAGCGCCAGGGTCAGAAAGAGCAGCATCACCCCGAGAATCCAGTTGAACTCTCTGGGCGGTTTGTAGGCCCCCGTGTAGAATACCCGGCACATGTGAAGCGCGACGGCCGCCACCATCGCTTCACCACCCCAACGGTGCAGGTTGCGCATCAACTGGCCGAAAGCTACTACGTAGTCGATGTCCAAAATGCGGCCATAGGCCCCGGTAGTTGACGGTTCGTAGTAGAACATGAGATAGACGCCGGTTATCCACTCGATGACAAATAGGTAGAAACAGATCAAACCGAGACCGAAGGTGGACGTGGGACTGATGCTTCGGCGGTAAACCCTGGTCGGATGGACATGAAGAACCAGGTTGTTTACTATGACGGCCAGCCGCTGTCGCGGGTTCCACGGGTATGGTCCCCGGAAAATCGATCGATAGATGGCGCCAAGCGCCTCGTGCGGGGCCGTGAGCGAGCCTTTCAGCACTCGGCCGAGATACTGGAACGCGCCGATGTGACCACTGGTCTTCGGGTCCTGCGGCTCGTCCTGATTCATAGGCCGGCGGCCTCCCACCCTGGGGCTTGCTCGAGCGCTCCGCCCTTAAGGCAGCCGAGGACTCTGATCTCTCCGTCGTCAAGAGCGAGCAGCGTTGTTGCTTCAGGATCTGCGCCGGCGTCGCGCAGCCTGGTTCCCCAAACGCCCTTCTCCACCCAGAACAGGGAACTGCTTTCACACCTCGCTATGTCGGTGACAGTGGCGTCAGAGGACGGGGAAAAACCGGTTGTCCCCAACTGGAAGGCTGATTCCTTTGCTCCCGCCAGAAAGCCCTGGTCGCGAAAGCGGCCGTTTAGCCAGTGGCGACGAACCACCAGGATTTCATCGCTGGCCGCGGACCAGCGCAGGCAGCCAAATGCCGCACCCGGCTTCTCCGCAAGGCTGATGTTCCGGCCCGTTCGAAGGTCCGTCACGACCAGAACATTTCCGGGAGGAGCACCGGGCGTTGTGATCTCGCTCACCGGTAATGACTCCGGGTTCGATGACAAGTAGGCGAGAAAATCGCCGTCCGCAGAGAGCCGGGGACGTCCGACATAAGCGGTCTCCGCAACGATCTCTTTTTCGGGCCCTGGCCATCGAAGCTCATTGCCCAGAGGCCACTATGAATCATGCCGCGGAAAGGCAGCAGCCCCAGGAAATAAGTTTCCCCGGTTTCCGTGGACCGCCCGAGCGGGACAGGAATCGCCTCTGCGATCGTGTTCCTCGAATCTGACGAGATGGCGACGCGGCTATCGCCCGTGCCAACGTCGGCCAGGACGGTGCGCCAGTGCGCATGACGGCTTCGGCTCTCCCGCAAATTCATCTCGGTGAAAATCAATTCCGTGGGGCGTGAACCGAAAGAAAACCCCAGAATCGCGAGTCCATTCGCGGGCTTGACCCGGTAAATGCAGCCCTCCCTCAAATTCAGGACCTCTACATAGTTCCGGCACGGATCGACTCCTTCACGCGCCAGATACGCGACCCGGTCCGGGGCACCGGTAATATCCATTTCCCCGGAGGGTCGCGTGACGAGCGGAACCAGCGCCCCGCTGCGAAGATCGAGCGCGGCCAGCGTAGTAGAGCCCCATCGAATAGTAGCTACCAGCAATCCTTGACCGGGGAGGACAGGCCAGGCATGCGATTCGCGCTCGAACACCTCGCGAATTCCATCACCTTGCGCGTACAGACTCTCGGGAGTCGGAGTTCGAAGAAGGGCTTTCAGATACAATTGAGGGACTCGGGGCGCAACCCGAGAGTAGAATCGAGACCGCGGCAATCGCCGCAACGTTAGCGCAAGTCTTCAAAACAGTCAGCTCGATCGGCTCACAGAAAACACTAAACAAACTTGAAATAGGTTTCTCTTGGAACGCTGAAACTCGTGTCCACCACCAGTTGGCCGTCGGGAGCCTGGAGGATCCTGAACCAGGGCAGCGGCCTCGGAGCGGGCCCCGCGAGGACCACACCGTTCGCGTCGTACTTGCTGCCATGACAGGGGCATTGGTAGCCCCACTCGACTCTGGCGACTGCGCAGCCGAGATGAGTGCAGGTCGCAGACATCGCCCTGATGCCGCGTTCGGTCGATATGAGGAACAGCCGGTCTTTGCCGAAGAATACCTGGGTCCCCGGGGGAAAGTCTTCGGGTCTTCCGACCTTGATCGCAGTAGGAGGACCGAACGTGACATTCGGCACCAGAAATCGGAGCGAGCCGGCCCCCATCATAGCCACTGGGAGACTCACTCCGCTCCAGGCCAGTAGGGTCAGAAACTCCTCACGCGTTAGCTTCTTCATTCTTGCGCCCGGAGACAGCCGCCACGCCCGATGTCGCCGCGCCATCATGTAGGGCAGTGCCAACTACGCAGTTGCGGCTCAGAATGTTGTAGTGTACGTCACGCAGCGCGGGCACAAAGCCGGCGGCGCTGATGCAACCTTCCACTTGCTGTATCAGGAGTTGCGCCGGGTCCTGGAGCTGTTTGCCGGTGGCCATCATGGCCGCGTTGATCGCGTTTATCGACCCGGTCCCGCAAAGATCATTTGCGCCCGCGCGAAGAGCCGCCTGGGCTACGCCGAAGCCCATGGTACGCCAGACTGCGCGATGGTTGCGGATGTTGTTCAGGGTCAGGCGCGCCACGGCGACGTGACGAAGGTACTCACGCGACGTCTCGTCCGGGTGCGCGGCCGGCGTCTTGCCGTTGAGCCGGGTTGGTTCGAGCCGGGCCGGCCACACTTTGAATGCGGCAAACCCGTTGCCATGGCGCTCCATCGCGATCTCCTGATGTTCGCGCAGCGCAAGCAAGTGCTCCACGCGCTGCGCAGGAGTCTCGCCAAAGCCGGTGACCATGCTGACCCATGGGTTGAAAAGCCCGAGCTTCAGCGCAGTGTCGACGATCCTGAACCAGTTGCGTACCGTAAGCCGGGTCGGGGCGGTACGCGCGCGCACTTCATCCACCAGGATTTCAGCGGAAGCCCCGGGCATTCCATCCATGCCGGCGTCCTTCAGATCGGCCAGAAGCTCTTCCGCGTTGCGGCCGGTGAGCTTCTCCAGACCAAGGATCTCCTCCGGACTGAGTGCGTCGATGTGAATTTCGGGATAGCCGGCTTTGATCAGACGGAACAGTTCGAGATACCAGTCGAAAGGCAGATCGGGATTGACGCCGCCCTGAATGAGGACGTCGCGGCCGCCGATTCGCCTGATCTCCTCCATCTGGCCAAGAATTTCATCGAACGTGAGAGTGAAGGCGCCCTTCTGATGCCCGGCGCGATAGAAAGCGCAAAACTTGCAGGCCACGACGCAGACATTCGTATAGTCAATGTTGCCTCCAATCGAGTAAGTGCCTATCTCTGGATCGGTCATTTGGAGGCGAAGTTCGTGAGCACCGGCAGCCAGTTCCGGCCAGGGAACCTCGTAGAGCGCAAGGACTTCTTCTCGCGAAAGACGTCTTCCGACGAGCGCCCGATCGAGCGCATTTGCCGCAAACGATTGAGTATTAGAGGTTTTCATCAAAACTCCTCCGCGCATCCGATCGAAGTTCGCATCGGAACAGTTCCCGCGGCGCGACCAAAGCGTCTACGGCGCTGCCGCCACCAGCGCCTGTGTCGTAAAGAAGCTCTTGTCCACGGCACCCATGTTGATGTACCAGGAGTCCCGCTCGGCTGTCTGGGGCGCAGGCGAATAGCATATTGACGCAAACCCGGTCTTGAGGTCCTGGATACTGGCCGCGACCTGAAACACGCGCTTGAATGGATATATGGCGATTCGCGCGTCCGGGGCAGCCCGATCGCGGTACGCCGCCCATCGCACATAATTCTTCCAGAGCTCTCCGTTGCGGTCGTACAAGTCCTGATACACGATGTGTGTCGCTTCCGAGTCCACGTACAGAATGTGCCGGCTATAGAGTTCCTCGGATATCCGGTCGTGACGGGCGACTCCCTGCACTATGTAAAGATGCCGCAGCTCCCAGTTTTCCGGGCACGCACTCGCCCCACCATCGGTCCGGCACGTGACTTCCGGCACGTTGGCTGCCTCCACGCAGGCGAGCATGTTTTTCTCGCCCAGGAAGCGCCAATTGTAGTTCTCGTTTTTTGCGGCAAAACCCTGGAAGTTGTCGGGTCCCCAGGTGATCGCGCCGGCTGCATTGCCGAGCGACGCTTCGTTTACCCGGCGCACCCTTCTCAGTCCGGGCATCCACCACCAAACGTCGTCGCCTTTCGCCGGGTTCGCGTAACGATAGCGTACGAAGCCGCGTCCCCTGTCCTCCTCTGGTGCGAGAAACGGATAGAAGGCGGTGAGCGCGTAGCGCCCGCTGTTGAGAAAATCGCGATCGACCGGGATTGGTTCGACTTCGGTCCGGCCCACGAGGTTGTAGCTTGCCAGATGACCGATCTCGAAGTAGTCAATCGGGCGATACATCCGGTTGAGACCGGCATACTCACTGATACAGGCGAAGTCCCTGACGTCATAGTCGTCGGTCGAAGTCGGGCGGAACATGTTGTTCCACATTATTTTCGTGCCGGCATCGGGATCGTTCGGATCGATAAACGGAAATGGTTCGCCGGCTACGTAGCCGACAAGGCTCCTGCCGTCGGTGCTGAGCCTCACCTGCGGGGCGTATTTTTCGGTCGCCTCGCGATAGGGTGGGGGCCACTCGACGCGCCCGCCGGTCACGATCTTCATCGACATGCCGCCCAGCACTCTCAGATAGACTCCAGGCGAGACCAGGTTTCGTACCTTGTAGGCGTCGCTTGCGGTGACGAAGTCGCCCGGTTTCACTTGCGCGAGGGCGGAGGACGAACCGAGCACAATGAACACGAGCGTGCAGAGCGATGCCGCGCGGCATAATCTCGAAACGCTTCCTGGCCGGCGAGTCTTGTGCATGTTTGAGCCCCTGACTAAGTCCTTCGTATAGTGGGTTGCGACACGCATCCAGCGTGCCATACTTGTCATCGGCATTTGGCGCCAAAGGGGACGCACCTTGTGTGACCAATGGCTACAGGCCCGGCTCCATTCGAGCCACTCTTGGATGGCGAATCCGTGAGCTGTCGAAAAGGCGCGATGTGGATGCTCTTTAATCGCATGTTTTCGTCAGCCTCCAAGGACGTGCATCCGCACCGGGGGTCCGGTGTGGACAGGTCGATCGACGAAGCCTCGCGGCTTGTTCCAAACGGCCGCACGGATCAGTTGTTCAATCGCGTCCGAGGCCTGGCCGGCGCGAAGTCCGCTCCGGAGATCAACGCCCCCAGCGGAAAAGAGGCACGGAAACAACCTTCCGTCCGCCGTCAGTCGAATCCGATCGCAATCGGCGCAAAACGGGTTCGACACCGTTGATATGATCCCGAGAGGGTAGGTGTGGTTTAAGAGGTAGTAAGTCGCCGGCTCACGGCTATGCGGCATCGCGGCGACCTCGAAATGCCGGGCGAGGGCCGCGATGATTTCCTTCTCGCAAAACACCTTGTCGGGACTCCACAGGCCCCGTGCGTCGAGTGGCATGAACTCGATAAGTCTCAGCGGAAGGCGATACTCATAGCCCCATAGCGCCAGCGGCACGATGTCGTTCTCGTTTCGACCGCGAATAACAACTGCATTGACCTTGACGTCAAGTCCCGCGTCACGGGCCTGTGTGATGCTCCGTAAGACCTGGTTGAGGTCGCCGCCTCCGGTGAGGTCGGAGAAGCGCCCGGAGGAGAGCGAATCGAGACTTACGTTCACATCGTCGAGGCCGGCATCTTTCAGCGCTCGCGCTTCCCGGCCCAGAAACACGCCGTTGGTGGACAGCGATACTCTCTTCAAGCCGGCTGACCGCAAGCGGCCGAGCATCGCAATGAAGTTGACCGCGTTGCGACGCACGAGCGGTTCTCCACCGGTAAGCCGAATCTGTTCGATTCCCAGCCGATCGACGAAAAGCGCGGCCAGCGTGTACATTTCCTCGAACGTGAGCAGCTCGCTTCTCGGCTTCCATGCCGGCTCTTCAGGCATGCAGTAAACACACCTGAAGTTGCATCGATCGGTAAGAGACAGCCGCAGCTTCTTCTTGGTTCTACCGAAACGATCGACAAGCGCGCCGCGACTCCCCCGCTCGATCCCGCCCCCGCGGTCTTGATCGTTCATCGCATGCCCAATGCTAGTGCTGTCCGAGCAAGGCGAACGGCGCTAGAAGAAGAGGAACCCGCTGAAACGCAGGAAGCCTCCAACCAGGATCGCCAGCACCGAGACGATAACGTTGAAGCGAGCTAACCGTTGCATCCAGGTCGCATAGAGCATCGCGTCCTGCCGCGCGCTCTCCACCTGCTGCCTGGTCGTATCGTAAGGCACCTTTATCAGGACTCGAGGCCGCAAGTAGAAGGTGAGAATCGCGGCGGTCACCACCAGCGAGAGCCAGATCGTCATCATGCTCAGCAGCGCGACGCCGTAACCGCTGCCGTAGAACTGCCAGGTGATGAGGCGGCCGATCGCCGAAAGCCGCCACAGCAGAAGAAGGCCCGTCAGCGGCAGGCCGCCGAGCGTGATCCAGTTCAGAATCGCGAAGTCCACGCCGATCTTGTCGCCGAGCCGGGCGGCCTGACCCGGCGGGATCACGTCGAGGCGCGGCGTCAGCAGAAAATCCAGAAACACATTGGAACCGACGAAGACCGCGGCGAAAAGAATATGCAGTCCGATTAGAATCTGTGACTCGACAGTGATAATCACCGGCCACTCCGATAGCTCCCGACCCGGATCCTCTCCAGGTCTGATTCCAGGCCCCGCGCCAATTCCGCGGTATCTCCGTCGACTCGAACCGCGCGTTTCGCCCACTGTCCGCAGTAATCGCATCGGTCACAATCGAGCGCGCAGCGGTCGTCCTGGAAGAAGCGCAAAAATCCGTCCAGTGCGGCGCTCGCGATCTTCACGCGCACGGGCTCGATGCTTTGGCCGAACACCGATTCCGGAGACTGAGTACCGACCAGCAGCCGCGCAACGTCGTCGCAATGCCGCAAGTGGTAGGCATCTGCGACCGCGGCTATCCATTCGGTGTGCGAACTCGGCCCTTCCTCCATCTTCTCGCGCCCGGCCACCTTGAATATGTCGATGCCCAGCTCTTCATAAATTGATAAATCCTCGGGACGTATCCACGGCGAGCGCAGGTACTCTACCGGGTCGATCGTCCTTTGCAGCGAACACTGGTAGTAGCAGTAGTCAACATAGTAACGGCCTGCGATACTCTCTCGCGAGTGAGAAATCATGTTGGAATGGTACTGGCGAATCGGACAACTGAGGACGCAGCCTTCGTTGACTACCACCGACAGGCGGCAGTTGACCGCCTTGCGGATGGCCTTCAGATGGCGGAAGTCGCGGTTCACCTGGGGATCGAGATGGATCACCACCGCGCCGAGTTCGGCGAAGAAGCGGGCCTTGCGCGGGTCGTTGACCGAGGCGAGCACCGAAACGTGCAGCTCGAGATCGGGAAAGTTCTGCCGCACCAGCTCCATGACGAACGGATTGGCGGTGACCACTGCGTCCGCGCCGATGTCGACCAGCCATTGCAGGCGCTGGAGCACTTCGCCGCGCCCCTCTTCGGAAAATTCCCGGTTGCCAAGGCAGGTGGCATTCATGACGTAAACCACCTTGATCGCGAGATCGTGCGCCTGCCGTATGTGAGCGGCGACTTCGTCTTCGCTGGCCTGAGAGAGGACGAAGGACGGACGCAGGGTCGCCTCGGTGGGCAGACTGCCGTAAATGTACTCCGGACGGACGGACGCGATTTGTGGCAGCAGTTCGGGGTCCCAGTTGGTCGGCAGCATGAGTCTCATCTGGCAACCTCGCGGACCGGGGGCGAAGGAATCTCATGTCTGTCGAACACCTGGCGAAAGCCCCAATTGATGCGCAGACTTCCCAGCCAGATCAGCTCGACCCGCCCTAAGGCGAGGCGATCTTGAAGCCGGCGGCGAAGTTGTTCTTCGTTCGTTGCCGCGCCTTCGATCGCGACAGTGAGAATTTCGCTCCGCCGCTTGCCGTCCCGGACCAGCAGGACGTTGCGCCCGACCAGCGCGGGGTCTTCCTCGACGCACAGGCGCGCGTCATAGGCGGCGATTGTCCGATCGCCGACCGCGACGCTGCTTTCGGGACGGCCGTAAATCTTGAGCCTGCGGAAGCCGCAGCCGCAAGCGCACGCGCCGGGCTGAAAGGCGGCGAAGTCGCCGGTGCAGTAGCGTACGAAGACGCTTCCGGCGGCGGTGAGTTTGGTCACGACGAGTTGGCCGCGCGTTCCCGCCGCCACCGGTTTGCCTTCGCCGTTGACGACCTCGAGGTAGCAGACATCCTCGTGCACGTGCGGCGCGCCGTGAATTGCGCATTCGTCGAGCGCCGCGCCCTCCTGCGTGCCGCCGCGCTCGAAGATGTCGCCGACCTCGAGCCGGTCGCGAAGGAACTCGCGCAGCCAGGGCGTCAGCGGCAAGCCGACCACGGAAACCGAATTGA